>CBIHNI010000005.1:0-237886 GCA_966211455.1 uncultured Bdellovibrio sp.
AACATACCATTGGTTTTAAAACTGAATTTTTTGGTCTTAGAATTCGCTCTCCAGGAAGTTTTAAAATCAGATATCTCCAGAGATGTTTTTGGAAATGAGCTCTTTGTAAATGCAGAATATGAAGCCATATGCGTGCAATACGCACCCTTCATTTGCGCAGAATGTGAATGAGGAAAATCACCCAAACACTCGTCAAGAATTTATTTTCCTCTGACGCAAAATTTTGGATCGATCTCTTGGCCTAAAAAATTTCAGCGCCCTCTTCTTGTGTAGGAAAATTTATTCACTTGCTCTTGATCGCCCACTCTCAACCGGCTGTTTTCGGTCCGCCACGCAAACACCATTGACGTCCGATCCACGATCCACGATCCACGATCCACGATCAGAAAACAAAACTGAATTCCGTTGCGCAACGGAAAAGATGCGTTAGAAAAGAACGTCTTCGTACTGCTGGACGGGCGTCCAGAAATGGGGCCCGTCTTTTTTTGTCATCAATTGCGTTGATCCAGTGACGCCTTGCCGGCGCTCATTGAGCATTTCTCGCTTAAGCTCAGCTGTCCACATGACCAGTATTGTGACAGTGAACCTCGGGATTCAAGAGTCATTTGCCCGCTGGTGAATTCGTAACAGTTCGAATCTCCACCGACGGCTTGCATGACTTCAAGAGCCTTGCGATTCTTTGAACTGATCGCCGAAGAGTAACCCAAGTATGCATACTCGCAAATTTCGACCGTACGGAAAGACCGGAAAAGCCGCACATACTCCGCCAAATATTCGGCATTCGCTGACATGGCAAAACTCATCGTGATCATCAAGAAAAAGTATTTCATAATTAAAGTCTCCTGTTTGGTTTGTTTGGTAAAAACAAAAATAACCGGACTAAGAAATTTGCCTTTGAAAATGCACGCACGTCGTTTACCGGAAAGATAAACGCACCATAATTCCCGCTTTGGTTTGAAGGACTTAGAAAAATTCTGTCGAGAGATTCGACAACTCAGTCATTTTTTCTGCGGTACACCAGCTGTGCTGCAATTGCCCCGCAGGTTGCCAGGAACATATCCCACTGCGTGTCCCAAACGTCGCCCTGGGTTCCCAAGAAGGCGTCGGATTCTTGATTCATGATCAAAGCGACGGCCCATTCGATAAATTCGTAGGTCATGCTGATGCCCATACAGACCGTGACCGTTAAGAAAAACAGCCAGGCCTTCGAGGTCATCTTTGCTTGGCGAATTAAAATTTCACGCGCAATCAGGGCCGGCACAAATCCCTGCAGAAGATGCCCGATGCGATCATAAGGATTGCGCTCGAAGCCCAGAAAATCCCGCAGCCAAAATCCGAAAGGCACTTCGGCGTAGGTGTAATGCCCGCCCACCATCAAGACCACGCCATGAACAAAGATCCAGAACATGATGTAACGAGGTAACGGAAATTTCTCTCGAGTTTTCCAAAGCAGCGGGATCGCGATCAGCACCGGTGCCACTTCCAAAAGCCAAGTCAGAGACTCTTTCGGATGCCAAGCCGAAATGGCCAGCACGGCCACCCAGGCGGCGACAAAAATGTAAAACTGCTTGGCCGTGAAAGTTTTCATCCAAACACCTTTTGTGGCTTCAGACCCATGCAGGATTAGTGCTGGGTCTTTCGGGATTGAATCGCCGCCCGTGCTGCCGCCAATCGGGCAATCGGCACGCGGTACGGAGAGCAGCTGACGTAATCCAGCCCCACTGAATGGAAGAATTCCACCGATTCGGGATCGCCGCCGTGCTCGCCACAGATGCCGACTTTCAAATTCGGTTTCGTGCGACGGCCCAGGTCTGTGGCCAGTTTCACCAAGTGACCGACACCGACTTTGTCGATGGTCACAAATGGATCTTTCGGCAAGATTCCTTGGCTGACATAGCTTTGCAGGAATCGTCCCGAGTCATCTCGAGAGAGCCCCAGCGTCGTCTGCGTCAGGTCGTTCGTTCCGAAGCTGAAGAATTCGGCTTGCTCGGCGATCGCGTCGGCGGTCACCGCCGCACGCGGAAGCTCGATCATGGTTCCGACCAGGTATTCGAACTTGATGCCTTTTTCTTTTTGCACTTTTTCAACAGTCGCAACCGTCAACTGGCGCAAAACTTCGAGCTCTTTTTCCATGCCGACCAGCGGGATCATGATTTCAGGGATCAGCTTTTCGCCACCCTTCACCACATCGGAAGCGGCTTCGGCAATGGCGCGAACCTGCATTTCGTAGATCTCTGGGTAAGTGATCGCCAAACGGCAACCACGGTGACCCAACATCGGATTGAACTCGTGCAAACCGCGAACCTTGGTGCGCAGACGCTCGACATCGTGATTGATCCGCTTTGAAAGCTCGATGATCTCTTCGTCCGTGTGAGGCACAAATTCATGCAATGGCGGATCCAGAAGACGAATGGTCACTGGATAACCCTTCATAATTTTAAACAAGGCCGTAAAGTCCGCACGCTGCATCGGCAGAAGCTTCGTCAACGCGCGCGACCGCTCGTCTTTGTTTTCAGCCAAGATCATCTCGCGAACGGCATCGATGCGATCAGCCCCAAAGAACATATGCTCGGTTCGGCAAAGACCGATGCCTTCGGCACCAAAGTTCTTCGCCGTTTCCGCATCTTTCGGAGTGTCCGCATTGGTGCGAATCTTCAACTTTCGAAGACCGTCAGCCATCTTCATCACGCGATCAAAAGTGCCATCCAATTTCGGCTCGACCGTTTTGATTTCACCCATAAAGACTTCACCGGTTCCGCCATCCAAAGTGATGACGTCGCCTTTTTTCAAGACGTAGCCCTTCACCTTCATGGTTTCATTTCGGTAATCGATATCGATGTCACCACAGCCGGCGACACAGCATTTACCCATGCCACGCGCGACGACGGCCGCGTGCGAGGTCATCCCCCCACGAGTCGTCAAAATCCCTTGGGCTGCGACCATTCCGGCGATGTCTTCTGGCGAAGTTTCAACCCGCACCAAGATGACTTTCTTGCCTTTTTCTTTCCATTCGACCGCTTCTTCGGACGAGAAAACGATTTGACCAAAAACACCACCCGGACTTGCCGGCAGGCCTTTTGCCAAAACCGTGCGCTCGGCTTTCGGATCCAAAGTTGGATGCAGAAGCTGATCCAAACTTGCCGGATCAATTCGCATCAACGCCTCTTCTTCGCTGATCAGTTTTTCATCGATCATGTCACAAGCAATCGACAAAGCCGCTTTCGCCGTGCGCTTGCCGTTTCGGGTTTGCAACATCCAGAGATTGTTCTTCTCGATGGTGAACTCGATATCTTGCATATCGCGGTAATGCTTTTCCAATTTCTTGTAGATCTCGACCAGCTGGGCGTAGCTGTTGGGCATCGCCTCTTCCAGCGATTTCAGGCCGGATTTTGCCGCATCGATTTTGGTGATCGGTTGCGGAGTGCGAATTCCCGCCACCACATCTTCACCCTGAGCATTGATCAAGAACTCGCCGTAGAATTTCTTTTCGCCGGTCGACGGATCACGCGTGAACGCCACACCCGTTGCCGAATCGTCGCCCATGTTTCCGAAGACCATGGACTGCACGTTCACCGCAGTTCCCCAAGCAGCCGGGATGTCATGCAGCTCGCGGTAAGTGATCGCACGGGCTGTATTCCAAGAACGGAAAACGGCCGAGATGGCTCCCCACAGCTGTTCCCAAGGTTCATTTGGGAAAATTTGGCCGGTGCTTTGACGGACCAGCTCTTTGAATTTTTTTGAGAGGTGCTTCAAATCTTCAACCGTCATTTCGGTGTCCAACTTGTAGCCTTTTTCGTCTTTCAGATCTTCCAAGGTCACTTCGAGCATGGATGAGTTCATGCCCATCACCACGTCCGAATACATTTGGATAAAGCGGCGATAAGAATCCCAAGCAAAGCGTGGGTTGTTCGAAGATTTCGCCAAGCCTTCGACCGTTTGGTCGTTCAAGCCAAGATTTAAAATCGTGTCCATCATCCCCGGCATCGAAGCGCGCGCGCCCGAGCGAACCGAGAAGAGAAGAGGATTGCTGACATCGCCGAATTTTTTTCCGATCTTGTCTTCAACCCGCTTCATGGCAGATTCCACGGAGGGCTTCACCCAGTCCGGAAGGCTTCCGCCATTTTCGTAGTAGTGCGTGCACACTTCGGTTGAAATCGTAAAGCCCGGAGGCACCGGCAATCCCAAAGCAGTCATTTCAGCCAGGTTCGCCCCTTTACCGCCCAAGATGTTTTTCATCCCGGCGTTGCCTTCGGCCTCTCCAGCCGCAAAAAAATAAACAAACTTGGAAGGAATCTGAGTTTTTGTTCCTTGGTTTGTTGTCGTCGTTGCTTGCATCTCTTCAGTCTCCTTGTGAAGTTGATGACCCGTGGTGACAAAAGGTACGGCGTACCTTTTTTTAGAATTTACGGATTCCGGCTGCGATATAGTGGTTCACTTGATCCAGCGGCACGCGATCTTGCTTCATGGTATCGCGGTGGCGGATGGTGACCGCATTGTCGTTCAAGGTGTCGAAATCGACCGTCACGCAGAACGGAGTCCCGATTTCATCCTGACGACGGTAGCGTTTTCCGATCGATCCGCTTTCGTCGTACAAAACGTCGAACTCTTCAGCGATTTGATCACGCAATTTTTCAGAAATGCCCTGCAGTTCTGGCTTCTTTGACAGCGGCAAGACCGCAGCCTTGATCGGCGCGATTTCCGGATGGAAACCCAACACAACGCGCACGTCTTCTTGGCCTTTTTCGTCGACTGTGACCTCTTCGCGGTAAGCATCGCACATGAAAGCCAAGAACAAGCGATCGCAACCAACTGCGGTTTCGATCACAAACGGAATGAACTTTTCCTTCGATGCTTCGTCGAAGTATTCCAGCTGCTTGCCAGAGAATTTCGTATGCTGAGTCAGATCGAAGTTCGAGCGGTTGTGGATGCCTTCCAGTTCGCTCCAGCCCATGGGGAACAGATACTGAATATCGAAAGCCGCTTTCGCATAGTGCGCAAGCTCGGTCGGGCCGTGCGGATGGAAGCGAAGATTGTCCATCTTGATACCGTAGCGCTTGTAGAAACCCCAACGGATCTCTTTCCAAGTTTCAAACCACTGCTCGTCCGAACCCGGTTTGACAAAATATTGCATTTCCATCTGTTCGAATTCACGCGTGCGGAAAATAAAGTTCCCCGGAGTGATTTCGTTCCGGAAGGATTTACCGATCGCTGCAATCCCGAATGGAATTTTGTAACGAGACGAAGCTTGGCAGTTCAAAAAGTTCACATAGTGACCTTGCGCCGTTTCTGGACGCAGATACACGACAGAACCCGAATCTTCCAACGGACCCATATGGGTCTTGAACATCAAATTGAAGTTGCGCGGCTCGGACAGATTTTTGGATCCACAGTTCGGGCATTTCTTTTCGTTGATGTAAGAATCCGTGTTATCCGCGCGGAAACGGGTTTTACAGTCTTTGCAATCGACCAAAGGATCCGAAAAACCATCGACGTGACCGGATGCTTTCCAAACTGTTGGATGCATCAAGATCGCGGCATCCAGACCCACCATATCCGGTCTGCGAGTCATCGCATTCCACCAAGCGCGCTTCACGTTGAGCTTCATCAAAGAACCCAGCGGACCATAATCCCAGCAACTGCCAAGACCGCCATAGATTTCTGAACTTTGAAAAACGAAGCCGCGGCGTTTGCTCAATGACACCAAAGTGGCCAAATCAGCAAGCTTCCGAATTTGTGGAGTGTTGGACATGAAACATCCCTTTCGTCGATTTTTTTGAGACCTTTAAGGGGTAACTTTGCGCTCCAAAACTGTCAAAAAAATTCGTGCTTGCTGGGGCGTGCCTGATCTGGCTAAACTTCACTCATCACAAGAGGTTAGAATGATTATTCCAATCGTGTTTTCGCTTCTTTTCCAAGCAGTCCCCGCTTCGGCGCAGACCGCCGCCAAAATCAAATCCGAAGAGGAGCTGATGCGCGAAACCATGATCGTCATTTCTCGCCAACTGGGCGTCAATTGCACGACCTGCCACAACCCGGAAAACTTCAAGTCCGACCAAAAGATGGAGTTCAAAGTCGCCAAGGAGCATATGAAGCTGACCCAGCTGCTGATCGATTCCGGCATGGATGGCAAAAAAGGCCCTAAGGCCACTTGCTACATGTGTCATCGTGGCGAATTGAAACCCAAATACCAAGAGCCTAAGCAGGCCTCGAACCGTTAAAATTTGCTTGCCCCTAGGGCTTTGGGCTGCGGCGCTTTCTGACGCCAGATTTTCTTGGCTTTCCCCTTGCAGCTGGCTAGCGTCGGTTGCCTTGTAACACCAACCTTGAGACCGGATCTCAAGTTCGAGGGGAAATTTTATGAAAAAATCGATTCTAAGTCTTTTGCTGGCAAGCTTCTGCTCCAGCTTCGCATTCGCCGACTACCAAGACGTTTCCGATATCATCAATCTTGCCCAACAAGTCGAGCTCGCCGCGCGATCGACCCAAGCTTCGGACGGCGAATTGCAAGACGTCAAATCCCAGCTTCGCGATATTCTTTCGGTTTTGAACCAAACCAACCCAAATCCCGGCACCCCGGGCACCGGCGACTGCTTCGACTTCGCCTACGCCAAATACTATGTCTCGCAAAGTTCTCAAACCGCGACGAACAATGCGGTCGCCGCTTGCAAAAAAATCCGCGATCTTCCTGTCGCAAAATTTCTCTATGAAAAACACTATGTTTCTTTAAGCTCAGCTTCTGCAATGGATCTCGCTGCCGACCAATCCGGCTCGTCAATGATCGACAAAGAAGACATGGTCCGCTTCGCTTACGATAAATACTATGTCTCTTATTCTGCAACAGCATCGGCCACACGCTCGGCTCAGGCCATCGCTCCTGTTCGCCGCGGAAGCCTTAGCTGCTTAAAAAGCCTGTACGACAAATACTATGTGAGCATGTCTTCGGCCGCCGCCATGGACGCCGCCGCTCAAGGCTGCCGCTAAAGCTTCCACCCGGCGCTTTCTATCTCCTCAACGAACTGCCTACTTTTTCTACCCTCACAAAGTTGACGACCAACTAGTCGTCAACTTTGTGAGGGGCTCCCGGACGCCATTTCACCATATTTTTAAATTGAGATTGGCCAACAAATTGCTGACCTTCTCAAAAATAGGAGAAAAGCAAATGGGACAGTGGAAACCTCAAGAATATGATTTAGCTTATCGAATTTGGCGTCGCGCTACTTTTCCTGACAGTCCTTTTGATTTATGGCTTGATCCATTTAATCACCCAGGCATTCAGCCATTTAAGAAAGGCTGGCTCCGCGCTGCACGGGAGGGGCTTCTTATTTCGGGAGAACATGCTTCAAAACTGCTTGGTCTCAAAACACGAACTGGCTTCGGAAAACTGGAAAAGATGGAACTGAACGGCGCTATAACGATCGAAACATTGCAGAAGGCGGCAGAGGCTTTGGGGTGTGAATTGGTGTATGCGATTCGGCCGAAATCACGACAGAGATTTTCGCAGGTCATTTGGGCCGAGGTTCTGCCAGAGGCGGAAAATCATTCTTGGGTTCATTATGCACCAAAACAGATGAAGGGGCAGGCCTTAGCGAAGATTGCAAAAGACCGAACCAGCAATCCGAAGTTTCGCCGGAAAAAGAATTGGAAATTGCGGGATCGTTGGCTGCCACAATAGCTTTGTGGATCTCCAACGAAAACCTGAGCTGCTAAACAAGCTGGTTCAGCGATTATTTTCGATGCGAGCCTTGGATGGCTTGGAGGGCGGTTTCGAGGAAGAGTTGGTCGTGCCCGTTTTTTTGGCAGGCGGTGCGGAAGGCTTGTTCGACTTTTTCGAGAGAGGAATCTGGCGGGAGGCCGAAGACTTCAAAGGCGTCAAAATTGTGGCCGTTGTAGATGAAAACGGGTCTCGTTGTCGGCTTCGAATGCGAAGCAGTCTCGACCGATCGCGTGATCTTGCGCGTGGCAAGGCGCTTTTTCCAAAAAAGGAAAATCACCGCTAACAAGAGGCCAAGGCCTACGTTGACCCAGAAAAATGCTTGGCTAGACATCTGCTTTCCATTATCCGTGTCTGACACAAAGGATTCAAGCATTATGGCATTCACTCCTCCTAATCCCTTCGACCAACAAAAACCGATTCCCGGTGTGAAACACATTATTGCCGTATCCAGCGGCAAAGGTGGCGTCGGCAAATCGACGGTTGCGACCAACCTGGCTTTGGCGCTTTCCAAGTCAGCGAAGGTGGGTCTGTTGGACGCGGACATTTACGGACCGTCGATTCCGCGCATGATGGGTGCAATGCACCAGAAGCCAGATATCACTCCCGAGCAGAAATTGATGCCTTTGGTTCGTTACGGCCTGAAGTTGATGAGCATCGGCTTTATCATCGAAGAAAATTCGGCCGTTGTGTGGCGTGGTCCGATGCTTTTCAAAGCGATGGATCAATTCTTCCGCGATGTGCAGTGGGGCGAACTGGATTATCTGATCGTCGATCTGCCTCCGGGTACGGGCGATATTCAACTTTCATTGGCGCAAAAAGTTCCGGTGGCGGGATCGGTTTTGGTCAGCACTCCGCAGAACATTGCTTTGATCGATGCCAAGAAAGCGGTCGACATGTGGTCGCGAGTCGCCGTTCCGATCTTGGGAATGGTCGAAAATATGTCCTACATGCTGGCTCCGGGAACGGGTGAAAAAATTCAGCTCTTCCCGAAGGGCGAGATGGATCAGTATCTGGATTCGAAGAAGATCGCAAAGATCGGCGAAGTTCCGTTCAATCCGCACGTCAGTTTGTCTAGCGAAGCCGGCATCCCGATCGTCGAAGGTCAGCCGAATTCAGCCGAAGCGCAGGCGTTCTTCAAGGTCGCAGAAACTTTGAAATCGAAACTTCCGGTTTAAGTTTTCCCGAGATCCTTTTGAATTGAGAATTTGATTCGTGATTTGTTTTGCGGTTGAATTCTCGGTTTGATTTGTGGGCGGAGAATCGATCTGGAATGGAACGAAAGTTCGCGCCGGACCCGGCAAAACGAAAAAGAGCCAGAAAATTCCGGCTAATAAAAAAGCGCCCCCAATTGTTTCCGCAGCTGAAAACAGCTTATACAAATTCGTCGGCATCAGCTGCAGTCTCCTGCGGAAGAACACCAAGGTCATTCCTTAAGTCTCTGCGTTCTGTCAGAAAACAAACCCAAATCCCCAGAAATTTCTAGAAGCTGGTGGCTTGGATCCAGGGTTTGCGTTGCTCGTAGGTGGTCGGAAGGATTTTTCCTTCCTCTTTGCCTTCGCGAATCCAGCCGGTATTTTTCTTGACGACCGCCTTGGCTCCGCTGGAAAGAACTTCGGCGGCGACTTCACCGTCCAGCACGCACAGGACTTCTTTTTCCGGTGATGCGGTTAAAATAAATTCGGTGCCGCGAACGCCGGCGACGATGCTGGGGATTCGGTAATTGTATTTCTTCGCCTCGGTGGGTCCGACTTGCAGACGCATTTTCCCCGCAGATAAATTCAAAGTGGCCGGTGTTGGCGGACCGTCTTTCGTTGGTGACTCTTCAATTTTCATGCGGCTGTTTTCGCCGATCACCATCACCGAATAATTTTCGATCAGCTTCACCTTCGTCCCCGCGCCCGTCACGACGGTGTCACCCACGCCCAAGAACTGCCCGACTTTCAAAGGCTGAGACTGGCTGTTGACGTCGATCCAGGTTGCCTTGGGATTGCTTGAAATCACCATCACTGTCCAAGCCTTTGCCGAAATCGCGATGAAAACAAACAAAGTGGAAAGCATGTATTTCATATTTGGATTCTCCCTCGAGGATTCTCAGATTGAGACGAAGATTTCCTTCAAAGCATGCCAAATTTTGAGAACTTCCCCCAGAGAATTTTGACCTAGCCCTTGGTCTTGTTACAATAATATGAGGACAAGGAGGGATCACGGATGTTTTTTCAAACCAATCCCAAACCGAAGTGACGAAAGCGTCACCAGGATTGCTAAAGCGAAGAAGCTGAAGTCCAACCTCAAGTAGACAATAACTTTAAAAAGGAGGATCCCGCAGAAATTTAGATAGGTAACAAAGCCTTCCTTTGCAAAAGGCTAACTCGTGGAAACGCGGGGGCGCAAAGCTACAGGGGCTAAAGGACCGAAAACACAAGGTCCCAAGCCAGCCAGACTGCCAGAGGATAATGATTGCCAAATGGGACGATCGCAAACGGAAGGAAGTATATGTCAGTAAAAAATAAGTTTCATTCCCCTTAAAGTCCGTCTTCAAATCAGGGTTGATAGGAGGCGGACTTTTCTTTTTGAGGGAAGCCCCAACTGGACCTGCCAAAACCTGGCGAAATCTTTGTGAAATCCCGGCGAAATGGCCGCCAAAACCGAAGCAAAACTGGACCCCGAAAAAGCAAACTTTTCCGTAGCAAAATCCGATGAAGAATCGATATGCAACGCAGTTGGAAATCGGACCGAAAACTGATCACCATCACCATTTTGTTGCTGGCTCTGGAAGTGGGCTGGCTCTTGATGCATTTGCAGATCATCGCCTCGCCGTTCAAAACCAAATCCGTCAGTCTTGAGCAAAAACCCGCCGGCTACATCGTCAAAGCCCAGCGCGAGCTTCGCAAGCGTGGGATGAATTCGTTGGTGTGGGAAAATGCCACCGAAGAAGAAACCTTGTACTACTACGATTCGGTTCTGACACTGTCACAGTCAAACGCGACTTTGCACCTGAACGAGCAAACCGAAGTGCACCTTTCGGAAAACACCTTGGTCACCATCGAGCCGCAATCGGTTGCCAATGATTCGGAAATCCGTCTGAAGTTCACGCGTGGTGACCTGCGCGCCCGCAACCCTTATTCGACCACCAAGATCGAAACTCAGGAATGGAGCCTGAATCTAAACCAAGACTCTGAAGTGTCTTTGAAGCAAACGGGTCAAAACGATTTCGAAGTTGAAGTTCTGAAAGGAAATCTGGAATTCCAAAAGGATTCGGGCACACAGGCTTTAAGCCAGAACCAAGTTCTGAAAATCGAAAACAACAAAGTCGCCGAAACATTGTCAATCGAAGGCGATCTCAAGTTCCAAGGCCCCGAGTATCAGCGAGTTTACTCTTTCCAACCGGAAGCCCATGTTCCTGTCGAATGGAAAGGCCAAGCCGAGAAAATTCAAATTCTGCCTTTGGGAAAAGAAAAAGTTTTGAAAACTTTGAACTTGGATCAAAGCAAAGACAATCTGGCGCTGGAGCCCGGCAAGTACAGCTTGCGTCTTTTGAAAAATGGCAAAGTCTCTGAAGCCAAAGAGATCGAAGTTTGGCGAGCCCCGAACCTTCATCTGCTAAGCCCCTTCCCGCGTGATCGCGTGAAAACAAACGAAGATGTCGCCTTTATCTGGACTTATCTTCCCGAGGCGAAAGAGTACAAATTTATTATCACCGATCTGCGTACAGGCCGCGTCACGGAAAAGCGCGTGAAAGAAAATTCGGTGAGCTTCAATTTTTCGGATGAAGCCGATGTCAGCTGGCAGGTCATGGGAATCGATCAAGACGGATTTGAAATGCCGGCTCCTTACGCGAATCAAATCTTCCCACGCCATGAACCCTTCGCCGCTCCGAAGCTGAAGAGCCCCGAGATGCGCGTTCCTGCTTCGAAGCCAGTGGAAGAAACGCCAGCCGCGCCGGTCAAGAAAAAGAAAGCTGATAAAAAATCAGACTCGGCAAAAGCGAAAAAGACAAAATCTAAAGGTGCGAGCCTTGATCCGGCCCCGTCTTCGCTGTGGTCTTTGATTTGGAAAACTTTTGTCAGCTCGGCCGAAGCGGCCGATAGCAAGAAATCAACCGCCGATTACGAAGCGGTCTTTGCTTGGGAGGCCGTTCCCGGTGCCGACGTTTACACGATCGAAATTTCGGACACTCCGGATTTCCGCTCTCCGAAAGTTTCCAAGGTCGTAAAAAAAACCGAGTTTATCTGGTCGCAATTTCCATTGGGAAGCTACTTCTGGCGTGTGGCCGCCGGCTCTTCAAATGGCCGCATGGGTGTGTTCTCGGAGCCCGGGATTGTGCAGCTGACCCAGCTTCCGGAAAAGTCTTCGAATATGGATGGCGTCTTGATCCGAAAGAAAATGGATCCGGAAAAAAATCGCGCGCCCGTGGTGACCAAGACCGAAGAGATCTTTAAAGACGTGCCGAAACCGCAGTTCGACGAAAAGCGCTTCGAAAAAGAAGTCGTTCTGGTTTCCGACGATCACCGCGAGCTTCGCGATACTTACCTTTTTCAATGGACGCCGATGATGACCTCTTGGACCCTGAATGGCCAAGACGAATTGAAGGCGAAGCTTTCGGGTTCGACGACGGGCGCCGGACATTTTCAAACCGAGCAAACTTTGTCAAAGGATCGCTCTTATCTGATCGATGCCTTCTACGCCCAGTACAAATGGAAAGCGAAAGACATCACCGCCTACCCGTTTCAAGAAGATCAATCGATCACCGATGCCCGGGTGCAGGTTCTGTTCGGGAACAATAAAAGCGGACTTTTGCGCGGCGGGGTCGTGCAGATGGTGCCATACATCGATCGCAAAGAAGCCGAAGCCATCGAAATCAAAAGCGCTCTGACCGTCGGCCCGTCGGTGATGTACAACTGGAAACACGGCGAGAGATTCATGAGCGGTCACCAACTGAGCTTCATGGCCGGATCCGCCATCTTTGGATTGTCGACCCAGAATCACTTCCGCTATCAATTCTACAAAGGCGAAAGCTCGGCGCTTTCGATCGGATTCCGCCTGCAAGGTGACGTCGTGTTTTACCAAAGAAGCTTCTCGAGCGGCTTTGGCGGCGGTGTCAGCTTGGGCTTCGAAAACTGATTTCTACACCCAACATTTAGCTGGCATCAGTCTTGAGCCGAAGCTTCTCCTCTGCGGCGAACAGGACTTGAAAGACCTTTTCGCGCAGGGTCTCACCACGGAAAGGCTTCACGATGTAGGAATCGACGTGGTGCTTTTTGGCGTTTGAAATCTTCATGCGTTCGTGCGTTTGCTGCGAGGTCACCATGATAAATGGTGTTTCCGAGCGATGTTTATGGGCGCGCACGGCACGCAAGAATGTCAGGCCGTCGGTTCTTGGCATTTCCCAATCGGAAATGATCAGATCAATGCGTTGAATCTGGTCGACGACGTGACGGAACGCTTCGGTGCCATCATGGGCTTCGATAAAGTTTTTAAAACCAAATGACATCAGATGTTCGATGATGATTTTACGGATGACATCGTCGTCATCGACCACCATCACGGTCAATCTTTCGATTTTGAGCATGGATTGATTAGTTGTCATGGTCCACCTCCTGCCGGGTTGGCAACTTCAGCGTGACAACGACTCCACCATCTTTATGATTTTCAATTGCAAATTCGCCACCGTGCTCGATCTCGACGATCTCTTTACAGATCGCAAGACCCAAGCCGGATCCACCCGAACCTTTGGTTGTGAACAAAGGTTCGGTGACTTTGTCCAAGATCTCGGTCGGGATTCCGCCGCCGTGGTCCCGGATCATCAGCTGCACGCGATCGGCATCGATTTTCTCGATGCTGAGCTCGATGTCCCCGCCGTTTGGCATCGCGTGTGTGGCGTTGATAAACACGTTCATCAGAACCTGCACCAAAGAATGCTTATTGGCTTCTAGCAAGCACTGCTCGATTTTTTGTTTCACGATCTTCACCGAATGCTTTTTGAACTGATATCCCATCAATTCAATCGCTTCTTCCACCGGTTGGATCAAGTTGACCAATTTGAATTCGGTCTGCGCCGTGCTTCCCTGCGCCAGTTTCTTAAAGCGCTCGAGCACATTGCCAGCGGTGTCCGAGGCTTTCAGAATTGTTTCCAAAGCTTCTTTCATGCGCTGCGGTTCATTTTTCAAAAGGGCCAGTTCCGAGTGACCCACGATTTGCATCAAAAGATTCCCGAACTCGTGCGCGACACTTCGTCCGACGGCGGCCACCGTGTTGGCGCGTTCGTTTTGGAAAAGCATGCGCTGGGCATCTTGCAACTGCTCGTCTTGCCATTCTTTCATGCGCTGCAAATTCCACAAAGTGGTCACGTTGCGCGCTTTTTGAATGATCTCGCCATCTGTAAATGGCTTATTGATATAATCCCAGCGATCCGAATTGGCGGCACCTAAAAATTCGTTGATCGAATCGACACTTCGGTCCTGATAGGCGGTGACGAACACCGCGTGGATCTGTGAATCCAAGGCTTGAACCTGCTTCACAAGTTCGATCCCGTCGATATCCGCACCCAACAAGACGTCAAAGAATCCCATCGCGAAGGGTTTGCCATCCGCCAATGATTGCTTCACCGCTTGCAAAGCGGCATGCGGATTGTTGACCACGGTGATCTCGTAAGAAATGGCCCCCGCCTTCGCAGAAGTTTCAGCGGCTGCCGCTGGTTGGGCACTGCGACTGCTGCGGCGGAATGGGATCACGTTGTCACCCGATGGGGCTAGCAATGATTTGATCCCGTCTGCGATGGCCACTTCATCATCGACGATCAAAATACGATGATTCGTCTCTGGCGGCGTCTTTGTTTTCACTTCGACTTTGAGATTCTTGGCTGTGTTGCTCATGCTGCAGCCCCCTTATCCGTGGCATCGGCCAGTGGCACGCGCACACGGAAGACTGTTTTCTCGAACGGTGCCGAGGAAACGAATTCAATCTCCCCACCATGACCGCGAATGAATCGGCGGCTGATCCCCAGCCCCAGGCCCGTTCCTTCGTCAGGAGATTTGGTTGTAAACTGGCTTTCAAAAAGACGGGACTGGTTCTCTTTCAGGATGCCAATCCCCGTGTCTTCGATATAAATTTGGATTTGATTTTCGATCGATGCGGTCACCAGACGCAAGGTGCCGCGCACCCCTTTTTGGATTTCCGCTTCCACCATGCTTTGCAATGAATTGCGCATCATATTGGTGATCGCCTGCACGACCTCATCCCGGTCGACCACAATCCAATCCGGCGAGGCATTGAATTCTTGCACGATCTGATAACCGCGCTGCTGAAATAGATCGGCCATGATATGGCAGCAATCCTTTAAGATCTCGTGGGCTGAATGCTTGCGCTTATCCGAACGGATATTGGAAAGCTTTCGCATGCCGTTGATGATCTTATTGATGCGCGCCCCTTCTTTGGCCAAGAACTGCGTATCCACATGCAAAGCCGAAAACTGGGTGCCGAAATTATTTTCCAGGGCATGGATGTTCTCCATATCTTCGGTCCACAGCGTGGCTTCCGCTTGCACGGTAGAAGGTTGCTTCCAGGTTGCAACAAGCTTTTCGAAGCCGCCTTCTTTGTAATCCTGATCCCAAGCCTGCGAAATATCGGTCAAGACTTGCAGCTGCGGCTGCATTTCGCCTTTGATTTTTCGCTCCATGATTCCCACGCGTGTGAGAAGGCTGGTCAGCGGATTTAAAACTTCGTGGGCGGCACGGCCCGCGATCTCCCCGGCCGAAGCCAGACGAGTGGTGCGGATCAAAGCTTCTTGGGCTTCTTTCACGGCACGGTTTTGCTCTTCCAACTGCAAAGTGCGATCTTTGACTTTTTGATCCAAGTCCCGATTCACTTCTTCCAGTTCGTCACGGGATTGCTTGAGATCCAAGATCATCTTATTGAAGCTGCCGGCCAGAACCGCCGTTTCGTCACGCGTGCCGATCGAAATCTGCGTCGTCAAATCCCCGCGCGACACCAAGTCCATACGATCCACCAGCTGCGCCAGGGGTGCGGTCAAAGATCGGGACAGAAGAACCGCCGCCAAGAATGCGGCCGTGATGACAATCAAAGACACGATCAAAGATCGCTCGACCAGTTCGGCCACGGCCCCGAAGGCTGCTTTTTCGGAAGCCTGCGCCAGCACCACGACTTTGCCATTATGAGCACGCGAAAAAGCACCCAAAAGTTTCGAGCCTTGGGATTCCAGCGACATCACGCTGGTTTTTGTTTTTGAACCCACCGCTGCTTGGAAAAGCGGATGCGAAAGCATCAACGAGCGATCCTTCAAAAGCTTCAGATCCGGATGCACCAAAGTTTCGCCTTCAGAATTGGCGATCGTGATTTCGCTGAGCTTCACCAGCGAAAGCGCTTTCAAAATGCGATCGACCTTCAGGTAACCGACCACCGCCATCTGATCGACGGCGACACCATTGCTGTCCTCGACCACCACGCTGCGACCGAAGCCGATCAACGGCGGTCCATTCGGGGCCGAAGCATTCCAAATCGCATCGCCGTTTTTTAGAATATTTGAAAACGGAATCGCGCGCGCGGCCGCCAGATCTTTTTCGAAATAATCTTCGCCAAGGCCATAGGTTTCGCGGTAATTTTTGTTATCAAATTTACGAACCGTCTCGGTTCCGTTTTTCTTGTACAAAGAAACAAACACCACATCCGAATCTTTGGTGAAAAGATCGCCCATCCAACGGGCCTGAGACGTGCCAGAAAGAATCGCAAAAAGTTTAAACTTATCTGAAACCCCATCAAACTGGGTGTCCAGCTCGCTTGCCAAGTTCGACACCTGACTGCGATTCAAATCGTAGACCAGCTCCGTTTTGTCGGACTTAAAAACCTGAACGGCAATCGCCAGATAGATGCACACGCAAACTGCGAGCAGCAAGCTCATGACGCCCAAAAATTTGTATCGGATCGAAAAACCAACCTTCATAAAGACCTCGAAATAGCTCTCTATTATAGAGACTCACTTCCAGTTCCTTTCTTCGACAAAAGCTGGAAATCACTTAATAAAAAAGGCGGTCCACCCTGTATTTTACTCCGATTTCTCAAGCCCTGGGGTTTATTCAAGAACGCGTCTCAGACTGAGATTGGTCTGGGCGTGAGACAGATGTCTCGTTGTGAGACAGGCTTGGGTGAAGGTCTGGTGTGGTCAGAAAAGCTAGGGATGCTAAGGGGCCACGAAAATAAAAACGGGAGCTTTCGCCCCCGTTCCATTTTCCATTCTCAACTTTCAATTTTCCAGCTACGTCAGTAGCTCGCGTTTGCCGTTGGGATCAACAGCTTGCTCCCGATGAAAAGCTTTGAGCCGGAAACCTTGCGGTTTTCGTCTCTCAAAGCGCCCAGGCTGACTTTGTATTTTTCAGCGATTTGGGTCAGGTTTTCGCCGCGGCGGACGATGTGCACGCGCGGGCGATGGGCTTTGCGCATTGAAATTTCAGTGCGGCTGGGGGTGCTGACGAATTTCTTTCCCGATTTGCCGCTGTTTGATTTTGTTTGCGGGCGGTCTTCCGCCGGGATCGTCAAACGAGATCCGACTTTCAGAACCGAGCGCTTTTTCAGGTTGTTGGCTTTGCGAATGGCTTGAATCGTCACACCGTATTTGCGTGCGATTTGGGTCAAGTTTTCACCCGCCTGAACCACGTGTGCTGGCATGTCGGCCGATGCAACAGCGGATTCAGATTGAGGCGCGCGGTTGTCAGCCACCAGTTTCGCTTGGGTCGTCTTGTTGTTCTTCTGACGGGCTACCGGGGAGCCCTCCGATTTGTCTGTGGCATTGTCTTTGTCATCGCCACCATCGTTGTCCGCCACTTTCTCAACCGAACGTGCGCCAGATGGATCTGTTGGCAGACCTTCATCCTTCGGAACACGCAGTTTCATCCCCGCACGCAGAACCGAGCCGCGGCTCATTTTGTTCATGCGACGGAGCTCTTCGATGCTGGAGTTGTAATCGTCCGCAATCGCCGACAAGGTGTCACCCGGCTGCACGACGTAGAAGATCCCTTTTTTCGTCACGATTTCAGGATTGGCCGCGGCCTTTTCGCCCGACTCTTTTTCCACCGCTGCGGGCTCAGGCTTTTCAGCTTTTGCTACGTATTTAACAGTCGTCGACTTTTTCCCACCGCGCTCTGGAACCGAGATGCGCTGACCGACACGCAGCTTGCGACCTTTTTGCAGATCGTTGGTGTCACGCAGCCAAGCAATCGTCGTGCGATATTTTTTTGCGATCGTCGAAAGGCTGTCGCCAGGACGAACTTTGTAAGTATCGGTTTCGCCAGCATCTGCAATGTACTGAACGCGATCAACGAATGAACCTTGCGCCGCGACCAAAGCCTGCTGCGTTTGTCCGATGGGAACGCGGAGCTCAAGTGCGGTCGCTTTCAGTGGCGCGATCTCGCCTTTGAATTTCGGATTGAGCTGCTTCAAGTCGTCGTAATCCATCCCCATTTTGGCCGCCATCTGTTTCAAGTTCACAGGGCGATTGACGGTGATGTGATCAAATTCGATCGGTGTCAGATAATCCAGCTCGGTGAAGCCGTATTTCTCGGGATTGTTTCCGATCAATTTGGCCGCGATAAATTTAGGAATGTAATTGATCGTCTCTTTCGGGAAGCGGCGTTTGCGAGCCAGCTCCCAGAAGTCACGAGTCAGATGCACCATCACTTCTCGCTTCACGCGGTTTTCACCAACGTTGTAAGACGCCATCGCCAGATACCAAGATCCGAAAACGGAATAAAGACCTTTGAAATATTCAGCCGCCGCCTGAGTCGAAACCACCGGGTCACGGCGTTCATCGACCAGCGAGCTGATTTCCATACCGTAACGACGGCCCGTTCCTTTGATGAACTGCCAGTAACCGACAGCCGCGGCACGACTGGTTGCGTGCGAGCTGAAACCCGATTCAATCAACGCGATGTAAACCAGATCTTCCGGCAAACCGTTTTGGCGCAGGATCTTCTTCATCAGTTTCATGTAACGAGTGCTGCGAGAAAGATATCGCTCCATGTGGGGACGGCCTTTTCCTTGGAAATAGGCGATCCACTTTTCAACCAAAGGATTGATTTCGGTCGGAATTTGCTCGAGCTCTTCATCCACCACTTTCGGACCTTCGGGGTCCGTCAGACGGAATGAATCCACTTCTTTCAGTTTCACCTGGGGAGCATCTGGATCCATCGGATCGTCGCTGCTTGCGACCTGCGGAGATCCGTCTGGGTTGGTGCCATTCGTTCGCGACGTTTGATGAGCACAGTTCGTAAGAGAGGCCGTCATGGCCATAGCCAACACAATAGAAAATATCTTTTTCATCTCTTCAGCCTACCGAAAAGGCAGGCCGGTCGCAAACCCGGATTTCGATATTTTACCGGATCAAGGACTTAGCGTGTCGGCTTCCACCCAAAGTCGAGTTGCGTGATCGCTGGATTCACCACCAAATTCGACCACAACACCGAGCCAAATTGAACACGACGTTGATCGGGATCTTTCGCCCCTGCACGCTCGGCCAACTGATAAAGAATGGCGTTGCGCAGAATTGCCTTCACATAAAAGCTGGTTTCATACCAAGGAAGCTCGTCAAACCACATTTCATCCAACGGATCCGACGAAAATTTCTGCATTTGTTCCGAGACTTCTTTTCGGGCTTCGACGAAATTCTTCAAACGATAAGGTCCGGCATTGTAAGCCGCAAGCCCCAATGGCACGTGTCCATTGAACTGCTTGATCATCTTGGCGATATAATAAGTCCCCATCTGGATATTGTTCTCTGGCACAAAAACATCGTCCGGAATCGAAATTCCACGAAGACCCAGCTCGCCCGCCACTTCTTGCGCCGTGGGGCCGATCAATTGCATCAGGCCGTAAGCATTCGACGTGCTGATGGCACGCGGACCGAAAGCACTTTCCTGACGAATCAGGCTTCGCACCAAGTACGGACTGAGCTTTTGTTTCGCCGCTTGATCTTGAATCGCATCTTTATACGCCTGCGGAAGTGAAAGCGAAATCACATCCAAGCTGCGAAGCTGCGGATCCAATTCGGTGGCTTCATTCACCAAGCGAATGCTTGGCGGGAACAAAGACCACTCATTCAATTTTTTTGCGAGCAAAGCTTTTCCGGCCGCATCGTTTGGCATGGGCATTTCGGAAACTTCCCACAAAGCTTCGGCCGTCCAACCATTTTGCGACAAAAGCTGAACGCGATCTAAAATTTTCTTCTGACCATTCAGCAAGTAATAACTGCTTTTGACTTCTTTCCCGATTTGCAAAGGGGTCGGCCATTCCATCAAGCCCGAGACGCGCTCCATGCGCAGACGAAGACCGTAATAAGAAAGCGGATACTTGGTCAGAATTTCATCGACCACACCCAAAGCACGCGTGTTGTTTGTCGCCTGCAGGCTGCGCGCCAACCAGTACCGCGCATTCAGCTCGTAACGATCCCCGCTTTTCAGCAGCAACATGCGTTCGAAAGCGACGATGGCACTGGAAGCCTGACCCATGCGAAGATGGGTCAAACCCAAACGGAAATACACCTCGGCGATATCATCCCCACCCGAGAACTGCTCGATGTAAGTTTCAAAATATTTGCGCGCTTTTTTATAATCGCCCAAAAACTGCGCCGAGCGTCCCGCCACATACAGTAACGTCCCGCCCGAAGCGCTGGCCCCCAGATTGTCCAACGCTTTCTCGGCCAGATGCAAACTGCCACGGTAATCGTTTTTACGGTGCAGCTGCCGCGCCCATTCGAGCAAGCGATTGGCGTCCGCTTTTTCCATCACCGACAAAGCGCGATCCCGAAGCGAGGTGACTTTTTCGTCCTGAACCTGGTCGACCATACCGGTGTAGATATCCATGATTTTTTCTTGCGACCATTTGGCGCGGCGACCGCCCGGGAACTGCTTCAGGTAAGCGATGCAGTCTTCCAGCAGATTTAAAAGGTCGTTGCTTTTGACCGAATTGCGGAAGCGTTCTTCGAAATTGCCTTCGACCTCATTGCCGGGCTCGGTCAGCTTCGCCTTTTCTTCGGCGGTTTCTTTTTTCTCGTTCAAAGCAAAAAGCAAAGCGCTGAGCTTTTCGCGCCCGACTTTTGTTTCTTGCTCGGCCAGACTTTGCTCGTAGAAAAATTGAGCGGCCTTCAACTGGGTTTTCGCCTGCGCCAGCTCGCCCGCCATCATCAGGGCTTTTGCTTTTTGTGCTTTATCCAAGCGATCTTCTTGTGCGATCAAACTTTCGACCTGCTTCCAAGCTTCATCCGCCTGAGTTTTTGAAATCTGCTCGATGGCAATGAACCGAGATTTCACCATCTCGTTCCACAGCGAAGTTTTCCACGGACCGCTGATCAAAAGCGAAGTTTGCGCATCGGTCGCCTTCAGCGCTTGCAGAAGACCTGCCGCATTTTTCTTTTCAACCGCGTGTTCGCGCGCACAGTGCAGCCACGAAATCAAAACCCAAGCGCGAACATTGGCAAACTTGCCAGAGTTGGCTTGACCCAAGCTCGAGCACTGCTCCCATTTCTTTTCGACTTCGGCTTTTTTCTGCTGGGCCAGTGGCCCGCCTTTTTGCGCCGGAGCTTTCGGCGGTGTCCACGTCATTTTTTCTTCGATAACCTGCGCTTGCAGACAGAGACTGAAGCCAAGAGTGAGGAGGAGCGAATTCAATGCGATGTGTTTCATGCGGGTCTCTCCGGAAAAAGAAATATTCTGAAATAAATACTGATTCGAAGCAAGCTTCGGGGTATAAAAAATCGGTGAAAAAAGTCAGCCTGATTGTGCCTTTGAAAAACGAAGAAAAGCTGCTTCAGCGTGGCCTGACCGAGCTTGAAAGCTTCATTCAGAAGTTTCCGCTGCAGTGGGAGCTGATTTTGGTGGTCGACCCCAGTGCGGATGCGACTTTACGTCTTGCACAAGAGCTGAAATCCGAAAAAATCGCCACGCAGATTCTTGCCAACACGCGAAATCTGGGACGGGGCCGCAGCATTTTCAAAGGCCTGAAAGCCGCCACCGGCGATTACGTGATGATTTTTCCGCTGGATTTCACCATTCCGCTCGCCGATCTGTTTAATTTTCTGCAAGAGCTGATTTTAAATCCGAAGACCGATATGGCGATCGGCAATCGCAACACCTCTCGAAAAAAACGCGAAGCTCCCCACCGCACCACCTGGCACTGGACACTGGAAAATATCATTCTGGAAAAATGGAAGAAGCACGGCATTTCTTCCAGCGATCCGTTGTGCCCTTATCTGGTTTTTCAGAAATCAGCACTGGAAAAGCTGCTGCCCCATCTGAAACTGAAGGGCTGGTATTACACCCCAGAAATCTTGCGCGAAGCCGAAGTCCAAAAGCTTCGCATCAATGAAGTCCCCGTCTGGTCCCGCGATTCAAGACCAAGCCGCATCCCTTTGTGGCGCGAAGTCTTACGGAATTTTTTCTAAACCCAAAATCCAACCACCGCTCCGGTAACCGCTGGCGTCACCAAGTGAAGAACTTTTGGACAGAGAGCCCTTTCTCGCATCGCTACCAGTAAAAACTGCGAAGGACTTTTTCCTTAAAAGAAAAACTGTCGAGCCAACTTCCCGGTAATTTCCTGTCATCGGTTTTATTCAACCGCAACGGAAAGGATACATTATGTTAAAAACGCTTCTTCTACTCTCTCTTTTGCCAGCCATCAGCTGGGCTGCCGATTGCTCTTTCAAGAACTCGGATGGATCTGACTATGAAGTCACAAAAAAGGGAAACGTCATGGACGTCGTCACCAACGGAGCCGGATGGATGCTCAATTTGGACGCGAATCAATCCAAGAATGGAACCAGCTATTACATCGATGGCTCGATGTTATTAGTGGAATCCAATTCTAAAATCAGCCTCTATAGCTATTCTCAAAAATTTTATTACTTCAAAGATCAACCTTGCAGCTTCAGGCCTCCAATTGAAGAAGGCCCTGCCGGCTATATTTTTGGTGGCGGATCTTCTTCATATAGCGGTGGCGCGGTCGCGATGCCAGGTGGGTCTTTCACACCGCTTCCACCGGGACCGGGCTCCTCTTACCAATCGGCCCCTCAGCAATTTACGCCACCGATCCAGATTACAAATCCGATGATCAATGGAATTGCCTGCCAATATGCAAATCAGGCCACACATTGCGTGCTTGATACCGGAGAGCGAGTCGTTCTTCATTATGACAAACAAGCCGAATACACGGCAGCGAATGGAACACGTTATCTGCTGCCAAAAAATTCGACTCCGGCAGCGCAAATTCCTGGCATTTCTCAGTCGGCTCGCGGCTTTTGCGAAGTTGTTTATGCGATTGAGCCGAACCGTCTTGCCATCTGCCAAGGCAGCACGGATGGCGTCAATCTGTTTATCATTCAAGGTGGAACTTCTTCAGACAACTTTTACGAATTTCCTGGCACTCTTGGCAATTAGTCGTGGCCGGCCAGGTGCGACCGGCTAGGTGCGACCGGGCAGGTGCGACCGGCCAGGTGCTAACAGCTAGTTGCGATGATTCGGTTTGCTCGCCAGGTGTTGCTTGGCGAGCTCGGTGATCACGCGACCGCGTTGGGTTTTGTTCAAAAGCCCTTCTTGAATCAAGAAGGGTTCGTAGACTTCTTCGATCGTGTCGCTTTCTTCTGACAAAGCGGCGGCGATAGTTTCGATGCCCACTGGCCCGCCTTGGAATTTGTTTTCGATCAATTCCAAAATGCGACGATCCATCGGATCCAATCCCATTTGATCCACGCCCAATTGGTTCAAAGCATAAGATGCGATGTCTTCGGTGATGGTGCCATCACCTTTCACCTGTGCGTAATCGCGCACACGTTTCAAAAGACGATTGGCGATTCGTGGAGTTCCACGCGAGCGACGGGCGATTTCACCCAAGCCGTTCGAGTCCGCCTCGATTTCCAGAATCTGCGCCGAACGGGTCAGAATCTGATGCAAAGCTTTGCGATCATAAAAATTCAAACGCTCGGTGATCCCGAAGCGATCGCGGAAAGGCGCATTTAAAAGTCCCGCACGTGTTGTGGCCCCCACCAAAGTGAATGGCACCAACTGAAACTTCATCGAACGCGCACCCAGGCCTTCGCCGGTCACGATATCCAAATAATAATCTTCCATGGCGGTGTACAGGTACTCTTCCACGACGCGCGACAAGCGATGAATCTCGTCGATAAATAAAACTGAAAAAGGTTTCAGCGACGTCAATAGCGCCGCCAGATCACCTTTTTTATCCAGCGCCGGAGCCGAGGTGACCTTGCAGTCCACACCCAAATCGTGCGCGATGATTTTTGCCAAAGTCGTTTTTCCCAAGCCCGGAGGCCCCGACAGCAGAACGTGATCCAAAGGCTCAGATCGGTTTTTCGCTGCCTGCACGAAGACCTTCAGTTTTTCTTTCACATCATCTTGACCTGGAAATTCGTCAAACGAAGAAGGTCGCAGAATATTTTCCCACGAGCTTTCGCCTTCCAAAGTGTCCTTCGAGAGAACTTCGCGATCCGAAGTCGAAGCACGAGCGCTTGGCTTTGCTTCCAATTCGTCTGCCAAAAAATCTTCGCTTTCTAAAATGCGTGGCATCGATTTTCCCCTTTTATTGCGAGCTCAGTGCAGAAAGTCCCTGACGAATGCCTTCTTGCAAATCGATTTCTTTCGGCATTTGCGAGACGACCTTTTCGACATCCTGAGAGCGGAATCCCAAATTCACAAGCGCTGATGAAATATCTCGAAGCGCTGGCGACCAGCCTTTTTGCACGGCCGAGACTTCACCAGATTTAGTTTTGCTTGGCGTTTCCTGCAAAACCAATTTGCCTTTCAATGTCAGCACCATTTGCTCGGCGGTTTTCTTTCCGACTTTCGGAAGTTTCGACAAGGCTTTGACGTCTTCGGATTCGATCATTCCTAAAATCTGTTCGACCGTGCCGCCTGACAAAATATTGATGGCCATCTTGGGACCGATCCCATTCACCTTCAACAAAGTGGTGAAAAGTTGTTTTTCTGTTTTCGTGGTGAAACCAAAAAGTTGCAACACGTCTTCACGCACGTGCGTGTAGGTGTAAACGGTCACAGCTTTTGAAGGTTTCGCAGACGCACCCGCACCGCCCATCAGATCGGCTTGCAGTTCGGCCAAAGTGTTCAATGAACAAGTCAGCTCGTAACCGACCCCGTTCACATCCAAAATGGCGCCTTCATTGGTGACTTCGCTGATGAAACCTTTGAGCAAAGCGATCATAAATGACCTTTCGTCGTAAGCAAATTTACAGGTCTAAATCTTGCCTTTGACCTGAACGCTCATGCAAGGGATTCGTCACCCGAAAAGCGTGAAAAGTGGCCAGGGCCAAGGCATCCGAGGCGTCCAGCCGCGCAATTGCCTTGAGATTGAGCAATCTCATCAAGCAGGATTGCACTTCTTCTTTGGTGGCGCCACCGCTGCCGACAATCCCTTTTTTCACCAGGCGTGTCGCGTACTCGATGACTTCGCTGCCAAATTTCGCCGATTCGTACAAAGCCACACCGCGCGCGTGCCCCAGCTTGAAGGCGCTATCGGCATTGCGACCCAAAAAGATTTTTTCGATGACGACTTGATCCGGTTGGTACTTTTTCAGAATCAGGTCCATGGCCTCGCCCAGCTCTTTCATGCGATTCGGAAAAGACGCTTTCGTGTCCATCAAGATGACGCCGTGATTGATGTGCTGAATGCGAAGCCCATTGCCGCGTCCACTGATTTTCAGAACCCCGAAACCGGTGATGCGCGAGCCTGGATCGATACCAAGAATGATCATCTCCAAATGCTTGCACGCCTGGACCCGGAATGCAAAGATGAACTCATGAGCAAAAATCTCACCAAGATTATCGAAGACTATCGCCGGCTTTTGCAGAAGGATCCGAACTCCAAAGCCTTCGCGCCACTGGCCGAAGCGCTTCGCGAAAATGGTGAGTTTCAACAAGCCGAAATCGTGGCCGCTAATGGAATTCGGCGTCATCTGACATATGTGGGCGGCTATGTAGCTTTGGGTCGCATTTTGATGGAGCAAGGACGCTTGGCCGAAGCACGTCCGATCCTGAACAAAGCGCAAGAATTGGATCCGGAAAATCTTTTGGCTCTGCAATTGATTGGCAACTGGCATTTGCAAAGCCAGCAGCCGAAGGACGCACTGAAAGCCTTCAAGCGCATTTTGTTTTTGAATCCCCAAAGCGAAAAAGCACGCAATGCCGTTCAGAAATTGGAATCGCTCAGTGCCGACGAGTACGAAGACGATCTGTTTCAGTACCAAACTTTGAAAAGCAACGCGCCCCCTCAGAAAGCGACATCGAAAGTTTCCACGCAAGAGCTGGATCGAAAGCTTTCTTTGATCGATGCCCTGATCGTGCGCAACGATTTGGAAAAAGCCCGTATGCATCTGGAAGAGCTGCACGGACGAGCCCCCGACAACAAAGAAATCGCCAAACGTTTCGAGCTCTTAGAGGAAAGCCTGCCGGAAGAAGAGGCGGCCCCTCTGCACCCGGTGGCTTCGCGGGAAAAAATGGTCTTTGATAAAAAGCGCCGTCTGCTCGAAAATTTGCTGCGCAGAATAAAGTCTTACCAAGAGGATGCGATTCTCGAATCCCCTAAATCTTGACAGACATTGACCTTTCAAAGGCTCTCGGGCATCTTCGAACTTCTGTTTTTCACTTATTTTTGAGGTGTTATTATGTACGAACTTTCAGATTTTCGCCGTGGTCTTCGCGTGATGGTTGAAGGCAGCCCTTACCAAGTGTTGGATTTCCAGCACGTCAAACCAGGTAAAGGAAACCAATTCACCCGCACACGTCTTCGCAACTTGCTGACCGGTCAGCAGCTTGAGCGCACTTTCAAATCTGGCGAACGTTTCGAAGTTCCTGACGTGCAAAACGTCGAGATGACATTCTTATACAAAGACGACAGCGGCTACAATTTCATGAACCAAACGACCTACGAGCAGATCACGATTTTGCCAAACGAAATCGACGATTCGGCAAACTTCCTGATCGAAAATCTTCCGGTCGTTGTTCTGTTCTACAATGAACGTCCAGTTTCAATCGACGTCCCAAAAGCCGTGAACATGAAGGTGGCGCAAACTGAGCCCGGCGTAAAAGGCGACCGCGTGACTGGCGCGACGAAGCAAGCAACCATGGAAACGGGTCTGGTTGTGAACGTGCCTTTGCATATCAACGAAGGCGACCTGGTTCGCATCGATACGACTGAAGGCGGGGCTTACGTTTCCCGCGTGACCGAGTAGTTCAGCGAAAATTTTGTTTTTTGGGAAAGCCGCAGGGAAACCTGCGGCTTTTTTTTTGCTCGCAGTGTATCTCGAGCGCAGCGGTAATGGCGGTAATTCCAGTCCTTCCGTCCATGGAAAGCTGCACGCCGGCCATCGTGGCCGCCGTGTCTATAATTTTGGGAGGGGATGCTGAGCTTTCAGTGGGCTCTGTCTTAAGGACAATATATTGGCGAAAATGTCAGTTTATTGGCCTCGGGGCGAGGCCTTACTCTGAGAGACCTTGACCTCCCTCATGAACAAGCTAACAGATTTGTTGACTTGTTTGTGAGGTGTAACTGGAGATCATCCTCTGAATCCCCGGCCGTTGGTTTGGCGCCTTCAGAAACGGGGCGGAAATTGCCGAATTTTCCCGAACAAATCTGGGCCTCGACCTGGGTCCTAATTTTGCGCGTTAAGTCTCATGATTGACTCAGCTTTCCCTTACAATAAAGGGGTTAAGGAGACCCCTTTGGCCCAAGCCCGCTCAGCCGCTACGATCGAGATCGAAATTCAGAATCTTCTGAATCATCATCAGTCGCCTGAACTTGTGGCCGATCATCTGATCAAAAAATATGAATCCAAGAAATTGAAGATCGACGAGTTTGAAGCCATCGCCACTTTTTTGATGCACGGTGGGTTTCATGCAAGCCTTGTCGATTTGGTTTCACGCAAACTGGAAGATGGCTCGTTGATTCCTTGGGGACATTTTGCTGAAGCCTTGTTCCTGTCGGCGCAAAAAGATATTCCGCTTAAAGTGAAGGACGCGATCTTTCAAGGAGCCGAGGAAACTTTAGCGCTGCCACGTTTGGCACGCACTTACTTTATGGATGACTTTCGCCCCGAACTTGAGATTCAGCGTGGGCTTCGCAAGCGCGAGCTCACTGAAAAAGCCAAGCGCCGCCGGCAGGAGCTTTTAGAGCAGCTGGCCGTGATGCGGTCGCAAAATTTGTTTCAAGAAGAAGACAAGCTCATTCAGACTTTGATGCGCATTCATCCGGGCGATATGGAAATTTATCAGCTTCGCGTCGATCTGCGCGAGCGCATGGCGCAGGATTACATCAATAAGCGCAGCTCGCGCCCGCGCAAAGAAATCTTTTTTCCCGTTTTCGAGCCGATCGACGATGAGACGATGAAGCTTCTGAATGCCATCGAAGAATCCATGATCGAGGCCCTGGTCGGTGCGCAATTTCTTGCACCTGACTTTGCCATTGCTCACATGATCTGGGATAACCATGAGGCCGCATTGCGCCTGATCGACCAGGCGCCCGAATCGGCCGTGAAGGATTGGACGAAAGCGGAAATCCTGTTGCGCAGTCGACGCTTTTTGGAACTGTTGGACGAGCTCGTGGTGTTGGAAGCGAAATACGAAAGCGATCCGGAAACTGTTTTTGCCGCTCATTATCTGCGTGCGCAAGCGCTGTGGGGACTGGAGCAAAAAAAACTGGCCATCGAAATTTTGGAAGGCATGGTTGAGGCACGTCCTCACTATCGAGCCGCGCACTCGCTTCTCACCGAGTGGAAGGAAGACTTCCTGTGAGCAAACGCGTCCTGCTGATCCTTTTGCCGGTGGTCTTGGGTTTTGCCGTTCTGTTCGGTTTGTACCGGGCCGCAAAGCCGCAGGTGCAAGCCTGGATCTTGTCGCAGGTCAATCGCCTCTCGGAAGAGAAACTCCCGATCACCGTTCGCATCACCGAAGTCGACTGGTCTTTGCTCTTTCCGGAAATCGAGCTGAAGGGCATCGAGCTGCATTCGAAAGATATCGAAATTCCCCCGGTGAAAGTGGAAAGCGTCACCGCCTCTTTGGATTTGCTGGCAGCCCTGGGCGGACGCATTGCGGTTTCAAGCCTGCTGATCGAGCAGCCTTCGGTTGAAATCGATCTGGACAAATATCTCACCGCAAGCTCAAGCAAATCGGACACCCGCCTTCCCGTGCAGGATCTTTTTGATCTGCTTAAAAAAGTGCCGGTGAACAAAGTGGGCTTCCGCCAGGGGAACTTTTTAATTCAATCGGAAAAAATGAAATTCGGTCTGCTGCTGGGTTCAACCGATTTGTTGGTTTTAAACCGAAAAGAAAAACTGAATCTGCAGTTCGATTTCAACGACGCCATTCTGGATTACGAAAAAACGGGCGAAATTCCTTTTCGCATTCAGGGCGAAGCGATGCTTTCCCCCGAAACCCTGGATATCTCAAGCCTGAAGATCGGGCTTTTGAATTCACTGCTGACGGCGAAAGGCTCCTTCGGCAATATTTCAAATATCGTTCAGCGTCCACAGGGCGATATCGAATTTGAAGTTTTCTCGGAGCTGGATCGACTGTCATCGGCCGCCCGCAATCTGATGGCCTTTCCTAAACTTTGGGGGAAACTAAATGCTTCGGGTCGCATGGCGATGGACGGCCTTCGCCAGATCGAAGCCGGCTTTAAAGTCTCTGGACAGAAATTGAAAGTCGATCAGTTCGAAATTGGCGACGTGCAGCTGCAAGGCACTTTGCAAAAAGATCACCTGAAGATTCCGCGCATTGAGCTCACGAACGAAGCTGGCTTGGTCGACATCAACGGTTTTGAGCTCACCTTTGCCGATGAAGACGGTCAGTTCAAGATGGGCGTCCAAGGAAATTTAGCCACCGAACAGGTCGATCTGAACGAGCTGCTTTTCCGTTTGGGCCTGGGCGACCTTCCACTGGAAGTGTTGTTGGGCGCGCAAATCAAGTGCGGCGGTCCGCTTTATCCCGACACCTTGGTGAAATGTGATGGTCAAGCGCGCGGCGATCAGGTGGAGGTCCGCACCGGCGACAAAGTTGAAAACACCCTGTTGCTGATGGACGAGTTTGAAACCAAAGGCAGTTTCCAAATTTCCACGAAAGACATTCGCTATCAAGCCGACCTCAAGGTTAAAGAAGACCAAGGCAAATCGGACGGCGTGATCAATTTCAAAGAAGGCTTTAAAATCAATTATCAGACCCCTTCGTTTCATTTCAAAAACGTGCGCCACTTGGCGGGTTTGAAAATCGAAGGCTCTTCCGAAATTCAGGGATCGGTCCAAGGCGACTCGTCGGCGGCGACCTTTCAGATGGGTTTGAAAACCCAGAATGTCTTCTTTGAAGATTTCTTTTTGGGGAGCCCAACGGGAAAATTGTCTTACGAAAAAGGAGTCCTGCGTTTCAGCGATCTGCAAGCGCAGTTTGCGACCACGCAGTACCAGGCGCAGGTCGAAGTCGACGTGAACAAAGGCCGCGTCAAGGCGCAGGGCGAGCTGCCGAAAATGGAGATCAACGAGCTTCTGAATATTTTCTCTCGCCGCTTTGTGATGCCCGTCGCGGTCAGCGGTGCGGGCTCGGCCAAGGTCTCTGTAGAAGGCCCTTTTGCCTTGGGAAAGCTGTCTTACGATTTGGAAGCGAGCCTGATTCGCGGCTCGGTGGTTGGCGAAACTTTCGATCGTTTGGATTTGAATCTGCACTCGGATTCCGGCGAGATGACGGTGAAGCGGGCCTCGATGACCAAATCGCAGAATAAAATCACTCTCACCGGTGTCGGCCATCCCAACGGCGATATCGATCTGCACATTCAGGCTCCGAAATTGATTCTGGAAGAATCCGAAAACGTATCCAAACTGGGTTCGCAAATTTCCGGTTTGATCGATGTCGATGCCACCCTCAAAGGCTTTGTTCTGAATCCGGATCTGAATCTCAAAGGCAAGATCACCCAGCTGAATATCGAAGAAAAAGATTTTGCCGATTGCAGCTTTCAAATGGAATTCGACCGCCAATCTTTGCAAGGAACCACCAGTCTTTTCGGCAATCAGCTTTTGGCCAAATTCCGCTTCCCGCTGGTCGACAATCAGCCGTTCTCTTTGAACATGAAAGCGCAAAACTGGAATTACGCGACCGTTTTTGCGTTGATTGGCGGCGGCTCGCTTTTGAACGAGTACAAAGCCTCCCTTTCCGGCGAGGTGGAGCTCGCCAGCGATCGCGGCGGGCTTTGGTCGTCCACCGGCAAAGGCGTTGTCAACGATCTCTTGCTTCAGCGTGGGGGCTTAAGCCTGCGCAATCGTCAGCAGATGGAATTTGTCATGAATAACGGCGTCGCCAGCCTGAATCAGTTCCGTGTCGATGGCGATCAGACTTATTTTTCAGTCACCGGAAAACAAATCTCGAAGGACGATTTGAATCTGCGTATGGATGCGCAAGCGAACCTTCGTCTGTTCCAAATCTTTTTGCCTTTCTTAGAGGAGCTGGGCGGACAGGCCACGGTCGCGGCGGACGTTTCGGGCCCGCTGCTGAAACCGGAAATCTTGGGGAGCGGAAATATCCGCAGCGGCTTTGTGAAAATCAAAGGCTTCCCCCACCCGTTCGAAAAAATTCAGGCCGATCTGCAGTTTTCGCAGTCCAAGATCCTGATCAATGGATTCTTGGGAAATATCGCCGGCGGAACTTTCGAAGGTGACGGTTCGGTGATCATCCAGGGTCCGCAAAATCTTCCGACCAGCATCAAAGCGCATTTGGAAAACGTGAATCTCAATGTGCCCGATCGCATTCGCACGACCGGCGACGGCGACCTGGTTTTTTCTGGAAGCTGGTTCCCGTTTACCCTGTCCGGAACTTATTACGTACGCGGCGGCTTCGTGGATAAAGAGTTCGGTGATGAAGCCGGCACGAACAATCTGAAACAAAGCTCTTATCTGCCCAAGGTGATTTTGCAAAGCGCATTTGAACCCGTGCTTTTGGATCTGAACATCGTTTTGGAAAAGCCGCTGCAGATCAAGAACTCGATCATCGACGGCGCGGTGACGGGACAGGTTCTGGTGAAAGGTCCGCCAACGGCGCCAAGCCTGGGTGGACAGCTGGTGACCGAAAAAGGAACCAAGGCCACGATCCGCGATAAAGTCTTCGAAGTTTTAAATGGCAGCGTTCGCTTCACCGGCAGCAGCGATATCAACCCCGAGCTTTACGTCTCCGCCCGCACGCGAATTTCGGATTACGATATCAATCTTTTGATTCAGGGTGTGGCCAAAGAGCCGGTGCTGAAGCCGACCAGCACCCCGCCCTTGTCCGAGCAGGACATTTTCTCGTTGATCGCTTTGGGCGTGACCAGCCAGTCTTTGGAAAAATCATCGGGCACCGTCACCAGCGATAAGGTCAACAGCGGTCTTGCCGCCGGCGTCCTGACCCAGTTCGAACCGGTGAAACAGTTTCAGAAAAAAACCGGCGTCGAAATTCAGGTTTCGGCTTCGGATGACACCAAGGATGGATCGGTTCAGCGCGTGACCTTATCGAAAAAAATTTCCGATCGCGTGAAGGCATCCGCCACGCAAACATCGGGAACGAAAGCGCAATCCAACGAATACACCTTGCAATACAATCTGACCGACAACCTGTCGGCCATCGGCCGTTACGAAGATCGCAAGTATCTCGAGAACTCGGGAGATCTGGGAACCAGCAATCGCAAAGACGAAAGCATTCTGGGGATCGATCTTGAATTCAAACGGGAGTTCAAATGATCGCACGCTTGCTGTTACCTTTGATGCTCAGCACCCCTTTGGTCGCCCCCGTCTGGGCGGCGCCGGCCGGGGCTTCGGAACTTTCGGAGGTGTCTTCGGCTCCGGTCGGTGTCAAACGTATCGTTGATCTTTCGATTCTGTCCGAACAGACCCAAGAAGAGCTGAAAAAACAATTCCCCTTCTTGCGTTCCGGCAGCCCGAGCAAAGCCGATCTGGACAATTTGATTCGTTACCTGGTCACACAAGAGCAGTACGAGACCGTGCAACTGCAAATGGAAAGCGTCAATCAAACCGAAATTTACCATCTGAACGTCGGGCGCACCCGCCGCATTTCCAGCATTCAGATCCTCGGTCACGACCATTTTTCGGAAAACGAAATCCGCACCGAACTGGGCGTCGGCGAAAAAGCGGTCTTCGATCAGCAGGTCTTGATCGAAGGTGGCGACCGCATTCGTCGCATGTACCGCGATCAGGGCTTCCGCAATACCAGCATCGATCTGGAATTCAAACGCCTGTCCGCCAGTGAAGTCGCGGTCAGCATGATCATCAAAGAAGGACCGCGCACCATGGTCGGCGACGTTCAGCTTCGCGTCGCCAACCCCGCCTTCCGCTTGCTTTTTGAAAGCAAACTCCGCCGTCTTCTGAAAGGTGAAGCGTTGACCGATCGATTGCTAAATCAATTGCGAAAAGACATGCGCGAAGCCTTTAGCGAAAAACGCTTCCTGAAAGCCGAGCTCGCCGGCCCCGAGGTCACCTTAAGCCAGGACGAATCGAAAGCGGATCTCACCTTCTTTGTCGGAAACTCGGATCAGTATTTCTTGGATTTCAAAGGCGTGTTGCAAAAAAATCGCGACTCGGTCGAGACCGCTTTGGAGCTGGACACCTTCTTTTCGACCAATCCAAATATCGGGCCCGAACTTGCGACCAAGGTGAAAAATTATTATTTAAGCCTGGGCTTTGCACGCGTCGAAGCTTCTGGTGACGAAGTCGCGGCCTCCCGCCCGTTCGAGAAAGTGATTTTGCTCGACGTGCGCGAAGGTCCACGGGTGAAAATCAACGAAATCCGCATCATCGGCGAATTTACAAGCCCCGAAACCTATTACATCAACTTCATTAGAGACCATTCCACCGAGCTGGTCGATAAGGGGTATTACAACCGCGAAGGATTCCAGACGGGCTTGAACAATTTGGTCATCGATCGGCAAAACCACGGCTTTTTGCGCGCCAAAATCCTGAGCACCAAGGCGTCTTACACAGGCGACAAGAAAGACCGGATCAATATCACGGTCAATTTGGATGAAGGACCGCTGACCATCCTGCAGGCCCTGAACTTTGAAGGCAACAACGCTTTCAGCGCGGCCGAGCTGCAACGCCTGATCGGTCTTCAGGCCAACGAACCTTTGCGCTTGAACAAACTGGAAGAAGGCTTGGCGAAACTGAAAGAGTTCTACCACAACTCGGGGTATCTCGAGATGTCGGTCCTAAACGAAAAAGAAGAGCTCGTTCTTTACAATGCCGACAGCACGCAGGCCTCCTTGCAAATGAAAATCTACGAAGGCCCGAAAATCGTCGTCTCTTCCGTGCTGATCGAAGGCAACTCGCTGACGAACGACTCGGTGATCATGCGCGAGCTTGATTTTCATGTCGGCGACACACTGACTCCGCAGCTGATCGAAGAATCCACGCGCCGTCTGCAGCGCTTGGGACATTTCAATTCCATCGACATCAAAACTTTGGAAGAAAAAACCCAGATCTCGCAGCGAACCGTCGTCGTTCGCGTCAGCGATCGTGACCCGGGACTGTTCACCATGGGGGCCGGCGTGAATAGCGAATACGGCTTCACCGTGCGCGGTTACACCGGCATCGCTTACCGCAACATCATGGGCACGGGCCGCGGTGTCTCCGCCCGCCTGGAAGGAAATTACAACGTCGATCGCATTCGTTATTTGGAAAACAAAGTGACCCTGGGATATCTTGAGCCCTACCTTTTCAACACGCGTATCAAGGGCCGTATCAATTACACTTTGGCCGAATACGTTTCCGATTTTGTCACCAAGCAAGGGACGCAGCTGAAGCAGATCACTTACACGATCGAGCAAGATATCACCTCGCATATTTTGGTCTCTTACGATCTGTGGAGTTCGGCGCAGGTGCGCACTTTCCCGATCGATTCGGTGGAAAATGACAAGCTCGCCGATTCGGACCCACGAAAACTGGGCCGTGACGAGTTGGTCATTGTCACCACCGGTCCCACCGTGACATTTGATTATCGCGATCATCCGTTCAACCCGACTTCGGGAGTCTTTTCGCGCTTCAATGCCGAATACGGCTCGCCCGCGTTGGGAAGCTCGCGCACGGTGAATTACTGGCGCGCTTTCGGCAACATCACGCAGTACACGCCGGTCGTGAAGCCGGGTTGGGTTTGGGCCAATTCCATTCGCGGTGGATACGTGCGCAACTTCTGCCGGGTCAGCGAAAATGCCGCCTGCGGGGTTCCTTACAACTTGAAAGGCTTAAGCCTTGGCGGTCAGTCGACCATTCGCGGCTTCCAACCGGACGAGGCTTTCCCAAATGCCAACGATTTCCCGAATGGCCAAGACGCGACCAAGTACAAACTGACCACAGCGGCCACCATGTACCTGCTGAAATCCGAACTGCGCTTCCCGATTGTCGGAGCCATCGGTGGCGCCGTTTTCTACGATGGCGGCGCGGTGTTTGTCGAGGGCGTCGGCTTTGATGATCCTTACCGTGATGCGATCGGCATCGGGGCGCGCTACCAAACACCGATCGGAAGCGTGTCCTTGGATATCGGTTACAAGCTGGATCGGCATGACGAGCGTCACGAGTCTCAGTTTCCGATCTATTTCTCGATCGGGACTTTCTAGGTTTTTGCTCTTGAGTTCTTGAGCTGGCATGAGTTGGGAGGGGTTGTGTCCCTTCCGGGCTTGCGGAGCTCGGGAGTCGCGACTGCCTGTTTGGTGGCAACTCGCCAGACTGTCGATTTATCACTGCCATGGTGGCTGCACACCTAGCTTTCTTCGCGATTCACCACGGCTTCGGAGACTGAGCGCGGGAATGCCGTCTCACTACTGCTTCGGCAGCTATGTGCCGGATCGGTGATTCACCACCGCTTTGGTGGCTGCGAGACGGGCTGTCGATTTACCGCTGTGGCTGTGCGCGGGACTGCCGTCTCACTACTGCTTCGGCAGCTATGCGCCGGATCGGTAATTCACCACCGCTCCGGTGACCGAGTGCAGCGAGTGATGGAAAATAATATTTTATTCTGCTTGACGAGATTTTCATCTCTCTAATTTCCTTTGAGTGCTCTGCATTTACATCGATGATTTGAAATTTTCAAAAATCAAATTTGCATCTCATAGAGAGTAAACCCATGCGTTTAATCACGAGCCTCAAGCACCTCTCACCCATCTCAAAAACTGCTTTTAAAAAACCCATGCTAGAAAGATCTCGAACTAAAATTATAAGGATCAATCAAATGAACCATTTCGACATGAACTGCATGAAGCTTCAAATCAACCCCACTGACGTCAAAGCAATCCACGTCGAACCAAAGCACGTCTCGCTGGAATATGCAAATTCCCTGCGAAAACTCACAAACGACGAGCTGGAATTTCAATTAAAAGACCTGATCCAAAAAGAGAGAAAACTTTTACATATTATTTTAGAGCATATTAAAGAAGTCTCAAGACGAGAGCTTTACTTAGCAAAAGCCTACTCCTCCATGTACGAGTACCTCACAAAAGAAATGGGCTACTCGGGTTCTTCGGCGATGCGAAGGCTCGAGGCTGCAAGTCTTTTAAGAGACCTGCCAAGCTTAGCTGAAAACATCAAAGAGGGATCGATCAATCTTTCTCAAGCCTGCGAGCTCTCACGCGCGATCAAGGAAAAAGAAAAACTCACCCACACCCGAATCTCTACTGAAATGAAGCAAGAGCTTCTGATGAGAATTCATTCAAAAACAACTGCCGAAACGCAGAAAATCTTAGCCGAAAGCTTAGATCTTCCACTGCAGATGCAGGATAAAAAGCGTGTGCAGCAAGATGAATCGGTTCGGTTAGAGATCACTTTATCAAAAGAGCAGTTTGAAAAGCTTCGCTCATCAAGAGATGAGCTTATCCATGTGCTCTCACAACAGCAGAAAGAGATTTCTTGGGCGAATGTGATTGAAGTGCTGTGTGAGAAGCATCTGCGTAAAGTAGAGAAACATTCAGACAAAATCGAGAAAGTTTCTTTGCATAAAGTGCACCTTCAGCAAGCTAAAGTCGTTGCGGTAAAGAAAGTTTCGCCGCACGCAATTACCGCTTCGGCGACTGAGGGCGTTGCTGATTCGACAGATATGGGGATGAATGCAGACCTACCTATGCCTGTTGAACAAAGAATGATTCAGCCTATACACATGAGCTTATTAAAAAGCCGCTGCTGTCAGTTCCGGGATCCAAAGACCGGTCGCAAATGTGAAAGCACTTTTGCTTTGCAAGTCGATCATATCATTCCCAGATGGGCTGGTGGTTTGGATACGCCAGAGAACCTTCAGTACCTGTGTGCGGCTCATAATGCTTACAAATACCGCCGGCAGGCTGGGATTGTGCGCAGGTGATTGGAAGCTGATTGTCGAACTTTTTGCCAGCTCTTTCTTTCTCACACTCCCCTTTTTCAATCCGGGAAAGTGATCGGTGAATTTGTTAAAGTCCCGCATTCGATAAAACCATGGGGTTTCCGATGCTTTCAAAAACTCACTTTTCAAATTTCCTGGTCGCTTCTGCCTTTTCACTTTTATTTTCCACCTCGGCTTTCGCCGCTGGTGAAGCGCAACAAGCGCGGTTTGCGCCCTGGCTTTCGGTGCTGGAAGAATCTCTGACTTCCAACCCCAAATCGGAAAAAATCGCCGATGCTCTTTTAAAAGGCGAAAATCGCATCGCCGCTTTCAACCTGCAGGCGCTGGGAAAATTGTATTCCCCGCAAGATGAAAAGTTCTCATCGTTGATTCGTGGTCAGATGAAAATTTTAGAAGACGGCATTGGCGAGTACGACAAATGGCAAAGCATCGCCAAAGAAAGCGGTAAGAAAAAAGACGAAGCCAAAGCCGAAGAGGCACGCAAAAGTTTTATCAAACTGCTGGAAAAAGAAAAATGGATCGACGCCGGCAAGAAAGATCGCCTCAGTGAAATCAAAAGCTTCTTAAAAAAACGCAAATGGCTTTCCTACGACCAAGACCGCTCGCAGATCATCGCCCAGTTGAGCGCGCAACTGGATTCGATCACTGAAACCGAATACGACCTGGGTCGCCTGGAAAAGCGGGATGGCGATGGCAAAGGTTTGCACGAACTTCGCCGCGAGATCCGTTGGTTCATGATCGAAGCGCGTGTGCTGAATGGACTGATTCAGTTTCAGCCAGAAACCCAAGCAAGCTGCTCGATCCCGAGCTTGCAAGGCTTGGCCAGCACCTCGCTTGCGAAAAGCAAATATTCGACTCTGCCCGGCAGCGCTCTGGAAACGGACCCATGCTATATCGAGCAGTGCCTGTTCCTGGGCCTTTCTCAAAGCGTCAATCGCCTGGGAGAGCTGAAAGATGCAGCAGAATTGGACCACGAAGCACGCGAAAGCGACCGCGTCCCCACGGAATTGCAGCAACAAGCGGAAGATCTGTATCAGGACCTGAAGAAAAGCCGCATTTTCTCGAAGCTCAGCCAAAATCTGAAACAGTGTCAGAAGTAATTCTTGTCCGCGTCATGCAACATGACGCGGGTTTGAAGCCCGCTCCCCGTCTGTAGATCAGGCTTTCGCACCCCAAAACACCGTGCTATCGTTTTTCGGCTTAACCAAAGGAAAACGAAATGCGCAAACATCTGGTGCGGGTTTACCCATCAAAAGAAAAACTGGCTCGTGAAAATCAATTGGCTTGGAAAATTGCCGAGATCGCTTCGGACAAAGCTCCGATCAAAGCCGATGTCACCGACATGGTGATCAACCGAATCATCGACAATGCCTCGGTCGCAATTGCAGCGGCCAACCGTCGTCCGGTGGCTTCCGCTCGCGCGATGGCGATCGCTCACCCTCGTCAAAATGGTGCGACAGTTTTCGGCATGCCAAACAACCAACGCTTTGATTGCGAATGGGCCGCTTGGGCCAACGGAACTGCGGTTCGTGAGTTGGATTACCATGATACTTTCTTAGCCGCGGATTATTCGCACCCAGGCGATAACATTCCACCGATTTTGGCCGTTGCTCAGCAAATGGGAAAATCAGGTAAAGAGCTTCTGCGCGGTCTGGTGACAGGTTACGAAGTTCACGTCGACTTGGTGAAGGCGATCTGCCTGCACAAATTTAAAAAAGATCATATCGCTCACTTGTGCCCAGCGCAGGCGGCCGGCATCGGCACGCTTTTGGGTCTTTCAACTGAGACGATCTTCCAAGCGGTTCAACAAGCGGTGCACGTGTCGTTCACCACTCGTCAGTCTCGCAAGGGTGAAATCTCATCTTGGAAAGCCTACGCTCCGGCCCACGCAGGGAAATTGGCGGTTGAAGCCGTGGACCGTGTGATGCGCGGTGAAGGCGCTCCGTCTCCGATTTACGAAGGCGAAGATTCTGTGATCGCTTACATGCTGGATGGCAAAGACGGAAAATACGAAGTTCCATTGCCAGAAGTCGGTGAAGAAAAACGCGCGATCCTTGAAACCTACACGAAAGAGCATTCGGCTGAATATCAATCCCAAGCGTTGATTGATTTGGCGGCTCGTATGAAGCAAAAGATCACGAACTTTGACGACATCACAAGCATCGTCATTCACACGTCTCACCACACTCACTATGTGATCGGGACCGGTGCGGGCGATCCTCAGAAGATGGATCCAAAAGCGTCTCGCGAAACTTTGGATCACTCGATCATGTACATCTTTGCGGTTGCCTTGCAGGACGGCGGATGGCACCACGTGAAATCTTATGCTCCCGAGCGCGCACAACGCGCGGACACGGTCGCTTTGTGGCACAAGATCAGCACTTTGGAAGATCCACAATGGACGCAGTGGTACCACGAACAAGATCCGAACAAAAAACGCTTCGGCGGTCGTGTTGAAATCACTTTCAAAAACGGCACAAAACTTGTCGACGAATTGGGCGTGGCGAATGCTCACCCAGCCGGTGCGAAACCATTTGTCCGCAAAGATTATGTTCGCAAGTTCGATATGCTAACAGAAGGCATTATCACCCAAGACGAGCGCAACCGTTTCATCGGCTTGTGTGAAAACTTGCAGGATCTGACGGCGGCCCAGTTGTTGGAGCTGAACGTTCAGATCCCGCTTGAAAAATTGGAAAACAACAAACGCGACACTAAGGGGATTTTCTAGACCCGCTTTGGCGGAGAAAGCGAAGCTAGACTATGTTGTTCAACGAGACCCAACCCCAGGAGAAACGAAAAAAATTCCGTGACGGATTGAAATCCGGCAAGCTTCTGAAATTTCCAGGAGCTTTCAACCCGCTTTCCGCGATGCAAATCGAAAAGCTAGGGTTTGAAGGAGTTTACATTTCTGGTTCTGTTCTTTCGAACGAGCTGGGTTATCCGGACGTGGGTCTGACAACATTGACAGAAGTTTCACAGCGCGGTCGTCAGATCGCGCGCGTGACCAAGCTGCCGGCTATCATCGATGCCGACACCGGTTTCGGTGTGGCGATGAACGCCGCCCGCACGATTCAAGAATTTATCGAGCTGGGTTTGTCCGGTTGTCACCTGGAAGACCAAGAAAATCCAAAACGCTGCGGCCATCTGGACGGAAAATCTTTGGTCGCGCCTAGCGAGATGATCCAAAAAATCCGCGCCGCTGATCAAAGCCGCAAGCTGGATCCAAACTTTGTGATCATCGCCCGCACCGATGCCCGCGCCAGCGAAGGCTTGGACCGCGCCATTGATCGCGCCAAGGCCTACATCGATGCCGGAGCTGACGTGATTTTCACCGAAGCTTTGCAGGACGAAAAAGAATTCGAAAAATTCCGCAAAGAGGTCAATGCCCCACTTTTGGCGAACATGACTGAATTCGGAAAATCAAAGCTACTGACGATCAAGCAACTGGAAAATGTCGGCTTCAATATCGTAATCTGGCCGGTTTCGACTTTGCGTCTGGCAATGAAAGCACAAGAAACAGGTTTGAAACACCTGCTGGCCAACGGAAACTTGGAAGGCATGTTGGATCAAATGCAACACCGGAAAGAGCTTTACGAGCTGACCGACTACGAACGCTACAACGCTTTCGACACCAGCATTTTTAATTTTAAGATTTAACCAAAAAGGAGAGCGCAATGGCTCAAGATTACGTCAACCCGGATTATGTACCAGAACCAGAGAAAGTGAACGTCAAGAAAGGCCTTGAAGGCGTGGTGATGGATACGTCATCCGTTTCCAAAGTGAATCCTGACACCAACTCACTGATTTACCGTGGCTACCCGGTTCAAGATCTGGCGGAAATGTGCACATTCGAAGAAGTTGCGTACCTGATGTACAACGGCGAACTTCCGAACAAAGCGCAGCTCGCTGATTTCACCAAATTGGAACGCAGCTACCGCGACATCACCAAAGACAATCTTGAAGTCATCCGTCGTCTTCCAAAGAAATGTCACCCCATGGATTCGATCCGCACGGGTGTGAGCTTCTTGGGTTGCGAAGACGAGCGCATCTGGGACGCGAAGCCTGCAACAAACCTGGATAAGGCGATCCGCATGCTGGCTAAAATTCCAACCATGATTGCGGCGGATTACCGCTTCAAAAAAGGTTTGGATTTTATTGCTCCGGACAAGAATCTTTCTTTGTCTGAAAACTTCTTCAACATGTGCTTCGGAAAAGTTCCACAAAAAGAAATCGTCAAAGCTTTTGACGTGTCACTGATCCTTTATGCTGAGCACAGCTTCAATGCTTCGACCTTCACTTCACGCGTGGTGGCTTCAACGGAATCTGACATCTATTCGGCCACAGTGGCAGGTATCGGTGCTTTGAAAGGTCCTTTGCACGGTGGCGCAAACGAACAAGTCATGCACATGATGATGGAAATCGCGGATCCGGCAAAAGCCGAACAGTGGATGATTGACGCCTTGGCGGCGAAACGCAAAGTCATGGGCTTTGGTCACCGCGTTTACAAAAAAGGCGACTCGCGCGTTCCGACAATGAAAAAATACGCGCAAGTGATGGCCGATGTGACTGGTCAGCAAAAATGGATGCAGATGTACAACTCGCTTGAAAAAGTGATGGTCGAGAAAAAGAAAATCTATCCGAACCTGGATTTCCCAGCAGGCCCTGCTTACCACATGATGGGCTTTGAGATCGATTTCTTCACCCCGATCTTTGTGATGGCGCGAACCACAGGTTGGTCAGCTCATATCATGGAGCAAGCGGCGAACAACCGCATCATCCGTCCTTTGAGCGAGTACATCGGTGCGGCTCAACGCCAAGTTCGTCCTTTGAACGAGCGCGGTTAGTTTCTTTCATTTCAAATCCAAGGTTTGCCGAATTGCAGGCCTTGGATTTTTATTTTCGGGGTGCCTTTATGACAGATGTTTCTTCGCTGTTCGAAGCCCAAACCCAAAACCGCTGGCGCATCTCTCAAAGCACCGCTTCGGAACGAATCGAAAAACTGCAAAGACTGAAACGCGCGATCCAGTCGCATGAAGCCGACTTGAAGGCAGCCCTGTACAGCGATTTCAAAAAGCCAGCCATCGAAGTGCAGGTCACCGAACTTTTCCCCGTCATGTCCGAAATCGCCATGGTTTGTCAGAATCTCAAAAAGTGGATGAAGCCCCGTCGCGTTTCAACACCGATCTCTTTGCTTGGAACCCGCAGCGAAATCCGCATGGAAGCTCGCGGTGTGGCCCTGATCATCTCGCCTTGGAATTACCCATTTATGCTGACCATGAACCCGCTGATCGCGGCCGTGGCAGCCGGCAACTGTGCGATCGTCAAGCCTTCCGAAAAAACTCCGGCCACTTCCCGCTTGATGAAAAAAATCTGCGAAGAAGCTTTTCCCGCCAACGAAGTCGCCGTCGTCGAGGGTGCCGCCGAAACATCGCAAGCACTTTTGAAACTTCCGTTTGATCATATGTTCTTTACTGGCAGCACGGCGATCGGTCAGATCGTGATGAAAGCCGCGACCGAACATCTTTCAACTGTCACCTTAGAGCTCGGTGGGAAATCGCCGGCCATTTTGTTAGACGATGCCAATTTTGCCGACAGTTTGGATAAGCTTTCATGGGGAAAATGCATCAATGCCGGTCAGACCTGCATTGCACCTGATTACCTGTTTGCGCCCCAGTCCCGACGCGAAGAAGTTTTATCGACTCTGAAAACCTTGTTCAGCGAACGTCCAAAGCCGCAGGATATGGCGCGGATCATTGATCTCAAAGCCTTCACGCGACTGAAATCTTTGTTCGATGAAAGCCAGTCCCGTCGTGAAAGCGTGATCGTCGGCGGCAAGTTCGACGAAAAAGATCTTTATATTTCACCAACCGCAGTGGAAGTGACGACCGATTCGCCTTGGATGCGCGAAGAAATTTTCGGTCCGATTCTGCCCGTGATTTTCTATACGGATCTGGATCAGGCATTGGCGTTTATCCGAAAGCGTCCGAAACCTTTGGCGCTTTATGTCTTCGGCCAAAAGGACCGCGAGAAAATTTTGAACCAGACCACGGCCGGTGGATCGGTCATCAATAACGTGGTCCTGCATCTGGCCAATCATGAGCTTCCTTTTGGTGGAGTCGGCGCCAGCGGTCAGGGAAATTATCACGGCTATAATGGCTTTCGCACCTTCTCGCACGAGCGTGCGGTCCTGGTGCAGGGCGCGTTGGGACTTTCCAAGCTTCTTTTTCCACCCTATGATCGTCAACTGGTTCGCTGGACATTGGATTTTTTGAAGCTCATCTCTAAATAAAACGGGTTCTGAGAAAAGGACCTGTTCCAGATCAAGAAAACCTCTAATGGTTGACAAATTCTAAGTTTAGAACTATTCTAAATCCTTCCAGAGGTGACATGAAGGCCAATAAAAGAGCTTGTTTAACCAGTTCTGAAATCGAAACTCGTCTGCGAGAAGCCGGTGTGCAACCGACTCTGCAACGAATTGCGATCTGCCAATACGTTCTTTGCGAAGCAGATCACCCGACTGCTGAAGAAGTGCACGCCTGGGCGGAAAAGAACTTGGCCAAGATCAGCCTGGCCACCGTCTACAATACGCTCAATGTTCTTGTAGAAGCGGGGCTTTTGAAAGAATTCAAATTTCAACACGTGGACAAAGTCATTTACGATGACAACATTGAAGAGCACTTCCACTTTCTGGACGAAAAATCCGGCAAGCTTTACGACATCCACAAAGACGACGTGAAGCTTTCGGTGGAATTACAGAAAAAATTTAAAGTTTCCGGTTTTGATCTATTAATTAAAGGTGAAACCAAATCCTAAGGAGGATCTATAATGACTACACCTACACCACAACGCATGCTTGGCATCGGCGAAAAATTTCCAGAATTCGAATTGAAAGCCTGCGTATCTCGCGAAAAAGGCAAAGAGTTCGCAACTGTTAGCAACAAGGATTTCAAAAATTCTTGGTCGGTTATGTTCTTCTGGCCTTTGGACTTCACTTTCGTCTGCCCAACGGAAATCGCTGAATTCAACAAGCACGCAAAAGACTTCCAAAATCGAGAAGCGAAATTGTACGGTTTGAGCGCAGATTCTGAGTTCGTTCACTTGGCTTGGCGTAACAACCACGACGATCTGAAGGGTCTGACTTTCCCAATGATCGCGGATTACAACAAAACTTTGACCAACGAATTGGGTATCGCTTCAAAAGACAACGGTGCGCCATTGCGTGCGACTTATATCGTTGATCCAACTGGTATCGTTCGCTGGGTTTCTGTCAACGACCTGAGCGTCGGCCGTAACGTGAAAGAAGTCATCCGCACTTTGGATGCTTTGCAAACGGATGAGCTTTGCCCTTGTAACTGGGAAAAAGGTCAGGCGACTTTGGGGTAATTTCCCTGACGAGTTTGTCTCGAGCACAGCTGTACTTTGGTAGAACTGAAGTGCATCCGTCCTTGGAACGCCTTTCTGACGGCCGTCGTGGCCGTCAGATCCAAAATTTGGGGACGGGCTTTTTTGGGTTCGTCTCTTTTTGTTTGAATTTGATTTGAAAGGACATGTTTATGTCTATCTCTGAAAAAATGGATGCTTATTTTGAATCGGAATATCCTGGTGCTTCGACTTCTGTTTACCGGGATTTGATGATGAATCTGAAAAAGGTCATGGAAGAAAGTCCTCTGGAAGAGGGCGAGCGCTTTCTTGGCTTGATGGCGGTTGCCACTTCGCTTGAGAATACCGCTTTGATGAAGCTTGCGGCTGCTGAGCTTCAGACTCGTGATTTTTCGGCCGAGCAGATTCAGGAAGCGAAAGAGTCGGCTGCCATTATGGGTATGCTGAACACTTATTATAAATTTAAAAGCTTTTTGGAAGTTGAGAACGTGGAAGCTTCTTACGCGCGTGCCGGTCTTCGTATGCAGTCTTTGATGAAGCCTGCCAATGGCAAAGAGCGCTTTGAAATGATGGCTTTTGCCGTCAGCGTGGTGAATGGTTGCCACACTTGTGTCTCTTCGCACGAGAAAGCTTTGCGCGCTTTGAATACTCCGCCTGACAAGATCCACGATCTGGCCCGCATGGCCGCTGTGGTCAAGGGTTTGGCGGCACTCAAGACCTCTATGTAATTGTCTAAGACTGGGAAATCAGGCGTTGCCTATTTCCCGGTTCGGGCCTAGATTCTTTGCATGCAAAAATCTGAAATGCCCCAGAAAATCTATCTGAAAGATTATCGAGCTCCTGACTTTGCGGTCGATCAAATGGAGCTCGATTTTATTTTAAACGAAGAACACACTCGCGTTCTGTCGAAGATAAAAATGCGCCAGACCGGCAAAGACGCCGATCTTTGGTTGGACGGCGAAGATTTGAAACTGATTTCAGTTCAGGTCGATGGCCAGACACCAAAGTATGAACAGCTGAAAAATGGTCTGAAAATTTCCAACCTGCCCGCCAGCTTCCTTTTGCAAATTGAAACGGAAATCAAGCCGCAAGAAAACACCTCGCTTGAAGGGCTTTACAAATCCAACGGTGTTTTCTGCACCCAGTGTGAAGCGCAGGGCTTCCGCAAGATCACCTATTTCTTAGATCGCCCCGATGTGATGACCCAATACAAGGTGCGCATTGAAGCGGATCAGAAAAAATATCCGGTTCTACTTTCGAACGGTGATCGCTTGATAAGCCGAGATCTTGGCAACGGTCGCCACGAAGTGGTTTGGCAAGATCCACACAAGAAGCCTTGTTATCTTTTCGCTTTGGTCGCTGGCGACCTGGGTGTGATCAAAGACGAATTTATCACTCGCTCGGGAAAAAAAGTTTCGCTCGAGATCTATGCCGCTCATGGCATGCAGGATCGCTGTCAGTTTGCCATGGTTTCTTTGAAGAAATCCATGAAGTGGGACGAAGAGCGTTTCGGTCGCGAATACGATCTTTCCACCTACATGATTCTGGCCGTGGACGATTTCAATGCCGGTGCGATGGAAAACAAAGGTTTGAACGTTTTCAATTCGCGCTTGGTGTTTGCAAATTCACAGACCGCGACCGACACCGATTATTTTGCGATCGAATCCGTCATTGCGCACGAATACTTCCACAACTGGACCGGCAACCGTGTGACCCTTCGGGACTGGTTCCATTTGTCTTTGAAAGAAGGGCTCACGGTTTTCCGCGATCAAGAATTTTCGATGGATCAAAGCTCGCGCGCTTTGATCCGCATTGAAAATGTCGATGACCTTCGCAATTCACAGTTTTCTGAAGATGCGGGTCCCAATGCCCACCCGATCCGCCCGGCTTCTTGCTATGCCGTCGATAACTTCTTCACCGCGACCATTTACGAAAAAGGTTCCGAAGTTATCCGCATGATGCAAACCATGGTGGGCCGCCCTGGCTTCCGCAAGGGTATGGATTTGTATTTCGAGCGTCACGACGGTCAAGCCGTCATCATCGAAGATTTCGCGAAAGCCATCGCCGAACCCAACAAACAAGACTGGGAGCAATTCAAGCTTTGGTATTCGCAAGCCGGCACGCCGATTGTGCATGTGAAAGAAAATTACGACCCGAAAGCGCAGACCTACACTTTGGAGCTTTCACAGGAAACGGCCCTGACTTCGCAAGAAAAAGCCGAAGGCATTCAAAAGAAGCCTTTCCATATTCCGCTGGTGATCGGCCTTCTGGATCCACAAGGCAAAGAGATGCCGCTGAAATCGGCGCAGGCCGTGGTGAACAGCGAAGATCAAACTTTGATCCATTTGAAAAAAGACAAAGAAAGTTTCAAATTCGAAAATGTCACGACGAAGCCTGTTCTGTCATTGAACCGTCAGTTCTCGGCCCCGATTCATTTGGATTGGAAAGCCAGCTTCGACGAGCTTCTTTTCCTGATGAAGAACGATTCGGATGCTTTCAATCAGTGGGAAGCGGCCCAGAAAATTTATCTGCAGCTGAATTCGGATCTGATCAAAGCTTACCGCGAAGAAAAAGCGCCCGAGCTTTCATCGGCTGTGGTTCAGGCCTTTGTTGGTGTGGTTGAAAATTCAAATCTGGATGCGGACCTGAAAGCGAAGCTGATGGCTTTGCCTTCGATGGATTATCTGGCGCAATTGGAACCTGTGCTGGATGGCCCGGCTTTCTTGAAAGCGTACGACTTGATGCTGACCGGTTTTGCCAAAGCTTCTGAAAAGCAGCTTCTGCAGATTTACGACACCTATCACGGTCGCAATATCGCAAGCCTGGATCCCAAAGATTTCGGCCGCCGTCATTTGAAGAACACGGCGCTGGCCTACCTGGCCCAGCTTTCACAACACGAAGCTTTGGTCAAAAAGCAATTCGACACAGCCCAAATCATGACCGATCAGCAATCGGCTTTTGCTTACATGGTGGACTTTAAAAATGATCTGCGCGATTACGCGATTGATCGCTTCTACCAACAATGGAAATCCGAATCCTTGGTCTTAAACAAATGGTTTGCCCTGCAGGCCGTGTCGACCCATCCAAAGACTTTCGAAACAGTGCAAAAGCTTTTCAGCCATCCTGAATTCCAAATCAAAAATCCAAATCGCGTTTTTGCGTTGCTGCGAACCTTCGGCGACAATCTCACCCAGTTCCACAATCCAAATCATGACACCTATGCCTTCTTCGCCGACCGAATCATCGAAGTCGACAAGCTGAACCCACAAACCGCCGCCCGCCTGGCCGGTGCTTTTGATGTGTGGACAAAGCTTCCAACGGCATCGAAACAAAAAGCGCACAAAGAGCTGGAGCGCATGGTCCGATCCGGCCTTTCCAGCAACACCCACGAAATTGTGCAAAAGGCATTGGAAGCTGGTCAGTAAAAGACGGCATCGGTTAGCCATCGCAGCACCGCTTCGGTGACTGTTTGCGAAATCATCTTTCAAAAAAAGAAAACGGCCTTGGTTCATCGCCAAGGCCGCTTTTGTTTTCAGATCTAAAGTATCAAAATTAAGCCGCGATTTTTGTCGGCACCGCGACTTTGACCGGCAAAGCTGGATTCAACAATCCGCGTGCTTGGAATGCTTGCATGCAATCCTTCCAGAATTTTTCTTTGATTTTCTGTTCCGCCGGACCCATTTTCACTTTTGGAAAACTGTCGCTATCGCAGTGGTTGCTGAAATCGTCGCCCGAGCAGCCTCGAACGATTTTCAACATCAGACCCAAATGCACTTCGGTCATTGGCTTACCATCGACCAGCATTTTACGAAGCCCCTGCTCTGGAGTGTGCAGAAGAAATTCGTGTAGGCCGTGAAGATCGTATTGACTCATGGATTCCCCCTTCGGTTCCTATGTCTCACCTGATTCTTATCGGAAGGAACCGGATGAAGGTCGAGTGTTCCGCTTGTTTTTCTTTCGGCCCCGACCGGTATAAGGGAGATGACGGCGAATCTGCGCAAGCTTCAAAGATGTGTCTCAGGATGAGACACACTCGGTGGGCCTCGACTCACCAGTCGCGATCAGCTGGCACATTCAGTCACCGAAGCGGCAATAGCACAAGAGGCCTTTGGCCCTGGACTGTTCGGTCGTGACCAAAGGGACTAAACTGACAAAATGAGGATTCTATTGATCACTTCTCTTTTTCTGTTTGCAGGGTTGGCATTTGCCGATCCCAAACAATTGATCTTACAAAGCCAAGGAACCGATAACTTTTTATGAAGCGAACGCGTTTTTGCCGGCAACATCTCCTATTTTGGGGTCTGAGTCTTCTGACTCCATTTATATCTCAAGGACAAGTTTGCTCGGCCGGAAAGCAAAGCTATGAGACCTTGCTAAAAGTTTCAAAAGAGACCTTAAAGCAATCCCATATTGGCTATGCGACTTCGAATATGGCAGACTACTGCCAAAGAAATTTTCTTTTACGCTTCATCAATTCTCGCAAAAAAGCAACTCCAGATTGTGAAGCGAAATCCACCGAAGAACTTGAAAAATTAGCATTGGCTCTGACAGTTGAAATTTCGGATGATTTACTTGAAAATCATCCTTGGAATTTCGGCCTCATCCCAACAGAAAAAACAGCGATCCACGCCTTAGATTTATCCATAGAACACCTTGGCTACAGCAAGGAAAATACTCTACCTCCGTTGGAACGCCTGCGAAAAAATTTGGAAGGCGGGACGCATCTGCGACCAGATAAAGAGAAACAGCTAAAGAATCGAATTGACGAATTAAAGGCGACGCAGGATCTGGAAATCAATCGGAAAGTATACTCTCTAAAGTCTTTGGCCCTTTGCGCAGAAATGAGCATTTTAAATTCCTTCAAATGCCAATCAGGCCTAGAGATTATTGCGGACAAAATGATTCCTAAATCTTCGGGTGGAAAAACAAAATTTTCTGATATTGAGCTTTGGGAAGACGTCCTGCTTAACAAAAAATATGATGAGGGACTTCGAAGAGCAGGCCTAAAAATTCTAAGTCGCGTCGATGGAAAATTATCTTCCGGGGACAATGTCTACGACGATGTTATAGGCTCCTTCAAAGAATCGGGAATGAATCAAAACGAAGCGCATAAGGCGACCTTAAAAATCATGGGTGTGATTTCAAATGGCGCCCAAAATACAGCAAGTCGCTTGAGCGCGATCGGCTACGAAGAGCCAGACCTGGATAACAAGTCAAATGCTTTGACTGTATTGGCAAGCTCGTTGCAGTTACTGGACTTTCGAAAAAGCAAAGCGGGACAGCCTCTTTATTCAATGCCACCAAACGTAAATTCAAAATGCTTGAATATGAAACCTTATCACTTTTGGATGGCAGCGTATTTGTCAGAATCGCTTGTTACGGATTATAACTTACAGCCTGACGCCGCGGCCATTGCAACTTATTCTTCTCAAAAGGCATATCAAATCACTCGAGAAATCGGACGTCCAGGTGATGGCGTTGGAGCCGTATCCTCAATCCTCAACTCCCAGCCATTCGGACCAGTTCATCAAGTGATTCGAATGGATTTGGCATTTTCGGCGGCCGGCGCACAGTGGGGAGCAACATCCAATTTGACGAGCCAGAAGACCTTTGATGTCGACTCGGCATTATTGGCAATGATGAAAGATTCAACTGTAAAGCCGCCAGCTCTACCCATTGAAACTCAAAATCAATCAACAGAAAAAAAATATCTAGCTTGGCGCTTAATTTTCGCACCGAACACAGCTTTCGAAAGCCTATCTAAATAGAGCCATCCTTAAGTATTCTTCAAGAAGAGAACTAGAAAAAGGTCGAGACCTCCTGCTCTCGAGAGCACCAATCTCTCTTTAACCACAGACATCCTTATTATGATGAGACACCAGACAGCACTAGACTCTGGACTGTCGCACATCAGCCTCAGGGACTAAACTGACAAAATGAGGATTCTATTGATCACTTCTCTTTTTCTGTTTGCAGGGTTGGCATTTGCCGATCCCAAGGAGCAGCTTCAAGAAGCCTCCCTGAAAATGGAAGCCGCAACGAAAAAGCAGTGCGACTGCCGATTTGATTTTAGCTCTCAGATCGAAACCCGATCTTCGCTGGACAAAATCTGCGATGCCAAAATCAAACCCCAAACGGCAAATCTCGATGCCGCAAAAATTCTGCAGTTGTATCAAAAAATTCATGCGGCCTATGTGCAGTTCTTATCAAATTCGAAAGAACTTTCCGCCGAGCAAAAAGAAGCCCTGCTTCAACGCCTGCAAAAAATCCCGCAGCCCGAAATCAAGTTCTGCGATCCGATGGATATCAGTTATGACAATCTCGAAAACAAAATCTCTGGTTGTATTTCCAAAGATCAATCGCTTCTGCAGCTGGGTCTGATTCTGTCGCACGAGCTGGGTCACGCGATCGGGCCCTGCGCCTATCACGCTAGCTGGTCTCCTTTTAAGCTCACCAAAATGGGAAACACCTTAAGCTATTCAAAGCCCATGGATTATAAAAGCTCGCTGAACGAATATCCCTTCAAAAAAATGCTGAGCTGCCAACCTGACGAGATCACAAAGCTGCAGTTAACCAATCAGGTCCGCAACGAGGCTTGGAACGTGATGTGCGCCCGCACAAAACAAGAAGAGCTCTTCGCTGATTTGATCGGCTCAAGTGTCTACGCTGATGTGCTAAAAGCCCAAGGCGGAATCGAAAGCGAGCAGTTTTTAGAATTGGCAAAAACACTTTGCCCCAGCAAAGGACCTGTCCGAGAAGTCAGAATCGAAAACGGTCAGTCCAAAGTCACCGAGCGTATCGACTGGCTCGAGCCTGCAGGTTACCCACAAACAGATATAAGACTGACAGCTTTATACCAAGCTTTCTCTCACAAAACGGTCATCAGCCCCAAAAAGGATCTGTTTTTCAATCCTTCGACGTCTCTCAAAGGCTGTTTCCAGTAAAGGCGACGGTTTGACAAAGCTCGTCACCGAAGCGGCAATGATTCGAACTGCTATCGACTCTGGACTGTCTTGTCTCAGCCCAAGAGCCTAAACTGACAAAATGAGAATTCTATTGATCGCTTCTTTTCTTTTACTTGCTGGGGCTGAAGCCAAGGTCGCCGAGGAAATCAAAGACAATGTATCTCAGGCGCGACTTTCCAACTTGATGGCCTTGCCGGTCTACGTCTCGCAGAAACAATCGACTTCTTTGCAGTTCACTGTTGCGGTCACCGGAATTCCGCGCAACCAAGCAAAGAATCTAGTGATCGAACTTGAAAGTTTGGATCGCAAAAAACAGGTCGAAAAAAATTGGGGCCGCTTTTACGATGACGGACAAAACGGCGATCTGGCCGCAAACGACGGAAACTACCGAATCCGTATCGATTTCAAAGAAGACAAACTGGGATTTGTCAGCTTTCGGGCGCGCCTTCAAGAATCAGCCGGAAGCTGGTCGCCCAGCCCTATCGAATCCGTCGAAGTGCAGCCGGCAGACACAATCTCACAGCCACGCACACCAAGAGAAAAACTGCAGATTCTTCAGCATCCTAAATATGGCAAAGTCATCGCCAACAATATTATGATCTCGGTCAGGGCAGGAACCTTAGCCACGAAGGTCATTGCCTTGGCCCAAAAAACAAATTGCAAAATCATACAAAGAATTAATTTTGATATCTGGCTGCTAGAGGCCGAAGCGGACACCGTCCAGTCCTTAGATCAAGCCATCCAAGCTTTAAAGAACTTCCCGGAAATTACCAACGCCGAACCAAATTATTTAAGAGGCATCTCTAGCCACTCCCAGTCACCGAAGCGGCAATACCTCTAAGTATTCTTCAAGAACTCTTCGCGGGTCTCGAGCTTTGTTTTAAAGTGGCCGCGCAGATCGGCGGTCGAAGTCGTGCTGTTCGAATCCTGCACCCCGCGTGCGATCACGCAGTAATGTTTGGCGTTGATGTGAACCGCCACGTGTTCGGTTTCCAAAACGTATTGCAGACAATCGGCGATCTGCTTGGTCAGACGCTCTTGCACCTGTGGGCGACGAGCAAAGAAACGCACGATGCGGTTGATTTTAGAAAGACCGATGACTTTTTTGTTCGGGATGTATGCGACCGTTGCGTGACCGTCGATGGTTTGAAAGTGATGTTCGCAGACGCTTAACACCTGGATGTCTTTGACGACCACCATCTGGTCGTACTGCATTTCATTTTCGATCACGGTCATTTTCGGAAAATGCGCCAGATCCAAACCGCTGAAGATTTCGTTCACGTACATTTTGGCGATGCGTTTGGGCGTGTCCTGGATCGAATCGTTTTTCAGATCCATCCCGAGCACCTTCATGATTTCGGTGAAATGCTTGGCGATGATTTCGACTTTTTCTTCATTCGAATGTTTGGTTTCAATCAGCGGGGTGGGTCGCACATGAGAGAGAATATCGGCGACAGAATAGGTCGTCTTTTGCTTGTTCTTTTTCATGCCTGGCGTTTTAGCTTAAGATCAAGAGCTTGTCTTGAGAAATCGATTGGCCGCTTCGATCCCCGTCTGAACCGCGCCATTCATCGTGCCCATATAAGCCAGGCTGTGAGCTTCGCCGGCAAAGTTCCAGGCCGTGTATTCGAAGCCAATTTGGCCGGCAATATCGAAATTTTGAAACTGTCCTGGCTTTAAATAGGCGCGACTGCCCTTAGACCAGGGATGATTTTTCCAATTCTGAACGTAAGACAGGTTTTCAAAGCTCGGCGGTTTGGACGAGATCTTTTCCAAATCTTTTAAAATCTGCGGAATCAGATGCAGACCCGCGCTTTCGCCCGCCTTTCCACCGACGGTCGCCTGCAAAACACCGTGCAAAGAATTCAGGCCTTGGGGCACCGGATCGCCCGCCTCTGAAATCTGCGAAGCAACCAGATCCGTGTAAATCGAACCACCGGTGCCGATCACCGAATTTTCGCCCCAGAAACGATCTTGAAAAGCCAGCAGCGCTCGCCCATGCGAGCCCAGGTTTTGCGACGTCATCAGCTCGCGCCGGGACGCCGACATCGGAAGCTCCTCCCAGCCTTCGATCTGACGGAACATCGTCGGTGGCAGTGTGCAGATCACCTTGCGCGCTTTGATTTCGGTGCGGCCTTCTGGGGTTTTGAAAAACAAACTCCAGCCGCCTTCGAAAGCTTTCACTTCCACCAGCTGGTGACGGAACTGCACAAACCGCTCGGGGATCACACCTCCGACGCGGTCAAAAAGGGCCTGGGTTAAAACCGAAGATCCGCCGGCCACTTTCCAATATTTTTTGTTAAATGCAGAAAATGAATCCCGCATCCAGTGCACCAAATGCAGCGACGAAATCTCGAAGGGCTCGACTCCCCATTCGGTGCGGATCACTTGCTCTAAGAAAGGCTTCATCCACGGCTGCATCTGCACCGACAGGCGATCCATCAATTCGGCCGCCGACATGCGATCCAAAAGCACGGCCTTGGGGAACTGATCTTGATTTTGGCGATTTAAAATCTGCGCCGACTTTCCGTAAGCTTCCGTTTGGATTTGCTGAAAGAGCTTGGTGAGATTGGCGATTTCGGTTCGCCATTCTTTTCCGGCCCAGGTTTTCCCTTTTTCCAGCCAACTGACGCTGTCTTTGGGATTGGCATCCACCAAACGCACTTTCAATTCTTGCGCTAAGTTTTGCAATTGCGTGTGATCGGATTCGATGCGCTCGGCACCCAGCTCGCCGTGACGAGACGAAATGGTCAGATCTTTGATGCTCCAGACACGACCGCCGATGCGTGACGAGGCTTCAAACATTCGAAACGGATACTGATTTTTTTTAAGGTGGTAAGCGGCGGTCAGACCCGCAAGCCCCGCCCCCAGGATCACGACCTTGTCACCTTCATCACGCGTGTCGCCCATCACCCATCGGTCCAACGAGGCACAACCCGGAAGGCTTGCGATCGGAGCCAAAGCGGATCCGGCGGCGATGGTTTTCAGAAATTCTCTGCGTGATTTCTTCATCGCTTTCAGTGTAGAAACTCTTTACCACGATGTCTAGGATCTCAGACGAATCACTTCAACATCTTCACGAGCAGGACTGGGTCTTGCTTGAGAACTTTTTCCCCGAAGCCTTTCTGCAATCGTTGCTGACAAGAGCTCAAACTCTCTGGCAAGAGGGCCAGTTTCAAGCAGCCAAAGTCGGACGCGGAGCCCAACAGCAGAAAGCTGCTGAAATTCGCAGCGATGCGATTCTTTGGCTCGAGCTGGAAGACCCACAGTGGCAAGACTTGCGCGGCGAAATCGATCAGCTGAAGCGCGATCTGAATGAGACATTCTATCTGGGTGTGCAGCGCTTCGAGTGCCATCTGGCCCGATATGCGGAAGGTCAATTTTACGACCGACATATCGACCAATCCGAAAGCGGCAAAAATCAACCCGAAGCTCGGGTTTTAAGCTTTGTTTTGTATCTGAATCCAAACTGGACACCCGGAGACGGCGGCGAACTGTGCCTTTTCCACAAGGGGCCCGAAATCCGGATCGAGCCACGTTGGGGCCGACTGATGCTTTTCCGCTCTGACACCGTCCCCCATGCGGTGATGAAATCAAGCCGCGAGAGATGGAGCTTGACCGGGTGGTTTCGCCGATCTTGAATAGGGCCCTCATGCGCAGAATCCTCCGCCCCTTGAACAGCCTTGAGCGCCTCTTACTTGAAGTTTTCTTCTCTCGCCCCCTCTGGAAATTCACGATTGTTTTTTGCTCCTTGCTTGCGACCTTCTTTGGTCTTCTAGGTCCCTTTTTGCAAAAAGAGTTTATCGACGAGCTGATGAAAGCCCACGGCTCTTTGAATTATCTGGTGTGGGCTTTTGTCAGTTTGTTTTTATCTTTGGGCTTTAACGTTCTGACCAATTACCTGGGGATGCGCGAAGCTTTGCACATGCAGCGCGTGCTGGCCCAGCGCATGTACAATCACACATTGAGCCTTCGCACCGACAGCCTGAGCGGCCGCCCAGTCGGCGAGATCGTTTCTTTGTATGCGACCGACATTCCGGGTGCGACGGTTTTCTTAGAGCAAAGTCTACCGGTCGGCGCCAGCATCATCTTTCCGCTGATCTTAGCGCCTTGGGCATTGGTGCGAAATTTTGGCATTCCGCTTTGGCCGCTGCTATCGGTGATGTCGGTCATCGTGCTGGTGAGCTTTGCCATGGCTTACCGTCAAAGCAATTATTTTTTCCGTTTCAAACAATTGGCGGCCGATCGCATCGGGCTTGTCAGCGAGTGGATTCAAAATATCCGCACTCTCAGAATTTTAGGTTGGGTGGAAAGTTTCGAAGATAAAATCTTTGACGTGCGCAAAATTGAAACCGTCAATCGCATCCGCATGGTCACCAACGGTCAGGCGATGAATAGCATCAGCTCGTCGGTGACTTTTCTTCTCAACATCGCGGCGCTGAGCTCTTTGATTTATCTTTCCGACACGCAGGTCACGACCGGTACGCTTTTGGCTCTTTTATGGATCATCGGCGTGTTCTTAACCCGTCCCTTTCGTCAACTTCCTTGGTTTTTTACTTTCTTGTTTGATTCGTGGACGTCGCTGAAACGGGTGGATTCTTTCTTTCAGCTGCAAAATTCAAATCCGCACAAACGCGCCAATGAATTTCAAAAATTGCAGGACTTCAATCCGCAGGATCGCATCGTCGACGTGAAAAATCTAAACCTGTCGATCGGCCCGCACCGTCTTTTGAAAGACATTTCTTTTGCCATTCGCAACAAAGAATTCGTCACCATCGTCGGCGAGGTCGGCAGCGGCAAAAGCTTGTTGCTTCTTTCGCTTTTGGGTGAAACCGGGGCTTCGTTTGAAAGTTTCAAAATCAAAGGCAACGATGCGACCCTGCTGCCGCTGGATCAGCTGCGGCAGTTTTTCACCTTCGTCCCGCAAGAAGGCTTTATCATGAGCGCCAGCCTGCGCGAAAACGTCGCTTTCGAATACGACATCCACAGCTCGGAGCCAGACGAAGCGATTTTATCTTCGCTTCAAAGGGCGCAGTTTGATCTTCGCACCGAGCGTGTCGAAGATGGCCTGGCCACCGAAATCGGCGAGCGCGGCGTGAATCTTTCTGGCGGCCAGAAACAGCGCGTGTCTTTGGCTCGGGTTGATTATTACCGCGCACCGATCATCTTGTTGGATGATTGCTTGAGCGCCGTCGATGTCGACACTGAAAATCAGCTGATCGATGTCCTGATCAAAGGCGCTTGGAAAGAGCGCACCCGCTTGATGGTCACCCACCGGTTGACCGTACTGGAAAAATCGGACCGCGTTTTGTTCCTGCATGACGGAAAACTGCATGCGCAGGGAAGCTTTCACGAACTGCTTGCGACCAATGCGGAATTCCGCAAATTTGCCTCGACGGTGGCTTTTGACGAATCGAAGCGCGCCCTGGCTTCGCAGATTCAAGAATTGAAAGTGGCGTCTTCGGTGATGGAAGAGGAATTGGCCAAAACCCCCATCGATCCGATCGAAAAACCGGAGAGCGAAACATGAGTTCCAGCAAACGCTTTCTCGAGCAGGACAGCAAACAGGCCAGCAAATACAGCTCGTCGGTTTTTGAAACTTTATGGTTGGCTTATAAGCCTTTCATGTCCCGGGTGCTGACCTGTATCGGGCTTGGATTTTTAGGTCGTCTTTGTCTTTTGGCCAACGCCAACATCATCGGTTTTTGGGTGGATTCCTTCTGCACGTCCGAAGAAGGCCGCATCTGCAAACCGGTGCCATCCCTGTTTCAGGATTTCACTTCGGCCAATTACATTCTGCTGTTACTGGGTTTATCGCTTTTGGGATTTTCGTTCGTGCTGATTTTCCGCGTGGTGTTTTCGCGTTTGTCGGCGCAAGCGGTCAGTCAGATTTATGACGAGACCACCTTCCGCACCTCGCGCCAGTCGATGAGCTTTTTTGATTCGACGCCAGCGGGCCGAATCATCACCCGCTTTTCCAGCGATTACGGAAATGTGTTCCGACTTTTCGGTGGTCCTTTGGCCGAACTTTTCTCGATCATCTTTGATATGATCGCCATGTTTATTTTGATCGCCTTGGCGAGCCCACTTTATATCCCGGTGGTGTTCTTGATCGGCTTTGTCGATTTCGGAATTTTCAAATGGAACGCCAACCGCCTGCGCACCGCCCGGCGCGCGCTTTCGGCCAGCCGCTCGCCTTCGATCGCGCATTTCGCCGAAACCGCTCAGGGGGCCAGCACGATCCGCTCTTTCATCAAACAACAAAGCTTTTCGAAGCGTTTTGAAAGTCTGGATCGCCATTACCTGAAAAATAAAATCGACACGACAAAAGCGGTGATGCAGTTTTCATTTCAGATCAACTGCACGACCGCGGTCTTTTTGCTGATCACCGGGGCGGGCGCCTGGTGGTTGATGGATCACGGCTGGCTCAGCATCGGGTCGATCGGGGTTGCCTTCAGCTTCATCGCGCTTTCCGGCAGCACCGTGCAGATGTTCTTTGAATGGATCTCGCAATTTGAAGAAGCCATGGTTGGCGTCGAGCGTTTGGATCAATACGTGCGCAGCCCGCTCGAGCAAGGGGCCCGACTTCCGTCGCGTGCCCAGTTTGCAACACCTCATCCGAAAGCGAACCGCTTGGAAGAGCTTCGTCTGCAGCAAACAAAGCTGATCCAGTCGCCAGCCGCGAATGTTCGGTTTGACGATGTCTGGTTCCGTTACCGCTCCGATTTGCCTTACGTGCTGAAGGGTTTGAATTTTGAAATCAAAGCGGGCGAAACGTTCGGCATCATTGGCCGCACCGGTTCTGGCAAATCCAGTTTGATTCAAGCTTTGTTTTATCTTTACCCACTGGAAAAAGGCGCGATCCGCATCGAAAGCCATCGCCCCAATCCTTTGGATGGTTCGATGCAGGCGGATTACGTCGATCTCAATCATTACCGTCGATCGATCGCCTTTATTGCACAGGACCCCACACTTTTCCGCGGAACCTTGCGCGAAAATCTGGACGTCGATCAAAGCCAAAAAGACGAAGACCTGCTGGAAGCTTTGAAGAAAGTCGGTTTGCAAGAGTGGGCCAACACCTATGATCTGCAGCGCCCGATCGAAGAGCGCGGCCGCAACCTGTCCCAGGGCGAGCGCCAATTGGTGTGCATGGCCCGCTGCCTGCTGCAGGACAATCCGGTGATCGTCATGGACGAGGCCACCAGCTCGGTCGACCCGCAGTCCGAGGAAATCCTGGTTCGCGCCACCGAGGAGTTCTTTAAAGGCAAGACCCAGATCATCATTGCGCATCGCCTTTCGACCCTGCAGAACTGCGACCGCATCCTGTGGTTGCAAAATGGCGAGATCCAAATGATCGGCCCGCCATCCGAGGTCCTGCCGAAATTTCAAAAAGCAAAGCTCGATTCTTTAGATCGAGCCAAGCCCCAAACGGACCGCAGTTAAGGATTTCGTCCGGCTTTTCCTTTGAGCTTGTTATTTCTTAATCTTTTGTTAAAGATGGAAACAGAACATGGCTCGCAAGGAATTCGGATGGACGACAACTCAAATTCTCCTCAAAAGCCAGGATCCCAAAATGATATCTCCGATTCCGGCGATAATCTCTTGCCCTTGCACGAAGACCTGCACACCGATCCTTCCGCGGAACCGGCTCCACTTTTAAATCTTTCCGAAGCGTGGAGCTCGCTGCCAACCGATGAACGCAAAGAACGCTTCCGCCAACTGCCGCGCACCGAAGCCGAAGAACTTTTCTTTACACTGAAAGCGCATGACCAGGCCGAACTGATCGCCGCCGCTTCCGCTTTGGAAAAACGCTCGTGGGTTCGCCTGCTGGGTCCGGATGACGTGGCCGATATCATTCAGGATCTGGGCACCGATTACAAAGAAGAGATCCTGTCGCTTTTGGATCCGCAAACCCGACGCGAAGTCACCGCCCTTTTGGCTTACGCCGAAGACAACGCCGGGGGCTTGATGAGCTCACGCTTCGTTCGCCTTCGTCCGGACATGAGCGTCGACGAAGCGATCAGCTATCTACGCATCCAAGCGAAAACCCAGGTCGAAACGATTTATTACGCTTACGTGATCGACATGGATCAAACCCTGGTCGGAGTCATCTCTTTCCGGGAGCTGTTCTCGGCTCCTCCGCATAAGAAAATCCGCGAGCTGATGAAAACCGATTTGATCAAGATCCCGATCAATCTGGATCAAGAGCAGATCGCAAAAATTTTCGCGCAACAAAATCTGGTCGCCCTTCCGGTTATCGACGAGTGGGGCCACATGAAAGGTATCGTCACCTTCGACGATATCGCCAGCGTCTTGCAAGAAGAGGCCACCGAAGATATCCAAAAAATCGGGGGTGTCGAGGCCCTTGATTTGCCATACATGCGCACGCCCTTCTTGGAATTGGTGCAAAAGCGTGCGGGCTGGCTGGTCGTTCTTTTCGTCAGCGAAATGTTCACCGCTTCCGCCATGGGATACTTTGAAGACGAAATCCGTAAAGCCGCGGTCCTCGCCTTCTTCGTACCGCTGATTATTTCCAGCGGCGGGAACTCGGGCTCGCAAGCTTCGACTTTGATCATTCGCGCCTTGGCGCTGGGTGAGATTCGTCTGAAAGACTGGTGGCGCGTGCTTGGGAAAGAGCTGATCTCGGGTCTGGTTTTGGGATTGATTTTGGGAAGCCTAGGTCTGATCCGCATTCTGGTCTGGCCCACGCGCGAAACTTTGTATGGCTCGCACTATCAAGCCTTGGGAATCACCGTCGCCATCAGCGTCATGGGCTGCGTCCTGTGGGGCACGATCTCGGGATCCATGCTGCCGTTTGCCCTGAAACGCATGGGAGTCGACCCGGCTACGGCTTCGGCTCCGTTCGTTGCGACGTTGGTGGATGTCACCGGGCTGGTGATTTACTTCACGGCCGCTCACTTTATTCTGAGTGGGACTTTGCTTTAGGAAAAATCTTTAGACTTTAACAATCTGTCTTTCTCTTGGGGTGTTGTTTCTCGAGCTGTGTAGATCTTTGCGTGTCATGTGGTGTTTGCATCCATGCAATCGGGGCTATCGCGCCCCGAACCCGCGGACGGACGGCCATCGTGGCCGTCCATTCTAATGTTTAGGGAAGTTCATTTGTTGATTTGTTCTGCATTGGTGCCCTCAGAAAGTTTGGAACCAGTTAGTTCCGAACTTTCTGAGGGGGCGAAAAACTACGTCAGGCAGATTTCATTTGATAGAAATATTTGATTTTACATTTGGAGCCGCTGGCCCGGACGGCCAGTGGCGACGGGAGTCTGAGGGCGCGATAGCCCTCAGAGACAGGATGTCCTATTCAGGAGAATCAATTGCTCTCCTGTAGGATCGGTATCAAAAGCTTCACCTGGCCTAGTAATTCGCGACTCGAACCAGTCGCTGTGTCCAGCTTCGGATGTGATCCTTGACGCTTTCGCGGGCTTGGTCGAACTGTACTCCGTAAGATTTGTTTTCTTCGCTCCAGACGATGTGGCCTTCGACCTGGATGCTTTCCTTGCCGTCAGGGCTTTGGATCTGCATCGTCAGGATTCCGCCTTTTTCCAGCATCGTGTTGGCTTCGAATGACAGACCACCTTCGGAGATGGTGCGCATGTGGGCGACCAGCTCGCGACCTTCGACGTTCACTCGGATGGCCGAGTTCATCAAGAAGCGATCGTACTTGCGGCGCTGCCCTTTGCCTTTGCGCGATCTTGCGAACTGCCATGCCGCCAGTGGCAGCAAGGTGATCGAGATCAACACGGCCAATGTTTGATTCGATGGACCGCCGCCATCATGACCGTACAGCAAAGCCGTTGTGACCGTTCCGCAGCCCTTCGGGCCCGAAGCTCCTTCGTCCGAGCTAGAAGCCAGGCTTCGGTTTTCGGCTTTGTATTCGGGTTGGAAGGCCGACGTGTTAATTTGCGTGCGGGCCGCCGAAATTGCATCGTAAGCATCCGCACGTGCTTTCGATGAAACTTTATTCGTCAGCCCCGACACGACCGTCGCTGAATTCAGAATCAGATTTTTCACCTGGTAGCCGGTCAAGCTTGGCGCTTCACGCATCACCAAAGCCGCAAGCCCCGAAACGAATGGCGTCGCCATACTGGTTCCGGACATAAAGCGATAAGAATCATTCGGCACCGAGCTTAAGATCGAAACGCCGGGTGCGGCCACGTGCACGCTGGTCGCGCCATAATTCGAGAACGAAGCCAGATTGTCATAGTCCGTCGTTGCCGCAACGGTGATTTGGCCTGGCACCGGATAGTTCGCCGGATACATCGCGACCGTGTCGTTATTTTTTGTGTAGTTTCCGGCCGCCGAGACGATCAACACGTGATGGCTGTAGGCGTAGGTCAAAGCATCGTGCAATGATTGGCTGTAAGACGAACCACCCCACGAGTTGTTGATCACCTGCGCACCGTTGTTGACCGCATAGTAAATCGCCGAAACCGCATCCGAAGTTGATCCGGAGCCGTCAGCGCCTAGGAACTTTAAGGCCATGATGCGGACCTTGGCATTTTCCCAAACGGTCGGGAAAATATCTTGGCCGACGCCTAAGATAATACCCGCCACGTGGGTTCCGTGTTCATCATCGTCCATCGGGTTGTTGTTGCGGCCATAGAAATTCCAGCCGTAAACGTCATCGATAAATCCATTGCCGTCGTCGTCGATACCGTTGCCAGGAATTTCGGTGGCGTTTCTCCACATCGCGCCCGAGTTGCGGAAGATCGAATGATTGTAATCCACACCCGTATCAACCACGGCCACGATCGGCTTGTCCGCGTTTTGCGCCAATGTCACTTCGATTGGCCAAGCTTGCTCGACACCAACGTTTGCGTAGTTCTGCACGTAGGTGTCGCCTGATTGCATTTGCTCGCGCACGTCATCAATGCTCATGGTTTGGCTCGAAGCCAAACTGTCTTGGGTTTTTCGCAAAATGTAATTGGGTTCGGCGTACTCGACAGAAGGATCGGCTTTCAGTTCTTGCACCATGCTTAAGACATCGGCGCCCGCTTTCATCGAAACACGGTGGATATTCAAAGCGGAAACAGAAGACTTAAGCTCGATCTTTCCCTGCATTTTGCCAAAGAATTGGTTGGCCGAAACGGACGAAGACTTGCCCTTGAGCTTGATCAGCACTTCGCCCGGCACATAATCTTGCGCCAAGGCAGCCCCTGGAAAGGCCAAACCGAAAAGGATCAGACCTCTCATACAAACAACGTGCAGCCGCAATGCCACTCAAAAGCCCCCTCAGATGAACTGATGACATTTACTTATTCGGATTAAAGTCCAGGGAACTGGAGACTTTGGTCGACTTTCTAGATGATTCTCAACTTAGGATAATCAAAATCATATGACTGAGTGCTCCCCATTGTCTCATTTTGAGATTAAGATAAAAATCATGCGCGCTTTTAATAAAATATTCTTCCGTGGCCTGATCACCCTTCTTCCCATCGCCATGACGGTCTACATCGTGTACAGCGCCGTCGTGATCCTGGAAAATCTACTGGGCTCTTTGCTTCGTCAGATTTTACCTGAATACATTCCGGGTCTCGGGCTTTTGCTGACGCTGGTTCTGATTTTCTTGTTCGGGCTTTTGCTCAACAACCTGATCACCGTGCGACTTTTGCATCTTCTCGAGTCCCGCTTGGTGCAAGTGCCTTTCATCAAAGCGATCTACTCGCCCCTGCGGGATTTGATGAATCTTTTCAATCGCAGCGAATCGCCCGAAATGAAGGGCGTCGTGCTGGTCAACATCGGCAACACCGGAGCACAAGCCATGGGAATCGTCACTCGCGAAAGCTTTCGCGATCTGCCTTTCGGTGATCGCCTTCCGGACAAGGTGGCCGTGTATTTTCCTTTCTCTTACGGACTTGGTGGATACACTTTGCTGGTGCCGCGCGATTTGATCACGCATGTGGATCTACCAATTGAACGCGCCATGAGTCTGGCGATCACGGGTTGGGTGAAAGTCGACCCAACAAAAGGAGACTCTTAAATGAAAGAATCCCGCACCGTCTTAAACCGCGCCCTTGAGATCAATCTCAATCCCCAGATCTACGGCACCTTCGCTGAAATCGGCGCTGGCCAAGAGGTCGCCCGCTTCTTCTTTCAAGCCGGAAAAGCTTCGCAAACAATTGCCAAGACGATTTCCGCTTACGACATGATTTACAGTGATGAAATCTACGGCAAAGAAACCAGCGGCCGTTACGTCTGCGAATCCCGTCTGAACAAGATGCTGGATAAAGAGTTCAATCTGATGCACCGTCGATTGGACGCAACCCGCGGCAAGAACACCTGCTTCTTTGCTTACGCCAACACGGTCGCGACCGGCGATCAGAAAACGCGCCAAACCCACGGCTGGATGGGTGTGCGCTTTCAAACCCGCCCCGGCGGCGAGGCCAACGACATCATCATGCACGTGCGGCTTTTGGATAAGTTCCGTCTGCAACAGCAAGAGACCTTGGGTGTTTTGGGCGTGAACGTGGTTTATACCGCCTTCACCTGCATTCATGACACCGCAGCCATCCTTGATTCGCTGGTCGCCAATATCAAAGAAGGCCAGGTCGCCATCGACCTGATCCGCTTTTCGGGCCCGGACTTAAAACATATCAACAATCATCTGATGAATCTGGAACTGGTTCGCAAAGGCTTGGCCGATGCGGTGATGTTCGGGCCCAGTGCCGACAAAAAGGGCCAAGAGATCCTGACCATCTCGGACGAGCTTTTCCAAAAGTCCGTGATCATCGAGCGTGGCAGCTTTCGCCCCGTCACCAAAACCCACGTCGACGTTCTGGAAAAAGGCATCGCCCAATTCCAAAAAGACTTCCCAACCGACGCCAAGGGCGCCAAAGGGATGTTCGAGCTGACCATGCAGAACCTGATGCAAGACGGTCACCTGCAAGAAAAAGATTTCTTGGACCGTGTGACCTCTCTGTGCTCGTTGGGTTATAACGTTTTGGTTTCAAATTTCTTCTTGTTCTACCGCTTAAAGAAATTCCTGCGCTCTTACACTCAGAAACCCATGGTTCTGATCATGGGTGCTTCACACTTGGATCGTCTTTTCGATGCCAAACACTATCAAGATCTGGATGGTGGATTGCTTGAAGGCCTGGGAAAACTGATGGACGAAAAAACCCGCGTCTACATCTATCCCCACAAAACCGAACAAAGCTGCACGACCACAAAAAGCTTCTTCCCCGATCCGCAGTGGTTACCCATCTACCAATATTTCTTAGCGCAAAAACAGATCGCCGATATCTCGGGCTGCGACGAAGCACAAGAGTACCTACACTCTGATTTCGTGCGCGACCTGATCGTCAAGAAAGACCCCAAGTGGGAGACGCTGGTCCCGCCTTCGGTGCGGGATCTGATCCGACGGGATAATTTGTTTAATTTGCTGTGAGCGGGTCTTGCTCAAACAAAAAGGAGCGCCTTTTAAAGCACTCCTTTCAGATCAGATCTTTAGTTTAAAACCCAGTGTTTTTGAGGTGTGAGGGACGTTATCGTTGCGCGCAGGTTGACAAGTTTTCTTCAGTCGCAGCATCGGGTAAACATTCGAACGTGGCCTGCTCGCTGATCGTAAAATATCCTTCTTTGCGATGCACCCATTCCGTCCATTCAGTTATTCTTTTGACAGATTTATTAAGGCACTTAGTCTGTGCATCCAAACATGCTTCGCTGAATGCTATATCAAATCCGGGGCCAGCATCATGGTAATACCCCACCCCGTGGACTGTGCTAGCAGCATCCGCGCTGAGTGCAAGCGCATCCATATGCGCTAATCCTAGAATCAGACCTATCCAAAGAGGAAACTTCATTTTTTTGATTTGATTCATATCTGGCCCGCCTTCTCCCATTCGTTTATGTCGATCGATCGGAAAGGTAAAATTAAAACCTAGAATAGCTATTATAGGCGAAATCTATGGATAGAAAACTGGATTTGACCCGCGCAGAAAAACAGAAAGACGGCTTTGATGCCCCACTTAATCTCAGTCTTGTCATTGCGTTTTTTGAATGACCCCATGAGAAGCGTCAGATTTTTGAATTAAGACCCAGTGATTAGGGTACAAACTATTATTTTCGAAAATCGTTTAATTTAATCTTTTCATGTTCTTTGATTTACCCCCGACCATCAAAAATCAAAAAGCCACCGCCCAGGAAGACTCAGTGGCTCATAAAAGTTAAATTTCAGAACGAAGTGTCTATGTTACATTTCACTCTTCGTCTAAACTCCGTAGCCATATGTCGATGATGTTCAAGCGTTTTTGATAGTTTTTTAGGTTTTCTTTCAAGATTTTCCGAATCCTTGAAAGGTCCTTTGATTTGCGCGCATCAAGGATTTTCATAAGGATAATGGGATCTAGCTCAGATAAGAAGCTATCGTCGCCCTCATAATTTGAATCAACAATTAATTTTTCGGGAGAGATCTTAAGCCAGATTGAAAATCCCTCGATACCCTCTCCATTTTCTTGGGTGCATTCTGAAACGATCTCTTCATACGTTGCTCTATTTGGCCAGGACTTTTGCGATTCTCCGCCATCAGCAAAAAGTAAGATGCCCTTAGCTGCATTGTTTAGTCTTAACAATTCCGAGGGGATTGCACTTAGAACCTGTTCCTTCAGCGTTTCGCGAGCCTCTTCGTCATCGGCTTGGAGACTGCGATAGTTGATGCCCGTCCAAACAAGCGCCCCTGGAGCCGAAACATTCTTGACTAAATAAGGCTCAAGTAAACCCTCATCAAATTTGAGCTGATCCTGGATTCTTTGAGGAATTTTAGACTTCAACTTTAAAAGAGCGTACGATTCTTGTCCCATGTCACCAACTGCTACAATTGCTACGATACACCCCCTCTGCGCTGGGAGGATGAAATGAAAACTTACACTTTCGATTCCAAAAACCGCACCAAACACTGCACCGCCTGCCCGTTTCCGCCGGCAAAGCTCAGCGGTCCCGAAGCTTTATCGTTCCAAGCATAGATATCCAAATGCGCCCATGATTTTTGGCGCGTGAATTTTTCTAAGAACAACGCGGCTGTGATCGCGCCCGCAAAGCCATCGACGGCGTTGACCATGTCGGCGAAAGCGCTGCTCATCCCCGAGGTGTAACGGCTGAACAGTGGCATGCGCCAGTTCAGATCGCCTGCTTCTTGGCCCGAGCGGTTGAGCTCTTCGGCCAAGCGATCGTCGTTTGAGAAAAGACCTGCGATCTCGCCCCCCAAGGCGACTTTGATCGCGCCCGTCAGCGTCGCCACGTCGATGACGATTTCAGGTTCATCGGCACCTTTTTGTGTGACAGCCACATCCAAAGCGTCGGCCAGAACCAAGCGGCCTTCGGCGTCGGTGTTGTGAATTTCGATTTGCAAACCATTGCGCGCCGTCAGCACGTCGCTGGGACGGAAACTGTTGGCGTCGACCATATTTTCAGCCATGGCCAGATAGAAATCCAAAGCGCGCGGATACTGAACCGCCGCGGCCCATTTGGCCAAAGCCAAAACTGTCGCCGATCCGCCCATATCTTTTTTCATCATGCGCATGCCCGATGATGGTTTGATATCCAATCCACCCGAATCAAAGGTCACACCTTTGCCAACGAACGCGATCGGCTTTAAATTCTTAGCCGCACGTGTGGGGCGGTATTTGATATGCACCAGACATGGCGGATGCTCGGCCCCGCGGCCCACGCCCAAATGCAGATTCATATTTTCTTTTTGCAAGCGCTTGCTGTCCCAAACTTCGACCTTCACCCCGCGCGCCCCTGACAAAGCTTTGCGTGCGAAGCTTGCCATGCTGTCCGGATTTAAAAAATTCGGCGGAGTGTTCACCAAATGGCGAGCCAAATTGATCGATGAGCCCAAAGCCTGCGCTTTTGCCAACGTGTCTTTTGCGAAAGGTGCACCAAATTTTTGGAAACTGATTTTTGGGAAGTCGCTCACACCCGTGCCGTCGATGGTGGCGCGATAAGTGTAGGCTGCGACCTCTAAAGCCACGAACAGACCTTTTTCTTGCTCTTCATTGGTGGCCTGCAATTCGATTTCAACTTGCTCGAGCTGATAAGCGCGGAACAAAGCCACGATCGTTCCCACCTGATCCCGCATCCACGAGTACTCGGAATCTTCAAGACGACCTTGATGCGAGAAAGGACCCTTGCGCGATTTGGGACTGAGAATCCACATCGGACCGTCTTCGCTCAGGAACTGAATGAACTCGCGCGTGTTTTTCTTCAGCTGCGCTTTTTGGAACTGGGGCGCATGACGCTCGATCAGTTGGGTGACCTTGTTGCGGTCTTCGACCCCAAGCACATAAAGATAGCCCGTGGTCTTTCCGGATCCGGCTTTGCTCCCCAGCTTCACAGTGTCCAGCAAGGATGGAATTGGTGCCATCAATGGGTGCAAGGCCTTGCGAGCCGGGGCCGTTTGTGAAGTTTTGGTTGACTTCTTGGTGGTGCTTTTTGAGCTGCGTTTCGCCATGTTTGGATCCTCGTTTCCAAGGAAGTATTGCAATAGAAAACGACTATAGGGTCAATATTTTTGCCTCCCTTGAGATACTGAAGGCATCGCGTCCATTCAGGAAAAACGATCATTTTTTTTACAGATCTCCTGTCTAGTTTTGAAGTGCTTCTGCAGAAATAACTTTTGACTCGAATTCATTAAGTAGACCTACGTTTGCTCCGAATTGAGCTTGTATAGATCGGAAAACCGGCAACTTGTTAGCAATGGGCGCCGATCTCAACCATCACCTTCCTATAAGGACTATAAGGAGGTAATTATGCGTGAGCACAAAAGCTCGGCCCCCATGGCGCAATCTGTACCTTTTGAAGAGCATAGACTCTTCTTCTACAGCCAAAAATTTTTAAGATTTAGAAAGTTTGTTAGATTGGCTTCAATTGTCAGATTTGCCAACCTAGCCTTATTCATCGGAGTATTGCTGATATCGGGCGCCATACAGTCCCCTCCAGCTATCCCCATTGAATCTAAATCCATTCAGTATAATAACCAGTCTTCAAGAAGCAAACTTGCTTCAGCTTTAACAATTATCGGAAAAGTTATCTATCAACACTTCATTAAGCCATTGCTTGGCGAGTACGCAAAACTAATGGGGCGCGTACTTGCCTTAGTCACGGGATTCTACATTATTTTACAAATTACTGTGTTTAATCCTGAACTGAAGGCAGTCATGCAAGACCTTCTAATAATCGCGAAGGACCTAAAATAATATCCGCGTGATTTAAAACTATCGAATTGGCAATGGCATAGTAACTAACTCTACCTCTGGCATGAAGCCTGCTTTAACCAAAGGATAATCGATTCTATCGTTAAAGTGTTTATGAAGATCAATCAAAACTCCATTTATACCTGTCCTGTACAAATTCATTAATCCAGTCATTTCCTCGTAAGTAATGCCAATGCCGGACGTTTTCGGATGAACCACTTGATCATCTCTAATTAATCTCAACTTTCGGAAATGTTGCCAATTCTCTGTTCCAATGTCTAACTTTCGACCTGTTATTTTTGTTATCCAAGTCTTTAGCTTTTCATCAAACTTCACGGGAGCAGTTTTGCTATCATGGAGCAGATCTCCCCCTTTTCTATTAAACTGTATCGCCTGATGATTTATATATGCTTCGATAGAAGCTACACCTAAGGCACAAGCCGCGAGAAATTCACCATATAAGCTATGCTCTACCGCTCTTTCAAATGCAGCTTGGGCAGACTTCCAAATTATGTAATATGAAAATGGAAAGACTGCCCCAGCTCCATTCACACTAGCTCCCGTCCCACTTTGTAGCTGAACATCTTCGCCATATGTGTACCAACCGGTGCGTTCAATATAATTTACAAACTCAGGACGAGGAACCTCCTCCGGATCCCGACACCTATCTATTAAACGATCCCAATCATACCCATTAATCTCAAAGGATTTTCGAACATAGTTGTCAGATGGAAATTGACCAAAACGATCGTGATTTCCGTATCTAACAAGCGTACATACGAATTCTTTTGAACTTTTCCGAAAGCGCCTCTCTTTAAACTTGAATTTAGAAATCGACATATCTTTCATTTAACCACTTGGAGCTATTTAGTGCAGGCCTAACTTGAGTTTTTCATCAACTCTCTACATTGAAGCATCTGGTCGCAATCGATAGTTGCCCTGAATTCAAGATCATATGACACTGAAGCCTATGAAAACCATCCGACACCATTTGATTTCCCTGACGCTTGTTCTTCTCTCGATGACCGCGAAAGCCAATGTATTGGGCGAAATGCAAACCTTCGCGCCCAATACGGATGGTCTGGACTTTATCACCGTCCATTCGGCCCGCGCGCTGAACGAAGGGCACTTTGCCTTTTCCAATTATCTGAACTTTGCGAAAGATCATCTTCTGGTGTACCGAAGCCTGGCTTCGCAAGATGCCCTGAATTATTCCAGCCATCTTTTCGAGTACGACTTTGGCGTTTCTTACGGAATCACCAAAACCTGGCAGGTCAGCCTGATGGCACCGATCCTTCTCGAGTACTCGGGCGAAACCACCGAAGGCATTCACGTCGATGTGACCAAAGGGATTCACAGCCTGCGACCTGGAACCAAGTGGAGCTTCTACAATTCGGGAAATCATTTTGCCGCGCTTTTGTTTTCGATCGATTACCCGCAGGTCACCAACAGTCCTTACACCGGTACAAATCCAAAACCGATTTACAATCTCGAAGCGGCTTACACGCTTCGCAGCGGCACCGCGAGCCATGGCTTCAACCTGGGCTACCGCGATCGCAACAGCTCGGCGGTTCCGTCTGACGGACGCATGTTTCCCTTAGAGGATCAGCTGATCTTCTCTTACGGGTATTCGCAGAAGCTGACGCAGACCATGCGTTTTGTGTTCGAAGTCTTTGGCAGTCATCCGCTGGATAAGAAGCCTTACGAAAAAACCATGGACGCTTCGTCTTATGATCTGCTTTTCGGTGCGAAACATTTCTGGTGGAAGTATCTGCGCTTTGACTGGGGTGTCACCGTCGAACCGGGCGTGAAATCTTTGGCGCCGGCTTGGCGTGCCTTTGCCGGTCTGGTTTATTACTGGAAAAATGATTTGAATCGCCCCAGCGAAGTCGAACAAGAAAATTCGGGCTCGGATCTTCCACCACCACCGGTTCCGACCGAACCGCTTCCGGAAGCCGCACCCGCTTTGATGCTGGAGCCGACTTCGGCTGAAGTGGTCGAAGGCGAAGAGGTCGAATTCGAAGCCACCGGCGGACGCTATCCTTACGAATTCCGCGTCGCCAGCGGCGAAGGTCTGATCAACGATGTTGGCGTGTTCCAAGCCCCTGGCAAACCGGGCCGCGTGGTTGTCGAAGTCCGCGACCAAATCGGTCAAACGAAGCGCGCCATCGTGCTGGTGAAAACGGCCGCACGACCTGACAAAGTCCTGACACTTCAAAACTTGAAATTCGTCTTCGGAAAAGATGAACTGATCCCCGATTCAAAACGCACATTGAACCGCGATTTGAATCAATTGGAAGGCGTCGCGATTCAACAGATTATTGTTGAAGGCCATACGGACAATGTTGGCAAAGCTGAAGCCAACCGCTGGCTGGGACACCGCCGGGCGGCCGCGATTCGTCGCGAGCTTTTGGCGCGCTTTACGAACTTGCAATTGAAGCAAGTTAAAGCAGTTAGCTTTGGTGAAGAGCGTCCGATCACCAGCAACGCCACGGCCAAAGGTCGACAACTGAATCGCCGAGTAGAGCTAAAAGTCTATTATCAGCAGAAGTGAGAAAGCTAGAGCTAAACGCTCTGCTCTCATTTGACTCTCATTCGTGATTTCGAGATTTCTGATTCACAAAGCTGTCGACAGTTTTGCGGCATTTTCCTTTCTGTTCGCAAGAAAGAAATCGACAGCTTCGTCAGGATTCAGAATGATTTTGAGTATCACATGAAAACAAAACCCGATTTCCTGATCATCTTGGAAGAAGAATACCAAAAAAGCCGTCTGACGAACCCGCGCTTTTCGGTCCGCGCTTTTGCACGCAAACTGCAAATTCATCCGGCGACTTTAGCTTCGGTGATGAAAGGCAGCCGCAACATTCCAAAACATCACGTGCTTCCGCTGGCCGAAAGAATGCGCCTGACCACGGCTCGCAAAAATCGTTTCATCCGCAGCATCCAATCCTACAATCGCGGAAAAAGTTTTCTGGAAGACAGCCTGCAAGAAGAGCATCGCATTTTGGATAACGAAACCCACCACGTGATCATCGCCGAGTGGGAACATTATGCGGTCTTGTCCCTTTTAGAAATCAAAGCGGCTTGGAATGCCCAGCTGATTGCCGAGCGTTTGAATCTGGATCCAAAGCGCACCGAGGTCGTTTTGCAAAATCTGATCATGGCTGATTTGATTCGCGAAAAAGATCAGTGCTTTTCGCTTAGCACCGCAGAAAAACTGCACACATCCGAAGACGTCCCCAGCGAAACCTTGAAACTGGCTCACGAAAACAGTTTGCAGTTCGCGAAAGACCATCTTCGCAAAGTGCCGGTGCATCTGCGCGATTACTCTTCACGTACGATTGCCATCGATCCCAAGCGATTGCCGGAAGCTAAGACCATCATCCGTCGCTTCCGCAAAGAGATGGCCGATCTTCTGGAAGACGGCGAGCAAAGTGAAGTTTATCTTTTAGGCGTTCAACTTCTACCCATGACCCAACTTAAAAAAGATCTCGAGACATGAAAACAGGAAACGAAAAAGGTAACGGCTAAACCCGCATCGACAGTCCATCTTTCAGCGCATTGCTGGACGCCTTCCAGGCCGGAATCAATCCAATCACGACCCCCAGCACGAAGGTGACGATCAGATACATCACTTCCACATTCGAGAACACAGCGCCGACCATATAAAGACCGAACTGCGCTTCCAGCCAACCCTTCAACAGCGAAAAGCCTGAAAGCTCAACGATCACTCCGGCGGCAATCCCGGCAAGCGTCAGCAAACTGCTTTCAAAAACCAAAAGCAAAGTGATGCGCCCTGGCCCCGCACCGATCGAACGCAGGATCGCCATCTCTCGACGACGCTCATTCAATCCGGTCAAAAGTGAAATCAGCATGGCCGTCAAACCAACCGCTAGCACCATCCACGAGATCACCTTCAGCGCTTGATCAACATACCCAAGACCGCGCCACAGTTCGGATAGCGTCACGCCGGGAATGATCGCAAGCAAAGGCTCTTCGGTGTCGGTGTTGATTTCCCGCTGCAAGCGCAAAGTTTCAATTCTTGATTTGGTTCGCAGGAAAAAGGCGGTGATCTGATGAACTTTGATGTTTTCGGGTTTGATCGCATCGGCCGCAATGCGTGTCGCTTCGGTCGGAGCCGCGCCGTCTTTCCAATCGATATGAACGGCTTCCATTCCTAACAGCGAAATGTACAAGCTGGTGTCCAAGGCCGTTCCCGTTGGTTGCAAAATGCCGGTGACATGAAAAGGTTTGTCGTCATGCTGCTGAATGCCTTCGCCGCGGGTCACCCCGTGCGTGATCACAACCTTCTGATCCAGCTTGTAGCCCAGCTTGCGCGCGACTTCGGAGCCGATCACCACATCCCACATGCCTAAGGCAGGTTTGCCTTCAGCAAACTCAACGTGACGATCGCCACGAAACTGATAGCGCTGATAAAAACTTTCATCGGTCGCGACGATGCGAAAGCCTTTATGCCCATCGCCCAACGAATACGGGATCACCCAGTCGACCGCCGGATTGGATTTGTATTTTTCGTAAGTCTCCCAGGAAATATTATTGGTCGCATTTCCCATGTTGAAGACGGTGTACAAAATCAAATTGATCGGACCGCTGCGCGCACCCACAATCAGATCTACGCCCGAAACCGATTGCGTAAAGCCTTCTTCCGCCGCCCGCTTGGTGCGTTCGACCGACAAAAGCAAAGCCGTGCTCAGCGCGATCGACAGCACGGTCAGACACGTGGTGAAAAGACGATTGCGAAGCGATTTTAAGGCCAGTCCAAAGAAGCTCATGCGCGCACCTGATTGATGTCATGGAAAGAAATAGATCGGGTGAATAATTTTTCAAGACTGCGATCGTGACTGACGAACAAAACGGTCGTGCCTTTTTCTTCGCAGACTTGGAACAAAAGCTTGATGAACTTTTCGCGGTGATCAAAATCCAAAGAAGATGTCGGCTCGTCGGCCAAAATCAGCTCGGGGCTTCCCAGCATGGCGCGCGCCACAGCCACGCGCTGCTGCTGTCCGACCGAAAGCTCGGTCACGCGGCGATCGCGAAAACCGGCGATCCCCAGATTTTCGCAAAGATGTTGCACCTCTTGGCTGACGTTTTGAATCCGCTCGCGACGAAGACCGCTCAGGCTTAAGGGCAGCAAAATATTTTCTTCGACGCTGAGATAAGGAATCAGATTGAAGCTTTGAAAAACGTAACCCAGATGGCCCGCGCGGAACCGATCGCGCTCAGAAGATTTCATTCCGGCCAAATTTTTTCCTAAGATTTCGACCGAGCCTTTTTGCGGCGTCAGCACTCCGGCCAGAATTTCCAAGAAGGTGGATTTACCCGATCCGCTGGGACCGAAAAGAAAAACGCGCTCGCCTTTTTCAATTTGGAGAGTCGGAATCTCCAAGGTTTTATGTTTCGCCGATTCATATTGAAACTCGACATCCTTGAGATGAACCAGACTCATGCGTGTTTCCTTTAGCGGTAAGGCTCGATGCGCATCCCCTTCATGGTGAACGAGGATTCTCCGTACATATGACGTTTTGAATGAAGGGAAAGTGTGCCGTAAATCCAAATCGGACCAAATTCGACTTTGGCATTTGATGCCTCGTCCATTTCGACGAGCACCATTTGATTCGGCGGCGGAGGCGGCACGTGAATGCAAGCTTGCGGGCTTGGGACCAACAAGAATTCCGCCACACGCTTGGCGTTGTCTTCGAGCGGCACCATAAAACCTGGGATGCGGACCTCTTTGCCATCCAAAGATTGCAGATCCGCCGGTGCTTTTCCGCTGATGTAATCCAGCTCGCCGAGCTTGCGCCAGTCGACTTCGATGGCATTGCCACCGGCGTACGGACCGCTTTTCTGATATAAGAAAATTCCGGCGCAAATGGCCGCGACAAAGACACCGAGATAGATCGCGATTTTGGTTTTGGACATCCCGGAAACTTTATATTAGGTTCATGGCATTATGAACCAAAAACTGCAGCCCGTGCGCGGCACCCAGGACCTTCTTCCCGAGACGTGCCGAGCCTTCCGTAAAATCGACGAGTTGGCCTATCAAACCGCTACTTTATACGGCTACGAAGAGATTTCGACACCGATCTTCGAGTTTTCGGATGTGTTCCACCGCACATTGGGCGAGACCTCGGATATGGTTTCAAAAGAAACCTATACGTTCCAGGATCGCGGCGGCGACTCTTTGACACTGAGACCCGAAGGGACGGCCGGCATTGCGCGTGCGTTTATTTCAAACGGACTGGCGCAGAATCTTCCTTTGAAGCTTTACTACAATGGCCCCATGTTCCGTTACGAGCGCCCACAAAAAGGTCGCTATCGTCAATTCCACCAGATCGGTGTGGAATGCTTGGGCCTTGAAACACCCACTGCCGATATTGAATGCTTGGCTCTGGGTTACGATCTTTTGAACAAGATCGGACTGATGGGTCGGGTTCAATTGGAGATCAACAGCCTGGGCGATCCGGAATCGCGCAAGGCTCACCGCGATCTTTTGGTCAGCTATTTAAAAGATTTCGAAAAAGATCTCTCTCCGGATTCACAAACCCGCTTGCAAAAAAATCCACTGCGCATTTTGGATTCGAAAGATCCGAACGATCAAAAGCTTTTGGTTGGCGCGCCGCTATTGAAGAATTGCCTCAATCAATTCTCGCAAGATTTCTTCGGCCAGGTTTTAGAAGGCCTGAACACATTGAAAATCCCGCACAAGGTCAGTGACCGCCTGGTGCGCGGAATCGATTATTACACCCACACCGTCTTCGAGTTTATCACCACCGACCTGGGTGCCCAGGGCGCGGTTCTGGCGGGCGGCCGTTACGATGGCCTGATCGAAATGATGGGGGGACCGAAAACCTCCGGCGTTGGCTGGGCCAGCGGTGTCGAGCGCTTGGCTCTGCTTCTGGATCCCGCTTCTGTCGTTTCAAATCTGAAAACCGTCGCCGTTATTTCGGCCGACGATCGCGCCGACAAAAAATGTCTGGAGCTTTCACACGCTCTGCGCCTGAAAAACGTTCGCGTCGAAATGCCAGGCTCTGGCAACGTCGGCAAAAAAATGAAACGCGCCAACAAAGTCGGCGCCCACTTTGCCGTGATCATCGGCGAAACCGAACTGCAATCCGGCTCGGTCACCCTGAAAGATCTGGGCTCTGGCGAGCAAAAGACCTTAAGCGAAACCGAGCTCTTCGCGATATTTGCTTAGGCCTTGGGTTCTTTCTCGGGGTGAGTGGGGTGTCTCGAGCTTTGTGGTGTTTCGCGTATCATGCGGGCCGTGCGTCCTGCAATCGGGCTTCGGCCAGCCCGAACCCGCTATGGACGGCCATCGTGGCCGTCCATTCCGATGTTTAGGGGAAATTTATTTGTATGGCTTGGGGGAATTCACTCATAGATTTTTGTTGCACTGATGCCCTCAGAGAAATGACTTCCAACTGGGAGTCATTTCTCTGAGGGGTCTTCAGACACCTGCCTCACAAAGTTCGGAACCAACTGGTTCCAGACTTTGTGAGGGGACTTAAAGACCCACCTCGAAGCAATGGATACCAGTGGCTGTGTGGACGAACGCATTTTTTTTGCTAAATTTCACTCTCAGGCGCCGTCTAAGAAAAAGAAAGCCCTCAAATCCAAACCCAGATTCTCCCAAAGCATTCGTATTCTGATTTTGTCCCCTAATTTTAGACAAGACGGCCAGGACGGCCGTCTTGCAGCCTTCACACGGACGGATGCACTAGCAATTACACCAAGCCACCGCTGTGTCGACCAATCCGAGACCGACCAAACCAGAAGCCGCTACCGGCGGTGAAGTTTGACGTTTTGGCCGCGGCCCCAGCCGGATGTGAAGAGAATTTCTTTTCGATTCCACATAAACCAGCAGACGACGCCAACGATCAAGCCACCAATGGAGAGAAGCTGGTCGCGAGTCAGACCGAAAACTGAAGTCATCATTTGTGGTTCGACATATTTGTAAGTGTCGAGACCAAAATGAAGGGCCGAAAAGAGAATCAGGAAAGTGGCGGCGACAACGCCGGGTCGACGCGGCCGGTACCACATCAGAAATAGAAACAAAAACAGAGAGGCGCCTTCGGCGGCAGCCCCGTAAAGCTGAACAGGGTGACGACCCAAAAGCATGGGCTCTAAAAGTTTTGTCACTTCGCTGGTTCCGCTTTGGACGGCGTCGACGATTTTCATCAATGTTTCTTGCACGGCCGCTTGTGAGCTTTCGTCACTGGGATACGACGCGATCAATTCGTGCCAGCGGCTTGAGCTGACGCCGACTTGCTCAACCACAGGAGTTAGCTCTTTGAGTTTTTCCAATGAGGTCTGTGGCCAGTTGTAGATTTCGGTTGGGAACTTGACGATCAGCGGCCAGTTGGATGGTGCTTCTTTTCCAATCAGCTCACCGCTTAGGAAATTGGCAATGCGGCCCAAGAAAAATCCGATCGGTGCGGTGATGGCCATCAAATCATACAGGTACAAACGGCCGATCCCGGTGCGGATGGCGTACAGGGTGCAAACCAAAAACACACCGATGATACCGCCCAGACTTGACATGCCGCCTTCGTCGACCGCTAAGACTCCCCAGAACGGAAATTCCGAGCGGAACTTGATGAAAAGATCTGGCGCAAAGAACACGCAGTAACCAAGTCGGGCCCCGATCAAAGCGCCCAAAGTTGACAGAATGACGAAATCCCCGACCATTTTCTGCTGAAGTTCTGCGCGTTGACGGAAAACCATCCAACTGACAAACACAAACGAAATGAGAATGGAGAACATAAAGCTCAGACCATTCCATTGCACACCGAAACCGTCAGAAATTCGCCACAAAAAAGGACTTATCTCAAGCAAATGCATGATGACATCCTCAGATGGAATAACCACTCCAGTCAACGCATAAACATTCTGGGACTTGAGCAAAAAAACACTATCGTCCCCGCCCGGAATCCAAGTAAACTTGAAAGTGAATCAAGGAGTCTCCATGTCCCAAGAATCGTCTCAGAATGAGAAATGGTATCAGCGCGTGGATTGGCCTGTGACGCTCTTTCTGTTGCTCACGCCGCTAATCGCAATGATTTTAAGCCCTATTTATTTCGCCATCGAAGAAGTTCACTGGCCTTTGCTTTTATTCGCGTTGGTTTTTGCGGCTGCCACCAATCTTAGCATCACGGCGGGTTACCACCGTCTGTTCGCGCATCGCAGTTACGAAGCCCATCCTTTGGTGCGAGCTTTGTACCTTTTAATCGGGGCTTCGGCTTGGCAAGGCTCTGCCTTGAAATGGTGTGCGGATCACCGCATTCATCACGGCAAGGTCGACACCGATCACGATCCTTACAGCATCAACAAGGGTTTCTGGTACGCGCATATGGGTTGGCTGTTTCTGAAAGATTCAACCAATCCAAATCCGAAGGCGGCCGATCTGGAAAAAGACTGGATGGTTCGCATTCAGCACAAATATTATGTGCCGATCGCGATCTTTATGGGCTTCGGCGTTCCGGCTTGGATCGGATACTTTATGGGCTGCCCATTCGGCGGCTTGGTGATCGCGGGCGCTCTTCGCATCACGCTGACCCAGCAAAGCACCTTCTTTGTGAACAGCCTTTGCCACACTTTGGGTCGCAAAACATACTCGGATGATATTTCGGCACGCGACAGCTTTATCGTGGCGATCCTAACCCATGGTGAAGGTTACCACAATTTCCATCACCACTTTCAGATCGACTATCGCAACGGCATCCGCTGGTACCAGTGGGATCCAACCAAATGGACGATCCGCACGCTGGCGTTCTTGGGCCTGGCGAAAAAGCTTCGCCGCATCTCGCACCAAGAGATTTTGAAAGCACGCCTGCAAATGGAAGCTTTGAAGATTCAATCCAAAGGATATTCGGAAGAGCTGACCCAGCAGCTGCGCGAAAAAATCATTTCAGCGCAAGCTTCGATGAAAAAGCTGCGCGAAGATTACGAAGTGATGAAGAAAGAAGTGTCTTCGGCATCTCGTGAAAAATTGGCGCACATGAAGCTTGAAATGGAAATTCGCCGGATCGAATTCCAATTTGCCATGAAGCAGTGGCAGGCTTACCTGAAGGGGCCCGAGCTCGCTTACACCTAAATCGCAGTCTCGCATTCGGGAAGGAGTTTTTATGAACTCGTTTCGGTTTCGTTCCTCTGCATTTTTGATTTTCCTGTTTTCAGTTTCGATCGGCTTCGTGTCGGTGGCTTCGGCTGCCGATAGCGGAAGCCGTTTTGATTTCCGACAGAAAGCCACCGCCAAGCAAGGCAGTCGCTGGACCCTGCAAGAGTGGCTGGCGCAAAAAGAGCGAAATCACATGATGGATCTCTGGCTTGGGATGTACGCCCCAAGTCCTTACGAGTTCTATGTCAAAGGCAGCCTGCAAAATTACAATCTCACCGTCGACCCATCCGCTGGCGGCACGGATCAGAAAAGCTACCAAAGCTACAGCGGCGGCCTGGGGGCTTACGCCACCATCGTGGGGCTTGAAGGTGATTACGAAAATAACGCCGAAGAAAAGTACAACGACCTTTCGGGGTCGTTCAATCTGCGCGTGCTGGGAAATGCCGTGCAAGGCACCCACTTGATTTTAAAATACGGTCTGCGCACCCGTGATGGCGAAGTGTCAGGTCAGAAGTTTCGCGTCGGCAACCAATTTGCGGGGGCCGATTTGAATTTGTATTTGACGAAGTTTTTCGGTCTGAAAGGTCTCTACAATCACTATTTCAAAACCAACGATTCAAACCTGGGGGACATCAGCGGCTCACGCTCCGAGGCCGGAATTTTCATCGATTTCGAAATGGTTCGGGTTTTCGGCCAGTGGTTCAACGACATTCAGAAAAACGAACTCAACAACGTCCCCACCGAGATCAAACGAACCGGCACGCAGATCGGGCTTCAATTCTTCTTCTAATTTGAAGCCCGGAACTAGCGAAGCCGTTCGCTCCAACCGTGCTTTTGACCAACAAATGGCTGTGGGGGCGAGTTCTCTTTTCTTGTTACTCGCCACAGCTGCTTTGGATACAGCGTGGGCCGTCCGTCCATGTGAGGGCTGCCTGCCGGCCATCGTGGCCGCCAGGTCGAAAAAAAATAAACAGAGCTAGAATTAATCCTTCCTTGTATTTGTGGACTTCCGGCCACGACGGCCGGAAGTAAGCGTTCTCATGGATGGATGTACTGTCATTTACCTTCGGCACCGCTGTGCTTGAGAGACCTCGCCCACTCAGCCATTTGTTAGCCTGTCCGGCCTATCAGAGGAGTCAGAGGCGCGAAGCTCGCGCAGAGAGTGCGATCGCGCCTCGAACGACTTTATTGAATTTCTTGAACGTCACCTTTTCCGGTGATGAAGAAGGTGCGTGACTTTGCGATCTCGCGGAAAACGGTCTTCGCTTTGTAATTGATCTCCAGATTCATTCCGGCCACCGGATTTGAAACGGTTCCCATATTGAAAGTCACCGGCGCTGAAGCCGAAGCTTCGAGATTGTAACCCCAAGCCACATCCACCGCGATCGGCTGCACGGTCGCGTAACCGATGTAATGTCCTTTGCCTTTGTACGAGCCTCCGGCCACGAACAAAACTCGGTAATCGAAGCGCACGACTTCCATGCCATACAGGTTCTTCACGATGGCACGATAAGACTGCGACAACGGAGCCTGCCAGCCTTCAAGCTGCGTCCAGCACAAAGGCCGACCGCTTTTTGAAACCGGCAAGGCCGTGGCGACATCGTTCGCCAGATTCACAACCGGCTTTCCGGCATCGATCACTTTCCAGATTTTCTTTCCGATATTGATGACCTTGTCGACGGTCGCATCCAGCGCATCCAAAGGATTGATCTCTTTTGTCAAAGAGTCCCCGGCCTCGTCGCCTTCTTCATCCGATTCTTCAGTGGCTGCATCGGCAAACTTTTGCATCGTTTTTCCGATCGTGCCGATTTTGCTGGTGCGGACCAAAGACGTTTTCGGTTTCACCGCCGTGTTGGGTTTCGTCTCTTCGATCACGCAAGTGCCGCTACCAATGCCACCGCCCGTAACGGCCGTCACACCCAGCAGCCCCGCAGACCGGGTTGCACCCATCGCCGCGACTGGTGCTTTGAGATTGGGCGCGGGCAAAGATCGGGAATCAATTTCGTAGACTTCGAAATCACCCATTTGGAAATAGGCATCGTTGACATCAGTTTCTTGAGCGAAAGCCGCCAACGGACCCCAGACCGCCAGAAGCACGAACCACTTCATCATTTTGTCTCCACCCCGTGAGAAAGAACACGGTATCCACGGATGGTTTTAGTCCTCTTCGGGGATTCTCTCAAGAGCGCGGCTGTGAACTGAAAAAAATGAAATGAGTGTCAATTTTCGGTACAGGGAAAAACTTCAATAGCGCCAAGCCAGCGCAAAAGTTGGGAAAATCAGACTGCGCGCATAGGAGACATCCGTCGTCGCGCCACCAGTGGTCGCTTTATTAAACGTGAACGATTGATAGGTCAGACGAAATCCGATGTACAAGTTGTCCGAAATCTCGGGCATGACCCCGAAACTTCCCCACAGGCCGCTTCCGCTTAAGGTCGTCGAATTGCTTCCGGTTGTCGTTAAGCTCCCGTTTGCTAGCAGATTGTAACCGGCGGCCAAGCTGTAAGTTTTCTTGTGATCCATCACCCACATAAACATCGGGCCCATGTTGAGACTGCTCATGGTTGTGGTGGTTGACGAGTTCGGTTGCTCGGTGAAATTGACTTGGTCTACGTGAAAGCCGCCATAGAAGCGCGCTTTGTTTTCCAGATTGGCGTGAATATCAAGAGCGTAATAGGTTTTCGAATAGCTGGCGTTGGTGGTCGTGGTGAAAGTGTCGCTACCATAAAGGCCGTTGAGCTCGGCGTAAATACCGGCGTTTGCAATTGTCGCGATGAATGTGACCAAAGCAAAGATGCAGCTCTTCATGTTTCACTGTTCGGAAGATCAAGCCTTGCGAACAAGTCTGGCCGCAAAAAAACCGTCGCCGCGACCTTGATCAGGATCGATTCGCAGCTGCTCTTGAAGTTCCCAGGACGTTTTGTGATTGTTTAGGAACAATTCGACCTGTTTTTCATTTTCAGAGGGAAAAAAACTGCAAGTCGCATACACCAAGCATCCCCCGACTTTTGTCATCGACGAATAATCGGAAAGAATTTCGGCCTGCAATTTGTTCAGCTCACCGATCGCTTCACGGCTCAACTTCCATTTCGAATCCGGATTGCGACGAAGAACCCCCAGCCCCGAGCACGGCACATCCAGCAGCACGCGGTCTGCGGTCTTTTCCATGCGCTTGATCACCTTGCTAGAGTCGATCACTTTCGTTTCGATTATGTCGACGCCGTTTCGGGTCGCCCGCGTGCGCAGCTCTTTCAATTTCCATTCATGAATGTCCATGGAAATCAGTTTGCCTTTATTCTTCATCAGCGAAGCGATATGCAAAGACTTGCCGCCGGCTCCGGCGCAGGCATCGATCACGCGGTGACCGGGCTCCACTTTCAAAAATGGCGCGACCAATTGCGAAGCGCGATCTTGAACTTCGAAATGGCCGGCGGTGAAAGCCTTGGTGATGAATACGTTTTTTCGCACCTTCAGCGTTAGGCCCGTGTCGACTTTATCGATCGCTTCAGTTTCAATTTCTTCTTTTTTCAGTTCCAATTGCACTTGCGGCAAGGTCGCCTTCAGCATGTTGATGCGAAGATCAACCGGTGCGACCGAGTTCAATGAATGCAAAATCGCATCCCATCGGGAGCCAAGCTCGAGGGAGCCTTTTTCGTCGAGCCAGTCCGGAATGGATTCTCGTAACGCGCGTTGATTTTCCAAAGCTTCCAATTTGGATTTTGAAAGGCCCAGACCTTTCAGCTCCGGCCAATCCGGCAGTGTTTGACCGTTCACCAGCTGATGAATGCCCCAGACTTTTAAAACTTTTTTCGGATCGAAGCTGGGCTCTTCGCCAAGCAGAAACCAATATTTTCGCCACCAGCGAACGCACTCGTAAACTTGCTCGGCAAAAAATTTTCGATCGCGCGAGCCCCACTTGCGATGTGCTTTCAAAATCGAGCTGATGTGTTTATCGGCGTAAGCCCGATCGCGAAAAATCGCGATCAAAGTTTCAACCAAAGAATCGACCAAATGACGATGAACGGACTGAGGTTTCATTAAAATGTGAAAACCGCGCCGACAGACAAAGGCATGCCGTTGAACTGACCGTCCGAAAGCACGTGGATATGATTCTTCATTCCGAACTCGATGAAGGCGCCCAAGTTTTCATACAAATCGATCATGCGTGCCCCCAGCACCAGTTGGTAATCCAAGGACAGGTTCGATTCGTCTTGCAGCTGAGTAAAGAAAACGCCGGCACCGGCACCGAAGCCGAAATAAAGGGGAAACTTGGTCTGCGCGCGCGGAAATGTCCAAAGCGGCATGACGCTCAATTTCGTCGCGCGCTCGTCATCGATTTTGTATTCGTTGAAATCAAAACGGATGTTCACATCCAACCCGCCCCACTCGTCCATCAAGTAGGTCACGCCATAGGTGGCTTTACCCACGCCCGTACGTTTATTTGAATCTTTCCAAGAATAAGAAGTGCTCGAAGAGTAACCGCCGATGTGCAACATCAACAGGCCATCCGTTGCGCCCCCGCCACTGCCTGAATCGCTGGCAACTTCGCGGCTGGGTTCCGCCTGGGCAAAGTATTTGGCCGCCGCTTTGCGACCGACTTTCGGTGCTCCTTGAGCGGCTGCAGTTTGTGAAATGAAAGCCATCGCGATCAGAGAGAGAAAACAGATTTTGCCCATCTCTATGACTTAGCGCGAAAAGCCCGATGGGTCAACGCACTTGACCCCGTGTTAGGACTCTCGTTACCGTGAAAGCAGGTCCTTCTGGACCTTCGTCGGAAAGGCACAACACAAGCGCATGAAATGCCCCTACTGCGGCCACAATGAAGACCGGGTTCTGGACACTCGCGAACAAAAAGAAGGCGAGCTGATTCGCCGTCGTCGCGAATGCCTTCAGTGTAAATCTCGTTTTTCAACGGTCGAGTCTTTGAATCTGAATTACCCGATGATCGTCAAAAAAGACGGTCGCCGCGAGCCTTTCAGCAAAGAGAAAATCTTTAAAGGATTGCAGGCCGCTTGTCAGAAACGCCCCGTCAGCCAAACGCAGCTGGAAACGGTTTTGGACCGAATTTCCACATGGGTTTTGGGACGCGGAGAGAAAGAAATTCCGGCGCGTTTGATTGGACAAAAAGTCATGATGGAGCTTAGACTGCTAGATGACGTCGCATACGTCCGATTTGCCAGCGTGTACCGAACTTTCAAAGACGTGCAAGAGTTCGTTGAAACGCTGGAAGATCAGGAAAATTTCGACGTCGTGGATCCGACACAACTGTCGCTGACATCCGCGCCTTCTGGCAGCTTGCCAAGTGTTTCCGCAACGACCTCTGAAAGGGTAGAAAATGCGCCATCAGTCCCGCGAACTCGCACTCCAGATCCTGTTCCAAATTGAATTCGCGCCGCAGATTGAGTACGCGGAATTTCTCGAAGTCTTCGAACAAACTTTTTCCCAAGACGTCATCGATTACGCCGATCTGCTGATCAACGGCGTGAAAAACAATTCTGAAAAAATCGATGCCATGATTCAAGCCGTCAGCTCGCACTGGAAGGTTTCGCGCATGGCAATCGTCGATCGCAATATTCTGCGCATGGCGACCTTTGAAATGCGCGTGATGAAAGATGCGCTGAAGCCGAATATTGTGATCAACGAAGCGGTCGAGCTGGCAAAAAAATATGGAACGGCCGAATCGGCCAGCTTTATCAACGGCATCTTGGATCAGCTGGCGAAAGGCTCTTAAGCGATGAGTGCGCTGAATTCACCTTTTGCACCTGGAGCGGATCTTTGGATCATCCCCGAACGGAAAAGTTCGAAGCTGGTGCAGAAGATGGATTGGTATCTGAATTTTCAGATCGCCAAATCGGTGCAGCATCAAAGCCAGACTTTGTCGCAAAACGTTTTAGAAATTCTCAAAGCCTGCGCTTTGAATGGTTACGATTTCGCCCCCGACGCCTCGGCAGACGCGTTGATGATTTTATCTTCGCAGACGTTGCCGAACCGTTGGGTGATGGTTTTAAAAGGCAGCGACGAAACCGAATCTTGGTTTAAGACCGCTGCGACCAAATGGAAGAAAATGAATTCTCCCAGCATACGATTGTTTTTGCCACAAGGCCTTCACCGATCCGAAGCTTTGAAACTTTGGAAACGCTTTGGAGGCGACGACAGCGTCCACATCATCGAAGAAGGTGATCATGGAAACTAAATTAAGCCGACTTTTTTTCAATCAGGTCCAAGTTCTGCAAAAACAGCTCGAGCATCTTTTAGAAAAAGAACCGCTCGATAAAAAGAAAGAGCAGACACCCCGAAATTTTCACGCGCAAACGGATCTCACGCAAATCGACGATATGGGATTGGGCCTGGCGCCCAATTTGTCCGAGCGTGCTCCGATGCTGTTCTCGAAACTTTCGCTGTATTTCGATTCGGGACTTTTATTCCAGCGCACGGGCACCGAGTGGAAAGCGACCGCCGGCTTTGATCAAGGCGACTTCTTTCCATTAAAAGGTGTCGAAATCCAAGTGCCTTTCCGCTTTCCGGATATGAGCTTGATCGAAGTCCGCCGCGTGCACTCGCGCGAAATATTCTCGCACCTGATGGATCTGCAAGTTTTGAAAAGCGAAAAGGGACAGGCCCTGATTTTCAAACCGCATCCCGATTATATCTTCATGGTCACCTCGGTCCTGGCCGATCCGTGGCTGAAGCCGCATATTGAACGCATCCAGCGCGAGATTTTGCTGCTTCTGGGCGACTACTGACAATGGATCAAGGTGTCATCTACATCATCTCTGACGGAACGGGCGAAACCGCGGCGACCATGATCCGCGCGGCCCTGGTGCAATACCCTGACAAAGATATCCAGCTGGTTCGTTGCAAAAACATTCGCGCTGAAGCGCAAGTCGTGCCTTTGGTCGAAGAATGCTTCGAGAGAAAAGGCATCATCGTCTACACGGTGGTGAGCCTTCAGCTGCGCACCAAAATTTTCGAGATGGCGAGCGAAAAAGCCATTCCTTGCATCGACCTTCTGGGGCCGGTGCTGCAGACACTGGACACTTACTTTGGCGTCGCCAACCACCCCTTGCAAGCGGGCCTTCTGCGCACGGTGGACGAACGCTACTTCAAACGCATCGAAGCGATCGAATACACGGTCAAGCATGATGATGGAAAAACTTTTTCTGAACTGGAAAAAGCCGACATCATCTTGGTCGGCATCAGCCGCACCTCGAAGACTCCGCTGTCGATTTTCCTCAGCCACAAGGGCTGGAAGGTCGCCAACATCCCGTTGGTTTTAGGCGCCCCCCTGCCCGAGCAGCTCTTCCAGGTCGATCAGCGAAAGATCGTGGGACTGATCATCGACATCGAAAGCTTGCAGCGCATTCGCAAAAATCGTTTGGAAAAATTCGGCCAAGATCCAGGCGGCGAATACGCTTCGCTTGCGCACATCATGAAAGAAATCGATTACGCGCAAGGCCTGTTCAAGCAGAACAAGAAGTGGCCGGTTTTCAATGTCACCGAACGCGCGCTGGAAGAAACCGCGACCGAAATCACAAGGATCGTGGCGGCCCGAATGGGCTGGCCGGATTCGGCGATCTTCTAGTCTCAAAATGAGACGCGCGGCTCACCTTCACCTGTCAGCATTTTTCGTCACACTTGGCATCACACTTCTTCCACAGTCCTTAGCTTTGATCTCAGCCCCTGATCTTCGGCATCTGCCTTGCTTTTCAACCACTTGTAGCTGTTGAACCGACCTCAAGGAGCCTGCGATGACTGAAGCGAAGAATTTCCACAAATCTGCTGTTGCTGCGATATTGACCGGCGCTTGCCTGATGGCTTTGGTGGCCTGTGCCCCCGGCTTCAAAATCAAAGATTCCGACACGAAATCCGGCGCGACCGTGAATCTGAACACCAACAATCAATCCGCCACCGTTTCGCTTTTAAATCTGATCAAATCGACCAACCCAAATTCTGAAGCCGCGCGCATGATCACGGCCAATACCGCGGGACTTGTCGTTAAAGGCGAGGCGAATTTTCAGCTCGAAGGTCTTCGTGCCGATGGCACCGTCAGCGGACAGGCTTCGACTTTGACCTTGAACGTGACGATTCAATCCGGTTCGAAATCAGAAAGCGTTTCTTTGTCTTCAAAGACCGCGACTCTTTTCTTAGATAACAACGCCAATATTTCCGGTTACTGGGTTTTTACGACGCCGGACGATCCAAGCGGACAGCGCAATCCATTCTATGTCGGCTTTAACGCCAACGTCGTTCCGAACGGAGACTTTTCGAATCCATCTTACACGATGACTGGAGCGATTTATGGCAATGCCGGCACCTCTGGCAACGATGCTTTATCCACCTTCAATCTGCCGCTTTGCCAAGTCATGAAAAACACCGACTGGATGCAAGGCTACTTTGAAAACGGCGCCGTCGACTGTTCAAAATAAAAAATGAAAGAGCGGGCTTTGATTAAGCGCGCTCTTGTTGTTGCAAGGCCTGATAGAAAACTTCCGTGATGCTTTTCAGCTCCGGATTCTTTTTCGAATAAAAGAAAAATTCGACCGAGTAATCAAATCCGCGCATCAACACGTGATTCAGACGCCCCATGCGCACTTGCTTTTTGATGGCCAGCGAAGGCAAGAATCCCCAGCCCAAACCGGATTCGATCACGCGCTTCAAAGTTCCCACGTTCGTTGACTCGAAAGTTGGAGCCAAATCCACCTTGGCCGAGTTCAATTGCTTCTGCAAAGTCGAATTGAAATTTGGATATTCACCGGTGAACAAAATGATCGGATAGCGAACGTATTCGGCGACGTCGATCTGTTTTGGCATATCGCTGTCTTTGCCGGTTCCCACCAACCACATCTCTTCTTTGAATAAGAATTTCTTTTCTGATTCGCCCAGCTTGGCCGAAAATTCGGACTCGACTTCCGGCAGAATCAACAGATCCAGCTCGTCTTGATTGTAACGACGGATCAGCTCGTCACCTTTGCCGTATTCGATTTTGATATTCAGCTCGGGATTATGTTTCAAAAGACGGCTGACGATCGGACTCATCAGCTGCACACCGATCGAATCTAAAGTTCCGACCCGCAGCTGACCGTGAAGCTCGGCACCCATGGCTTTGACCGCCACTTCGGCTTGCTGGGACATCTGCAAGATGCGTTTTGCATAGTCAAACAGCACTTCGCCCTGCAAGGTCGGCTTGATCTGGCGAACGCCACGAACCAACAGATCCACACCCAAATCTTCTTCAAGATTTCGAATTTGCTGCGAGATCGCCGGCTGAGTCAAAAAGAGCTTATCGGCAGCACCGGTCATGCTCCCTTCGCTGATCACCGTGACGAAAGACTGAAGCTGATACAAATTCATCATAAGGATTCACCCATCTGTTAGAGGGGGCACTTGTGTTCTCAAGGTCTTTCTCCTATCCTTGAGAAAGCTAGAGGAGAAACAATGAAAATCTGGGCCGCCTTAGGGGTTATCTTAGCCACTTTGACCTTGGAAGCAAAAGTTTTTCGCAATGCTTATGTGGCCTTTGAGCTGCCGGACACCTGGAAATGCGCCCTTGAGCACACAGAATGGGTCTGCCGAAGCGAATCGAACAACGAAGCCAAGGAAGCGATCATCATTTTGACCGCCAAAGAGGTCGGCCCGACCGATTCGTTTGACGCTTATATGCAGCATTTGAACACGGCCCAGTCCGCTCAGGGTCGTCAGGGCCAATCACGGGTCGTCTATCCACCCAAACAAGTCAAAATCAACGACCACGTCTGGATCGACGGCCTGCAAATGGGCAGCGAAGTTCCGAACTATTTCACCCGTTATCTGGCGACGATCAAAGATCGCATCGCCATCCTGGTCACCTACAGTGCGCACAAAAATTTCTATACCAAGTACAGTCAAGATTTCTTCAAATCGATCCAAAGTCTGCGCGTGATTGCCACCAAAAATCTTTTGGACAGTCCCGAAGCCGGAGCCTTAAGGCCAGGCGGCGAAACATTTGGCGCCCCGATCAATCAAGCCATGCCGCAAGACATGAGCATGCAAGAAGGCGTCGCCAATGGCCAAGACTCTCAGGGCCAAAAAACCAAAATGATGATGATGGGCATCGCCCTTCTTCTGGCCGCCATCGCGATTTATATTTTCATCAAAATGAAGCAGCGGTAAGCTCGCTGCGCTTGCTTGGGGAGCGGTCGAGCCTCGCTTCGCTCTTGTTAGGATTGCTCGTCACAGCTTTGGTTTTATTGGGAGGGTCGTCACAGCGGTGGGTTGGTGTAAACGCTGGTGCATCCGTCCATGAGCCTGGCCGGCCGCGAAGGCTGCAAGACGGCCGTCCTGGCTGGGCGCCCCCGGCCGCCTTGTCCAAAATTAGGGGACAAAATCAGAATACGACTGCTTTGGGAGAATCTGGTTTTGGATTTGAGGGCTTTCTTTTTCTAAGACGGTGCCTGAGAGTGAAATTTAGCAAAAATGCGTTCATCCACACAGCCACGGGTACTCAATGCTTTGAAGTGGGTCTTTAAGTCCCCTCACAAAGTCTGGAACCAGTTGGTTCCGAACTTTGTGAGGCAGGTGTCTGAAGACCCCTCAGAGAAATGACTCCCAGTTGGAAGTCATTTCTCTGAGGGCATCAGTGCAACAAAAAGCTAAGAGTGAATTCCCCAAAACCATACGAGTGAATTTTCCAAACATCGGAATCGCTGGCCAGGACGGCCAGCGATCGCGGGTTCGGGCCGGCCGAGGCCCGATTGGCAGGACGCACGGCCCTCATGATACGCGAAAAGCCATCGTAGCTAGAGAGAGAAAGACAAAAGAAACCACACAGCCCAAGAACCCAAGCCCAAGCAGCGGCAAGCGCCGGCCCGCGGCCGACTACTGCGCTTTCTCGACCTTGAGCTGCGGGAAATCCTTCAACTGCCCGTCGATGGCTTTCTCGTCTGCGAAGACGACGATCTTCATGCGGTCCGCCTTGAAGTGCTTGTGGATCGCCTCGTTTAGATCCTTCAGGCGAATGCCGTTCACGTTGTCGAAGAAGTTTGTCAGATACGTGTCCTGTACTCCGTACAAGCGAAGCACCAACAGGTTGAAAGCCAAACGATCGACCGTTTCGATTGCGGCTGGAAATTGGCCCACCAGCAAAGCTTTGGCGGCGTCGAGTTCTTTATTCGTGGCGCCTTCTGTTTGGAATTCTTTGGTGACCTGCAAAGTATTCTTGATCGCCTCGCCGACCTTTTCGTTTCTGGCGAAGGTCGAAATCTCAAAGCTGCCGATTCCTTGTCGGGCATCGAATTGCGAATGGATCGAATAGGTCAAACCCAAGTCATCACGCACGCGTTGATTCAGGCGGCTGGCAAAGGCTCCGCCCAAGATAATGTTCGCCATGCGAAGCTTCAAGAAATCGGGATCGCCGCGGCCGATCCCCAGATGCCCGATGCGGATTTGCGTTTGCTGCAGTCCCGGCTTGGTGAAAAGCTTCACATCCATTTGGGTGGCTTCGGGCGGATTTTGCAGCTGGCGTTTTTCGACCGCACCGCTAGCCCACTGCGAGAATGTCTTTTCAACTTGCTCTTGAAATTTGGCATCGAAATTTCCAGCCACGGCTAGCATCGCATTGTTCGGGCGATAGTTGGCAAAATAGTGACGGATGATTTGCGTGCGGCTGATCGCTTTGATTCCGGCGACTGTTCCGATCACCGGGCGACCATAGGGATGCTTTCCGAAAAGTTCCCCGTCAAACAAGGTGCTGGCGTACTCGGTCGGTTGATCTTGCATTTGCGCCAGCTCGGCCAAAACCTGCGAGCGTTTCCGCTCGACTTCGGAACCCGCGAAAGCCGGACTGAGAACAACGTCCGCATACATTGAAAGAAGCTTCTCTTTGTACTCGGAAAGCCCGGCCGTCGTCATCATCACGTAATCGGCGGCGGCCGTTTCTCCGAATGAAGATCCCAACTGGGCGAAGTCATCGGCGACTTGCAAAGCCGAGCGCTTCGTCGTCCCCTGCTCGAGCAGCGCCAAGGTCATGCCGGTTAAACCTTCGGCTCCGGCCGGATCTTGCGACGAGCCCGACATCACCATCATGTTAAAGCTGATGCGCGGAAGACTGTCGTCCTTGATGTAAAGAATACGAAGACCATTGGCCAAAGTTTTCTCTTCGACTGGCTTCATTTTGAATGGACCGCTAACCGTCTTGGTGCTGAGACTTGAACAAGCGGTCAAAGATAGAACCAAAAAAGATGTCAGAATTCGTTGGCTGTTTTTCATTTTGCTTTCGGCTCCAGAACTCCGACCACGCGACGCTGCGGTTGGAGGTATTTCTTTGCAACATTTCGGATGTCTTGAATTTGAACTTTGTTGTAACGCTCAAGATCGGTGAAGACGCGGGTGTAATCGCCGAAAATAATCTCGTTGATCGCCAATGATTGCGCCTTGCCGTCGATCGTGGTGAGACCTTCCATATAATCCATCATGGTCTGATTCTTCGCCTTTTGCAGTTCGGCCGCACTGACCAGATTTTGCTGCACGTTTTCGACTTCGGCCAAAATATCTTTTTGCGCGTTGAGCGTGCGAAGGCCCGGCTTCATGGTCGCCATGATCATAAAGATCCCCGGATCGGCGGTTGTCATATTGTAAGAGTTCACCGCCGAAGCCACTTGTTGCTGGTACACAAGCTTCTTGTGCAAACGGCTGGAACGGCCGCCGCCAATAATATTTGAAAGAAGGTCCAAGGCGAAAGAGTCATCATGCCCTGCCGCGACACCTTTGTAAGCCACCATGAACGAGCGCGTCTGCACATCCCATGGCATCACTTTGACGATCGGTTTTTTGGCATCAGGCTCTTGCGGATAATTTCGAGGCGGCAGCGGCTTCGCTTCCAAACCGCTGTAGTATTTTTCGATCAACGCTTTGGTTTTGTTCGGTTCGAAATCGCCCGAAATCACCAGCACTGCATTGTTCGGCAGGTAGAAAGTGTCGTAAAACTTTTGCAGTTTTTCGACGGTGTAAGCTTGAATATCGGTCATGTAACCGATCACCGGCCAAGTGTAAGGATGAAGCTTAAAGACATTGGCGAAAATCATCTCGCGCAACAAACCGCCCGGATTATTGTCGACTCGCCACCGGCGCTCCTCTCCAACGACTTGCAGTTCGCTTTTCAGATCTTCCGGTTTCAAAGTCAGACTGCGCATGCGATCGACTTCCATATCCATAATCAGCTCAAGCTTTGAGCTTGGCAGATTTTCATAGAAGCCGGTGTAATCATTGCTGGTGAAAGCGTTATTGACGATTCCGTTCTGGTGCAGAATTTGATCGAACTCTTTGCCGCTGTATTTTTTAGCGCCCTTGAACATCATGTGTTCTAACATATGCGCAGCCCCGGTGACGCCCGGGCCTTCATCCCTGGAACCGACCCGGTACCAAGTGTGGTAGCTGATCATCGGAACCGAATGATCTTCAGCCAAAATAACCGTCAGACCGTTTTTGAGAGTGTACTTCTCAACCGGAAACTGAATTTTAAGTTGGGCGTTCGAGTGAAAAGAAAAAAGGACGGCCGTGATGAGAAATGCGAAGTTGAATTTTGTCATGCCTCCAAATTATTGCACGACGAATTCAGAGAAGTAAACGTCCTTGACCACACCTCGGTCGAGAAGCGAATTGACATCAGTTGCGATGCGATCTTTTAAGAAGAGCTTTCCTTGAATGCTTTCCAGATCACCGAAGGTCTGGCCGTTCAAAATACGCACGATCGAGTCACGTGCTTTGGCGCGGTTGTCCGAGTTGATGATCTCTTCGAAACCTTCTTTACCTAGCATTTCCAGATTCACTTCCAAACGGATCGTGCGCTTTGGTTCGCCCGCCAGATTCACCGTGAATTTATCCATAGTGTAAACCAAAGGACCAGTCTCAGCGCCGCTGGCCGCCAGCTTTGCTTCTTCGGCTTCTTTCTGGGCTTCTAGACTTTCTTCTGTAATTTCAGGAGCGTGCCACCCGATGGTCGCAGAGTAGACCCAGAAAGCCCCAAGGCCGGTCACGCCCAAGTTTACAAGCGCAAAGACGGCCTGCAGAATCAGAGCGACGGGAAGTTTTTTGCCTTCGGGTTTTTGATCTTTTGCTGCGTCTGCCATAGCGTCCTTCACAGAAACAAGTTGTCGATAATTCTTTATCGGCGCTCTGGACAGAGGTCTGAAGGCCTTTTTGATCGCCTTTTCCATTAGGACGGCCGTGTCTTTTTGAGAATTTTGTCAAAGTTTTCGCCGCTCTGTTCGCATTGCTACTAGGCGAAGATCCACATGAATTGACAAGGAGCCCAATCCCGAGTCGAATAGAGATATGCGACTCTTGAACTCAGCACTGGTAGCGGTTTTCACTGGCGGGATGGCTATTATCACATTAGCTGCCCAGGCCCATGCTCAACAAACTCAATCTCAAACTGAGACAGGCACTCCTTCCGCCGAAGCGGCAGCCGAGAAAAAGTATCCCTCAGGTCTGATTGCATTGTCGGGCGAGCCTCAATTTTCTTCTTACTCTTTCGTGGTCGATAAAACCAAACGCATCTTGTCGGTCTACGAATGGAAAGACGGCGATCTGAATCTCATCGCCGAATATCCCAGCGATATGGGAAAGAAGAGCGGCGAAAAAACGAAGGTCAATGACCACCGCACCCCGGTCGGAATCTACTTCCTGCAAAAAGAAATGACCCAGCCGGAAATTCCGTTTGGGACTTACGGGAATCTGGCTTTCACCACCGACTATCCGAATATCTTCGACAAGCGCGAAATGAAAACCGGTTACGGCATCTGGTTGCACGCGGTTCCCGACACGGTTCCTTTGACCCGTGGGTCACGTGGTTGCGTCGTGGTTCGCAATGACGTCATCAAGTCTTTGAAAAAATACGTTCGTCTCGAGCAGACTCCGATCTTGATCTATGACGATGTGAAGTATCTCAGCAAAGACGAATACCAGAACCAGAAAGCCAAGTTCCTGGCGGACTTTGAAAACTGGCGCAATGCTTGGGAAACCCAGGACGTCGACACCTACATCAAGTACTATGATCAGACCTTCCGAAACGACGAGATGAACTACAAGCAGTGGTACCGTCACAAAAAGAAGCTGAAAGATCTTTACACTTATATCAAAGTTCAATTGGGGCCACCGCTGATCTTAAAGAACAAAGATCAGGTGGTGATCCGCACGGTTCAACGTTACGAATCGAACCTGCACAAAGATTTCGGCGAGAAAACAATCCACGCCCGCTGGTCACCAGAGGTCGGCTTCCAGATCATCCGCGAAGACTGGAAACCAATGATGGATCCTTTGGCAAAGAAGGACAGCGAAGAAAAAAGCGCCTCTCTGGATCGCAAGCTTCCTGCTTCCGTCCCCAGCGTCAACCCACCCGCTCCCCAAAAATAAAAAGGTCCGCAAAACTTTGCGGCCCCCAACAAGTCGACCGAATTTCCTTGTCGACTGAGCTTGCCCCTTTCGTCCCCCTCAGATTAGCGTACTAATATATTCGTACGCTAATCTGAGGAGGTGAAAGACGGGCTTTTGTTTCTTCAGAATAAAGGGAATTGCAAAGTGGGGGCCGTGGCGGGGACCAAGAAGATGGGTGATGAGAAATAAAAAAGACCCTCGTGTCCGAGAGCCTTTTTTGAAATTTGAATCTGCGAGAGGCGCAGATTTAAATTAGTGCTGAGTATCGTCTGAAGATGAGCGACCCTCTTCCAGAGAGAGCTTTTCAGAGTTGTTGCCGGAATCGTTGAGCTGACCCAAATGAGCGTTGAGCTCTTCTTTGGTGATCACACCGTTTTTCAGGTTGAATTCGGTCATACGAACATCAAATTTCAAATTTTTCAGTGCTTTATCCAAAGACATAAAAACCTCCGCGAAGGACTAGGTCTAACAGAGCCCGCGCCAAAAAGCTAGTTCCAGTACTTGGGACCTTCACCTGTTTTGGGCTGTTTTTCATTGTCCACAACCAGGCGCAGGTTGCGGTTCTTTTTCTTGGCTTTCCGAGCCCACATCACCTGCTGAATGCGGGTCCAACCCACCAACGTGATATAACCCGAAGCCAATCCCCCCAAGTGAGCTAAGTAGGCGACATCTCCGCCATTGACATCAGATGTCAAAAGCGAAGCCAGCTCCACCAAACCCATCATCAGGACGAAGAATTTGGCCTTCATCGGGATGACCCCTAAGGCGTAAATGGTGCGCTCGCCGAATAAAATCCCGTAAGCCAGCAAAAGCCCGAAGATAGCGCCCGAAGCTCCCATAACCGGAACGACCAGGGCTGCTGTCCCCGGCTTGATCAGGTAATAGATCCAAGTTCCAACACAGTAAATGAAGCCCGCACCCACGCCGGTAATCAGGTAGAAGCTCAAGAAAAACTTGCGTCCCCAGCGCGCCTCAAGCTCGGCCCCCATAAACCACAGCATCAGCATGTTGAACAGAATATGCGTCACCTGAAAGGTGTGCAGGAACATGTAAGTGAAAAGCTGCCAGATCGAAAAGTCGTAAAGGACTTTCGCTGGATAAAGAGCAAACCATTTCGAAAAGCCGATGCCGCCGACCGATGGGCCGATGTACTGCTCAAGAATCACCTGACATCCAAGCCAGACCACCACGTTGATGATGATCAACCACTTAACGGTCGGAGTGATGGTCAGGTTCATTTGCATTTGGCCGCGGCTCATAGATGTTGCCTCATTTGAAATAGGCTATCAGACGATCAAAGGTCATCTCAAGAGATTCGATCACGGTCTTTGTTTCCGCGACCAAGGGGAAAAAGTTCAGATCCCCGGCCCAGCGCGGAATCACATGGTAATGCAGATGATCCGGAATCCCCGCTCCCGCCACCGCCCCTAGATTCAAGCCCACATTCATCCCACCTGGCTGATAGACCTGCTGAAGTGCGCCGACCGCGATCTTCAAGGTCTCGTGCAAATCTTTGAACTGAGCTTCAGAAAGATGCACAAGGTCGCCCGTGTGCTCGTGTGGAATGACAAGCAAATGTCCCGAATTGTAAGGGAACTTGTTCAGCAGGATCATCGAATGCTTGGACTTATAAACGCACAATGTTTCGAAACTGGCTTCCTCTTTCGCGGCCTTGCAGAAGACACAACCTTCGGGATGGATCAGTTTGCGCACGTACTTGAAGCGATCGGGGCGAAATAAAACGTCGCGCTCCAGAGGCCAAATTTCCTGGGCGGCCTGCAAATACAAAGCGCTTTTCTTTGCCGATTTTTTATCCGATGACGAAACGGCTTTCGCAGAACCTTTTGCAGTTTTGCGGATCGAAGACTTCTTCGAGTTCGATTTTGCTTTTGCCTTTTTCGCCATGTGCTTCCTTGTCCGCGTCCTAATTCCAGTAACCTGGCATCAGGAACAAAGGCCGATTCAAAAGATTGGCTTTGAAAACCTTGTTCATCATTTGTTCGGCGATTTTAGCTTCGCTGCTGGCTTCGTCTTCGTTGCCATTTAAAATATCCAGAATTCCGGGACGGTGTTTTGGAACTTCGAAAATTTCAAAATCATCCATGTCGGCGATTTCCGCCGCCACATCAAAGGCATGATCGATGGTTCCGACTTCGTCAGCCAGTCCCAGCTTCACGGCGGCCGCTCCGGTCATCACGCGACCGTCAGCGTAAGGCTCGATCTGCTCTTTTTTCATATTGCGGCCGGTGGCCACCGCCTCTTTGAACTGATCCCAAACTTCGTTGATCATATCTTGGAAAAGCTGGCGTTCATCGTCTCGCATGCTGCGGTACTCGGCCCCCGAGTCTTTGTATTTTCCGGTCGTGATGGTGTAGCGGGAAATCTTCGCCCAATCATAAAGCTTTTCCAGATTGGCAAATTCCATGATGACGCCAATCGATCCGACCAAAGCGCCCGGTGCGACGATGATTTTATCTGCCGCCACGGCCGAATAGTAAGCCCCGCTGGCCATCATCCCCGAAGTCGCCGCCACCACCGGTTTCTTAAATTCGGTGCGCGTGCGCTTGATCTCTTCGTAAATTTCCTGCGACGGACCGACAACCCCACCCGGAGAATTGATTTCAATGACGATCGCTTTGATATCTTTTTCTTCGCGGTATTTTTTCAGCGCCTTCAAAAAGCGCTCGCCATCCATGATCACGCCTTCAAGCTTCAAATGCAGGATTGAATTTTTTGAAATCAGACGCAGCTTTTGCTCGCCGCCAAACAAAGAGATCGCCGAGCTTCCCACCAAGAAAGCAAATAGCGACATAAACACGAACAGTAAAACGCCCAACATCACCCATGGATTCTTTTTCATCATCGAAACCTCGCCGAAATATTTAAGCAAAAGTTCCCAGTGAAATGAAGAAAATCAGGTTGAATTTAACGAGTCTGACCCTGCCCGTCGATAATCCACCGGGGCGTGGTGAGCTCTCTCAATCCAACTGGACCCCGAACGTGCAACTTTTGTGTGCTAATCCCGAGCTCACCGCCCAAACCGAACTCGAATCCATCGGTAAATCGGGTCGACGCGTTCCAATAGACGGCGGCCGCGTCGATCTCTTCTTGAAACTGACGAGCTTTGGCTTCGTTTCGGGTTAAGATCGTCTCGGAATGCTTCGAGCCGTAACGCTCAATATGCTCCAGGGCCTGATCCAAGCCATCGACCACTTTGCAGTTCAGGATCTGATCCAAGTGCTCGGTGTTCCAGTCCTCGCGGGTGGCCTTTTCAACTCGCGCCTTTCCTTTCAGGATCTCTTCGCTGGCGTCATCGACCCGCCATTGCAGCAAGACTTTCTCGGTCGCTTGATAAAGCTTCGGCAAAAACTGCGCAGCCACGGACCTGTGAACCAGAAGCGTCTCTAAAGAATTGCAAACACCAGGTCGCTGAGTTTTTCCGTTATCGACAACCCTCACCGCCATCTCGAGATCCGCTTCGTCGTCGACGTAAGCATGGCAAAGACCGCGGTCGTTTTTAATGATTGGCATCAGGGCTGTCCGCTGCACGAACTCGATCAGCTTTTCACCACCGCGTGGTACGACGATATCGATCAGATCTTTTCTCTTTAAAAGCTCTTCGACCAAAGCCCGATCATAATCTTCGACTCCTAAAAAAGCCGAATCTTGCAATTTGAATTTCGCCAGGGTCTGTTTCATCAGACCGTAAAAAACTTGCGCCGTGTTCTTCGAATCCGAACCGCCCCGAAGCACGATCGAATTTCCGGATTTAAACGCTAGCGAAAATGCTTCCAAGATCACGTTCGGGCGCGATTCGAAAACCATCAAGATCACGCCCAGCGGGGCCCGCACCCGGCGAAGCTTCAAACCATTCTTCAAAATTTTTTCTTCAACCAGCTCGCCGACCGGGTCTTCGAGGCGCGCCACCTGGCGCAGGCTTTCACCCATGCCTTTGATCCGCTCGGGATTCAAAGTCAATCGGTCGCGAAAGGCCGATGTCGTCGAAACCGGCAGATTTTGCAAGTCGATTTGGTTCGCGGCCAAAATCGCCGGCGTTTCATTTTCCAAGTTGGCGGCCAAATCTATCAAGGCTTGATTCTTGATGTCCGCTTTCAATTTTCGCTGCAGGCGATTTTGTTTTTTCAATTCGCGAAGGCTGGTTTCGAAAGCGGGATTGAGACTCATGGCTTGCCACCGATTTGGGTGCCAATCGCTTTTCCGCTGGCAACCTCGAGCAGGTTTTTCGGCCAATCGCCGCGAACCATATGCGTGACGATTCCGGCCCGATTCGCACGATCGGCGGCCAAAAGTTTCGAATACATCCCACCCGTACCTTGTGCCGATTTCGATTTTTTATGCGCCATTTTCATTTCGGCTTCGCTGACTTTCTTGCGGTAAGTGATCAACGATGCTTTGGGATTGGTTTTCGGGTCGTCATCGAAAAGTCCATCCACGTCGGTCATCAGGATCAGGCGCTCGGCCTTCATCATGATCGCCACGTGTGACGCCAGGGCATCGTTATCACCGAATTGAATTTCGGTGGTCGCCACCGCATCGTTTTCATTTAAGATCGGAATGACTTTCCATTTTAAAAGTTCGGTCAGCGTGTTCTGCAGGTTTCTGCGCCGGGCTTTATCGCTCATATCCCCTTCGGTCAGCAACACCTGTGATCCTAAAAGGTTGGTGGCTGAAAGTGCCAGATTGTACTGATCCATTACCAGCGGCTGACCGATCGCGCTTAAGGCCTGCTTTTGCGGCAAAGTCCTTTTGGGCTGCTTGAAGTTCGTGCGCTGGACCGCCCAGGCGATCGCGCCCGAGGTCACCCAGATCACCTCGATGCCATGCTTTTTGCGAAGCTCGGCCACCTGTTGCATCCACGCCCGCATCAGCAAAGGCCCACCTTCGCAGACCATTTTACTTCCCGCTTTCACAACCCATCGTCGCAGTTTTGCCATGCCGATTTTTCTATGCGCCGTCGCACAGACTCCCTGATTTCAGTATGACGAATTCACTTCGCCGCCGGTAGTGGCCTTCGACAAAAAAACTGCGGCTTAACGCAGGATCGCCACAAACCCCGAGAGCATCCGCAAGTTTTATGATACAACCATCCGATGTATCAGCTTCGCCCTTACCAGCAAGAGGCCGTGCAGGCCACCCTGTCGCACTTCCGCCGCGAGCGCACGCCTGCGGTCGTCGTGCTGCCAACGGGCGCCGGCAAAAGCTTGGTGATCGCCGAGCTCGCCCGGATCGCCAAGGGTCGAGTGCTGGTGCTGGCCCACGTGCGCGAACTTGTCGAACAAAATCACGCCAAATACGTGGGCCTGGGTCTTGAAGCCGGTATCTTCTCGGCCGGCCTGCAACGTAAAGAGTCCACGCAGAAAACCATCTTCGGCAGCATTCAATCCATCGCTCGCGCGGCGGATGAATTTTTCGAAGGTTTCTCGCTGCTGATCATTGACGAATGCCACCGCGTTTCGGTCGAAGGTGAAACCCAGTACTTTCAAGTGATTTCAAAAATGCAGAAAGCCAATCCGGAGATCTGCATTCTGGGACTGACTGCGACCCCTTACCGTCTGGGCTTCGGCTGGATTTACGAATTCAATGCGTATCGAAAAATGAAAGCGACCGACCAAGATCGCTTCTTTAAAAAATGCATCTACGAGCTATCGACTCGTTACATGATCAAGCACAAATACCTCACCCCGCCAGTCAAGATTGATTCGCCGGTGGCCTGCTATGACTTCTCGGCTCTGAAACTGAACGGGACCAGCTTTGTGATGGCGCAAATCGAAGCGCTGCTGAAAGACCAAAAGCGGATCACGCCGCTGATCATTCAAAACATCGTCGAAATGGCCGAAGACCGAAAAGGCGTGATGATCTTCACCAGCACGGTCAACCATGCGAAAGAAATTCTGCAAAGCCTGCCGCCTGAAATTTCGGCCTTGGTCGTCGGCGACACCGAAGACAAAGAGCGCGATCAAATCATCGAAGCTTTCAAGCAAGGAAAGCTGAAGTTCTTGGTGAACGTTTCCGTTCTGACGACCGGCTTCGATGCGCCCCATGTGGACGTGATCGCCATCCTGCGCCCGACCGAATCCGCCAGCCTTTACCAACAGATCATCGGCCGCGGCCTGCGTCTGTCACCCGGAAAAGAAGACTGCTTGATTCTGGATTACACCGGCCAGGGCCACGATATTTTCCAGCCCGATATCGAAGACGGAAAGCCGAATTCCGAGTCGGTGATGGTCGAAGTGCCCTGCCCCGCTTGCGGATTGCTAAATCACTTCTGGGGACTGGTCGATCCGGATGGGTATTTGGTCGAACACTTTGGCCGCAAATGCAAAGGCGCCTTCGAAGACAATGACGGAACGCTCACCGAGTGCGGCTTTCGCTTTCGTTTCAAGCTGTGTGACAAATGCGGCGCCGAAAACGACATCGCCGCCCGCGCCTGCAACAAGTGCGAACATCTTTTGGTCGACACCGACGTGAAATTGAAAGAAGCCATGTCCCTGAAGGACGCGCACGTGATGCGGGTGGATCAGATGACCTTTCAAAAAGATCAGGACAAAAAAGGCACGCCAAGGCTTGCCGTGCATTACTATGATGCCGACGCCAATGTTTTAAAAGAGTACTTTTATCTCAACAGCGCCGATAGCAAAACGGCTTTTTATTTCAACTTTATCCGCATGCACAACCGCCTGCCGGGACAAAAGCTTGAAATCAAAACCATCGACGAGGCCTTGGCCCATCAGCATCTTTTCCGACAGCCGGTTTTTATCATCGCCCGCAAGCAAAAGTATTACTGGAACATCCGCGAAAAGATTTTCGAAACCCGGTAGCCTGCGATGAAAATTGTTTTCCAAGACGAACATTTTTTTGCGATCGATAAGCCTTCGGGATTCTTCGTGCATCCGCCCGAACGCTCGGCCTATCCGACTCCGCCGGAAAAAATTTGCCTGTATGTTCTGCGCGACCTGATGAAGCGCGAGGTGTTCCCGGTTCATCGCCTGGATGCACCGACAAGTGGGCTGGTGCTCTTTGCTTTCACGAAGGATGCAACCCGGGCCTTATCGAAACTTTTCGCGGATCGCGAAATGCAAAAAACCTATCACGCGGTGGCGCGCGGTTACACCGATGCCGAAGGCCGCATCGATCTTCCACTGAGCATTGCGGGCTTCACCGATCCGATCGATGCTTTAACCCATTATCGTACGCTGAAACAAATCGAACTGCCTTTTGCCGTCGGAAAAAAATATCCGACCGCTAGGTATTCGCTGGTGGAGGCCTCACCCCATACCGGAAGATGGCACCAGATCCGCCGTCACTTTGATCAGATCGCGCATCCTTTGATTGGCGACATCGAGCACGGCGATGGCCATCACAATCAGTTCTTTCGCGACCAGCTGAAAATCACCGGGCTGTGTTTGCGGGGGTCGGCTTTGCACTTCACCCATCCTTGGTCGCAAGAGACCATAACGCTTCAAGTTCAGGACTGCGACAAATGGGCTCGTATTCACCGGCTTTTCGATCAAGGCGCTATTTAATCAAAAAAGCAGTTTCTGCTTTTATTTTCCGGCAAAACATTGGATCTTGGCTTTATGAAAAACATCTTTCTTTTCTTTACCATGAGCCTGGCTTTGGTTGGCTGCGTGTCGTCCAGTAAAGACATTTATTTTCGTTCGCGTCTTCCGACAATGGAGGCCCCAACTTTCAACGAAAACAATCGCTTTGGCTTAGAACTGGATCTTGAGTCCGATCGCTTTACGACACAAATCACTCGCAACCTGGTCAGTGATTTTCATTTTTATAACGACAACGCCAGCTTTCACAATGCCTATGGCGGTGCCGGCATCGAGGGAAAAGATTTTTCGGTCACCGCTGCTCATTGGTTTTCAAAATATCCTATGCAGCTCGGAATCAGTGCTGACTTTGCCGAGATCAAGTTTGGCCTTTACGGATTTCAAACTCCACAGCCTGTTGGTTTTTTTGCAATGGTGGATGCTGGCGTCTATAAAACTGCAACATACACTGAAAACGGTGGCTGCAGTTGGATTTGTTTGTCTTCTCAAAAAGATAAAGATGAAGCTCTCCGAAAAGAAGGTTCAATCTTAGCCGATCATGGTGGGAACGAGAAAAAGTATGGTCTGCAATTAGGCTACTACTTCAACACCCAGCAAGCCGCTTATATTGGCTACCATCGTATGGATTATTATTACCGGGCGAGCGCTCGTCAGGAGCTACCTCCGAACGGCTCGCTTTCCTTTCAAGAATCTTTTTCGGGATACGGCATAGGGCTTGGATACTACCACGAGTGGAGCTCCAGCCTTGCCTCGACCTTTTCCTTTGAAGACATCAAGATCCAATGGGCGACCGAAGACAAGCGACAACTGCTTTACGCACTTAAGCTTATCTACAAGAATCTCTAATCTGACCTAGGGCCTGTAGATCTTCTTCGGAACTTTGCCTAGAATAGGATCAATGAGACAGGTCCTTTTCGCAGTTCTGATTTTATCTTCACTTGTCGCGCGAGCCGAATCTTGCGAAGTTTATTCGAATTATCTAAATCTGGCCGATGTGCTTTTGGAAGACGCGATCAAAGGCGATAGCTGCAATGTTTCGATTCTAAATCGGGTGAAAACTCAAAACCGTATCAGCCGCGGGGCTCAGACCGAAAAGTTGGATCCATCCAAGGTGAACTGTTTTTACCTCAAGTACAACGCCATCGAAGCGGATTTGATCAAAGCGATCTCGGCCGCTTCGCAGTCCAATCACGAAGCCTGCGTCCGCATGGTGCACGAACTGCGCGAAAAATTGAAAACCTTGAATGACGACGTCAGCCGCGAGCCTCACAAGTCTGAAACTCAAGGCCCACCAGCTCATGGGACATCTTCTTCGCCTGCCGCCCCCGTCGCACCGGCCAGCAGCTCTTCCGCGCAATAGTGAAATATCGTTCTTAATTTGCAATAGCTCTGTCAGCCGGGTCGCACTTGTGCTACGAAGCCGATATGAACGTGAACGAGCAAAGACTGATTGATCTTGAATCGAAATTTTCCCACCAAGACCTGCTGATCGAGCAGCTTCGCCAAACCCTGCACGAGCAATATCTGGCGATTGAAAAGCTAGAAAAGAACTTAAAGATGATCACCGATCAGCTCAAAGGCTCTGAAGACATCCGTGGCAACGAAAAACCCCCACATTACTGATCTTTAACGCATTAGCGATACCAAAAAGGGATGGACGATCTTTGGCAGGAATAAAAAAACCCGAGGATTTCTCCCCGGGTTCTTGAACAGTCCCGATTGTCTCGGGACTGCCATTTGATTTTGATCTCAGTTCCGGAGCCCCTTTGGTGCGATGCCGTACCAAAGGGAATCAGGTACCTTTTAGTTTTTCTTGAACTGGTCGCCGAACAGGTCGCCGAGAGTTGATTTCGATGTTGAAGTTGCCTTCTTAACATAGTCATCAACGTCCGCTTTTGATTCGCGAAGTTTCACAAGTTTCGAAGACAGACCGATCTTACGAGCATCTTTGTCGATGGAAATCACTTCCGCCTTCAAAGTGCCGCCGACCTGTACGAAGTCTTCTGGCTTGTTGATACGCTCAGTTGTCAGTTCAGAGATGTGGATCAGACCTTCGATGTCGCTTTCCAGCTCAACGAATACTCCGAAATCCGCAGTCTTAGTGACCTTCACGTCATGCTGAGTTCCAACAGCGTATTTGCTTTCGATGTTCGACCAAGGATCGCTCTCAAGCTGCTTCAAGCCCAGAGAGAAACGCTCGTTCTCGATGTCGACGCCCAAAACAACCGCGCGAACTTTTTGACCTTTTGCGAACATTTCGCTTGGGTGATTCACACGTTTTGTCCATGAGAAGTCAGAGATGTGAACAAGACCGTCGATACCATCTTCAACGCCAACGAAGATACCGAAATCAGTGACTGATTTCACTTCGCCTTCGATGATCGTTCCTGGTTGGTAAGACTCTTTCAACTCGACCCATGGGTTTTGCTGCAATTGCTTCATGCCCAGAGAAATACGGCGTGTTTCTGGATCCACTTCCAAAACTTGAACGTCAACTTCATCGCCAACGTTGACGATTTGCGAAGGATGTTTCACGCGTTTCGTCCAGCTCATTTCTGAAACGTGGATCAAACCTTCAACACCGTCACCGATTTCAACGAATGCACCGTATTCAGCCAAAGAAACAACTTTTCCTTTGAGCTTCGCACCCACTGGGTAAGCTGCCTTCACAGTTTCCCAAGGATCCGGTTGCATTTGCTTCATGCCCAATGAAACACGTTCTTTTTCAGTGTCGTATTTCAGGACTTTGACTTGGATTTCGTCGCCAACATTCAACAGTTCTGAAGGATGCTTCACGCGTCCCCAGCTCATGTCAGTGATGTGCAACAGACCGTCCATACCGCCGAGGTCGATGAACGCACCGTAATCGGTGATGTTCTTAACCACGCCCGTAACAACTGAACCTTCTTTGATTTGGTCCAGAGTCTGTGTGCGCATGCTCTCGCGTTCTTCTTCAAGCAAAGCACGTCGTGAAAGAACGATGTTGCCACGCTTTTTGTTGAACTTGATAACTTTGAATTTGTACTTCTTGCCGATGTAAACGTCCATATTGCGAACTGGACGCAAATCGATTTGTGAACCTGGCAGGAATGCTTTAACGCCGATGTCGACTTCCAGACCGCCCTTAACTTTGGCGATAACTGTACCTTCGATCACTTCTTCGTTTTCAGCAGCCTTAGAGATGTCGGTCCATGCACGCATCATATCAGCTTTGTTTTTAGACAAGCCGATCATTCCATTTTCGTTCTCGATACGATCGATCAGAACTTCAACTGTGTCCCCTGGCTTCACAGAGCGAACGCCATCGACAACACGGAATTCGTCGATTGGGATCAAACCTTCAGATTTGTAGTTGATATCAACAAGAACGTAGTCGGATTGGACTTCAACGACTGTTCCGGTGACAACGTCACCAACGCGGAAATCTTGCTCTTTCATGGACTGTTCGAAGAGCTTCTCGAAATCGCCTGCGTGCTTTTCATTATTGAGGCCGGGATTGCTCGCGACATCTTTATCAGCCTGATCAAGGAAAGCTAAAACCTTTTGTTTCTCAAGCTGAGCTTTGTTCATGTTCTTACTCATATACAAACGTATACCTCCTGCTGAGTTTTAGATTTGCAATTCCAGTGCTTCCGTTGTCCAGACGTCACAATGTTGTCGCATTTCAAAACTCAAAAAATTTCTTCAAGACTCAAGCTCCCGGTTTTAGACAGATAAGCCTGTCATTTTAAGGGGTTGAGGTTCTCAAAGATGAACGACTATTTAGTGGGGCTTGAGAGGGAAAGTCAAAGGCGGAATGCTTTATTTTCACCCCTGTCCCGAGGGGAAACACGCACGGCTGTTGAACTTCCAGGTTTCCGACAGTTTTGGGAGGGGGTCGAAGGGCCTGTGTAATCAAGGGGTTAGAAGGGGGATCGATTTTAAGAGGGATTGGGTGCTTATTTATTAGGCAGATGGGTTTCGCGGATTCGGAGTGGGTTGGGAGGTGTTTAGGAGTGGGTTGGATTACTCGACACAGCTGATTTGGGTAGAATTGTGGGCCGTCCGTCCATGTGAGGGCTGCACACCGGCCATCGTGGCCGGCGTGTCTAAATTTTGGGGAGGGGGAATTGGAGAGGAGAGCTTGTGCTTTCTCTCCCCTCAGAGAATTGACTCCCAGTTGGGAGTCAATTCTCTGAGGTCTCTTCGAACCGGTCTAAGACATGGCAAAAAAATCACGCCTCAAATCCTCCCGTCCCATCCCCTGTATTTTGGGTCTGCCGGCCACGACGGCCGGCAGATAGCCCTCACACGGACGGACGGCCCACGCTGTGTCTAGAACAGCTGTGACGAGTAAATTCTCAGCGAAAAAAAGAAAAATCTAACCCAGCTTCTTCCGAAAAAACTCGAGATTCTCGGGCGTCGCCCGAACCCGCAGCGTGACGCCTTCCCCAGAATACGACTCCGATAAAACACGAAGTCTCGCACGAATATCCCCGATCACACCCTGTGTGGTGTATGGAATAAAAAGATCTTCATCGACCATTTCGCTTTCGAAATGCGACATGATTTTGTCTCTCAGCATTTGCAGATCGGCTTTATCGCGGGTCGAAATCATCACCGCATTTGGGTATTCGGCCTTTAGGGCTTCGGCTTGATCGGGCAGCAAGCGATCGCGCTTGTTGAGCACCAAAAGACTTGGCACTTCGGTGGCACCGACTTCGGCTAGAACTTTTTGTGTGACTTCAAGCTGCGAGCGAAACGATGGATCTGACGAGTCCACGACGAACAGCAAAAGCGATGCGTTCAGTGCTTCGTCCAAGGTGGATTTGAAGCTGGCGACCAAATCATGCGGCAGCTTTTTGATAAAGCCGACCGTGTCGCTTAAAAGAACTTTGGGTCTTGTTTCCGGATGCAAAGGTCGAATGGTCGTATCCAAAGTCGCAAACAGTTTATCGGCGACCAAAACTTCGCTGCCCGTCATCGCCCGCATCAAGGAAGATTTTCCGGCATTGGTGTAACCGACCAAGGCAACACTGATTTCTTGTTCCCGGCGAGCCCGGCGCACGCTGTGCTCGTGACCGATACTGGCCAGTTCTTGTTTTAATTCTTTGATGCGATCGCGGATGGCGCGCTTATCTAATTCCAACTTTGTTTCACCGGCACCGCGACCGCCCACCCCGCCACCTTGTCTTTCGGTGGCGCCACCGGTTTCGCGCAATCGCGGGGCCACGTAGGTGAGCCTTGCGATTTCAACCTGCAAACGTGCCGCTTTGGTGCGCGCGTGGCGTGAGAAAATTTCGATGATCACGCCCGTGCGATCTAGAACTTGCACGCCAGTCGCGCTTTCCAGATTTCGCAATTGCGAAGGAGACAAATCACAATCGGCGATGACGATATCGGCTTTTTCTTTCGGAGTCAGATCGATGCTTTCGCCCGGACTGTCTTCGGCGGCTTCGAGATTTTCATCAAACTCGCCTTGCTCTTCAAGTTTCGCCTTTTCTTCAGCTTCGCGGCGAAGCGCGGCTTTGTGCTTCTTCACTTCGACCATGGGCGCGACTTTGCCGCTGCCGCCGGTCCAACTGGCGAGCTCTTGCAATTTTCCATCACCGAGCAGCGTCGCCTTTTTCTCAGAGCTTTGTTTTTGGATGACCGAGCCCACGACTTGATAACCCAAGGTGTTCACCAGCCTTGTCAGCTCGGCCAACGAGTTTTCAACGTCGGCGAGCGACTGGCTTGGCAGATGCAGTCCGATCAGAACTGCCTTTGGCATCGGAGATTTTGTCGAATGGCTCATAAAAGTTTTTGCACCCAGCTGACTTTAACGGAAACACTTTGCAGACGTTTGACCAAGACACTGGCTTTCACCGGATTGAGCTGATCCAACTGCAAGCGGCCTTTTTCAATTTGCGCCAAGATTTCTTTGGCGTCCCATTGAAACTTTGAATCGCTCAAGACCTCGTAGACTTTGTCGCGAATCAGGCCGGTGTCGATGTTTTCGATCACCAACCGGTACGAAAGCTGTCCGAAATCTTGCTGAACGTTGCCGAAATCGCTCACTTCCGACAAAGAGTTTGCTGAGCCTTCATAAGACGAAGCGACCGACTCTGACAAGAAATCATTTCCGGGATTCACCGCGGCCTCGTGCGACGGATCCAGGGGCGCATCGTACATCATCGAAGCTTCTTCATGATTGAAGTGGGGCTGCGATAAAGACTGGGGTGTTGGCTCTTCTGTTTGTGGAGTCTCCTGATAGGATTCGATCTGCGAGGACAGATTGATCTCCGGTCCGCCCAACGCCTCGTCAGGCTGGAATGAAAAATCCGGAGATGGGGGCTGCTCGCTGCCAAAAGACGGTTCCGCAGCCGAAGATTCGCTTGCCTCGCCGGAAGAGGATTCGCCCGAGATTTGCGCTTGGCCTTCCATATCGACGAACAAGACGGCCGCACACTTGTTACAAGTGATCACACCGAAATCTTGATCAATGGAATTTCCGCAACGGGGGCAGCTGATCGACATATCCTAGATTGGCACGTCTTCAGGGGAAAGGCAAAAAAGCCTGGACGTAAGCCGCGTGCTTTTCGAGGTCTAGCGGACTTGGTTTTCTGTCCTGATTTTCCGATAGGCAGAGACAGCGAGGTCTGCACCCATGCGCGAAAAAGTTCAAGCCATCACCGAAGCCGCGTCCCAAATCGTTTTGGGAAAAAAAGAAGAGATCCGTCAAGCCATCACCTGCCTGCTGGCCGGCGGTCACCTTCTGATCGAAGACGTTCCGGGTGTCGGCAAGACGACTTTGGTGAAAACCTTGTCGAAGCTTTTAGGTCTGGAATCGCATCGCATTCAGTTCACCATCGATCTTTTACCCAGCGACATCCTGGGTTCGCCAATCTTTGATCCGCGCGATCAGAAATTTCATTTCCACCCGGGGCCTTTGTTCGCGCCGCTGATCTTGGCGGACGAGCTGAACCGCGCCTCGCCGCGCACGCAAAGCGCTTTGCTTCAAGCCATGGAAGAAGGCGAAGTCTCGATCGACGGGACTTTGCATACGCTGCCAAAACCTTTCTTGGTGATCGCCACCCAAAATCCGCATCAGCAATCGGGAACTTTCCCTTTGCCAGAATCGCAGATCGACCGCTTTTTGATGAGCCTTGAGCTCAACTATGCCGATCCGAAAATCGAGGTGCAGATTTTCTCGCAAACCGATCCGCAGGAAAAGCTGAAGAACCTTTCGTCTTTGATGAGCGCGCCCGAGTTGATTCAAATCCAAAATGAAGTTCGCCAAGTGAAAGTCTCGGAAAAAGTGGCGACCTACGTGAGCCAGCTTCTGACCGGCTCACGCACGGCAAAGACGCAGTGGCTGCCGCTTTCGACCCGTGCGGGATTGGCTTTGATTCGTGCTTCACAAGCGCATGCTTATTTGGAAAATCGCGACTACACCAAACCTGAAGACGTGCAGGCCATACTTGTCCCCGTCTTGGGCCACCGATTGGGAGGATTCCATGGCATTCGCCAAGGCCGAAGCTTTGCTTCGACTCTTCAGGCGTCCACGGTGGTTCCAGTCTAGAAGCTGGAGTCAAAGAACCTCGAGACGACCTTATATTTTTCCCACCGGTTTCGGTTTTGCCTTTGGCTCGCTGGCTTTTATCCAGCTGGTGATGGCGATCGCGTCGCAGAACAATCTGATTTATCTTTTCGTATTTGCCGAAATTTCGATCGCGCTGGCAAGTATGTTCTACACCAATTTGAATATCCATCGCGTGTCGCTGAAAGAAATTTCCACCGGCGATTGTTTCGCGCAGGAACCGAATTGGGTCGAAGTGCATTTGCAAACTTTGAACGACAAACCGATTTATCAAACATCACTGCGGTGGAATTTTGAAAAAGAAGGCCTTTCGCTGCCGCCGGCGACACTGATGGTGGCGATTCCGTGGGCCCCGCGCCGTCGCGGTCGCCAACGTCCCCCGGCATTGACCATCGAATCAACTTACCCTTTCGGACTTTTGCGTTCCTGGAAACTGCAACGAAGCGACACCGAAGTGATTGTCTATCCCGCCCGCCGAGGAGCCTCCGGATTTCCTTCCAGCTCGGTCGGCGACCGGGCCGTCGATAAGCAGGGACTTTTCTATGATCTTCGCCCTTTTCAGCGCGGCGATTGGCCCCGACGCATCGATTGGCGCGCTTCGCAGCGAGCGCAGAAACTGTTGATCCGCCGTTTTGAAGAAGAATCTTCGATGCAGCTGGAATTTCACTGGTCGCAGACAGCCCATCTGAAAAACGGTGAAGATCGCATCTCGCAGTTGGCCTTATGGGTGGACAAAGCCGAAAAACAATCCAGCGATTACAGTTTGCAAGTTGGCAGCTGGAGCTCGGGACGCGGCCGCGGGCCAGCTCATTGGCGTCGGTGCATGGAGCACCTGGCCCTGATGTCGGTGAAGGACCCGCGATGAATTACGTCTTCTTTCAACGCCCAGCTTTGGTTTTCAGTTTAGCGGCGTTGACGCTTTTGACATGTTTGGAAGTCCCGCTCGCAGTTTCATTGTTCTGTTTGATTTTGTGGGCGTGGAAATGGCTCGCATCGCAGAACTTGGTGAAACCCATGCCAAGACGCGTGACCACGATTTTGAGTTTCATTTTATTCGGATTTATTTTCTTTCAGTACCGCACGATTTTTGTTCAAGAGGCGTCCAGCGCCTTGCTGGTGGGTCTTGCGGCGATCAAGGTGATGGATTACGAAAATCGCCGTGATCATTTGATGACCGTGCTATTGGGATTTTTGCTGCTCACCTTAAAGCCTTTGTACGGCATGGATCTTTACTGGCTCCCCGTGCAGCTGATCTGCATGATCAGTCTTTTTTGGGCGCTGTCGCAAGACCCAAGAAAAATTCCGCGCCATATGCTGATCGTGATCTTGGGCACATCGGTACCGATCGCTTTGGTTTTATTTCTGGTGTTTCCGCGCGTTGTGCTTCCTTGGGCCTTGTCCCAGTCTCGAATTCAGGGCTCGGCGCAGTTGGGATTTACCACCGATCTGAAACCTGGACAGGTCGCGGAATTGGCCAGCTCGTCGGATTTGGTGATGCGCGCGACATTTCCGAACGGCGTGCAGATCGATGAAAAAGAGCTGTACTGGAAAGGTGCCGTTCTCACCACCTCGGACGGTTTGGGGTGGAAGACGCCAAAAACTTTGCCTAAGAAAAAAATCGAGCCGCCTTCGCGGGTCGGAAACTCGATGACCTACGAGCTGATCATGGAGCCCGTGGCGGAAAGATACATTTTCACTTTGGATCCGACCTTGTATGTGCAGTCCACCGACGTCCGCCCGACCGAGCTTGAAAACTTTGCGTGGCGACGACCGGTGGCGACTTCGCGGTCGCAGCGATTTGTGGCGCAAATGTCCTGGTCTTTTCAAGACACCGACGAGCCGAATGAAAAAGAACTGCAGGTGCCCGAGCTGCCCCCCAAAACCAAAGCTTGGGTGGCAAAGGTCAAAGCCGAAAGAAAAGATCTGGCCGGTCGCCGCATGGCTTTGCGCGAGCTGTTTGGCAGCGCGAACTTTGTCTACACTTTGAAACCTGGCGCTTACGATAACAAGCTGGGGCTGGACGAATTCCTGTTCGAGCGCCGTCGCGGTTTCTGCGAACATTTTTCCGGCGCTTACGCCACGGTGGCGCGCGCTTTGGGAATCCCGGCCCGCGTGATCTCGGGTTATCAAGGTGCCGAGTTCAATCCACTGGGACAATTCTGGCGGGTCACGCAACGAAACGCCCACGCATGGACCGAAGTTTGGACCGGGCGCGCCTGGCTTCGCGTCGATCCGACCGTCTGGGCGACGACCTTCGAGTTTTCACGCACGCGTGAAAAGAATTGGGTCGAACTGCTGGACGAGGGCATCGATATTTACGAGGCAATGAATTATCGCTGGACCACGTTTCTGATCGACTTTGACCAGAAATCCCAGGCGATGAAAATCCGCGAATTCTTGCCGCCCATTTTCCTTTTTGTCGTGGGCGCTTTGGCGCTTTTCTTCCTGGGACGACTTCTTTACAGCTGGCTGCGGGCTCCGAAAGGCCGGGCCCGCCAGGCGAAAGAAGATCAGCTTTCGCTGCTGGTGCAAGAGATTATCAGCGTGCGCGAAGAGCTGACCCATCAGGATCTTTCTAGCATGCCGCCAACCAAAGCTTTGATCGATGCGCCAAGGTATATGTACGGGCCCGCCGGATTTTACGTGCAGGTCAGTTCTTTGTACGAGCGGGTTTTTTATCAGGAAAATGTCAACGAATCGGATTTGCAAAAAGAGCTGAAAGAACTTCAGCGCAAATGGGTCGAAATTCAGGTCTTACAAAAATAAAAGGTCGATCTTTGAGATCGACCTTTCCGTGAAGAAGCGACGGCTTTTCAAAGCCTGAATTCGCTTCCAAAAAATTACTTGTTCAAAGATTTCAAGAAACTGAGCCAGTCTGTTTCTTTGTTCACATTCAGCTTCTCGTAACGAGCGCTGTAAGTGCTCAAAGTGCTCGCCGAAGTTGGCAACCAAACGGCAACACCGGAAGATGTGCCTTGGTACATGCCCGTCCCGCCGCTTGCAACCATCAGATCTTTGATCGCCGTGTTCACGTCAGCCAAGATTGACGAATTCACGTTGATGCTAGAGCCGGATACGCGTGTGACAAAGTCACCCAAATCGCGATAATCGCTGTAAGTGAAGCTCTGCGTGCCGCTGGCCGCTGTTTTCACAGTTTTCATTTCGGCTGCTGACAGACTTGCCATCGAAGCTTTCAGATTTTTCATCGATGTGAAAAGACCGCCAATTTTTGACAAATCCATCGCCGAGAAAGTGACGTCTTGATTTCCGTAGATACCGCCGTCGTAAGCTTTCAAATATTCTTCCGTCAGTGCGGTTGCAACTTCGGAAGCGGATTGGGTCGGACGAGATGTCCAGCGATTCATGAACGTGTTGTAAGGCCAGCCGTAGCCAGGCTCGACTTCTTCGGAACCGACAAAGTATTGAACTGAATCTTTCATTTCGCCGGCCACTTCCGCCATCGCCATCAAGCAAGCGTCGCTGCCGTAGATGTCGACTTTGTGTCCAATGATCTTTGCTGATTCGGCCATCGCCAATCCCAGCTGTTCGGTCGTGATGTGGTTTCCGGAAACGTCATCGTAAGAGATATCACGAGTCACATTGCCAGACAGCGTGCGGTGCCAACCATTTCCGTGGTTCCAAACGGCGATGAAGTAATGTTTCGCCGGATACTTCTCAACGCCCCAACGAACGAATTCGACCAGGTTTTTGTAATCACCCATATCGACCTGGGCCAAAGTCTCGACCGCAGGTGAAGTCACTTTTGAAGTGTCGGCATCTTTTTGCACAAGCAGACGCTGGGTTTTCTTGTTCTTCAGTGAACCCCACTGCACAACCATGTTCACATCGTTTGTTGAACCGTACTCTTCCATCTGATTGATGTTATAAGCACCAAAAGAGTCCAAGTTGTTGTGACCATTCAGGAACAAAAGGAAAGTCCACTCTTTCTGAGCAGGAGCTTTTTCTTCGGCGCGGACATTTGTCGAAAATAGAGCCGTCGAAACCGTGAAAGCTGTGACAAACAGCATTCGATTCATCCAATTTTTCTTGGTGTTTTTTGACATTCGGGCTTCCTCCTTGAAGCTTGTGAGCCAAGGAAAAGCCTACAGACGAAAAAACATGCTGCCTAACAATTGTGCTGGTTCCAGTTTAGAACTGGCCGCTCGTCGGATATGGAACTGGGCGAAGGATTTAGTAATTCTTCTTCAGATCAAGACCCTTGTACAGGCCGGCCACTTCGCTTTCGTAACCGTTGAACATCTTCGTTGGAATTTTAGTCGGAAAGAATTTTCCGTCCAAAACGCGCTCGGAAGCCTGGCTCCAGCGGGGATGATCCACGGTGGGATTGACGTTGGCGTAGAAGCCGTACTCGTTGGGGGCGAGCTCGTTCCACAGGGTCTTTGGTTGCTTGTCGCTGAATTCAATTTTCACGATCGATTTGATACTTTTAAAACCGTATTTCCATGGCACCACCAGACGGATGGGTGCCCCGTTTTGCTTCGGCAATTTTTTTCCGTACATACCGGTCGCGATCAAAGCCAGCGGGTTCATCGCTTCTTCGATGGTGAGCCCCTCTTGGTAGGGCCATGGATAATACGGGAGATTCGACATATTCGAGAAAACTTTCTTATCGCTGTAGGATTGGAAGACCACGTATTTGGCGGTGGGCTTTGGCTTCAGGGCCTTGATGATTTTCCCAAGCTCGACACCGTCCCACGGCAAAACCATCGACCAACCTTCAACGCAGCGGAATCGGTAAATGCGTTCTTCTTCGGCGCCGGCAAGTTTGATCAGCTCTTCGATGCTGAAGGTTTTTTTGGTGTCGACCAATCCTGTAACTTCGATTTTCCAATCTTTGTCGTTCAGCTTCCAGTCTTCGACCTTGGTTTTCACTTCGCCTTTCTCCAGGCTGAATTCGTAAAAATTATTGTAAGAGGTCGCAAGCTTTTCTTCGGTCAGCTTACGGTCGGAATCGACTTTGGCAAAGTTCGGGTTCACCGCAAACCCGGCCAGCGCTGCCATCCCGGTCTGGATGAATTTTCGTCTTTCCAGATACACGGATTCGGGGGTCACTTCGTTTTCGGAGATCTTCCATGATGCTTTGTTCTTGATGAGCATGTTTTGTTTGCCCCCTTCTGATTTCTTGAACAGAATAGATTTCATGAAGTGGACGAACAAGCTCTTTCGCTGCGCCTTACTGCTCCCCCTCGTCTGGTGGGTTTACCGAATTGTCAGCGGCGATCTGGGCGCCGAACCCGCCAAAGAGCTGAACCACAGCACGGGGCTTGTGGCCTTAAGCTATCTGGTTGGAAATCTGTGGATCGGAATTATCTGGAGCTTCTGGAAACAGTGGCCGGTAAAGTTAAGATTTCTCTTACCCGAGCGCCGATTTCTAGGCGTTTTGACTTTTGTCATTCTCTGCGGACATGTGTTTTTGTATTTCGCTCTGGAAGCTTTCGGGCCCAAAGCTTTCTCGCAGATTTTCGAAAAGACCTATTTGATCTTCGGTGCCTTTGCGTTCTTGGGGATGGCAATCTTGGCCGCGACCTCGAATAATTTTTCAGTGCGCAAGCTGGGAAAGCGCTGGAAGACTTTGCATCGCTCGGTGTACTTTATCGCGTGGCTGGTGATGGGCCATATTTTCTTGATCGAAAAAGCGGACCTGATGCTGTTTGCGATGATCATGTTCCCAATGTGGATCGGCCAGCTCGCGCGCCTGGTGCGCTGGTTTTGGAACCGCAGACTGGCGAAGCCCAAGACACACGGCACGCACGAAGGGCGCGGCTCTTAGCAAAGGAAGCTGGGTCATGGGGCGCGAGTCGCGCGCTTGATAACTGTTGGACGATCGGAGCGACCGGCGAGCGCGCGTGGCACATGTGAGAATGAGCGATCTGCTTAAGGCTTCAAGTGTGATTTGCGACGAAGTTAGCTCTTACAGAAACTGGCCATTCGGTTCGGATCCTTGCAATAACCGCAGCGGTGACTGCCAGCGACAGAGTTTGAAATGCTTTTCTATTCTTCTTTCTGTTCTTCTTTCGAGTATCCCTTTCAGAAATAAAAACTTGGAATATCTCTTGACGCATTTTTCGACGCTCACACTTCGCCGGGATTGAATTTAAATTCTGATTTCGAATTTTCTTGAAAACTTCCCGCCCGCACAGCGGGGCGAAGGGTTTCGTGCGTATACGCAGAGATCTGATTCACATCTCTCCTCTCTCTCAAAAATACATCTAAAAACAAATGATATACCCATCTCACTTTTTTGAAAGCGAGAATGCGTATGAAACAAATCAGTTTTGGATTTATCAAAAGTGCAAAGAAATACTTTGGCGGCGAGCATTTGGTCGGAAAACGAAAATCAAAAAGACCACTTTCCATAAAAAAGCCGATCCATCTGGTACTGCGATCGATGAATTTCAAAATCTTTCGCCCCAAGAATCAAAGCTTAGAAAGGCTCATCCATCAAACCGCAAAAGAATCTGGCGTAAAAATATATGAGCTTGCGATCAACTGGTCGCATATTCACTTTGTGATCAAGATTGAATCCCGCGAAGCCTACGTGAGATTTGTGCGGGTTTTGAATTCAAAATTAGCGCTAGCCCTTACCAGCGTTCGAAGCCGAAGCTTATCCGATAGACGTGCGTCGAAGCCAACATCTTCAGCTGCGGATGAGCCAAAACTTTTCACCCTTCGCCCCTTCACTCGCATTCTGGAATGGGGACGAGACTACAAGAATGGGATTTCTTATTTAAAACTGAACCAAAAAGAAGCTCGGGGTGAGATTCGTCGGCGCCCCAGCCCCCCTCAACATCACCTGAGCTCCAACCGCGCGGACACACAGGGAATGTCAAAATCTTTTACAAAGCTGCCGTAACGCCGCCTTTTCCCACAAAATCTCTGGGTCACAAGGATTATAAACTGCACCCAGTTGGTACGATCTGTGAACCATGCGGGCTATCGTCCATACAGTCCATAAAGGAAGTACCTATGAAACGCAGTCTTTGGGTCTCGGCCGCATTCTCTCTTGCTCTCACTTCAAGCTTCGCGGCTCAGGCCGGAATGTTTTACGAGTTCAAAGTTCCCCGCAATATTCCCTCTTACATCCCACCCAAACAAGCTCCCGTTTCGCAGGGCCATGCCGCTTGGTTGCGAATGCAAGAATCAGTTGCTATTGCCGAATCTTATTATCCGATGAACGGCATGCGCGCGACTTTTCTTTCGGCACCATCTAAAGAACTGCAGGCTTTGATGATTTCTCGGCTTCATGAACCCGGCAGCGTGATCCATCAAGCCCGAATCAAAGCCGATGGCTCGGTGAAAGAATCCAGCTTCGCCGTTCCGGAAGCTTCTCGTTACGGCACTCTTCATGATCCCTCAAATTTCGGTGTGACCTTAAGGCAAGCCGTTCTGAAAGATGATCATGATCTGGTGATCAGTCGCACTTTCGATACGATCGGCAATTCGAATCCCGCCATTTCCTCGTCTGGATTTCGTATGACCTTGGAGCAAAAATTTATTCAAGAGCACAAAGAACAAGTTCCGGCAACTTTGCAACGAGTCTCAGTTTTGCGTGACGGCACCACCCAACAAGCCCAGGCGCTGGATGCGTTTGTCATGACCCCATCGGGCTCAAGCCTGCAGACAATCAAATTTTCCGACTTGCAAGGCACGCCCCTTCACTGGGATCTGCAAAATTTGACCGGCGGCACCGCCGAACGAAGCCAGGTCAGCATGAGTGTTTATACATTGAGAAACGGTCAGGTCTTCGAGGACAAGATCACCTGGACGCAAACCAAAGCCAATCAACCCAACGGAGATCGCACCGGCCCCGCAAAAATCGAGCTGGGCCGAGTGGCCCTCTCAGAACAGCTTCTTTCAAGCCGCGGTCTGCTGGCCGATCACGTCGAGTACGCAGCCACAGGCGCAACCAACACACGCGGCCTGAAGGTCAATCTCGGAAATTAGAAAGCAAGGCAAAACCGGCAGCTTCAACCTGAATCGCAGAACGGGTGGCCATTCATCGATCCCCAGCCATCCACCAAGGACGGCAGTCGATGACAATGCCTGATCCTTCCATGGTTCGAAATCGAAGTAGGTATTTGAATTCATCACCAACAATTGGCTTGAATTCTTGTCAGTCGAGGCCAAGAAAGCTTTTTGATCCTGGCAGAATGCCGTGACTTCAAGAGCATGCGTTCTTCATTATCGGCATTCCAGGCGAATGTCTTCATTCAATTTGCAGACTCGAGGCGAGCCTCGATTGCAGCTTCCACCTTGGTGGTCGCCTTGGCAGATCCCACCTTCCCGCATAATCGCGATAAAGATTCAGCTTCTATACCAACCGCTAATAAGGACTTGGCATGCACTTAGAAACGATTCCGTTTCCTGTGCGTGTTGTTAGATAATAGATGTATCCACGGCTGCCAGGAATCGGCTTATCACCCATCAATCGCATGCAGTCTTCAATCAAGAACTGATCAATGTCCAAAGCGTCGTGCCGCCATTGCGGCATAAAACGCCAATCATCCTCTTTCTTAATACATTGCTTATCAAATATGTAAGCCTTTGGATTCATCACCAACAATTTGGTTCCACTGAAACCAGGCAGCGAGAAAGAGACAAAAGTTTTCCGATCTTGTGTTAAGACCGTTGCTCTTTGGCCGTCACGATCGGTCATCTCAGATTCGTTCCCCTGCATTCGTCCCGTCAGCATATCGGTGGTCTGACTGTCCGGAGCATGAATCATGCGATAAATTTCACCGGCCGCGCGATAGCGCTCTTCTTCGGACTCGAATTTAAGAAAACGAGTTATTTCTGTTAGAAAGAGAAGCTCTCGCCCCTCTGTTGGTTGCTGGCGCCAGGTATCGAAATCCAAAACGATAAATTTTTCTTGCAAAGAGTTCATCGCCATTCTGCGCGTGCTTCCTATCAACAAATCGATTGGCAATATGAAAATTTGCAGATTGCCTTCCATGTTTCGGGTGTAGGTTGGCTCTTCGTATCCCATTCTAATCTGAGACAAAAGCCGAAGCAGATTTTCGCACGAGGGCCCCAGTAAGCATTTTTCTCGAATCTTTCCGGAAAGATCGTAAATCCATTTGTGCGCGTTCCAAATCTGCTGAAACAACTTTGGGTCTTCTTTCTGAACCAATTGCTCGACCTGCTGTAATTTTCCCCGCCAAGCATCGGCTGCTGGCGTCGACCACGCCGAGATCGAGACAAGAATGATCATGAAAGAAATCATCAATCTCTTCATGGCACAACCGCCTCGCTACAAAGTAAAATCAGCAAGTCTCTCTGACTGACCCAGAAAGTCTTTGGAATTTTTCCTCGGGACAGTTTGTCGTGGCAGGCTTGGGAGGTCTTAGCGAACTGGGAATAGAAAAAAAGTGGATCCCACAGATCGCTTGGACTTAAACTTTTCGGCGAAGTGCAGGCTTTGAAACGAAAGATCGGCGAATCCGGATTGCTGTCATAGCCTCCACCAATCTCATTCGCATAAGGGACCCCAAGCCTCAAGCGTCCCGATTCTGTTTTCCGAATTTCACCCAGTCGAATATCATTCGGGTTTAAATTGATCTGCATTTGATATTTACCGTCGACTTTTGCAATCAGATCGACACGAACAATCGACTCTTTCTGTGACGTGATCAGCCGAAGAACATCTTGAGCTCGATGCATGATTTTATCCCCTTCAACCCCGGCAAAACTCATCAAGGCCCTTAATGTATCCAGTTCCTTGATGACAAATGTCAGAACCGGAACTTCATCCCAGTAACCGTCTTCAATCCGAACTTCAAATGGCTTCACACCTTCCGTAGTCGCTGAGCTTGTCACGACCTGCATCTGCTGAACGGCATGCTCCATCTTTGAAAGCTCGGCCCTGGTCAGAACCCGAGCTTTTTCCAATGAGTCGATATGCAGCGCCATTTTCGCAATCAAGGATTGGGCGACCATGATAAAGCGTGCTTCATTGGCATCGCCGCCGCCCAAATCCTGACCTCCCTGCTGAATCTTGATATCGCCCTTATCTTTAATCTCGAGAAGTTTTTTTGTTTTTTCCGATAGCGTTTTTCGCGAGGATTGCAGCTCTTGTTTCTTCTTTAAAACTTCGGCCTTTCCAGATTCCGAAAGCCAGCTTGTCAGCTCCACCACCACGGGTCCGCGTCTGCCTGCTTCCAACGAGTCTTTAGGTGGCAAGACATCTTCGGCCCAACAACTGTCAAAAATAATGACAGTCGAGCTTGCCCAGAGCAAGCCAGCAAGAGCCCAGATTCGAATGGCGCTGATCCGTTTCATACGCCAAATCAAAATTCAGCTTTCGTGCCAGGACCTTGATCCAACAATGGATCTAACCCCTTGAAGTCCTTAATCGATTTTCCGATAGATCCATAGCATGATCTTCTCTTTCACGGACTATAAAGAATATCTGCGCCAGTACATCGAAGACCTTCCCAAAAAAGGATGGGGCTTCTTGGGAAAATTGGCGACCGCCCTGGATATGCAACAAGCGCATATCAGCCAGATCATGTCGGGCGATAAGGACTTTTCTTTAGAGCAAGGTCTGAAGCTTTCGCAGTATCTGAAACACAATGATATCGAAAAAGAATACCTGCTTCTGCTTTTGCAAAAAGCCCGTGCCGGCAGCGAAGATCTTCGCCTGTTTTTCGACGAGCGCATCGAAGCCTTGCGCGCGCAAGCCCTGCATATGAAAAGCCACGTTCAGGATCAAAAAAAGATGAGCGTCGAAGAACGTATGGAATTCTATTCGACATGGCTTTATTCGGCGATCCGCCTTTATTGCTCGATCGACAACGGCAAAACACTTCCCGAAATTCAAAAGCATTTCCAAATTCCGCCCTTGCGTCTGAATCATATTATGGATTTTCTGGTGGCAACCGATTTGTGCTTCCGCCAAGGCGACCGCTATATTTTAGGCGCCCAAAAAACCTTGATTGAAAAAGGCACCCCGCTTTTCACCAAACACGCGGCCAACTGGCGTGTGCAATCCATCCTGCAGATGGAACAGTACTCGAAAGACGATCTGTTTCTGACGTCACCCATGTCCTTGTCGATCGAAGATTATAAAATCATCCAAGAGCAGATCATCCAGTTCATGCGCCAGGTTTCCGAGCGCGTAAAGCCATCCAAGGCTGAAGAGCTGGCTTGCTTGAATATCGATTTCTTTAAATTCTAGCTCTGTCCGCTGTCGAAGTTTTCGACAAAGTGACGGGCTTTTTTAAATGAATCCGTAAAAGAATCAGAATTTTTTAAAAATTCAGAATATTTCCTGACCTGCAAAGCTCTTATTTTAACTGGGACAGCTCAACCCTCATTTTTTAGGAGTTTTTATGACCATGTTTCATCGAATTCTGGCTTCCAGCTCGATTCTTCTTTTCTCGCTGGCTTCTTTCGCGCAGCAGACAATCACTGATACTGTATCACCCGTCTTGTATGGCCCCCTGCTGATCGCACAGCCCTCACCATTTTGGCGATCTGGCAGCCAGATTGGCTCGTCTGTACAGGTCACCGTCGGCTTTTGCGCTGAAGCCAATCCACCGACTTTGAGCATTGCTTCGATTCAAGAAGGTCCGGCTCAGGTCTATCCCGATCTTGGTGGTGCAATTGCCGTGGTTAAAAGCTATGTCGTAAATTTAAAAACTCTAAGAACCCGCACGGTTGGTGTCGGTCAGGCGGCAGCCTGCTACCCTCGACAAGTCAGCTTGCAGCTTCCTTGTCAGCAAAACCTTCAGGTCGGAAACTTTAAACTTCAAAATCCAAGTCAAATACCACTTTCGTCAGTATCCGCGATTTCTTGCGACTATCAGCTGGCCGGCAATGGTGATGCCCGCTACTTGAATATAGAAGCCTTTGCTAGTGGTTACGGGTCTTCTTTCAATCTTGAGCCAACGGACTTTTTCAATAAGACCCAAGGTCAGACCTTCGATTACGTCCCGGATTTTTCTTCAGGCCCGAGCTTACAGCAGCCGCAAGTTCCATCTTACCCTCAAGAAGGAAACTTCTACTGCAGCGGTTTTGATAAGTTCGGCGACAAACTGTCGATCAGTGTTAGCCTGTGGAATGGGAACATCGATCCAAGCTCGTTATTGTTTTCTTTGAACGACAATCCAGTTCAGGGCTTTGCAACACACCCAAGCACAAAACGTTTCACCTATGATGCCACCATGAACACAGCTTCGGGCTTCGATGCAAAGCTTTTGGAATTTTCTTTGGAGCCGATGAAGGCATCAGTTTACAGCAAAAGAACCGGCAGCAAGCTTGAGCTGAACTGCATGTCAGCCGAGGGCGACTAACTCAGTCCGGCCGAAATCCGCACCACTTTCTTCTCGCTCAGCTCAAGGCCGACTGGCTTGCGAATCAGTGGCGGGGGTATCGGTCACTTGATGGTGATACCTCGACAAAGATACTCTTAGATATCTGCCTCTTTTGCAGCTTGATCATTGCCCTGGTTGCCATTTGAATGGTGACCAGCAGATTCCGAAAACTCAAGGCCATCACCACTAGCTTCGATGGTCGTCAAAGGCTTATACGTGATAATATACGCCTTTGCTAATGACTCGGCCTGCTCAAGCAGCAATCGTGTCAGCAATTGATTTCTTTCAAACAAGGTCTGGCTGGCGTACTGATCCGATACGACTTTCACAGTTAAATGACGACCACCATCCGAAGTGATTTCAACACTCACGGGTGTCAAACTTTTAAACGCCTGATACATCAAAGACAGTATGTGTTTTTGGTCCATATTATAGCGTCCTCAAAAGCGTTTAAGTAATTCAGAGCCTCTGCTCTGGAAATACTGTGATTCGTATATCGATATTGCATGGACCATGCCGTATAAAGAGCCGAGAAACTAAAATACACTTGTGAGCCCACAACCAAAGCATCGTGAATAGCCTGCCCCGCTACTGGCACCTCCATCAAAGTTGCAATTTCATGACCCATCGGATGCTTTCGATGGCTCTTCGAAATAGCCGCTTTGAGAAGGAGTTCAATCGCGATATGTCCATTGTGCAAGACTTGAACATCCAGATGATTGTGAAAAGCAAGCTTCATCATACTTCGATAGTCATCGGCATTTCTTGAAAGAATCTGCCAGTTACTTCTTTGCCATCGAAACTCACGTTTGGCGCGAAGCTTTCGAAAAGCAAAACGCCATATTTTATATTCATTTTTTATGAATTGAATCATGATCGCACGATAGCATGAAGATGCCACTATAAACAAACTTTCATGATAGGAATCTCCTCAGCGACTTGACCCCAAAACCACCCGCTGCTGTTCAAGATTCACACGTTCCATGCCCCTAAATGTCATCACTTTCCTCTGACCTTTATAGGCATTCTCAGTATTTCAAAATGAGACAATTCATCGGCATGGCTCTTGATATAGCAAGTTCGCATGAAAGCATTCTTCCTTATTTCAATCCTATCCTGGTCGACCCTTTCCTTCGCAGCGAAGCCTTGGCCCAACCCTGAAAGTAAAGACTGCCATGGCCCTGTTGAATGCCGCTCGAAAGGAGATTTCGCAATCGAACGAGGTTTTGTCGACTTTGACGCTCGGACCTCTTTAAAAGAAGAAGCATTTGAAATTCGCGCTCCTTCGGTGGTGGTGATGGGTCATTCAAGTTCCGCGTGGGACACCAGCCGAGCAACCGAAAGCTCCGTTCGCCAATTGATGACCGAGCTGCGAAAACGAAATTTGCCGATCGTTTACCTCAGTCCTCAATACAAGATTGACGCCAGCAAAGAATTTTTGAATTAAGGAGACTTTGATTTTATTGGCGCAAGCGGAGGAGGCGAGCACAATCTTCGTCTTCCCGAAACCGAGACGGTTCTGATCTCGGGTGGTTACTATCATCTTTGCTTTTGCAATACGCTGGCTGATGTCCTTCATAATGTGAAACCAGATCAAACGATGACCGTCGTCATGCCGCTTGAAACCGTCTACCTGGGAACACATACGGACATGAAAGAAATTTTCCCAGCTCTTTCCCAGTTTGAAGATTCAACGTCTCTTCGCCAACTGATGGATAAATCTCAATCCGCCTCTGACTTTAAAAAAGAACTGGCACGATCTGTTGCTGACTTCTTTGAACCAGTCAAAACAGACTTTTATAAAAATGGAGAACGAACCGAAAAAACGACAATGTGTCCGCATCAGGCGGCAATCAACAAACCTGTCGATCCAAAAGAGTTTTCGGTCGAAGTCTTTATTCATGATTCAAAATCTGGGAAATCGAAAGAAAAAATCGCGTCCTTTGGACATGGAACTCGAAAGTTGAAACTTGTCTTTGCATCGGTCGATCTTGCCGGCCGTTATCTGGTCGACCAAGCAGGCCCCATCGTCGCCCAGTCTGTTCACTATGAATACAATGGGCCAGATGAGGATGACACACAGCACATCCTAAATCCGGCCAATTATTCCCGCATCGAAAGAATGGTCTATTCACGTCGCTTCGCAAAGCCAGCTTCGTCAGCCATGGCATCGCCTTCACATGAAAGCAATAGCTCTGCAACAGGCTCAAGATAACGAGCCTGCCTCATCACACGAATCGATTTTGAATTTTAAAAATTACTTTTTCCCCAAAACGGCGCGCACGTGTTTTTCGACGGTTTCAACGACCTGTTCGAAATCCATCGTTGTCGTATCGACCACGAAGGCGTTGTCGGGGACTTTCATCGGAGCGGCTTTGCGGGTGGAGTCCTGCAAGTCGCGCTGGTTTTGCACTTCGATCAAATCTTCGGCTGACAGGCCTTGCTCTTTAGCACGCCGTTCAGCGCGGCTTTCCGAGCGAGCGGTCAGATAAATTTTCACTTCGGCGTCCGGAAAGACAACCGTGCCGCAGTCGCGGCCTTCGGCCACCAAACCGTCGGTGCGAGCTTGGCAATCACGCTGACCAGCCAAGAGGCTCGCGCGAACTTGGGGGAAGTGGCTGATTTTGCTGGCCACGTTGCCGACGTCTTCACGGCTGATTTCTTCGGTCACGTCTTCTTCGCCGAAATAAACATGCGTTTTGTATTCGGCCATTTCCACGCGCCATTGATCGCCACGAGAAAGGTCACTGAGAAGTTTTTCGTCTTGAAGATTCAGATCTAGGCGTTGAGCCGCGTAGGCAAGTCCACGGTAAAAAGCACCCGTCGAAACCCAATGCCAACCCAAACGGCGCGCCAATTCACGGCTGACCGAAGTTTTTCCAGAAGCTGCAGGCCCATCAATTGTTACAACTCGTCCCATATCCAATTCACTCATTTCAAATCCGCTCGTGTTCTGCTTCGTTCAGCTCTTTATTTGATTGGCTTAATCTCACCCATTACATCGCGAAGAGCCTGAATGGCCCGCTGGTTCTCGTGCGGAAGACCGACACTGAGACGCAGCTGTGTCTGAAAGCCGTAATTTTGAATCGGCCTTAAGATCACTCCCCGTCGTAAAAGCGACTCATTAACCTCGCCCACATCGCGAAGAGTGTCAAACATGACGAAGTTCCCCTGCGATTCTATGTACGGGAGCCCCATTTTTTTGAGCTCTTGGTAAAAATAATCCAATCCTTGCCAAGTCGCTTCACAGGTCTTTTTGATGAAATCATAGTCATCCAAAGCCGCGATGGCTGCGGCTTGCGCAAATTCGTTGACATTGAACGGAGTCCGCACCCGGTTGACCAAATCGATCGTCTCGGGCGGCGCCAGCATCACACCCACCCGCAGGCCCGCAAGCCCGTAGATTTTGGACAGGGTCTTTAAGACCACGATGTTTTTGTAAGTGCTCATGTAAGTCTGAGCCGACTGGTAATCCTTGGCGCGCACAAATTCGGTGTAAGCTTCGTCGAACACGATCAGCACGTCGTCGGAATTTCCGAACTCTTTTAAAAAAGTTTCGACTTCGGCTTTTGTGTTGTAACTGCCGGTCGGGTTGTTGGGGTTGGCGATAAACACCAGGCGGATCTTTTGGCTTTCCCGGTTTTTGCGCAAATGATCGGCCATGGCTTTCAGATCAAAGCGGAAATCCGCTGTCAGCGGCGTTCTTTGCACATGCACACGCGACGAACCCGCCCGAACCGAGTATGCGACAAAGGCCGCCTCGCTGGTCAGGATGGATTCTCGCGGTTCACAGTAAATGCGAACCAACAGGTCGATCAGCTCGTCCGAACCATTCCCCACTGCAATGCGTTCGCGGGGGACTTTCCAGGTTTCCGAGATCTTTTGCACAAGTTCGAAGCATGATGCATCAGGATAGCGATGAGTTTGCGAAATCGCATCGATCAAAACCTTCTTCACTTTGTCCGAGATCCCCAAAGGGTTCTCATTACTGGCTAATTTGATAACATCCGAAATTCCGTACTCGCGTTGAGTCTCGGAAATCGGCTTCCCAGGCTTATAAGGCGTCAATTTAAGAATTTCTTCTGAGACTTTCACAGACAGTCCTTGATGTTAAGAATTCCTTTATCTAATATCTTTCGAAGTGCAGGGCATTTGAGAAATGAGCTAAACCGAGGCGCGACCGAGGAGAGCGTGCTGATAGCACGCCGACGACCGAGCAACGACGGGTTAGGTCATTTCTTAAAGGCCCTTATTTGTAGCTTTAATTTCAATCGAATCAAGCAGAAACTGAAATCCTGATGGCGCTTCATGCATATCTCCAGGTCGGACTTTCCTTTGCTGACGTCGGGCTTTTTGAAAACAAAAGTCTGAAAGCGCATCGCCGATTTTATCTTCCACAAGAACCTCTTGGCACCTCTCTCAAAAAATTCTGGCAAGAGCACGGCATGCCCGCAAAACTGCAGGTCAGTTCGCGATTCTTAGAGAAAATCCTGGACGCCAAACTGGGCGGTACGGTCGCGCAGGTGGTGACCGCGGGTTTTGAAACTTGGCCGATCTTGCGCCAACCGGTTCTGCCAAATCGATTCGATTTAAAACCTTACCGGCAGGAACCCCTGGCATCGCAAGATTTGATCTTCGGGCTTTCCGAACGCGTCGACAGCACCGGCAAAGTTTTGAAATCCGTCGAACTTTCCGAACTTGAATTTATCAATTCAAAATTGAAATTGATGAGTGTGAAGCGCGTCTGCGTGAATCTTCTCTTCTCGCACAAAAATCCGACTCATCAGGAACAGGTGGCAAAATATTTCCTCGAGCAAGGCTTCGAGGTGATGGCGGCCCCCCGCCGTGCCGATTCGAAAGATGAAATGCCGGCCTGGCGCATGAACGTGATCAACGCCTGCTTGTCTGGCGCTTTCACCGAACACAGCGACGATATCAAAAAAAGTTTTGGCGAATCACCCATCGAGCTGTCGTTCTTGGACCGCACTGGCCAAACTTTTACGGACGATAAAAACAGAATCGCCGGAAGCCTTTTTGCCTGGAGCCACCTGATTTCGAAATCTTTGAAAAGCAAAGCTGATCAGGTTTTGTACCTGGGCCTTGAAAGCTGGTCCCTGATTTCCACCCAGGAAATGGTCGATCACTGGCAAAGCCCTTGGGGCCTGATCGAAGGCCAACTGCCGTTGACAAGAACTTTAGAAGTGCAACCGACGCTGGAACTGAATTCAGGATTTTGGGGCGGCATCTCGTTTTCGAAAACTGATTTGGGATACGAGCCCGGACCGATGGCCTTTGGCCGCGCCTTGAAGCCGACAAGCTTCGACGTTCTGAATGAAAAGTTCAAATTGCCGCTGGCGCAGATTCAAAATTCGGGAACACAGAAATTCCGCGATCAAATGACCGCCATGATTAAAAATATTCCCGAGCTGAGCCAAACCACAACCGACAAGCTGATTCAAAGTCTGGTCGATCACGTGGTCGATTTGATTGCTATCGAATGCCATTTCAAATCTCGTCCGCAAACCAAGAAAACGATTGTGACCGGATTGTTTGCTCCTTATTTTCACGCGGCTTTACAAAAGAAATGGGCGACGTCCGAGCTGATTTTGGATCCTTTGTCGGCGCATCGTAAAATCAGCAGCATGGCCGAATTGGCCGGAGACCTGGCATGAGTACGGCCTTTCTTCAAACCACCGAGCTTGGCCGTCTTTTGCAAGAATTGATGGCTCCATTCGAATCCGCTGCCGTGATGAACACCGAAGGCCAAATGCTGGCCATGAAGTACGAGACCATCAATGACATCGGAACTTTCAGTGGCTGCATCCAAACGGCAAAAAAATATTTCCAGCTTAAAGATGGCGATGCCGTTTTGATGAACGATCCCTATAGCGGCGGCACGATTTTATCCGTGATGAGTATCGTCACGGCCGTTCAGATCGGCGATCAAACTTTTCATATCGCGATTCGCACACGCTTTAAGCCCGTGATCACCAACTCGGTGAAGCTGGAAGACGAAGGAATTCGCATCCCGCCAACACCAATCGCGCAAGGCCGCCAGCTGAACATGGCAATCTTAGAAGCGATCAGCGCACACCCGCAAGCACCCGGTGGTTTGCCGGCGCGTTTGCAGGAGCGCTTTCAATGCCTTTGGCGGCAAATCGATCTGCTCAAATCTTGGATACAAAAGTCGCCGGGACTTCTGAGCAAGAATTTGCAAAAAACTTTTATCAGTGAAACCCAAAGCCGCATCTTGCGAAAGCTTTTAGATCTTCCGCATGGCGATCAGCGTTTTGACATGCAGTTTGAAACCGGCGAAGTCATCCGCATGCATGCCGAGATTCAAGACGATGGCGTGCACTTTGATTTTGCCGGCACTTCAAATTCAAAACGCCTCTTTCTCACCGACTCGGCGACTTATGGCGCCTGCATGGCCGGCGTCTTGGCCTTTTTAGGTGAAGACTTTATTTTAAACGAAGGCATGTACTCGTTGGTGACGGTCACAACCCCACAAGGCTGCTTTCTCAACGCCAAATATCCGGCCCCTTTATTTGAAGGCATGACTGAAGCGGCATCGACCTTGGCAGTCGCCGTCATTCAAAGTCTGGCCGCCATCACTTCGTCCCGCGCGTCGGGCCTGAACGGCGCCACTCCGACCGTTATGGCTTACGAATTCAGCCCCAGCAAAATTTACTTCGACGGCCTGGCTGGCGGCACTGGCGCTTCGGCCGAAACCACCGGCATCGATGGCTTCTTTCATTGGTCTTTAAATCGCCTGCAAACTTCGGTTGAAGAAATCGAACGCCAGTACCCGCTGCGCATTTTACAAAGCGGCATCCGCCACAACTCGGGCGGCAAAGGCAAAATGACAGGCGGAAACGGCGTGCTTCGGGAAACCGAAATTTTCGAAGACTGCACGCTGAAATGGTTGATGGGTCATCGCAACACTCAGATCAAAGGTCTGAAGGGCGCGACCGGTGGTCTGGCCGGCGAAATCACCGTGCTGAAACCCAACGGCGAAAAAATTTCGCTGACGGACGGCCGCGGCGAGTACAAACTGCAAAAAGGCGACAAGGTCTTGGCGGCCAGCGCCGGTGGCGGCGGGTACGGCAAGGTTTCGGAAGGTTAAATCTTCCTCGACCAGCCAAGCATTTTAAGTTCTGCAACATCTTTTGCGATGGGCTGACCAAAACTTTGATACTGTCTTTGGGCATTCTGACGCCCGTTCAAGGCTTCGACAATTCCACACGCCCGTCCCAATTTGGGACACGCCGGATGCAATAAACCTGTAAAGGAGGCCCGGCCCCGAGCACGACTCTTGAAATACATGAGCTGTATCAAAGGAGTTCAAAATGAAACTCAAAGAATCTCTGCTGATCCTGGTTTTGTTGTCCGCTTTCGCTGTGAACGCTTTCTCGGGATGGTCACCCAGTGAAACATCCATCGACCAGCCTGTGATGGCCAGCCAGTCGAACTAAAGAATTCGACCGCCGGTTTTGATCAAAGCGTCTCGGATGTCTTGGGCATGCTGGACGCTCTTTGTTTCCAATGAAAAATCGATCTTGGTTTCGCGCAAAAGCAAGCCTTCGCTGATGCGATCGTGGCGGACCTCTAAAACGTTTCCGCCCATCTCGGCAATCGTCTTTGTCAGGCGGTTCAGATTGCCTGGCAGATCATCCACCACCACCGACAAATCCACCAGGCGTCCTTTGCGGATCAGGCCCAGATTGATGACCTTGGCCATGATGTTCAGGTCAATATTCCCGCCCGACAAAATCACGCAGGTTTTTTTTCCGAGATTTAATTTTCGGTGCAAAATGGCCGCAACCCCGGCCGCCCCCGAACCTTCACACACGGTCTTCGCCCGCTCGAGCAGAAAGACGATGGCTTCGGCGATTTCGTCATCGGTGACGGTGACGATTTCATCGACCAGCTTCGAGACGAAATTTTCGTACATGCTGACGCTGGTTTTTTTGATCGCGATCCCGTCGGCGATGGTCGCCATGCGCTGACCCGCCGGTGGCACCGGCTGGTGATGGAAAAGCTTTTCCATTCCCGAAGCCTGGTTGCTTTGCACACCGTAGACTTTGCATTTGGGATTGATGGCTTTCACTGCTGTTGCAATCCCGCTGATCATGCCGCCGCCGCCGATGGGAACGACGACCGAATCCAGATCCGGGATTTTCTCTAAGATCTCAAGGCCAATTGTGCCTTGACCGGCGATGATCGCCGGATCTTCGTAAGGGTGAACGAAAATGAAACCGTTTTTTTTCTCAAGCTCGCGCGCGTGCTCGTAAGCTTCGTCGTAGACCTCGCCATGAAGCACGACTTGCGCGCCGTAATCTTGCGTCGCTTGCACTTTGACGATTGGCGCCCCAGTTGGCATCACGATGGTGGCTTTGACTCCGGCGCGCGTGGCGCTCAAGGCAACCCCTTGCGCGTGGTTTCCGGCTGAGCTGGCGATGACGCCGCGTTTTTTTTCGTCTTCCGAGAGCGAATGGATTTTGTTCAGGGCACCGCGGATTTTGAAACTTCCGGTGTATTGCTGATTTTCGTATTTGAAATAGACTTCGCAACCAAGCAGTTTCGAAGCGCTGATCGATTTTGAAGTTTCCGTGGGAAGAATCGTCGATTGGATGACCGACTGGGCTTTACGTACGTCCTCGAGACTGACCTTCATAACTCTCCTGACTTTCCTGCCAATAGGTGCTGAGCCCCCAGATGGGGTTGAAGGTTCCCGGCGGATGCTGCGCCTGTTTCCAAACGCTCAAGTAAGCTTCCATCTCACCAATGCCTTCGAGCTTACTTTCATCGAAATAATAAAAGGGAGCAAGGTGCTTTCCACATTGCATGCACTTGTGAATCGCGGACTCGGACTGCTCGTTCACAAAGCCACAGACGTGGCATCTTCGGATGTGCGAAACGCCTTGTTTTGAGTCAGAGGACATAGGTGGTTCTCCTGTTACTCAGAATACCCCTAGACCTTGATCGTAGCAAGTGAGCAATTTTCGCAACTATATGAAATCATTAGACAATGCTGTATAATGACTTGACGCATCAGGCGGTGTTTTGAAGGATTCCAGGGACTTATCGAGAAAGACTCGAATCCGAAGTTTGAGATTTTGACAAACTTTGAGACGGTCTTTTTTGGGAGCCAGATGAGGCGCTCCATTTCAGGTCGTACATATTCGCCGAATTCTGCGGCGCAAAGGGATACACCTTCACAAAATAAGTTCCCGCCACCGGCACCGTAAAATCGATAAAGTCGTCATCACCGATATTGGCGCTGGATGCGATCACCCGCCCCATCGAATCCATCAAGCGCATGTCGACATCGCCGCGGCTCACGTTGTAGCGCAGATCCACCTGCACGCGCAGACGGCCGCTTGGAACTGTGATGCGATAATAATCGTCATCCGCCGCCACACCTTCGCCATGAATTTCACTGAGCCATTTGTTTTCAAACTTGCTGAGATCGGTCGCCATTTTCAACGTGTCGTTTTCTTCATACTCGTCATCACCGCCGCCGGTGAAGTAGGTCGAATACTTGAGATCGTAGCGATTACCGCGATTGGCGCCTAAGACTTCGATATAATAAGTCCCGCCTTGATTCAGCACCAAGTGCAAGAACTCGTCTTCACCCGAACCTTTCGAGCTTGCGACCAAAGCACCTTTGGCATCGTAAAGATTCAGATCGATATCGCCCAGGTAATGCTGAAAGCGCAGATCCACCATCACGCGACGGTACTGTGGGGAAACCAAAATCTTGTACCAATCCGGATCCCACTGAACACCTTCGGTGCGCTTTTCTTTCGGCCCCAGCAAAGCGATCCAACGATCTTCGGCATTCGAGATATTATAGGCCCTGGCCAATTCATTGTTGGGTTCGAAGCCATCTTCTTTGCCTTCGGTTTCCATCTGATAAAAAGGCTCGCTGAATGTTTTCTTCTCGCCTTGAGCTTTGGCCAAAGCTTCGCTTTGTGAAAGTGGCGTTGCGTAGAAGGCTTTATTCAAATTGCTAAATCGTGATTGGTTCTCTTGGATGTGTTCAGGGTTCGAATAAATCTGCAAATGCCAAGGCGAATGATCCAAGGTCCCCTTCACCGCAGCTTTGGAAAGAGCACGATCTTTGAGGAGCATATTCTTTCCCGGATCTGGAAAGGCCGAGGCGATATTGCGAAAGGCGTAGGTGTTCGTCTTTTTTTGTTTCGCCGAAATTTGCGCGCGATTGGGACCCATCACTTCGTCCCGAGAAATTTCGGGAATGGGGCCATTGACGGCCGTCGCATTTCCCGTATTTGAAATCATCGGTTGGCCTGCGCAACCGATGAACAAGATCCAAGACAGTGATAAGTTCAAAAGAGACGTTTGTGTCTTCACATCTCTAGGATACAGACCCCTCTGGTCAGAGAGGAGTCCCATTTCAGCGTTACTGCCTTAGGCCAGGAAAATATTGCCGATTATCAGGTTGACCCCGACAATTCTGCTTATTTTTTGTCGATTTTGATATCCATCGCCGCACGCAAAGCTTTCAGCTTCTCGCCGATGATGCGATGGTTTTTATCCGCGATGCTGGTGTTCACCAATGCATAGTCGATATAAGGCAGGATCGATTTCACGTTCTCGGCGGAAACGCCGGATGCGGCTCCCATGGGATAGGTGCCGATCACGCCACGTGTGCGCAATGCTTTTTCAGGATCGGTTGCCTGACCGGTCGCAGGTCCCGTGATCACGATACCATCCACCCAACCCATCGCCTGCAAAGCGCTTTGCTCGATGGTTTTGTTTGGATCGATCAGGGTCGAGTACTTCATGTGAATTCCGCTGACGTAAAAAACGTCGGCCGGTTTTGCGTTCATGATCGCATTCAGGCTTTGTTCGGGAGCTTCCTTGATCAAATCCACGCCTGAAAAATCAGTCCAGGCGATTTGGCATTTGTGTTTTTTTGCCAGTTCGAAAGTTTCTTTGTAAGTGTTCGGATTTTTATCATCGCCCAAGAAATTCACGCCGATCACTTTGTTTGGATATTTCTTTCTGATTTCGCCTAAATAGTTATCTAGTTTTTTGTAATCATGACCTTCGAAAACGATCGCATCCGCGCCGTTTGCGAATGAAGTTTCCAGGTCCTGGAAAGCTTCTTCCAAAGTGCCATTGGTGTAACCGACAACCCAAATCTGCTTGGGACGGCTTGAAAGTTTCTCGAGTGCTTTTCGTGGATGCATAAACTCGGCAAATCCTAAGTTAGAGTTAAAAACAACAGCGCTGAACAGAGCGGCTGTAAGCAAAAATTTTCTCATGAATCCCCCTTCGAATAACGGAAGGCAAGATTTTCAACATGCTCCCTAGACCGAGTCAAGACAGCAATCCAAGAGCCCTTTAACGCGCCGGGATTCAAGCCCTGGGCCTTCGAATGGAGCGCTGGACCGCAGATCATTTTCCCTCGCTATTTCCGTGCCCTCTCTTAGAATAAAAGTATCAACCCTAGAGGAAAACTCATGAAAAAGACATCGTTCTGGATCAGGTTTGTCGTTCTCATTTCGATCTTCTCGGTGCAATGCACGCCGGTGCCGCACAGAAATGGCGCCAGCCAAGGGTTCGCGAACTCGAGCGCTCCCCGCAAAGTCGCCGTCGCAGATGTCACGCAGCCCGAAGACTGGGTAGCCGCTTTGCCCGGAAATTCGGACGAGTACTTAAAGCTTGTGCAATCGAAAATCGCCACGATGGCGAAGCGGAACAAAGTCAATAGCGAGAATCCGAAAATCATCGCTTCACGCCTTGCCAAGTACATGAGTTTTCTGATGTACGGCTACGATTTCAAGCCCGGAGCGACGCCGGCGAAAAAGGAAAAAATGGCGACGACGTTGCTGTCTCGCTTGCTGAGCTCATCAACCCAATTCATCATGTGCCCCGATCTTTCAGATTACACTTGTTTGGAAAAAGTGCCGGCCATTGAACCTTCGGTCGCCATGCGTGTTGAAGATCCGAAACTGAAGCTGGGTGACGTGCAAAATCTGAACGCCGACTTGAATGAAAGTCTCGAGTTCTACTTCAACACTCAAATCTTCACACCCGAAAGAAATGTCGATCTAAGCAAAACTTTGGCCGAAACACTGGCGCAAAAAATCAAAGACGATGGCAAAGATGGCGTCTACATGGCCCTGTACGGGATCGACGATATCGAAAAAAGCATGAAGGTCGTCTACCAAGCTTTGATGGATAAAATCCAATCCGGCGTCGATGTGAAAGCGGTCTTCGACCAAAACGGCGTGACCAAGGGCGCGCCGGCACCAATGCTCTTTACTTACGTTGAGCCAAAAGATGCGGCAACACATGCGCGCTGGATGCTCAATCCGATCGTCAGCGGCAAGGACAATGGCAAAACCAACATGGCTTTCCAGTACAACGTGGGAACGCAAGGGTTGATTCAGGCTTTGTCAAAAGGCGCGAAGGTTGACGAAGACACCAAGGGCCGCATCGAATGGCCGAACAACGGGATCATGCACAACAAATTCTTCGTTTTCAAAAATGGCGACGAGATGAGCGTCTGGACCGGAACAGCCAACGTGGCTCGTACATGCATGGGCACCGAACGCAACTCGAATATGGGCGTTTATATCCGTAACACCGAAGTGGCGCGCGCCTTCTTGGACGAGTTCAATGAGATGTACACCTTCCAAACCCCAAGCCCGGCAAAAGCGGATGACAAGTTTGTCGGCCTGAAAGGCGATGGCTACCCGATGGGCCGCTTTCATGGATCAAAGACTCCGAACACTCACCGCCTTTTCCATTTCTCGAAAGACAAATCGGATTTGAAAGTCTACTTCTCTCCGACTGATGACGGCGAACATCGCGCCATCTTGCCGATGCTGCACTCGGCTCGTAAAGGCGATATCCTGCGCATTTCTATGTTTGGTGGCGCCGGCGTTGAATATGTGCGCGCCATGCAACTGGCCGCTTCTCGGGGCGCAACGATCCAGGTGATCATCGACTCGCCGACGGGTTTCGGTGTCGGTTCGTGGGCCGCCGTCCCCGGCAAAGGCGATTCGACTTTGCGTGAAATCAACCCCTTTGATCGCGACGCCAAAATCGTGATGAAGAAAAACAATCGCGGGGAAGATCAGATGTGGAAGCAAAACCATCAAAAGATCGGGCTTCTTTTGCGCAACATCGGTGGCCATTACCGAGCGGAACAGCTGATCGTCGGCTCGCAAAATTGGAGTTCGAGCGGAAACGACAAGAATGATGAAAACCTGATCGCCCTTCGCAACGAAAACGAAGGTCTTCGAGCAGGTTCCGCATTCGACGAGCACTTCAGCACTTTCTTGTGGCCGCGTGCGGTTGACTTGGATGCTAAAGAAACCGTCAAAGCGGATCCAGAGGACGAGGAAGCGGAATAGGTTTTTAAATCAGCTCCTGAAATAACAAAAGGGCCCCGGCATTCCGGGGCCCTTTTGTTTTTAAATCGAAGCTTCCAATCGATTATGGAAGCTGATCGTTTGCAACTGGACGGCCCGAGCCTGACTCCAGGTTGTGCAGATACAGAATTGTATCCAGCTCGGTCTCAAGCGCGGTACCCAAACGGTCCCAAGCGCGTTCAGAGTCTGCCAAGCCGTCGGTTCCGAAAGTGGTCTCATCGAACCACATTTTGTCGAAATCGACTGGTTTGTTCTGCATCAAGCTGTCAGTGTTGTACCAGTTGTCTTTTTTAACTTTGAAAACCAGCATCCAAGCTTTGCGACCGTCGCCATCGCACTGAACCGTCACACCGCACTCGGTGAAACCGTTTGATGCTGACATTTCATAAGAACTTGCAACGAATGGCGAGTAAGCCTGATCACGCACGCTCTTTTCGTGGCCCAACTGATCGTCGAAAGACGATGCATACCAGTTCGTGTGACGGTTCACAGCATTGCGCAAACGCTCGAAAGCTTCTGGCAAGTTTGCCTTTGATGATCCGATACCGAACATTTTATTGAAACCCAAAGTCGAATCCTGCAAAGACAATGAAGACTTCGCAACCGATCCATCAGACAACTTCATCGAGAACGGCTTTGTTCCCAAGTTTTTCATATCGAAAGATGGCAAAACTGTGACGTTCAAGCCTTGGTTCTGGAATCCAGCCTTTTCGCTTTGAGTGTACAACAGCCAAGCGCCCATGCCGGAACGAGCCGCATTGTAACGAGAAAGGAATGGCTTCGAGAAGTACTGAGCACAAACCTGGTCTGTGATCGTTTCGCTCTTGCCGTTCGACTTGGTCGGAGATTCACAGAAACGAGCGATCGCGATCGCTTGCCAAAGCATGGCGTTCGATTCGGGACTGTAATGTTTAAAGTTCGAGTCACCGCGGAAATCATAATAGTACTCGCGATCGTCACGACCTTGAGCATCGACACCACAACGGCCTTCGAATGATTTGTAGCCTTGTTCAAAGCTTGCCAAAGAGTCAAATCCACGACCCTTTGCTACGTACTCTGACAGAACGTACTTGGTTTCGCAAACAGTCGTACCAGCGGCCGCTTTTTGAGCGTCCGGGTGCAAGTTGCTTGAAAGATACGTATCGGCCATCGCAACACTCTTACGGGCATCATAAACCGCGCGGCTGATTTCCAAGTACGGCATATAGCTGTGACCGGAAACTTGCGCCCATACGTTCTTCGCGGAAGGATCGATTGGACCTTGAGCTTTATCGCCCAAAAGAACCATGTTGTTCACCCAACGAATTTTAGCTTGAACCATTTCAGCGCGGTCACGGAATTCCCCGCAAGTCTGAACCAAGTACAGGTGAGCATTTTCAGTCGTACCTTGAGCCTGCTGATCGGCCGGAAGCGGAGAACCCGCTTTATAGATGCGCTTCACATCGCCGTAGAAGTAGATGTTCAGGTTCGCAACTTTTGACATGATTGCGGCCGCTTTACGAACTTCAGCATTTGCATAGTTTGGCTGCGGAACAGCCGGCGAAGTCGCATCACCAATGCAATACTTCGAGAAAAGGGCCTGGTTGTCAGCCTCAGTCTTGATGCCAGCGGTGCGAGCTGGACCCGTGTAGCTGCCAGAAGAAATGATCGGAGCTTGGTCATCAACAACGGGAGTCGTCGGCTTGGTTGGCTCGGTCGGCTTCACTACTGGGGGTTTGACAACGTCAGGCTTTGACGGCTTGGTGACCGCACCTTCAGAAGCGTAAGTGCCGCCCTGCTGTTCGAGCATCGCTTTCTTACAGATTTCTTCGAACTTGTTGCCCTTACAAAGAGCTTCGATTTCAGACTTTGTTTTGGCAGCAAGTGCCTGCATTGCGACCGCCTGGCTGATCACCATACCGGCAAGCAAAAGCTTCGACATTTTCATTTTGTCTCCTCGATTGATAATTAAAATGAGCGTTGCGCAGAATAAGAGAATCGAAGTTTTTTTTCACCTGTAGAGATTTGGACATCTGAAAAGATCACCTGTCAGAATTTTCAACGGCCCCTGACGGATAAATTCGCCATAAAGCGGATTTATTTCGTCAGTGACAGAAAACGTCTCAAAATCGATCGCACCTTTTTGGTCCGTCAAAGTTCTAAGGGGGTGACTAAATTCCGTAGACAGGGTCCCTGGCTGATACACTGAGCTTTGTCTGAAAGACTTTGAGCCATTTCCCCTCGGCAAGCCGCTTGCAACATTAGAAAATTGAAAATGAAAACAAGGGTGGGTTTATGAAAATCGGATTCTTTATCTTACTTATGACGGCGATCCTGATGTCTCAGGTCGATGCCTTCGCGCAAAGCGCGACGGATGTTTCGAATGCCATCGTGCTTGAATGCAAATATCCGAACAACGTGATGAAGAGCTTTAAAAAAGAGGTTCCTCTCGAGATCAACACCAAAACCGGAAAGAGCACGGTTCGAACTTTCAAATACATTCTTCCCGGTGGGGAGATCGTCGAAGCGACGGCGGAAGATATTGCCGCCGACGGCTCGCTTGAAAATGTGAAGGTCACGCGCCCCAATGAAGACGCCTTTGATTGGAATATCAAACGAAACCAAAACCTGGTTTTATCCGACAAACAAGAACTGGATTGCAAAGTCGAAAGCATCAAAACGGCGGTCGACAGCCTTTCGGGCTTCAACTATCGGGGACGCGGCCAGCCCTCGGATCTTTCAAAACATCAGTTTCAAGGAAGCATCAACGATACGAAAAACCGCCAAGCCAACAATGGATGGGACTATCTCCTTCCTGGCGGCGGAACGGCACCTCAGAAGCCCGCCCCGACTGGTCGCGGAAACCGCGGGACCAATTAAAATCCCACTTCGTTCTGTTTCAAGTTTTGAAATACCACCAACAAAAGCCCGCAAATCCAGCGGGCTTTTGTTTTGCTAGCCCCTTCGAGTTCCATCCGACTTTCGGACTTCTTTTTTTCAAGACTCGTCACCAATCACCTCTATAGTCAGACCCAAATCCGTCCAATTCTCGCCAACACCGCACTGAAAACCTGGCCATCGACCCCGCAAAACCATGCCCTGGGGTCTCGGTCACGTCTGCTGAAGCAGATACGTGACCGATACCCCCGCGCGTCCACCCCACAGGACTTCGAGTCCCGGCCGAAGCCCGCCAAAGTCATAGGAAATTCGCGCAAAAGGACGCTCGGATCCGCACGGAGAAAATCCCGATCAAAACACGAGCGCCACCGTCATTTTCGTCGACCCAAATGAACGACAAAACCCACCCGTGACGAACTTCAGTGCAGTTCTGTAAGAACTGCAGGATCGTCTAATCTCAGGACAAGCAGGGGCGCCCGCAGGCCGTGGCCCCAGAAGTGCATTGTGGGCATGCGGGAGGTCCGCTCTCGAACCTGTTCGAGGACGGTCGTAAAAATGACAATATTCAATGAGGCTGCGAGACTGTTTTTTGCGGTGACAGCGTTGGTGTTGGTGGGGCTGTTGTCAGCTCCGATGGGTGGGATGGAAGTTCAAATTCCAGAGAAAGCGCCTGCAAAGGTTGCAGTTTCGAAGGAATTGAAAGTCGTTCCAGCCAAAGGCAAAAAACCACTGAAGATCACCGATCGCAAAGTGTCTCGTAAGATTGTTTTGAAAAAAGGCTAAGCGCCGCAGATTTGCAGGAAGCTTGAAACTTCCAGCGAAGCGCCGCCCACCAAGAATCCATGCACATGCGGGATGGAGATCAGCTCGCGTGCGTTGTCGGGCTTCACACTGCCGCCATACAAAAGCGGCAAAGTCGAAGAAAACCCAAGATCCGCCACCATCTTCTGAACCGCCGCGTGCGCTTCACGCACCTGATCTGGTGTCGCCACTTTCCCAGTGCCAATCGCCCAAACGGGCTCGTAAGCGACAACCAAAGCTTTCGCTTTGTCGGCCGACGCCAAGCCTTTTTCGAGCTGGGTTTTAAGCACAGATAAAGTCTTGCCGGCCTCACGCTCGGGCAAAGTTTCACCGATACAAAGCATGGGGATCAGACCCAAATCCTGCACCAGCTTCACTTTCCTTGCGATCAACTCATCCATTTCGCCGAAGACACTGCGACGCTCGCTGTGGCCGATCAAAATGTACTGCCCGCCCAAATCCTTCACCACTTGTGCCGAAATCTCGCCGGTGAATGCACCTTTCACATCGCTGTGGCAGTTCTGTGAACCCCAGCGGATGTCCGTGCCTTTGACCGATTCCGAAGCCGCTTCCAGATTGGTTGCAGGTGGGAAAAAGATCACCTCACTGTTGGCCGCAGTCTTAAACTGCTTTTTCCATTCCGTGAAAAAATCGCGAGTCTCTTTTGGGTTTTTATGAAGCTTCCAATTGGCAGCAAAAATTTTCTTCGACATATTCAGGGCATTTTCTCTGATGTTTTTGGAGGTCGTAAAACTTCCAAGCCTGGCAGACGATCGCCTTGCAAGTATTCCAGCGAAGCTCCGCCACCGGTCGAAATATGCGTCATCTTATCGGCAAAGCCCGAAGCTTCTGCGGCTGCCGCCGAGTCGCCACCGCCGACAATTTTATTGCCGTTGCTTTCCGCCAAAGCTTGAGCCACAGCAAAAGTTCCTTTGGCATAAGCCGGATTTTCAAAGATGCCCATCGGACCATTCCAGAATACGGTCTGCGCTTCTGAAATCGCTTTCGAATAATTGCGAATGGTCAACGGACCAATATCCACGCCCATCATGCCTTCATCAATCGCCACACCCGAAGTCGCGGTCGCTTTGTTGGATGCGATATCGTTTGTCACCATGTGATCCACTGGCAAAAGCAAAGTCTTATTGCGAGCTTCAATTCGGTTCATCATTTCACGTGCGTAAGAAACCTTTTCGGCTTCGACCAGCGATTTTCCAACCGCCAAACCTTTCGCCTTTAAGAAAGTGTAAGCCATCGCCCCGCCGATGATAAAACCATCGACCAGATCCATCATCTTTTCGATCACATCGATCTTATCGCTGACTTTCGCACCGCCCATGATGGCAATATACGGACGCTTTGGATTTTCCAAAAGCTGATCCAACATCTTGATTTCTTTTTCGATCAAGAAGCCGATCCCCTTTTGCTTCACCAATCTTGGCAGCGCATCGATCGATGCGTGCGCACGGTGAGAAGCCCCGAATGCATCATTGATATAAACCTGAGTGTAGCTGGCCATGGCAGCCGCGAACTCTTCCGAGTTTTCGGTTTCGCCTGGTTCGTAACGAAGATTTTCAAGTAGGATCAGCTGATTCTTTTTCAACGTGTGTAGCAGGTGTTTCACCGCATCGGATTTTGGGTCTTCAACCAAAATCACTTCGCGCTTCAAAAGATCAGTCAGACGATTCGCCACTGGCTCGAGCGAATATTTCTTATCGCCAAAAGCTTTTGGGCGTCCCAAGTGCGAAGCCAAAACGATCTTCGCACCTTTTTCCAAAGCGTACTGAATCGTCGGAAGGCTTGCCGTGATTCGGGTTTCATCGGTGATCTTGCCATTTTCGATCGGAACGTTCAGATCCAATCGCAAAAACAAAACCTTATCGTTCAATTCAAAATCCCGAATTGTCTTAATACCCTTCAGCCCCGCTGCCATTACAGACCTCGGCTTCCCATGTACAAGGCCAGATCCACCATGCGGTTCGAGAATCCAGTTTCGTTATCGTACCAAGACATCACCTTACCCAAGCGCTTGCCAACGACCATGGTCGATTCCAAATCGATGATCGAAGAATGAGGATTGCCGTTGAAATCAACGCTGACCAATTCTTTCTTTTCAACCGCCAGGACACCTTTCAGTGAACCTTGAGACGCTTTGATCAAAGCTTCGTTGATCGCTTCCACGGACAGATCCTTGCCAGCGTTGAAAGTCAAATCCACCAAGCTGACGTTCGGAGTTGGAACACGCACCGAGGTGCCATCGATTTTGCCTTTCAATTCAGGCAAAACAAGACCGACGGCTTTGGCAGCACCCGTTGTGGTTGGGATCATGCTGACCGCGGCCGAACGGGCACGGCGCAAATCGCTGTGAGGCGCATCCAAAATGCGTTGGTCATTGGTGTAAGAGTGAATCGTTGTCATCATGCCGCTTTCGATTCCGAAAGTGTCGTGCATGACTTTCGCCAAAGGTGCCAAGCAGTTCGTCGTGCAAGACGCATTGCTGATCACATAGTGCTTCGACGGATCGTAAGCTTCGTGGTTCAAACCATAAACGACAGTCATGTCCGCGCCATCAGCCGGAGCCGAGACCATCACGCGCTTTGCACCCGCTTTGATGTGAAGCATGAAGTCTTCTTTTTTCTTGAAGGCACCGGTGCATTCTAAAACCAAGTCAACGCCGGCATCTTTCCAAGGGATTTCAGCGGGGTTGCGAGTTTTAAAGACTGGGATTTTTTTGCCCGCGACGATGAGATTGTTTTCATCGTGAGACACCTCTTGATTGAAGATCCCATGAGCACTGTCGTACTTTAACAAATGAGCTGCGCCTTCGACGCTGTCCATGTTGTTGATCGCGACGATGTCGAACTTTTCAAAGCCCGCGCGAAACAAAACGCGACCGATGCGACCGAAACCATTGATACCGACTTTCAGTTTTGCCATATGAGATCCTTCTAATTGTGATTGATCCTGGGATCATGAACTACCATTGAATTTTAGGGAACAGTTGACGCGCATTTGCGTTCGTCGCTTCCGCCAATTTTTCAAGACTGACGCCCTTTAAGCCCGCCACCAGCTCGGCCGTGTGCACGACAAAGGCCGGCGTGTTCTTTTTGCCACGCTGGGGAACCGGCGCCAAGAACGGAGCATCCGTCTCGACATGCATACGGTCTAAAGGCACAAGCTTGCAGGTTTCGCGTAAAGATTCAGCATTCTTGAAAGTCACAATGCCGCTAAACGAGATATTGTAACCCAAATCCAAACACTCTTGCGCAAGCCACGTTGAGCTTGTGAAGCAGTGAATGAGACCTGTGACCTGGCCTTTGAACTCTTTCAAAATTTCAACCGTGTCTTTTTCCGCTTCACGCGTGTGAATCTGCACTGGCAGTTTGTGACGACGGGCCATATCCAGCTGCTTGCGGAAAGCCAGTCTTTGCTCTTCAACTGGGGATTGATTGTAATAATAATCCAGACCAATCTCGCCGACCGCGATCACTTCGCGTTCAGGTAAATGCTTTTCAATCCAGGCGCCGACTTCGTCTTTCCACATCATGCCCTGATGTGGATGCACGCCCAGCGTGCAGTAAACATCGGGATAAAACTGTTTCGCGGTTTTCAAAACGAATTCGTGATCCGAAGGCTCGGTTCCGATGGTGACAATCTTATCGACGCCAGCGGCTTTCGCTTTTTGCAAAGTGATTTCCGGCGAGTCTTCCAACATGTCCAAGTGAGCGTGCACATCGATCCACATAAGGATTATGTTACCACATTTTGCGGACTGCTCTCAATCCAGAACTGTTCAAAGACAAGAGACGAGTCCTGATTGGCGTCGAGCTTTTTTTCAATCCACAGCGCTTTTTCACAGGACTCCAGCAGCTGCTGTTGCGACACAGTTTCGGTGATTCGTTTCAGCACGGAAACCTTATCCGAATTCAGCACTTTGTTTTCCGCACCGATTTTCAAGTACAGTGCGTCTCGCAAAAGCCAGGACAGATGATGGGCCAAGGACCGGGCCGAATCGCGGTCTCGCACCAACTCGCGCGTTTCCGGTTTCAGGTAGGCCATCGGGGTTGAAACCCAATCTTGCAACCATCCCAAAGCGCTTTCGCGAATCTCAAGCTCGTCTTTTTCCAGAAGCTGAGCCAGCCGTTCGAAGCTTCCCTGGCTCGCGCGCAGTGCCCACTGTGGCGCCTGTGATTTCGAGCGCATCTCGTCGATCGTCAAAGGCTGAAAAGCCACGACCTGAGCCCGCGAACGCAAAGTCGGAAGCACGTGTGCGGCCGATGGTGCGATCATAAAAAAGTAAGTTCCCGCAGAAGGCTCTTCCAAAGCTTTTAAAAGTGCATTGCCCGCCTGCGGATTCAAAGTCTCGGCGGCATCGATAACGACGACACGGTTTTGTCCCAAAGATCTGAGACTTAAGAAATTTAAAATCGAGTGCGCTTGATCGATGCGAATCTGATTTTTCTCGGGCTCGATCAGAAGCAAAGACTCGGTTTGATTGGTCTTTGTTTGAATCGCTTTTTCGATGCGCAAGCAGCTGCCGCAAACTCCGCAAGCGGTTTTTGATTTTTCGCAGGTCAAAGCCTGCGCCAGAGCCAAAGCCGAAGCCTTGCGGCCGACGCCCGAAGGTCCCACGAACATAAAGGTGTGCGGAAGCTTTCCGCTTTCAATGGAATGAAGGAATCGCGCCAAGATCTCTTGATGGCCAAGGACGGAATCTAAGAGCCGAGCCACTTCAGGCTCCGAATGTGCGAGAGAAGTTTTTCTAAAAGTTGAGCCGGCGTGTCCGCGGCGTTGAGCACCAGCCAGTGCTTGGGGTCTTGCTTGGCTTGTTCAAGGAAAGATTTGCGCACGCGCTCGTGAAACGTGTCCGCTTCCGATTCGATGCGATCTTCACGATCACCGGTCGAGTTCTGACGTTGATTGCGACGGCGACGACTTTCTTCGACCGAAAGATCCAGCAAAACAGTCAGATCCGCTTTCAAACCATCAGTGGCAAAATCGTTCAAGCGCTCGACCCACTCCTGAGAGATTTCACGGCCACCGGCTTGAAAGGCGATCGAGCTGGCCGAAAAGCGATCGCACAAAACCCAAGCATCGCGCTTCAAAGCCGGACGAATCACCTGATCGACGTGCTGCGAGCGGCTGGCTTCGTAAAGCAAGAGCTCGGTGCGCGCGGTGGGGGCAGGGCCTTCTTTGGTGAGAATCATTTCGCGGATCAGATCACCCAATTGGGTGCCGCCGGGTTCACGGGTGCGAAGAACAGAAAGTGATTTGCTTTTCAGTTCGGTTTCCAGCGCTGACATCAGCGAGCTTTTTCCCGAACCGTCCAAGCCTTCGAAAACAACAAATGGCATGCGCCATCGGTTGTCCTTTGTTTTCAGAGAGAAGTCAAATCGAGTGGCTTTCCCGTTTGATAATCGATGGGCACCTTGTCGAGAAGGCCGGCCTGCACCAACTCCTGCGTCGAAGCGGGAGCTTTGCCTCTGCTCAATTCGAACTCACTTTTCGCAAGCCTTAAGCGCAATTTTCCGACGCGGTTGATCTCATTTTTCATCATCTGGATATCGGCTTCGCGCCAGATCTGTTTCAAAAGCTCGGCACTTTCGGACTGCCCACCTTTGACCCTGGCCAAAGCTTGGGCACTGGTCTGATAAGGATTTTTCTGAAAGGCCTTGGCGGCCGAGTTCGCCACCGACATCATCGGCGGCTTTAAGAGACGCTTGGCTTCGGTGATCATCACGCGGTCCACGGGCCACGGCGTCCTCACCTGCAGGAACCACTGTCGAAGCTGAGGAACGCGGGCGATATCGCTGGCAAATTTGGCCTGCATTTTTTCAAGCTCATCCAACAAAAGTGAGCGCACGACACCAGTCGTTCTGAGCCCTACCAAGGAGGCTTCTTCATAGGGAAAGTCAGCCGAAAATTGAAACCAGCCGGCTAGATTTTTTTGCACCTCATCCCAGCGTTTTTGAAAGGCATCGGCGCGCGCTTTGAGCAGCGAAAGCTGCAACCAGGTCATCATACCGCTGAGGACTTTTTCGTCCTCAATTTCACCGCGCACAAAGGAATCTGATTGCTGAAAATGTTTTTGCAAAGTCTGAAGCCCCGTCTCGTTGGTTTTGAGCAACGGCTGCAGGCTTGCGGTCGGATCTTTTTCAAGATTTTGAGTTTCCTTGAATAAGGTTTGGATCTCGGGGGCGGATTTCAAAAGGCCCGCAAACTGCTGAAAACTGGGGCGATCCGCAGCCCGAGCGGAAAAGCTCAACCCCCAGAAACCCAGAGCAAGGGACAGCCAAAGTTTTGCCATAAGACCTCCGACATTTTGCATTATCCGCTTCTTCCCTCCTGCTTTTCAAGTGACATTTCAGTCCTGATTTCCCTATATTGGCGGTTCTTTTCGCTCATCGTTAGGGAGGCATCACTTTCATGGAAACATTTATCGCCGTCATTCATATTCTGACTGCATTGTCTTTGATCGCTTTGGTTTTGTTGCAAGATTCAAAAAGCGACGGTCTGGGTGGCGCATTCGGCGGTGGCGGATCGAACTCGATCCTGGGTGCAACGGGTGGCGCGACTCTGGCTCAGAAACTGACCCGTGGCGCAGCGGTTGTTTTCGCGCTGACTAGCATCGGTTTGACGACGATGGGAAATCGCCGTTCTTCAGTTGTCGATCAAATGGCGACACCTCCTCCCGCGGCTGAAACTGCGGCGGCCGCGGCGGCGACTGCGACAACAGCTTCAGACGCAGCGGCGACGGTCCCTGCAGATGCGGCCGTTACAACGACAACTTTGGCTCCGACCACAACAACGACTGCGGCTCCGAAGAAGTAATTCTTTATGCCTAAGGACAAGAGCCAACTGGTCATAGGATTTCTTCTCCTCGGCCTGGTTCTTGTCGGTCTGTCGACTTATTTTTCTTACTTCGCACCGAAATCAAACCCGACCGAAATTCTTCTCGCTCGGGTCGAGCGCGAAACTGGCAAAGCCTTCATCTACAGATCAGGATACACTCAGCGCGAAAACGTCGATCGTCGCACGGATCTTTTCAATCTGGATTCGGTCGAAACGCAAGAAACCGGCGAAGCGATCATCGCCTTTGAAAGCAATCACAAGCTGCGCTTAAGCCCCAACACACTGGTCACTCTTGAACGTTCTGACGATCCACAAAATTTGGCGGTGACGGCGATCATCAAGCGCGGCGAAGTGCATGTCGACAATGTTGGACGGGAAGGCGAACTTTTCGTGACAAAAAACGGACAGCGAATCGCGGCGGCCGATTACAACAATTCGGCCCTGGCTTCGGCTGCGGTCGAAAAGCCGGTTCCGAACGAAGCTTTCTCGAGTCCGGTTCCTGAAAATCAAGGTTTGAGCGAAGAAGAAATCAACAACGTGATGAACAATAATCGCGCCAGCTTCTTTAAGTGCTACACCCAATTGCTGCAAAAAGAGCCATCGGCAAAAGGCAATGTTTCTTTGAGTTTTACGATCGAAAACAATGGGAAACTGAGCGTCGCCGAAGTCACCGCATCACAACTGCAAAATGTCGAATTTAAAAAATGTCTTTTGGAAGTTCTTCGTCGCATCGAGTTCCGATCTTTCCAGGGACCGCAGATCTCGACCTTATTCCCATTGAAATTCGAATAAGCCCTTGTTAGCATTTCCCCATGGCAAACGAAAACACCTACAAAAATCTTCCTAAAGAACAAAAAGAAAACGCTGTCCGCTCTGAGATGACTCCGTTTCTTTTGTACGCAGCAATCCCAATTCTGATCACAATCGCGATCGCCTTTATCTTCGGCCCCAGTTTGACTTAGGATTTTCTGAGCTGGGCTTAGCTCTTGTTCAGATTACTCGACACAGTGGCGGCTTGGTGTAATTGTCAATGCAACCGTCCATGTCCCTGGCCGGTTGCGAACGCTGCAAGCTGGCTAGGCGCCTCGGCCGTCTTGTCCAAAATATAAATGCAAATGCGGTCGGATTGATGGTCTTTCTTCGACCTCACGAACTTGTCGTTGAATTGCGCGACAAGTTTGCGAGGGAGTGGAAGACCTCTCGAAAGCTCAGCCCGAAAGGGCGCGACGCGATCACCGATAATCGTGCAGGTAATCGACGCGCTCTTGAACCCATGGCTCAAAGTGCCCTTCAAGCGTGTAGACTCGGCCATCTGTGACGACGGTTTCTCGCAAAGGTGCAAGGCTTGGGGTGAAGCTTCCGGGAAAAATTCCTTTTTCGATAAAGAAACTTTGTAGCTTGTGGGCGGCAGTTTCGCCGATCACGTGGCGGCGGACCAATTCATCGAAGCTTCGGATCAGTTCTTCCGGAACGAATCCGTAATTGAAGATCATATCTTGCGCGATGGTGTGCACGGCTTCGATCGAGATGCGCTGATCTTGAAAGAGATCGCACGCAACTTGGAATGTGTTGTAGGTCGGTAAAGTTCGACGACCAAATTTCAAATAATAGTCTGGATCTGTGTCAACCGCGAGATTGATGTAGATCTTTTCGACCGGGTCGTTTTCTGGGACCTGTGATTGCAGCAGCAAGATTTCATCGATCTGATCAACGGTGACAGAAAAACCTTTCAACACGTTTCTCAAATCTTGTGCTCCCAAACGTCGGGCGCAGATATCCGAGTAGAGATTGTAAATCACGGCATCGGATTCGCTATCATCTCCCCAGCAGATTTGCTTCACATCAGGCTTCAGTTTCATTCGCAGCTGAAGCAGCGCTTGGATTTTGTAACCGACTTGTTTGTTCAATCTCCACAGACGTTTCGGCGTCAGGTTTCGCAGATTGTCTTTGTAGAAACATCCGAAAGGGCGAATATCGTCGATCGTAAACTTTTCGGCGATGCGAGCTTCCATCTGTGGAGGCGAGGCCGAGATGAAATACAGCGGAAAGCGCGCCTGGCCTTTTTTTTCGGCCCAGGTTTGTGCCAGCACCTGCAACAATGTGCTGGTGCCGGGAACGTTCTTTTTATTGAAGGCGCGCTCGATGGCAGTTTTCAGAAGTTGAGCTAACGACTCGATCGCCGTATCGAGATAGGTTTTATCCAAATCCCACACGAAGACTTCGTCGATGTTCTGTTCGACCCCTTGGGTGACGTAGCGGAAATAAACAACGTCCCCGGTAATTTGACTGCGATCTCGCCAATCTGCCATGAAAGAAAAGCTAACATTGAGAAAGCCGTTTTGGTATATCGTCCCCACTTATGGCCCAAGAGAATTTAACTCCCCCTCAGCTCCGCCCGATGTCGCAATGCGATAAGAGCCTTTTCTTCGCCCCGCGGACCGAGTGGCCAGAAAGTCTGCCGGCTGTCGCCGTCAATCAAATGGTCTTGGCCGGATTTTCTCAAGACCTGGTTTTCGACCATCAGATTCCAGTCGAGCAGTCCGAAGCCATCGCCCGACTTTTCCGTTCTTTGTATTTCGAGCTGAGCTTTGTCGAAGTCGCGCGTTTGCAAAGCCGGGCGAAAGCCTTTGCCTGGTTTCCGATTTCCTTAATCGTGCAAAAATTTGGCTGGCAACCGGACGACATCTTTTCCGCCATTGCCGAGCAGGTTTTAAAAACTCCGGAAGGATTTCAGCGCTGGGCCGCCGACAAGAAGCTGTCGCCGCAGGATTTGCAGCCACTGGTTTCCGGCGGATCTTTGGATCTCAAATATCTTTTCCATGAAATTGTCAGCTTGCAGATGCCGAAAGCTTTGGGCGCCAAAGCGCTTGAGCTTGCAATCGATTTGATGCTGATGGGTCGAACCGCAAATGACATCGGCTCTGAAGTTTTGGTTCCCCATCTTCCCAGCGATCTTTCGCTCAGTGAAGCTTGGGTTTTGCGCCTGACAGAGCTTCGCCACCCCGAACTTTTCAAACAAGATCAAGAAGCGCAAGCTCAGATGGCCTCGTTGCCATGGCCAGGAACCACCGAGGCGCGCTGGATTCGTCAGGGCGAGCGCAGCGGGATCGAGCTCAAGCTTTTTGTTTCCAAGCCCTCAGATTTAAAAAAGTATCTGCAAGGGCTTTCGCACGTTCAGGATTTGATGGAGAAAACCCCCTCGGGGACAAAGCACTAACCGCTTTTTAATCTTCGTTTCGGCCGGTTCCGAATATGCGGTCTAAATACGGCAGAAAAAATCCGAAATTGGCATGCGGGATTTTGTGATGCAAAGAATGCCGCTTCGAAAAACTCCAAAGGCTTCCGATTCCTTTTTCCGGAAAGAAATCCAAATTTGAATGTCCCATGACATTCATCAAGATGCTCATCACCGGTAAAAGCATCAAAGAGACGAACTGAAAATCGTGAAACAGCATCGCGACTGGCATCACCGCACCCAAAAGCAAGCCTTCACTCCAATGAAAGCTGTAAGCCGAATACGGAGACGGCACGTGCGAGTAATGATGATCCGCATGATACTTGTAAAATGGCTTCAGATGGAAAATTCGGTGAACGACGTAGAAGTGGACTTCGTTCCATAGAAACAAAAACAAGGCCTCGAGCCCCAGCATCGTCCATGAAAATGAAAATTCGATGCGGTAGATCCCCCGCTGCAAACCTTCAAAGATGACAAAGCTTAAAAGTCCGAACATCAAAACTGAAACCATCGAGCGGCGAATTTCGGTTTTGATTTGATCTGGGCGGTAAGCCTTTTTTTGATAGTGTTGAAAACGCGGGTTTTTGACCAGGAAATAATATCCCAACGTAGTGAACAGAAAATATAGAACAACGAAGCTTCCGATCGTCACGAAAAACAATTCGAATCGTCCCAGCCCCATAAATGTTTCGTTCATTTTCTTATCCGTGAGCCTTCAGCTTTTCTTGCTCTTTCTTTTTGAGATTCAAGAAAGCGTGCCCCATTTCGGTCGAGATCCCGTGCAAAATCAAACGGTAACCCGCCCCCAGAGTCGCCAGCGGGATCAGCGGGTGCTTGTTGTTGACCAACACCAAATGCGCATGCGAATTGAGAATCGTCGCCGCGTACATGCCGACGGTTTCGTCCAGCTGCAAGGAATTCGTCGCCCGCCAAAAATCATTGTCAGTTAAAAAGAACTGGTAGACCGGCGTGTACAGCTCGATTGCCGTTTCCAGATCGATGAAATTCAAAAATCCCTGCTTCATCGGCTCGATGCCGAAATCATCGTCCGACACCATGGAAAAATCCGGCTGCGCGACCGTCTTGATCTGCAGCTTTTTATCTTTCAACTGTTGATTGAGATTGATGATAAAGTTGAAAAGATTCACGTCATGCTTCAAGAAAAGATCATCGGCCAAGTCATCCAAATTGCGCGGACGCAAGGGGCTCAGTTTCAAATCCACGCCCGGAACATTTCCCGCGATGAAAGCCAAAATTTCCGAGCCCGCGTGAAAATGTCGAAGGATCAGTGTATTGGCATCAGCGCGAACAAAAGTTTTAAGCCCCCAAACAATCAATTTGTGCAAAGTCCGGGAAGCCCGCCAGTCGATCGGCGAAAGCGCTTTGATGATCTGAATCAGAATGATCATCAAGCGCGCAACCGGTTTTGCGAATGGCAGCAAAAACTGCCGCGACAGCGAGCTTGTGCTGTTCAGCCACATCTGTTTCACCGACGGACGAATCGGCGTGCTGTGATCCAAATACAGGGCGTACCAAGGATTTGGATCCTCGGGGTCATGCTTCATGGTTTCGAACTGATAATTTCCGTCCATCAAAGCACCAGGGTCCACTGCTTGTGATAAAGTTCGGCCACCTTGCGGGCGGTGTTGACGATGTCATCGAAGCAAGCCGGCTCGATCGTCAACGCCAGCTCGACCGCGTCCGCCCAGCGCTGCAAGTGGCGAACGTCGTTTTCGCCGTGGTACTCAAGAAACTTGAACACATTCATCTGCATATTCAGGCTGCGCTTCATAAACGGCAGCAAAGTTGGAATGATTTTCTGGCCCGTGCCTTCGATGATAAAGATCCCGCCCAAAAGACCCAGCGGATTCTGTGATCGGGCACGCTCGTACATATAGCGATTCAATTCTTCACCGGCCGGATTGCGACGAAGATCATCGATCTCTTTCTGACCGCCCGCATTTTGGTAATCAGCGTACAGAACCTTGAAGTCGAATTGTTCTTCGCCCGCGTGCTCTTCGATCAGATCCTGAATGCCCGCAAACTGGCTTGAAAGATTCGAAATCGCCGTTCGCATCCAGTGACTGCCCTCGCGCACCTGCGGAATCCAGTTTTCCATCCAGGTCTGATAATCATTCACGGTGAGCTTGTGATTGAAAATACGATTCGAAAACTCGGTGCGGAAAACATTCGAGCGGTACTGATGCCAGATGCTGCCAAGCTCAAGCAAAAGCTTTTCGACCTGCTTTTTCTCCGGGGCCGGCTTGTTTTGGATCGCGTTGGCTTTGCCATTTTCAACCACTTCGAATTGAATCAAAGAGACCGTAAAGCGGCCCGATTCCGGGATAAAGCACAAAACCTTTTCGCCGGCCTTCAGCTTCTTGGTGCGCATGAATTCGTCCAGCATGATGAAGATGGACGCAGCACCGGTATTGCCTTTGCTGGTCAAATTCGAGAACCACTTTTCCTTCGGGATGTGCAAACCCGCTTTTTCCAAAACGGTCGAAGTCACCTCTGAAAAACGCTCGGACGAGTAATGGCACAGGAAATGATCCACTTCGTGAATCTTCAATTTTCCTTTCAGCACCAGTTCGATAAATTCGCTGACGCCGACATCAAAAAGGTTTGGCAACAGGCGGATGTCCTGACGGAGCAAGAAGGAGCCATTCTTTTCCGCTTCCTCCAGTGAAGCAAAATCCAAATAGCTTTTATCAGCCTGGTTCCAAGGCGAGCCGATCTGCATGCAGGTCGGATAATCGCCGCTGAAAGATTTCAGATGCATCCAGTTGAGCTTCAAAGAAATTCCCGTCTCGGCCGGTTTGTTTTCCATCAACACGGCCCCCGATCCATCGGACAGCATCCAACGCAAAAAGTGAGAATCGAAATCCAGATTTTCTTCGATGCGCTGAAAGCGACTGGCTTTGAAAAGACGAGATGGAAATTCGGTGGCCACCGCCATGGCACGATCGAACTCGCCGAGCTCGACGACTTGGGCCGCGACTTTCATCGCCGCCACACCCGAAGCGCAGATCCCTTGCAAAGACATGGTCTGCATCGGCGCCGCACGGAAACGGCCTTGAATCAAATTGGCGAAACCCGGCGCCGCCAGATCGGCACCGACAGAGCCTGAACTTAAAAACGGAACGTCATCGATTTTGAGGTTGCGATCTTTCAGTGCCGCCTGCAAAGCTTCGATGGCCATTTCGGATGAAGAGAATTTTGTTTTTCCCTCTTTGTCGATGCCATAGTGACGAGATTTAATCCCGTTTTCGGCCAAGATGCGGCGTTTGATTCGGCTGGACTGCGCGTTCACCGAACCGATGTAGGCATCCATTTCGTCATTGCTCACGGCTGGACCCGGTAGAAATGATCCCGTGCTGTTGACGTAAACATTTTTAAATTCCATCCAGTCTCCTGTTGCCTGCTCTGTTGTCCGCGCTGCGACCCGCGCTATCGCCGACAGGTCGTTTCGGCCTCGTGTTTACATTCTAGTGACAGCCCCGAAAGACGCCCAGTTCGCTTCGGAAAATTGGCCCAAGGTCTAAGCTTGCTCAACCGCGATTTTACAAGCAAACTTGATGAATGCTTGCTCGAATCGCAGTGAAAAACACCCTGAAGAATTGGCGTCACTCTTTATCCGCGCTTTTATCGCTGGGGGCTTCTTTTGTGTCCCTTGTGCTATTTGACGGCTATATGGCGAATGTGGATACTGTTTTTTATAACCAGTTCCGTCATCAGCAGATGCTGGGTGACGTCATGATCGAGAATAAGAATCTTTTCTCGAAAGAGGGCGTCTCCGAACCGGAAAAATTCTGGCTCAGCAAAGAAGAGCAGGACGCCATCCAAAAATTTGCGGATCGCCATAAAGAGCAAGTTCACAGCTCGGCGCGCACTTTGGATTTTCAAGGCATGCTTACCAACGGCCAACAGTCCCAGATCTTTTTGGGTCGCGGCTACGATATCAAACAAGGTGCCGAAATGCGCGGCCCTGATTTCGAGTGGAATGCGACTTACGGACTTCCTTTGCACAAAGTCACAGATCCCTACACCGCCGGAACCGGAAAAGGTTTGTCCGAGCGCTTGGGCTGCACATTCAAATATAACAAAAACTTCACAAATCAAATCGGCGGCTTTCTTCCAGAGGATCGTCCCTTTGAATGCCCAACTCGCGATTTGCAAGTCTCGGCGACGACCGTCGACGGGCAGCTGAACGCCGTGGATTTAACCATCGTGGGCACCATCGATGGCGGCTACAAAGATCTGGACGATCGTGTTCTGCACACGTCACTGGAAGCTTCGCAAACGTTGATGGGCACGGACCGTATCAGCTACACGGCGATCGAGCTGAAGCCACACGCCTCCGTTTCCGATTTCATGGCGGCCTTTGATCAAGAAGTCGTGCCGCAGTTTCCGAATCTGCATATCATCCGCTGGGAAAAGCACCGCTTCGGTGAAATTTACACGACGACCATGGATTTCCTTTCGATCTTCCGAAATTTTATCATCATCGTGATCTTGGTGGTCTCGACCATGTCGGTGGTGAACACCTTGGTGAAAATCGTCAAAGAGCGCACACGCGAAATCGGCACCCTGCGCAGCATCGGCTTTCGCAGCCGCGAAGTCGCGATCATGTTTTTGTATGAAAGCATCTTGCTGGCGATGATCGGATCTTTCTTTGGATTGATCTTGTCGGTGCTGCTGACGGCGGGATTGAACTCGATGCAGATCATGTATAAGGCCGGAATGCTGGCCAACGCGATTCCGTTTCATATCGATTTCGTTCCCAAAGGTTACCTGACCGCTTGGATTTTGCTGGTGGTGGTCAGCGTTCTAGCTTCTTACTTCTCAACTCTTTCCATCTTGAAAAGCAAGATCGTCGACAATCTGATTCATGCTTAAAAAAAGAACTCTTCTTCTATTGGGTTTGCTGGCCGCCATCGCGCAGCCAGCGCACGCGACCAAGATGAACGAGCTTTATTGGACTTTTGAGTCTTACCTTTTCGGCGAACAACAAGACGTCGCCGAATCCACCGTCAATCCCCGCAATCTGGTGATGGGACTGCCGCTGACCACTTACACTTTGGACAATCGTCTTGAGATGAAGTGGTTGCTGAACGATGCCAAGATCATTGCGCGTCCCCGATGGACCTTGTATCAGGACGAGTTCAAAAACGAAGTGACCGGCGAAAAGAAAACCCGCGCCATGGGAAAGCTAGACATCAGCGACGCCTTTGTCGAACAGGCCTTAACACGAAAAGCGTCGGTCACCTTGGGGCTGCAGGTTTTCCAGTGGGGGCCGGGCGAGCTTTTCAATCCGTCGAATCCATTTTTTCGTTTTAACAACCGCCAACAGACCTACACCTACAAAGAAAAAGGCAAATCGCTGGTGCGCTTTAATTATTCGTTCAATATGGAGCGAAGCCTGATCCTGATCGCCGAGCCCGTTTCCAACAACGAGCCCTTCTGGATGGCCGAAAAAGAATTCAAACCCGAATTCGTCATCAAGTTCGAGCGCAACTGGAAGAACACGCGAAACTATTACGGCTTGCTGGCCGGAAGCGAAGCTCAGAACAATCCTTTCGTCGGCGAGTATGCGCATTATGAGCTCAAACCGGGCTGGAGCCTTTATCTCGACGCCAAACACAGCTACGAGCTGCAATCTTACCGACCCGAAAAAAATCTGCTTGGCAGTTACGACATGAACCTGACCGGCGAGAAAAGCAAAGAATGGTCACATCTCGGACTTTTCGGTTTCCGTTACGAGGGCGATGTCGATTTTCGCATCGAGTATCTGTATAACAGTCTTGGTTACAGCAAAGATGAATTCGACAATGCGGTTCTCAGCGCTTCCAATTTCTTCTCGACCCAGTACGCCCAAAACGCCACCCGCTTTTTGAACTCGGGTTTGAATTTGATGACCCAGCATTATCTTTATCTCAGTCTGCGCGTGATGGATCCGGGATCGATCAAAGATGTGAACTTTTTCTTGCGTGGATTGGCTTCGGCAACGGACAGCTCGGGACTGGGCCAGTTTGAATTTGATAAATCCGTCGGTGATGCTTTTGTCGTCTACGGTTCCTACACTTCATTTTTCGGCAAAGAAAATTCCGAATTTAAGCTGCTCGATGATTGGCGTGCACTTGTCGGTTTGAAGTACACGCTTTAGATAAATATTAACGAGTCAGGTTGTTCACGTTGAACAATGATCCGGAAACCGTGGTGATCTCGGGGCTGACGTATTTGATGATGCTTTTATTCTGCTGAAATTTGGCATCGACGATGGTGAGCTCGCTGACAAAGGGAACCGATTTTCCGTCGACGTTCAATTTGTTTTCGTACTTCATCGTACCCAGCTTAAAGGGCTTGCCTTGCAAGGTCAGAAATTCGGCTTTGATCGCAAGCTGGGTCTTTTCACTGATCCAATAGCGAACTTTATCGTATGTCAGGTTCTTCGCCTTCGCGGTCAACATCAGAACGTAGACTTTTCCATTCTGCGGATCGTTTTCTACTTTTTCGATCACCGGCGTGTAATCGCGCGCATAGTGAGTGGCCGCAATATCCCCGTTGGCCGCTTGTCCGACCAGACGTTGACGAGCGGAAATCGAAACTGGTTTTTTGAGTGACGGTTTAAAAAACCACATCTGACGATCGTTGAAGATAAAGATTTCGCCTTTGTTTTTGGCGGGCGATGTCGCTTCGACGTAAGCATCGTTACCGGCCGCTTTGATTTTAAATTCGCGGTCCGAGCTGTCACCGTTTTCAACCGTGGTCACGACCGCATTCCACACCAAACCTTTTTGCATGCTTCCGCGCGCGCGGTCTGAAGCCTGCAAAAGCATTTGCGCGAGCTTCGTGTCGGCTGGCGTCGCCTGAGCGGCCGGCGTTGCAGGAGCCTGCGCGAAAAGAGGTTGAGCGAAAAAAACAGCACAAAAGCTTGCACTGAGGATCGTGGACCATGTTTTCATATTAAGACTCTCCAATGTCGTGTAGCAATGAGATCAATTTGGTTCGGCTCTTACGACGGATCACCACTTGCGCCGATGTCCAGGTGACCGAGATCAGAACGATCGATGCCAGAAGCGCAATCCAAAGATTCCAGTCCAAACGGAATTCGACAAACTGGCTGGCCCCTGGCGGCTTGAACATGATGTGCGCGCGCGCAATCGCCGTCGCAATGACGAATGACAAAAATGTTCCGATGATCATGGCAAAGAAAGCCACAAGCAGGCTTTCACGTGAAAAAAGCTTTTGCACATCTTGCGGTGTGAAGCCGATGGCGCGCAAAGTTCCGATTTCGCGCGTGCGCTCGATGATCCCCATGGTCAGCGCATTAACGATCGTCAGGCTCACCGCCGAGCAAATCAATAGCACAAAGAAACCGGTCATCACGTACAAAAAGCCCATGCTTCCGGTGTAAAGCGGATTCACCGCTTCGTCCGAATATCGATACAGGTCAACGCCGAATGACAGGTCCTTCAGCTTCGCGCGCATTTGCTTTTCAAAACTTGCCAACGAAATGTCTCGGTTCACAAACAAAGACACTCGCTCGGCGCCTTCGGTTCCCAAGAGCTCCTGCATTTTCTTGAGCGGCACTTGAATGATCGTCTCTTCTAAGAATCGAGAGCCGGTGCTGTGCTCGGCCCCCAGGTCGGCATTGACGGCATTGAGATCGCCATCGATCGTGCGCGTCGCCAGTTGGACGCTGTCATTTTTTTCGAGCGGAAATTTAAAACCCATGATCTCGGCAATCAGCGGGGTCACGGCGATCAAATCCGGATTTTCAACAAATTGACCGGCCTTGTCTTTCTGCCACGGCATCATCCAGTCTTCGGCGATCTCATGCAGATCTTGGCTGTGCATCGATTTCACATAACCGACCGGATCAAATCCCAAAGCCATTACGCCGTAAGATTTTGTTCCGTTCGACAAAAGCGCCGGCCCCGAAAGGCTGGCGCTGGTGTAATCGATTCCATCTTTCAAAGGTTGAAAAACCTTTTGATCAAGCTCATCCAGCTCGGCCTTTGACAGAATGTACTGCTTCGGCTTGATCGGAAATCCCAGCAAGCTGCCTTGGCGGTACAATTGAAAATGGCCTTTCTGATTCAAATAGATCGACGTGGTTGAAAGCACCAGGTGCGAACGATAAATGTAACCGCCCAAAAGGTTCAGGGCCAGAAAGCCCACGCAAATCGCCACTCCGGTCGACAGCGTTCGACGTTTGTTACGCCCCAAATTCTTAAAGGCCATCTGCCAGCTCATACCGACTCGATCACTCCGTCGCGGATTTTCACGACTCGCTGGACCCGGCTCATCAATTTTTCATCGTGCGTGCAGAAGAAAAATGTCACCCGCTTTTTCTGATTCAGCTCCATCATCAAATCGATAATCAAATGTGCGGTCTTCGAATCCAGATTCGCGGTTGGCTCGTCGGCCAAAATTAAAGAAGGCCCGGTCACCAAAGCACGTGCAATCGCCACGCGCTGGCGCTGCCCGCCGCTCAACTGATCCGGACGATGGTGCGCGAACTCTTCCAAACCGACGTCACGAATCGCGTCCATCACCTTGGCTTTTCGCTCTTCAGGTTTCAAACCTTTTTGAATGCTGAGCGGGATCTCGACGTTCTCATAGACGTTCAGGACCGGGATCAAATTGAAGCTTTGGAAGATAAAGCCAATCTTCTTATTTCGAAGCGTGCTTTTCTGATCTTCGGTGAGATTCTTCACATTGGTTTGGTCGATCAGGATTTCGCCCTGATCGGCGTCATCCAAACAGCCAATCAAATTGAGCAAAGTTGTCTTTCCCGAACCTGAAGATCCGATCAAGGCGGTGAATTCACCTTCTTGCAAAGAAAGCGAAAGGCCCTTCAAAGCCTGAACTTTCACCGAACCCAATTGATATGCCTTTGAGATATTGCGAATTTCGACGACTGCAGCCATGGGATTATTCTGATCCCTGTCAAAAAAAATGACAACCCTGAAATCTTGACCGCCCGACCCGCTGGGTCTGGATTTCAAACAAGAGCCGATTTATAGTTTCCGCTGGGTTTGGGTTGTATGGGGTTAACATAGGGGGTTCCAATGATCATCGTTCGCAAAAGATTATTACTCTTCTACATCGTGACATTTTCGCTGATCTACGGGATTTCGGGATTGATTTCAAAGACTCAACATCCTTTGAAAGATTCACCGATGGTCGCTAGGGTGCAGACTGATTCCGACCAGACCGAGTCCATTGGGACCGAATCCGACTCTGAGCCTAAAACGCAAGTAAAATAAAACCCGCGATATTCACGATCCACATCAAGGCCGACGAGGTCGGATTGTGATCCTTGGAAAATTCGCTCGCGTTCTTCACGTCCGATGACAGATACTCCGGCGACAGACTCGAAGACTTATCGCCATCACTGTACAGCTCTTTCAACCGATTCAATTCTTGCGGGAAACGCACCAGCGAGTTTTCTTTTAACTCGGTCGGATCTCGCATCTTTTCCACTTCGACGACGGCGCGCTCGCCTTTGACTTCAAGCACTTTGCCTTCGGCGATCACCGTCACCCGCGGTGTCGAATTGAAGAAAGCCTGACCGACTTCGCCCAAGACTTCGACCCACTGAACCGGATCCCCCTTTTCGATTTTCGAATTGGCGCCGACATATATTTGCGCATATGTTTTCGAATCGCTTTCATACAGGGGCTTACCGATCACCTCATCAGTGACTTGAAAACCCTGATACGGAATCGCCAGCACGAAGGCATTCATCAATTGCGTGCTCATGCGGATCAGCTGGTCATTGATCGGAAGTGCCGGATGAAACTCGGCATCGCCCTCCCACAGCAGGTATCCGTTTTCGCCTTCGTAAACTTTCATTTGCAAAGTGCGATCCTTCAAGAAGGTCACGACCAAGGCTTGCGCGTCCAGAATTTTTGACAAGATGATCGCGTCGGCGGGTTTTAAAATTTTGCGCGGTTGAAAGACACCGCGGTTCACCATGAACCGGCGGCTGGCGACAAAGAATCTTTGATCTTTGGTCAAGAGCTCGCGCATCTGCCACCAGGCCTCTTCGCTGGAAGAGAAATTGGCGTCCGCAATCGGGAACACGGCGATCCGACGAAGCAGGGTGTGTTGCACCTCGGCCTTCACCAGGACCGGGCTCATTATGATGGCCAAAAGCCACATCCAAATTCGCATCCCTTTATTCTGATCGAGCTTGAATTTCATTTCAGCTGAAACTTGCGCCAGCAAAGACAAAAGGTCAGAAGATCCGGACCAAGGACTCGCTGGCAAAATCCAGAAGTCTTCACTCGGGAAAGCATTGGAATCGTGTTAGCCTGAAGGGGATGAAAAAACTGATCGAAAAGGTGCTCTCGACCGAGCTTGTTTTCCCCGGGCGTTTCTTAAAAATCTGGCGTGACGATGTCGAACTTCCGAATGGTCATCGCTCTTTCCGCGAATATCTTAAACATCCAGGGGCCGCGATGATCATCCCGAAGCTGCCAAATGGCAAATACCTGATGATCTATCAGTATCGGCACTCGGTCGGACAGGTTTTCCTAGAGTTCCCGGCCGGCAAAACCGATCGCGGCGAAACCACGGAACAAACGGCGGCGCGCGAGCTGCAAGAAGAAGTCGGCTACAAGCCGGGAAAGCTCACGCTGCTGACGCATATCCATCCGGTGATCGGTTACTCGAACGAAAAAATCGATCTGTATTTGGCCGAAAATCTGATTTCGGCGCCCGCCATGCTCGATCCGGACGAAGTTTTGGAAACCGTCGAACTCACGATCGAAGAAATCATGCAAAAAATCTGGAACAACGAAGTCACCGACGTCAAAACCCAAATCGGCGCCTTCTGGCTCCTCCGCCACCTCAAAGGTGCCTGACTCTTTATTTGGGGAACTCGATCCAGGCTTCGGATTTTGGGAAGTTGGAAGGTCGGGTTTCGGTTTGTTTCATGTGTTTCAGGAAACCGGTGTAAGCGCAGATGAAGGCTTCGAAGGCGTGGTTGTTTTCGACCATGGCTTTCATGTCCTGCTGGTACAAGAAAACGCCTTTGCGCTCGGCCAAGGCTTGCAAGAAAACTTTTCGGCTTTCATCGCCACCGACCGCATGCTTGTGAAACTTCAAATGGCTCTTGGCCACTTTCAATTCCTGTCCCAGTCGCCAGATCGTCAACCTTGGGAAAACTTCGATTGATGGCAATTGCAAACGACGGTTGATAAACTGCGCCCGCGTCGTCAGCGGTGCCAGGTTTGAACCCAATGCATGATGAATCTCAAAATTTTCTTCAAGCCCGTGCGCGATGTAAGCTTCGACACATCTTTGCGTGTAAGGCGTGAACATTTTCTTCGGCTTTTTCTGTTTATTCACTTCGTTGTAGAAATCGCGCAGCCATTCCATCTGCTCCAGAGAACAGGTCTCGTAGCCCGGACATTTCAAGCGGCAGTTCACACAAGTCGGCAAAGTCAGCGGCACGTCGAAGGCCACCGATTCAACATCGCCATGAAACTGAGTCACGATCTCGTGAATTTTCAGATCGGCCGAGATGAACTCTTCGGTTTTGATTTTTTCGTAAAGGCGTGCCAAGAAAATTTTCTTGTGCGTCGGAAAGTATTCGACGACCGCGACGCAGGCTTTATCGGACTTCCCGCCCGACAAAGAAATACCGATGAAACGGAAAGGCTTTTCTTTGTCCTTTTCCGTTCCGGCTAAGTCGGTAGCTTTCCGACTGGTTTTGCGGCGAGCACTTGAAACCCGGCCCCCTGACATGCTGATTTCACCCTTTCGCGCGAAGAAGGTTCGGTCCACACCAAGACACAACCACCGCCCCCGGCTCCACAAATTTTAACAGCGCTCGCGCCGGCCTGCAAAGAAACTTCGGCCAATTTGTCAATTTCAGGGCTCGAAAAAGCCGGCGCCAGCTTCACGCGCGCCTTGAATTCGCGCTGGAATAAATCTGGCAACGAAGCCCACTGCCCCTTATGAACGGCGGCCGTCGTCTCTTCCGAAATCTTTTTCAAATCCCAAAGTGCCTGCAAAGTCTGCGGATCCCTTTGCACGGCCTTCGTCAAAACTTCAAAATTATTCAGGCCCGAATGGTGCGCCTTGCCTGTGTAAACCAGCATAAAATTCTGCGCCAGAACCGAAGTTTCGGCATCCAAAACCTCTTGCGTGATCCCGTCCGCCGAATACCCCAAGATATTGATCCCACCGCTGGCCGCCGGATAATAATCCTGCGTTCCAGTCGGAGTATTTAAAACCTGCGCTTCGATGTTGTGCGCGACTTCGACCATCTGATGCACATCCCGAATTGGTTTCTGGCAAAACTGCCCGAAGGCTTTCAGCAAACTGATGGTGAGACTGGAGCTTCCACCCAAGCCGCCGCCCACCGGGCTGTCCGAGCGGGTCTGCAAACGAAAGCCCTGCTTTGGTTTCCAATACTGCAGTTGCGCTTTCAGCAGAGCCAGCTTCTGATCGCCATCGGCCAAACAGGCGTCCAAAGACGAAAACGATTTCCGAAAATTCAAATCGTCCGAGATCAATTCGATTTGCCCGTTTTCCAGCGGCGTGATTTCCGCCGTGGTCATAATATCGATGGCGATATTGATGGTCGTGGCCGAGCCGACAAAATTGTACAAAGGCCATAGATCCAAAGTTCCGCCAGCCAGATCCACACGCGTGGGAGATCGAACGATCACTGATTTCATTTTGCACTCTCTTTTTTCTTCAACTCATTCAAATTCAAATTGTTAATGTCGACTTCTTCCAAAGAAAAGCGCTTCGGAAAGGCCGAAGTCTTCACCGTGTAGACACTTTTCTCGCCCTGCGAAGTTTGGATCTGCCGCAGGTCTCCCCACTGAAAAGTGAAAAGATCGTTTCCGGCCTCGTCCTGAAAGGAAATCCGCTGTTCGAAATTCACGGCCTTCGGCTCGACAAAATCTGTCGCCTTCATTTTTGAAAGCTGCGCGAGCAGACCTTTGCCGCGTTCGTCTTCGGGTTTGAATTCGAACTCTTGCTGACCCAACTGCACTTTGATTTTTTTTACTTTCGACGAGTCAAAGCGAAAAGGCGTTTCGGTGTCGCGGAAGAAATTTGCATCCAGCGCCAAGAAGCGACCAAAATCCGTCGGGGAAATCTTCACCACCCTGAGCGGATCGCTGGTGCGGGCGCGGGTGACTTTATCCGGCCCCGATGCGACCTCCACGGACCAAGGCTTCAGATCCGCATCCTTCTCGGCTTCGATTCGCACCTTCACCGCAGGCTTCGTCAGTCCCCATTTTTGCAGCTCGGCCGGGGTTGCATCCGATTCGGAAATGAACTCTAAAGCTTCGGTCGCATTCATGCCGGCCAAGACTTCGCGGACTTTATTCTGATCCACAGCCCAATCCGGATGGGCCGCCAGAATCCAATTGCCATCTTTTTTGATCAGCTCTATTTTCTCGCCACCTTTTTCAATCCAGATTCTTTCGGTCTTGGCGTTGGATCTTCGCATCAGACGCTTGTCACGAAAATCCAAAGCTGTTTTTTCGACCTTCGCAAACCACGTCGAGCTGGCGATCCAAACTTTCTTTTCATCATTGCGACGAAGGTAAGCGTCCCCTTGATAGTTCTTCATTTTACCGATGGCAAAGGTTTCCTGGCTCCCCGAGTTTAAAGCCAAAGTGACCACCCCCTTCGGATGATCCAATCCAAAACCGGCAAGATTCAGATTCTCACCTTCAGTGACGGTTTCCTGGGCTCTTTCGGTGGCGATGCCCTCCAAATACTGTTCGATCCCGCGCGAATCCGCCCGATCGGAAACGGGCTGGGTCATCTTCCAACCGTCAACCGTGCGCTCGAGCTCGATCTTTTCCTTTTCCGTTTGCACCGTGATCTTTTGCACCTGATCCGTTTGCAGACTTAGGATCTGTCGCTGATCGGATTTCTGTTTTTCTTCTTTCTGAGAAGACCAGTAATCATAGCCGGCGTATCCCGCCACCAAAAAAACGAAGATCGCAAAAACAAGACGCTTTCTTTGCTTCACGCAAATCTCCGACGGTACCAAAGGGTTCCGCTGATCACCAGCATCAGGATCGGAAGTGGAATGATAAAGCCAAAGATAAAGAAGTAGAATTGGTTTTCCGAAATCTGCATCTGGGTCACGTCCACCTCTTTCGGAGTGATACTGATCACATTTTCTTCACGCGCCAGATACGCAACCGTATTCAAAGCCAGATCGCGGTTCAGATTTTTGTACAGCATCTGATTCGATAAAAAATCCACATCCGAAAAAACAACCAGGTTGAATTCTTTGCTGCTATCGGCACTGAATTTCCCTTTGACGATTCCTGCCACCGAATGCGGCCCTGGCTTTGCGGCCCCTTTGAAGCTCGTATCGGCAAATCCCATGGCGTTGGCATCAGTCTTTGCCAGATCCTCGTAGCTCATGCCGTCCGGCGTTTTCTCGCGCAAAACGATTGCCGGCAGGCGCATCACCACAAAATCACCGCGACCAAAAGGCTTCGTGATCGCTTCGGTCGGTGAAAACTGACTGACCGGTGTCACCTGTGGATTGACCGCTTTCCCCAGCGGCGTATCCATCACTTGCGCCACGTAATCGTTGGTTACACGCACACCGAACTTTGCGCTCAGCCAGTCCGAAAACCCCGAGTTGGACTTTGTTTTCAGCGCGATCGCAAGGCTTCCGCCGCGCTTGACGTAATTTTCCAGAGCTTTCTTTTCTGTTTCCAAAAACTCGTGCTGGGGACCAGCAATGATCACCATATCGGCATCTGTCGGCACTTCGCCCGTGACGTTTAGACTGAGTGGCGCCATCACGTAGCGATTGCTTTCCATCAGTTTACGGAAAGCATTCATACCGCTGGGCTCTTTGGCATCGTCAAAGTCACGTTCGCCGTGCCCGATGGTGAAAAAGATTTTCTTATCTTTTTCGCGCGTTACCTTCACCAAGGCACCGGTCAGCTCTTGCTCGTCGATTTTTTCAATTTTGCTTTTGCGACCTTTGTATTCGACGAACACCAGACCCGAGCCTTTGTTCACGCCGTACTCTTCGGTCAGTTTCGGATTTTCGTTCACCTCGACAAACTGCAACTTCACGTTCGGCGATTCATCTTGGTATTTTTTAACCAGCTCGATAAAGGCACGACGATTTTCTTCGGTGCCTTCGGTTCCTTTTTGGTAGAAGTACAGAACCTTTAGATCTTCATTTAAACCTTTCAACAAAGTTCGCGTTTGATCCGAAAGCGTATTCACCTGCGATGAAGAAAAATCGAAAGTCTTAAATTTCTTCGCCCCCAGATAATTGACCGCAATCAAAAGCACCAAGGTCAGCAGGATCATCAGCCCCATGCTCATGCCTTCTTTGGTCGTCTTGACCGACAGGAATTCACGGAAGAGCTTTCGCTGTCCCCAAAAACCGGCGACAAAGAAACCGACAAATAAAACTAGCGGCACGAACATGTAATGTTCCCATCCGCCCAAGATCAGCCGCAGCACCAAAAGACAAACAAAAGAAACGGCCGCCAGTAAAAGAAAAATCACACTCTGCTTTTTCATGGCTTATCTCCAACGCGAGCTTTCAACGACTCGCTCACACAGAAAACAGAACAGGAAGATCATGCTCAACAAGAAAATCAAACTGCTGGTGCGGATGGTGCCTTCAACCAGGCTCACCAGATGCTGGTTCAACGAAATATGCTCGAAGATTTGACGGGCCAGCGGCGTATCCACCACGTCGACACCGATGCCGACAAACCAAACCCCCATGTTCAAAATCACCGCCATCACATAGGCGACCACCGCCGATTCAGTCAGCGCGGAAGCAAACAGATCCATGGCCGCGTAGACCCCACCGACCACAAAGATGCCAAGAAAGGCGATGATCAGTGGCGCCCAATGAAGTTTCGTAAAAGCCGCGGTCGCCGCCGGATACAAGAAAGACAAAAAACAAAGACCGAAAATCGCCGCCATCACGGCAAAGAATTTTCCCGCCACGATCTGCGCCGAGGTGATCGGCGCGGTCAGCAGCAGATCGAAGGTGCGAAGCTTTTTTTCTTCGGCGAAAAGCCGCATGGTGAAGGCCGGCACGATAAAGATCAAAATCAGGTTCAGAATATTTAGCTGCGGCAAGAAGACCTGGTAATGCACGTTCAGCATCTGCTTTGGCATATCAGGCTGATAGACCGCGCTTTGCAAGGCCTGCGCAAATTTATTTAAAACATTCGGGTACACCCAACTAAAAACCGCCGCGCACAGAAACGCGACAACATAGAAGTTCGGGCTGAAGTAAAAACCCTTGGTTTCTTTTTTGGTGATGGCTAAAACTTGGCTCATGCTTGCACTCCGTTTTGCGAACCGTAGGTGAGCTTTAAGAAAATATCTTCCAGATCGGCTCGTGCCGAGGTGATTTCCAAAAGACCGTATCCTTTTTGGATAACCTGCGAAGCGACGCGCTCGATGACCTCGTCACTTTCTTGCGTGTCCAGAATCCAATCCTGCTGCGAGCTTCCGGGGTGCACTTTCAGCACTCCGGAAATATTGGAAAGATCTTGCGACACCTGCGCGCCGGGACGTTTCACTTTCAAATTCACCTTGCGACTGCCGGTTTTCAGATTGGCCAGATTGCTGAGCGAATCCTGAGCCACGATCTGGCCCTTGTTGATGATGACGATGCGCTCGCAGGTGGCTTGCACTTCGGGCAGAATATGCGTCGATAGCACAATGGTGTGATGACCACGAAGCTCTTTGATCAGGTCGCGAATTTCGGCGACCTGTTTGGGATCCAATCCGACGGTCGGCTCGTCTAAAATCAGAACCTCGGGATCCGACACCAAAGCCTGCGCAATTCCCACGCGCTGACGGAAACCTTTTGAAAGATTATGTATCAATCTTTTCTCGACCGAACCCAGCTGTGTTTTTTCGATGGCGTTGGCGACGTTTTTTTCAATCTTTGATTTTTCGACGCCTTTCAGTTCGGCGACAAATTTCAGATAATCGCGGACCTTCATATCCATGTACACCGGCGGCGTCTCCGGCAGATAACCGATGCGCTTTTTCACTTCGATGGGGTTTTCGAAAACATCAAAACCCGAAACGATCGCTTGGCCCGATGTCGGCGCCATAAAGCCCGTGATGATTTTCATGGTCGTCGATTTGCCCGCACCATTCGGCCCCAGGAATCCGACAACTTCACCCTTGTTCACTTGGAAATTTAAAGATTGGATGGCTTGAATGCCACCATAGCTCTTCGACAAGTTCTTCACTTCAATCATAAGCACTCCCAGTAGGGAAAATTTTAGGATTTCACGAGGGAAAAGCAACCACTTCAGGGCTTTGATGCAAAGCTGTAGACTTGGGGGTTGTGATAGGTGACCCGGCCCAAAGAATCGCCCTTGATCGGACGCACGTGACGGCATTCGACCACCACCACGTCGTACTTGGAGCCCATCTCGATTTTCTTTTGACCGATGGTTTCACGAATCAGCCATTCAGACACTTTTTGAATGATCGAAAGCGGCACCTCTTTATTGCGAGGTCGAACAATGATGGCATGCGCACCCGGATAATCTTTTAAATGCATCCACAGATCCCAGGCCTGCGCTTGACGCAAAATTGCCAAATTGTCGCGGGCCGATTTCCCCATCAAGGCTTCAAAATTTTCCCCGACGGCCAGGCGACGACCCTTGGCATCGGCTTTCTTAAATATCCGATTACCCGCGGCGGCCGGTGGCGATGTCTCGATCGGTTCCGGATGGTCTTGCAGACTTTTTTGCAGCTTCTGAATTTCTTCGCGCAATTTTTCGGCCCGCTCTTCGGTGCCGGCTCGTTTCTTTTTCAACGCTTTCGCTTGCGCAAACGCATTTTCCAGATTCCAGCTTCGTGACTGCTGATCTTTGTAAAGCGCACGCAGATGCTCAGGGATTTCGCCGGCCATTTTCAAGGATTCGCCCAGCTCTTGCCAGCCCGAAGCCGCATCCGCCTTCAAGGTTTCTTCGATCGACGTCAGCGCTTTGGTTTTCTTTTCGATATCGCGCAGACGTTGATCGCCGATGGCTTTGCGCGGGCCTTGCGTCGAAACGCCACCACGATCTTGTCTGGCGGAAAGCCATTTCAACCCTTCCGCGCGCCAATCTTTTTCCACATCCGCTTCGGCTTTGGGCGCCTGTGACGCCGGAAGCTCGCGCGGCTTTTCCCACGAGATTTTTTTCTCACCGGTATCGACCAGAATATTAAAAGCATTCGGGATCAATTGGATTTCCATGCGGCACTGACGGACCCCGCCCGAAAGCTGAATCTCAAGCACTCGGCCCTTATCGAATTCCACACGGCAGCTTTCCCAGCGCAGATTCTTTCCGTGTGAGTTTAAAAACAGAATCAGCGGCTTGGGTTTTTTCTCGATCCGCGGCGCCTCGTCCAGAAGCAGGACCAAAGGCTTGCGCGGATTCGTGTCGACCACCAGATAAAGATCTTTGAATTTATAGAACTGAAAGATCAGGATCTGGCCATTGGTCCAGAGATCTTGAAGCTGGGCCCCTTCCATTTCCGGCTGCAACCACGTCGCGAAATTTTTCAGCTGAAAATAAGATAAAGAATCCATCAATCTCAACTTGGCTCTTTGGAAATCGATTGTCCAGCCGAAAAGAACAAGGATGAAACACGACCAGCTGTTCAAAATTTTCAAAAAGCATCTCGAACTCATCGACCCCGAAACACAGGGCATTCAAGACTTGGTTTACGAAGTCGTCGCCGAGTACATGGCTTATTTGATGACCAAGGGAAACATCCCACAGCACATGATGGATATGGTCGAAACCGATCTGCGCGAAGAGGTCCTCGAAATCTACCGCAAGGTCACTTATGGCCACTTGAATCTGAAAGATTACAAGCAAGCGCAAAAAGCCAAAACAAAAATGCCACGCTCTTCGTAAGCCCGGCCCTCCCGCTTTTCCGTTCTCAATTGTCCATTTTCCAAAAAGCGGCCTAAGCCGCCTTCTTGCCTTCGATCGTCGCGAATAGCTCTTCCACCAGAACGTGCAGATCTTCCGATTGCTGGTTCAGCTTTTCACTGGCCGCCGCCGCCTCTTCACTGGACGCTGCATTTTGCTGGGTCACCTTATCCAATTCATTGATCGCACGATTGATGCTTTCGACACCTTGCGATTGCTCTTTCGATGCGCTGGAGACTTCCGAATTCAGGCTTGAAACCTTTTCGACGGACACGACGATCTCCGACAAAGAGGCCCCGCTCTTTTCAGCGACCGTCGCGCCTTCGCGAATTTTTTCAACACTTTCCCGAATCAAATCCGAAATTTCTTTCGCCGAAGTCGCACTTCGCTGCGCCAATGCCCGAACCGCCTCGGCCACGACCGCAAAGCCCTTCCCTTGTTCGCCGGCACGCGCGGCTTCAACCGCCGCATTCAAAGCCAAAAGGTTCGTCTGAAAAGCGATGTCATCGATAACGGAAATGATCTCTTCGATCTTCTTTGAAGAGGCTGAAATTTCGCTCATGGCGCGGATCAAGTGCTGCACTTCGCCCTGACCTTGTCGCGCACGTCGTTCGCATTCCACCGAAAGATCTTTCGCCTGCTCGGCATTTTGAGAATTGAGATGGATCATGGAAGACATCTCTTCCGTCGAAGCCGTCGTCTCTTCCAACGAAGCCGCCGCCTGCGAAGAGGCCGTGCTCAGCGAATGAGACGAGGTCGAAATATCCTGACCGGCCCGCGCCAAGTTTTCGCCGGCGGTGCGCAGCCTTCCGGTGATGCCGTTTAATTTTTGAATAGGTCCGCGAATCAAATAAATCGCCAGCAGAATGGCCAAAATGGAAAGACCGGTCGCCCAGCCCGCAATATTCCAGGTTGCCGCGACCGCTTCCGCCTTCACCGGCCCCAGATCCGAGATAATGGCGAAAACCCCATGCATTTTTCCATCCGTCCAGTTCTCCATTTGGTAGCCCAAAATATCTTTCCCATTCCCCCACGGAGACTTGGACGGATTTCCATGACAATTCAGGCAGCCCTGTTTTTCACTGAGACGAACCGGGTGATAAACGATCAATTCTTTGTCGTTGTTTTCAACAATTTCGTTCAGGCCAGGCTCGGTTTGAAAGCGCCTCAAAATTTCGGCTTCATGAACAGTCGATGTGTGATCTTTATTTCTAGGGTCTTCGGAGAAAATACGAAACCGATAATGCTCCTTCTCGGCCTCTGCCATCCCGACTTTCATTGCCGCGAAAATCGGTACTTGCTTCAGCACCTTGTACTTGGTTTCACGAGAGATATTTCCATCCGGATGGGATTTGACGGCTTCCGCGATCGCACTGTCTAAGCCACCTTGATCCGCGATGTAACCCGTCACCGCCTCGAGACGCGAAAGAATGGCGCGAGACTTATCCGTCAAGCCTTCGGCACCTTGTGTTTGGATTCGGTGATCCGCGACCACAATCGAGACGACCGTGCAGAGAGCACTGGCCAAAGCGGTGATCGCGATAATACGGTTTTGGAAACTCATCTTCATATATCATCCTTTTGCGTATAGAAATTTTCGGATGTTTAACGACACGAAATAAGTCCCATGACGAAATATTCAAAGTCGATTTGAGAATAATTGAATTCTTAATAGATATCCGAAGGATTTCTTAACGTCTGTGAAGATATCGCTCAAGCTCGTGGGACATATTTTCCCGCGCTCGCGCGCCCGTTTCACAAAACTTGCAGCACAGAATAATAGATTGGACCACCAGCACAGAGATCGGGCCACATGCGCACGCCGTACTTTGTTCTTTCGGCGCCCTTCATTGGCAGCTCGGCTTCGAGCACTTGAAACTGCCCTTCTTTTTTTCTGCGCAATTTTTCGATCACCAAATCATTTTCAAAATCAGAAATCGAACAAGTCGAATAGACGATTCGCCCACCGGTCTTGCATGCCAAAAGGGCCGCCGTCATCAAAGCATATTGCCGTTGCGCCAATTTCTCAGAACGAGACGCCTTCCAATCTTGCAGCTCCTTCGGCGTTTCAAACAAATGCTTTTCCCCCGAGCAAGGAGCATCCACCAAGATACGATCAAACTTTTGCTTGTGGGTCAGCGCGAACTTGCCACCATCTTTTCCCGTCACCCACACCCGATCGCGCACATCGCGCGGCACGTACTGCTGAATCACTTTCTTCAATCTTTCGCGACGAGCCTCCGAGACTTCGTTTGCCGTTAGCTCGCCGGATTCACGTAAAGCTTCGGCTAGAATCAAAGTCTTGCCACCCGGGGCCGCGCACATATCCAAAACATGATCGCCCGCTTGCACATTCAAGGCTTTTGCCGCCCAGTAACTGGCCGGATCCATGATGTAAGCTTTCAGCAAGCCCGATTCGTCGCGCGGAATTTCGCCTTTGCTTTCAACCGGTGACAAAGGTTCGGAAGGAGCCGCGGCCAAAAACTGATTCCAACGCAAAACTTGCGTTTCTGGGCCCAGCAAAGCTTGCCGCAAAGCGGGCCAGCGCTCGCCATGCATTTTCGCGTAAAATTCCGAGACATTTTCAGGGATCATCTGCCTGCCTTTGTATCTCAACAGGGCCTAACGCGCAATAGCTACAAAAAAAGGGAAGGCGACCTATAATGGGGCATGGAAAAAAATGGATACAAAGCTCACCTTTTCGTCTGCACCAATGCGCCTGATCGCCCTGGGAAATGCGGTTCGAAAGGGGCCGAGGAAATTCGCGCCCAGATGAAAGAAGCCTGTCGAAATGAATTCGGAAAATCCGTCCGCGTCAGCTCCTCGGGCTGCATGGGCTACTGCGAGCGCGGCATTGTCGCCGTCGTCTATCCGCAAAACGAGTGGATGTTCGATCTTGAAAAACAAGACGGCGCGCAGGTCCTGGACAAAGTCCGCGAAGCCGTTAAAAAGTCGGAAGCATGAACCAGATCACCAAGCCCCTGAAGTCGGCAGACGAATTGAAATCCGTCTTTCCGTTGATGAAACAGCTGCGCGAACATTTGGACGAGTCCCAATTTGTCAGCCTGATCCAATCCGCCATGCAAGAATCCAAGTACGAGCTTTTGGGCTTTTATGAAAATGGACATCTGCAAGGGTTGATGGGTTACCGAATCCTGACCGACTTGGTTCATGGTCGCCATGTTTACATCGACGATCTGGTGGTGGATGAAAAAATCCGCTCGAAAGGTCTGGGAGCCGTGATGCTGTCCAAGGCGAAAGAGATCGCCCGCCAGCAAAACTGCAAACGTCTTCGCCTTTGCACCGGTGCCGAAAATGATCGTGGCAAAAATTTTTACGAACGCAACGGTTGGAAGCTTCGCGCCGTCGTTTACAAAAGCGAAGCCTAATTTAAAAACGATCGGGATTGTAGACCTTGCGATCTAAATCCGACCGACCACGAAGGATCAAATCCGCCAGCAGCTTGCCCGTTCCAAATCCCGACTGCAAGCCCAGCATCTGGTGCCCACAAGCCAGCGCCAGATTCGACACGCGCTTCGAAAAGCCGATCAAAGGCACCCCGTCCGGCGAGCAAGGACGAAGACCGCGCCAAAGCTCTTGCACGTCGAGCTTTTCCGGCAAAGTCATGAACTGTCGGGCCCCGCGCACGATGGCATCGACCCGTCTTTGCGTGATGCCGAAATCCTGATTCACGAGCTCAAGCGTTCCCGCAATTCGCAGCGATCCGTTTCGTGGCGTGATCGCGATTTTCTTTTCGATCAGCATCATCGGATGCTTCGGCTGGGTTGCCAGCGGCGGCACGATCATCGCGTAGCCCTTGCCACCCAAGATCGGCACCGATAGGCGCAGATCACGCGCCATTTCGGTCGACCAGCTTCCGGTCGCCATCACGTAGGTGTCCGCCTTCAAGGCGCCTTGATTGCTTTGCACCGATTCGATTTTTCCGTTCACGATATGGGCCGAAGAAAATCCGACGCCTTCTTCAATTCGCACATTCAAAGCACGCGCCTTCTTCGCCAAAGCTTGCACGACCTTTAAAGGTTCCGCGTGCGCCTCGGCCGGGAAGTAAACACCGCCCTCCAAGTGTCCGGTGAGCGAAGGCTCCATGACGCGAATTTCTTCGGCCAGCATCGCCCGCCCCGGGATTTGGTGCTGCGACACCAGGTTCATTTCGTCGACGGCTGCACGCACGCCATCTTGGCTTTGCGCCACCATCAAAAGGCCGCGTTTTTCAAAACCGATCTCGGGAAATTCAGCGCCCAGTTTTTCGTACAAATCCAGACTGACTTTCGAAAGCAGAACCAAAGCTTCGGTCGCGGCATCGGCTTGCTTCTGATTCATCGACAGCGTGAACCGTGTCAGCCATCGAAACAGCAAAGGATCAAGGCTTGGCTTGATGTAGAGCGGACTGTCCGGGTTCATCAGCCACTTTAAAGATTTCAAAAATAAACCTGGCATCGGCAGTGGCAATGCAAAGCATGGTGTCATCCACCCGGCATTTCCGTAAGAGCAGCCGTGACCCAGTTGATTTTTTTCGATCAGGGTGACCTTCGCACCGCCTTCGGCCAATTGCACTGCCGTTGAAAGACCGATGATCCCGCCACCAATAACCAAAACATCTGATTGTGAACTCATGATTGAAACAGTTTGCGACTTACTTGGGGAAAAGACAAATGAACTCGGCGCCTTGACCGGTTTCACTTTTGACCTGCACACAACCGCCGTGGGTTTGCATGATGTGTTTGACGATCGACAGCCCCAGGCCCGTCCCGCCCACATCGCGCGAGCGACCTTTGTCGATACGATAGAATCGTTCGAACAATCTCTTCAAATGCACTTCGGCAATGCCTGGACCATTGTCGATCACGCGCAGGATCACGTGATCGTCGTCCTCTTCCCAGCGCACATCGATCTTACCACCGACCTGAATGTATTTAATCGCGTTGCCAACCAGATTCGTCAGCACCTGCTCGACTTTGCGTGGATCGGCGGAAAATTCATTGGCCTCGTTGATCACCTTGATCATGATCTGCTTTTCCGCCGCCAAGCTCGACATGCGCTCGATCAAATCCTGAGTGAACTCGTTCGGGCGAACGGTTTCACGCTTCACTCCTGTTCCTGATTCCAGCGAAGACAATGTCAGCATATCGCTCACAAGGTCCGTCAGACGATCCACGCTTTTTGAAATCACGCCCAAGAAGTATCCCAGATGCTCGGTGCGGCCGCCTTGTAGATCTTCTTTGGCCGTATCGACAAAGCCCTTGATCGATGTCAGCGGCGTGCGCAGTTCGTGCGAAGCATTCTCGACAAACTCGATCCGGATCTGTTCGGCTTTTTTGATTTCGGTGATGTCATGGAAAAGCGCCATCGCCCCGTAAAGCGGCGACTGACCTTTTTCTTCACGCAATGGCGACACCTTCACCGAGAACAGACGCTTTTCGCCATCGATGATCGAATCCAATTTCAAGGTTTGCGTCTGCGTTTCGCCGATGTCCAGCGTGCGATTGAAAACCGCTAGCAATTCCGGCACGCGGAAAATCTGCGCCAGCGGCATCACTTCCCCTTGCGATAGCAAATCGGATTGCGGGCGCTCTAAAAATTGATTGGCAAAACGCGAGTTGAAAAACTTCACCCGCTGATTTAAATCCACCGACAAAATCGCATCATCCAAAGAGGACATCAAAGCTTGCGTCTCTTCACGCTCGTGCGCCAATTGCGTCCGGCGCTTTTTCATCTTGCGACGGATTTTATTTAAAGCCATTTCAAGCTCAAAGTATTCGCCCGGCTCTTCTTCGAGCATCTCTTCCATCGGATCGGCTTCACCGGCTTGTTTCTTATTGGCAATTCGAAGCGCCGACAAAATCACCCGGCGCAAGGGGCTTGAAAAGCGGTACGCAAAAGCCGCCGCCCCGGCCGCCGACAGGATCAGGTAGATCACCATCACAATCAGCGGTTCGGTCGTGTAGAAATGAAAATCAATAATGTATGAAGCAATCCCCAGCGATGTGACAAACAGAAGATTCAAAAGGAAAAACAAAGTCCAAAAGAATTTCCAAAACAATCGCCACGGAAAAAAAGAATGCATCAGACCTTCACCCGATAACCGACGCCACGGATCGTTTCGATCCAGTCGCTGCTATCGTCCAATTTTTTTCGCAGACCAAAAACATGAGTATCGATCGTACGCCCCGTCACCGAAATGCCTTCGCCCTGAACCACGCCGATCAGCTGATCACGGGTCAACACTCGCCCGCGGCTTTGTGCCATGGTCGCTAGGATTTTAAATTCCGACGGGGTCAGATGGATCATCTCGCCTTTATGAGTCACCTCGTAAGAAGCCAGATTGATTTTCAGTTCGCCAATTTGAATGATTTCGCCTGCCGCCGCCGGAGGGACGCCAGAGCCCGAGTTTGCCTGCGGCATGCGACGAAGCAGGGCTTTCACACGCGCCGTAAAGACCGCGGGTTCAAAGGGCTTGGTGATATAATCGTCCGCACCCGCTTCCAAACCTTGCACGATATCTTGCGGCTCGGCCTTTGCCGTGACCATCAAGACCGGAATCTTTTTGTCTTCACCTTGATAATAATTTTTAAGCAGATCGATGCCACTCATATTGGGCAGCATCCAATCCAGCACCATCAAGTCATAGGTATTTTTTTTGAGGCTTTCCAGAGCTTCGATCGCCGATGAGCATTGCTGCACCCGGTGCCCCTGCCTTAAAAGCAAGAGCGAGATCAATTCGCGAATTTCTGACTCGTCTTCAACAACTAAAACTTGCGCCGAGGGTTCACGCGTATTTTCCACCATGACGAACGTCCTTCCCAGTCGATACGAAAATGACGTCTTCAGCGATATTGGTCGCATGATCCCCCAACCGCTCAAGGTTGCGAGCAATCAGGATGATATCCAAAGCGGCGTCCGCGTTTTGCGGATTGCTTTTGATATACGCCAAAAGATCTTTGAAGACTTTTGATTTCAACGAATCCACCTCATCGTCCATCAGGAGAATCTCTTGCGCGAGCTTCTCGTCTTCACGGACGAAGGCGTCCAACGAACCTTTCACCATCTTGCGCGCCAAAGACGACATCTTTTCGATATCCGGCAAGCTTTGGTCGATCGGCTGTCTGGTCAGATAATCCTTACCCGTGTATGCGATGTTGACCGATTGGTCGCCCATGCGCTCCAGATCCGAATTGATCTTGATGATCGAAATGATCAAACGCAGGTCGCGCGCCACAGGTCCCTGCTTTGCCAAAAAGTGCATGCAGGCCTGGTCGACTTTGATGTGACCTTCGTTGATGTGGGTTTCGATCTCGTGGACTTTTTGAAAGGCGTCGGCCTTGCGGTGGATCAGCGCTTGGACCGCTTCGTCCAATGCCTTCTCAACCTGACCTCCCATGGAAAGAATTAAATTTTTCAAATGATCAATCTGGGTATCGACCTGTCTTTCCACGAATGTCCTTTCACGTTGAAATCACTCTATCGTAGAGACTTTTGCAAGCTCTGGCCATCCAAAAAAACCAAATCCTGACATTCACTCTTGTCTCTAGGGCGCGACCAAGTGCATGATAGATTCCATGGCGAAAACAACCGGAAAAAAAGCAGCCCCATCGACCACACGCTTGGCTGCCATCGACATCGGAAGCAACGCCATCCGCATGGTCATTGCCGAGCAATCTCACCAAGGACTGCGGCTTATTAAGAAATACCGCTTCCCCATCCGGCTGGGTGCTGATGTTTTCCACACCGGCAAGATTTCGGCCAAGAATTTGAAGCTGTCGGCCCGAACCTTTAGGAAATTTAAAGAAGTCTCGGAAAAGTTCAAAGTGAAGGCGATCCGCGCGGTCGGCACCAGCGCCCTTCGTGAAGCCAAAAACGGAAAAGCTTTTGTCGAGTTGATTCGGCGCAAAAGCTCCATCCAGATCGAAATCATCGACGGCGTCGAAGAGGCCCGCATCATTCACCAAGCTGTGCGTCGCGAAATCAATCTCGAAGGCCGGCACGCGCTATTGATCGACGTGGGCGGTGGCAGCGTCGAGCTCACTTACACCGAAAATGGCATGATGACTTCGACCCAAAGCTTTCCTTTCGGCACGGTCCGCACATTGGAAATGATGAAAAAACGCAAGCTGGACGAGGGCCGCCTGCAACTGGTGATCGGCGATTTCTTAGAGCCTTTGATGCACTTTATCCACTCGCAAGCCCCGGGACGATCTTTGGATTTCGCCGTCGGTACCGGCGGCAATCTGGAAACTTTGGGAAAGCTCAAAGCCTTGATGCTGAAAAGCCCCAACCGCTCGATGCTGACCTTCAAAGAGCTCGGCGAAATCATCGAAAAGCTGCAAAAGACCAGCATCAAAGACCGCATCGAAAAACTAAAAATGCGCCCCGACCGCGCCGACGTGATCTTACCGGCCGCTTTGGTGGTGCACACGGTGCTTCGGCAAGCGGGCCTGGATAAATTGCTGATCCCGAACGTGGGTTTGAAGGACGGCTTGATCTGGGCCCTGGGGAACGAGCGCATGCTGCAGGTGACGAACCGGGGTTAGCGCGCGTCGCTTGATTGCGACAACTGGCGAATTATGTCGAGATTGCTGGACAGTCATTCACAGTCGCAAAATTTTTCTTTCCCCTCAAAGACAATCTCTCCAGATTGCGAATCAATTCCGAAACCGACCGCGGCTTGTACTCCCAAAAACCGGTGGCTTCATTGCGATTTCGCTCGATGTATTTGATCAGAAATGGAAATGCACCTTGGGTCAGCAGTCGCGAGAAGGGCCGCCCATCCCAAATCGAAGTCTCTTTCGCGATTCGAAAATGGCGTTTGATTTTGAGAGCTAAAGAACCTGACAGGTCTCGAAGAAAATTTCCAAGTGCGGCCGCACTCGGAAATTTCATCAAAAGATGCAGATGATTCGAATTCACTGAAAATTTATAAAGCTTCGCTTCGTGTTTCGCCGTCTTCTTTTGCAACAAGCCTTCAACCCAAACCTTACGATTCGATCGAGTCAACGACCGGCTTCCGCACAACAAGCGACTGCGAAGCACAATATGCAAAGAGCGCTTTGAATCAAAAGGACGTTTCTTTTTCCGATAATGAAGAGCCCCACCAAACCCAAGTCCACGCTGAATCAGTCGCGCTTTTGTTCCTACCCGATGTTTCTTCTCATCAAAAAATGAAGTCTGCATTTTCAAAATCATAACTGCAAAACTTCTCTCACAAAGAGTGAAAATCTTCAACAAAATAATTTTAAATTTATATTGAAAAAGGTAGCGATGGTCGAAATTCAATTATAACCAGAGCACCGTTTACGGAGATGCGGGAATCTTGAAACAAAGCCCAAAGAAATCCCGACGCCGCCTCGGAGCGAAAGAACTCTCCGCCCTGGCGTCCCAGGTTTCCGGATCCCGCAACCGCTCCAACCGGCACCACGCCCACCCGTCAGTCAAAAAATTTCGGTGAAAGAACCCACTTCAGCTCGGCCGAACGAGGCGACACTGCATCCAGCGATTCCACCTCCAGACACAAAATCCCAGATTTTTTCAGTTCGATAAAAGATTCTGTCTGTCCCGACAAAGCCCAGCTTGCGAACACGCTGAGCTGCGGCTCATGCCCCACGGCCACGGCACAAATCGCGCTGGCCGAGTGCGATTTCAACCACTGTGCAAATGCTTGCGGCGGCGCCGATGGCACCAGCTCCGCACATTCGTGAATGTCTTTGGCTCGCACGACCGGAAATAAAATCTCGGCCGTCTGCTGGGCTCGAACCAATGGCGATGTCACCAGCAAATCGATATCCAAATCCATTCGACGCAAAATCTTGGCCATTTTTTCGGTGCGCTCGCGGCCCTTTTGCGTCAAAGGCCGGCGCGAATCTTCCATTTTTGTGTTTAAAGCCATCTCGCGGTCGACGGCCAAGCCATGACGGAACAGAATCAGTTTCATTGCAAACCCGCCACGCTCACGACTGACCTTCTGAAGACTCTTCGATCATCACCGATTTCTGTTTCGCCGCATTCATCAAGATTTGCTGCGCGCCCAGTTCGTTGCCTTTTCGTTGAATGTAATTACCATCTGAATTCATATCCCAGGTCTGGCGTTGATCTTTCAAGAAGGCTTGCAGAACCTCCCACAACTTTTCGCGCAAGGTGCGATCCAAGATCGGCACCACACACTCGACACGTGCGTGCAGATTGCGATACATCCAATCGGCCGAACCGATAAAGAATTCGCCATCCACCGGATCCGCCGCCCCGTTACGGAAGTAAAACACCCGCGAATGCTCTAAAAAGCGCCCAATGGTCGATGTGACTTTGACGTTTTCGCTCATGCCCTTCACGCCCGGACGCAGACAGCAGAAACCCCGCACGATCATATCCGTCGCGACCCCCGCTTGCGAAGCTTTGTACAGGGCCAACGAAATATCGTTTTCTTCCATGTTGTTCATCTTCGCGATGATCTGCGAAGGCTTACCGGCTTTGGCGTGTTCGGCTTCGCGCTCGATCATCGTCTTAAAACGCGAAAACATATTGATCGGCGCAACCATCAAATGTTTGTAATCGTTCTTCAACGACCGCCCCGTTAGATAGTGGAAAAATTCAACCAGCTCTCCGGTCAATTCTTCTCGAGCGGTGAGAAGCCCAAAATCCGTGTAAAAGCGAGACGTCGCAACGTTATAGTTCCCAGTCCCAATATGCGCGTAACAACGAAGCCCTTCGGCTTCCTGCCGCACCACCAGGGCGGTCTTGGCGTGGGTTTTCAGCCCCACAATTCCATACACCACGTGCACGCCGGCATTTTCTAGCGCCTGCGCCCAGTAGATATTTCGCTCTTCATCGAAGCGCGCCTTCAATTCGACCAAGCAGACCACCTGCTTTCCCATCTCGGCGGCGCGGATCAGGTTTTTAATGAACGGACTGTTATCACCCGTGCGGTACAGGGTCATCTTGATCGCTAAAACTTTGGGATCATCGGCGGCCGCGCGGATAAACCGATCCACCGTCGCTGAGAAACTTTCAAACGGCGAATGCACCAGCTGATCACTGTGGCGAATCACATTGAAAATCTGAGTCGGATCGTCATCCGAAAACTGCAAAGGTACCGACGGCGCCCACGGCTCATAACGAAGCGCTGGCAGCGGCAAATCGCCCAGACTGCTCAACCCCGTGTAATCCAGCTCTTCCGGAAGCTCGTAAATATCATCATCGGTCAGCTCGAGCTCTTCCATCAAAAATTTCAGCATCCACGGATCCGGCTTCGGCCCGTGCTCAAGACGCACGACTTCGGCAAACCGGCGCATGCGAAGCTCTTCTTCAATCATCTCGAGCAAGTCTTCAGCGTCTTCCTCATCACGGGTGATGTCCGCATTTCTTGTCAGGCGAAACGGCATCACTTCCAGCACTTGCATGGAAGGAAAAAGATCTTTCATATTTTCTTTGATCACGTCGACCAAAGAAACAAACTTGTATTCGTTGGCGTTACCGGTTTCGATACGAACCCAAGGCGCCAAGACTTGCGGCACTTTCACGCGCGCAAACATTTTCTCTTCGCTATTGGGTGCCTTCAGCGTCACCCCCAGCGAGGTCGAAAGATTCGAGATGAACGGAAACGGATGCCCCGGGTCCACCGATAGCGGTGTCAAAACCGGAAACACGTTTTTCAGATAATACTTCTGCGCGATTTCCTTTTCTTTCGCTGAAAGATCGGCCCACTTCAGCAGCAGAATATTTTTTTCCTTCAAAGCCGGTTTTAAGACTTTCGCGAAACAAGCGGCTTGGTCCTTCACCGTCTGCACGACCAGCTGGCGGATTTCCCCCAGCTGCTGGGTCGGCGTCTTGCCGTCCGAAGATTTCGGCGAAATTCCGAAGGCCACTTGGCGCTTCAGACCGCCCACACGCTTCATGAAAAACTCGTCCAAATTCGAATTGCAAATCCCCAGAAATTTCAGGCGCTCCAACAGCGGAGTCCGACTGTCTTCGGCTTCAAACAGAACCCGACGATTGAAATTGAGCCATCCGATTTCACGATTTGTAAACTCGGTTGCACTGGACAGAGGGTGTTCGATCACCTTCGGTTTGCGTGGCTTTCTGACTTTCGGCAGCGACTTGCCCGGCGTTTTTTTCGTCATTTTGCGAACCTTTGCGAAGTCTCATTTTAGAACAGTTTTGGAGAAATGAACATCAGGGATTCGTCAGTTTTCCTCTCGAGCCGGTCCCGACTTTCGCCGATAAGTTGAATGATGACACAGACCTCTTTAGCTCAGTATCACTCTCGCTCGCCGCGCTACATCCTGCAGCCTCAAGACAACACTTTGATCCGGGTGGCGGGACCTGCACAAACTCCATGGGAAGAGGGCACGGAAATCAAAAACATCTCTTTGTCGGGGCTGGCTTTCACCGCGCCGGTCGAGCTGTGTCCGATCGTCGGCGAGTTTATCAAGATTCAGTTTCATATTCCAAGCGCGGTCGAAATGGCCTGCTTTGGTTTGGTCACCCGTCTCGAGCCATTGAACTCGTCGGAAATGCTGGTGGGAATTCAGTTTCACAAACTGGAAATGCCGGCACGAATTGTCTTACTGCAAGGACTTGCTCAAAGACTGAAAGAACAGATCAAAAATCAGAACACGGAGATCGCTCCGCGCAGTTTCTGGCAAATCGCCGTCGCCAATTGGAAAGCCTCAGCGACGATGATCTTCTTCCTAACGTTCTGGATTGCCCTCTTGTTATGGACCTGGAGCTTCGCCGGCTTCTAATTTCGGTCCATCATTTTTTCGATGACTTCGTTTTCTTTGATGAAGTTGATACCGGTCATTTTGCCTTCGGTCCACACGACTTCGCCGTTGACGTTGTGACGGCGATTCACGGCGCGCAGCACGACGGTCATTCGCACCAAATCCCCTTTTTCAAGGGTGACCTGATCTTGGATCCATTCCAAACAAGCACCTGTCACGCTCAGATTTTTCAACTGAGCGATAAAGTTGCCGCTTCGTCCGTAAACTTCGATGGATGCTTTTTCTTTGGTTGCGTATCGAACTGCTGCCATACCTTATTTTATCGGAAGACCTTGTCTTTGGTTAAGATTTGAATGCAACTATCTTCGGCGGAAAACGCCCAAGTTTTCGACACTCTCCTTTTCACTCTCCTCCAAAAGTCCTGCGGAAAGGTTCAACACGAACCGCGAATTTGGCCCGCCATTGCGTGAAGTTTTCCGGTTGAGTCCCGGACACAAGTCTGGGATTTTGACCGATTCCCAGACCTTTTTTGAAAGAATCCGAGCTTTTCAGAGGGAAAACCCGCAAAAAAATTTGCGCGAAACTGTCCGATCTTTTTTCATTTCTATTCTCTCGACACTCTTGGCATGAATTCGCTCTCTTCTCAGCGTGAGAAGTGCTTCGTATATCCAGTACTTAGATACTGTCACAGATCAAAGTCTGGCTGGCCTCTGGTTTGTATAAGCACAAGATGTGGAGGAATCTATGAACTCAAGGACGCTTATTCTCGCAGCATTTGTTAGCAGTGCAATGCTTGCTTGCAATAAAGTGAGTTTCACACCCGCTGCTGTCACCAATCAAAAGATGGAAGACCCCGGTTTTCCATTAGATCCAGTACCAACGACGACCACGACGACGACAACCAGTACGACAACTTCGACCACAACAACGACAACCACTTTGCCCGCACCGGTTCTCAAAACAGGTCAGTGCGCGAACAATGAAAACGTCGCCTCGTGCTTAAAATGCGAAGTACCGCCATTGCCACCGACCGTTTCAACAAAAGCGCAGAAGCTGGCAAAAATTATGAGCATGGCCTGCCAGATTCCGAACAGAAGCTATCCGGCAAATTATGTTCCGCCAACGGCAGCCCAAGTCGAAGCGCACCTTTTGGCCTGCAGCCCAACGCTTTATCCTGAGACACCGATGAGTTCAGCCCAGTCGGCGGCCATCGATAAATTATTAGATGAGAAGGATCCAAGCCTTCGCCAGAAAATGTTCAAAGGTCTATGGTACCAACCGCCTTACACTGAATACTATGAGACTTATTTCGGTCTAGATAACAGCGAAGCGGCCTACGTGATCTGCATGAACAGCGGAAGCCTGACTTCAATCTTGGGTACGAAAGAATATATCGATGCCTCTTCGGGCGGAAACTATGATGCCTGGCTAAATGACCGCGCGGCCCAAGAACGTTGGAACTTTGCACAGATGTTACGTCAGCAGCTTTTGTCTTGCTTCAACAAACCGGGAACCCCGCCACCGCCGGTCCAACCGCCGGATGCGAAGGTCTGCCAATACAGATCTTTCGAAGGTCTTTACGATCAGGGTGGAGCCCAAGAAATCAGTCAGAATTTGGCTGACGGTTACAAGGTGGCGGTTGAAACCAGCAATGCCTGCGTGCAGATCACAAGCCTTCCCGCGGCAGGCAGCCTGAAAGGCCAAGTGAAAATCGTCGGCTACAAGTGTCCCTAACTAGGGCACTCCGTTCGGACCTTGATAACGTCCCATAAACAGGATCGCTCCTGATTTCTTGTCAGTGATAAAATACGCGAAAGGCCGATTCAGCAAAACGCGGATCGGCTTCATCGGCACCGATGTCATTCGAACCGCGGCAACCACCGCGGTCGCCGCCGATGCTTCGGTTCCCTCTTCATTCACTTCGACCACCGCCTGGTGGACGACTTTTGAAAGATACAGGTTTTCTTCTTTCGGTCCCAGCTTTCGCATACCCAGAAAATTCGCCTTCGCTTCATCAAAGGCGAGCGGCATTCCCAATTCGCTTAAGACATCTTTCATCTGCATGTGACGGTCGGCTTTGAACTTCGGCACCTGCACTTCGATACGGGCGCGAGCTTTTCGCTGCGAAAGACCGGCAAAAATCTCCTCGTTCAACTTGGAAAGCGGCTTGTCGCCGCGCGGAACCACGGCAACGAAAGAAAGCTCCTCACCCTGATAGGGTATCGCCAGCATCTGAAAGTCTTCGGATTCGGCATACTCGAACTGACCGGTCTTGTGCATGAAAGAGACCGGCTTTTTTATTTCCCTGCTGACGAGAAAATCTTCTTTCTTTGTGCTTTTCGGATCAAAGGCACTCTGCCATTTACCTTTGAAATAAATGGCGTTGGTCAGAACCAAATCTGTGTCGGCAGTGATATCGCCTTTTTTCAGAAGCTCGGGGATTTTCTTCTTGGTTTGCTCGGACACCCATTGATTGATCTGCACGCGCGAAGCTTCGGGGCTTTGGCGGAAATCCACTTGTTGGGCCGAAGCTTGATAATTCAGCTGCAAAACTGCCAAAAAGTCGGCAAAGAACACGCTGCTTTTTTCAGACCAGATTTGATTGGCAATTGAAAGCTCGACCTGAGCCGTCTTCAGATCCGCAAAAATCTCGCGGTAGCCGTCGTGCGGTTTTTCCGGCAGATGCAGAACTTTCTGCATCTGTTTCAGCGTTTCTTCCTTCGCTCCGGCCGAAGTCATACTGAGAGCGGCACTGAGACTGAAAGGAGAAAAGAAAAGACTTTCGTTTTTCAAGCTGGGAGCATTGAAAAGATCGAACGCAAACTGGTTATTGGCTTTGCTGATTTCAGACATTTGAGACCACCCCGTGAGCGGTCCCAAAATTAAAAAGAAAGAAATGAGATATTTCATAGGGCTCGCCTCCGAGCCCCAGATCATAGGGACAAAGACGCGCTCAAGCCAAGCTCGAGATCCGCGTCAGCGCCCCCGCATCGCGAGATTACAGCCCCAGGTCTTTTACGAACGGATAGCACTGAGCCAAAACTTCTTGCGATTCGGTGATTGACACGACGGCATCGGCAAAAACATTGTCGAAATTCAGCTGCACTTCTTTATCGTAAAAGTCATTGCAACGAGCCAGGACGCTAGCCTGCAATTTCAAAGTGTTGCTCAAAGGCAAGCATGCTGGAGTTCCCAAACCATAAATATTCAGCATCGAGTCCGCGAATTCCAAACCGTTCTTGGCCTGCGCAACGGCATTGCACATGATCGCCCACTGATCTTTGACGTCGTATTTTTCGTGTTGCAGGACGCGCAGTTTTTCCAAACCGCCGTTGATGCTTTCAGTGATCAACAGTCCACCTTGCATCAATTTTTCGATATCGATCCAGTCGCTCAGTGCTGCTTGTGCGTTCAAACCCAAAGTCAGGGCCAAAGCCATAATCATTTTTTTCATCGTGATTCCTTTGTTTGTGATGATTCAAAGGACCCGGATGTACGCTAGATTTCACCCCTTGGCAACGACCCGTCAGCCCCGCCAGGCTGGATTCACCCTGGCTGCGGCCAAACCATGAAAAGATTCAACCCGTTAACCAAACCCAAACAAAAAAAGGGCCCATTTGGCCCTTTTCCCATTCTCAATTCTCTATTTTCTTTCCATCCGCGAAGCGGATTAGCCTTTGCGGCCCAGCTGAACCTTTTTGGTCATCGCTTTCAGCTCTTGGGTGCGACTGCGAACTTCGGTCATACGCTTTTTGATAAGCGCTTTCTTTTTCTCCAAAGCCAGCTTCTGAGCTTTTTCACGCTCTAAAGCCTTTTTGTAATCCGTCTGAGCTTGCTTATACTCGTCCCAAGCCTGGCGCGCTTTTGCGACCATCTCGTCCGCCTGCTTTTGGCGCTCTTTCATACGAGTTTCAGCCGAATCTTTCTTCGCAACGACCGCATCACGCGAGCGCTGAACCTTCGCCATTTGGTTTTGAACTTTGCTCAATTTCTTTTGCGCAACAACTTCCAAACGCTTGGCTTCTTTAAAATTCGCCTGAGCTTTGGCCGTCTCTTTTTGCAAACGGGCAATTTCATTTTCGTTCTGGATGCGCTCGCGTTTCGCTGACGCTTCGGCATTACGAGCCATGCGGATCTCTTCCTTCAAACGAAGAGCTTCTTCATGATGACGTTGACGTTCTTGATCCAGATATTCGGCCGTGCGCTGAGCTTCAGCGATTTCCGCATCACTGTCGGCGATCGCTTGTTCACTATCGACCTGCAGTTCAAAGTTTTCGTTACCGGCAAAACTGATTTGCGAGAACGAAAGTGCCGACGCCAAAACGGCAACTGTCAGAGCTGTTTGAATTGGTAACTTGAATAAACCCATTGAGAACCTCCACCCTTATCAATGTCTGGAATATAGCAATCCAGAAGCCAGCGCTTTTCCGCACTCATCTCGACGACATTCGATCTCATCAAAGCAAATTCAGAAAAATTTATAAGACTGACATCATTTTAGGCGGCCCCTTCGCGTTACCCCTACCTCCAAAGCCTCTCCCACTCTTCGGCGGAGAGTGCTCGCAGTCTCTCTTTGCGGTACGGGATTTCGCCGAGCGCCTCTTTCTCATTGAGCTGGATGTAATTGCGCACTTGCAGCTGATCTCGGTACGCTTTGACGACACGAGTGAAAGGCCGATGCTTCCAAAGCTTTTGCAGCCTCTTTGCCTCCGCCTTATCAGTTCCTGATAACCCCTTCGCCCCATCACCAATCGGAGCCCCACAAGCTCCGCCAACCCCAAGACTTCTCTCAGCTTCCAAGCCTTCGCTTTCAACCAAAGCCCCTCTTCTGGGGGTACCGGTCACGCGGGGGACATTCGCTTCGCCTGAAGACCCAGTGGGGGTATCGGTCACAGCCAAGCTTTCGGCTTGCGTGACCGATACCCCCGCAGGGCTTTGGGTTTTGCAGACCGAGAGAAGCCCCTCTTTCTCGAATCTCTGCGCGATTTGTCCCGCGAGAACTCGAAAGAAGTGTTGGTACAAGGATCTTCTACTGGTGCGGATCAAAAGATGGATGTGGTCGTTCTGAATCGAAGCCTGCTCCACTTTGATAAAGAACTTCACTGCGTATTTTTGGATTAAAAAATGAATGAGCTGAAATCTTCTCGACACTCGAAGACCGCCACGCACCCTCTCGCGATTGGCTTTTAGCACAAGATGCAGGGACGCTTTTGTGGAAAGGGGCCTGGCTCCGCTGCCTGCTCGCAGCTGCCGAAGACTGCCGCCGTGTGAATAGCGATGTTTCCAGTGAATCTTTTGAAATGCAGTTTGCTTCATGTGACCGATACCCCCGCAGGACTTCAGGAAAGCAAAAGGCTTGCGGGGTCAAAAGCGAAATTACAGGCAGAGAGAAGAACAAGTGTCCCGGACGTGCGGGCCCGGGTCCGGTGGGCGGATCAGGTGTGGCGTTGGGTGATCTTTTCGCAGAGTGGATTTGCAGAAGTGTTAGACGCCGAGCCTTTTTAGGAAATCTTCGCGGGGGATGTACTTTCCGCCAAGTTGGGCCGTGACATCAGTGACCATTTGGATGTCCATCCAGGTCTGACCTTGTGCCTGCAGGTGCTGCACCAGCCTCCATAAAGCCATTTTTGAAGCATTGCTCTTTAGGTGAAACATACTTTCGCCCGAGAAATGCATTTCTCCGCGCGCATTCACACAGACGACGCCGTAAATTCCGCCGATCAATCTGTCTCCACTTCGGCCCGCGTCGCCAACTGCGTGCTCATCTCCAGCCTCTTCCCACACTTCCAAACTTAGCACCCGTCCCAGATCGAAAAGCTCGCGGTAAGCTTTCTCCATTGCCGGCAAAATCCATGTGCCCTGTTGACCGGGGCGTGGCTGCAGCCGGCATTCGTGCATGACCTGCGGAAATGCTTTGTTCAAAGAGTATTTCCAGTGCGGATGCTGACGATCCCATTTCTGCAAACTGCGTGGCACATGCAGATCAGAAAAATCCAAAACTCCACGCGGGTCCGGCGAAAACCACAGCATGGGCATGTCCGCTTGCGGCCACGGAAAAATCCCCAGCCGGTAAGCCTCTAGCAAAGTGTTGGGTTCTAAACTTCCGCCGATCGCAACCAAACCCTCGGGCGTCGACTGACGCGGATCGAAGGCGGGAACCAAAGGTGGCGAAGAAGACTTTCGCATATTTCAATTTTAGGCTGGCGAATCCGAAGCCCGCAAGGTGATTTCAGTGATCTCGCAGAAAGTACCGACCCGAAGGGCCGGGCCCCAATAGCCGGTGCCCTGATTCACATACAGATTCAACGAGCCAATCTTGTAAAAGCCTTTGGCGTACTTCTGGAAAAATCCTATCAACAAATTCCAAGGAAAAAACTGCCCCGCATGAGTATGCCCCGAAAGCTGCAAATGAAAGCCCGCCGCTGAAGCCGCATCCGCCAGCACCGGTTGATGCGACAAAAGAACACGGTACTGTCTGTCACGAAAACCGCGAGCCAGCTTCTCGAACATCGGTGGCTCTTCACTGAACTGGCGGGCCGCAGGGTCCGGCACACCACCCACCCAGATCTCGCCATCCGCATGACGAATACTTTCCCCATTGTTCATCAAGACCTGCACGCCCGCTTTTTCAAGTTCGGGCCGAATCGAAGAAAAATCCCAATAGTATTCGTGGTTGCCCGGCACAAACATCACGCCTGACGGACTGTGCAGCCCCGAAAGTTTGCGGATCTCGTCACGAAATTCAACGGGCGAGCCGTCGACAATATCGCCCGTCATCACGATCAGATCCGCACCAATCTCTTTGGTCTTTTGCAGAACCTTTTCGACAAAACCCGGTTTCAAGCTGGAGCTGATATGCAGATCACTGATTTGCAGGATGCGAAAACCGTCAAAACTTTTCGGCAGCCTTTCGTCTTTCAGCTCTTTGCGCACCACTTGCGGTCCGCGATAGATCGTCAGCATGCCCCAAGCTTTTAATAAAAATGGAATCGAAAGCACGACCAGATTCGCCACGTGTGAAAACCAAAACTGCACATCCAGATGGAAAAGATAATGCGCAAATCCGCCGATCACGTCGCGGATCAAAACCAGCGGGATCAGAAAATTGATATAAGCCATTGCCGCTTGCGTGAGCTTCATCACGTTTTTTTGGCCCGGGCTCATGGAAAGACGGCGTCGGCTCCAAAAATAAAACGGCAAAACCAGCACGAACAAAAAGCACAGGCTTAGAAAAAACCAAATCGCACGCGCCGCCCAGCCTTCATCAGGCGCGAGCCTGGCCCCCAAATAAGTATAAAGAAGAGAGGCGACCACAATAAGAATGATGCGAAATCGTGCCATCTTCCCAGCGAATCAGATTCCGCCCTTGAATGCAAAGTCTGGCATTCTGCTTCCATCTCGACTTCATGAGCCTAAAACTGCTGAATTTCCGATCAATTTTTCACTGCACAAAAGAAATCCAAACAAGCCGACAACAAACAAATTCGCTTGAAGTCATGCGATTTTTCTTTTTGTCGTTAAACATTCAAGTTCATTTCGGGACATCTTCAAATCGCATGAATTTGAAGAGGAAAAAGAGTGTTCTAAAAAAATATATTTTAGTATCTGTAAGCTTATTATTTTTAAAGCATTTTCGCTCTCAGCGCTTCTGTCAGAGGAGATTTCAGATGCCCCAGCAAACACCGAAAAAAGCCCCGCTCAATTCCACATCTTTGAACCTTCAAAATGATCCGGTTGTGATCATCAGCATGGGCTGTCGCTTCCCACAGGCCGACAACCTTGAGCAGTTTTGGCAAATTCTTTCCCAAGGAAAAGATGTCATTCGTCCTGTCCCCCAAGATCGCTGGGACATCGAAAGCTTTTACGATGCGGATTTTAAAAGCCAGGGTCGCATTCACCAGGCCGAAGGCGGCTTCTTAGATCACGTAAAAGACTTTGATCCGGCTTATTTCCATCTCTCGCGCCGTGAAGCCCTGCATATGGATCCACAGCAACGCCTGTTGCTTGAATGCGTGGTGCAAGCAGCGGAAAACTCGGGCCTGAAACTTTCCGATCTTCGTCAAAGCAAAACCGGCGTCTTCGTCGGCATCAGCACCCACGATTACAATGACATTCTGCAATCGCCAAGCGAGCGCGAAAACATCAGCCCTTACACCAATCAAGGCGGCAGCCTGGCTATCGCCGCCAATCGCATTTCTTACGTTTTCGATTTTCACGGGCCCAGTCTTGCGATCGACACGGCATGTTCGTCTTCGCTATATGCCCTGCGCGCCGCCGCTTCCTCGCTCCGGGATCAGGACTGCGATTTTGCGTTCATCGGTGGTGTCAATGTCAATCTCAAGCCCGAGATGACCATCGGATTCAGCAAAGGAAATTATCTTTCACCGACCAGTCGGTGCCGCGCCTTCTCGGCCGAAGCTGACGGTTATGTGCGAAGCGAAGGGGCCGGGGTTCTTTTCCTGACTCGAAAAAGCATCGCCGAAGAAAACAAACTTCCAATTTTGGCCGAAGTGCTAGCCGTCAGCGCCAACGAAGACGGAAAAACCGAAGGCATGGCCCTTCCGAACCCCGAAGCGCAAAAGCGCCTGCTGGCGGAGGCCCTGAAAAAATCGGGCCTAACAGGTGCGCAGATCGACTATGTCGAGTGTCACGGGACCGGAACTCCAGCCGGAGATCCGATCGAATGCCGCGGTGTCGGTGCGATTTACGGGGTCGACCGCAAGACCGATCATCCCTGCCTGATCGGATCGGTGAAAACCAACATCGGTCACCTGGAGGCGGGCTCAGGAGTCGCGGGCTTGATCAAGCTTGTGCTGAGTATGCACAAGGGGATCATTCCGGCATCCTTGCACAGTGAAAATCTCAATCCGGCGATTCCATTTGGCGATTTGAATTTGCAAGTCGTGCGCGAAAGCCGCAAGTGGCCCGAAAATCCGATCGGCCGAGTGGGCGGCATCAACTCGTTCGGTTTCGGGGGCGCCAATGCACACGCCATTCTGAGAGCCGCCCCCACCCCGCTTGAATCCACGCCAACACCGCCACTGCAAGTTCCCACCATGGTGGCCTTATCCGGCGTCAACGAAGGGGCCGTGAAACAACAAGCCGAGCAGTTTCAAAGGCTCGATGCGGTCTCTTTGCCGGATTTGGGTTTCACTTCGCTTCAGCACCGAGATCACTATCGCCACCGCGCCTTGGTGATCGCACAGAATTCCATTGAACTGAAAGAACGTCTCGAAGCTTTAAAGCAAGGGCAAGCCGCCAGCGGTCTTGTCACCGGCGCCAGCAAAAGCTCTTTGCAAAAAATCGGTTTTGTTTTCTCGGGGCAAGGACCGCAGTGGTACAAAATGGGTCGCGAGCTTCTGGCCTGCGATGCTATTTTTGCCCAATCCGTTCGGGAAATCGATCAGATGTTCCGCCCCAAACTGGGCTGGAGCGTTTGGGATGCGCTTCACCGCGAAGAAGCCGACGCACGCATGGAAGAAACAGAGATCGCGCAACCCACCGTTTTTGCACTGCAAGTTTCATTGGCGAAGCGGCTTCTGGATCTGGGTCTTGTGCCCAGTGGCGTGACCGGTCACAGTCTGGGTGAAATGGCCGCCGCCGTGATCAGCGGCGCCATCACCTTAGAAGAAGGCGTCGATATCATTTACCACCGCAGCCGTTTGCACCAAACCGCCAGCGGGCGCGGCCGGATGCTGGCGGCGTCGCTGACGCCCGATCAAGCTTATCGGTACGCCGAAAAAAGCCACGGACATTTTTCGGTGGCCGCGATCAATTCGGCCGATGCCGTCGCCTTCTCGGGGGATAACAAAGAAATCCAAGAGCTTTCCGACGAGCTCACCAAGCTTGGCATCTTCAACCGCTTGCTGCGAGGCAAGGTTCCGTTTCACTCGCACCATATGGATCCGTTTAAAGACGAGCTCTTGCGCTGCCTCTCGCATCTCAAACCGCAAAAAGAGAAAATCGATTTTTACTCGTCCACATTCGGAAAGAAAATTCCCGGGACCACTTGCACCAATCAGTACTGGGTGGACTGCGTGCGCGAACCGGTTCGTTTTATGGATTCGCTAAATGCCATGATCGATGCCGGCATTCAGACCTTTATTGAAATCTCTCCGCATCCGGTGCTTTCTCCCAGCATCGAAACCAATCTGAAAAACAAATCCGTTGCCGGCGTGGCGCTACCGACATTGCGTCGTGAACAAAGTGACGTGATCACTTTCTACTCGACCATCGGAAAGCTTTTTTGCGAAGGCTACACCATCCGTCCCAGCCAAGCCGCGCGCTTCATCCCGCTTCCGCACTATCCGTTTCAGCGTGAAACGCTTTGGATGGAAAGTGCCGAAGGTGAGCGTCTGCGCTTGGGTCGCAAACGTCATCCGCACTTAAGCTCTTTGCCATCGGTCGTGGATGCCAGCGCCGTGCACACCGAGATCGTCAATTACAATCCTTTCTCGCATAGCTACCTGCAAGATCATATCGTTCAAGGAACTTTGGTCGTTCCCGGCGCCACTCATTTGGATCTGATGATGAGTGTAAATCCCGAAATCTACGACGTGCATTTTGACCGCGCGTACTTTGCGCCCCTGAACGAAAGCCAACCCTTACCGCAAGGTCGACTGGAAATCATCGGCGAAGAAAAAAACTTGAAACTGCAAAGCCGCGCCGATCAAAAAGAAAATACCGAATGGACGACGCACGTGCGCGCCCGTTACACCCCAACAGGACAAAGCTTCAAAGAAAAAGACCTTGCGATGCCGTTGCATTCTCTGCGCTGGGAAAAAGCAGAAGATTTAGAAGGTCTCTACCAGTCTCTGAGCGATGCCGGACTGGCCCTGGGCGATAGCTTCCGCAACATCCAAGATCTTTGGACCAGCAGTTTCGAAAATGAACCGGTGGCGATTGCCCGCATTTCGGCATCCGATCTGATCAAAGAAGATCTGGCCCGTCACACCTTTCACGGTGCGCTGGCGGACTCTTGCCTGCAGGCCATGCTTTTCTTATCCGTGACTGCCCGCCGCGGACAGTTCGCGGTGTATGTTCCGACCTCTCTGGCAGAGGGAAAAAACTTCCGGAAAGCCAAAGCGGATCTTTTCTGCGTCGTTCGTCTTGGCACATTGAATGATGAAAAACTGAGTGGTGACTTTTGGATCTTTGAAAGCCCGCAAAATTTGAAGCAAGCAACTCTCAACGAAATCATTCGCTCTTTGCAAGCCGGCGAGCTGAAAAAAGTTTCCGAGTTCCATGACTTTGCGGCCTCGTACCTGGATGGCTCGCGCAAGGATTCGCCGCTGGATCAATTGGAAATTCTGGGGCGATGGGTGGCGCAAGATCGAGCTGATCAAGTCAAAAATCGATCGGCGCAAAATATTTGGACCGCTTGGAAGCAGATCCAAACGCGAATCCAAGCAAAAAACGAAGATCCGCGACAGGCCGAGCTGTTTCAAACCTACGCCGCGCAAATTGAGCCCGCGTTGAACAGCCTGGCGATCGACTTCCTGAAGCAGGTCGACACTCGATCGTCTCGCCTCAACGAAGCGCAAAGAAAATGGCTTCAGAACATCCAAAAGAAGGCCCCCTTTGCGCCCACATTCAGCGCCGCCCAAGTGCTGCAGATTCGCCAGGAAAATCCGGAATTCGAGATGGAATTTCAGCTGCTCGAAAACTGCGGTCGCATTTGGTTGAGCCCGGAAGCCGAAAGTTTATTCTCGGGTGAAAACCAGTCTTTGCTTCACCGTTTTTACCGCGACTCGTTTTCAAACCGACCTTACAATCAATTGGCCGCCGAGGTCTTGCAAGCCTTGGTCGATGATTTGCCATTGGGAAAAAGCCTTCGCATTCTCGAAATCGGGGCCGGCACCGGGGGGCTCACTCAGGCCTTGCTGCCACGGCTGCCAAAAGATCGCACGACTTATGCATTTACGGATATTTCGTCTTCGTTCTTCCAAAAAGCGCAGGACGATTTTGCCGCCTATCCGTTTATCGAATACAAAACCTTCGACTTGGAAAAAGATTTTGCCGCGCAAGGTTTCGATGTCGCTTCTTTTGATCTGATCATCGCCAGCAACGCACTTCACACGGCTCACAATCTGAAATTCTCTTTGCAGAATATCGGAAGCCTTCTTTCCAGCCAGGGACGCCTGATGCTGCTGGAAGTGACGCAAGCTCCGCTTTGGGTCGATACAATTTTCGGCTTGGCTGAAGGATGGTGGAATTTTGCCAGCGATCCGTCTTTTCCACGCTCGCACGCAAGCCTTTCACCGCAAGCCTGGCGCGAGACTTTGCAAGGCAGCGGCTTTGTGCAGGCCAAAACCTTCGAGCCCACTTCTTTGATGGCTTTGAAGTCTCGCCAGCCCGAGCTCTGCTCTCAATCCGTGATTTTGGGCGAATTGCAAGCCAAGCCTTTGCAAGCCGAATCCGTCCCTTTGCTTATGCCAACCTCTGTGATTCTGGATCCGGGGACTCTGGGCGATCGTTTCTGGTCTGAAATCAAAACCGGCTCGAAATCCGCGACCCGGCATTTGCCGACGGATCGACCCGACAGTGTCCTTTCCGCCAGCGACAGCCAGCAAGTGATTCACTTTTTGTCGGTTGAAAGCTTCAAGCTCGACACCTGGGATTCCGAGCAAGCGATGCAGAAATTCCATTTGCATATGCAAAGCCTTCGCAAGTGGTGCCTGCATCTGCTTGAAACGGGAAAAAATCTCAAGTACCGCTTGGTGCTGGCCGGTGATTCCCCATTTATGGCTTCGATTCTAGGAGCGGCCCGCGTTCTTTTAAGCGAGCTTCCGCGTCTGGACTTTGGAATCATCCAAATCGATGCCGACCTCAATCGTGAAAGCTTGCAGTCTCTTTTCATGGAACTGCACACCCCATCGGATGAGGGCGAAGTCTCTTTGACCCAAGGGGAACGCAAAGTCTATCGCGTCACCCGCATCAAAGACGACGTGCCTTTGAAACAAAATCTGCGTACGATTCAACCTGAAAACTTCCGCTACACGCCAAGCAAGTCCGGATTGTCAGAAACCGGATCTTGGATCGAAAACCAGCGCCCCGAGCTGCGCGAAAATGAGATGGAAGTCGAAGTCCGAGCTTTGGGGCTGAACTTCCGCGACGTGATGCTGACCACGGGTATGATGCGCGAAGGGATGATTTACAGCGGTCTGCTGGGCGATCAAATCGGTATGGAGTGTGCGGGCCTTGTCACCAAAGTGGGCGCCAACGTGAAAGACTTTAAGGTCGGCGATCGCATCGCCGCTTGCGCCCAGGGCACGGCGGCCAAGTACGCGAAAGTGCAAAGCGATCACGCCGCTCAGATTCCTGACTTTATGAGCTTCGACGAAGCGGCAACCTTGCCGGTGGTGATGCTAACCGCTTGGGAAGCGATCATCACGCGCGGCCAGCTGCAAGAGGGTGAATCGGTGCTGATCCACGCGGCCACAGGTGGCGTCGGACAAGCGGCCGTGCAAATCGCGCTTCTGCAAGGTGCAACCGTCTATGCCACGGCCGGATCCGAAGAAAAGCGAAAGCTGCTTCTTGATCAAGGCGTCACGGCCGTCTTCAACTCGCGCGATCTGCAGTTTTCCGAGCAATTGTTGAAAGCGACAAACGGTCGCGGCGTGGATTTGGTGTTAAACAGCCTGAGCGGCAAGGCGATCGAACACAGCTTCCGCACACTGGCCCCGTACGGCCGTTTCATTGAAATCGGGAAAGTCGATATCTACGATGAAAATCGAATTTCGCTTTACCCGTTCCGCAAAAATCTATCTTACTTTGCGGTCGATATCGATGCGGCTTTGCAAGACCGCCCCACCGCCATTCGCAAATCCATGCGTCAGATCTTCGCCTTGGTGGCGGAAAAGAAATTGACGGCTTTGCCATTTCAAAGCTTTCCGCTTGGCGAGATCAATCAGGCCATGCAGGTGATGGCAAGATCCGCCCATATTGGAAAGCTTGTTTTGTCTCACGGCCCAACGCAAGATTCGCTTCACCCGATTCCGGTTCAGACAAACTTTTCGCAGCATTCGAAAATGAAAGCGGATCGTACTTATCTGATTTCTGGCGGAAGTGGCGGGATCGGCTTGGTGCTGGCAAGATGGCTTGCGGACAAAGGCGCAAAACACATCGCCCTGCTTTCACCATCCGGCGAGCGCAAACCCGAAGTCAAATCTCTGTGCGAAGATCTGCGCCGGCAAGCCGTGCAAATCCAGGCTTGGCCTTGCGATATCTCGGACGGCCGTCAGCTGGAAAACACCTTGAGCCAGATCAAACAGAACATGCCCGGTATCGCCGGGGTCTTCCACGGCGCCATGGTTTTGGATGACGCCGAATTTTTGGAAATCGACGAAAAGCGTTTTGATCTGACCATGCGCCCGAAAGCGATCGGCGCGATGGAGCTGCATCTGAAAACTTTAAACGAACCTTTGGATTGGTTCATCATGTTCTCTTCAGCCTCGGCCGCTTTCGGAAATCCACGGCAGGCCAATTACAATGCCGCCAATCTTTTCCTTGAAGGTTTAAGCCGCCAACGTCAGAAAATGGGTCTTCCCGCATCGACCGTGCAACTGGGCGTGGTCGGTGGCGTCGGATTCGTGGCCCGTAACAAAAACGTCGCGCAAGCCTTCGAACGTGTCGGTTGGCGCCTGGTGCACATCAACGAAATCCTGCACGGCCTGGAAAAAGTCATCGTCGAACAACCGGCCGTTCGCTGCTTGGCCGATGCCAATTGGAAAACGGTTTCCGATGGATTTGCCTCGGACCGGGTGAAAAAGCGTTTGGAAAAGCTGATTCAATCCGAAAACACGGCCGGAGCTTCGGGATCGGGCTCATCCAATCTTTTCGAAAAAGCTTTGCAGGCGCCCGAATCGCCGGAAGCCTTCGAAGCGGTCGCGCAAGGTCTTGAAAAAGAGCTGGTCAAGATTCTGGCATCGGGCGGAACCGTATCGCGCACCAGTCCTATCACTGAATTCGGTCTGGATTCATTGATGATCACGCAGCTGCGATATTGGATTCAGTCGAATTTAAAAGTCGACATCACCTTGATGCAGCTGATGCAAGGGCCCAGTGTCGAGTCCCTGTCGAAGCAGATTCTGCAAATTCTGGCGACCCGCACGACGACTTCGCAAAACGAAGCCGCAAATTCTTGGATCCTGCCGGGCTTCCAAAATCCCGAGGCGAAAATGCGTCTTTTCTGTTTCGCCTACATGGGCGGCGCTTCGTCGCAAATTTTCGGGCCTTGGCAAAACCTTGTTCACAAGGACATCGAGCTTTGCTTGGTGGCTTTGCCTGGTTCGATGGACCGCGCGGCCGAAACGCCGATCGAGGATTTCAAGACTTTGATCAAAACTTTGGTGCAACAGCTTTCACCTTTGTGTGACAAACCGTTTGCCGTCTATGGGCACAGTCAAGGGGCTTTGATCGGTTTCGAATGGCTGCGAGAAATGAAGCGAACCCATCAACACGAACACGCAAAGCAGCTGATCGTCGGCGCCTACCCGGCGCCGCAGTTGCCGCGTCCCTTCCGCGAGGTGACCTCGCTTCCGGAAGCCTTGACCGACGTGATCCCCGAAGCCTTGGAAAAACAGATCGATCTTTTCGGTCTGTCCGAAGCACTTCGAAAAGATCAGGGACTGAAAAAAGCTTTGTGGCCCGGCCTGAAAGCCGGCTTCCGATTGACCGACAGTTACCAGTTCCAAGCCGGCAACAAGTTGGATGTTCCGTTGACGGTCATGGCCGGAAGCCTGGATCCGGCCTTCTCGGTGAGTGAGCTGAAGCCCTGGTTCGAGCAAACCTCCGATGGGTTCGAGTTCCTGATCTGCGAAGGCGCCGGGCACCTGTTCGTCGATAGCCATCGACACTGGCTGATCAAGGAGCTGAACCGAATTCTACTGTCGAAAATGACTTCGGCCTAATCTTCACTAACCGCCAGTCCAACGAACCAGCTTTCGTTGGATGGCGGCTCTTGCAAGACTTGCCAGAAAAATCTTTGCGCTTTCCCCGACGGAGTTCGAGCCGCGCCCTGTTTGCGATGGGGCAGGTAAGATTCGATTCGGTAATTTTGAATGGTTTGGTTTTGATTCTCGGGATCAGCTTTGAACAAGGCCTCTTTGATCACCCAGGCAATCAAGAAATCAATCGGGCCCAGCAGGTTTCGTTCTTCCGGGCTCAGAAGCCATTGCTGCAAATCCAGATCGACAGGCCGCAACTGCGATTCTAGGTCCACCCCGACGGCCCTGAGACGCGGACCTTCCGCCATCACCGACAAGCGATGACTTTTCGAATGACTGTGGCTTTGCAACGAAAAGGATTTCCACTGCGTTTCATTTGCTGGCGATAATTTTTCCGATCCGACAGTCCAAAGCAATTGGGCTTTTGGATCTCCCGTAAAAAGCCGCCACTGCTCCTGCAAGCTTGTCGTATCGACGGAGGTCTTCACGCATTCACTTTCGCCAGACACAAATCGCATTTTCCGCATGGCCCACTGCTATGGCCAAAGTACTGATAGATCTCCTGCATCCGGCAGCCCGTTTCCAACGTCGCCAAGCGAACCATATCCAATAGCTTTTGATTTTGCGTCTTCAGTCGGTTCTGCACGGCCTTTACATCCAGTTGTTCGGGGGTCGGCTCTTGCACGGCTGCATAGCCAAACTTGGAATTGTCTTCCTTCAGCGAGCCCCAGCGCTCGAGCACATTCACCGACGTTTCGACGCGAAAGTCGCGCTTGTTATAGAAATTCATCTGCGAACGCAGGTGGTCCATCCCATCATCTTGCAATCCCGGCCCGCCCGCTTCGATCAGCCGGTAAACCTTTAAAACAAAATCAGGCTCTGGATTCGCCCACTTGATAAACTCCATCTGAATCGACACATCTTCTTGATCGTAAAAAAGATGACATTCGCTGGGGTTTCCGTCTCGTCCGGCACGGCCGACCTCTTGATAAAAAGCCTCGATCGAATTTGGCGTCTCACCGTGAACCAAAAGACGCACGTCACGTTTATCGATCCCAAGCCCGAACGCCGGCGTCGCCAAAATCAAATCGCTTTCGCCTTCGATAAAGCGGCGCTGATTGCGTTTTCGTTCCGGTGCCGGCAGTTGGCCATGGTAAATCGTGTGCCGCAAATTCAACCGCGCCAGCTCGGACGAAACTTTGTACAATGTCTGAATCAGCGAGAAATAAATAATTGCAGGCCCAGGCACCACATGCCGAAGCCCCACGATGCCACGAACTTTTTCATCGAGACCATACACATCGTGCACCCGCAAAGCCAAATTCGGCCGCTCGATCCCAGAATGATAGGTCGGAGCCCCTTCAATTTTCAGCTCGCGCAGAATATCTTTTTGCACAGCCGCGGTGGCCGTCGCGGTCAGGGCCAGCGTCACCGGGTTTCCCAAGATCTCGCGAAATTCGCCAAGCCTTGAATAATCCGGCCGGAAATCATGCCCCCATTGGGAAATACAGTGGGCCTCGTCCACCGCCAGCAGCGCGATTTGACGCTTTTTGATGACATCCAAGAATTCGGGCTTTCGAAAACGCTCGGGGGTCACGTAAACAAGCTGGAAATCGCCTTTTCCAATCCTGTCATAGCGATCCAGTCGCTCGTCCCGGGTCAACGTCGATGACAGATAGGTCGCCTTCAACCCATGCGCCTGAGCCTTGTCCACCTGATCCTGCATCAGGGCGATCAAAGGAGAGATCACCACAGTCAAACCCTGTAACATCAGGGCTGGAAGCTGGTAACACAGCGATTTCCCCATCCCGGTGGGCATCAGAACCAGCGCTGACTGCCCTGCGAAAACCGAGCGCAGCACGGCTTCCTGGTCACCACGAAATTCACTGTGACCGAAGTTGTGTTTCAAGACAGATTTGGCGTCGTTTATGCGCTGCATTTAATTCCCAATTGCGGCGGTCCTTCGAGAAGTCATTTACACCCCGCGCACCCTATGATAGTTCCTTATGTTCTTTATACCAAACAGTTATTCAAAGGTATCAGTAGGAGCTTTATGGCGAAGAAATGGGATATCAATACGGTCCGAAATATCGGGATCTCCGCGCACATCGACTCGGGAAAGACGACTCTCTCTGAGCGTATTCTTTTCTACGGTGGTAAAATCCACGCGATTCACGAAGTAAAAGGGAAAGATGGCGTCGGCGCGACCATGGACTCCATGGATCTGGAACGTGAGAAGGGTATCACGATCCAATCTGCTGCGACTCAGGTGCAGTGGAAGGACTACACAATCAATTTGATCGACACCCCCGGGCACGTGGACTTCACCATTGAGGTTGAACGGTCACTTCGAGTTTTGGACGGCGCAATCTTGGTTCTTTGCGGCGTTGCGGGTGTTCAATCTCAGTCTATTACCGTTGACCGTCAGATGAAACGTTACGGCGTTCCTCGTTTGGCATTCGTCAACAAATTGGATCGTCAGGGTGCAAACCCTTTCCGTGTTTGCGACGCTTTGGTTGAAAAGCTGCGCTTGAACGCAACCATGTTCCAAATCCCAATCGGTTTGGAAGACCAGCACAAAGGAATCGTGGACCTGGTGACAATGAAGGCTTTCGTCAACGAAGGTGACGATGGCGAATTCATCAAGGAAATCCCAATCCCAGACGACTTGAAAGCACAGGCGGAAGAGTACCGTCAAAAAATGATCGAGAAGTTGGCTGACGTTGATGAGACGATCGGCGACAAGTTCTTGATGGGTGAAGCTGTCACTGAAGCTGAAATCAAAGCGGCAACTCGTAAAGCGGTTATCGGTTTGAAATTGGTTCCTGTGTTCTGCGGTTCTGCATTTAAGAACAAAAACGTTCAGCACTTGCTGGATGCGGTCACTTATTATCTTCCAACTCCGGCCGAGAAAAAAGAGTTCGCTCTGGATCTCGACAAGAACGAAGAAAAATTCGAATTGTTCCCGGACAACGACAAGCCTCTTTGCGCTTTGGCGTTCAAACTTGCGGTTACGCCATTCGGTCAGCTGACTTACATGCGCGTTTACCAAGGTAAGATGTCAAAAGGTGACTTCATCACGAACACGACCAACAAGGAACGCATCAAGATTCCTCGCATGGTTCGTATGCACTCGGACAAGATGGACGATATCGAAACAGCTTACGCTGGTGACATCGTTGCGATGTTCGGTGTCGACTGTGCTTCCGGTGATACTTTCGCGGTTGAAGGTTACAACGTATCGATGCAGTCCATGCACGTACCAGACGCGGTTATCTCTTTGGCGATTGCGCCGAAAGAAAAAGCGGGCGCCAACAACTTCTCGAAAGCTCTGCAAAAGTTCCGTAAGGAAGACCCGACTTTCCGCGTACACCGTGACGAGGAATCTGCTGAGACCATCATCTCAGGAATGGGCGAACTTCACTTGGAAATCTACGTTGAGCGTATGAAGCGTGAGTTCAGCTGTGAAGTTGTGGTTGGTAAACCTCAGGTTGCGTACCGTGAAACGATCGGCCAAGAAGCGGCTTATGATTACACTCATAAAAAGCAAACGGGTGGTTCGGGTCAGTTCGCGAAAGTTGTGGGCGCGATCCGTCCATTGCCTCCGCAAGAAGATGGCTCGGTCTTCAAGTTCAACAACAAAGTCGTCGGTGGTCGTATTCCAAAAGAATTCATCCCGGCTGTTGAAGAGGGCTTCCAAGAACAATGCGCGAAGGGTCCATTGATTGGATTCCCGATCGTCGGTGTGGAAGTGGACTTGATCGACGGTTCTTACCATGACGTCGACTCGTCTTACATGGCCTTCAAAATTGCGGCGATGGCAGCCATGCGTGAAGTTTATCAGAAAGCGAAACCAACCGTTCTTGAGCCAATCATGAAGCTTGAGACGACAGTACCTGACGAATATCAAGGTGCGGGTGTCGGTCAGATCAACCAACGCCGTGGTGTGATCGTGAACACGACTGCATTCGAAGGAAACGCCGTGATTGAAGCGGAAGTTCCTTTGACAGAAATGTTCGGCTATTCAACTGATTTGCGTTCAGCAACGAAAGGTAAAGGTGAATTCTCGATGGAATTCGCGAAATACCAAGCGGCTCCTCGCAACATCCAAGATGAATTGGCGAAGAAGTACCAAGAAAAGCGCGCGGCTGAAAATAAATAAGCCCGCCTTGGGCGAGACAAATCAGCTCGCCCGCTAAAGACTGTGAAGTTTTCGAAAGCCCTGGGGAAACCCGGGGCTTTCGTCTTTTGTGGGTCTCGAGGTTTGTAGCATCTCTCGTATCCCGTAGTGTCTGCATCCATGCAATCGGGCCTCCGCCGGCCACGATGGCTAGGCGCCCCCGACCGGCAGGCAGCCCTCACATGGACGGACGGCCCACGCTGTATCGCGGACGGCCAGTCTAGATCAGCTGTGACGAGTAATAAAAATACATTTAGACATCACAGCTGTAGGTTTACGAATTCCCACAAGAGATTTGGCACCCAATTTGGAACTTATCTAATTGTTCAATTCGGCAAGGGCTTTTGCTCTTGCTAGCTGTTGCATTTGTGTTCAGCTGTCGAATATTTTGCCAGTCTTTTGGTGTGGATAATTTCATGCGGATTTGGTTTGCGGCTCTGACATTCATACTTCTTCATGCGGGCTTCGGCGCTTCTGCCGGTGGACCGGTCTGTCGCCAGACGCATGCGATCGCTTATCGTGCCGATGTGGAACTTGTGGATCAGCTTTATCGCGATCACCGCATCCAAGAAGCGATTTGGATGCTCGAGCGACTGGGAAAACTGGCGGAAGCGCACGAGATGCGAAAAAGGCTGGAAAATGAAATCGAGACCGCGCCCATTCAGATCATCAAACAACTGGAAGGCTGGGGTTTTGTCTCCGAGGTCTACGTTGTCGAAATTGGCGATGGCATCAAAGGAATTTTCAAACCCGAGTTTCAGTTCTGGAAAAAACGGAATCCCCTTCTAAGAGATTCAACAAATCTCGAAAACGAAGTGACCATTTACGAAATGGCTCGAGAGGTCGGAATTCCCGTACCGGCGACAACCATTCGCACCGTCGATGGGATGCGGGGATCGCTTCAGGTCTTTGTCTCGATGGGAGAGGTTCCTCACCGCGAGACGAGGACATATGAGCTGGCAAGGGATCAGCGCTTGGCTCTGGCGCCTTTTGACTTTCTGATCGATCACCAGGATCGATGGATGCCGGGACACGGAGAAAAAAACTTTGTCCATTATTACGTCGGGAACTACTTTCTAAATGCGTACATCGACAATTCAACCACCCTTGGTGCCAAGGGTCGCTTTGCGATGACTTATTCCACCGTTCAGCCCTCTCAACCCATGACCCGGCAGATGATCGAAAGAATTTTGCGCGTACTTACGGACGACAAAATCCGGGCGATCGTTGGCCGACGCCATTCCGAAGACGTGATCCTGGCAACCATCCAGCGACGCAACTCGCTGGCGGAAATGCTTGCTCAATACCGCGCCAAGAACGGCCCTAAACCTTAGTCCAGCCAAACCGCCGATTCGAATTCAGGCAGACTCAACAGAAGCGAGTTGATCTCGAAAGCCTGGCTCTTCACCCTGCCAAAAATCAGAAAATTGCTCTCCGCACCAATGTGCTACTTTCACCACATCACCTATGCTAAACTGTCTGAACTTATATGGAATGCCACACGGATCCGACATCTAGCGCCCCTTATCCTTCTCTTTTCCTTCCTCAAACAAAGAAATCTGAATGAGCCTGATTGCACTTGTTTCCATCGTCATTTTGGCCGTTTCGTTTTTATGTTCGATGTTAGAAGCGGTCTTCTTATCGATCACTCCAGCTTATGTCGGCCTGGCTCTGAAAGAGCACAAACGAAGCGCGAAAATTCTTGAGCACCAAAAAGAAAACATCGATCGTCCGATTTCGGCGATTCTGACTTTGAACACAATCTCCCACACCATTGGCGCCGCCGTGGTCGGTGCTTTGGTGCAAAAAGAGTACGGCGATCAGTACGTCACTTTGACTTCGATTCTTTTGACCATCGCGATCTTGCTGGTGGCTGAAATCATTCCGAAAATCATCGGCGCGACCTACTGGAAAGAGCTGGCTCCGGCCACCGCTTACACGATTCAGTTTATGATCTTTGCGCTGTTCCCGATCGTGCGAATTTCCGAATACCTTGGGAAGCTGTTCTCTCGTCCTGACACCGCAAGCTTCACGCGTGAAGAGATGCTGGTCACCGCCGAGCTTGGCGTGGAAGAGGGCACCCTTCATAAAAAAGAATCCAACATCATCAAGAACCTTCTGATGCTGAACAATATGTTCGTCTCTGACATCATGACTCCTAGATCCGTGATGTTCGCTCTGGAAGCGGACGAGAGCGTTGAAGAAGTGGCCAGCAAATACAAACCGATCCGCTTCTCGCGCATTCCAGTTTTTGACACAAGCTTGGATAATATCGTGGGATTGACTCATCGATATAAAATTTTGGAAGCGCTTTCAAACGACAAGCACAGCTTGAAATTGAAAGAAATCATGAGCGCGATCAATTCAGTCCCCGAGCGCATGACCGTCGCCGGATTGATTGATCTGTTTATCAAACGCAAAGAGCATCTGGCTTTGGCTGTCGACGAATACGGTATCGTGACCGGTCTTGTGACCTTGGAGGATGCGATCGAAACGCTTTTGGGTGTCGAGATCGTCGACGAGTTCGATACCATCACCGACATGCGCCAGTACGCGCTTGAACAGTGGCAGATCCGTAAAAACCAATTCCGCAAACCTTCCTGATGAAGAGCGAACACAGTCTTTTCTATACGACTTTTCCTGACGAGACGACCGCCCAGAAAGTTTCGCAAACTCTTTTGGAAGAGAAGCTGATCGCCTGTTCGAATCTTTTTCCAACGATGAAATCGCAGTACTGGTGGCAAGGAAAGATCGAATCGGCGACAGAATGCGTACTGATTTTAAAGACCGCTGCTCATTTGAAATCAACTTTGGAAAAACGCTTTTTAGAGCTTCACCCGTACGAAACGCCCTGTTTTCTGGAAATTCGCCTGGATTCAGGGAATGCGCGTTATCTGGCTTGGCTGGATACCAGCCTGAAGATTTCGGCCGACTGAGCCTACTTGTCAGCCGTGATGCTTTCCACTGCTGCTGGATTGCGGGATTCTGGTGTCAAAAGAACCCATTTCAGCCCTAAGACGAAGAGGCCCGTCAAGATCGCTAAAGTCAGGAAAAGACTGAGCGTTTGAAAATCTAGTTTTTTCTTGAGCGATGCCATAAAATTCTTTCCAACTCCACACCGGATCAAAACTTTGTTAAGCATAATCCAGGCCACCCAAAAGAGGTGCGTAAAGGAACCTATGACCAAGCCCGAATTAGCCCAAAAGATCTATGAAATTGCCCACCTAACCGGCCAGTTCAAACTGCGCTCGGGCCAAACTTCGACCGAATATTTCGATAAATACCGTTTCGAATCCCAGCCGCAAACCTTACGCGAAATCGCAAAGCAACTGGCCCCGCTGATCCCAGCCGGAACCGAAATCCTGGCCGGCCTTGAGATGGGCGGCATCCCGATCGCGACAGCCCTGAGCCTTGAAACCGGCCTGCCAGTGGTGTTCGTGCGAAAAGCGGCCAAAGATTACGGCACCTGCCAATTTGCCGAAGGTTTAGAGGTCAAAGGTAAAAAACTTTGCGTGATCGAAGATGTGATCACCACGGGCGGACAGGTGGTCCTCAGCACAAAAGATCTGCGCAGCCTGGGGGCCACTGTCGATCATGTGCTTTGCGTGATTCATCGTGGATCCGGTCAAGAACCGAAGCTTGCGGAAATAGGTCTTGAAATGCGAGCTTTGATGACCATGAATGATCTCAAAGCTCATCTGAAAAATTAGCGATACGGCGTTTCGAAGCTCGATTCGGCCGTTCTCATCATCTTGAAATTTTGATCGATCCAAAGCTTGTGAAAGTAGGTGCTGGTATGAGCCGCCACGTACCCGCACAAGCGCCCGGCATTGCGCGGATTCATCACAAAAGATGCAACCCCCGTCACCACCGGCTCGCCGGCTGCGTTCTGCATAAACGAAGGACCGCCGGAATCCCCGCCGCAAATGCCTTTGCCGCGAGATTGATCGATGTAGAGCATTTCGTTCGAGGCCAGATTATTGAACTCGTTCTGATCACCGGTCAGCTGCACCAGATAGGCGCGCTCGCCGCCATTGATCGGGAGCGCATCGGCCATGCGCAGACTGACCGAGCCGCCAAAGTCGCCATAATAATCGGGATTGGTCATGCCGTAGCCTGCGATAACGATTTTTTGAGTCTCAGGAAGCGGAAGAAAATCTTTGGCCAGTTTGACCGGCACATAAGCGCTTGGAGCTTTTCCGTAAATGCGAATCAACGCGATATCGCCGCGACTTGTGGTTTCAGAGGTCGCCGGATTCCAGGACGGATGAATACGAAGCTCGGCCACGGACTTTCGTTTCTGCGAAAGACGCCCGTGATTGCTATCGCATTCGGGCTGCGCCGAAAAATAAACGCTGAGATTGCTGACATTGTTTCGGGATTTATCCACGCAGTGAGCGGCGGTGAGGACAATGTTTCGATCGATCAAACTGCCCGTGCAAATCGAAGTGTGCGTCTCGCGATCCAGTTGGTACTCTTGCATGATAAAGACGATGCCCTTACCGATCCACGAGGTGTTATCCACCGCTTGGCCGCCCACGATCCCCGCGTTTGTCGAAGCGTTGCAGGCCAGCTCGGAAGGCCCACCCGCGCCGCCATCAAAGTCTTGTCCGCCATCCAAGGTCGCGGAGGTCCCGCTTGAACCCCCGGGCTGTTCACAAGCAATCACACCAACAAAGAGAGAGAGAACCAAGCCAAGGAGCAGCGACTTATTAGCGGGCTTCATAGAGCCTCCTTCAAGATCTATCCATCATGAGGAGCGTCTTTCCCAGAAGCCAGAAGCAGCAAAACCATCCTGCCGACTTACATTTTGGAATTTAGCGTCGACCTGAGATCCAACAAATCAAAAGTCAAAATGACCCAAAATTATTTCTCCGCCGCGATGTAAGCGATCCATGACAGACAGGCTTCGCCTTTTTCGGTGCGGGTGAACTTGCCGTCGCCTTCGCCCTTTTTCGTCGTGCCTTCCCAGTAAACGTGGGTCTTCTTGAAGCCGACTTCGGCCAGAAGCTCGCGCAGTTCCGGGATGGACCACATTCGCCAGTCATAGGTGAAAACTTTTTCGACCTTCTGCTGACCTTTTGGTTTGAAGTGAATGTAGAACAACGCTTGGTTGGTCACCGGATCAAAACCGGTTTGATCCCAATAATAGGTGAATCCACGGTGCTTGGTGGATTCTTCGATTTCGTCATAGCACTGGCTGCCACCGAAACAATCCAAGATGAACACGCCGTCTTTTTTTAGATGACGATAAGAATTGGCAAAATACTTTTTCAGAAGCTCGCGCGTTTTAAAAATATAAAACGAAAAATTCATCGCGATCGCGATATCCGTCGAAGGCATCCGGCTGGTCAGCACGTTTCCTTCATGCAGATGCACGCGTTTTTGCTGCTCGGGCTTTAGCTTTGGCAGGTAATTGGTTTTACCGTAGCTGATCGGTTCGGGGTCCAGATCCAGAGAGTACGATTCGTGCTTCGGATCCAGCTTTACCCATTCGCACGACAGCGCGAAGGTACCGCAGAAATCCTCGCGCAAGCTTTTCGCGTCTTTATGTCGAAGCTCCTTGTAGACCTTCTTCAGGAAGACCACATCGCCTTCGGCCGATTGGACCGACCTTCGATAGTATTCGTACTTATCGAAGATCTTCTTTTCACCTTTTTTTTGAACTCGTCGCTTCGTGCTCGAAGTTCTCATAAATTACGGCACTTCTTCGATCGCGGATCGGATCGCCTGAACGATGTCATGTTTTTGCGGAACGGATGCATCTTCCAGATTTGGATGCAGACCGATCCCCGGCAAATGCTTACCGGCCACCACTTGTGGACGCGCCATCAGCTCATAGAAAAGTTCCTGCGTCGTTCGGTACACCAAGTGCTCGGCAAAATTCGTGACCTCGGTGTCTTCGTTGACGAAGACCACGCGGCCCGTTTTCTGGATCGATGCTTTGATCGTCTGCCAGTCATACGGATAGATCGTGCGCAGATCGATGACTTCGACCGAAATTCCGTCTTGCGCCAGTTCGTCCGCGATTTGATTGCACAGAAGCAAATGGCGACCGCAAGACACCACCGTGACCTGATGGCCCACACGCGTGATCGCGGCCTTGCCGATTTCGATTTCGTACTCTTCCAACTTCGGCCATTTAGCTTTCCACTTTGAACGATCGCCAATCGGAGCATCGATTAGATTCTTCAGTTCTTTTTCGTCTGCCGGCTCACCGGGAATCAGGTCCTCACCGCGAACGCGCATCAAAGCCTTCGGCTTCAAAAACAAAACCGGATTCGGATCCTTGATCGCCGCGATCAAAAGACCGTAAGCATCTTTCGGAGTCGACGGCATCACGACCTTCCAACCCGCCAGACGAGACGCCCACGAATCGAACGAGTGCGAGTGATAGATACTGCCGCGGATGCCGGCCCCAACCGGCGTCATCACCACCATCGGCATTGGATAATTGCCGTTGGTCACCCAAGATGTGTTGCCCGCGATTTTCAGAAGATCGATCGTATTGAAAATATAATCGGCGAATTGAATTTCGGCGACACATCGTTCGCCGGTCATCGCGATTCCCATCGCCATGCCAATGATCCCACGCTCGTCCAGCGGCGTGTTCCAAGCTGTTTCCAAGCCTTGAGACGCCGTGAAAACACCACCCAAGGGGGCACCCACGTCCTGACCGAAGATGTCTTTCACCTGCAGATGCTTTTCACCATAATGAAGGGCCATGCGAATGGCCTGTGCCATATTTGCCATTAGAATTTTCTCCAGTCGCCGTTTTCGTTATTGGCGTAAACATGATCCCAAACCGAATCCGCCGTTGGAACCGGCTCATTGCGGACCTGCTGTTGGGCTTCGAAGCCTTCTTGCTCGTATTTTTCCCAAAGCTTTTTTGCATCCGCGGCCTTCAAAAGGCCGTTGTCGATCAGCTTTTGCTCGAACTCTTTCAAGCAGTCTTGCTCGTGAGAGATAAAATTCGCACCGCTGGCTGACGAGTGCCCGTAAAGGCGAGACAGCTTTGCTTCGATGAAGGACGGCTTTCCGGTTTTTCGGATGTATTCCATCTCTTCTTTCAAAGCCAGGTAGCATTCGACCGGATCATTGCCGTTGATCACACGAGAGCGAATGTTGAAAGCCTTGGCGCGATCGGCGATGTTGGTTTCCCCGTGTTGGCCTTCGTAAGAAGTCGAAATCCCCCACAGATTGTTTTGCACGGTGATCAAGATCGGAAGTTCTTGTCCTTTGCGCGAAGACCAAACCAAGCAGCTGGCAAAGTCGCCTTCAGCAGATCCGGCGTCACCGCCCGTCACCACGGTCAGAGCTTTTGTTTTATTGCGCTTTTGAACATGTGCCGTTCCCAAAGCTTGAATGTACTGAACTTCGATGGGTGATGAAACCGGCGCCACATTCCATTTCGGAAAGCAGTAATGGTTCGAGAAATTGCGCCCGCCCGTCGATGTATCCGTCGAACGATTCATGATCAAACGGATCGAATCGATCATCGGCATGCCCATGGCAATCAAAGTCGGCGTGCAGCGGTAATGCATGTGCAGATAATCGTGCTCGGGGCCTTGGCCTTTATTCACCAACAGTCCCAGGGTCACGCCCCAAGCCTCTTCGCCGGGTCCACCGATCCAGAAATAAGCGTCACCCGCTTTGTAGATCTTGATCAGACGCTCTTCCAGAACGCGTGATTTCACCATCATGTCATGCATCTGCAGCAGCAAGCCTTTTGAAAGACCGCCAAAGACATCTTTGGATTTGCTTGCCGTCTTCGCCGCCGATTTGGCTTTGGGGGCGAGAGTCGCCTTCTTGCTCGAAAGCTTCTTGAGCGCTTTTTTCAAAGGCTTGCCTGTCGCTTTGGACACCTGCATGGGACCTCCACATAAAAAAATCTAAGCGCAGTCTCAAATGGTCTGAATCAAGGCGCGACCGAGGAGAGCGTGCTGATAGCACGCCGACGACCAAGCAACGCGGAGTCAGGCCATTTGAGCCTGCACTTAAAATGAAAAACCCACCCAGATTAGTCTGGATGGGTTTAATTTGTCGTCTTATAACGCAACGAGTGCGAAAAAAGAAGCTCCGAAAACGGCCTAATTATGGGCCGTTGGAGAGGTCGGCGCGGGCTTGCTGCTTTCGATAGCAATCAAATCCGCCAGAACATTCGAAGCTTCCACGATATCGGCACGTTTCATGTACTCTTTATCGCGGTCGTTCTTATTGGCGTTCTTAGCCGCTTTGGCCTTTTCCTTCTTCTCTTTATCCTTGGTCACCTCGGTCAGCTTGATCGTCTTGCCCTTGGCTTTGCTTTTTGCCAATTCGTCGATGATCTTTTTGAATTCAGGATCTTTATCGACACGAGCTTTCGACTTGTCAGCCAGGGTTTTGATCCACTCGGGGTTGATGGTGAACCAAGCGTTCGGGCCTTCTTTCACGAAAGCATCTTCCGATACGAAAGCGTCCAATTTCTTCTCTGGCAACGAATAATCCAGGTACTTTTCACCGATATCATCGGTCACATAAGGGCCCGGGATTTGAACGTCCGAGTTGACACCACGGTGCTGAGTCGAATAACCGCCTGGGGTAAAGAACATACCGACAGTCACCTTTAAAGCGCCCAAATTTTGCGGGATTGGCAAAACGGATTGAACGCTGCCTTTACCGAAGGTGTGATCGTTTCCGACCACCACGGCACGTTTGTAATCCTGCAGGGTTCCCGCCACGATCTCAGAAGCGCTGGCCGAAATACGTGAGGTCAGAACCACCAGCGGTCCCGCCCAGTCAACCTGGCTGTCGCTATCGCGATAAACCAATTCGCCTTTGCCTTCTTCACGCGCCGATTGTTTCACGACCGCACCGGTTTGGAAGAAGAGACCGGCGATTTTCACCGCGTCTTCAAGGCTTCCGCCACCATTGTTTGAAAGATCCAAAACAAGCCCGTCGACTTTCTTCGCACGAGCTTCGGCGATCAGCTTTTTCAAGTCCGCAGCCGAAGAACGACCCCCACGACGAGAATCCGCATAGAATGATGGGAAGTTGATGATTCCCAGTTTCTTTTTCTTTCCGTCGACTTCTTTATCCATGTAAAGGATGCTAGCCGCTTCGTCTTCCAATTTGATTTTGTCGCGAACCAAGGTCACATCGAAACGTTTTTTGCCGTCGCCTTCTTTGCGAAGAATGGTCAAACGAACTTTCGTGCCTTTTTCACCGCGGATTTTACGAACCACATCGCGAAGGTCCATTTCAACGACGTTTTCGGGGGTGCCCTTTTCGCCTTGTCCGACGGCGATGATTTTATCCTGGGGTTTAATCTGTCCCGAGCGAGCCGCCGATCCGCCTGGAACCAGAGCTTCAACCACGGTGAATCCGTCTTGCGCCGACAGGGTCGCGCCGATGCCTTCCAAAGAAAGGCTCATCTGAATTTCAAAGTCTTCCAAAACATCTTTCGAGAAGAACGAAGAGTGCGGATCCAAACCACGGGCGAAAGAATCCAGGTAACCCGCGTAGATATCGTCATCTTTGGTATCCAGCGTGCGTTTCACGGCGCGATCCCAGTTTTTGATCACGTTGGCTTTGGCCTCTTCCAGCTTCATATCCGTCGCTAGATAGTTTGAGACCTGGAAGTGCACATAACGGCGAAGGAAATCGTTCGCTTCGTCCGCCGTTTTCGGGAAAGCTTTCTTATCCGGATCGAAAACGATTTCGACTTTGTTGTCGAACTTGTAAGACTTATCCAACATTTTCTTCGCGAATTCGGCGCGCTCTTTCACCCGCGAAACCAGCAGGTTCTGCACGTTCACCAAAGCCGAGCAGTCTTTTGATTTGGTGTTGTCAAAGATACTGTTCAAAGTTTTCTTTGCCGAATCGACATCGCTTTGCAGAAGGTAGATCTTTGTCGGATCCAAGCGCTTGATGTATTGATCGACCACTCGTTCTTGAAGAGCGGCATCGCGATCTTTCTGCGCGTACTTCACGTGCTGAGCTAAGAAACCTTGCTCGATTGCATACAGGTATTTGCACTGAAGTGCGCTGTCATCGGCAGCAGCAACTGATTTATCAGCGGCAAAGGCCAGTCCCGAAAAAGATGAAAGAAAAACCGCAACGAGCGGTAACACAGTTCGCATGGAACCCCCAGTCTGAGTAGAATACCAGAATGCCTATTTGAGGCATGGGTTTTGTTCGACGCAAGACGAAGGTCTCACACTGTGTTGAGGATCAGAAAAGGCGGATTTGCTCGACAGAGTTTGACAGATTTTCCAGGCGACTCCCCTTCAGTCCAGACAAGGAGATTTCGTGCTTCACGAACTCGCCCTTTTGCGTCTCGATCATAAAGAAGCTCATCTCTGGGAACTCGGTCTTAAGGCGTGTCATTTCCTCGATAATCAGCTGAATATTTCGCGGATCATCGTCCGACATTCCGAAGCGGTGATGCGGACTGTAACCATAAATTTGAAGCGCAGTTTGAACCGAAGCCCGAATCGCTCGTTGTTTCAGCTCGGCCGTTCCCAACGTCAGCTCGGTATCGCCCAACTGATGTCGGGTTCCAACATTGCTAACAGGATAGATCGAAAGATAATTCGGCTCGAGCGGCAGATGCCCTTGCTCGACGATCAGCTTCACACCGGCCTTGATGGTCTCGGCCGAATGCCCCCGCGCCGTGATCACGCTGACCGGGCGCTGATTGAAAGCGGCATGATAGAAGCAAGACCACGATGGTCCCTTCCACTGAATATCGGGAAAGCCCAAAGCCTGAGCCACGTCTTCAACAAAAAGTTGGCGCTGCAGGCCCAAGCGTCGCAACTCGTCTTCGTGATGATCGCGGAAACAACGAAAAGTCCCGGTTTGATCTTCCCAACGAATTTCAAAATCTTTGTAGGTCCCGGATTTGCCAATATTGATGTGCTCGGCAGCCCACTGACCGCTGGAAACTTTCATCTCTTCGCCGGTTTCTTTGTGAAACAAAATCAGCGGAGTCGTCAGAAAAGCCACGTTGTCATCAAAGTCGAAAAAATAGAAGCTGCGACCACCCAAATGGTAGTTGCGATCAGATTCTTTCGGTCGTTCGATTTTAAGCTCCAGCTGCGACATTTGACGCAATATCCCATAAAGCTAGGGGTTTTTCAATGGGGAAAAAGGTAATTTATTTCAAGTACTTAAGTCAATGGGCCTAGGATTACTCGTCACAGCGGTACAAGGTGTAAACGAAAGTGCATCCGTCCGTGAGAAGGCTGCCTTCTGGCCATCGTGGCCAGAAGGACCAAAAAGAGGAGGAAAAAGCCCCTCATTTTTAGTCCTAATCCTTCCCCCAAAAAAAGAAATCCCGATAGTACCCTATCGGGATTAGCAAAGCGGACGAGAGCTCCATCCAAAGCCCACAGCCCCATCCGCGCGGCCGAGTGAAAACAAAATCCACGCTATGAAGTCACGGCCGCTTATCCGAAGCCCGTCGAACCACAGCGGCCGGCTTAGCCGCAGCCTGCGGAGATTTCGCTTTCACCACTTCCGGAAACGGAGGCGGCGGCTTCGGCTTGGCGGCCTTTTTCGGTTTCGCAGCCTTCGCCTCCTCGCCAGCTTTAGCGGCGGCCGACTTGGCTTTCTTCGCGCCACCCTTCGCCGGTTTCGCGTCCTTCATCTTATCCGCCAAAAGCTCGATGGCCTTTTCCAAAGTCATCTGCTCCGGCGTCATATCCTCTGGAACCGACACATTTACTTTTCCGCACTTGATGTACGGACCGTAAGGACCGTTCATCACGTTGATCGGTTCATTGTTCGCAGGATGTGGCCCCAACTCTTTCAATGGAGCCGCTTTTCCGCGACCTTTTTTCGGTTGTGCGAAAAGCTCCAGCGCACGCTGCAAAGTGATTTGGAAAATGCTTTCGGCTTTTGGGATCGAGCGATAATCGCCGTCACAAACCACGAACGGCCCGAAACGTCCCAGACCCGCTTTGATTTCTTTATTCAGCTGCGGGTGCATGCCCAAAGTTTTCGGCAGAGACAAAAGCTCTAAGGCCTGAGTGAGATCCACTGTTTCGATCGGAATCTGCGGCGGAATCGAAACGCGTTTTGGTTTTGCGTCGTCGTCGGTGATATCACCCAGCTGCACGTATGGACCATAGCGGCCGTTCAAAACATACACCGGCAATCCGGTGTTTGGATCTTCGCCCAAGGCATCGGCGCCATTGATTTTTTGGTCGATCAATTTATCAGCGGCGTCAGCGGTCAGATCGGCCGGCGATTCACTTTCCGGAATCGAAGCGCAAACTTCGGCGCCATCACGATTGGTGCAAACGTAAGCGCCATATTTACCAACGCGGAAGCTGAATTTTTCCAAACCTTCCAGGCTGATGGCGCGGGCTTCATCCGGATCGATCTTCTGTTCTTGCGAATCGACTTGCTCTTTCAAGCCGGTCTTTCCGAAGTAAATGCTTTCCAAATATTTTTCCGAATTCAGCTCGCCTTCGCCAATGGTATCCAGCGATTTTTCCATCTCAGCCGTGAAACCTAAGTCCACATACTGCGGCAGGTACTGCTTCAAAAGCTTGGTCACAACCATGGCCGTAAAGGTCGGAATCATCGCCGTACCTTGCTTACGAACATAACCGCGATCAACAATCGTGCCCATGATCGAAGCGTAAGTCGACGGACGGCCGATCCCCTCTTTTTCCAAGGTGATGATCAAACTGGCTTCTGTGTAACGCGCCGGCGGTTTCGTTTCGTGCTCGGTCGGCTCGATGGTCGCGCACTTCAAAGCTTCGTTCGCTTTCAATTGCGGCAAGCGAACTTCTCGCTCTTGCAGGTCCGCTTCGGGATCATCGCTGCCTTCCACGTAAGCGCGTAAAAATCCCGGAAATTCGATGGTCATACCACTGGCCGAGAAGATCGCTTCACCGGCTTGAATTTTGGCCGAGACTTGCTTTTGACGGGCATCGACCATTTGGCTTGCGACCGTTCGCATCCAAATCATTTCATACAAACGAAGCTGCACTCCTGAAAGGCCGGTTGCATCCGGATCTTGGAATTCAGTTCCGGCAGGACGAATCGCTTCGTGGGCCTCTTGGGCGCCCTTTACTTTTTTAGCGTTGTAAGCCCGAGCTTCATTCGGCAGATATTCTTTTCCGTACTTGGCTTGGATGCAGCTGCGAGCCGCATTTAAAGCTTCGTTCGACAGGAAGGTCGAATCCGTACGCATGTAGGTGATAAACCCTTGCTCGTACAATTTCTGCGCGACCTGCATGGATTCACGCGAGCTTAATCCCAGCTTACGGCTGGCTTCCTGTTGCAAAGTCGATGTGATAAATGGAGCGGCCGGTTTTCGAGTTGTCGGTTTTTCTTCGACTTCGGAAACCACCCACTTTTCGGTTTTTAACTTCGCAACCAACTCTTTTGCTTTGGCGTCACCAAGGATCGTGACGTCTTTGCCACCGATCAGTTTTCCTGTCGTGCCATCGAAATCTTTTCCGGTCGCGACCCTTTGCCCTTGCAGGGTTTGCAAACGGCTTTCGAACTGCACGCCACCCTTATCCAAGCTGGCGAGCACGCCCCAATAAGCGGCTTTTTTAAATCGGATGCGCTCTTGCTCGCGCTCGACAATCAAACGAACGGCAACCGATTGCACGCGACCCGCTGACAATCCATAAGCGACCTTCTTCCACAACAATGGAGAGATGGTGTAACCCACCAAACGATCCAAGATGCGACGCGCTTCTTGAGCTGAGACTTCGTCGAAATCAATTTGACGCGTGTCCTTTAAAGCTTTTTGGATGGCTTCCTTGGTGATTTCGCGGAAGACCATGCGCTTGATCGGAATCGTGGGCTTTAACACTTCTGTCAAATGCCAAGCGATACTTTCCCCTTCGCGGTCATCGTCCATCGCCAAGTACAGCTCATCAGCTTCTGAAAGTTTATCTTTCAGGTTCTTGACGACCTTAAATTTATCTTTAGGAATGCAGTAGATCGGCTCAAAGTTCTTGTCGACATTGACGCCCAAGGCAGCCCATTTCTCTTTTTTGAATTTCTCGGGGATGTCTTTTGCTGATTTCGGCAAATCGCGAATGTGCCCGACCGAACTTTCAACCGCAAAGTCCTTACCCAAGAACTGACGAATCTTCTTAATTTTCGAAGGAGACTCGACGATCACCAATTTTTTTCCACTTGCTGATTCTGTCTGATTCTTTTTTGCCATTTCAATCCTTCAGCTGTTGTCTATATATAATGGTGGCTTTCCCAAAATGACGCCGATGAGAGATTCTGACAAGTCCATATTACGACTCGAAGCGAAAGATCAGGAGCAGTGATGACAGCAGGCAATCAAGATTGGTTCAATATTTTTATGAAATCATTGCGCGAATTCAAATCTCAAGTCGACTTCGTTCTGACCGACATCGATGACACTCTCACCGACGAAGGTCTGCTCGGACCCGAAGCCTACACCGCTATGTGGAATCTCACACGCGCCGGAATTCATGTGATCCCTGTCACAGGTCGTCCCGCCGGTTGGTGCGAAATGATCGCGCGTGTTTGGCCCGTCGCTGGCGTGATCGGTGAAAACGGCGGATTTTATTTCCGCTACAAAGATCGCAAAATGGAGCGACACTTCGTTCACGATTTCGAAAAGCAAATCGAAAACCGACAAAAATTGGAGCGCATCCAAAAGGAAGTTCTCGACACCGTACCGGGTGCGGCGATCGCGTCGGATCAGTTCTGTCGCTTCATGGATCTGGCGATTGATTTCTGCGAAGATGTTCCAAAGCTGCCGAAAAAAGAAGTCGACAAGATCGTACAAGTTTTCAAAAAATACGGCGCCCAAGCCAAGGTCAGCTCGATCCACGTCAATGGCTGGTTCGGAAATTATGACAAACTCAGCATGACGTTGAAATTCCTGAAAGACGAATTCGGTTTGTCCGCCGAAGAGGCGAAAAAGCGCTGCGTGTTCTGCGGTGACTCGCCAAATGACGAGCCCATGTTCACCTATTTCCCCAACAGCTTTGCGGTCGCGAATATTTCGGAATTCTTACCGGATCTTCAACACAAACCGGCCTTCCTGGCGGAAAAGCGCGGCGGTTTAGGTTTCGCTGACATTAGCGAACAGGTTTTAAAAAGCCGTCCCTAAATCGGCCCCTGTCTGATTCTTGATCAGAGGTCCTTCGGCCATCCTCATTAAAGGGCCGAAAACCCTGGAATGACTTGTGAAATGTCGTCTCCCGATGGCAGCAATTCGTCCCTTCCTTCTCTTTGCATTCTTGGCTTTGATGGCCGCCCAAAGCGGGGCCAGTCCCGCCGGCAAGCCATCGCTGCCAGAGCTCGGGGCGCCCTCTTGGATGCGCCTTGAAGAGCTTTGGGAAAAGAGCGATCGGGACTTCGAGACATCTCAAACCACCATCACTCCCGCCGAAGAACGCGAGTTCTTTTTGCTCAGGTACCTTTACCAAAAATACGATCTCTGGGATGAACCACGGGGCGAGATCAGAGATGATCGCATCAGCTTCAACCGATATGAATACCGTCGATTTGAAGAGATGGATGCCAACCAGCTCACGCGACCCGATTGGCTTTTGAAAAAGAAACGCAAACTGCTCGAGATCTATTCGAAAGCTTACGCGCGCATGCAGATGATGATTCAGGTGCGTGATTTTCTTCCCAGTCTCGTTGAAGCTTACGCCTCGCAAGACAGCACCACGGCCGAGATCTCAAAAAAATTTCTCGAATCCCTTCAAACCAACATCAAAGATACGACTGATCTTTACGGCTGGAAATGGGGCCCGCTCAATCCATTCCCGATGTACTTCACCGCCAGCTTGGATGGTCGCTTTCAGGTTTCAGGCATCGAACAAGATCGCTTGGCCGTCAATTCGGGCTCGGCCGTTTACATCAACGTCAACCGCTTGGCCGAAATGGAAGATCTAGAAATTCCAAAAATCGTCCAGCTTCTTTTGCACGAGTACACTCACCTTGTCGATTCGGTTCCCTTGGCCGAGCGAGACGCCTGGAGCGCCAAGGTCCGCGAGTGGGTGCAAAACACCAGCTGGAAAATTCGTTTGAAAGATGGCTCGGTGGTGCATGCCCTGGCGGCTCCGACTGGAACCTTGCTGCCCCAAACGCTGTCGATCCGAAATTTTTCCGGCGATCAGCCACATTTGCAAATGCACTTTCAAAGGCAATTGCGAAAATCTCTTCTGTTGATTCGTGAAACTGCCGATGCAGCCCGACCTTGGCTGGATCTTTTCGATAACTTTCAAACTTTCGAAAATCGCACGCGCGTGTCGATGAAAAATATCACTCCCATGAATGATGTCTCTTACAGCTACGTTGCTTTTCCGAAGATCCGGATCACCAATCTAAGCGCCGATTCTTTGGGTCGCGTGATTCTTTCCTATTCGCAGTCTTCCAGTTATTTGGGGCGCGACACGGGAACACAAACCTACCGGCCCGCAGGGGATTTTGAAGGCAACGGCGATGCACTTTTCCCCCAGATTCCCGATGTGCAATACAAAATCGAATATTCACCAGATCAAGATGTGACTGAAACGCGCAAGGTTTACTCGTCTGAATTGGCCGCCGCCGATTTCGAGATCTACCGAATGGTGGAAAAAGGAAGCCGTCGCTATATTAGCTTGCGCTTGAAAAAATCCGAAGAGCTGAAAACCATGGGGAAAAATGTTTTCTTGATCGCAAAAGCTTTGGGACCCAATCAGCAAATCTCGATTCCCGTCTCTCAAATGCGGGACCTGTCTCCCAGCGAAGTCCTTTTGCACTTTGAAGTCCCCCCGCGTGCTTTGGAGATTTCGCAGCTCTTGATCCCGGTCATCGAAAACAACCTGGTCAGCGCGGAAAAAGAAATCACCATCCGCCCCCGTCAGAAACTGCAGCTGCAAGGCCCAGACACGGAGCCCACCTCTTCGCTCCAGGTGAAACTCTTTGACGTGGCGGAAAAACTTCCGGGAAATCTTTCGCGCGAAAAGCTGTCTCGAATGAAAGCCGATGTCGAGGTCCACCGCCTTGGCTTGGGTGCAAAAGGCGCCACCGCAGAAGATTTGCGAAATCTGTCGCCAGGAAGGCCGGCTGAATTTCATTTGCAGCTTCTGGACGATCGCAAAATTCGTGGCATCACCTTGGAAGTCGAGCACACCGTCCAAAACGCCCGGATCCGCTGGAACGTCAATGTCGTGCGCGATTTCGGCTCTCCGGGAATACATCCCCAACAAACTGAGGCCGACTTGGTCGGAACTTCGGCGATTGGTCGCAAATATTATCTCTCGGGGCGGGATTTAAAAATTCAACAAACTGGAGATCAGATCGACCTCAAGTTTGACATGCCTTTTGATTATCTAAAAAAGGTTGAAGAAGGCCCTCGGTACAAAGACAAAATTTCGTGGGCCTACACTTTCGTTGGTCGTATGAAGGCTTACAGTTTTTGGGATACCGGCTATCGCAAAGTCGCCGGGGCCTGGATTCATTTCGAAGACGGAAGTGCCGAGAAAATTCCTGTGAAAGATCTGCCCGCTTATAGCTTTGAAACTTTCCAGCCGCCACCTCCGTCGGCGGTGAAACCAGCTTCACCGGCGAAGCCCACGACTCCGCGAGCTCCACGTCCCGTGATGTCCTGCCTTAAAGCTCACTCGGCTCGCTAAGATATTTCACTTCCACGTGAAGAGCTGATCCCTTGCCGCTGACCAAAGCCAGAAAGTGATCTCCACTTTCCAAGCACTGAATCTCGGCCTGTGATGGCATGACTTTCAGCACGCGGTAACTTTCGCATTTCATTTGGTTTCGAATTTCTTGATGCAGACTTGCACTGGTCTTTGTTGCGACCGCCACGTCCGTGCTTTCACCCTTTAAGAACACCAACTCTTCTCCCACTTGAAACGCCTTCCATGGAAGAAGATTCAATTTTTGGACGGGCGTTGCGAATGAAAGCCCACGACACTGGGCGAAAGTTTGCAACATCTCAAAAGCGATTTCACTTTCGGATTTCGGAGTTTTCTCGTCGGCCAGATAAAGCGGCTCGTGTCGAACCATCAAGGTTTCGCCTTGGCAGGGATACAATCCGTCAGCAGCATTGGCAAAGTCCAACAACTTCAATGGCTGAAGGCTGGCCAAGCTTTCAATCAGGCCCATAGGCAAGCCGCAAGCACCTGGATTCTCACTGCAGGCTTTCAACCAGCTCGGAATCACCGGAAACATCTCTAAAACCAAAAGCTCAGACTCGCCCCCGCCCGTTCCAGTCACGCGAATACTGTGCGCAGGAATCGTAGCCAACCACATCACCGACACAAAAGTTAAAAATTTCAATTTCATTTTCTCACCTCGGAGGCTGAAGACAGAACATCAAATAAATGAAGGCTCAAACAGTAAAGCTCTTCTTTGGGCTGATTTTGCGTTGCTTGCAAATGCGGCTCCAAAATACGAACGGCGGCACTGCGAAGCTCTTCGATCAGCTTGGGGACTTGGGATTTCGGCAGCGCCACAAAAGCCGATGTATTCACCCGGCGCTCCATCGGGTGCACTTCCATAGATTTTTCGATTTTCTTCAAAATCTGCGAATGATGATTGCAAATTGCCCGCGACGGAATCTGCTCGCCGATCTGCGTGCTTGAATCGACCTCGAATTCGCCATTGTCTTTGACTCGCAAAAGCCCACCAGCTTGCAGACGCTGGATCCCTTCTTTCATCGTGCGCACCGGGATTCCCAAAACCTGGGCGGCTTTTTTTGGATCGGTGTAAAGAGCCGAATTCATTTCGATCAGCTCTAAATAGGCGAAATGATACCAATCCGAAATCACCGTGTATTGTTCCATGGTCAAAGAATGGCTCTGCGCCTGCAGACGGGCCTTGACCCGCACCTGCGCCATGGATTTAGCGGACTCGTCACGACTGTGCTGTGAATCGATCAAATCGATCCAGTGTTGACACTGCTCGGCCGTCAATCCGATCGACTTCCCGATTTGCTGAATACGTCCCGCCGAAAAACGGATGTTCCCTTTGAGATAATCCGTTAGCGACGAAGGACTCAGTCCCAGGTCTCGGGCAAAAGCGCGCTGCGAATACAACGGGCGTCTTTGCACGCGCGCCCGATATTCGCGTCGCAAGTATTCTCGATGTTCTTTGACGTAGGTAAACATGCCCGTCTTCTGCTTGTTTTTATTCGAGCTGTCATCGTTTTTCTCAAAATTCCCTGTGACCGGCGCTGTTCGGTGGAGTGTTCGGTGAATTATTTTCTTCACCGAACACTGACGAACAAAAGCGCCGACCACCCCCCTCGACAAAACCGCAAAGCTTGATGCAGCTTCAGTTTCGTTATTCCAAACAAAAACACCTTAGGAGGAAATCGATGAAGAATTTTTTCTTCAGCCTTAGCATCTTGAGCTTTCTGTGCGCCTGCCAGATGGCCTACGTACCGCAAGCCCGTGACATCAAACGCAAACCGAAAAACAGCGGCGTCATCGGGATTCCCGTTTCTCACCGCGCTGAAGATCGTCAAAAAGCCGACGATCTCATGAAGCAAAACTGCGCTCCTCTGGGTTTTAACGTGGTGGACGAGGGCGAAACCGTCATCGGTCAAGAAACCAAATCTTCGGCCAGCGAAACCAACCGCGACGACACCCGCCGCAACGAAGGAAGCTTCTTGGGCATGAATCTGATCTCAGGTTCCGCCAGCGGAAAAGAGACTTCCCAGTCGTCCGTTACGACTCAGCTGAAAGAGTGGCAGATCTCTTACAACTGCGAAACTGTTGCACAAACTCCAACCACAACTAAGAAAAAATAAAAGGATATGAACATGACACTAAAGAAAGCATTGGTGATTTCTCTTTTGGTTCTGGCCGCTTGCAAAAAATCCGGTGAAGCCGAGGTGGTCGCATCCACTGACTCGGATCAGCAGGCTGCGGGCGATGTCGGCCCCTTCACCGTCAATTTCGACGGCAGCGCTCAGACCTTCGCGCACTCGGTAAAAGGTGTTCCCAAACAAGGCGAAGGAAAAGTCGAATACTATATCACTGTAAACGAAAAATCGAAGGTCACGCTGGTCAGCACCGAAATCAAAGTCGTCGGCTGCCCGGCTTCACAGGTCAGCTATCAAACATTCTGGCTTCCAGATGCCACGAAAGCTGAAGGCACGTTGGTCATGAACGGTCTTTCGTTTCAACCGACACCGGGTTTAAAAGGAAGCTTGATGCACGTGATGCACGGCCTTGACGGCTGCAGCGAAGTGCAATTGGCGACCTCTTTAAAGCGTGAAAAAATCTTGAAGCCGAATCCAACATTCCCTGTTGGACAAGCTTGCGAAGGTTCATCGGCATCAAGCCCTTGCACAGTGCAAGTTTACTGTCGCGAGCAAGATCCTTTGAGCACTTATCACGAATTCGAAGTGTGGAGCTATTCATGGGGCAGACAGGTGAATCATTATATGAAATCATCTGATGGAAAACGAAGCCTGATGTCCAGTAGCTCGGTCACCGTCAATGCGGGCGCGACTAGCACAAGCTACACAGGATCGAGCGCGTCTTTGACTTATGACAATGCGACTGGCATGGGACGTTTTAGCGAAAGAATGGCGGGTCAGACTTTCTCTTACGACACGGACTGCACATACCAGCAATAGGCTTCCGAATCGCCCTCTCTCTTTTGAAAAGCACCGACCCTCTCGGTGCTTTTGTTTTTCATACCTACTGCAAATCGAATTCGACCTGCACGTTTGCGGTTACATTCAACTGTCCTGGCGACACGGCGGTACCGCCCGCATCTTCAGCCATCGACATCTTCATCATGCGGGCGCCTTCGGGATGCGCCGATTGCACACCTGAATCCGAAATGCGACGGACTGATTTGATTTTGCGACCTGCGGCTTTGGCCAAAACTTCGGCGCGGGCTTTGGCATCATTCACAGCCATTTCCAAAACCGTGTTTTGCAAAGCGCGGATTTGATCACTCCCGAAAGAAAGACTGTCCACACGAACACCCGTTCCTTCTTGGCTTTTGTTTTCCGTCAGGCGGTCCAAAAGATTTCCGACATCATCGGTCTTTCGGTACTTCACGGTCAGCATGTGATTGACGTTCATCCCTTTGTAGATACTTTTATTATTCACGTAAGCGTACTCGGGCGTCACTTGAAAGGCGGTGGTCTGAATATCCTTGGCGTCGATTTTAAAATCTTGCTTTAGGACTTGCGAAAGCTTCGTCATGTCTTTGGCATTTTGCATTTGCGCTTCTTGTGCTTGTTTGGCGCGGCTGTAAACTGTGATCGACAGCATCACGTACTCGGGTTTGACCTGCGTTTGCCCTTCACCAGAAATACGAATCAAATCGTATGAAGAATCGGCGTTTGCGGTCAGGCCGAAAAACAAGAAAAGACCCATGATAGTTTTTTTCATTTCCAACTCCTTTGAGTATTTTTAGAACCATGCTTGAATTTGAACTTCGGGATGGACCGAGATGGCCTCTGTCGATTCGCCTTCGACCGCCGTGCGTTCCGAATAATCTGGACGTTGCCAGTGGGTCGGAATCGCCACGCGACTGACCGATGCCCCAACCTGGCAAGAAAAATCTTTACCAAAATATCCCAGGCTCGCTCCACCATGGTAGAAAGGATAGGTGTAGTTCAGCCCCAGCACACCTGCTTCAAACTGCGTCAAAAATTTTTGGCTGATATGAAACTGATGCAAGGTCGAAATCGAATACTGATAAGGCTGATCATTGAAAGGCTCACGCCGAAGCGAAAAGGGTCTTTGCTCGTTCCAGAAGTACATGTAATTTCCGGAAACATACAGCGTGTAAGATGGATCGATCGTCGCCTTCCACGTCGCCGTGTAAGACGCCGCCTTCATCACGTAACCGTTGCCAAGCCCCGGATTGCTTTCAAAGTACCCCAGCTGCTGTCCGATTTCATGATCCAAACCGACCGGGATCGAATGACGAGCAATCAGATTGTTCAAATTGTACCCAAAGATCAACCACGGACTGGTGGCCACCGTGAATCGATCGGTCACACCCACACCCAAAGCATAATTGCCCGCGGTGATCTGCCCTTTTGGCAAAGTCTCCGAAGTCGACGCCAAGTTATGACCGAACGAAAACGAAGCCTCCGCCGCGGTTGATGCCAGCAAGCCGAGAAAAAGAACTAGGGCGCGGATTCGATCAGCCACTCGACATGCTCCTTTTCGCCGGTCAAAAGATGTTGATACTCGGCGCTCACGGTCGTGATTTGATTCGAGAATGAAATCGATCTCCAAGATAAATCATAAAATCCGATCGAATCCTTCAAGCTTCCCGTCAGCCCAAAATCCAACGCTGTCGCAAACAGTCCCACTTCCGGTAATGGAGCGATGCCTTCCAAACGGTAAATCACGGGATTCAAACCGATCGTCGGCTCTGCCGTCGCGACGTAATCGACATTGCGGCTGCTTTCGATCACTTGAAGCAAAAGCAAAGGATAAAGCTGCTTCGTTTCCGCATTTGCCGTTCGGGTTGTCACTTGCAAATCGTTTTGTCGGCGAATCTGCAGGCGCGATCCATCTTTCAATTCAATACTGTAAGCCCGGCAAAGGCCGCCGACTTCCGACAAGCATACGAACTTTCCAAAATCGACTTCTGCGGCTCCGGCATAAGCTTTCATCACCTGCAGTTTTTCATCGATCAAGATCCGGTACTCGACATTGGGGTTATCCTCGAAATATCGATTCACGGTCATCTGCACTTGATGATCGTTCAGGATGCTTGCGTGCGAAAGTATCGACCAGGCTTGATCGATTGGCTTCTCCCACGGCGGATTGTAAGGCTCTGTCACGGGCGAAGCATTTCGTTTCCCACCGCAAGAGATCATCGCCATGCCAAGCACAGCCAACAGCAAACATCGTTTCATCGTGACATTAGATTAACACCGGCCATTGCCCTCTAACAGATGGACCGAGGTCCGCGCGGGCCTTGGTCCAAAGCCCGGCAGAAATTTCCCATCACCAAGTCCTGCGAAAATCAAATAACGGCACATATTCTGCAACTTTGTCGGTTGAATGGGAGGTCTTGTATGAATGCAGGTCTTAAAAAAGAGTTGGCCTTGTTATGTGGAATTGGCGCCCTTGCCACCATGAGGAGAAAAACCCCTCTTTCCATGTTGATGGGCGCAGTCGGTGGTGGGCTTTATCTTGCATCTTTGTCGAAGCACAGTTCGGTGCGCGGAAAATCCGTTCTGATCACCGGCGGGTCCCGCGGTTTGGGTTTTGCGCTGGCGCAGGAGCTTCTTTCGAAAGGCGCGCGCGTCACCATCCTGGCGCGGCAACACGAAGAGCTTCATCGAGCCCATTCCTTGCTAAGATCCGAATTTCCAAACGGCGAATTGCAACTGCTGGCGGCCGACGTCACCGATGCAAGTTCTTTGAACAAAGCCCTGCAAGAGGCGATTGAAAATTGGAACGGCCTGGACATCATCATCAACAATGCGGGCGCCATTTCGGTCGGGCCTTTCGCATCGATGGAGCGCGCCGATTTCGAAGCGCAGATGAATCTGCACCTGTTCGCCGTGATCGATGCGACCTTGGCGATCCTCCCGCAGTTCCGCAAGCAAGGTCGCGGACACATCGTCAACATTTGCTCGCTGGGCGGACGAGTCGCCGTTCCGCATATGCTCCCCTACGACACCTCAAAATTCGCGCTGGCCGGTTTTTCACAGGGCCTGACATCCGAACTGAAATCCGAAAACATTCTGGTCACCACCGTTTATCCGACCGTCATGCGAACAGGCTCACCGATCCAAGCGGTGTTCAAGGGCGATCATGAAAAAGAATTCGCTTGGTTCGCTTCGATCGACAATATGCCGGGCATTTCTTTAGAAGCTTCGTCCGCCGCTCAGCAAATCGTCGAATCGATTGAAAACGAAGACACCGAGCTTGTGCCGTCCGTGATTGCGAAAGCCCGTCTGACATTGGGGACGCTCTTCCCCGAGATCATCAATGCGGCCATGGCCTTTGTCACCAGCCTTTTGCCGAAAGGCGAAAGCTTCGTGCGCCAAACCGGAGCCCAAAGCCGTCGAACATTTGATCGATCTTTATGGAGTCGCGGACTGTCGCATCGAGAGCAAGAGTCCGAAAAGAAATTCAATCAAGCCCCAAGCCAAAACCCCGAATACAATATGGGGATTTGGCCACAGTAAAGCTTGATTACTTTTTATTGAGGTTGGTTAAGGCCGCAAATGGGTTGTTGAACGGATTCGCTGGCTTCGGCGGCGGACCGCTACGACGATCATCGCGACGTCCCTGACCGCCACCACCGCGGTTGTCTCGGCCGCCACCACCGTGACCACGACCACCACCGCCGCGTTCTTCACGACGCTCGCGCGAATCATTCATTTTCGCCTGACGTTCCGGAGCCGCTTCCAGCTTCATCGACAATGAAATCTGGTTTTTCTCCAAATCCACGCCCAAGACACGGATGGTGACTTGATCGCCAGGGTTGACGACTTTGCGCGGATCTTCGACGAACTTGTGTGAAAGTTCCGAAATATGAACAAGACCATCTTGGTGAACACCGATATCAACAAAAGCACCAAAGTTGGTGACGTTGGTCACGATTCCAGGACAGATCATGCCCTCTTTCAAATCCTTCACTTCGAAAATATCATCGCGATACTGAAAAACCTTAAATGGATCGCGCGGATCGCGGCCCGGTTTTTCCAACTCTTTGATGATGTCATCAAATGTGTACTCGCCGATAATGGCAGCCCACTTGGTTCGTAAAGACAAAAGTTTCTTCGCACCTTCGCCCACCAGGTCCGTCATCGCGACTCCGGCTTCAGAAGCCATATCGCGAACCGCGCCGTAACGCTCAGGGTGGATACCGGTTGTATCCAAGAAGACTTTGCCCGCGTTGATACGCAGGAAGCCCGCACTTTGTTCGTAAACTTTGTTCGAGAACTTCGGAACATTCAAAAGTTCGCTGCGATCCTGGAACAAAGCTTTCTTACGGGTTTCGATGATATTCTGAGCCAATGCCGGACCGATGCCCGACACATAAGAAAGCAGCGCCGCAGAAGCCGTGTTCAGGTCAACGCCGACATTGTTTACGCAGCTTTCGACCACTGCTTCCAAAGATTTTTTCAACGAAGACTGGTTCACATCGTGTTGGTACTGACCGACGCCGATGGATTTTGGATCAACCTTCACCAGCTCGGACAATGGATCCTGCAAACGACGCGCGATTGAAATAGCGCCCTTCACGGTCACGTCCAAATTCGGGAACTCTTGACGAGCGGCTTCTGAAGCCGAGTACACCGACGCACCCGATTCGCTGATCATAATAATCGGAACATCTTTGCCCAGGTCTTTCAAAATTTTGCGCAAGAAAATTTCCGTCTCGCGGCCGGCAGTTCCGTTTCCGACGGCAATCGCCTGGATTTGGATCTGCTTCATCACTTCGCTGAACAAAGTCTTCGCTTTTTGTTCAGCACCGTCACCGTTGATATGCATGACCGTGTTTGAAATAAAGTTTCCGGCCTTATCGACCAACGCAATCTTACAACCTGTGCGCAGCCCCGGATCCACGCCTAAAACGACCTTCGGTCCGAATGGCGAGCCCAACAAAACGCGCTTCACGTTTTCGGCAAAAACCTTGATTGCATCTTCATCGGACTTATCTTTCAACACGCGGTGAACTTCGTTGGTGATTGAAGGGATCACGTAAACCGACAAAGCCAGTTTCGCGCAGGTTTTCAAGAACGTTCCAAAATTATTATCCGGAGTCGTCGTCGCGAATTTTTCATACTGCGATTGTAAAAGCTCATCTTCAGCTTTGATCTCGACGCTCAACTCTTCTTCCTGCCATCCACGGCGCATGGCCATGTAACGATGGCTGGCTTTCGAATCGTTCAGTGACTTCACCGGCTCTTCGAATTCCGAATACATTTCGTACTTTGAATGGGGCTTAAAGCCTTTCGCACGCTTGGCGATGACTTTGCCTTTTTCAAAATAATTTTTCTGCACGATCGCACGCAGATCCGCATCATTGGCGATTTTCTCGACCAAGATATCCTGCGCCCCTTTCAAGGCTTCATCATAAGTCATGATCTTCGCCGCAGGATTTAAGAAGTTCTTGGCTTTGACTTCCATGGTGGTGTCTTCTTTGACCAAGGCATGGCCCACATCCCAGATCCACTGCGCCAAAGGCTCCAATCCCGCTTCGCGCGCGATGGTGGCTTTGGTTTTCTTTTTCTTTTTGAATGGACGGTAGATTTCTTCCAGCTCGCCCAGATCCCAGCTTTTCTCGATGCGCTTTTGGATCTCTTCGGTGAGATTTCCTTGCTCGCCGATTTCCTTCACCAAGAAGACCTTGCGTTTGACGATTTCCTGGAAGGTGTCATTCGCTTCGATGACCGCGCGGATTTGGACTTCATCCAGATTTCCGGTTTTTTCTTTGCGGTAACGAGCGATAAAAGGGACCGTTCCCCCTTCAGCCGTCAGATCCAAAACCGCTTGCGCGGATTTCGGCGTCACTGTTGGGACGTGTTTAGACAAATAACTGACAAGAGTTTGTTCCATCGATCAACTCCGTTTGATTGAAACTATTTAAGAATTCTCAAGATTCATGAGATCAAAGTTTATTTGTGTCGGTACATGATCAGGCCGTGAGTGGGATCATATGGTGAAACCCCGACAGTCACTTTATCGCCGACCACAACGCGGATATTAAAGCGGCGCATTTTGCCGCAAAGTTTTGCTTGGATTTCGACGTTGTTATCGAGCATGACTTTATAAAGTCCACCCGCCAGAGCGTCGATAATCTTTCCATCTAATTGTGCCAAATCATCTTTTGCCATGTGCCTAAGGTTTTACGACATGCCGGTTGAAAGATGCAATCATTATCTCGGCTTGTAGTTACTAATCAAAATCTTTGGCCCGCTCTCAAAAAGGACTTCCAGGCGATCGTTCTGAACGGAAACGATATAACCCCATCCCAGAACTTTATGCTGCAGTGGCGTCGAAGCCTCATAGCTTTGCGACATATTGTAAGCCGGCGCCTTTTCCTGGCCGTGCTTGGCTTGGTAATCGAGCCATTTCTTATGATCTTCCGAGCTGGCCGCGGCCGCCGCTCGCGCCGCCTTGTCCATCTTCGGTGCTTTTTCTTTCTTCACTTTTTCGGCTGGCGCAGGGGCCGCCACCGGTGTTTCCGCAACGTCTTCAACCGCCGCTTCAACTTTCTTCGGTGCCTTCGCCACAGCTTCTTTTTTAGGAGGAGCCTCTTTCTTAGGAGCTGCTTCCTTTTTAGGAGCCGCTGCCTTTTTCTCAGGCTTTTCTTTGGTTGCTTTTGCCGCAGGTTTAGCTGCCGGCTTGGATGCCGTTTTCTTTGCCGCTTTGGCCATCTAAAACCTCCCAATGAAATGGATTGTCTTTGGTATATAACTTGGCTTAACTAGACAGCAATTCCTTCGTTCATTTCTTTTGCGGAGCAGCAGATGAAAGCTAATGCCTCCAACACTCAAACGCCGGTTTCAGCCGTGCAAATCTCGGCCATTTGCCAACATCCCGCCTATGGAAGCCTCTTGAAATGCCTCCAGGCCCGGGATCAACTGACCGCCGAAAAAGTTGTCGAGCCGACGAATGCCAGCCCCAACACTTTGATATTTGCTTCGACACCGGATCAGCTGAAGCAGGCTTTGGCCGGCAACCCCAGCATTTTGGTTCTGCAAGAAGCCCTGACAAAGCTGCCGCTCGACTTCCCTGGCGCCCTTTACAGCACCCCTAGCGCTTCAGCGGCTATGGCCCTGATCCTGCCGTTGTTTGAAACCAAAAAACAGCGGTTCGAGTCTCACCCGTCCGCCATCATCGACCCCACGGCCAAAATCGGAACCGGCGTCAAACTCGGCGCCTATGCGGTCGTCGGAGCGCATGCGATTATCAGCGACAACTGCCTGATCGGCTCGCACGTGGTTGTCGAAAAAGGGGCGCAAATCGGCGCGGGAACGATCTTACATCCACAAAGCTTTATCGGCGCCGATTGTGTCTTGGGAAAAAACTGCGAAATCCATCCCCACACAACGATCGGCGCAGATGGTTTCGGATTCGTCCAAAGCCCCGATTTGAAGCGAAATAAGATTCCGCAAATCGGTATCGTCGTCCTTGGCGACAATGTCGAAATGGGAGCCAACTGCGCCGTCGACCGCGCCACCATTGGCGAAACCCGCATCGGCGAAGGTACAAAATTCGACAACCTTTGCCACGTGGCCCATAACTGCAAAATCGGCAAACACAATGTCTTCGCCGCCGGCTTCTTCGTCGCGGGCTCCAGCGAGATCGGCGATAACTGCATGGTGGGCGGCCAAGCAGCCGTCGCGGACCACATCAAAGTCGGCAGCAATATGATCATCGGCGGACGCTCGGGTGTTACCAAAGATCTTGAAACCCCTGGCGCTTATGCTGGATTCCCGATCGAACCGATGCGAGACGCGGTCCGCACATTAGCAAATCTTCCAAACCTGACCCAATTACGACGTCAGGTGGCTCAAATCCGAAAACATCTGGGATTGAAAGACGAGGAAAAATGATTTCATTCGAAGTTTACAAAATCATGCATCTTTTTGGTTTGGCTCTACTGATGCTAGGCCTTGGCGGAATCCTAAGCGCCTACGCTTTGACCCCAAAGGTCAGCACCAAAATCCGCATCCTCGGAATGAGTTCGCACGGAATCGGTCTGTTGTTGATGCTCACGGGCGGCTTTGGAATGGCGGCCCGAATGGGACTGGTGCAGGGATTGCCGTTCTGGATTTACGCAAAGCTCGCGATCTGGGCTTTCTTGGCCATCGCGGTTTCATTGGCAAAGAGAAAAGCGCAGTGGTCTTTCGCGCTGGTCGGCGTTTTCGCCTGCGCCGTCGCCCTGGCGACTTACTTTGCGATTTATAAGCCGGTTTAAACTCGCTTCGCTTGTTTTGAGTTAGGATTCTCGAGAATTCTTTTCTTTGCTCGTCACAGCTGTTCTAGACTGGCCGTCCGCGATACAGCGAAGGCCGTCCGTCCATGTGAGGGCTGCAAGCCGGCCATCGTGGCCGGCTTGTCTAAATTAAAAGACAAATACGAAATCAAAATACAAATGCAGTGGGATTGGGATTGAGGGCGTTTCTTAGACCTCATGAACTTGTCGTGTGATTAAACGACAAGTTCATGAGCGGAATATCAGGGACACTTCAAATTTTCCCAAAAACTTTAGAATGGACGGCCACGATGGCCGTCCATCGCGGGTTCGGGGCGGCAGAGCCCCGATTGGCAGGACGCAAACACCACATGATGCAAAACAATCTCCAAAGCTCGAGACAAGCACCACCACCAGCGATGCGCAAGCCGAGCCCACAGGGCCAGAGCCTAGTGCATCGAGTACTTCAAGTACCGGCACTCCAGCGGCCCATTGTAAACAAAGTGCTTTCTTGAAGCCTTCAGCTTCATGTCCAAGATCAAATCCTTATTTCCCGACAAGATCCACGCATCCCAGCCCTTAAAGCGGTGCTTCAGCGTGTGGCCTAAGTCGCGGTACACGTCGCGGAGATTGTCTTCGTCACCCAGGCGCGCACCGTACGGAGGATTTGTGATCATCACGCCCTTTTCAACCGGCGGCGCAACTGTTGCGATGCTGTCGGATTTAAATTGAATCACGTGATCGACACCGGCGCGTTTCGCGTTGTCTTTCGCCATTCTCAGAACTCGTGGGTCCAAGTCGAAGCCGTAGAACATGAAATCAAGCTCTTGCTTTTCTTGGTCAGCCGCTTCTTCGACGACTTTTTCCCAAACCTGCTCATCGAAACCTTTCAGATCCATAAATCCGAAATGGCGACGGTTCGATCCCGGCGCGATATTCAAAGCCATCATCGCGGCTTCGATCAAGATCGTACCTGATCCGCACATCGGATCGACGATCGGAGTTTTCCCATCCCAGGCCGCCAAGTTCACAAGACCTGCTGCCAAGTTTTCTTTCATCGGAGCCGGTCCCGCTTCTTTGCGGTAGCCACGCATGAACAACGATTCTCCGCTGGTATCGACCATCACGTGGAACTGATTCTTCACGCCCTTAACAACAATGCGCAGGTGCGGGAAATCCGTGTCCACATCGGGACGTGAACCGAACTGGTCGCGGAACTGATCGACGATGGCGTCTTTCACTTTCATCGCAACGAAACGCTGATCGGCGATCGCGCAGTCTTGAACTGACGCTTCAACTTTGATCGTCTGATTCACATCGATGTATTTGGTGAAATCGTGCTTACGGATGTTGAAGTAAATGTCTTCGCCATTGTAAGCCGGAAAATCTTGGATTGGCTTCAAGATTCTGGAAGCCAATCGCGATTGCAGATTGGCGCGAAAGCAACCTTCCCAGTTGGCATCAAAAAAGACACCCGCCGAGATCTTCTTGAGATTCGTAAATCCCATCTGTTGCAGTTCGGTTTCAAGTGAATCAACAAGGCCTTTTGCAGTGGTCGCCAAAAACTGTGGCATCGGAACGCTCCCTTCAAGTGTTGAATCAGGAGCTTCCGAATTCGCGTCTCCCGATTATGTCTCTCGATATTTCGGTCCGCCCCCACCTTCGGGAACAGTCCAATCGATATTTTCAAAGGGGCACTTTATATCACAGGTTTTGCAGTGGATGCAATTCGTGTAGTTGATTTGTAAATCGTACTTGGAACGACCATCTTCCCACTTCTCACCATTTCGAGCTGGCACCATCTCGTAAACATTGGCCGGGCAAAAGTGATTGCAAGGCGACTTATATTGCGGCTCACAGACGCTACGGCAGATATCACCGTTTTGAAGCAACAAATGGTTCGGCGAATCCTCGTCATGCATGGTCCCGGTCATATAAACCGAACTCAGTTTGTCGAAGAACAGCTGATTGTCCGGCTTCGGGATTTGGTTCTCTGGAAGCTTCAATCCTTCAACCGTGCCCCATACGTCCGCAACCTTTTTGGTTGTTTTGGCATCTTTGTGGGTCGGCATATCGTCCACCAAACCGCGACCACCGGTGATCTCCTGAAGCGCGATCAGCGGCAACGACGCATACATTCCTTTGCTCAAAGTTTGGTGGAAGTTGCGCACGCGATACAGCTCTGAATTGATAAAGCTTTCTTTCACCTTTTTCGAATACAGGCTCAGCGTGTTTTCCGAGAAATCTTGCTTGACGATTCCCTCCAACGCCGTTTCCGCCGCTAGCATTCCGGATTTCATCGCCAGGTGAATGCCTTTCAATTTCTGCACATCCACCATCGATGCCGAATCACCTGTCACCATCCAGCCATCGCCAGACAATTTTGGAACCGAATAATATCCGCCCGCCGGCAAAGTTTTACCGCCATAAGCGATGACCTTTCCGCCCGCCAACATCTTCTGCAAGAAAGGATGAGTCTTCAATTTCTGAAGCTCGCGATGCGGATCCAAAAGTGGATCGTTGGTATCCAGATAAGTCACAAGACCGACTGCGATTTTATCTTCTGGCAAAGTGTAAATGAAGGTTCCACCGATGCTTTTCTTCAAAGGGAAACCCAAAGTGTGGATCACCTGGCCTGGCTTCACAGTTCCAGCCGGCATCTGGATGATTTCTTTCACGCCTTCTTCGAAAACTTCTTCGTTGCGACCGGCGCGCAAGTTTAATTTTTTGGAAACCTGCTTGAACAAAGAACCGCGCGGACCTTCCGCAAAGACCACGATTTTGGATTTTAAAATCAAACCCGGCTCGAAATTGGCTTTCGGCTTACCTTCTTTGTCGCGACCTTTATCGCCCGTGCGAACACCGACGATTTTGTCACCTTCGTACAAAGCCTCGACAGCGGCAAAGCCTGGGAAAATATTGATCCCGCGCGCTTCGCACTTTTCCCCCAGCCAGCGATTGAACTTCGACAAAGAGATAATGTAATTGCCCTTGTTGTGAAACGGCGGTGGCGTGATCGGAAGCTTGAAGCTGCTTTTTTCGCCCAAGTAATGAACGGCATCGTAAGTCACCTCTGCATCCAGAGGACAGCCTTCTTCTTTGAAATTCGGCATCAGCTCTTTCAAAGCGGCTGTTTTCAGAACGGCGCCCGAAAAACTGTGGGCTCCGATTTCAGAAGCTTTTTCCAACACGACAATCATTTGCTCGGGGATCGCTTCACCGGCGCGTTTGCCTTCGGCGATCTCTTGATTGTGTTTTTCAATTTGTTGCGACAGATGAAGTGCGCAAGAAAGTCCGGCGGCACCGCCACCTACGATCAAAACATCCACATCCATCTGCTCGCGGGTCACGCCTTCTGGCAGGTCGGTATAATTTGACATGTCGTTGGTCCTTTATCAGTCAGTCGATGATTCTTGATGTTCTTCGGGCTCCTCGGTCGGAGCTTCTTGGGCCGGCGCCATTTTGCGCGTCACGGTGGGAAGCTGGCTTTGCACTCGCAAAGACTCCTCATCCTTACCGCCAGGGTACAGACGCTTCTTCGCCTTCTGGTACAGCTCCTGCTCTTGCGGGGTCATCAATGCGTGAGTTTTCTCCGCATCCGGATCACGTTGTTGGGCCAAGGCCTCCGACGCGCCCACAAAAAAGCTCAAAGACAAAAGCAATGCTGAAATCAAATTTGAAATGTTCATCTCGCATGTCCTCTCGGGACCCTATTTGAAAGGAAATTGAGAAAAATGTCACGCCTTAATGGCTAAAGGCGGCGGTGATGGCGCATGGGGATCTGTCGGCGAACAGACTCGACATGACCGGCATCCAGAACCGCGAAATGGGCCTCTGGACGGTCGGACGAGCCGGCGTACAAAATCTCGCCCCAAGGACTGATCAACATGCTGTGACCATAAGTCTTTCGCACATCGCCCTGAGCATTGGTGTGAACACCCGCCTGCGCGGCAGCAATGATGTAGCACTGGCTTTCAATCGCCCGCGCCCGCAAAAGCACTTCCCAGTGAGCCTGCCCGGTTTTCACCAAAAAGGCGGCCGGAACCAAGATCGCGTCCACATGCTTTCGAGCATAAACCGAATACAATTCGGAAAAGCGAATATCATAACAAATCGTCTGACCCAGCTGCCAATCCTTCACATCCAAAACCGCAGGCTCGGGCCCATGATTGAACACGTCGGATTCCTTGATCGGAGCTTGGCCTTCTAGCGTGATGTCAAAAAGGTGCATCTTGCGATAAGTGCAATTCACTTGCCCATCCGCGGTCACCACCACCGAAGCATTGGTCAGCTTTCCCGCTTCTCGCAAAGGAATCGAACCCAGATGCAAAGTCATATTTTTTGATTTCGACAGGGCTTTCAGTTTTTCAAAAATCGGATGCTGCAAATCCACGCCCGGAATGGCCTGGCCTTCTTTCAACCGCATGTAGAGACAGTTCTCGGGGAAAAAAGCGATGTCCGCAGGTTGGGAAACAGAATGAATGAGACTTTCGATCTGACGAAAGTTTTCGTCGACGTTATCAACTGAAGTCATCTGACAAATGATGACTGAAAGATTCGTTTTCATTAGCCTTCCGAGGAAGAAACTCGTGCCTCGCTAATATCTTTACATTTCCAGTTGGCTTTTTCTAGATTTTCTCGAATGTTGCCGATGACTTTCGAGCAACGCTCCGACGTCCAAGACTGGCCTACCACTTGGTCGACACCATCTTTCGTGTAGGTTGCCATGCACCCGCCATTCGGTTTTTTCGACACGCGAAGGGTGCGAACCACCGCGTGGTTTTTGCAAATCAAGTACGTCGCATTTTTATCAGTCAATCCAGCCGCCGGAGCCGGGGCCGTCGTCGCAGGAGGAGGTGCTGTCACCGGTGCTGGTGCAGAAGTCGCCGGAGCCGGAGCTGTTTGTGCTCGGCTTGCCACCGAAAAACCAATCATCAAAAAGAAAACTGCCACCAGGCGACTCATATCTCCTCCGTTGTCCTCTTCTGATACGGAATTTTCAAGCCTTCCCTGAAGAAGACAAAGGTCCAGATCTGACCAAGTGCTGCATAATTCCGCAGATTTGTGAGCCCTAACACAGACCGAAAGCGGAGACCTGGCCGGAATGTGAAGGTTTTGTGCTGCGGATTGCGTGGCGAGTTAGGATTCTCGAGCTGCGGGGTCTTTCGCGTATCATGTGGGCCGTGCATCCATGCAATCGGGGCTCGGCCGCCCCGAACCCGCGACGGACGGCCATCCGGGCCGTCCATTCTGTTGTATGAGGAAGATTTTGAGAGAGCTATTTAACGTTCTCGGCTCCCCTCAAAGAAATGACTTCCAACTGGGAGTCATTTCTTTGAGGTCCAAAAAAGCCATCGCTTTAATCACATTTTGTTTTTTTATTTTTAGACAAGACGGCCACGATGGCCGGGGGCGCCCAGCCGTCTTGCAGCGTTCCCACGGACGGATGCACCAACAATTACACCAAGGTGCGGCCGGCTAGGTACCGCTGTGACGAGTAATCCCAACTCCTAACCAAACCAACCCCCCAGAAAAACAAAAAGGCCCTGGTTTCCCAGAGCCTTTTCTCAATTCGAATTTGTCTTCAAGACTAAGCCGACTTGCTAGCCGTCTTTTTCTTTGCAGTTTTAGCAGCCGTTTTTTTGCCTGCTGCTTTTGCTGCTGGAGCATCCAAAAGTTTTACGTTTGAATAGTCGAAGAAACCTTCGAGCTGTTTCATGCCGTCTTTTTTGTCGAAGTGGCTCATGACTTTGACGCCCTGAACTTTGATCTTCATTTTCACAGAATCAACAGCCAAAACAGTGCCTTTTTTGCCTTTGTCTTGTCCTGCGATCACTTGAACAGTTGCACCCTTACGGATTTTCAATTTTGTTGCCATGGGATCCTCTTACGCTTTTTTCTTCGCGCTCATTTTGCGGCGAATGCGGTTTTTGACTTCCAAAGCGCGTTTTGACAGAGCTTTGTCTTCTTGGTTCAAGATAAATGTATCGAAACCACCCATGTGTTCCATGTCGCGGATTGCGCTAGTTGCAATCTGCAAACGAACCATTTGATTCAAAACGCGGCTAAATATGCGTTTTTTCTGCACATTTGGAAGGGCAGTTGATTTTGTTTTGATGTTTGAGTGGCTGACCAGGTTCTTAACAACCGGGCCTTTACCAGTTAATTCGCATCGGCTCATCTAAAATCTCCTCAGTTTTCGCTGTCACAGCGACGACCGCAAACCCACAAATGGTGCTTGAATTGTCGTTTCGGACGATCTAAGTATCGAAAAAGAAGCTTGTTGGCAACAGCAATTTCAAGTATACCAGTGAGCCTTGTTTAAGAAATATAAAGGACAATGCAGATGAAAAAGACTTCACGTAGCAAATACAGACAAGAATTCAGCGGTGATCACCTCTTTGATTACAAAGATCCAGTGAGCCTCACACGCTTTATCAGCGATGGCGGCAAAATCACTCCTGCCCGCATTGCCAAATTGAGCCTGGCTCAACAAAAGCAAGTTGCAGCTGCTGTGAAGAAAGCTCGCAACCTGGCATTGCTTCCAAACGGTATGTCAGCATTCGATGCTTTCCACCGTTCAGACACAATCTCTCCAGTTCCTTTCGAAATCTAATTTAATACGGCCTCAGGTCGTATTAGGTTTCAAAGATTTGAATTGAAGATAAAAAAAGCCGAACTTTGATTCGGCTTTTTTATTTTGTATTTACGCTTTTGTCTCGCCCGCTTCGGTCTGTTGTCTCTCTCGGACGTTGGCCAAATAAGAATCAATAAAGAAGCAAACAAGCATCAAGCCAAACACATAGCTTGAAGCCTTGTGCATTTGTCCGCCGGTGATCCCTAGCACCTGCACATCATTGAAATCCATGTTCCAGTTCAGAACCCGCATCAGGAAAACTGGCAGCGCACTGAAAACCAAAAACACAATCGGCCCCCAAAAAGACGGACGCTTGCGATAATCGGCGAACTTGGTTTCCCAGTATAAAATTCCCAAAGTGCTTCCGATGAACAGCAAGCTCGCAAACACGCTGGCGATTTTTTTATCGTCCATCATGCGAAAGCTCAGCAGAACCAGAACAATCACGAAGGCTTCGATACTGAGATAATTGCGGAAACGATTTCTTTTTTTCATAGTCTTTCATTTTCCACGATTTTGGACGGTCGTCCAATCCCAACGCGGCTGGCGGACGCGAGCTGCAATCCCTTCGATCTGGGCTCGGCATGGGTTGGTATCAAGCTTGAAATAAGGCTCCTGCATCAACAAACACAATGGGGGCTTTATGCTTTACGTACTGGATTCAAACGCACATAAAAATCAACTGACCGAAGACTTGAAGAGCTTTGGACTGAACCCACAAGATTGGAAACTGCTTCGCGAACGTTCCACCGAATACCGAATCGAATCCAAAGAAGACCGCAGCTTCGCCTTTAAAGGCAAAGCGTCCCGCAAAGGCAAATGGTCGCAACTGGTTTTGATCGGCATCTAAAAGTCTGGGGTCAAGGATGACCTAATTGTACTGATCACAGCGCAAAGAAAACAAACTGCGCACCCAAATCTCTTCGGCCGAAAACACGGCCGGCGCTTTTTTCATCGTCTCGCAATTCGTGCACACTCCATCTTCGGTGACTTCGGCTTCGCCTGGCAATTTCGCCTGCGTCGCCATCCGAAATTGCTCCCACGCCTCTTGCCCGTAGACCCGCATGTACATCGCTTTCAACTGACAATACAAAGACAGATCCAGGGTCTCCAGCCAACCAAACTTGGCCATGCTGCCCGGCTCTGGCGGCTGCGCCCCCCAAGCCAGTCGCACCAAAAGCTCGGTCGATCGCACCAGGGCACTTTTGATTTCCGCCTCTTCACCGAAAGGGGCCAGACATTCCTGGGGCGTGCCATTCAAGTCGCGCAAAAGTTTCCGCACGGCCTGGAAAAGTTCGAAGCAAGCGCCGGGGCTGTTGCCGATTTTGCAATTATCCATAAACCGTGGGAAAAGTGCGGGCCGCTGCGAGGCCTTCACCTTGCGGGGGTAAATCTGGCCGGCTTGGGCCTCTTTGAAAAGCTCGAGCTGGTTCACGCAGACCGAATGAGGCTTGCGAAGCACGAAGAGCAAGGCGACTCCGCCTAAAAGAACGGCAAAAACCAGCAAAGGACGAGGAATTCGATCAAGCATATGGGATTATCTTACGGAGCTTCTGTATCTTCGACAATGTGGGGCTGCGTTAATTGTGAGAAATTGACAAAATTCCGCCAGCCGGATTATTGTCGCTGCTCTTCATCGACCGTCGGGGAGTAGCGCAGTTTGGTAGCGCATCTGGTTTGGGACCAGAGGGTCGCA
>CBIHNI010000006.1:0-226907 GCA_966211455.1 uncultured Bdellovibrio sp.
TCGCATCTAAAACAACTGCCGAAACACAGAAAATCTTAGCCGAAAGCTTAGATCTTCCACTGCAGATGCAGGATAAAAAGCGTGTGCAGCAAGATGAATCGGTTCGGTTAGAGATCACTTTATCAAAAGAGCAGTTTGAAAAGCTTCGCTCATCAAGAGATGAGCTTATTCATGTGCTCTCACAACAGCAGAAAGATACTTCTTGGGGGAATGTGATTGAAGTGTTGTGTGAGAGACATTTACGTCAAGCTGAGAAACGTTCAGACAAAATCGAAAAAGTTTCTTTAAGGAAAGCGCACCTTCAGCAAGCTCAAGTCATTGCGGTAAAGAAAGTTTCGCCGCAGCCAATTACCGCTTCGGTGACGGAGGGCGTTGCCGGTTCGGCAGATGTGGCGATGAATGCAGACCTGCCTATGCTTGTGGAACAAAGAATGACTTAGCCGGTGCGCATGAGCTTATTGAAAAGTCGCTGCTGTCAGTTTATAGACGCAAAGACCGGGCGGAAATGCCAGAGCACCTTTGCACTTCAAGTCGATCATATCATTCCCAGATGGGCTGGTGGCGGCGACGAACCTATGAACCTTCAGTACCTGTGTGCCGCTCACAATGCTTACAAGTACCGCCGACAGGCTGGGATCGTGCGGAGGTGACTGGGGACGCTGACCTGTGCGATGCAATTTCGGCTTAGGAATCTGTTAGGCGGGAAACGCCGATCACGCCTTTGATTTTTTGCAAATCGAAGATCACTTGGTTCAGCTGCTGCGTGTTTCGCACGCTCACGTCGAAAGTGGCCACTGCTTTCGCGTCCCGAGTGGTTCGGACTTGGGCGTTGTGGATGTTCATCCCTTGCGTCGAAAATGCTTCCGACATCGACTTCAACAATCCCGGCATGTCTTGCGAAATCACGCGGATTCGCACCAGGCGCTCTTGACCCGAATCGGCCGAAGTCGAATTCCACTCGACATCCACCCGTCTCAGCTGATCGAATTCGAAAGCCTTGCGACAGTCAGATCGATGCACGGTGATCCCGCGCCCACGCGTGATAAAGCCGACGATCGGATCGCCCGGGATCGGGTTGCAACATCTGGCATAGTGAACCAGAACATCATCCATGCCGCTCACGGCGATCAAAGAGCCCGAACGTTTCGCCTTTTGAGTGGCCGCCTTAAAGACATTCTGCAAGAAAGAGCTTTTCTCTTTCTTGTCACCTTCAGATGGCTGATTGAGAAGCTCGGGCGCCAAGCGCTCGACCAAGTGGCGCGGCTCCAATTTCCCGTAACCGACACGCACCAAGACTTCATCGTCTTCATGGATGCCGTAATCTTTCTTCAACTTCTCGAAAGCTTCGCCTTTTAAATATTTCGCCGACGAAGCACCAAATTTGCGGAATTCGCGCTCGGCCAATTCTTTTCCAAGCGTCAAAGAACGCTTGCGCTGCTCTTCTTTGACGTAAGCGCGGATTTTGGTTTTCGCCTTATTGGTGACACAGTATTTAAGCCAATCCTTCGACGGCGCCTGCGTCTTCGACGTCACGATCTCAACCGTGTCCCCGTTTTGCAGAACGTGCTTCAAAGGAACCATACGGCCATTCACCCGCGCGCCCGTGCAGCGATTGCCAAGCTCGGTGTGAACCGCGTAAGCAAAGTCGATCGGCGTCGCCCCCTCTGGGAACTCGCGCACCTCACCCTTTGGAGTGAAAACGTAAATTTCACTTTCGAACAAATCGGTTTTCACCGTGTCCAAGAATTCATCCGGATTGCGCACCTGCTGGTGCAGCGAAACCAGCTCTTTCAGCCAATTGAACTGCTCGGACGTTTCATCGGAAATCTGACGACCGCGCTCTTTGTACTTCCAGTGCGCGGCAATCCCGCGCTCGGCGACCAGGTGCATGTCTTTGGTGCGAATCTGAATTTCGATTCGCTCCCCGCCGGGCCCCACGACCGTCGTGTGCAATGACTGGTAATTGTTCGTCTTCGGCATGGCGATGAAATCTTTAAATCGACCCGGGATCGGTTTGTACAGCGAATGCATCAACCCCAGTACCTCATAGCACTGAGACACCGTATCCACCAAAACGCGAAACGCCAGCACGTCGTAAACCTGCTCGTAATCGATGTTTCGCGACTGCATCTTGCGGTAGATCGACCACAAGTGTTTCGAGCGGCCCTGGATCTCGACGCTTTTGAAATTCGCCCGATCCAGTTCTTTCATGATCATGTGCTGAACATTGTCGATATAGTTCGCCTGATCTTTTTCGCGCTTTTCAACTTTTTGCTTCAGCTGATAAAACATATCCGGACGCAAAAATCGGAAGCTTAAATCTTCAAGCTCCGTCTTCAACGAGCTGATACCCATACGGCTGGCCAGCGGACAGTAAATTTCCAAAGTCTCTTGAGCAATGCGCGCCTGCTTTTCGTAAGGCATGTGATTCAGCGTGCGCATATTGTGCAAACGGTCGGTGAGCTTCACCAAGATCACGCGCACGTCTTTTCCCATGGCGACGATCATCTTGCGGATGTTTTCGCCTTGGCGCTCGGTCGATGTTTTAAACTGCATCTTCGAAATTTTCGTCACCCCATCAACCAGGGCCGCGACCGTATCGCCGAATTCGCGGCGGATGTCTTCGATGGTCGCGTGCGTGTCTTCAACCGTGTCGTGCAAAAGACCGGTGATGATCGAATCCAAATCCAGCTTCAAATCGGCCAGAATTCCGGCAACGCTTAAAGGATGCGAAATGTAAGGCTCGCCCGAACGACGGATCTGCCCTTCGTGTGCGGCTTCGGAAAAATAATAGGCTTTCTCGACGAGCTTGATATCGGCCGCAGGATAATACGCCAGAATCTTCTCTTTGAGTTCTTCAAGCGTGCGCAAAGGCTTATCGCTTAATCTTTCAGATGTGACGGCGGTGTTTGCGGATGCGGCCATTGTCTTACTTTATCGGATCCGGACTAATTCACAAGGAGTCCAGATCCCTTTCTTTTCGCAGACGAAGTAGCCAGAATATCTCAGGAATTACTTGTTCAGATCTTTTTCGATTTGAGATTCAACGGTGCCACGATCTTGGTCGACATCGAAGACCACGTTGCCGGCTGCGACTTCACGAAGTGCACCCACGATGTACTTGTTGCCTTTGGTTGCCACAGTCAGATCGGAACCTTTCAAAAGTTGCTTTGCGCGTTTTGCAACCAACAGAACCAAGGCAAAACGGTTTGGAACTTTATCGAGGCAATCTTCAACTGTGACACGTGCCATATGATGGACTCCTTCAGGCTTAAGTCGGGCTTTAAAAGCTACAGCTATCCTAGCAATTCTTCAACGATTTTCTTGAAACGAAGGTAGGATCCTTCAAAATCGTTATTCACGATCTGATAATCAAAGCGCGAGGCCTCTTTCAGTTCTTTCTCGGCGTTCTGCATGCGAACCTCCAGATCATCCGGGGCTTTCCCATCGCGCTTTAACACGCGGCGGCGAAGCTCCTCGATACTGGGGGGCAGGATAAAGATCGATTTGGCATCCGGGAACTTGGCCTTAAATGTGGCCGCTCCCTGAATGTCCACGTCCATAATGATGCACTTGCCCTGCGCCCAGGCCTTCTCTAGCTGCTCCATCGGAGTGCCATAGTAATTGGTGTGCACCAAAGCCCACTCGACAAAGTAATCCTTGGCCTTCAGGGCTTCGAATTCATTCATGGAAACAAAGTGATAGGGAAAGCCCTGCGACTCCCCCGTGCGCATTTTACGGGTGGTGTAGGTCACCGTGTCTTCAAGGCGCTTCTCTTCCCGACAGATTCTTTCCACGAAGCTGCTTTTCCCGGCACCGCTGGGAGCTGCGACGATAATCATGCGGGTTTGAACCTTCGATTTCATTCGACGTTTTGCACCTGTTCTCTGAGTCTTTCGATAAAGGTCTTTGCCTGTACCACACTCTGGGTCAGTTTGGAAACGCTGGATTTCGATCCGATCGTATTCACTTCGCGCAGCAATTCTTGGGTGTAGAAATCAAGCTTCTTGCCTTGCGAGCCATCCATTTGGAACAGCTGGCGATAGTTTTTCAGATGTTCCTTCAAACGGGCCAGCTCTTCATTGATATCGGACTTTTCGAGCTGCAAAACCACTTCCTGAGAGAGCCTTGCCGGCTCGATCTCGATCCCACTGAGACGGGCTTTGATCTTCTGTTCGAAACGCTGCAAAAGGTTCTGATTGGCCTCCTCGCGGACGCTTTGGATGTCTTCGACCTCTTTTTCCAATTGGCCGACCAAAGACTCCAGATCGTGACGAATGCTTTTGCCTTCGCGCGTGCGTTCGGCTTCGCAGGCCTTGCAGGCTTTTTCGAAAGCTTGCAGCAGGGCCTTTTTTTCGCTGGTCGACACGTCCTGCACTTCTTCCAGTTTGATCACATCCGGCAGGCGCGCGATGGTTTCGACATGAAACTGAGTTTTAATCTTCAAATCTTTCGCCAGCGTTTTATAGGCTTCGAGATATTTTTTTGCCAGTTCGCGATTGACGTTGATGTGGCTGGCCTGGGCCGACGGTTTCACTCGGCGGCTGACGAAAACGTCCAAGGTGCCGCGCTCGAAATATTTCGCCAAAGTTTTTTTCAGATCGCTTTCAAAGCCGACAAATTCGCGTGGCAGATGAAAACGCGTTTCAAGAAATCGCCCGTTGACGGCGCGCAAACTGACTTCGATCGAACTTGTGGCCGTTTGGATTTTTCCAAGGCCATAACCGGTCATGCTTTTCATGGACCGATCTTGAAGAAGAGCCTGATATCAGTCAATAATTCGCCTTCTAACGCGCCATATCGCTAACCTCAGCCGCTGTTAAACCACACCTATGTCCGGACTTTTGACGTTCGCAGGAAGAGTCTTGTGACAACCCAAAATCCTCTTCGATACTTTGATACATGGAGCCCTCTTGAAGGTGGTCACGTGAACGCCAAACGAATGAGTCTCGATTTTCAAACTGCGCTGAATCTGGATCCCTCTTTTGATCCAAAGATCGCCTTTTCGCGCAGCCTTGGCTGGCTCACGGAACAGGATCAAACAATTCTAGCCAAAACAACCGTCGGTCTTGTCGGCCTGGGCGGCGTCGGCGGTCAGTACGCCGAAGTTTTGGCCCGCCTGGGCGTGGGCCGTTTTGTCATTTGCGATTTCGATACTTACTCGATTGAAAATACGAACCGTCAAAATGGCGCCAAAGTTTCAAACTATGGTCGCAACAAATGCGAAGTCATCACCGAGCTGATTCACGATATCAACCCGACAGCACAGGTGAAACCTTACACCGAAGGCTTGCATCTGGAACAGGTTGACGAGTTCTGCCGGTCCATCGATATCTATATCGACTCCTTGGATTTTTTCGTGATCGATCTGCGCATCGCGATTTTCCGCAAGATGCGCGAACTGGGTAAACCCGCGTTCACCGTCGCCCCGATCGGCACCGGCGCCGCACTTGTCACGTTCACCAAAGATTCGATGAGCTTTGACGATTATTTTGGATTGCATCTGACACAAGATCCAGTGCTGCGCGCGCATCGCTTTATGATCGGTTTGGCCCCGACTCTGCAACAACGAGCTTACGTGCAAGATTCCTCGCGTGTCGATTTCGAGAATCAAAAGGCCCCGTCACTTCCGATGGGGGTGATATCTTGCGCCTCGGTCGCGGCGACACTGGTCATGAAGCTGGCTTTAAAGCGCGGTGAAATTCAGGCCGCCCCTTGGTCGATTCATTATGACCCTTACGTCGGCGCCCTTCGCAAAAAATACGTCTGGTGGGGTTTTCGCAACCCGCTGCAAAGACTGAAAGTGCGCTTGGCCGGATTCATCATCAGCCGCCTGAAAAAAAAGAAAAGCTAATTCTTTCGATCTAGAATCTCGCAGGCTTTGTCGAACTCTTGCGGTAGAAGCCAGTGAATGTCCAAATCCCGTTGAAACCAAGTTCTTTGGCGCTTTGCCAGCCGCAGGGTGTTTTGAATGATCTTAGCTCGAAGCTCGGCTTCGTCTTTCAGTTCACCCGCTAAAAATTCAAGGCACTCTTTATAACCCACGCTTTGAAGGGGCGCCCAAGCTTGAAGACCTTTGGCGATCAAGGATTTCACTTCTTCTAAAAGTCCTTTTTGCAGCATCTGATCCGTTCTTTTCTCGACTCTCGGGACCAGCATTTCGCGGCTGCCTCGCACGCCAAGCTTCACCAGTGGATAAGGAAAAGGCGCGGCCGTCTGCGCGAACTCGTCTTTGATTTCGCTGACAGGCCTGCCATGGGTTCGCATCATTTCGATGGCGCGGCCCAGGCGATAATGATCGTTGGGTGAAATTTTGGCGGCCGTTTTTGGATCTTGAGATTTCAGTTCTTCGTAAAGCTTGCCCGGCCCGCCTTCTTCTTCCAGCTCGGCTTCGACCTCATCGCGCACTTTTTCATTCACGGCGCCAGTCGGATACATGCCTTTTTCGATGGCTTGAAAATAAAAACCAGTGCCACCGACAACAAAGACATACGGAAATTTGCTTTCCAAGGTTTTCATCAGTTCGAAAAATTCGCGTTGATAAGTGCCCGCGGTTGCGACTTCGCCTTCGGGCATCCAATCAAAAAGAAAATGCGGCACACGCGCAAAGTCTTCTTTCGAAGGTTTTGCCGATCCGATGTCCAAGGATTGATACAGCTGAACGCTATCGCAGTTGACGATGGCGCCCTTGTATTTCTCGGCAAGTTTCATCGCCAGATCTGATTTTCCCGAAGCCGTCGGCCCCACCACGAACACGACCTGGGTCATCAGACGATACGGCCGAAATCTTTTTCAAGACGGTGGAAAGGATATTCGATACTGACCGGACGACCGTGCGGACAGAAGCTGGAAAGTGGATACTCGTCCATCTGACGAAGCAAGGATCGCATCTCTTCATTGCTCAAAGCTTGTCCCGCGCGCACCGCCGAATGACAGGCCATGGTCGCCAGCAGATCTCCGATTTTTCTCTCTAAGAAATGGCTTCCGCCTTGTTCGACCAAATCCAAGGACATTTTTTCAAGCACTTGGTGCAAAGCCGTCTCTTTCAACAATGAAGGTGCCGCGCGCACGCCGATGGTCTCGGGCCCCAATGGCTCTAAAGAAATGCCCAGCTTTTCAAAAGCGTCTTTTTCTTTCATCAAGGCCTCCACCCGCTCGGCCGACAGATCCACCGCCAACGGAAAAAGGAATTCTTGAATCTCGATCTTTCCGCCCTTCCAGGCCTGCATCAGCTTTTCAAAGATCACGCGTTCGTGGGCCGCGTGCTGATCGACGATCACCAATCCCTTTTCATTTTGCGTCAGGATGTATGTCAGATTGCTTTGCGAAAGAACCTGCAAGCTTCCCCAGTAAGTGGAAACTGGTTTTGCAAACTCCCCGGCAGCAGACGATGCTGAAACTGACGAAGTGGCTGATCCTGGCGCCGGCATGGGAACAGATGCTGATTCAAACTTGGGCGTCGGTGTCGGCGCTTGATACGGCTTCGCAGGTGATTCCAGCTTCCAGGATTTTTGTTGGTACTGGGTGCTGGTTCCCAGATCTTCCATCGCAAATTGCAGATTCGTCGGCTCGGGCTGCGACGGGATGGCTGGCATCTCGTATGGTTTTTCAGACTTTGGAACCCACGGAGCTTTTTCCAAGTTGTCACGAATCGACGCTTGCACCGCGCGGAAGGCCAGCGAAGCATCGGCAAATTTCACCTGTGATTTGGTCGGATGAATATTGACGTCGATTTCGTCCGGATTGGTTTCAACCCAAACGGCCGCCATCGGAAATTCTCCGTGCATCAATAAATGCCGGTAAGCTTCCATCACCGCCGCCTGCAAGCTGCGATCTTGGATCCAACGATTTTGCGCAAAAAACCAGATATCTTTCGCCGTTTTTTGCACGCTCTTCGGATCAGCAAAGACCGCATAGGCTTTCACGGTGCCGCGCTCGGCACTGCCTTCAAAAAGCTCGACACCTAAAATTTGCTTCGCACGTTCCAAACGGGATTTGCAGCCGGGCCAGAATGAAATCAGCTCGCCATCCTGAGTGATTCGAAATTCCACTTCGGGATGCGAAAGGGCCAAGGCTTTCAAAGCCATTTTGATTCGTGAGCTTTCGGCCGCTTGGCTTTTCATAAACTTCAAACGAGCCGGCACGTTTTCAAACAGGTTTTCAACCGTGACGCTGGTGCCTTGCGAGCCACCGATCTCATCGACTGATCCGGCACGGCCGTACTCGCTGATCACGCGAGCCGCACTGGTTTGCTTTTGTGGTTTTGAAATCAAAGTGAGCTTGCTGACCGCCGCGATACTGGCCAAGGCTTCACCTCGGAAACCGAAGCTCCGAAGTCGCCACAGATCTTCTGAAAGTTTAATTTTGCTGGTGGCATGACGATCCAAAGCTTTGGTGAGCTCTTTTGAAGAAATGCCCGAGCCATCATCGGTGACTTTCACAAACCGTCCGCCCAAGGCGAATTCGATGGACACTTTTGTGGCACCTGCATCCAAGCTGTTTTCGACCAGCTCTTTGACAAGATGGGCAGGACGCTCGACGACTTCACCGGCGGCAATTTGATCGATCACGTCATTTGGAAGAATCTGGATGCTCTGATTTGTGGGCATGTATTGGGTCTCTCAAAGAGACCTGGCTTTGTCATCAAAAAGACATTTGCAGGGCCAAAGCAGCTCCCCAATAGGGCTGCTTTTCCCAGTAATACTGAGCCTCGCCGCGAAGCGCCACCTGATCGATACGAACACTGATGCCCGCATTGAAAACAGCCCCCGCCCCCATATCCTCTAACGAATAGGAGGTGACCTTTCCGGTCGTGCTGTCGGTGATGCTGGCATTGAATTTTGAGTAGCGAAACATGGGGCCAAAGCCTAAAAAAGTGAGCGCATTTTTTCCATGCGGAAAATAACTTTCCCACAAAAAGTTCATCAAGAAAATCCAACCGTCAGCGCCATTGCCGGTGAGCTTTTCGTAATAGCTCGGAGCCCCCGCGTGATACAAAAAGTTCACTTCCGTCGGAAACGCACCGTCGACGATCAAATCAGGGCCTGACAATTTCACGCCAAAAAATCCCGAAGCTTCGCGGCGCCTGTCACCCATGGTCTCTTCTTGGTACTCGATCGAGGCGTACTGCAGCCCTACAAACTGTGTGTACTCGAAAGGACGTTTTCTTTTATCGGTCTTGGCTTTTTTCTTTGATTTTTCTTTTTTGGGATCGACCTTTGCGTCAGCCAGCTTTTCTTTCGCTGGTGGATTTTCGATGGCCGCGTTTGTGCTTGTACCGGCACCGGTGCCTTTCCATAAAGGCTTCACGTCCGCATCGGAAACATAACCCAAAAGTCCCGGGCGGATGCGAATGCGGTAAAAAGCACCGCCATAAATATTTTGTGAAACATCATAGGTCGCACCCGGCGTGAGCGTCATGATAATGCGCGAATCAAAGTCGGCTTTTTCGTAGATGTGCGTCTCTTCGCCGGTGATTTGGGCGCGGTAAGGATAAGGTTTTGTCTGCGCCCAAAGCGCCGACGAAAAACCGAAAATCCCGATCACCAGCGCCGCAAAAAACTTCATCCCATCCTCAGAAGCCAAACCCGGTACAAGGCTTCCAACACAATCTTTGAGGACATTTTGCTGTGACCCACGCGGCGATCTTCAAACAAGATCGGTGATTCCACACCTTTGCAGCCCGCTTTCAGCGCTTTGTATTTCAATTCGATTTGAAAGCTGTAGCCATTTGATTTCACCGTTGGCAGATTGATTTTTTTTAAAGTCTCGGCCTTCCAGGCATTGAAGCCCCCGGTCCAATCATTCAGTGGAAAGCCCAAAATCAAGCGCGAGTAGATCCCCCCGCCACGCGAGATGAGCTTTCTCATCGCACCCCAATTTTTCGTTGCTCCACCGGCCACGTAACGAGAGCCCACCGCAAAATCGTTGGCCGCTGCCGCTTTCAGCAAAGGTCCCAGATCCACCGGTCGATGCGAAAAGTCCGCATCCATTTCAACCAAGATTTCAAAACCTTTCGCTAAACCCCATTCAAAGCCCGCGATGTAAGCGCGGCCCAAGCCTTCTTTTCCGGCACGGGAAAGCAGATGCAGTTTGGTTTCGGATTTTTGCATTTCACGCACGATATCGCCGGTTCCGTCTGGCGAGCTGTCATCCACCACCAAAACTTCGACGCCCAAATTTTGCGCAAACACCGCTTGCACAATGGCCTGAATATTTTCTTTTTCGTTGTAGGTCGGGATGATGATCAAAGTTTTCATATACGCTTGTTTACCAAAGCTCCGCCGGTTTTGGCCAGTTCAATCATCTCGGCTTTTTCCTTGGAGAGCTTTGGCAACTGCAGCGGTTCGGCAAGCCATGATGCCGGATCCTTCTGCCTTTGATCTAAGCGAATTTTAACTTTGGCCACCGCTTTTTCGGTGTCCTTCAAATACAAAACAGGATCAAACCCGCAAAACTTGCAAGTCATCGTCATTCGCCATCTGAGCTGCACAAAAGTTTCCGCCAGCGCTAAAAATGCGACAAAGATCAGCATCACGCGCGGATCGAACTCTTGAAAGATCGCAAACATCACGGCCCCCGCACCCAAAGCGGAAGCCAGGATATCACCAAGACCGATATTCTTCTTGGTGTAGACCTTTCGTTCAGAACGACAAAACGCACAGTAACAAGATCGACGGGATGAAAATAAAACACTCATGCCTCTTATTATGACAAAAAAGAGGTCCAGTCGGAAAGGGCGGATTTGTGAATAGATGTGATTTTGTTATCATAAGGTATTGGCAAAGGATGCTTATGAAACAATCAAAAGGATTTTGGTTTTCAGCTCTTCTCGCTCCTGCTCTTGTGACCGTTCTTTTCTCGACAATGGTCCAGGCGGCCGACGATTACGAAGAGGTCAGCTATGACGATCTCGTTCAACAGATTCATCAAAAGAAAAACAATGTCGTGCGAAACGCCAATGATCCCTTGGACGCTTTGAAAATCCATGCGGGCGTGGGTCTTCTGACTTCGGCCAACAACGTCAACACCGGCCGCGGCAGCGACACGATGAAATATCAAAACGGTTTTCAACTGTCGTTGGGCATCGATTTATTCTCGCCAGAATGGGCGAGCGAAATGGCGCTTCGCAATTTCGGTCAAGCACGCTCGGGTTCTGAAACCCGATCGCTGCGCGAATTTGATTTGAAACTGATGCGCCGAGATCACATCTCTTCCAGCACGGGTTTCCGTGCGGGTGCCGGTATCGGAACGCGATTCCTGAAAATCAACGACGTGGATGTGAATATCGATGATAGCACTCCGACCGCGATGATTTTCGGTGGCCTTGATATTTACGCCGCGAAAAATTTCAGCGTCGGCGCCGAAGCGGGCTTTCGCACTTCGATGGTCAACCAAACAGCCGACAAAGGTGCTTTGGATCTGACAATCCGATTGGATACTTACTTCTAATGCTACTGGGTCTGATTGCAAGCCTTGCGATTGTCGGCCTTTTCTTCGCGCACAACTGGCGCCGAAGCCGTCTGCAAATCGTGCAAGAGCTAAAACCAAACTGCTTGCTGACCTCGTCCCCTTTGGTGTTTGTCACTGGCAAGCGCAGCCTTTTTTATTTCTTAGCATACTGGAATCAGATTCCGCATTACCTAGCTTCGCACGGTTACGATGTGTACCATTTGAATCTTCCGTGGCTGAACGAAGCCAAACGCCGCCGTCATTTGCACAGTTTTTTAAGTGAACAATCGCAAAAGCAAGGACGCATCCATCTGTTTATCGATGAAGGCAGCCTGCGCGAGATGGTTTCGCTTTTAAAAGATCGCGATTACGACTGCCTGGCTTCAGTGAATTTGCTCGCTGAAAACGGCAAGACTCCGCCATTTCGTTTGAATGTTCCGATTGCTGAAGTCGAGCTTCCGGAAAACAAAGACATCACCACGCCACTTTTCTGGAAATTGCACCGAACATGGACCTTTCAACGCTCAAGGCGCGGGCTCGAGCACTTGGGTTGGCAGATGCAAGAAAGCCAAGGCCACGTTCTTTTGGACCGAGTCCAATTCTTAGCTGAAAGAGACTTGCTTCAAGGCCGCAGCTCCCCTACCCTTGAGGCATGAGCCAAAAAGAGTTTCTGCTTCGCGAAGCGCTTGAAATCAAACAACATCTTTTCTGCTTCCTTCGTCATCCTTTGCGTGAAATCAAACGCGTCCCCGATTGGCCCTGGCACCGCTGGATCGCCGTCCAAGTCGGCGTCGCCATTCTGACCGGCACCTTGGCCCGAATCGTCGAGAAGAAAAGCACCTTCGCGATCATCGGTGGCGCAATCATTTCGCCGATCTCAACTTTTATCACGATCTTTCTGACGGCTCTGTTTTTCTATTACTGCTTTCAAATTTTTGTGAAGCGCACGGTTTCACTTCGCCGCATGTTCGGGCTTGTGCTGTTCGCCAGTCTTCCATGGTTTATCTTTCAGATTCTGGAATACCATATGCCACCGATCACAATCCTGTCGGTGACCTTTGCCGCTCTTTTGCTGTTCATCGGTTTTATGGAAAACTTCCAACTGGATCGCAAGATGGCGCTGAAGATGGTCGCGTCACTTTATGCATTTATCTTTGCGCTTTGGCTGTGGGGTCAGGTGAGCTCAAACTCGCGCTGGGACAGATCCTGGAGCAACGACCGGCTGGATGCGCCAGAGGTTGAGCTCGGGAAATAGCCCACCATGACCTCTTGACCATGTTATACATATGTTATAACATGGTACGTACTGGAGGTCGCCATGAGAAAGAAACTGTCCGCCGTTGGCAATAGCCTGGGCATCGTGATTGAAAAACCAATCTTGGAATTACTGAAAATTGATCGCGACACTGAGCTTGATGTTTCAACCGATGGATCCCGCTTAATTATCGAGCCCATCAGTCGCGGCAAAAGCGTCCGAGCCTCTGCAGAAAAGATCATGAAAAAGCATGATTCGACATTCCGAAAGCTTGCAAAGTGAGTTTGTCTGAAATCGTTTTTTTGACTGTGGAAGAGGCCCTACTTCTGCATGACTTACAACTCGAGCAATACGGCGGCGCTTCTGGCATACGGGACAGATCCCTTTTCGAATCCGCAGTCAATATGCCTCAAGCTTCTTTCGGAGGCGACTATGTTCATAGTGGAATATATGAAATGGCTGCAGCTTATGCCTTTCATATCGCCGAAAACCAACCTTTTGTGGATGGAAATAAACGAACCGCGCTGGCCTCGGCTTTGGTGTTTTTGGATTTAAATTTGATCGAAATCAACGACCCCAACGAGCTTCTTTACAGTGCGATGATTGATATTGCGCAAAAGAGGCTGCAAAAATCCGGGTTGGCGAAACTGCTCCAAAACCTTACCGCCCCGTAGACCCAAACCCACCAGCACCGCGAGCGGTGTCCGAAAGCTCTTCCACCATCTCAAACTGCGCTTGCACCACGGGCGCTAGCACAAACTGCGCGATCCGCTCTTGATCCTTGATCTCGAAGGCTTCAAGCCCGTGGTTGACCAAGATCACCTTCACTTCGCCGCGGTAATCGGCATCGATGGTCCCTGGGGTGTTGACGATGGAAATTCCGTGCTTCGCTGCGAGCCCACTGCGGGGACGGGATTGGATCTCGTAGCCTGGGGGAATTTCGAATGAAAGACCTGTCGCCACCATGGCGCGCTCGCCGGGCTCTAGCAACAAAGGACGCTCCAATTGCGCGCGCACATCGAAGCCGCTGGCAAGCGACGTCTGATACATTGGCAGGTCGCCTTTGAAGTGAGTGAGCTTTTTGACTTTCAATTTTACTTTTGGCATTTCCATTTTGATTTTCCCTTAAATTTTCTGATTCACAAACCATTCGCGAAGCTCTTCGGCCCCGCCGCCCATGAGCACCGCGCCCAGGTTGTCAAAGTCGAAAGTCTTCTTCACGTACTGGTTCACCGAGCTGACGGTCACCGCGTTGATTTCTTCGATGATCTCGTCGACGGGCTTGTACTTTTTAAACACCATCTCGTTCACGCCGATGCTTTGCATGCGGTTGTCGATATCGTCCGCACCCAACAGCAAGGAGCCCACCACCTGCGTTTTGAAAAGATCAAGCTCCCCTTGTGTGATCCCATTTCGCTTCACACGGCGAAGCTCGGATGAAATCGTGCGAATCACGGCTTTCATATTGGCTTTTTCACAGCTGGCGTAGATGTTGATAATTCCAAAGTCTTCAAAGGTATTCAAGCTCGAGTACACCGAGTAAACCAATCCCCGCTTTTCGCGCACACTTTGATACAGCTTCGACGTCATGCCCCCGCCCAAAAGCGCGTTGACAATAAAGGCTTCGAAGCGATCACGGTCCTTGAAGCTCGCACACGGCATCCCCAAAAGCAGATGCAACTGCTCGGTCTGTTTTTCGATCACATCACGGAAAGCACGGTGCTTGGGTTTGGTGCGTGGAAACTGCAGACGGCGTTTTGGTTTTTTACCCAAAAGCGATTCAACCGCCTCCACCAATTCGGTGTGATCGATATTACCAGCTGCGGCCACGATCATGTTGTTACCCGAATAGCGCTCTTTGTAATAGGCTTGAATTTGCTTTTGGGTCATCTTCGACACGGATTCAGTGGTGCCCAAAATCGGGCGGCCCAAGGGATGCTTTGGCAGGCAGCGTGCCAGGTACTCGTCATAAATCAGCTCTTCCAGATTGTCGTCACCCATCGAGATCTCTTGCAAGATCACCGATTTTTCCAGCTGAAAATCAGAACGGTTCAGTTCCATGTTATTCGAAAGATCAGCCAACACATCCAAAGCTTTGCGCCAGTGATCTTTCAGCACAAGCGCGTGATAGCAGGTATTTTCGCGCGTGGTGAACGCATTCAGCTCGCCGCCCAGGGCCTCCAGCGATTTTGAAATCTGATAAGCCGAACGAGATTTGGTTCCCTTGAACACCATGTGCTCAAGAAAATGTGAAATCCCTTCGTCACCCGGCTCTTCATCGCGGGTTCCGGTTGTCACCCAAACCCCAATCGAAGCCGCACGCGATTCCGAGTGCATCTCACTGACCACCCGGATGCCATTTTTCAAAACCGTTTTCTTAAAGCGAATCACCTTCGGCCCACTCCTTGCCAAATATCCTGCGGCAAAAACCGCATTCCTGAGCATCGCACCGAGAGGGTTTTTCATCCATAATTTGGTGTACTTAGCATGGGGTGTTAAGCGATTCTTTGTCCGTGATTTGAGCTAAATTCGAGCATGATCCCGAGGGCTGATGGCGAGCGAGCCATCTTCCACATAGAAGTTAGTGTCTCTGAAGCTAAAACTAGCGTGCCGACCAACTCCCCGATCATCTCGTCTGAACTTTATCGGCCACCGCCGTAGCGGTGGTGACCTTATTTAATTCGCTCCCACAAAAAGAAAAAAACCTCAGAAACTACTGTTTGCTTTTTTCGCAGAGGAAATACTTGCTGACTGCAAATGGAGGATAAACCGCCGACGTGACCGGATACTTCGGGTCTTGAGCGAAGGATCCCTTCAAATAAAGAAGTGTATCTTCGATCACAAGATCGCCTGCTTTGGAAATACGAATCGTGCCATATCCTGTATATGAAGATCCGGGAGTCCAACCCTCTTCTGTATTTTGCTGAGTGAGCTCCGAATGAGAAATGGGTGTCGGAATAAAGCTCATTGAAGAGTATCTAATGCCCTGGATTCCCCAGTGATAGGCCGCATTTCCGGCGCCACTGACTTCGTAAACGTCATTCTCCTTCGCAATTTGGATGTAGAAAGGTCTTTTCAAAGGATCGACCTGCCCCTGACCATAGGCCACGATCGCCTCGCAGTTGATCCAAGAAGAACCCAATCGCAATTCCGCATCTTGTGGGACATGCCCTTCTTTAAAGGCTTTGCGAACTGCGACCAAAGGTGCGATCAGCCCTGCTTGCGCCTGCGCTTGCGACGCCACACCAAATATCATGACCGTTAGAAGAATCAGTTGTTTTGCTATTTTGGAAATGCGGATTTTGGTTTTCATAGTTTCTCACTTTGGTTTGAGTGGATCGATATATGAAACCTAAAATAATGCACCGAGCCATATATCGCCATTTATAAGAAATCAATTTTGCCTTCGAGTTTGCTTAAAAGTCGCATTCGGTCCCGAAAAGCACTGAAAACATTGTAATTTCAACTATCTACGGAATTAGATTTGGGGCTTAGAAAAGGTAAAATTCGAATTTCAAAGAGCAAAGCACCTCAGGGAAGTCGAAACGCACTTGCCTGAAGAGCCTCTCCTGTCAGGAAATAGAAAAACTTGAGAAGGAATCCGTTTATGAATGTTTTTAGGTACGGTGATTATCGTGAAGTAATCCAGGAAAAAGTCAAAGCATCCAAAAAAGAAGGCCACGAGGTTCATTTCTCGAAATTAGCAGCAGACACCCGCATCCAAAGAGCCTACATCAGCCGCGTTCTTAAAAAAGAAGCCCACTTCAATGCCGATCAACTTTATCTGACGTCCCGGTTTTTGAAATTCACCAAAGAAGAAACCGATTATCTTTTGCTGCTTTTGGATTCTCAACGCTCGGTCGTTTCCGAGAGAAAAAAAGAACTGCAAAAACAAATCAAAGAGATTCAAATGCGACATCGCGATACGCGAAAACATTTGAAAGCCGAAGCGGTTCATCCCCTTGCCGCCGAAGACTATCAAAAATATTTTTTAGATCCCTACGCGCCTTTGGTGCATGTTTTTCTCAGCCTCCCTTACTATGCACAAAATCCCGAACAAATCGCCCTGCGGACCCACATCAGCGAGACTCATTTCAAAGCCACATTAAGCACGCTTCAAGACCTGCGTCTGATCCAGTGGGAGGTCGGAACAAAATCTTACCGGCTGATCAAAGATCATCTTCAGCTGGTGGCGGATTCTCCGCTGAATATCCCTTACCAGCTTTTCCAAAGAACCCACGCCATCCAAAAACTGCAAAGCCACACCACCGAAGAGCGCTTCGTGTTTTCGGTCACCTTCTCGGCAAACGAAAAAACCAAAAATGACATTCATGAAGAGTTCTTAAAGTTCCTTCGCAAAACGGAAGCTCTGGTGCGAGAAACAACACCAACCGAAGTCTTTCAAATGAATTTTGATCTTTTTGGGTGGTAGCCTTACTTGCGAATCTGACGAGCGCAATATCGAAGAGCCGCTTGGTAGATCGAGGTCACATCCGGATCTTTGAACTGCAGGTTATACCGATCGAATCGGCTTTGCAGAATTTCGCAAGCGGCTGCCTGCGCCTTTTCCAAACGCGGATTCCAGAACAAGATTTCCTCCTGGGTGAAACCCGAAACTGGGATTCGCTTCACTGCTGCTAGAAACGAAAGTTCGTCATTTTGCTCGTTTGCAATCAAATAAAGCGCGCCAGAATAAATGCCGTATTTTTCGCCCAGTCTTGTTTCAATATCCGTCAAATAAGACAAAGCATCCAGCCAAACCGCTTCGTCACTGCGATAGTAGGTCTTCATAGGTCTCATATAGACGTCGTTGGTTCGCTCGGAAAGTTGCATGTATCGCTCAAAGGTCTGAAGCGAAACTCCTGGACGAGATTTGGTTTGAGACATGAATTCTGCCGTTAACGGCGTGATCACATATGCAGATGAACCCAGATTAAAATATCGCAACTGATCGTTTAAAAAGTCCGAAGCTGCTTCCGGAGAAAGGCTTTGAAGCTTTTCAAGATTCTTCTGTTTCAGCAAGAACGGAACAATATCAAAGATCGTACGGTCGGCATCGCGATGGCCAAGACTGCTGGCAAATAAGTAGATCGCCTCGTGCAGAAGAAGCGCCGCCTCGTGAACCACACCCGGAATCTCCGATCGTGCCTTCTCTCTCATTTTCAAAATCAACGAAACATCGAAATCGACAAAAAACTCGTGAACTCTAAAAAAAGAGGTGTGCGCATAGCGTGTCGCCAACTGGGCCATTTCGCACGGAAGAAACTTGCTGCGCATTTCAAAGTAACGATTGCTGCCATAATCACTTAAAGGATCCAAAACACGGATTTGCGGATTCAACTTGTGGGCTTGAATTTGCTCTTGCAGCTGTTCGTTGATCAAGACCACCAAGCTTTTCAGTTTGATGTTCAAAAAAGGAAGCTGCTTTGAAAAATAAAGATCCAAAATGCGCTGGGCGTACTGCACCGAAAGTTCGCCCTTGATCGGCAAAATCAGATCGGTATTTTTCACAAAGGCCAGGTCCAACATCCCGACCGAATCGATTGTATCATAGGATTCAGAATCCATCTTCCGATGAATCATATCGGCATGGTGAATGGTGCTTAGGCTTTTCCCTACCACCGGGCAGGCAATCCCCGAGCCACCGCCCCCGACCCATGCCCCACCGACCTTCAGCGAAGACTTCGAATCTTTGTGTGCTGGGATCAAGACCAGCCGGGCATCACCGACCGTTTTGCTTTGATTCCATTCCTCTTTCAGTTTGTTGCGAAGATTCTCTTTCTTTTGCGGATCAGAGACAACGGCAGATGACGAGAGCTGGGTTCCCGAGCGAACAAAATTTTGACAGTAGGCCGAGGCTGGGACCAAAAGCGTGCTCGCTATTAAAATAACAGCCCTTAAAAGCAAAGAATGAAAGTTCAGTCGCCGAACCCAGAACATGCGCCTTATAGGTGCAAACTTAAGACCCTTAAAACGGCCATCAGATAAAAGAAAAAGGCGCCGGTCTCAGACCGGCGCCTTTCAAAAGAACTCAGTTTTTCAGTTTATTCACACACTGTGCTTAGCATGCCAAGATCATCGCCTGATGAATCATCGATAACGATGGTGTACAGACATGTCTGCCCTGGACGCATTGCTTGCACCTGCACCTGGAACTTGCTGTCGCTAAGATGTTGAGCAGAGAGGGCTGAGTAAGCAGGCGCAACTTCACTGCGAACAACGGTTAAAACGTCATCCTTCACATTGGCCGCACGCACTTGAATAATAGCGATTTCTTTCGCTTGCTCTGCGCTCAAAACCAAACGTGGGCCAGCCATCACTGTCGAAGAAATAGCCACGGCACTCATAATTGTCATCATCATCATTTTCATCTTTGATCTCCCTTGTTTAAAAAAATCGGTTTTAGGTTCTTTGCGTTTTGAATGAAATAAGTATGCCCAAAGGTGTCGAAACCAACCCACCGATCACCTTATTTGTTCCCACAAAACACCACGAAAAGAAAAAGGCGCCGGTCCCAGACCCGCGCCTTTCAAAAGAGCTCAGTATTTTGACCTAGCAACTAGTGCTGTGGCACAGCCATCAAGGCTTTGCGAGAAAGCTTGATGCGTCCGGCACGGTCCACGTCCAAAACCTTCACGTCGATTTCGTCGCCTTCTTTCAGAACATCACCGACGGCACGGATGCGGTCGTGAGCGATTTCTGAAATGTGCAACAAACCTTGCGTGTTCGGCAGGATTTCAACGAAGGCACCAAAGTCTGCGATTTTCACAACTTTGCCTTTGTATGTCTTGCCGACTTCCGCTTCGGCGCAGATGTCATTGATCATCGCGATCGCTTTCTTCGTGGCCGCTGGATCCGAAGATGCGATGTGGATGCGTCCGTCGTCTTCGATTTCGATCTTCACGCCAGTCGCCTCGGTGATGCCACGAATGACCTTACCGCCCGGCCCGATGACTTCGCGGATCTTGTCTGGATGAACTTTGATGGTCTCAATTCGCGGAGCAAACTCAGAGATTTGACCACGAGGCGTTTTCATCACTTTTTCCATCTCGTTCAAGATGTGCAAACGTCCATCACGAGCTTGGTTCAAAGCCTGCTCCATCACGGCGAAGCTAACAGAGTCGATTTTGATATCCATTTGGACAGCTGTGATACCAGTCGCAGTCCCCGCAACCTTAAAGTCCATATCACCCAAGTGATCTTCATCACCCAAGATGTCAGTCAAAACGGCAACGCGGTCACCTTCTTTGATCAGACCCATGGCGATCCCCGCCACGTTTCCTTTGATTGGCACACCGGCATCCAGAAGTGCCAAGATACCCGAGCACACAGTTCCCATTGAAGAAGAACCGTTGGATTCCAAGACATCCGCCACCACACGCAACGTGTAGGGGAATTTTTCGAAATCAGGGATGATCGCTTTCAGCGCGCGTTCCGCCAGGTTTCCGTGACCGATTTCGCGACGACCTTGACCACCGAAGCGGCCGACTTCACCCACCGAGAATGGAGGGAAGTTGTAGTGAAGCATGAATTTGCGGATTTGTGTTCCCAGCAATGAATCGACCATTTGCTCGTCATCGCCGGTTCCCAAAGTCGCAGTTCCGATCACCTGGGTTTCACCACGAGTGAAAAGTCCTGAACCGTGCGCACGTGGCAAAAGGCCGACTTCGCAAGCGATCGGGCGAACTGTCTTCGTGTCACGTCCATCCAGACGTGCACCTTTTGACAAGATCATTTCACGAGAAACTTGGTACTTCAGATCTTCAACAACAGTTGCCAGATCTTTTTCGCGTGCTTCTTTTTCAGATTTGTCGGTGATGCCGGCGATCAAAGCGGCTTTCGCTTCGTCTTTGGCCGCGGCGTATGCTGCGTAACGTTCCATCTTTTCACGGATGGTCATTGCTTTTTCGATTTTTGAGCGCAAGATCGCGTCCGCTTTTGCGCGGAAATCAGCATCGATCGTCGCTGGTGTCCAAGAACGCTTCGGTTTTGATCCGAACTTCTCACGAAGCTCGTCTTGTGCGTTCAGCAGCGGCATCAAAGACTGGTGACCGAATTTCAAAGCGGCCAGCATGTCCGCTTCAGAAACGAATTTACATTCACCTTCCACCATCAAGATCCCATTGCGGGTCCCTGCCACGATGATGTCAAAGTCTGACTTTTCCATCTGCTGCGGAGTTGGGTTGGCGATCAACTGTCCATCAATGCGGCCGACTTGGACGGCGGCTGTTGGGCCGTTGAATGGAATATCAGAAATATGAAGAGCGGCCGAAGCACCCAGGCTTGCCAGCATATCGATTGGGAAAGCGCCGTCCGCACTCATCACGGTCGCCACGACCTGAGTTTCAAAACGGTAGCCTTCTGGGAAGCTGGGGCGAATCGGACGGTCGATCAAACGGGCGCTCAATGTCGCATCTGTTGTCGGCTTACCTTCACGCTTAAAGTATCCACCTGGGATACGACCGGTGGCGTAGAATTTTTCGATGTATTCGACAGTCAATGGGAAGAAATCCGCATTTTGTTTTGTTGTCGAAGATACGGCCGTTACCAACACCATGTTGTTGCCGCAAGAAACCAAAACGGAACCGTCGGCTTGCTTTGCCATTCGTCCTGTTTCGATTGTGATTTGTCTGTCGCCCACAAGCGTGGTCACAGTTGTCTTCATGGTTCTCCTTCATTCGCACCGATCTTATATCGTCGGTCGTTGGGCTGATGGTTCTTCTGGTTCCATCAGCAGTTTTTCTGATTTCCCAATTCCAGGAGACTGCTTTTTGCTGTCGTCTCGGTTGTTTGAGAGGGGCTTTAAAAGTCAAAAAGGCCTCTTTTTGAGAGGCCTTTTTTTGATTTTGATTACTTACGGATATCCAGTTCTTTGATCAAACCTTCGTACTTTTTCAGGTTTGTGCGTTTCAGATAATCCAGCAATTTACGACGCTGGTTAACGGCTTTCATCATCCCACGGCGACCGTGAACGTCTTTCTTGTGAGTGGTGAAGTGAACTGTCATCTCGTTGATACGAGCTGTGAGAAGAGCGATTTGCACTTCTGAGCTTCCTGTATCCAGTTCGCCACGGCGGAACTTTTTAACGATGTTTTCTTTTTGTGTTTTTGTGACGGCCATTAGCGTCTCCTATTTTTTGTGAGCTCTTTTTTGAAAGAAACTCGGATTGATCACTCCCCCAATCGTCATGGCTGTCGATGCAGGGGCGTTGAAGCTGATGGTTGTATAACTGAAGGCGGCAAACCGTCAATAACTGGTTGAGATTCTTGGTTTTCAGGCGAATTTTTGCCCGCGAACCTGCCTGCGATTTAGGCGTTCTCGTACCTGAAAACACGACGAATGGCGAAACCCTTGCCCGGATCCAGACCAATCAGCGCTAAAAGCTCACCAGTTTGAGCTGACAGGATTTTGACCACCTCGTCCCGCCCAGGCTGAAAGGTCGCAATCAAGCGCCCCCGCAGGTCATGCGAGATCAGCCCGTTTCCCATCATCACCTGATCTTGGCCTTTGATGCGGATGATCTTGGCTTCTGACAGGGTTGAAGCCATCGGCACGAAGCCTTTGGGGATCTGCCCCGCCTTGACCTGTGCTTCCAGCTCTTCAAAGCTGATCGCTTGATCCAAAGTGTAAGGCATGGATTCGGTGCGCTCGAGCCGGCTCATGGCGGCGCCGACCTTTAAGCGTTCACCCAGCTCTTGCACCCAGCTGCGGATGAAAGAGCCCTTCGAGCACCGAATGAACACGTCGATCGTTTCCGGGGTTTGCGCTTCGATCTTCAGATCAAAAAAGCTCATGATTTTTTTGGGAACTTCAATCTTTTCGCCGGCGCGGGCGTATTCATACAGTTTTTTGCCATCAACCTTCGCCGCCGAAAACATGGGGATCGGCCACTCAAAATCCCCATGCAATTTCAAAGCTTCTTCGCGCACCAACCTCTCGCCCGGAAGATCCGTGCTGGTCTCCAGTACCGTGCCGGTCGTGTCGTAAGTGTCCGTGCGAATCCCCAGCTGCGCGCGCACGCGGTAGGCTTTGTTTTTTTCCAAAATATACTGGCTGAGCTTGGTCGCCTCGCCAATCAGAAGCACCATCAGGCCCGACGCCATCGGATCCAAAGTTCCGCTGTGGCCGACCGATTTGGTTTGCAAAATTCTTCGGGTGCGAGCCACCACATCGTGGCTCGTGATACCGGCGGGCTTATTGAGAAGCAAAAGCCCGTGCAGACTCATGAAAGCGGTGTCACATTTTCTGCAGGCGGCGGAGTCGGAGTTGAAACTTCAGCACGAGAGGCGACAAGCTTTTGCATCGCCAAGACGGTGGCGTAAACCGACAAGGGGGCGGTGACCAAAAGACCGACCATCAAGCAAAGGGCCCCGACGATATTCAGCACGCAAAGAACGAACAAAAACCAAGCGCACTGCCACCAGCGCCCCTTCACCAGATCCATCGACATGCGAAGTGCTTCAACGCCATCTTGCTTGGTCGTCACAAAAATCGTCGTTCCGAAGAACAAAGAAACCGTCAGCCAAACACCCGGGATGATCAACAAAATATAACCGATGGTGATCGCCAAAGTGGCCAGCACATTCAAAACCACCAGGTGCAAGAATCGATTGAGATCCATAAAGCCCCAAAAGAAATCCTTGTAACCGATCGTTTCTTTCTTCTGAATCTGCAGCAACGAGTAAAGATAACCGGCCCCCAAAGGACCGAACACGATCACGTTGGCAAACGGGATGAAATGAATCACCCACGCGGCGAAGGCGTAGACGGCGCTCAGGCCCGCGATCAAAGGCAGATCGTCCTTCATCGGAGCCCAAGATTTTCTCAAAAGATCGTCGATCACCAAAACTTTCATTTAGGTCTCCTCGTCGCTTGAATCGTCGACGACTTTCAATTCTGGATTTTGATTTTTCTTATTTTCTTCAAGCTCGTGCAAAATGCGATCGATTTTCAAAACGTGCTCGGTCGTTTCATCATGGAAGAAAGTCAGCTTCGGGCAGTAACGCATGCGAAGCTCTTTACCGATATAGTTTTGCACGTCGTAAGCGCGTTCTTGCAAAGTTTCGAGCGCTTTTTTTCGATCCGCTTCGCTTCCCAGGACGCTGACGTAAACCTTGGCGTTGCGCAGATCCGCCGGCATGATGACGCGGGAAACGGTCACCAAACCCGGCAGCGGAAAGCGAAAACCCGAAATCAAAAACTGGGCGACGGTCTTTTGAATCTCTTGCTCGACTCGAGCGACCCTGCGCCCGTCACCTGTTTTTTTCATATTTCGATTATGCTTCCGCCGGAGACGAAGGTGTCAGCTCGCGAGCGACCTCTTCTTTAATGAAAGCTTCGATCGAATCGCCGACTTTGACGTCGTTGAAGTTTTCAATTCCGATACCGCATTCGAAGCCCTGGGCCACTTCACGCGCATCGTCTTTGAAACGTTTGAGCGAAGAGATCTTGCCTTCGTACACGATTTTGCCGTCGCGGATGAGACGAGCCATGTTGCTGCGTTGGATTTTTCCATCCGCCACAAAGCAACCGGCAATCGTTCCCACTTTCGGAACGGTGAATGTGTTTCGAACTTCGGCACGACCCAAAACTTTTTCGACGATATCCGGAGTGAGAAGACCCGCCATCGCTTTCTTCATATCGTCCATCAATTCGTAGACGATGGTGTAAGAGCGAATCTCGACACCCATGCGTTTCGCCGCCGTGGTTGCTCCGCCATCCGGGCGCACGTTGAAACCAACGACGATCCCTTTTGCGGTTTGCGCCAAAAGCACATCCGATTCGGTGATGCCACCGACCGCCGAATGCACGACTTTCAGCTTCACTTCCGGAGTCGAAAGTTTCTTGAACATGCCATTGATGGCTTCCATCGAACCTGATACGTCCGATTTCAAAATAACCGCCAGCTCTTTCACATCGCCTTGTTTCACTTTCGAGAAGATCTCTTCCAGAGAAACTTTCGATGCCGGAGCATTGGCTTTATCGGCTTGCTCTTTGCGGATGCGGACGACTTCTTCAGCGACGCGCTCGTCTTTCACGGTGTCGAATTGATCACCGGCTGACGGAGTTCCGCTGAGACCCAAAACTTCGACTGGCATACCTGGCGTCGCTTCGGTGACTTTTTCACCTTTGTCATTCATCAGACTCTTCACGCGGCCCGAAACGGTTCCGGCCACGATATGTTGACCGACCTTCAGGGTTCCGTCCTGAACCAGAACGGTCGCGACGTTTCCACGGCCTTTTTCAAGGCGCGCTTCGATCACGGCTCCGGTTCCTGGTTTTTCAGGGTGAGCTTTCAATTCGCTGACTTCGGCGATCAAATGAATCTGCTCGAGCAGTTCTTTGATACCGGTCTTTTTCAATGCCGAGACACCCACGAACATGGTGGTGCCGCCCCACTCTTCGGGGACGACTTCGTATTCGGTCAGTTGTTGTTTGATGCGATCCGGATTCGCGCCCGGCTTATCCATTTTATTGATAGCGACGATCATTGGCACTTCCGCCGCTTTGGCGTGGCTGATCGCCTCCGCCGTCTGAGGCATCACACCGTCGTCGGCCGCCACCACGATCACCGCGATATCGGTGACATTGGCACCGCGAGCCCGCATCGCCGTGAAGGCTTCGTGGCCCGGAGTATCCAAGAACGTGATTGTGTGACCGTCTTCGGTTTTCACCTGATAAGCACCGATGTGCTGGGTGATCCCGCCGGCTTCACCGCTGGCCACGTTGGCATTACGGATTGAATCCAGAAGCGAGGTCTTACCATGGTCGACGTGACCCATAATGGTCACAACCGGTGGACGGATGATTTCTTTACCAACATCGCCGACGGTCGTTTCCAAGATGACCTCTTCAGCCGACTTGAACGAGTTGACCGCCTCGAAGCCGAAATCGCCCACGATCAATGAGATCGTATCGAAATCCAGATCGGTGTTGATCGTGGCCATAACCCCGTCTTTCATCAATTTCTTGATGAGCTCGGGAGCCTTGATACCCATTTCCATCGCCAGGTCGCCGACTTTCATTGTCTGGTTGACCTTCACCACGCGCTTGGAAGCTTTGGGTGTCGTGATCTGAGTTTGCATCGATGGACGGTTCAGCATGCCTTTTTTCTTTTTCGGTTGGAAAACCATTTCGCGCTTACGGAATTCGGCCGCGTCGAAATGTTGAGTTTGTCCTTCTTCACCGGCCGGCTTCACCGCCGTTGCTTCGGCTGTTCCGCCTGGCTTGTGACGACGTTTATCGTCCTTACCGCCACGGCGACTGAAGTCGTCACCTGCTGGCATCACATCTGGCATCGGTGCCGAGGCTTGAATGAACCCTGTACGCAAATTTCCTTTTGGACGAGGGCCGCCACCGGGACCGCCTGCTCCCATCGGAGGACGTGGACCGCCATGGCGATCGCCGCCTGGACGCGGAGGCGCCTGCGATTGCACGCGGCTCAGATCCATACGACCGATGATATTTCGGCGCGGAGCCGGACTGCTGGCCACACCGCTATTGCCGATGGCGACTTCTTTTTTACGAGAAGGACCTGCCGGAGCTGCCGTTGGCGCCGCCGCGGCGGGTGCCGCTGCAACAGGTGCTTCTGGCTCGGCAGCTGGAGCCGCTGTCGCTGCCACTGGAGCGGCCGGAGCCGCTGCAGGAGTTGGCGCTGACTGAGCGACCGGAGCCGTCGGAGCGGCCACGACCGGAGCCGGCGCTTCGACAGTTTCTTCGCGTCGCGCTTCGGGCGACGCGGTTTCAATGGCTTCTTCCGCTTGCGGAGCCTCTTCGGCGGCCTTCACCTTACGACGAACCACAGTTCCCGCAGGCTTAGCGGCCGGAGCCGCCGTTGGCGCAGCCGCTGTCGCAGCCTTGGTTGCTGCCGTTTTGGTGGCAGCGCTCTTCGTCGCCGTTTTTGGCGCCGCCGTGGCCGTGGTGCCGGCTGCTTTTTTTCGAGCCGCTGGCTTCTTCTCGGCCGCCGCGTCTGCGGGCTTCGAAGGTTCACTGAGTTTTGCTTTGATCGCTTCCAAAACCGATGGCTCGAGCTCGGCCATATGAGACTTCACCGGCAAGTGCCACTCACGGATCTTGTCCATGAGAGCCAGCGGGGTCATCCCGATTTCTTTGGCAAATTCAAAAACTTTTGGATTACTCACTCAAACTCCTGTTTGCTTTCAATATCGAACGTTTCTATGCGTACCAGCTTCAAGACACCGCGATAAAATTAAGATTCTGTTTCGCCGCGCTCTTCGCTTTGAAGCTTTTCCAGCTCCTGTTTCAGACGCAAATCAGCTTGTGATTTGGCATCGCCTGACATTTTCGCCGCAGCCTGAGCCTGTGGCGACTGAGGCACCGGAATGCCTTCGCGTTCATATTTCGCAACGACCGCTTTCGCGTCGTTGATCAGTTTGTCCGCCTTATCCGGATCTTCGTAACCAGGGATCGTCATCACTTCTTCGGTCGGCGCTTGCGCCACCGCTTGGAATGAACCGAAACCGCTTTGGAAGATGTTTTGCGCCATCGTGTCGGTCATGCCCGGGATCAACATCAGATTGAAGATCGATTCCGCCGTGCGAGCCGAAGCCGCGCTTTCAGACATGATGTCGATTTTCCAACCGGTGAGTTTTGCGGCCAGACGCACGTTTTGTCCACGCTTTCCGATCGCAAGGCTCAATTGATTGTCAGGTACCACAATTTCCAGCTCTTTGTTTTCTTCGTCCATAAAGACACGAGAAATTTCAGCCGGAGCCAAGGCATTACACGCAAAACGGGTCACGTCTTCGTCCCAAGGAACGATGTCGATTTTCTCGCCCTTCAATTCCTGAACGATATTTTGAACGCGGGTTCCCTTCATACCGACGCAGGCGCCAACTGGGTCCACCGAGCTGTCTTTCGACTGCACGGCGATTTTCGCACGAGCCCCTGGCTCGCGAGCGGCCGCCATGATCTCGACGATCCCGTCGTAGATTTCTGGAACTTCCATTTCGAACAATTTCACAATGTATTCAGGTGCCGCACGCGACATGATGATCTGTGGACCACGAGTCGTTTGACGAACCTCTGACAAGTAACCCTGAATGCGATCGCCTGGCTTGTAAACTTCGCCTGGGATCTGTTCGCGAGGCGGGATGTAGGCTTCGGTGCGACCCAAGTCGACAACGATGGCGCCTCTTTCCACGCGACGAGCGATACCCGAAGCGATTTCACCTTTGCGAGATTCAAATTCGTTGAAGATGATTTCGCGTTCCGCATCGCGAACCTTTTGCATGATGATCTGTTTCGCCGTTTGAGCCGCGATACGACCCAAATCTGCCGAATCCAGTTTGATACCGATCGAATCATCCAATTGCGCCGCGGGATCCAGCTTCAAAGCTTCGTCCAAAGGAATTTCAACTTCGTCGTCGATGAACTTTTCACGAGGAACGACTTCTTTGAACTCGAACAGTTCAATCTCTCCAGATTCTTCGTTGTAGGAAGCTTCGATCTCGCGGTAGGTGCCGTATTTTTTACGAGCGGCAACCAACATCCCTTGAGTAACGGCCTCGATCACCACGTTGCGATCGATTCCTTTGTCTTTTCCCACCTGCTCGATGACTCGAGCTAGATCTGAAAACAGATTTTCAGCCATGACTATTACCTCTACTTGTGAGTGGACCCTTTTTTCGGGTGTCCTTTTTTAACTTGTTTTCCTTCATTAAAATCAAAAACCGTTTTGGCTTTCTCGATGGCCGAGAGCGGAATGCTGATTTCCTGCTCGCCGACTTGAACTTTCACGGCGTCGTTTTCGACGGCCAGGATCGTTTCGGTGATCTGCTTGGCGGCCTTCAGTTTGTTATCGGTGCTGCCAAAGCTTTCGAGAGAGCGACCAAATTTCAACCACACCTTTTTGCCGACCGCTTGTTCAAAGTGCCAAGCCTTTTTCAGAGGACGCTCTAAACCTGGGGATGAAACCTCGAGATTGTATTTGCCGCCCGGAATGGGATCGGCCTCATCAAGCAAGGTGTTCAAACCTCGAGAAACGTTAGCGCATTCGTCGATGCCAACGCCACCCTCTTTGTCGATGTAAATACGCAGAACTTGTCCTTGTGGACCGCCCGAGAATTCAATGTCGTAAATTTTAACGCCTTCGCGAGTTGCGACTTCAGCAGCAAGGCTTTCGATCTTTTGGATTGAGGATTCAGAAATCATGTATGTGGTGTCTATTCAGTTTTAATATTCAGTTTTTGTATTCAATTTTAATATTTAGTTTTTATATTCAGTTTTAAAAACAAAAAGTGGACTGTCTCCAGCCCACTTCACGCCCTTATGTTTAGCAAAAAGCTTGAATCAATGCAAGCCCTTAGGGCTTATGTCTCAAGCTATACAGAAAAGCGGCTGAGCCATCGCTATAATAGCCGCCACGGGCTCCATCGCGTGTAAAACCCATCTTTTCATAAAGTTTCTGGGCAGCGACATTGGTCTCGTGAACCTCGAGCCAGTAATGACGCTCGCGGCCGTATCGCTTCATAATCTCGGTCAGAAGCTTCTTCATCCAGCCCTTTTGATGCGCGTCTTTGCGCGTGGCCAGCACGCTGATCTCCCAGGCATCGACCACATCTCGAAGGCAGCAAAAAGCCCGAATTTTGGAATCCTGCTCGATCACCCAAGTTTGCGCATAGGCGAACTCGGAGCGAAAGTTTTCTTCAGGCCAATGAAACCCGGGCGACAGGTGCGGCTGGATCAGCTCGATCAGCTCTTCCAGATCGTGGCTATCCGCCCGCCGAACCAGCGGTTTCATCCCGATTGCCCCAGATAATGAACACGGTACTTGCGCTTTAAGATTTCAAACCAGTCTTTCAGTTTGTCTTGAAGCTGTTCTTGCGCCAGGGCTTCTTTGATCGCGTCCTTGAACTGCGAGAAAGGCGCGTTGCCAAATTTATTGGCGCGGTTTTTCTCAAAGTATTTTTTCGCCTCTTCGTCCGAGATCTGCACGCCCGAAGATTCGGTTTTAAATTTCAAGAAATTCTTAGCGCGCAGTTTTCGCATGATCATTTGCTGCACTTCAAGTTGTGAAGCTTCAAGCTCTTTCCAGGGCTCCCAGCCTTTGACTTGCTCGTGCAGGTGCTTATCGTAATTTTGCAGATCCTCTTGCGATACCTGACCGATGGAAAAATTCTCGGCCTCCAGTTGCACCACGAGCTCTAACAGAACCTGTGCCATGGCCTTCGAAAAAGCATCCGACTTCTGATCCAAAACCCAAGCCTTGCGATCGGCCTCAGTGGTTTTCTTCACCTGATTGGCCAAGGCTTGATCCAAAATATAAGAGATGCGCACTTCCCGCGTCGTCACCACGTGCGCCCCGGCTTGCGCCACGACTTCAGAGACGACATCCCCTTTGGGACGAGGTTTGAAATTTAAGGGAGCTACGGGTGGCGGAGGCGCCACCGCGGGCGAAGGCGCCGCGGACTCGGAAACGGTCGGAGCTTGAGCCCAGAGGTTTGCTGAATAAAGAAGGATCCACAGAAATTTCATGTCCTTCTAGATTGCAGGAAGAGCCTTTCGGAGTCCAGCTTTATACAGGAACCAACGAAAGTCCACTGACGAAAGGCACTGCATCGCCAGCGAAACGCCTGCCGGCTTGCGAAGCGAAACGGCCCCGCCTTGCTAGCAAATAGAAAAGGCCTCATCCCGGAAAAGATGAGGCCTTTGAAGTTTTGGCGGACCAACATGGGCCCACCTTTTCGAAAGAGGACATTGCACAGACTTAAATCAAAGAACAAATTAGAACGTAGCCCGCCCGACGATTGATGTATTCCAGTAACTCAACTGTTCAATCGGTGTGTCTTGAGAGTAACCTTGGTAGATCGCAGACTTCTGCAAAGAAGTGCCATCAACCTTGTTCGTCAAATTCCACATATAGCGCATATCCAAACCCAGCGAGAAACCTTCTGTGAGCTGCATGGTCACGCCACCCATCACACCAAAGTCCATCGCTTGCGAAGAAACGGTCGCGTTTGAAAGCGCGAACTGTTTATCCGTGAATGTACGGTAAGTGTAAGAAACCAAAGATCCGATTTCAGGGCGGAACATCCCTGGCAAGATCTGGTACTTCACCAACGCTGAAGTCGAATACTGATTCATCTCGGTGATACGAGGATAGCAATTTCCTTGGTAATCATACACGCAGCTTCCGCTGTAGTAAGAACCGTTCAAGAAACGCTGCTCGATTTGATAGTTCGAATACTGGAATGAACCTTCCAGGATCAAACGCTCGCTCAGCTCGCGACCGATCCCCAGACCCAACGAGTACTGCGGCTTCACGTTGACGGCATCCGGATAGTCACCAGAACCCGCCATCAACGAGATATAGGTCTTAGCTTTTGGCTTCTCTTCATCTTTTTTCATTTCTGCCAAAGCCATGCTGACTTCGCCACGAATCGCTTCGCGGTCGATTTCTTTTTTCTCTTCTTTTTCGATCGGAGCCGGAGCCGCAACGACTTGCTCTGGTACGATCACAGGCACAACGGGAACCGGCGCTGGTGCTGGCTGAGCCACTGGCGCCGGAGCGACAGGAGCTGGAGCCGCAGCTGGCTGCTGACCTTGAGTCATCAAAGTATTAAATTTATCGCCAAACAGAACTTCTCCACGACGTTTTTCATCTTCCAAACGAGACTGCTCAAGCTTCTCGACGATTCCTTGCTCGGTTGAAAGCTCAGCATCTTGACGAGACTTGCGAATCTTCTCGGCTTTGCTTTCAACAAGCGGAGTCGCTTCGATGACAGTCGTTGGTTGTTTCACCGGTTCTGCAACCGCTGCAGCTGGTGCTGCAATCGGAGCCGAAGCTGGTGCTGCCGGAACAGCGATCGGTTGTGCTTGTACGACGACTTGCACTCCGGAAGCTGCGACAGGTGCCGGCGCTACGGGTTGAGCAACGGGAGCTGCTGCAACTGGAGCTGGCGTTGGTTGTTGAATCACTTGCACGGGTTGTGCAACTGGCTTCGCGACAGGGGCTGCCGCTGCTGGTTTCGAGGCCCCACCCTGGTACATGCGGTCCAATTCCGCATTGACCTCTTCATCCAATGTTGCGGCTTGCGCCAGGACAACCACTGGAAGAAGTGCTATGAGAGCCCACACTTTCAAAGCATTTTTCATAAAAACTCCTCTTTCTAACGGACGTTCAATTTCCGGATCGCCAAACCCAAGAGCAATGCCAGTGCCAGCTAGCAGGAGTTTTGCCATGTTTCGTAAATGATGAATTTAATTAAGCAAATAAGACTGTGGAAGAAGCTCCACAATCCCCGTTTGCCTAAAAAAGTGACGATTCTTGTGACGACCCTTGAAAAAAATTCGAAGGTTCTGCTTGAGTCTCAGTGCAAAGTTATGCTTTAACTAGGACCTCAGTTTTTCTACTGACACGACGGCCCTGTGGTGGAATTGGTAGACGCGCTGGACTCAAAATCCAGTGCCCGCAAGGGCGTGGGAGTTCGATTCTCCCCGGGGCCACCAAATTAAAGGTACGCTGTACCTTTCGAGGTAAGATGGCCTCCGAAACTTCCAAACAACTTGAACAAGATTCGATTCTTCTCAATCAAGCAGCCCTTGAAGAGCGTTTGAAAATGACTCCAGAAGAACGCATCGAAGCGCACGAAAATGCTCGTCAGTTGATGGAAGATCTCAAACAAGCCGGAGAAGCTGCTCGTGCAGAATCTCAAAGCTCTTCTTGAACGACTTCTTCAAAGCCAAGTTGATTTCGTCTTGATTGGCGGTTTTGCCGGCGTCGTGCACGGATCAACAAGCGTGACGCAAGATTTGGACATTTGCGCCGCCATGACTTGGATTTGGATCGCAAATGGACGCCTTTGCTACCGAAAGGCTTGCTACATTGGGATGTCAAAGAATTCAACTTACGGTCGAGCCTTCAAATATTCAGGCATTAAAGTTCTATCAAAAAAACGGTTGGATTAACAAGGGATTACACCCCTCCTACGAAGATGGAATTCTGATGGAAAAGTTGCTGTCTAGATAACCCTTCCTAAAAAGAAGGCCGCCAACTCGAAACGCTCGCCCATGCGAGCGTTCTTACTTCAGAAAATTACTCCAAGGTTTGAGTCTATTTCTTGATATGGGCCAAGAATCCCGCAGCATCCACAATCTTCACATGCTTGTACATCTTAAGCGGTAAGAGATGCTCCTTATCACCCGTCACCAGAAACTTAGCTCGGCCCAAAACAGCAGTTTCTAGAATCAAATTATCTGGATGATTCCCTGCCACTAGCTTCACGGTCCCCCGAGGTTCGTAAAGGTCTGCCACCTGAAGAATCCTATTGATGAGCTTCTGAGTATTTTTGCGGCTGAATTTAAATTTCCCAATAAGATTTTTCTCGATCTCATCCAGGATAACAGTCGACAACACGAGTTCAAATTTTCGATTTAAAGCTGCCGTCACAACGTCACCGGGCTTGCCGGAAAATAACACCCCGCTGATCCAAATGTTTGTATCAATGCAAACTTTTAGCATTGAGAAATGCTATTTCCGGCCGGCACGAACCGTTTTTGCCACTTCGTCAGGAGTCAGTTTCATTTTTTTTGCGACCTTACGCCCCTCTTTCCGGATGGCGGCCAAGTCCCGATTTGTTAGGTACTGTCTGAAGGCTTCGCGCAAAAGCTCAGAAATGGTTCTGTGTTCTTCTTTCGCCACCTTTTGAACTTCTTCTTCCATTTCGGGGGGTAGGGACAAACTAATGACTTTAGCTGTTCGCATAAGATTCTCCGTTATTAACAATTCATAACATAGGTCTGAGAATAAATCAAGAGAGGGCTCATTTGCCCTTAAAAACGATGGGTTTTCGAGACAACCCAACTCGACTTGGATTCTTTTAATGGCTCTCAACCGTTCCTTGACAGCCGTCCCGCTGATTCCGAAATGATCAGCTAGCCGCGATACTTTCCAGCCCTCACCCCCTAGCCTTGAGCTATTTTGGCGCACCCACCAAACACCGGCGGGGACAATCTGTCTCAGATTTTCGGGAGCGGCTCTTTGTTTATTTTTCAGATCAAATGCAAATGGCACCCGCCTTGCTTTTTATACGGACAAAAGCGCCTTCACATTTGACCCAAACCCGAGGAACAACATGAGAAATTTCCTACAGACCTTAATCGCAGTTTCGATGCTCGCAGGCTTCAGTCTTTCCGCCCATGCCGAAGGGGCGGCAAAAAAACCTGCCATGAAAATGGAAATGCCCGAGCTGACCAAAGAACAGCGAAGCACCATGGCCACCGCGCACGAAAAGATGGCGGCCTGCCTGCGTTCGGAAAAAAGCCTTCAAGACTGCCACGAAGAAATGAGAAAGACATGCAAGGAAACGGATGATCACTGTCCCATGATGGGGATGATGATGGGCCCCCATGGCATGCGAAAGATGATGCACAAAAACAGCAAAGACGAAAACAAGTAAGACTTCGCTAGAACGGGGGATCTGATCTATGAAAAATTCAATTTTTATCGGGATGATCATATTCGCAGGCTTTATTTCGGGCTGCGCCAGCACTTCAGAAAAGAAAGTCAGCCAAGAAGTTTCCGATCAAAAGCAAATCGAATCACCGAATCAAGCCGTCGCATCGGGCCGCTTTGCGATCAAGCAATCCACCCGTCTCACCGAGCTTGAAAAAACTCGTTTTTTTGAAGTGATGGATCGGACCCAGGCTTCGGTCGCGGAAATTAAGAAAAAAGAAGGTCAGCTGATGGCCGCCCTTTTCCAATCGTTGGCCGAAAGAAAATATGATCCGCGCGAAATCCATGTCTACAGGACGAAGCTGCGCAAACTTGAAGACGAGAAGCTCAATCTGATGTTCACAAGCCTTGAAGAAATCAGACATCTGTTTGGCAAAGAACAGCAAGAGAACTTGGACCGCGAACTTCTGCAGTATTACCGAGCCGCCATCGACAAATAAAGCCCACCAAATCCCCAAAGGGTTGTCGAATATCTAAGAATTAGACGACCCTGTTCTTCCTACAAGCCCCATTTGAAAAGCGCTATGCTCTGCTAGAATCCGGCTCCGAGATCATAGGAGCGATTTGATGAAAAGCCTTTGGACCCTTGCCAGCTTCACCTACATTTCGCTATTCAGCTTTGCCGCCCTTAGCGCCGAAGTCGCAGCTTCTAAAGAGATCAAAGTTCAAACCGAAAATGCGGTGCCGACTCGAAGCTTTAGCATCGGCATTGGTTCCGATGTTGTGCTTGAAACAAGCGACACGCAAATCTCGGGACCGGCTATCTTCTTAGGCAACGCGGTCACGCCCAACGGCGAAAACCTGTATCGCATCTACTTCAATAAAAAATCGGCGAAGATCTTTTTTGTTTCCGCTCAGCGTTTTGCAAAATCCAGTCAGCGACTGCAGACCATTATGGATCCATACGAGCAAGCCGGCGGCACCTGCACGGGTTATGCGATTTTTGATTTCTTGTACCAAACATCGCTGTCTGGATTTGAAGGAACTGGCGCTTTAAGCGCACGCTTCGCTAATGAAGAAAAACGCACCACTTTGCTGGTGGATAATATCAATAACTATTATCTAACCTCCCAGCATCGCTATTCGATCCCGGGGATTTTAAATAGCTACGGCAAAGACATGGGTTTTAAATGCGATCGTTTTAAGACCGATACTTACAGCAAAGCGAAAGACAAAGTGCTTGAGATGTTGAAAGCCGGATGGCCCGTGATTATTTCGTTCAACCTGGGGCCGAAGATGTACGAAGTCCCCTTCCGTCTGGAAAAAGCGGACGGCGAAAAGGCCGAGATGGATCAGCGAGTTTGGATTCCACGCAAGATTGGCGAGCGCAATCGCGGTGGCCACACCATCGTCGCTGCTGGTTCTTTTGAGTGGGATAACAAGACCTATCTTGTGACCATCGATTCCGATTGGTCCGAGCCGCGCATTTGGGACATGGATTCATTCTTGAATCAAAAGACGGCGTTGGACGAAGTCGAATTCGTTACTTGCAAAGAGAAACAACTCTAAAACTTTTGAGCCTTGCTGCGCCTAATAATAGATTGAAAGCGCTTCTCCAATTTAGGACTCTTGCGGATTAAATGCTATTCTATTTTTGGAGATACCTATGAGATTGGCAAATTTTCTTCCGCTGGTAGCGATTGGCTTCCTTAACTCTTCAATGACTAGTTCTTTCGATGAATATGGAATTCTCGATCAAGCTGATATTACGAAAATGAGCACGCAGGAAAGACCGGCCGTTACCTCTGTGCCGGGAGAAGAGCCTTACCTGGAGTTTTATAATCAGTGGCTTTGCTTCGATGCCCAGACGATTGAAATTCAATGTCGAGATCATGATCTAGATAGATCTTCGTACGAGATTCCCGAAAATGAGAAGGATAGCCTAAGATATGTGATTAACTTTAGAATTCAATCAGAAGATCTTTTGGTAGACATGGACTATGCCCATCATGATTTTACATTCGACCTGATTGACTGTGAACATAAAATAGAAATTCTACGGAAGGCTTTTGCTCTTGAAACAGGGGTTTGTTTTTATTCAGCACTCTGGCCAGAAACTCCAGACTTAGATGATTACGAATACCGAGAAGTCACAGACATCAAAACTCACGAAGGTTATGTGCCTTCCCTAAGTTCTATCAGCGATTTTTTATAGACTTCCCTTTACATAGCTTTTGACTGTTTGCGAAATTTGGCTGCTCGCTTTTCGATTTTTCGAAGCTCGTTGGTTTTTTCAAATTTTCCATTAGGATATAAGAAAATCATCGGATGAACATCTAACGCCGCCGCAAAAACCTCGGCATAATGCTGACTCATCTCAATACGATCATTCTCTATGGCGCTTAAGTTGGTGTCTCGAATACCCGTAATCTCCTGCATTGTCTCCAAAGTCAAACCTTCGCGCTTTCGCATAGCTTTTAGCATTTCTCCGGGCGTCGCTCTTTCTGGAACCAATTCCTCTAAAATATCGAGCATCTTCTTAGCCATATCAAACTCTCCTATTTCCTATAATCATGACCGGCTGTGACTCGAACCACTCGGACAACAACTCTCTCATCTTCAACGCGGTAAATGATCCTTCCGCTGTACGAAAACGAAATGGCTCGATGGCCTTTCCAATCTCCGGTCAATGCATGATCACGCCAGTCGGATTTGTGCTGCGTAAAATCAAGTCCTTGGTCTTCAATATCTGCAATCCAGCGTTTGATAACTTGAATGTCTAAAGAAGTCAGCACACCGGCTTTAAAGTCAGATTTAAGCTGCTTTTCGGCGGCACTTGTCATTTCAACAGACCATTTCTTTTTCAATCAACACCACCATAGATCACCTATATTAAATAATAACCTATAATATACTATAAGTCAATCCTTGCCTCCAGCGACTCTAAATCCCAGAAAAGCAACGAAGAAATCAATCAACCAAATCGCGAGCATCGAAAATCCGACCAATGGAAATGCAATTCCCAGCAGAATGGCAATGACAATCGCTACAGTCCATCTTTGTGGATCTTTAGGCGCCGGTGGCACACCGAACGATCCGGCGGGCCGGCGTTTCCACCACATGATGATTCCGCTTGCGCACAAAAGCAAAATCGCAAGACAGATCAGAAGACAAATCAGCTGATTCAACCAGCCGAAAAGCTGTCCCTGATGCAAGGCGATTCCGTATTCGACAAGCTTCGGAACAAATCCGTAATCTTTGTAACGAACATCGAGCAGTTTTTCTCCTGAATACTGATCCACATGAATCGTCAGCTCGCGGGTCGGCTGACCGGTGAAGGCCGCAATCGTGTAGACACCGTCGACAGCAGATGGAAATGAAATCGAGTAACCGGCAGGTGCGCCTTCTTTTTCTGCAAGCTCAACAATTTGCTGCAGTGAAACCACGGGGGCGATCACAGCCCCACTTGGCTTTGCTATGGCCGCGTGATCACCGTGTTCATGCTCGGGAGCTTTGGATTTCGGCATGGGTGCATTTTCAGCGGCCCATGGGAGGACCTGATGGCCCCCCTGATTCAGAACCGAAGATTTCGGTGTGTCCGAAAATGTGCCGTTCGGAAATGTGTTCCAAACTTTGGCGAATTGATCTCCCCAAAATCCCGCCCAAGGAAGCCCGCTCAGAATAAACAAAGTGATAAAAATCGAACTGTAAACGCCCAGCACCGAATGAACATCTTTCCAGAAAGCTCGTCCGCCCGAGCGCAGCCTTGGCAGCCACACTCCCCAAACTTTGCTCCCCGTCCGCGGCCACCACAGGTAAAGACCCGTCAACAAAAGCACCAACGTCCAACAAGCAGCCAGCTCGACCAGTCGATCGCCGATCTTTCCGATCATCAGCTCGCCATGAATTTTTTTAGCCAAAACCTGAATGTATCCCGAATCCCAACGCGCGCCCAGATACTGACCCGTCCACGGATCGACAAAGGCACTGCCGGACTCCCCTTGCGGGTTGGTCAAAATAAATTCCGCCGACGCATCTGCAGCCGTCGGTGAAACATAGCGAACCAAATGCGAATCCGGATGATGAGAGACGACTTCTTTCATCAACGCATCCGCCGAAACCGGCACCCCTGCTTCATTGGTAGTCACCACCAACAAGCTTCGGTAAATGGCCCGGTCCAGCTGCGGCTTAAAAAGATAAATAATTCCAGTGATAGAAAGAATGATCAGAAATGGGATCACAAAGAGCCCGGCATAAAAATGCCAGCGCCAGACTTTTTGGTAATTCGAGCGAATCATGAAGGCCTCACGAGATGAGCCGACTTCATACCCCGAGACGCCAGGGTTGACCACCAATGACATCTGACGCCCGATAGCAATGTAGTCTGCGGACTACGGTATTGTTGTCAAAGCAGTGACAATATCTTTCGGCTTTGCTCTATTCGTCAGCAATGCAACAAAGCTACATCAGTTTTATTCAAAAAAAATTTCAAGAGAAGCAGCTCTCAAATCCCCGCTACTCGCTTCGAGCCTTTGCCAAAAGCCTGGGACTGGATGCGGGATTCCTGTCTCATATCTTGAAAGGAAATCGCAAGCTTTCTGTATCGCGCGCTTACGAAGTCGCCCAAGCCTTGAAACTTTCAAGCTCGGAAAAAGACGTCTTCATTCAGCTGGTCCGCTTAAGCCAAACCAAATCCGAAGATTCAGCAAACCTGATTTCACAAGAGCTTTCAAAAGTCTTGTCACTTCAGCGCGTGAAGGAAATGGATCTGGATGTTTTTGCCACTCTTTCCAATTGGTACCATTTTGCAATTTTGGAAATGAGCTTTCAACCCAAGGTTCAGCTGAATCCCAAAAGCATCGCAAAGAAATTAGGCATTCCAGAAATGGAGGCCAAGCTTGCATTGGAAAGATTGGTCTCTTTGAATCTTTTAAAGCTCGCGGGCGGCAAATACGTCAAAACCGAGCAGCACTTAAATCCGAAAGGTCAGACACCCAATCAAGCTTTGCGCAATCGGCACCGACAGATCCTGCAAAAAGCGCAAACAGCCTTGGACCAACAAACAGTCGAAGCCCGAGAATTCCAAAGCGTCACCATGTGCATCGATCCCGCTTTGATTCCGGAAGCCAAGAAACGCATTCAAGAATTCGCCTGGGGACTTTGTGAATTTTTAGAATCCAAAAATAGAAAAGAAGTTTACGAATTATCATTACAGCTCTTCTCTTTAGAGAAGAGAGAAAGTTGAGCAAAAGTATGAAGCATTTGATTTATGCGCTGATGACAGCGCTCATCGCCCTCTCGGCACCCGGTAAAGACGGCACCGGCACCTCGAACGGCGGCGACCAAGTCCGGGCCTCTTACATCAAGGGCGGCAAAGTCGTTATCGAAGCCCTGAAGACAACAACGGTCGGACAAAAAACTGCAAAGAGTTTCAATCTTGATTTATCGGCTCTGGATGCGACTTTGGATATCAATAAAATCAAAGTCGTCAAAGGCCCTTTGACCGACGCCACAGGCTCCATCGTCGACGCGATCGGCGTTCCTGGAAAAGTGAAGCTCGACGAAGAAAAATGGACGGCCTTCTTTAGCTCGGGAAAAGACATTTATTATCTGATCTTCCACGAAATGCTTCGCTCGGCCTCTTACAATGATGACAACTATCGCATTTCAAGCGCGATGAATCCGCTTCCGGCTGCGAATGGTGGCATAGCACTCAAAAGCGGCGTCTATCATAGCTTTAGTACTGGCAATCCGACGGCCTGCAGTCTGCGTGTCGATCACGATCCAACCCGCGGATTTTTAACACTTCAATTTGTTGATCAATATAATGGTGGTTACGCCTGCAATAAGTCGATCCTCCAACGTTTTTCTTGTGGAGGTTCTGAGTTTGACCTTGAACCGAACACATGCGGATTGAATTGCTATCATAGCGGAGCCGGTACAGATGTGTGTCAGGCCATTATCGAAATTAATAGTTCGACAAGCTTCAGCCTCACCTCATCATCGTATCGCGACCCAGAGCTGGGCCGTTATGAGTTTGCCGCTGCTCAGGGACTGCCACCGACAAAATTTCTTGGCCTTGCAGCCAAAGGTTGGACGTTTAGCTTGAGCGTGGCCGGGACATGCCAGATTCCACCATATAATGCGTCGATCGATTGCAACCTCATTCCTACAGAGGTAGTGCAACAGCTCTGTGACGGGCAAACGCAGGCAGAGCAGATGGCACTAGTTCGCTGCCAAAACGTTTTAAATAAAGAATGCAAAATTCTTTCGTCGACAACAGGTATCTATATCAAGAGACCTGTACAGGGCTACGTTTCCGATAGGGTCGAAACAGGCTGCGAAAGCAAATCCACGGCGATTGCGAAATAATTGAATTTAATTACGGAGTGCCACGCTCATGGCACTCCGTTTGAACCATACAAAGCCGCGTGAACTTGCATCATATCGTCCCGATCTTTGCCTAATAAAGCGCTAATTTTTTCGGCAACATGCTGCCGATATTCAATTAAAAACGGCAGCATGTTGCCGATTTTAATAAATATCTGATTTTATTGAATAAAAAATGCCGCCGTCTCACTTTAAGCCGAAAATTCGGACAAAGTCTTGAGCAAAGCGTCCCTATCCACGGGTTTTGAGAGATGTTCGTTGAAGCCGTTTTCCAGGCAGCGCTTGCGTTCGTCTTTCATGGCGTGGGCTGTCAGCGCGATGATTGGTTTTTTGAAACCCTGGGCCCTGAGCATGCGGGTGGCTTCGTAGCCGTCCATCTCGGGCATTTGCAGATCCATCAGAATCAGACTGAAATCTTCTTGGCTGACTTTTTCAAGCGCTTCGCGGCCGTTGTTGGCGATTTGGATTTGCGCCCCCGCCAGACGAAGCAGTCTTTGCAACAAGACCTGGTTGTCCAGACTGTCTTCGACCACCAAAATTTTCAGATTCTTAAGGCTCGCCGGCGGAGTCTGAACCGGGAATGGAACGATTTTTTGACTCTGGAAATCGGTGCCGTTGAACAGGACCTTTTCGATTTCGCCCGGATCGATGGTGACGTTAAATGTGCTCCCCACCCCCAAGCTGCTTTCCACCAAAGTCACGTCACCGCCCAAAAGATTGGCGAGCTTTTTCGACAGCACCAAGCCCAAGCCCGTGCCGCCGAACTTTCTTGTGGTCGAAGCATCGGCCTGCGTGAACGGAGTGAAAAGCTTGGCCACCTGATGGGGCGCGATCCCAGCGCCCGTGTCTTTCACCGAGATGCAGATTTTACTATGCCCCAAAGCATCTGAAATCAGTTTCACTTTCACCGTGACCGATCCACGTTCGGTGAATTTGATGGCGTTTCCGATGATATTGATCAAAATCTGTCGCAGGCGCATCGGATCGGTGAAAATCAATTCTGGTAACGAACCTTCTGCCGCCATGGTGAGCTTGATGCCCTTTTCGCTGGCTTCCAGATTTAAGAAATTTCCGACCTCGGTCAAAACTTCGGCGATCGAGACATCGACTTTTTCAATTTCCAAACGGCCCGCTTCAACTTTCGAAAGATCCAAAATCTCGTTGATCAAATTTGACAGCAACCGGCCGTTTCGCTTGATGACCTCAAGGCTGTTGTTGCGCTCGGATGCGGAGAGATCCTGCCCCATCAAAAGCTCTGAAAATCCCAGCACCGCCCCCAGCGGCGTGCGAATTTCGTGGCTCATGTTAGCCAAGAATGCACTCTTGGTGGCATTGGCTTCTTCGGCCGCTTCTTTGGCGTTTTTCAGCTCAAGCTCGATCTGTTTGTACTTGGTGACATCGCTTGCGACCAAGACGAAGCCGTCCGCTTCATTCTGATAGTTCAGCTCGGGGATGTAGGTGATATTCAAAACCGCTTCCCGCCCCCGGCTTTCCGATGCTCTTTCGTAGCTGACGGCGCGGCCGCTTAAGGCCTGCTGAATGAAGGGTTCATTGGCCGGATATCTCTCCGGGCCCAAAACTTCGCGAAAGCTCATGCCGATCATTTTTTCGGCCGGCAAGCTGAACCAATCGGCCAGCCCGTCGTTGGCGTAGCGGAACTTTTCATCACGGTCCAATTGGCCGACCAAAATCGGCATGGCATTGGCGATGGTGCGCAGCTGGTTTTCACTGCGCTGCAGTTCGCGGGTTCGCTCGTTCACGCGTTTTTCAAGCTCTTCATTCAAACGGCGCATACGCAGATCGGCTTCGCGCAGCTTGGTGATATCGCGTATGACTTTCGAAAATCCGCGCAGGCTTCCGTCCGCATTGAAGAGCGGAGTCAGAACGATATTCGCCCAGAAGCGGCTGCCGTCACGGCGAACGCGAACCGATTCGGTTTCAAAATGGCCCGCGCTTTGGGCTTCACGCAGCTCTTCTTCCAAAACTTTGTTTTCGACATCATTCGGGGTGTAAAGCAGGGACACAAATTTGCCGAGAGATTCTTTTCCGCTGTAACCGGTGATCCGCTGGGCGCCCACGTTCCAGCTGCTGATACGGCCATTCGGATCCAACATAAAGATCGCATAGTCTTTGACCGCATCGACCAAGGCGCGAAATTTTTCTTCACTGCGATTTAAGTCTTCGTCGGCCAGTTTGCGATTTTGACTCAGCACCCGCTGCGCGATCGAGCCAATCAGCGCCACCCCCAGAATCAGCAAGGTGGTCATCAGAACCGCAACCGCCAGCCCCGAGCTGACCAAAAGATTTTCAGCATGGATCGCCGAACCTTCACCATGAACGAAGGTGGCCGCAAACATACCTGTATAGTGCATGCCTGCAATCGCCAACCCCATCAGGATCGAGGCCACCAACATCTGTCCCCAGCTTTCCGGCTTATTGCGCAACCGAAGCGAAACGAAAAGAGCCGCGAAAGAAGCCAACAAAGCGATCAACACCGAGGCGAGCACCAATACAATGCTCCACTCGATCCGAGCCCCCATGCGCATCGAATACATCCCGATATAATGCATTCCTGCAATGGCCGCGGCCATTGCAATCCCACCTGCCACCAGAGAGGAAATGGCCACGTTCTGACGACTGACGATAAACAAAGCCAGCGCCGATCCCCCAATTGCCACCACCACCGACAACGTCATCAGCGGAATGTCATAAGCCATTTCAAGTCCGGGAATCTCGAAGGCGAGCATGCCGATAAAATGCATACTCCAGATGCCAAAGCCCATCGCCAAAGAGCCACCGGCGAGCCACGAAATCTGAGCCCGGCCTTGCTCGCGATGCAGACTTTGCGACAAGGTGAGCGCCACATACGAGGCGAAAACCGCCACCAATACCGAGAGCATCACCAATGTTGGACTGTACTGCACATCCATCAGCATGCCCTGGTTTAACAAAATTTGCGCTCAGTGGCCAGAGTGGAGCGTCGAGAGACTGCCAAAACTGCATCAACGCAGAAACGCTGCGTAATTTCAGACTCTGTCAAAGATGAGGCCTCAAAGCTATAGCGCCCAGTTCAAAACTTTTTCGTTCTGATCGAAACGAATCCCTTTGTTTTAATCCATTTCCCGTCATGATCCAAAACCAGAACGTAGCCGGATTTTTTTGGATAGTAGAGACCCCTCATATATCCGTTGGGCCACATTTGAATTTTCTTATAAGAGTGCGCGACTTCGTCCTTGTATTCGGCCGCTGCCAAATCCTGATTGGTCGCAGCGCTCGCAGAAACTCTCTAATTCGTAGACGCGGCGAGCTGATTTGCTGAAAAAGGAAGCGCCGTCGCAGTTCTGCCGCATCCATTTAGGGATTGCAGAATCTTAAATTGCTTTCAGTTTAGCGATAGCCCACAACCATTTTCACATGCTTCTTGAAATACTCAAAAATGAATTCAAACAACGGGCAGACCGCAATCCGCAATACTCGCTACGGGCGTTTGCGAAATCTCTCAAAATGCATTCATCGACACTTTCCGCGATTTTGAACGAAAAGCGGCGGATCACGCCAACCCAAGCTCAGAAAATTCTGAATGAGCTCAATCTAGATCACAGCGAAAAAAAACGCATTTTGCTAGCGATGCTGCAAGAAAAAAGCGCTTCAACAAAGGCATCCTTCGAAAAGTTGGATGAGGCCACGTTTCAAGTCATCAGTGGTTGGGAGCACTTTGCGCTTCTGGCCTGCTTGGATTTAGATTCCAGCGAAAAGTCCACCGAGCAATTGGCGCAGAAAATGAAACTCCCCTTCTCTTTAACGGTCGAAGCTTTAGAAAGATTGCACAAGCTGGGCTTGGTGCTTCGTCGCGAAGATCATTGGCAAACCACCGGCAAAAGTTTTACGACAACAAATGAAGTTCCCAGCAGCGCTCTTCGCAAGACCCACCGTGAATACATTCACAAAGCTTTGGATTCCCTGCAAAAGCATTCTGTCGACGAGCGTGATATCACCGGGATCTCGATGGCCATTTCGACAAAAAAACTGGCTTCAGCAAAAAAAATGATTGCGGCCTTCCGGCGGGAACTGGCGGAGCATCTCGAGTCCGACCCTAAAGATGAAGTCTACCGCCTGAATATTCAACTCTTCCCCCTTTCGAAGTAAGGATCTAAATTGAAAACATTCGTCTTATCTCTTTATGCAATCACATTCGTTATTTTAGGACTCTCAAATCAGGCCTGGGCCTTGGGTCATGAAAATGGCAATGGGGGCGGCGCTATCGTCTGCCGAAATTCAATTAACGAAATTACCTCGGCCGAAGTTTTAGATTTGTGGGAAGCGCGCGCCCTGCATACTCCACTTTTGAACGATGCAAGGGATCGAAATGAATTCTTGCAAACGGCATTGGCCCGCATCCGAAAAAACAATCCTTTGTTCGGTGAACGTGTCGCTCAGGCGCTGAAGGAAATTGAAAACCTTCGCGTCTTTATCCCCGAAGGAACGAAATTGGTGCCGCCAACCGATGCCAATCCCTGGCTTTTACCGGCCAGCTGTCAGCTCGAAGGTGCGGCTCAATATTTAAGCCGTGTTGAAGGAGACCGCCTTTTTGTCAATCCACTGATTTTCGATAAAATGGCGGCAATCGACCAGGCCGCCCTTTGGCTACACGAGGCAATTTACAAAGTTTTGCGCGAAACCGACGGCGACGAAAATTCTCTTCGCACCCGCCAGATGGTCAGCATTGCCTTTTCAACCCAAGAACTTTCGGCTTTGAAGTTCGTTTCTTTCAGCTGTCACTTTGAATTGGCAAATGACTATTCGTCTTATTCTTTCTCACTGGTTGCGGCGATCGAGAATAAGGAAATCAACGCCTGGGTCCTGCGCACGGAAAAGAAATGGCAATTTCCAACTTTGCCCGTTCGCTTGAAAAGCTCTGCCGAAGAGGAAAAACATTTTCTAGAATTGATGCAATTGCGTGCGGATGCACATCAACCTTTGCTGCCGCTTCCTTCCGTAATCAGCCTGAAATATCAATATGACCTGCAGGGAAGGACTCTACTTTTCACGCCGATGCTTGCTTTAAAGGCAGATCCGGTCAGTGGGCCTTTGTACGATTTCAATTTGTTCCTGACTCCCAAACAAAAAGCCACCTGTGTTGTTGAATGATTTTTGCAATCCGACATCGGTTGGTCATTTTGACCGTGCCGAGATTGCCGCGATAATTCGACTGCATTCGTAAATTTCAATTCCGCTAAAAGTTTTTCTCTGGTCTGCTCCTGATGTCGAGACGTCATGGTTCTTGGCTCATTGAAGACCTAAGGATGGCAGGCCATCACCAAGAACTCATGGACGAGTTTTCAAGTGATCAGCCTGGTATCAGGAGAAAAACTGCGTGGAAATTTTAGATCATCTGCTTGAACCTTCGATGTCCGTCGCTGAATTCTTAGCTTCTTATCACATGCGAAAACCCTTCGCGGCCCCCGGTCAAGCATCTCAGTTCTGCAATCTTCTTTCCTGGCCAATTCTGACCGACATCTTCCACAAGCACCATGAAGATTGCTGGCCGGTCCGCGAAGGGACCATTTCCAACGAATTTACAAACGACAAAGGAAGATTGAATCCAGCCCTGGCCCGATCCGCGTTTGCGCAAGGGCATACGCTTGTGGTGCGCCATTCCGAGCAAGCCAATGTTTGCTTGAATGAAATCGCCGGGCAGTTTTCAAGTTTCTTTCGTCGCCCCGTCGATATCCAGCTTTATCTGACGCCGGGCGGGGGTGAAGGTTTTGATTGGCATTACGATGTGGAAGAGGTCTTCGTGATTCAAACCTACGGCATGAAAGAATTCCGTTTGCTTGAAAACACGGTGACCGGCCGTCCTTTGCCGATGTGGGAGAAGCAAAATTCTCGATTTTCTCAAGAACAACGGCAGCCCGAGCTTCGCTGTCTTCTGAAAGCTGGTGACTGGTTGTACATCCCAGCCGGTTACTGGCATAAGGCTCGGGCTGTCACGGATTCGTTTCATCTTTCGATCGGCGTTCAAAGCCCGATGTCGGCTTGGATGCCTCAATCCAAAACGGTGCGATCCCAATCGCAATTGCACGCGCAATCTTTCAGCTGAAATTGAAACCGGCGGATCATTGGCTTTGTTCCATCAGACATCTTTGTGGAAACTCAAGGCGATCCTTCCTTGGGAACAGGGCCAATCCCGCCGGTCTTATAGGCGAAAATTAGTGACGGGAGACACGTGTCGCGGAACCAGGATTCGCGATCTCGAAAACATCACCAGCTTTCAATCCTAGCTCTTCGAATGAGAAGGTCAGGATTTCGCCATACGGAATATAGGCGCGGCAGGGATCCACCGCCTTACGGTAAAAGGACAGACGGATTTTTCCCTCGTTCATTTCTTGAGTGACTTCGAAATGCTTTTTCCAAGTGCAGCCGCCGCTATAAACCTGAATCTGCACTCCACCTTGTGTGGTAAAGTGGCCCATCAGAGGTTCCAAATTGCGGTCCGCCTTCGCAGAGAATGCCAAGAACGAGATTGCCAGTGTTAAAAGTGTTTGTTTCATACGACTCCCCTTTTTTGAGTGGTTGTTAGTTTTAAAAATTAATTCCATCCCCGAGTTTGCGCTATCGTGCGAACCTGGTTTTGCACATCTTGCGATTCATCGCCCAGCACTTTGAAAAGTTCCTCGCGGAAGTTTTCAAAGTCAGATTCGGGTGTGAGACGCATCAGCGTTTTCCAAGCGATGCGATTGCCGACCTCTTCGCCCAAGACCGTGCGAATATTCCAAAGCCATCCGGAAACCAGAAGCGAGTCATGATAAAGACCGCCGTTCTTCTGATCCTTCTTGCCGTCATTTTGCAGACTGCGCTTAAAGGCTTCTTTGCGGTAAGAGGCCTCTCCCATCCGCGGATTGTCCAATTGGGTGGCCGCAAAGTAATCGGCGAAAGCTTCGTTCAAAGATCCACCTTCGCCTTCGTAGGGAAGTCCCGCCACCGCTTCGACCACGGCGTGCACGGATTCGTGCAGAACGATGCTGGGATCCAAAGGAATGCGGGCATAGGTTTGATCGTCCCCGTCACCCAGTCGGATTTTGTGTTGAAAGTAAAAGGCCGTGTTTGTTTTCTGAGGAAATCCTTTTTGTGTTTCGACCTCCAACCGAAATGGCAATTCGAAGCCCCATTGTTTTGAAAACCATTTCAGGGATTCGGTCGCAAAATAGAAGGCCTGCACCTGCGAAAAGCGCGGATCCTCACTGGTGTAACGGAACTGATTTTTCTCGGCCAACGCGGGTTGATCGGATTCAGTTCTCACCAAAACCTGATCTGACTCGAGTTTCTGAGCGCTGAGCAGGTTTCGCAGCCACACATCAGTCACTTCAGATTTCAGCGGGCCTTTCGGAAACAGAAAGGCAGAGGCATCAGCAAACTGCGATCCCAACCGGCGAGTCTCAAATCTTTTTTGATCTTCGCTGAGACGAAGCTCCAGCAAGCTGCCGTCTTTTTCTTCCAGAATGATTTTCCAGCCGAAACGCACCGGACTTGTCGCTTGCACCGCGACCTCGGGGCCCGAAAGAATCTTTCTTTCTTTTAATTTTGGATAATGCGACAAGAAGATCTCGGTCATCGTCGGGAGCTGGCGCTGCAAGGCCTGCACTTTTTTTTGCATTTTGCTTTCAGATCCAGGAAGCCACCGGTAGGTCATCAAAAAAGGCTTTCCGTCTTTGTCGATGCTCTTAAAGTAAGAGTTTTCAATTTGGATCCCACCCACCGTTTGAGTTTGAAAATGCATTTTTTCCGAATCGCTCTGGGCTTGCACAGATGCGGTATCGATCCCCGAGGGGACCGCTGGCATAGGGCCATCCCCATGCCAGCGGGCAGTCTCGACCCGAGAGGGTCGCTCGCAAGCGGTCCAAATCACCAATCCGCTGCTGATTCCCAGAAAGAATTTGAAACCGACGTTTTTTCCCACGGGACACCTCATTCAACAGTCAAGGTCTTCTGTAAGAAGGTTCCATCTCCGCTGACGAAGCGAAGACTGTGGGTGCCGCTTTGCAATTCTCCCAGGCGGACCTCTTGCGTGAAAGGAATCAAAGCCATCGTGCACATGCCCTGGCTGACGGCCGCCATGCTGCGGATCTCGTGGTTCAGGGAATCGACGTGCTTCACATCGGCCCCTTTCCAGCGATAGCATCCGTTTGGAAATATTCCGCTCACCACAACGTAAGCGTCGGAATGCGAATCGAATCCACCCGGTACGAAAGCATCGCTGATGCCGACGACCACGTCGCGAACCTGCGGCAGCTGATCACCGGCCAGAGCTTGCGCTCCAGATAAAAGGCAGGCGCTCAAGAATGCGATGGATAAGTTCTTTGCTGTTTTCATAAAACCCCCGTGTCTTATTGTGTTGTTGTGTCGTTGTTTTCCGTCCCGCTTCCGGCGTGGACAACTTTGCCATTGAGCAAACCTAGGTCCAGGCGCCAAACCCTTTTGATTTTCTTTTAAAGCTGCAACCGAGACTTTGTGGCTCAAGCGCACGCGCCCGCCCGAGACAAAGCCTCTCGTGCGCAGTGCGATGTGAAAAAAGAAAGAGGGGCCGATCGGCCCCTCTCTTTACGAATCAATCTTCAGATTCCGAACAAAACCTCGATCAACCGGCCTCATGCAGGTCGACGTTAAAGCGTTCGTGCACCCACAGACATCCGACGATGAAGGTGATCGATGCGATGGTGATCGGATAATAAAGACCGGCGTAGATATTTCCGGTGCGCTCGACCATATAGGTTCCGATCAATGGCACCAATCCCCCGAAGACACCGTTTCCGACGTGGTAAGGCAGCGACATCGACGTGTAACGAACGCGCGTTGGGAAGAGCTCGACCAAGAAGGCCGCAACCGGTCCGTAAACCATGGTCACCCAGATCACCTGGATAAAGATCAAAGCGACCAGCATGGCCGTTTGCGGTTCATGCAAAGGCTCGGCGTGATTGGCCGCATTGAATCCCGAGGCTTCGGTCATCGCATGATAAATCGGAATGTAGGTGGCCGCCGCCAGCAAACATCCCGCCATCATAATTTTCTTTCGCCCGATACGATCGCTGAGAGCCCCGAAAACCACAAAGAACGGAGTCGCCAAAACCAGCGCGATGGCGACAATTTTATTCGCCAAAACGAAATCCAATTTCAAAACCGTTTGCAGATAGAAGAAGGCATAGAACTGCCCGGTGTACCAGACAACCCCTTGCCCCATGGTGACTCCCAAAAGGGCCAAGATCACCCACTTGCGATTTTCTGGATTGGTCAAAGCATCCCGAAGCGGCGTCTTCGAAGTTTTGCCGCTCGCCTTCAGCTGCGAGAATACCGGAGACTCGTGCAATTTCTTACGAATCAAATACGAGAAAACGACCAAGATGATGGAAAGCAGGAACGGAATCCTCCAACCCCAGGCCTTGAAAGACTCTTCGCCCATCTCTAACCGTGTCGTTAAAATGACTCCCAAGGAAACAAAAAGCCCCAGAGTCGCCGTCGTCTGAATGAAGCTCGTGTAAAAACCTCGCTTGTGATTTGGAGCATGCTCGGCCACGTAAGTCGCGGCGCCACCGTACTCTCCGCCCAGCGCAAGACCTTGCAACAGACGCAATGTCAAAAGCAGCAACGGCGCCAGCATCCCGATCTGCTCGTAGGTCGGAATCAAACCGATCGCAAAGGTCGAACAGCCCATCAACACCAAGGTGATCAAGAACGTCGTTTTCCTTCCGACCATGTCTCCTAAAGCTCCAAAGAAGGCGGCACCGAAAGGACGTACGACAAAGCCGGTTGCGAAAGTGGCCAGAGTTAACAGCAAAGCGACAACTTCGTTTCCTTTCGGAAAGAAGAGCGGCGAAATAATCGTCGCGAGACTGCCGAAAATATAAAAGTCATACCATTCAATTAAGGTTCCGGAACTGGATGCGGCGATCACTTTCCAGATACTGCTCTTCTCAGTGCCGTCGGACTCTTGCTGCGCCATCGTGCCCTCCTTGAGCTTTTGGTCTTCTTACCCCGAAGCCTAACACTTTGACGACATAGAGCAAATGCTCAATCTTGTTTTGAACCAGAAATACCGAACATGTTTTTTGCGCATTGACAGTCTCATCCCAAAAAAGAAGCCCTATTGCTGAACTAAATTGAAACAAGATTTCAAAGGTAACTTCAAAGTGAAAGTCGCTCCGTAACCCCGGCCTTTACTTTCAACGGTCGCCGTTCCGCCATGCAGCTCGGCGATATGGCGAACGATTGAAAGTCCCAAGCCCAACCCCATATAGCTGCGATTGGAACCGGACTCCTCTTGCCAGAACTTTTCAAAGACGTGATCGATATGCTCGGGCGCGATCCCGATTCCCGTATCGCGTACGGAAATCTCGGCGACGGAATCTTGAATTTGTAAGCCCACGTCGACGAAGCCCAAGACCGGAGTGAACTTCACCGCATTGGTCAGCAGGTTCCAAACTGCCTGACGAATTTTCGCTTCGTCACCGATAAAAGGAACTGGATTTTCTTCCAATTGCAACTGTACATGAATGTTCTTCGCCTCGGCGGCAAAGTGAATCGCCTCTAGCCCCGAGCGGATCACCTCTTGCAATTGAAACGACTGCACGTTCAGCCGCATTCGCCCGGTGATAATTTGCGCCATATCCAAAATTTCGAACACTAGCTGCGTTTCGATTTTGATATTTCTTTCGATAGCCCCCAGGGCCTGATCGAATTCCACGGTGTTGCGCTCGATATCCTTCATCAGCTCTAAGTAGCCATTGACCACGTTGAGAGGAGTTCGCAGTTCGTGAGACAGTGTCGCTAAAAATTCGTCCTTTCTTCGGTGAGCCAAATCCAGTTCTTGAATCCGCTTGTGCAGCTCGCCTTCTAACTTGGTTCTGAGGATACAGGCCGTCAGTGTATGTCCCACTGCTTGCAGAAACGTTTGTTCGTCCGACGAAAAAATCCGGGACGCTTTCGACAAAACTGAAACTACCGCGTACGGAGTCCCTTCCGAATCACCCGCGACAAATAAAAAGACGGCGCTTTGGTAGCCCTGCAAAGCCCACGAGCTTGCAACCTGCCAGGACTGGGGCTGAGATAAATTCGCCACGATGAAAAGCCCTCTCCGCGGTTCGTCCACTCGATCGGACTGCCCACCCATCCAGGGCCCGGTTTCTGGGCTCCACCAAGATTCTTGTGTGAATGCAAAATCAACATGATCGATGGCCAGCGCTTTTCGAATGGCGCCTAAGGCCTCGCCGAAAACCACCGGCAGATTTTCGCTTTGCAAAGCTTTCTGCCCCAGCTCGGACAAAGAGTCCTTTTGTTTTAGCAGTTCGCGCAAACGGACCTCCACATGTTTGCGCTCGATCGCGGCAAAAATGGATCGCATCAGCATCTCGGATGAAATACTGGCTTTGCAAAGATAGTCCTGCGCGCCCCCTTGCACCGAGCGCACCGCCAAATCCCGATCTTCTAATGTTGAAAGCACCACGATCGGAATATCGCGCGAAACCCGAATGGTCGCAGGCAAGGTGTTTTGAATATCGCTATCTGGAAGCCGTAAATCCAACAGAATCGCATCGAAGGCGTCTTGATCCAAACTCAGCAAGCCGTTTTTTAAGGTGCCCTGATGATCGATTTCGATGGCCGCATCGGGGGCTCGCCGAATAAATCGTGAGATGATCATCGCATGTTCAGGATCGTCTTCAATTAAGAGAACTTTGAGAGCTGCGGGATTCATGCTTCGCCTCGTTCTGGTTGAGGGATGTGGACTGATTCCAGTGTCCCCAATATGAGCTGAGATCCTGAATCATTTCTGCAAAAGCATTTCGATCTAAAGGCTTGACCAAATAGCTATTGGCATTGTGGCGGTAGGCTCGAAGCTTATCATCTTCAGCATCCGATGTAGTGAGAATCACGACCGGAATGGATTGCAAGTTTCGATCTTTTTTAAGTTCGGCTAGAACCTCGTGCCCATCTCTTTTGGGAAGTTTCAAATCCAGCAAAATGAGTTTCGGCAGCTCCTCATGGGAAATAGAGGCCTCATGCAGATACCGAAGCGCCTCCTCCCCATCCTTCAGGCGAACCAGCGCGCTTTCAGCTGATTGCGAACGCATGCTTCTTTCAACAATTTTCGCGTGATTGTCATCGTCTTCCACCAAGAGAAAATAGTCCTTTACCGAATTTGACCTTCCTTCAGGCATACCCATCCTCCTTTTTTTTCGGAAATGAAATCCAGAATTCGGAACCTTTTCCCGGAGACGAAACCACCCAGGCCCGGCCGCCATGCATCTGCATCACACGCGATACGATCGCAAGCCCCACGCCCGTTCCTTCTTTATCGTTGCTGAGCCTTTGAAACAGACCGAAAATTTTCTTGTGATACTGGGGATCGATACCGGGGCCAAAATCTTTGACGGCGAAGCGGATTTCACTTTCGTTTTCCTGCCAGATGATCTGAATTTTACGAGAAGTTTCGGTGATTCCGTATTTGGAGGCGTTCGAAATTAAGTTTTCGAACACCTGCAGCACACGTTTTCGGTCTCCCCAAAACGGAGGAGATCCGGATTGGATTTCAAGCTCGAAGCGCCAGCCGTTTTGTTTCGCCGAAGCAAAGTCGCTCACGTTCGAAATCACCTGTTTCAGATCCAGCATCTCGGGCTCGAGCTCCATCCGGCCAACGCGGCTGAGCTGCAAAAGATCCTGCAGCAAGCTTTGCATTTTGCCGTGCGCTTTTTCCAAACGGTCCAAAGAATCCAAAACGTCGTCCATACGCTGCGCTTGCAAATCTTCGCGCAGGAATCCGATAAAAGACATACTGGTCACCAATGGCGCCTTCAGATCATGAGAGACTGTGTAAACGAACTGCTCCATTTCGTGATTCTTTTGCTGAACCTCTTCGTAAGCTTGATGAAGCTTATCCTCGATGCCTTTCCTCTCGGTGATGTCGACAATCAAAGCCACGATAAACATGCCTTCGTCGGTCTGCACGTGGTTCAACCCGATTTCCACCGGGATCTCGCTGCCATTTTTGCGCTGTCCGGTGAGATCGCGCCCTTCTCCCATTTTTCGTTTGGTGGGATGCCCAATAAAGCGATTGCGATATTTGGGATGGGACTCCCGAAATCGCCCCGGCACCAGCCTTTCAACCGGCGAACCAATCAGCTCACCTGGGTCGTAGCCGAACATCTTTTCGACTTCGGGATTGGCCAGCACGATGCACCCGGATTTGTCGACCATGATGATGCCGTTGGGAATCGACTCCAAAACAATTCGAAGCTTCTTCTCTTGGTCTTGAAGATCAGACCCCATCTGTTCTGGGACGAAACCCATCGCATCCTCCCCGCTCCCCCTGACTCTAATCAAGCAACTCTAAATATACTAATATTTTGAGACGCGTAATTCGCGATTTTACATTTTCTAAATAAAATCACGACAATTTACCCTGAATCGCGGACAGCTCCCAAATTATCTGCGGAATCACAAAAGGGGTTCTACAGGTGATGTCGCATCCCTAAGTGGGTGTGCAGAAAGAATGCTGACTGCCGTTAGGGCGAAGCGGCTACCAACCACCACACCACGATACCGCCAGCTTGCCGAAACTGACTTGGATTCAAGCTTAGAAGCCAAGCTTGATACGTTAAATGTTTGGATACTTCTTTTTGCAAACACGCGGTCCAGTCGCGAACATGGCAGAATAACTTTCGTCTTTCCAACACTCCTTGTTTGCCAGAAAAAGCAGACCTAGCCCAGAGACAATAAAAACAGCAATTAAAGAAATTTTTTGAATGCTCAACAACATTTCTTTTAAGGTATCTGATCGTCTCAGCCAAGGTCAAACGCTACACCAAATCATGCGCTTCTCTATTTTCAGTTAGGAGAAGCGTATGAAATATAATTGCTAATGAGTGTCGTGTGAACTATTCCACTTCCTATCCTTAGCCATCTGCTTCCAGATATCTTTATCACAAAGAACTGGCTTAATTGATGAAGCTCCATATACTTTCTGTGTTCCCGCCTTGGCTGTCAGGAATAACGCCTTGTCGATATCGCATCGAATCTGAAGATCCGCCAAATTAAACTCCATCCAAATATATTGACGTCCTGAGGCTGGTCGTTTTTTCCAATGTGAACAATGCTCGCCTTTTGTTCCGTACTTTGCGGTAAGTGGAACTATTTTTGCCGGACCAAACCGAATCGACTGAAGGTCCACCTTACTAAGATCAACATCTTTCTCAGCCGTCATTAATACTTCAACTTTACCTTTATCAATCGCCGAAATCTCAGGGTTATCCTGCTCATCATCCCATCCCTTAGGCGCTCGATCTTTCTTGACCTTGAGTTTCAAGTTCACATCGAGCTGATCGGCAGCAACCGGACCTATGGTATACCCCGTGACTCTTTCCTCTTCAGCTGTTTTTTCTGTGTAAAAACCGGGGCAAGTCACTGCGACCTCGTCATCTCCGTTTACGGTTATCGACGGCAAAGCATCCTGAGGAGAACCTTCCATAAAGTACTGGACATGCCCAGGTCTCAAAGTCGATCGAATTTTGTATACAAATTCTGAAGAACCCCGACCGAGAGAATTGATAGAAGAAGAAAACATCAATAGCTTTTTTCCATCAGCCTGAGACTGTTGATACTTTACTCTCCAATCCTTTGGAACGACGACAATTTCCGTTTCCTGAGACAGACCCAATTGAATTAAAAAGATCTCAACTTGAGCTCGATTTCCATTTCGAATCTTATAAGTGTAAGTATAGGTTTTATCTTTTTTATTAAATTCATATCCAACATCAATTGATGGATCGATGGCTGTAGGTGGACTAGGACACTGCTGCGCCCAAGCGTTGGCTCCCGTACTTACAAACAAAGCCATCATCAAATATCTAACTGTCATACTAATTTTCTCCATATTATCTGTGCCACGCATACCAATGATTTCCACCCGATGGGGACTCAAGTCTATTTGGAAAATAGAATTTATTTTCCTTTAATTGATTCTGAAGAATTCTCTTCATATCTTTACGAACATTCGCAGGATAATAGTCAAACACACTCATCGACAAATCAATATGTCTTCCTTCTCAATGAGAGCAACTACAATTATCGAGTTGGGAGAACCATGGCCAAGATTTACGGTCAAAGTCCGGATGAGCTGACCTTCATGCCGGTGGAAAAAGAGTGGTTTCTGATTCCTGGATTTGAATCTTGCCGATTTCTTCAGTATGGTGTGATTAAATCTCACGGAGAGAGCCATGCGTGTTTGGTGCAAAGTATCTTTGATCTTGGGTTGCAGTCTTATAATCTGCGCACTCTCTTCAACTGCCGCCAAGGCGCAGACGCAAACCGGCAGCGCATCTCTACCCGCTTCCCGCAAAACCGTTCGTTTTTCAGCCAGCACCAGCTGGTCCGAGCCATACGCCTTTTTTGATGCCAAGAAAAACTTAAGCGGTGGCGCCCTGAAAGACTTGATGGACGCCATGGCGGCAAAAATGAACCGCACGCCACAGTACATCTCCTTGCCACGCAAAGCTGTGGACCGAGCCGCGCAGAATTTGAAGATCGATGCGCGCTGCTACGTCAGCCCGGCCTGGGTTGAAGATCCGGATCTTTACGAATGGACTCAAGATGTCTTTCATGTTGTGAACATGATCGGCTTTTCAAAAAAAACCGCGCCGCTCAAGAAAAAAGAAGATCTCAAAGGACTCACCGTCGGGACGGTCTTGGGCTACCGCTACCCCACACTCGATGATCTTTTCGAAAAGAAAGTGATCTTTCGTTCGGATGCAAGCTCGGGCTACTCGAATATCCAAAAGCTGATTCAAAACCGTCTTCCCTATGCGGTCGTCGAACAATCTGAATTCGCCTGGCACCTCAAAAAGCGCGGTCAGGATCTTTTCGACATCAAAGATTTCCTTGAGATCGACCGCCGTGCCGTCCAATGTGCCGTTTTAAAAGCTTCCGCAATTCCGCTGAGCGATTTCAATCAGGCTCTCGACGGTCTTCGCCACGAAGGCTTCTTTAAAACTCTGGCCGAAAAATATCAAATTCAAGAGTAATGTTGGCCTTCGGCCCGAGGTCTTCACCCCGAGACCAATAAACTGACATTTTCGCCAATATATTGGCCAAGCCGAAAGAGTGGCATTTGCTTATCGGCCTCAGCCACCAACAAATCGCCAAACCAACCAAAGATTGGCGCAAGAAATGGCGGCGAACAAAATCCATGCGGTCAGGCGCGTGAGCCAGCGATTTTTGAAAGGCCCCATCAATTCTTTGCTGTCGGTGAATTGAATCAATGGATAGATCGCAAATGGCAGCTGAAAACTGAGCACGACCTGCGTCAGCACCAAGAGCTCGCCCGTGGCTCCTTCTCCTAAAACCGAAACGCCGACCCAGGCCGGGATCAGGGCCAGACCGCGCGTGATCAAGCGACGCTTCCAGCAGGGAATCTTCAATTTCAAAAAGCCTTCAAATAAAATTTGTCCCGCGATCGTGCCGGTGAAGGTCGAGCTCTGTCCCGACGCCAAAAGCGCGATCGCAAACAGGAAGCTTGCAAGACCGCCGACCACGGGCTCCAGAATTTGGTAAGCGGTGTCGATTTCCGAGACTTCGAAATGTCCATTGCGGTGAAAGGCCGAGGCCGACAAAATCAAGATCGCCGCATTGACAAAAAAGGCAAGCGACAGCGAGATCACGGTGTCCAGACGCGCGAACTTTAAAGCTTCGGCTTTCCCGGTGAAGCTTTGTTCGACCTGGCGGGTTTGCACGATGGACGAATGCAAGTACAAATTGTGCGGCATCACGGTCGCACCCAAAATCCCGATGGAAAGATACAAGGGCTCGACATCCAAAAGCCGGCGCGGATCCGGGATAAATCCCAACGCCACCGCTTGCCAGTCGGGCCCCACCATCCACAGCTCAACCAGGTAACAAATCCCGATGGTCGAAATCAAACCCAAGATGATCGCTTCGACCTGGCGAAAACCTTTTCCCTTCAGCCCCAAGACGATCAACGTATCCAAGGCCGTGATCGCGATCCCCACCTTCAGCGAACACCCGATCAAAAGATGAAAAGCCAGCGCCCCACCCAGCACTTCGGCAACGTCGGTCGCGATGATCGCAAGCTCGGCCAAAATCCACAGCACGAAGCTGACTGGCTTTGGATAGCGATCGCGGCACATCTGCGCCAAATCCCGCCCCGATACGATTCCCAATTTTAAACTTAAACATTGCAGAACAATGGCCGCGAGACTTGAAAGCAAGACCACAAACAAAAGATTTGGACCGTATTTTGAACCTGCCTCGATGTCCGTGGCCCAGTTTCCCGGATCCATGTATCCAACCGAAACCAAAAGTCCCGGACCGGCAAAGGCCATCAGTTTTCGCCAAAAAGAAGCTTCGCTGGGAACCGCGATCGTCCCGTGAACTTCAGATGGACAAAACGGAGCGGTCGCCGTGAACGGAAGCTGAAACCATCTCTTCATCACACCACTTCATCCGAAGTCAAAGCGCAAGGATGATGGGGATCATTTCCCATTTCCACCTGCACCGTCATGTGATGAATCTCAAATTTTTCGCGCAGATCATCCGCCAGGTGATGCAAGAAAGAGTCTCCCGGGTGGCCCGACGGCATAATCAAGTGGGCGGTCAGCGCGTTTTCAGTCGTACTCATGCCCCAGATGTGCAGATCGTGCACCTGACTGACGCCTTTTTTTCCTTTTAAGAATTGCAGCACATCGTGGTGCGAGATCCCTGAAGGCACGGCATTTAAAGCCATCAGTGTGGATTCACGCAGCAGTCCCCATGTTCCTTTCAGGATCACAAGGCTCACCACAACGCTGACCAATGGATCCAGCCAGTTCCAACCGGTCTTCACCATCAACACACCGGTGATCACAACGCCGACCGAAACCAAAGCATCGGCCAGCATGTGCATGTAGGCGCCCCGAATATTAAGATCGTTCTTACTTCCGGATGCGAACAGATAAGCGGTGAAACCGTTGATCAAAATGCCGACCGCCGCAACCCAGATCACCACCTGTCCCGCCACTTCGGGTGGAGACTGAAAGCGTTCGATCGCTTCCCAGATGACGCCGCCGATGGCGACCAAAAGAAAAACGGCATTGGCCAGGGCCGCCAAGATCGAGCTGCCGCGCAGACCGTAGGTGAAAGTCGGATTGGGTTTTCGTTGTACCAAAATGCTAGCCACCCAAGCGACCACCAGACCCAAAACATCGCTTAAGTTATGACCGGCATCGGCCAGCAGCGCCAGCGAGTTGGCAAAGAATCCATAGCCCGCTTCGATGCCGACAAAAATGAGATTCAGCGTGATACCAATCATAAAGGCGCGATTGTAATTCATCGGCCCATGCGAATGTCCATGATGAGAATGCCCGTGATGACCATGAGAATGACTGTGATCGTGTCCGTGATGATGATGTCCGCCCATGACCTTAAACCTTCATTGCGCGTTGTACGACCAGCTCGATATCGTCGACCAAGGGTTCAAAGCCCGTTTTCAAAGCCGGTCGTAAACAGCTTTTCAAATGCTCTTGCAAAATCTCGCTTCGGGCCGACCCCAAAGCCGAAATCACGGCCGTCAGCTGCTGCAAAATTTCGCCACACGGACGCTCGTCGGCGACCATTCCAATCACGGACTCCAAATGCCCGGCCGCCCGCTTCAGACGGACGACGGATTTTTGATGCGAGTGATGGTGCGCGCTTTTTTTGCTGGCTTTGGCCATATGAACCCCTATCCTCCCCGGGAGGATACCATAGCGCCTGCAAGAGGCAAGCAGTTTGCACATTCGATGGATCACTCTATTTTTTGCAGGTTCTCTGCAAAGATTTATTTAATCTCCCGAAAACACGCTCCGGTTAAGCTCTAAGCTTTGCAATCACCCGCTTTTACAGTATGTTGGGCGCCATTTCAGGAGAGACATATTTTCCACCGTTTCCGCAACACCATCTCGGGCCAGATTTTGGCGGCGATCTTGATCGTCAGCTCGGTGGTGACTTTGCTGAGCACCGGTGTGCAGCTCGCCTTCGATTACTACGAAGACCTCAACGAGATCCACGAAGGTCTGGATCTGATACAAAAAAGTCATATCGAAAGCTTGACCAAATCCATGTGGGTTCTCAATCACTCGCAAGTGGAAGCGGAAGTGAGCGGGATTTTAAGCGTTCCGGGAATCGAATCCGTGCAGATCTGGGACGACCAGGGCATGCCGATTCTCACCAAAGGTGCCGCGCCAACAGGCAAAGCGGTTTTCACCGATTATCCTTTGGTGTTTGACGATCCCGACGGGCAATTCACCGTCGGACATATGCGAATCTCCGCAAGCCTCGAACCCGTCTTCAATCGTCTTTACAAAAAAATCTTCGTGATTTTCTTCACTCAGTTTCTAAAAACCGTTTTGGTTTCCAGTTTGATTTTCTTGGCGATTCACCATCTGCTGACCCGTCATCTGGGAAAGATCACGCGCTTTCTTCGTGACCTGGATGTCAGAAAATCGAAGACCAGACTGCAGCTGGATCGTCCCGCATCGCCGCCCGAACATCAAGACGAGCTCGATGTCTTGGTGCAAACCATCAGCTCGATGCAGGAAAACCTGGCGGTCTCCTATCAAGAGCTTGAAAGCTTCAGTCTGGATCTGGAAAGAAAAGTCGAAGAAAAAACCGCCTTGGTGCTCGAGCAAATGCAAAAGCTTGAACACTCTTCGAAAATGAGCGCCCTGGGACAAATGGCCGGCGGAGTCGCTCACGAAATCAACAATCCGCTGACCGTCATCCGTTTGAAAGCCGAAGTCCTGCAAAAGTCTTTAAGCCATGAGCCCGCCGATGTGGAGCGTTTGAAATCTCACGTCAGTAAAATCACCGAGACCACCGACCGCATCGCCAAAATCATCGAAGGCCTTCGCTTCTTTGCCCGGGACGGCCGCAATGACTCGATGGAAACGGCGACTTTGCGAAGCATCCTTGAAAACACCTTGAGTCTTTGCCGCGAGCATTTTCACAATCACAATGTCGACATTCATATCGATCCTTATCCGGTGCATCTTGAGCTTTCTTGTCGACCGGTCGAAATCTCGCAGGTGCTTTTAAATCTCATGTCCAACGCTTTCGATGCCATCGCCGACCTGGATGAAAAATGGATTCGCATTCAGGTGGACACCACTTGGAACGAAATTCACATTCGCGTGATCGATAGCGGAAAAGGCGTGCCTGCCGATTTGCAATCGAAGATCATGCAGCCTTTCTTCACCACCAAAGAAGTCGGCAAAGGCACGGGCTTGGGTCTTAGCATCTCGGCCGGGATCGCCCGTAATCACGGTGGACAAATACGGATTGATACCACATCGGTTCACACTTGCTTTTCGCTTCAGCTGCCACGCCGGCCGGAAACCGCCATCGGCCGCATGCCGGAGATCAGCATATGATCTTAGGTCTGCTGTCTTTTCTTTTTATGTCCTTTGCCTTTGCGCAGACAAAAAATCTGGTGCTTTGCTATGACGAATGGCCACCGTCGACCATGTTCCCCACCGTCAAGGATCCCCGGCGCGGTTTCACCATCGAGATGATGGAGTCTATTTTCACCAAGCACGGCTACAAGATCACCTTCCGCGAAGTTCCCTATGCGCGCGGGGTCGAGATGACCAAAAACGGCCAATGCAACCTGATCGCCGAAGTTCCTGAAGGCCAAGAAAAAGACGTGGTCTTTCCACTCGAGAATACTTTTTCTTACCGGCAGGCTTTCTTTATCAAAAAAGGAAATCCTTGGCGCTACAAAGGCATCAAGTCTTTAAAAGGCCTGCAGATCGGAAATATCGTCGGTTACGATTACAGCTCGCTGGATCCCGCTTATCACAGCTATATCACGGACCCTAAAAATCGAAATCAGATCACCATGGCGTCTGGCAATGACGGAATTTTGCAGCTGCTGCAAATGATCGCCCTGGGACGCCTGGACACATACAATGAGGCCCATCTGATCGGAAGCTATGTGCTGTCTCAGAATCACCTTTCGGACCAAATCGTGGTCGGTGGTTACTTTCAAAAACCTTTGATTGAAAAGCCGGCCTTCTCGCCAAAGAATGCCAATACCCCGAAGCTCATCCGTCTTTGGGACGAGGAACGAAAAAAGCTGCGTGAAAGCCGCGAAGACCTTAAATTCCTTGAAAAATACGGTCTGAAGAACGTGGATTAAGTTCCTGCTGGCAAACCGACCTCTTTGAAGAAATTCCAAAGCCGTTCAATTAATTGCCGATTTGCGTCAGGTGGGATACTTCAAACCCCAGCAGCAATGCAAAAGGGGGATCTGTGAAGTCGTTCTTTTTCGTTTTGTCGATGCTTGTGTTACCGCAAATGCTTTGGGCCTGGGCCGATCTGGGCCACCAAGCAACCGCCGAAGTCGCGGAAAGATTTCTGTCTCCGAAAGGCAAACGCCTGGTCAGCGAGATTCTGGGTAACGGTCCTTTAGCCGAAGCCTCGACCTACGCTGACTTTGTCAAATCGGATCCTGCTTACGCCACCTTCGCCGATGTTCACTTCGTGGAAATCGATCCTTTGTGGCAGACTTACGATAAAGTTCCGCAGTCTCTTCGTCCGCAGCGCGATGCCGATACGATCTTGCAATTGGTGCCAGCGAAACTGTTCGCCACCGAAAAATCGACTCCTCGCTTTAATGACAATCAAAGAAAAGACATGCTGAAGTTCCTGGTTCACGTCGTCGGTGACGTGCACATGCCTTTCCACGTCGGCAACAGTTACGACCGCGGCGCCACTTGGTGCGATGTGAAATATCCTGGCAACGATGGCAAAGCGAAAGAGCTGAGCACCACCAATCTGCATGCTTTGTGGGATGGAACATTGGTGACTTATGTTTTCCGCGCGCAAACGCTGAAGGATTCCGAATACAAAATCCCAAAATACCAAGGCTTTGTTGAGCTTGCGGATTTGATCCTGAAGGACGCCGATATTGCGGCCCTGAAAGGCGATTACGACAAAATGGCTCAACAGCCGATTTCTGATTGGTACAAAGAGTCCCAGGCCCTGCACCCGAAAGCTTATCCGGATTCGCATCCCGTTCAACACCCGCGCGATCGCAATTACTGCAAGCACCTCGAGCGCGATGAAAACGGTGCCGAGAAAAAAGACGATAAAGGTGTCACGATCATGGTCCCAGCTTCAGCTGTCGCTGAAGTCGATCAGACTTACATGCGCGATTCGGCCGAGATCATTAAACTGCAGATTTTAAAAGGCGGTCTTCGTTTGGCCGCGACCATCAATAAGATGGCTGAAAAACAGTATTCAGAGCCTTTGGCTGCTGACAAAAAAGCTCAAGACATCAAAGATGTTCTCGAGCAATTGGTCAATTATCTGAAGTAATCTTTAGACGATTCGATAACCAACCCCAGGCTCTGTCAAAATGTGCTTGGGGTTCGATGGTTCCTCTTCAATTTTTTTTCGCAGCTGATTGATATAAATTCGCAGATAATGACTTTGGTCTTCGGTGGCGGCTCCCCACACTTGCCGCAGCAGCACGGCCTGCGAAATCACTTTTCCTTTTTCCCGAATCAAGGCGCCGAGCAGTTGAAACTCAGTATTGGTGAGCTTCACCGCTTGGCCGTTGACCTTGACCTGATGCTGATTGAGGTCCACCTCGAGATCTCCGGATTGAAAGACCGGTGTCGCTTCGATGTAACCCGTGTGGCGCAGCGCCACCCGAATGCGCGCCAAGAGCTCTGGCAGACCGAATGGCTTTGTCAGATAATCGTCGGCACCCGAATCCAAAAGTGTCACTTTGGCTTTTTCATCGTCAGTGACGGTCAGAACGATCACCGGAACCTGACTCCATTTTCTGAGGCCTTTTAAAACTTGCAGACCATTTTGATCTGGCAAGCCCAAATCCAAAATCACCAGGTGCGGATGGAAATCTGAAATCCTTTTAAGCCCCGCTTCTCCGGTAGAGGCGGTCATGGTTTTAAAACCGTGGCCTTCGAGCCCCGTGCGCAGAATGTTGCGGATGCTTTCTTCATCATCAATGATCAAGATGCGCACTTCGGAGGTTTGATTCATTCAGCTTCTTCTTTCGGCATGCTGGGGGCCTTTTCGACCGGCAATTCGATTTGAAAGCGTGCCCCATTTGGAATTCGATTCTCAACTTGAATCCGTCCTTTGTGAAGCTCAATAATACTTTTCACAATTGAGAGCCCAAGGCCCGTCCCACCTGGAGGGCTGCCCGGTACGCGGTAAAACTTATCGAAAATTTGTGTCAGCGATGCTTCCGGTATTCCGGGGCCTTCGTCTTCGATCTGCAGCAAGAAGCGGTCTTCTTGCTCTTGAAGGCTCAGTCGAATTTCACTTTGCACCGGCGTGTAAAGCGAAGCGTTCAGCAGAAGATTGGCGATCGCGTGCTCCATCAAACGGAAATCGATTCGCACCAAAGAGCTTGGGTCCGGGATGTGGACTTTGACTTTGTGATGCTCCAGCTGGCGGCTCAGTTTTTTGAGCACGACGCCGATCAGGTCGTTCCAGTGATGCCATTCCAGATTCAGGCTTAAGACGCCCGAGCTCAGCCGGCTCATGTCCAAAAGATTTTCAATCACTTGGTTCAGCCGATCACCCGCTTCTTGCACGCTGCTGGCCACCGCTTTCAGGTTTTCTGGATGGGCGGACATCTTTTCATCCTGCAAAACTGAAACGGATCCCAGAATCGCCGTCAGCGGTGTGCGCAGTTCGTGAGAGATGGAATTCAGCAAAGTCTGATGCAGCTTTTCGGATTCCTTCAGCGTTTCGGCTTCGCGCAAGCGTTTATTGATAAAATGCCGTTCGAGCGAAACACCGAGCTGCCTTGCGACCGAGTAAAGGAGATTTTCCTGATCCAAGCCCATTTTGCGATGCGATTCGGGATGGAAGACCAAAACGCCAACGACTTCGGATTCGCCTTTGAGTGGAAGATACAGGGCCTTGCTTTGCGAAAGTGTGTCTGTCGACCAACCGGCTGCTTTGCCATTTTGAAAAGCCCACGTCGCGACCGCTTTTTCTTTTTCGTTGAGATAAAGCGAATACGGGCTTTGCTCGTTAAAATACAGCTTTCCTTCGAAGGTTTTTAAAACCACACCGCATTCGGCATTTAAAAGTGAGCCCACGCGCTGGACCACTTTCGTGAGAAATTCGGATTTCTCCTGACTGCCGGTGATCTCTTTCATGACCTCGTACAAGAACTGGGTGCGCTCTTCGCGTTCGCGGATCATGCGCTCGTGCAGACGCACCCGACTGGTCAGCAAACCCGTGATCAACGCCACGACAAAGTAGGACACACACAAGATCACATCATCGGCCGAGCGGATGACAAAAGTCATGCGCGGCGGGATGAAAAAATAATTCCAGGTTAAAGCGCTGAGCATCGCCGCAAAAAGGACCGGGCCGATCGAAGCGAAAAGACCCACGCCCATAACAGCTAACATGAACAAAAATCCGACGGTGCGGTAACCGATATAGGATTCAAGCAAACCCGAAAGAAACGAAACCCCGAATAAAAACCATAGGACGTTCCAGTAAGCCAAAGGCCCGCTTTTCAATTGGATGCGTCCAATTTCCTTCCAGATGCTCGGTTTGTAATCGACGATCAGCTCTTGGCGGATGATATGGACATCGAATTCAAAGGATTCGCGCACCAAACGATCCAGCAAGGATCCACGGTTGATCAGATTTCGGATCCAATGCTGTGAGGGGCGGCCCAGAATGACTTGCGTGACATTTTTTTGTCGGGCCACGCGCCGCAAAGCTTTGGGCACATCGGTTTCGGCGGTTGTGATGACCTCGGCTCGCAGCTCGCGCGCTAAGGACAGGTTTTTGGAAAGCTGAGCTTGATCGTCATCGCTCAGTGATTCGCCAGCGTCGATATGAATGGCGATCCAAGGTGCTTCCAGATTGTAAGCCAGCCGGCGTGTGGCGCGGATAAGAAATTCAGAATAAGGGCTGTGGCTGATCGCCACCATCAACCTTTCGCTGGTTCGCCAATTGGCATTATCCTGACGGATGCTGACCATGCGCTGCAGGTCCTGATCCACCCGCTCGGCGGTGATTCGAAGTGCGATTTCCCGAAGTGCGGTGAGATGATCTTCTTTAAAAAAGTTTTCGATCGCGCGCTGGGCTTTATCTCCCAGATAGACTTTGCCCTCTTTCAAGCGACGGAGCAGCTCGGTGGGCGCGATATCAACCAGCTCGACCAAGGTGGCTCGCTCTAAAATACTGTCCGGAACGGTTTCACGAATACTCACACCCGTGATGGCTTCAACCGCGTCTTTGCGGCTTTCGAGATGCTGCACATTCAAAGCGGTGTAAACATCAATCCCCGCATCCAGAAGTTCGAGCACATCTTGGTATCTTTTTTCGTGTCTGGAGCCTACCACATTGCTGTGCGCGAGCTCGTCGACGATCACAAGCTTGGGTCGGCGCTCTAAGATGGTGTCGAGATCCATTTCTTCTTGGATCGTGCCACGGTAATTGATTTTCTTTTTGGGTAGAAGTGGCAGGCCTTCTAGAAGACTGGCCGTTTCAATGCGGCCATGGGTTTCGACCAAAGCGATCACCACATCGATGCCTTCTTTGTGCCGCTGTTGAGCGGCCCGAAGCATGGCATAGGTCTTACCCACGCCGGCCGACATGCCTAAGAAAACACGAAGCTTTCCGCTGGCCTCATGTCGGTCCGTGTAGTTCACCGCCTTTAAAATGGCATCTGGATCCAATCGATCGTGCGAGTCCACTTGTGATCCTTTTTCTCTGGTTTTTAAAAGCCGTTTTTGGCCTTACTGATCCAAAGCCAGATTCAGTTTCAGAACATTCACCCGCTCTTCACCCAGAAATCCCAGTTGCCGTCCTTCGACAGTTTTGGTGATCAGTGCCTGAATCTTTTCTACCTCGAGACCCCGCGCTTGGGCCACACGTTTTGCCTGATAGCGAGCTGCTTCCAAGCTGATATGCGGATCCAACCCACTGCCGGAAGCAAAAAGCAGATCTTGCGGCACCTCTCCAGTTTGATCTGGATGGGCTGCTTGCAATTTGGTGAAACGCTCTTGGTAGAGCTTTTTTAAAGCCTCGCTGGTCGGAGCCAAATTCGATCCGCCCGACGGCAATGGGTTCGAGTCCACCGCCGAAGGACGACCCCAGAAATATTTCGTGTCTTCAAATTTTTGCCCGATCAGTTCAGATCCGATCACGGTTCCTTGTCCATTGCGGATGAGACTTCCATCAGCTTGCTTTGAGAAAATTCCTTTCGAAATTCCGGTCATCAAGAGCGGATATCCCAAACCTAAAATCAGGGTCATCACCAGAAGCATTCGTAAAGATGAAAAAATATGTTTCATACAGGTCTCCTTTTGCAGTCCTAAACCAGACCCACAGAAGTCATCAGAATATCAATCAGCTTGATCCCAATAAACGGAACCACCAAACCACCCAATCCATAAATCAAAAGATTGCGCCGCAGAACCAAGGAGGCTCCTTCCGCCCGGTAAGGCACACCTTTCAGCGCGAGCGGAATCAACGCCACGATAATCAAAGCGTTAAACACGATCGCACTTAAAATCGCGCTTTGAGGCGACGCCAATCTCATCACGTTGAGTACCGCCAGTGGCCCCGTCGTTTCACCTTGAGTGAGATACAAAGTGCTAAAGAGCGCCGGTAGAATCGCAAAGTATTTGGCGACGTCGTTGGCGATACTGAACGTGGTCAGCGATCCCCGAGTCATTAGAAGCTGCTTGCCGATTTCGACGATTTCGATCAGCTTGGTTGGATTGCTATCAAGATCCACCATGTTTCCCGCTTCGCGTGCCGCCTGCGTTCCGGTATTCATCGCGACGCCCACATCGGCTTGCGCCAAGGCCGGCGCATCGTTGGTTCCGTCACCGGTCATGGCCACCAAGTGACCTTTCTTTTGCTCGTCACGGATGCGCTGAAGTTTGGTTTCGGGTGTGGCCTGCGCCATAAAGTCATCGACCCCGGCTTCAGCGGCGATGGCGGCCGCGGTCAGTGGGTTGTCGCCGGTGATCATCACCGTGCGAATGCCCATGCGACGAAGCTCCGCAAAACGTTCTTTGATCCCGCCCTTGACCACGTCTTTCAGTTGCACCACTCCTAAAATTTCATTTTGATCGGCGACGACCAGCGGAGTCCCACCCTGTTTTGAAATGGCTTCGATGATGGCATCGAGATCACGCGGGATTTTTCCGCCCAGTTGTTGGATGTAGGTCTTCACCGAATCACCCGCGCCCTTGCGGATTTTTCTTAAACCCTGAGAAGTTTGCAGATCCAGGCCGCTCATACGGGTGTGCGCCGAGAATGGGATGAAGTGGGCTTCGTGCGGCTGCATTGTTTCGGCCCGAAGCGAGAACATTTGTTTCGCCAGCACCACGATCGATCGACCTTCTGGAGTTTCATCGGCCAATGAGGCCAGCTGCGATGCCGTTGCCAGACGCTCTTCGGTGACCCCGGCGACCGGCTTAAATGCGGTCGCCATGCGATTTCCGAGAGTGATCGTTCCGGTTTTATCCAGCAGCAGAACATCGATATCGCCCGCGGCTTCCACCGCGCGGCCGCTGGTGGCGATGACGTTTCGTCGGATCAAGCGATCCATTCCGCTGATGCCAATGGCACTGAGCAAGCCCCCGATCGTGGTCGGGATCAAGCACACCAAAAGCGCCAGCAGCACCGGAACCGTGACGATCATGGAAAGATCTTGCTTGGCCGCAGCTGCGCTGTAATCGGCAAAGAATTTCAATGTGCTGACCGCGAGCAGGAAAATAATTGTCAGTCCCGAAAGCACCACGCTGAGGGCGATCTCGTTCGGAGTTTTTTGTCGGGTGGCACCTTCGACGAGCGCGATCATCCGATCCAAGAAGCTGTTTCCGGGCTCTTGCGTGATTTTGATCAAGATGCGATCGCTGATCACGCGGGTGCCGCCGGTCACGGCACTGCGATCCCCGCCCGCTTCACGAATGACCGGGGCCGATTCACCGGTGATGGCGGATTCGTCGACGCTGGCGATGCCTTCGATGACTTCGCCGTCACCGGGGATCACGTCGTTCGTTTCGCAAATAACGACCTGACCTTTCTTGAGATCAGCGGCGGAAATTTTCTTCTCGTTCTTTCCATCGAACAGCCGAGCTTGCGTCAGCGTGCGAGTCTTTTTTAACGAAGCGGCTTGTGCTTTTCCCCGCCCCTCGGCCAAAGCTTCAGCAAAATTCGCGAATAGAACTGTGAACCACAGCCAGATCGCGATCTGAATTTCAAATGATCTTGAGCCATGCCCGATGCCGAAGATCACGTAGACCGTGGTGAGCACGGCCCCGATCAAGGTGACAAACATCACCGGGTTGCGGATTTGCACTTTCGGATGCAGCTTTTGAAAGGACTCTTTCAAGGCCGGCCAGATCAGTTCGCTTTGAATAAAGGATTTCGATTTCGTATTCATAAATAGCCTCTTTAGAAAGTTTGAGCTTTCAGCATCAAGAGATGTTCAACAACAGGACCCAAAGAAAGGGCCGGCACAAAGGTCAATGCGCCGACAATTAGGATCACGGCGATCAACAACAGACCAAAAAGCGTCGTGTCCACTTCGAAAGTTCCGCTGGTCACGGGAGATTCTTTTTTCTGGGCCAGGCTTCCCGCCACCGCCAAGATCGGCAGGATGATCGCAAATCGTCCTAGGAACATCGCGATCGACAGCATCAGGTTGTAGTAAGGCGTGTTGGCGTTCAATCCCGCAAAGGCGCTGCCGTTATTTGCTGCCGCTGACGTGAAGGCGTAAAGAATTTCCGAAAATCCGTGCGGGCCTTGATTGGCAAGACTTGAAAGCCCCGCCGGCAAAGCCACCGAAATTCCCGTACCGATCAAGATCACCGCGCAAGGCGCCAGCAAGGCCACGATCACCCAGGTCATCTCCTTCGCTTCGATTTTCTTTCCGAGATACTCGGGTGTTCGTCCCACCATCAGACCGGCAATAAACACTGTCAGCAGAACAAAGAGCAGCATTCCGTAAAGACCGGCACCGACCCCGCCGAAGATGACTTCTCCGAGCATCATATTCAGAAGTGCAATCCCGCCCGATAGCGGTGACAAGGACGAGTGCATGGCATTGACGGCTCCGCAAGAAGCCGAGGTCGTAATGGTCGAGAAAAAGACGCTATTGAAAGCTCCGAATCGGGTTTCTTTTCCCTCCATCAGTGCATTTTGCTGGAAGACCGGATTGGTGGTGTATTCAGAGACCAGCGACAGGCCCGTGAAGACCACAAAAAGACCCAGCATCACCGCAAACAAAACCCAACCGTGGCGACGCGATCGCACGATGGATCCGAAGGTCAGCGTCAATGCGGCTGGAATTAAAAAGATCACAAACATCTGTAAGAAATTTGTCAGCGGCGTGGGATTTTCAAACGGATGGGCGCTGTTGGCATTAAAGAATCCGCCGCCGTTGGTGCCGACCATCTTGATCGCGATCTGCGAAGCGGCCGGTCCTTGCGGCAGAATTTGTTTGGCGCCTTCAAGTGTGGTGGCCTCGGTGTAGCCCGAGAAGTTTTGCACCACTCCTTGGCTCACCATCATGATCGTCAGTGCAATCGATAAAGGCAGTAGCACGTAAATCGTCGATCGCACCAGATCGGCCCAGAAATTACCGATTTGCTTCGAGCTGTGTCGGGCGATCCCACGTGCGAGCGCGATGGCGACCGCCATCCCGACCGCGGCGCTTAGGAAGTTTTGCACGGTCAACGCCGTCATTTGCGTGAAGTAGCTCATGGTCACTTCGCCGGCGTAACCTTGCCAGTTGGTGTTGGTGATGAAGCTGACCGCCGTGTTCAAAGCTGAATCCCACGAAACATCTGGCAGAGCCTGCGGATTGAGTGGCAGTTTCGATTGGAAAATCTGAATCAGGAAGAGGGCCAGAATCCCCAGAAGATTGAAAGCCATCAGGGCGGTGGCGTACTCTTTCCAGGTCATCTCTTTCTGCGGATCGATGCCGGCCGCTTTGTAGATCAGCTTTTCCAGCCAACCCAGCGCCGGCATCAGAAAGGTGCGCTCGCCTTTATAGACTTTCACCATCCAAAATCCTAGCGGCGGCGCTAGGATCAGCAACAGTCCGATAAAAATAAAAAGCTGAAGATAATCAAATGAGCTCATCATAGATCACCTCTAAAATTTTTCCGGATAAATCAGTGTGTAACCAAGATATCCCAAAAGAGCCAAAGCCATCGCACCCGCAATCACAAACTCCATTATAACCTTCCTCGGATAGGTTCATTTCATGGCTCCATGCTGAACTTGGCGGCGTAAAAAAGATGTAAAGAAATGCGGACTGGGTTGGGATTGAGATTGGGAGGAGGCTATGGATAAATAGATGGGAGCCAAAAGCTTCAAACTCCACGACTTTATCTTAAGTGTCGCATTCTGAGGCAGAATTCGACCTAGATACAACCTGCTCGCTTTAAAAGCACCCGGCAACTCAAGCTCAAAGAAGAAGGTCAATTCCAGTGAGTATCGCGTATTGAGAATCACAATCTTCAAGTAAAGAATCGCCTCCACTCCACTCCACTCCACTCCACTCCAGCCATAACGCAAACCATGGAAATAACTGCATTCTTTGCGTTATATGAGAACTAATTGTTGACCATTTTCACGAATGAAATTACATTGCCCCGAATGCAGCAGATGTCTTTTCTTTCCAAAACAGATCTTCGTCATATCAAGCGCTACACGCATGGTGGAGTGTCACTAAAGAAACGACGTAAAGTAAAGCGCCCCCTGATCCCAGGTAAAGTGACGCATGTGACTTTTAAATCCTCAAAAGCAACCGGAAGTCTTTCGTTCTACAAACATAAGCACTTGGTTGGTGCCATGCTGAAGCATCTCTCAAAGCAGTTCTATATCGAGATCTTGGATTGGGTGAATATGGGAAATCATTTGCACCTCAAAGTGCGCTTCAAAGATCCAAATCGAATGGGAAAGTTCCTTCGCACGTTTTCAGGCAATCTGGCCCGAAAAATCACAGGAGCTAAAAAAGGCAATAAATTTGGAAAATTCTGGGATGGACTTGTCTACACCCGAGTGCTGACCAGCAAACTTGAAGAGCTGGGGCTGAAAGAATACTTCGAAGGCAATCACATTCAGCGAGAACTTGGTTACAAAGAGCGAGAGCAGTATTTGAAACGCTTCAATGAATTTCTCTACCGACTCAAACGGACGAGGGCGCGGCCGGCTGAGGCGCGGCCGGCGGGGCCGCCTTAGGCTGAGGCGCGGCCGGCTGAGACGCGGCCGGCCACATCTCACCTCGGGCCTTAACTGACGAAAGAGTCTGAGTTCGGTTGAGCACCCATTCGGTATGACCAAGGCTGAGATCGAAGCGAATTTTTGACCGACAATTTAAGTCTCAAGATCTTGAGGGGCCTGCTCCAGAAGAGCTCGAGACTCCGCTCTCAGCAAGGTTCGATCTGCGAATCGCTCCGATAGGGCTTCCGATTTTTTCTAGAAGCCATTTCTGAAATATTTTGGCTTCTTTGCCTTTTCCGATAAAGCGGGCTCGGTTGAAGAGTGTGAGGGCTGTGACCAGACACTGATGTTGGCCGGCGCGATCTTTCAGTTCTTCAAATCTTTGATAATAGCTGTCGATCAGTTGCAGGCTTTTTTGCGCTGTCTCGAGATCTTTAAAGCCCAGCTTTCCGCGCAGCTCTTGATCATACACATTCAGCGAACTTTCGGCTTTGGTGTACAGATCCGAATAGCCACGCAAAAGACCTTCCTGCTGCAAGACCGACGCGACATAACTGGGGCGCGTATCCAAATCTTCGGCCAGATGCCACAGATCCCGGTGCCCAGATCTCCATTGTTCCAGAATCTGAGTTTTCTTTGTCGAAAGCTGCCGATTGGATTGCATGATCAACCTCCGCTAAGGACCTTGATCCAAATACTCGTCGGCGAAGGCTTCGTATGTTTTTCCGCCTTCACGGACCACAGCTCCTTGAGTAGGCGGCTGGTCCCGCAGCGAGGTCGGCTTTGTTCCGGAAGGTTGTTTTTGGTCTTCAGGCGAATTGACTGATGACGAGCGGTTCGTGTCGATTTCCGGTAGCGATTGGTAAGAGCTGTTGCTTGGTTTTTCTTGTTGATGCATGACAAGTCTCCTTGATGCCGAATCACTCGGCGTTGGGTGCTTTTCGACGGCCGTCTAAAATTTCAGATCCTGAACGACGCAATTCTTTTTCACTGTAAGCCAAAGCCCCGCCCCACAGCACGTGGGCCGCGATCATCAGCAGATTTCTTCGCAAAGGCATGCGCTTCGCGGCCGAGCGAAATTCCAAAGCCGGAATCAGCCCCAAATAACTGAAGCTCCATACCCCTAGGCCGTAAGCGGCACCTCGCAGAAAAACAGATTCATCTTTTTTCCGCGGCCAAAGCGCATACAACAATCCGCAAGCGATGCCATAACCAAAGTGCGCTCCCATCGAAAGATTCTGCTGAACCGATGTCGGAAGCCGCGAGCTTGGAAGCCGAGCGACTTGCAAAGCATCTTGGGTTAAAGTCCCCGGCGGAAGCGGCGACCTTTCCCCGCGCGGAAGAAGATGAAAAAAGCGAAAGAAACCCAAGGTCATCACACTGGTCGCCATCACGCCGGACCAAAAGCCACGACTTAAAGACTTCATGCGCGGATCTCCCTTTCTTTTTCGCGGGTGGCACCGGCGGCGCTTCCGTTGCTGGCGGTGTTGGAAACGCCATTGCTAAAATACGCCTGACGGGTGCGAAGCTTGTAGCTTTCGCCTTCAGCCAAAATATGCAAACGCACGTCGTGCATGGACATGGTTTTATCCGCCGAAGCTTCCGAGATATTCGTGTAAGAGACATCGTGACCGTCGATCACGTAGACCGCGTTGTTTCCGATCACTTTGAAAGTCGAATCGCGCACAATGATCGCCGTGTCTTCGTCGATCCCCACACCCAAGACCCCGGGATTCAAAGCAATCGCGCCCAGCAGCCGACCGATGCGGCCACGCTGGGCAAAGTGTTGATCGATCAAGATATCCTCGATCAAACCTAACCCCGGTGCCATCATCCAGTTTCCGACCTTGTGGGACTCTTGCCCTTCGCCCCCGACCAGCATGGTGGTGCCCATCATCGCGGCCCCGGCCGAAGTCCCGGCAATCACCCCGTCTTCGTAATAAATTTCCAGAATGCGATCAAAGATCGGAGTACCGCCAATTTTTGTGGTGATCTTCAGCTGATCACCGCCGGTGAAGAAAACGGTTTTGGCATTTTCAAAAACCAACAGATTGTCGATATTGCGAGCTTGCTCGGGCTGATCGATGTAGAAATGTACGATTTCGCGCACACCCAGCTCTTTGAAAATTTTTTTGTAATCTTCCCAGATTTCGTCGGACACTTGGCTCGCCAAGGTCGCGATCACCATTTTCCCGTCACCGGTGCGATCGGCAATTTCTTTTAAGATCACACGGTTTCCAGTTTTATCTTCTTTGCCGCCAACGATGATCAGCGTCCCCTTGCGATGGGCAACCTGATTTGAAGACTTGCCATTTTTTTTTGCGGGAACTTTTTTTCTATTTCCTGAGGCCATACCAATCCGCCTTGCGTCTTGCTGTGTAAAGTTGATCTTCGTAATGAAACTTGTGATTGCGGTAAAAAAAACTGCCATTCGCCATCACATCCCGAATTTCCAAATCCCTGTGACTGACCACCAGGAAATCCGCATCCTGACGGTCCCCCAACCGTCCCTTCGAGCGAAGCTTTAAAATTCGTGCTGGCACCTCGGTCACGTGTGGGATCAGCTGTTCAAGCTTGTAAGAACCTTTCAAAGCGCAGTTTTGGATTTCACCCCACAGTTCGTTCGGCCCGCAAGCGCCGGCGTCGGTCGAAAATGAAAGCTGACTTAAAGGTCCGCCGAAATCCATATATCTTTTGTACCACGAACACAGATCGCGTTCGTGAATGTCCAAATCGATCACGGCTCCTTTGTGGGCGATCTCGACACCTTCTTTGAGAAGCTCGGGGCTGCGATCCATATGCGTGAAGTAAAGATGATCGTACTGCACATCATTTCGTTCGGCCATTTCGCGAATCACCGCCAGCCGGCGCGGACTGGGGCCAACATGAATGCGCGAGACACCAGCCTTGGTGGTCAACGTTCCGCCCACGTAAGCATCGACTATCACGCGCGCCAATTGATCGGGTGTGGGCTCGGGAACTCGGCAATCGGCGATTGCCACTTCGCCAAGACCGATGATCTCTTCGACATAAATCATGTCGTCACGCACGCGCCCCGTTACCGTGGCCGGCGGAATTTCGTAACCGCCGGTGTAGGCATAAGAGCTGAGCCCCGCTTCTTTAAACGCCTTCACGCTGGCAATCAGATTGCTCATGGTTTTGGTGGTGGTATCGGTTCCGATCGTGCCGATGGTGGTTGTGATGCCGCCGACAATGCACTCTTCGATCAAAATGCGAGGGGGCTGCGACAAAAAACCGCTTTCACCACTGCCCCCGGCCAAATGGATTTGCGAGTCGATCAATCCCGGAACAATGTAATGTCCCTGACAATCGATCACTTCGATTTCCAAATTGGAATCTCTTAAAGCCGAGTCGTGAACTTTTCCGATCTTTTCGATCTGATCGTGGCAGACGACCACATCGGTGCGTTCGAACTTTCCGTCGATGAAGACGTCGCCGTCTTTAAAAATGGACAGCATGCTGAAGCTCCGCATGGCGTTCGGGTTGATTCACTTCAAATTCTTCGAATGGAAGTTCCGGGATAAAGGCGACCGGCACCGGATCAAACTGCAGCAAGGTCGCCATCACCGTCGAAAATTTTTCGTAAAATACGACGACGATTTCGCCCGGCCGGATCTCATGCAAGGCTTTTAGCATGGCCTCGTTTTCGCTTGGCAGAATTTGGATCAGAGCCTGGGGATTTTGCGCCAAGATACCTTTGCGGATCAAATCGGGCGTCTGTCCAGATGGGCGACCGCGAAGATCTTCGTCATCCTTTAAAAAGAAGCGATCAAATCTTTCGGCAATCGCCTGGCCGCCGCTTTCGATCAAATGATCCGATCGATCCCCCGGCATCGAGAGGATCGCCGTTTTTCGGTAACCCGGAAGCTTCGAAAGCATGCGACCGATTGCGGTCAACGCATCACCATTGTGCCCATAATCCAAAAGCACGTATCCGCCATGAACCTGATAGAGATTCATGCGACCCATATTTTCGTGCAATGGTTGAAAGGCCTTCAGACCATTGGCGATCTGCTCGAAGCTCGCCCCCTGGGCAAAAGCGGCACTGATCGCGCCGAGCATATTGGATATTTGAAAATCCGCCAGACCGTTCATCGTCGCCGGAATTTCAGAAACGCGCAGCACACGTCCAAAGACATCACCGTGAGTGATATAAACCCAGTCCTTTTCAACCCAACAAGCGCTTCCGCCCGCCAAACGATGCTCAAGAAGATTTGGGTTCTGCGCTTCGATCGAATAAAGGAAAATCCGCTTCGGGGTTTTCATCACGCGTGGGTGATCTTTTAAGCTCAGCGACGCCTCGTCATCGGCGTTGAGAACCAAGACACCATTTTCCTTCACCCGCTCGGCGACAACTGACTTGATCCAAACCAGATCCTCGAGATCTTCGATGCCGTCTTGTCCGATGTGGTCGGGTCGCACATTGGTGATCACCGAGACATCCGACCAGTCGTAAGCCAGTCCACCGCGCAAAAGCCCGCCCCGAGCCACTTCTAAAATCGCCATGTCCACCTTGGGATCTGAAAGCACGACCTGCGAAGATTTAGGCCCGGTCGTATCGCCAGAGAAAATGCGCTCACTTCCCATCCAGATGCCATCCGTGGTGGTCAGCCCCACGCAGATATCTCCCGGCTCCGAGAAAATTTTGTGAAGCATGCGGACCGTGGTGGTTTTGCCATTGGTTCCAGTCACGCTCAGAATCGGGATCCGGCCCTGTTCTTCTTTCGGAAAAAGCATCTCGACAATCGGTTCGGCCACGGCGCGCGCTTTTCCTTCGGAAGGAGAAAGATGCATGCGCAGTCCGGGACCGGCGTTGAGCTCGATAATTTTAGTGCTGGCATTGACCGGGTTTGAAATTTCGTCTTGGATCAGATCGATTCCGCAAATATCAAGACCCACGACCCGCGAGGCTCGTTCGCAAAGGGCGGCGATCTGCGGGTGCACGATTTCGGTGACGTCGGTGGCGGTCCCGCCACTGGAAAGATTGGCATTCGCCCGCAACGTCGCCTTCGCCCCGGCCGGAAGAACGCTTTCAACCGTCAAACCTTTTTTTGCCAGATAAGCGATCATCACCTCGTCAACTTGGATCTTAGAAAGAACATTTTCGTGACCATTGCCACGGCGGGGGTCTTCATTCATCTCTGTGATCAGTTGCTCGATGCTACGTTCACCATCGCCGATGACAAAGGGCGGCTGTCTTTCGGCAGCGGCCACCAATTTTCCGTTCACCACCAGGACGCGATAATCTTTTCCCTGGCACATCTCTTCAACCAGAATTTGCGGTGAATACTTTTTGGCGACTTCGAAAGCCGCTTTGGCTTCGTCGAAATTTTTCAGATTTAAGGTGACGCCATTTCCGTGATTGCCGTTAAAGGGCTTTACCACAAAAGGTGTGCTGAGGTTTTCGATCGCGTCCTGAAGTCCGAATTCGGTTTCGATCACGAAGCCTTTGGGCACCGGTAAGAAGGCGTCTTTTAAAAGTTCTTTCGTCCAACTTTTATCTTGAGCAATATCGGAAGCAATCAAGCTTGTCTGATCGGTCACCGCCGCCTGGATGCGTTTCATTTTCTTTCCGTAACCCAATTGCAGAAGACTGTTATTTCCCAAACGGCGGCAGGGAATTTTCTTTTTCTTTGCCGCATCCCAAAGCGCCTGTGCGCTGGGCCCCAGCTTGGTGCGTGAAATTTCACGGCGAATATCTTTCAGCGCCTCTTCTAAAGAAAATTTCTGCGATGTTGCCGCCGCTTGCGCCAAATCCAAGGCCTGGCGCAAACATTCTTTCATGCCTTCTTCATGTTGAAAGCGCGTGACGATCTCGTATCTCCCCGTGGCCCCCGCGTAACGAGTTTTTCCGTAAGTCGCCTCGATCCCGGTTAGAACACTGAGCTCTAACGCGATATGCTCGATGATATGGGCCATGTAAGTGCCCTCATTCAAACGCTCGACCAAGCCGCCCTCATGATGACGAGAGCAATGATGAGTCTGCAAACCTGGCAAAAGTTGCAGCAAATTTGCCGCAAAGTTTGGAATATCTGTGCTCGGGATGTCCGTCCACTCCTCCAGCTCCACCGTCATCAGAACGACTGGCAGATGATGATAAACGTTCGGGCCATGCAGGGTCCGTGTGGAATGAATCTTCATGCGCGCTCCTTGGGGCGTTTCTCCTCGGGCTTTGGAATTTTTCCCGCGCACGGAAAATCCTCCTGAAGCCCAATAGGGAATCAGATCGTTAGAGTCAAACATTGCAAAGGGTGGACCTGTGTTTGCATTGCTTGAACGCAAGCTCAATAAAAAATGCTGAAGCTGGAGGCACCGTGGACCTTGCCAATATCAACCTCGCCGAAATTCAAACCGCACTGAGTAGTGAAAAGCCATTGGGCAGGCTGCTTGTTTTGATTGCAGCTGCCGTTCTGGTTCCGGCTTTCAGATTTGTTTTGCATTTGGTGACGAAGCGTTTGGCCCGCCTGGCTTCTCACACTCATTTTATTGCCGATGATATTTTGGCCAGCTGCCTTGGTGAAACCCGCACATGGTTTATTGCCAGCTGGATTTTGGTTCCTTTGATTTGGCTTGTGGAAAACAGTCCGACTGCGGTCCACATCGGCCGCGGCATCTTGGTGCTGGCGACATCGGCGCAGATTTGCATCTGGGGACTGAAGGGAATTTTCGAATGGCGGGATCGCATCTGGAGCAAGAAAGTCGAAAACAATGCCTCGTCGGCTGCCGCCTTCGGCCTGGTTTATACTTTTCTGCGCGGTCTTTTGATCGTCGGCGTTGTGCTGATGGCACTTAGCAATTTGGGCGTCAATATCGGAGCCTTGATCACAGGTCTTGGCATCGGCGGGATTGCCGTGGCCTTGGCCGCGCAAAATGTTTTGGGAGATCTTTTTGCTTCGCTTTCGATCGTGCTGGATAAGCCGTTCGTCGTCGGAGATTACATCGTGGCCGGAGACGAAGAGGGCGAGGTCGAAACCATCGGCATCAAGACCACCCGTGTGCGCAGCATCTCGGGCGAAGAGCTGATTTTCTCGAACAAAGATCTGCTGGGAAGCCGCATTCGTAATTACAAACGAATGTGGCAGCGCCGGGTCGTACAGAAATTTTCGATCTCGGCGCGAACACCGCTTCACAAAATCAAAGAGATTCCAACCTGGGTGCAATCGTTCTTCGACAATCCCAAGCTTAAATTTGACCGCTGCCATTTGATGAATATGCAAAATTCAGTGATGAATTTCGATCTGGTGTTTTGGGTTAAAGACACCTCTTACGCCACCTACATGAATTTGCAGCAAGAACTACTTTGGAAAATCATCGCGCGCTTCGAGCAAGAAAATGTGCCCTTCGAATCGAATGTCAGCTTCATTCATCTGGATCAGCAAAATTCTTTGACCGCGCTCTTTGACGGCAAAGACGAATCCTTGGCCTCGATTGGGGCCTCTCACTAACAGGAGATCACCATGGCTTTACAAGAATACTTTCGAAAACGAAACTTCAAATCCACCCCCGAACCCAAAGGCCGCCAGCACACTGAAAAAAAGACGGATCAGCTGATGTTCGTGATTCACGAGCATCATGCTTCACATTTGCATTACGATTTTCGGCTTGAGTGGGGCGGCACCTTGAAAAGCTGGGCGGTTCCGAAAGGACCTTCGCTGGATCCGCACATCAAACGCCTGGCGGTCGAAGTCGAAGACCATCCCCTCGAGTACGGAAAATTTCACGGCGTGATTCCGGAAAATCAGTACGGTGCGGGCCGCGTTTACATCTGGGATACCGGAACCTGGGTTCCCGAAGGCAATGCCAGCGAAGCTTTGAAAAAAGGCCGGCTTGAATTTGAATTGAAAGGCAAAAAGCTTCATGGCCGCTGGATGCTTCTTCGCACGAAAGGAAAAAGCTCTGCCAAACCGCAATGGCTTTTGATCAAACGCAGCGATGACTTTGTTGTTCCCGGACACGAAGCTGAACCCGATGAAGAGATGAAAGCCCTGCACATCAAACCAAAAGCCAAATCCAAAGCTCGTCAGGTGACAAAGACCGAAAAAACAAAAAGCTCCAAAGAAAAACCGTCAGATAGATTTCTGGCCCCGGCTTTGGCTTTATTGGTTGATGCACCACCCGCCGGAAAAGAGTGGGTGCACGAAACAAAGTACGATGGCTATCGCATTCTAGCAGATGTTCAAGGTACAAAATCAAGATTGTGGACCCGCGCCGGGAACGATTGGTCCGCTCACTTTCCCGAGATTCAGAAATACCTTGGTTCGCGGAAAATCAAAGATGCCCATTTTGACGGTGAAGTGGTGTGGATGGGCAGCAAAGGTCGCAGCGACTTTCAAAAACTGCAAAACGCCATCAAAAGCCCCGATCACAGCAAAATATTGTACTACGTCTTCGATCTGCTGCGTTTGAATGGTGAAGATCTGCGGCATCTGCCCTTACGCGAAAGAAAAAGACGTCTGGAAATGCTGATCGAAGATCAAGCCATCAAGGGCCCGATTCGTCTCAGCGATCATTCCGAAAAATCGGGGAAGGAATTGCTGAAAGCCGCCTGCCAGAAAAAGTGGGAAGGTTTGGTTTCGAAAAAATTGGAAAGCCCCTACCCTGTTGGTCGCAACGGTGACTGGGTGAAAACCAAATGCACCCGGCAGCAAGAATTCGTGATCGGTGGTTTCACCCAGGGAACCGGCAGCCGCGTGGGTTTTGGCGCCTTGCTATTGGGAGTATACGATCACGGCGAACTTCGCTATGTGGGAAAGGTCGGCACCGGATTTACTCAGAAATCTTTGACGGATCTCAAGAACAAGTTAAAGCCGCTTGCGCAATCTGAAAGTCCTTTTTCGATCGCGAAAGGCATTCCGCGGTCGACGACCACTTGGGTGAAACCCGTGCTCAGCGCCGAAATCACTTTCTCTGAATGGACTTCGGATCACCAGCTGCGCGTGCCAGTTTTCAATGGCTTGCGTGAGGACAAACCGGCTCGCGAAATTCATCAAGAGATCCCGGTGTCCACGCGCAAACAGACCCGATCCAAGTTGAATCTGAAGATCACTCACCCGGATCGAATTATTTTCCCCGAAGAAGCCCTGACCAAACTGGATGTCGCCCAGTATTATTCCGAAATTGGATCCTTGATTCTGCCTTACGTTGCCAAGCGGCCATTGACATTGATCCGCTGTCCAGAAGGATCGCAGGAAGCCTGTTTCGTGCAAAAGCACATCTCAAAAGATCCGCCCCCTTTCGTCCAATCGGTGCAAATCCAGGAGAAAACGAAAACTGGCAGTGCCATGATCGTGAAGAACGCCAAAGGTTTGGTCTCATTGGTGCAAATGGGAGCTTTGGAGTTTCACTGTTGGAATTCGGCCTTGGATGATCTGGAAAAACCGAATCAGATCATCATGGATTTGGATCCAGATCCGAAGCTTGAATGGCCACAGGTGATCGAGGCGGCCCTCGAGGTGAAAGAGATCTTCGAAGGTCTGGGTTTGCAAAGTTTCGTCAAGCTGAGCGGCGGGAAGGGTCTGCACGTGCAAGTTCCCTTTCAATCGCTTTATGACTGGGACGAAGTGCGAGAATTTTCAAAATCCATCGCCGTCGAATTGGAAAACCGGGATCCCGATTTGTATCTTTCCAAAATGTCGAAATCTTTGCGCGGCAAAAAAATCTTTGTCGATTATCTGCGCAATTCGCGCGGGGCCACGGCGGTGGCACCTTACTGTTTGCGCGCCAAAGAACGCAGTTCGGTGGCCATGCCGCTTTCGTGGGAAGAGCTAGAAAAAACAAAAGGGCCCCAGGTATTTTCATTGCCCGAGGCCTTTTCGTATTTAAAGAACCGTAAATCGGATCCTTGGGCGGATTATCTTTTAAATCCGCAGAAGCTTCCGCTTTAATTCAGATCGATGGTGACAGGCTTCTTTTTATATTCGGCACTTTTTTGAATGCTGCCGGCTAAGACCGTGATGTCCAGATCATTCAGATGCGGGAAGTGAGTAAAGTCCACCGTGATCTTGCTTCCCACCGGTGCTTTCGCACAGGTCACCGTAAAGACCGCCGACCAATCCGAATGCTCGGCTTGATTTTTCTCGCCTTCTTCAGGGACTTGGCCGACTGTTTCTTTCGCGAACTGACAATTCAATGCCGGATCCATTTTCACCATGCGAGACATCTCTTTTTCAAAATAAGACGTCGCATCGGCCAAAGTCTTTTTATCTTTTTCGCTACGAGCCTGATGTTCGAAACCTAAGATCGCTTCGGCCGCGCCCTTAAATTCGACTTTGCCTTTGGCGTCGTCGAAAGCAATGGCAAGGTTGGCCGAACCGTGGACGTGGGCCCCGTGTTCACGGTGTTCATGTTTTTCTTTTTTGTGGCTGTTTGCAAAAACGGAGGTGGTGATCATCACCAGAAATAGAATCATTGTTTTCATAGATATTCCTTCAGTTGAAAATTGAGAAATTTAAAATCGGGAGTCCGGTTTCAAACTTCGACTTTCGGTGGTTTTCGTCGCGGCTCCAAATCCGGATGCGGTGCCCGATCCATCAAGCGTGAAACCAGTTCAAACTTGATCTGGTAAGCGGTAATTGCAAAATCAAACCGCGGTTCGGTTTCGATGTGAAAGACAGACAGCATCTGTCCTTGATGGCAATTATCATGCGAATGATGTTGATGGAAAAGCTGATAGCAGTCCTCGACCGCTTCCGTAGAATTCGGCAAAAAGGCTTTCGCTAGCGACAGCGAAAAAACCAGCAGCAAAAGAAAAGAAACCCTTCGAGACATCTTAGCCATATTGTGATCCGACAAGCCGAGAAGGTCAATTTTCATAGACGGGATGTGCTTCAACATGGGACCCGACCGCCGCCTTGTGCGTCTCGTGAAAAGTCGTTATCCCATTGGCATGTCAAAATTTTTTACCGTCGGATACGAATCCCTGGACATCCAAGACTTTGTGCAGGGACTGAAGAAAAAGAAAGTTCGCGAGATCATCGATCTGCGCAAGAACCCAGTCAGCCGCAAGAAGGGTTTCTCGAAGAATAAGCTCGCGGCCCATCTCCAAGAAGCCGGCATCGCTTACCGGCACATCCCGGCCTTAGGAGTGCCATCCGAGTGGCGCAAGAAAGCCAAAGAGGGCGAGATCACTCGCCAACAAATGTTCAAAAATTATGTCACACAAATCTTACGACGCGAAGATGCCGAGTTGGATCTTTTGTGTGAAAAAGTTCAAGAGCCTGGCATCACCTTACTTTGCTTCGAAAAAGATGCCCAGGATTGCCACCGCAAATTCGTCGCCGATGAAATCCTTCGCCGTGAAAAGGCGGCCCGCCGGAAAACAAGTGTCACGCATCTGGAAATTTAAGATTGGTTTTCAACTTTAGCCAGCCGATGGGCGTTTCGCTTCGCCAGCCGACAGGCGTTTCGCTTCGCCAGCCAACTCACGCAGGTCCAGTTTCAAAAAAAAATCTCGATTCGGTGGTATTTCCAAAACTTCTGATTTTAAATAAAGGCATCACAAACAACTTGAGGAGATCCAACGTGGACAAGAAAGTGATAGCCGCTCTCAATACGATTTTGGAAAACGAATTGGCTGGGGTTGTTCGTTACACCCATTACGCTTTGATGGTCTTTGGCCACAACCGCATTCCGATCGTCAAATGGCTGCGCGATCAGGCGACCGAGTCTTTGACCCATGCCAATATCGCCGGCGAACATATCACCCGCCTGGATGGTCACCCCTCTTTGAAAATCAGCTCTTTGCTGGAAACGCACAAGCATTCGATCAACGATATTTTGAAAGAAAGCTTGGCGCACGAAACGGCCCAGCTGAAAAACTATCATGCCCTGCTGAAAATGGTGGAAGGCAAATCTGTTCTGCTAGAAGAATACGCCCGCGAAATGATCTGCGATGAAGAAAATCACATCGCCGAAGTCGAAAAAATGCTTCGTAAGCCCGAGTGATTTTTAAGTTCGCCCGCTAAGCCTTCTACAAAATCCTTCGAGCTGTTCACGCAAGGGATCAGCTCGAAGCTTTCTCCACCCGCCTCTAAGAATTCTTTTTTCAGTTCCATCCCGATTTCTTCCAACGTCTCAAGACAATCAGCCACAAACGACGGACAAGCGACCTTCAATTTCTTCACCCCGCGATGAGCCAAATCCTGCGCCACCGACTGGGTGGACGGTTCAATCCATCGAGCGCGCCCCAAGCGACTCTGAAAGCCGATACTGAGATTCTCAATGGCCAGCTCTTTCTTTAAAAGCTTCGAAGTTGCTAGGCACTGAGCTTTGTAGCAGTTCTCTTGGCAAGCCGATTTCATTTCGCAGCAGGTGCCATTGCTTTCACAGGACGAGCGATGCGATTTCAACTGCGACACCGGAAGCCCATGATAAGACAAAAGCAAATGATCACCAGCTTGCAAATTCGTGCGAATGGCTTGCGCCTGAGATTTCACGAACCATGGCTTTTCATAGAAGGGTTCATGAATATAACTTGGAAAACCCTTCGGCATCATCTTTCGAATCAACTCAACAGCCCCACCGGTCGTCGCCATCGCAAATTGTGGGTAGAGCGGAATATAATGAATTTCAGAGCTGTCTTTCAGCGAAGCCTCGATCACCGATTTCAAAGACGGATTTCCAATTTGCATCCCCAAACGCACTTGCCAATCTGACCCCAGCGACTTTTGCAGTTCGGCCTGAAGCGATTTGGATTCGATCATCAGGGGTGAGCCTTCGTTTTTCCAGATGCTTTGGTATTTTTCAGAAGAGCTGAACTTGCGCTTTGGGACGATGATCAGCTTCACCAAAATATCGCGAAAAGGACGCGGAATCGAAATAATATAAGGATCCATCAAGAACTGATTCAAATAACGACCGACGGATTCGGGATCCGAAGCATCCGGTGTTCCCACGTTGATCAAGATCGCGGTTTTTTTAAAATCACTCATCGCGTTTCGCTTTCTTTCTGAATACGCTCGGACAATCGATCATTGTAGGTCAGGATTTTGGTGAGCCCAATGCCCCCCAGATAATTGCCAGTCAGATACAAAGGCATTGCACTTTCAGACAAGCGCGCCCCCTGCCAGAAAACTTCCAAAGACGAATTTGGCAGCGTCTGCGCGGCTTTGACAAAAAGATCTCCGTTTAAAACGGATTCCAGTTCCAAACCATAAAGCGGAAGAACCTTGTCCCAGCGAAAAATTTCTGAAAATCGAATTTCAATCTCTCGACCGCTGAGACGTTTGCGATCCATGCGAATATCTTCAAGAATCTGAGTTTCATTTTTAGCCAGCGCCTCTTCACCGAAGATCCAAGTCTCGTTGGTCAAATCCCCCCGATTTTCAAAGAGATCTGTGTTGAACAAAACCCCAAGGGCTTTTGTTTTCTCTTTTTTCGGGAACAAACAACCAAAGCCCTGGACCCGCGATCCCGCTTTATCAAGCGCCACTGTGGCGCTCACCAATGAAACCTTCGGAAGATCCGAAAGCTCGCGTGCAAGCTTTGGTGCGGCTTGCTTTAAAACACTGGAGGCCGAATCCATCGAGGTCGCAACCACAACCGCATCAAAATCTTTTTCAAGATCCGAAATCTCGGGAGCGCTCGAGAAATGAATCGGAATCTGGCGTTTTGCCAAATCCGCTTGCAAAGCTTGCATGATTTCCTGCATGCCGTTCTTGGGCGCAATACTTCCGGAAATCTGTCCACGTGGAGCTCGAAGTTCCTTGGTCAGAAAAGATCCCAAAATCAAAGAAGCCGAAAGCTGATCGGGCTGAGCCCCGTAAATCCCTTGAAACGCCGGGGCAATCAGATAATCACGAAGTGCTGCACTTGCGTTCTTTTCAACCCAAGCCGCCACTGTTTCTTGCGGATCTGGTTGCTGCTGCAGATTTTTTCTTCCGCGCAGGAACTTGAGAAAAAGAAAAAGACTTTCGCCCAATTTCAAAGGCCATTTGCGAGCCGCCCCACCACGATAGATCCACTTGTTTTTTGAACGATACCCAGGCTTCACCGGATCCATCCCCAGCTCAGCGAAAAGCTTTTCAACATCCCGGCTGGATAAAAATGCATGCGCTGCCGATTCGACCAAAATCGGTTCGGTCCGAGTTTGTATCAGGCCACCGACCTTCGAACTTGCTTCAAAGACTTCAACTTGCAGCCCGCGTTTTTGCAGGCTGCGCGCCAGGGTCATCCCCGAAAAACCGGCTCCCAGAATGGCGACTTTGGTTTTTCGGCTCATAGAGATTTGGAAAAAATAGGCGCGGTTGGATTTTTCTTCTTCAAGCGCTCGTCAAAAAAGACGCAAGCATTGCGCAAGAATGGACGACCTTTATCTGTCAAACGAATCTCTTCGTCGGCGATTTCGATCAAGCCATCTTGCTTCATCTCCTTCAAAAAATCTTCAGCCGCTTGCTTCTGCCCATTTTGCAGACGCACGCGTCCCTTGGTCATAAATTCCAAAATCTGCTCGCGACGATCGCGATCTTCTTCCGTCAAACAGTGCCCCCGGTGGGTCGCAATCTCACCCTGCTCTACTTTTTGCTGGTAGGCTGGCAAAAGCTTTTCATTTTGATGAAAGATCTCGGCCGTCTCGCTGATCGAACTCACTCCCAAGCCCAAAAGCACCTCGGTCCGGTGATTGGTGTAACCCATAAAGTTTCGATGCAAGCTTCCATCCTTCAATGACTGCGCCAAAGCATCGGTCGGAAGCGCAAAGTGATCCATCCCGATCTCGACATATCCAGCCGCCAGCAAGGCTCCACGTGCAATCTCGTAGAGCTTACGCTTTTCTTCACCTTGTGGAAGATCTTCGTCTTTGAAAAGTCTTTGTGCCGGCTTGATCCAAGGAACCAAAGCCAAACTGTAAAGCGCAATGCGATCTGGTTTCAGCTCAATGGTTTTTTCCACGCTGGTTTGAATCGACTGCGGAGTTTGTTTTGCCAGTCCGTAAATCAAATCAAAATTCACCGAAGTGTAGCCGATCTCGCGAGCCGCATTTAAAATTCCCGCTGTCGTCTCAAAAGGCTGAATTCGATTGATCAGACGCTGCACTTCGGGTTCAAAATCCTGCACACCAAGGCTCACTCGGCGAAAGCCAAGCTTGTATAAAACTTCCAGCTGCTCGCGTGTGGTGCGCCGAGGATCGACTTCGATCGAAGCCTCAAAATCTTCGCTTAACTTCACCGATTGCAAAATCGGTTTTAGAAGTGCTTCTAGATTTGCCGGCGACAGAAAAGTCGGCGTGCCTCCGCCCAAATGCAAATGCTTCAGCTCATTGCGCCCCAGATTTGGGACTTGCTGTAAGTAGGTTTTCCACTCTTGCAAAAGCATTTTCACATAGGGCTCTTCTTTGCCATGATCTTTCGTAATCACCGTGTTGCAACCGCAGAACGTGCAAAGCGTTTCACAGTAAGGAATGTGCATATACAAAGACCAAGCCGCTGCTTCTGGTGTTAAAGCTTTGTTCAAACTTTGCACCCAAGCTTGGGACGTCGGCGGTGTATCCCAGTACGGAACTGTTGGATAAGATGTGTAGCGCGGGGCTGGCACATCGTATTTGCGGAAAAGATCACTCATGGAAAGGCCTTTCGAACCATCTCGACAAAGCTTCGCACATTCGCTTCAGGAGTTTTCGGCAAAACCCCATGACCCAAACCACAAACCCACCCCTTGCGCTGCTCGGCTGTTAATTCCTGAAAGGGTTTCAAATATTCACTGAAAGTCTTTTTAAAATCAGATGCGTCCATATGCAAAAGGGATTGATCAAAGTTTCCTTGCACAAAACCAGAAGCCCCTTTCAAAGAAGCCATCAAATCGCAGCGGTGATCATATCCCTGCCCCAGCCAAGGAATCTCTTTCCACTGAGCATTGAAGTGTGCGGGCTGGGTGCCGCGCGAATAATATCCCAAGCGATGTGGATATTTTTTTGCCAAAGCCGTTAGCACCGGTTGAATCTGCGCTTGATACAAAGCCGGAGACAATTCGCCTGCTGCCGTATCGAAAAGCATCACCACATCCGCGCCACCATCAAATTGCATCTGGATGTTTTTCTCTAAAAAAGTTTGGATCTTCTTCGAGAAATCTTGCCAAAGACCCCACGAAGTTTTTGAGCGCAGCAAGTTCCCCGCATGCGAGCCTTCCATTGCATACACAAACAAAGTCCAAGGACCACCGACGAAGCCAATCAAGGCTTTCGACGACGGCAAACGACTGCGAGTGATTTGCATGGCCTCTTTTTGAAAAGCCATCTCAAGCGCCGCCTCTTCTGGGTTTTTCAAGTTTTTGATATTGTTTGCATCCAGCTGAAATCCCAACTGCGGGCCCGCATCGGTATAGTCCAGTGGCATTCCCATTGCTTTTAAGGGAAATAAAATATCACTGAATAAAATTGCCGCATCGAAATCGAAATCTTGCACAGGTCCCATCGCCACTTCGGCGGCGAGCTCTGGTTTCAGGCAAAGGTCCATAAACGTGTGGCTCTTTTTCAGATTTTGATAGTGCTGGTGATAACGACCTGCTTGGCGCATCATCCACACGGGCGGAGTTTTCACAGTCTCGCGAGATAAAGTTTGTTGGAAAAGATTTTTCACTGTTCGCTCCCTGGTTGGATCCATTGATAGCCCACTCCGCGCACCGAGCGGATCCACTGCTCGTTCGCGTCTCGTAAAACTTGTCTCAGCCGCACGATCGCATTATCAATGGATCGGTGGCTCATCTCTTTGTCTTCGCCCCAAACCAAATTGATGATCTCGTCGCGGCTCACAGCCACCGGCGAGCGTTCGATCAAAAGTTTCAGGATCATCATATCCTTCACCGGCGGGTATTCGATCTTTCCGTTTTTCCAATGAATGGAAAAGGAATTCAGATGCACGGACCCGTCTGGTATTTCAATCTGGGTTTGCGGGACATGCGCTTGCAGCACATGCTTCACTCGCAATAAAACTTCCTTCAAATGAAAAGGCTTCGGGATGAAATCTTCGGCCCCCAGCTCATAACCCTGCAGGCGAATCTCGGGATCATTTTGCGCGGTCAAAAATAGAAAATGTGGCGGCTTCAAAGACGATTGACAGTGTCTAGCTATTTCGAAGCCTGTTCCGTCCGGAAGCTGAATATCCAAAATCAAAAGATCAAAGCGATCTTTTTTTAAAAGCCCTATCGCTTCTTTTTTCGAACGACCCCATTCGACCTGGTATTCTTTTGCAAGCTCGGTCTTCAAGATCTCGCCAAGGGTGCGTTCATCTTCAACAAGCAGAATGCGCTTCGTGCTCATGATAAATCTCCCAATCGTCCCGGGAACTGCACCCGCGCGCAGAAGCCGGATTCGGTTTTCGGGAATTCGATCCGACCATCCATTCTTTGCAGTAAGGATTTGGTCAAATACAAACCAATCCCGTTGCCACGACCATCTTCTTGCGGAAGCATGCCTTTGCCTAAGCTTGCAATATCGCCTTGAAAGCCCGACCCGTTATCTTGAAAGGTCACGGCAATGCGGGACGAGCTTAAAGTCTCGGCCTGAATATCGATTCGCGAAGCCTGTCCGTGAAAACGAGCATTCTGCAAAAGATTGCGAAATACACTTTGCAATGCCATGGCATCGCCCACGATCACGGCATTTTCACGCAGGTGAATCTCGACCTCGGGCCATTCGGGGCGAAGTCTTGAAATCACTTGGTGCAAAGACACCTCTTGGGTGAAAAGCTCTTGCTCTTCGCCTTTGGAAACCCACAACGAATTTTCCAGCTGCAAATCCAAACGACTGACTTCGTCCAAAAGGGCTTGCAATCCTTGGCTTGGCGCTTGCTGCGCTAAAACTTCGGTGCGAAGACGCAGACGATTCATCGAAGTTTTCAAATCATGGGAAAAGTTCGAGAAGAAAAGACGAAGACGCAGGTTTCGCAGGCGCTCTTTATTTGTCAGGGTTAAAAGCGAAGCGCCGCCGACAAAAATGAAAATCAACAGGATCGAGCCTTCCCATAAAAGCATGCGGCGAAAGCCGTTGAATTTATCTGGTTGCAAGCCTTGGCTGATATTTTCCAATTGCTCGAGCGCAAAGATCCACCACCATGCCACCATGGAGAAAGTGAAGATAAACCAAAAAATCGACAGACCCAGCTTCCAGCGGTCCGAGCGAAAGGTTCCTTTGCTCAAAGTTATGCCTCTTCCATTGCCTCTTGGATTTTCAGTGCCGTCTCTTTCAAAATCTCGTCGGTGTGAGCCAAAGATAAGAATCCGACCTCGTAAGCATGCGGCGCTAAATACACCCCACGCGACAAACAGCGAGCGAACACTTTTTTGAAATACTCTTTTTGCTCGGCCGGGATTTGCGACACGCGACGAACCGGCTCGGCCGTTTTCAAATGGAACCAGAACAGGCTTCCAAAGCGAACCATCTGAAGGCCTTGTTTTTCAAAAGCAGGCTTTAGCATTTTTTCGAATGTGGCCCCGCGCTTTTCCAGTTCGGCCCAGCCATTTTCGCGCTCCATCTTCTGCAAAGTGCAAAGACCGGCGCGCATCCCGACCGGGTTGGCACTTAAGGTTCCGGCTTGATAGACAGGCCCATTCGGCGCCACCAAATCCATCAAATCCCGACGGCCACCGTAGCAGCCCACAGGAAAACCACCACCGACGATCTTGCCATAAGTGACAAGGTCGGGACGAATTCCCAAAATTTCAGCCATTCCACCCAAAGCCACACGGAAACCCGAGATGACTTCGTCAAAGATGACAAGGCTTCCCGACTTGTGCGCGATCTCGGTGACGGATTTCCAGAAATCTTTTTTCTGCATCAAAAGACCGTAATTAGCAGGCAGGGGTTCAAAGATCACAGCCGCAATATCTTTTCCGTGTGTTGCAAAAATCTTTTCGACCGCTTCCAGATCATCAAGCGGCGCAACCAACGTGTCTTGAATGGCATCTTGGCTCAGTCCCGCACTGGACGAAGCCGAAGCCCCGGCCAAGCCGCTACCGGATTGCACAAGCAAGGAATCCACATGACCGTGATAGCAGCCTTCAAATTTTAAAATCTTATTTCGCTTTGTGGCCGCACGTGCGACTCGCAAAGCGCTCATCACCGCTTCGGTTCCACTGGAAACAAAGCGAAGCTTTTCCACCCACGGAATGCGCGAGGTGATCCACTCGGCCAATTCCAAACTGTAAGGTTCGCAGGCCCCGAAAGACCAAGCGGTCGCGATCATCTCTTGCACTTGTGATTCAACTTCAGCGTCGCGGTGACCCAGGACCAAGGGACCAAAGCTTTGGCAGTAATCGATGTACTTGTCGCCTTCAACACTCCAAAGATAAGCGCCTTGGGCTTTTTTGAAGAAAATCGGATCTCGTCCCAATCCGGAAAAACTGCGGATCGGAGAGTGAACGCCACCTGGGGCTACTTTTTTTGCGCGCTCAAAGAGCTGTGATGAATTCATCGTTTAACTCCACGTAAATTTTTTCGTCAGATCCCAGAAGCTGTCGGATCGCTTCGAAACTTCGTCCCGGCCCGCAAAGATGGGCTCGGTTTCGCAGCTCCGGAAATTTTTCCAAGGCCAGCTTCAGCTCGCTGCCGCTTTTCCAGGACCAGATCTCGGAATCGCCTAAAGTCGCCGTTTTCAGTCTTAAATTCAAATGATAAGTGGCGATTCGTTTTGCATCATCGCCCGCCAAGGCTGCATCGTGGGTCAGATGCACCCACTGAAGCGATCGTCCGGCTAAAATATCGATGCGCGCCTCTTCTTTTTCGCCCAGGCTTTCAGCCGAGCCATGCACCCAGACGCCACTTGCCGCCAATTTCTTCCAGGTTTGCAAACCCGCCGTCCAAACGATTTTGGATGAGACAGAAACCTGCGCCGCATCCGCACGCGAAACAAAGATCGCGTCCGCATCGGCAGGCAGACTGAAATCCAAAGTCTTTCGCTCGCTTTCAAACTCCAAACGGCCCACTTTCCAATGAGCCGGGTGCTTTTTTGTCGGAAGAAAAGTTTTGGATTGGATTTTTTCACCCGCCGGTGTCAATCCGCGGACGATCTCGATACGACCAAAATCTCTTTCCAATACGCTCATGCCCAAAGCCAGATGGCAACCGCCACCGAATTCTTTTAAAATATCACGCTCGCGCTGAGCACAGCGAAATGTGCTTTGATGATGGATCTGCGCAAGCTTCGATAAAGCCGCTTCATTCTTTCTTGCGACTTCGATCGCCAAAGCCCCCTGAGCCGCCGCATTTGGATTTTCACCCAGTGGCAGCACCATCCACTGCAGCTTTTCTAAGTTTTGTCGAAGACTCTGGGCTGTTTCGGGAAAAAGAGTATCCGAAAGAAGTCGGTCCATAGCCGCTTTGGCCACGATCAGGCCATCGATCTCGGCGCTTTCCAAAAGCTTCTGCACGCGGGTCGAAATATTTCCGCGCACCGATTGAAACTGCAGGCTTTCCGTTTTCCATGGAAGGGCCCAGGAAAAGAACTCTTTCAAATTCAAGGCTCTTCGTGGTGAAGACGAATAAATTTGCAGATCTGTTTTTTTGAAGCTTGATTTTTTAAACAGCAAAAGATCGCGCTGATCGGCACGCTCTAATGTCGCGGCAATAAAGGTGTCTTTCTTTTCTTCGGTCGGAAGATCTTTCCAAGAATGCACCACCATATCGGTCGAGCCCTGAACCAGGTCTTGGTAGAAATCTTCGGTGAAGACTCCTTTTTCTGGCATTTTCCATAATGGATCGTTCAGATTTTGATCGCCCAGGCTTTGACGAAAAAGATAATCAATCTCAATGGCGCCTGTCGCGGTCTGCAATGCAGCACCCACCTGGTAAGACTGAATCTTAGCCAAGGGGCTTTGGCGCGATGAAATGCGAAGTTTCATAAATCATCCCAACCGTAAGGTCGGATCTGGCTTTTGGCTTTTTGTTCGTTCTGCCAGTGGAAAATCATTTGGCGCGAGCGCTGCAAAAGATCTTGCACCTCTTCTTCGAAGGCTTGCTTTTGCGTCGAGAAATCCCGCAATCGCAAATGCAAAGAAGGCTGAATGCTTGGCGTGAACTTTTCAGAATCAGCACGAAGATCGATCAAAGCATGATCTTTCGACCATCCCCGATCCATCAGCCATTGATTCAAAGTTTGATCCTCGATGGGTGCCGCCACCACCACCATTTTGTGCAATGGTTGCAGCGTCGGCATTTCAACAATCTGGCTGGCCTGATTTTCAAACTGAACTTTCGAAGGTGTCCGGCACCAGATGCGGTACTTGGCTTTATTCTGCATCCATGGAATCAACTCCTGCACCAAGTGTCCAGCGCCAATCAGATCGACCGGCTGGCCGGTTTTCAAGTACCGACGCAAAATCGAACCATAAGACTGCGAGCCGGATCCGCACAAAACTTTTTCGCGTACACTTTTCACCAGCGAGAAAACCGCATCGATGCGCTGGCGGTTTTGTTGCTTCCAGAACAAGGTCTCCGGCAGATCTTTCCACCAAAGTTTAAATTGCCCGAAAACTTCGGTTTCGCCGACCAAAGGCGACTGCAGCCCGCAAAGAATTTCCGCTAAGAAAGCTTCCGCTTCATGGCCTTGGTAGAGGGTATCGCCTTCGCGTGTCTCATATTCGCTCGCGGATTCGAAATCCAAAAACAAAATTTGACGTCGGCAGGTCTTCCACAATAATAATGAAGGTGTCACCTCTTCAAAATCACTTGAAACTGCTCGATGCACAAAACTGAATTCCGACATGAATTCAGCTTAGCAAACTGCGAAAAAAGTTTGTCACAGGTTTGTCATTTTAGAGGTGTGTCATGAACATTTTAAAACGTCCCCGCCGCAACCGAAAAAGTTCGGCACTTCGCGATCTGGTGGCGGAAACCCGCTTAACGGCGGATCACCTGATCTATCCTGTTTTTATTTGTTCTGGGCAGAAGATCATCCAACCCATCAAGACTTTACCCGGTCAAGATCGCATCAGTGTCGATATTTTGTGCGAACGTTTGAAGCAGTGGAAAAGTCTCGGCCTGAGACATCTGGCCCTTTTCCCACAGATCGACGAAAGCCTGAAAGATCCCCGCGCACAAGAATCACTTAATGATCAAGGCTTGCTCGCCCAGGCCATCCGCCGCCTGAAAAATGAGCATCCGGATGTGCATCTAATCACCGATGTGGCGATGGATCCCTTTTCAAGCGATGGACACGACGGACTGGTAAAGAATGGCAAAATCTTGAATGACGAAAGTGTCGAGATTCTCTGTCAAATGGCGGTGAAACAAGCTGAATGGGGTGCCGACACCGTCGCGCCTTCGGATATGATGGACGGCCGGGTCGGAGCCATTCGCGAAGCTTTGGATCAGAAAGGCTTTTCGGAAACTTCGATCATCGCGTACTCGGCCAAATATGCTTCCAGCTTTTACGGTCCTTTTCGTGAAGCTCTAAATTCAGCTCCAAAAAGCGGCGACAAGAAAACTTACCAAATGGATTACCGCAATTCGCGTGAAGCGGTGTTGGAAGTCATGCTGGATATCGAGCAAGGCGCGGACATGGTGATGGTCAAGCCAGGACTGAGCTATCTGGATATCATCGCCAAAATCAAGGAGCATTCTTTAGTGCCGGTCGCGGCTTACAATGTCAGTGGCGAATACGCCATGGTGAAAGCGGCATCAAGCCTTGGCGCCTTGAATGAAGAGCTGGCCGTGATGGAGATTCTGACTTCTTTCCGGCGCGCCGGAGCGGATGCGATTTTCACCTATCACGCCCCTTTTGCCGCCGAAATTTTAGCGCGCTAATTTTTACTCTGCTTTAAGCCGCGTGAGCGTGTGCCGCCCTTTGACCGTGAGAAGCAAGGGCCCTTTGCAACTTCTTCTGGTGATTTGGGCCATCAATCACTTCTGACAAAATCAGAATCGTTCCGCGAATCGCTTCAGACTGCGAGGAAAGCTCTTCTGCGGATGCCGCCACTTCTTCCGAAGTCGAGGCATTTTTTTGAACACCTTGATCTAGCTGCGACAAGGCCGACGAAATCTGTTCGATTCCGCGACTTTGTTCGCTGCTAGCGGTCGAGATCTCTTCGTTGATCGTTGAAATCTGGTGGATGGCCGCAACCAAAGCTTGCAAGACCGGGCCGCTGGTTTCCGCGATTCGCACACCCGCTTCGACTTGCGACGATGAATCCTGAATCAAATCGGTGATCTCTTTGGCCGAGGTTGCACTTTTCTGCGCCAGGTTTCGAACCGCTTCCGCCACGACCGCAAAGCCTTTCCCCTGTTCGCCCGCACGTGCCGCCTCGACAGCTGCGTTTAAAGCCAAAAGATTGGTTTGGAAAGCGATATCGTCAATGACCGCGATGATTTCCTGAACTTTACGAGAGCCGGCACTGATGCCCTTCATGCTTTCGATCAGTTTTTTGATTTCTGAAGATCCTTGATCCGCTTTCTGACGGCCTTCTTTTGAAAGTTCCGACGCTTTGGCGGCGTTCTGCATATTCATTTTCACCATACTGGAAAGTTCTTCAATTGAAGCGACACTTTCTTCCAGCGAAGCGGCCGATTCAGCCGAACCCGAAGACATAATCTGAGACGCCGCCGATAGCTCATTGGATGCGGCGGCCATATTACGACCTGAATCCACCAACTCTTATTGCACTTTCGCCAGGGACATCATGATTTTCCGAGTGAAAACTACAATCATAACCAAAGAAATCAGCAGCGCCAAACCGATCGTCATGCTTGCCATTTGAACCATCAGCTGCGCATCGCGCATCGAGTTCTCGGCACGCTCGGCACCGACGGCTTCCACCGTCTTTTTAAATTCTTCCCCTTGCTGGAAAACTTCGTCTTTGATTTTCTTAGGCTCGCCGTGCAGGTACTCGTCGACCCATTTTTCGATATCGGCAGCATGGATTTCGGCCGCATTCGTTTTGCTTAGTGTTGCATCCGTCATCTTCATAAAGCTATCAATCGTCGCTTTCCATTCCACATACTGGGACCGCACCCTCGGGCTCATGTTGGACTTATCCAAAATCTCGACGTTTTTTCGGATTTCGGCGATGTAGCTTTGGACTTTCTCAATCTGAGTCTTTTTTTCCGCCGGATTGTGAATTGTCAGAAAGATCGCGTTCATCCCGCGGATTGAGTTTGCCACCGCCGATTGCAGATCGGACCCTTGGATCATCGACGGAATCGTTCTTTCGGCAACCAACGAAATCAAATCGGCCACTTGCGACCCTTTGATGATCGTCAACAACCCAACGACCAAAAGTCCGGCCAGAGGAATGCCAGCCAACATGAACAGTCGCAGCCGAAGTCCTTTAAATAAATTTCCAATTTGTTCCTCCAAAATATCGTTTTATTTTCTTCACGGACTTCATCGGAAGTTTTGACGAACACTCAAATGATTTCTGCAAAGATTCATCGCGGGTCGAGGCAAACAAATTTGCTTGTGGGACATTTCTTCCCAAGCTGAAAAGGCCCCTTTATTTAGGGCTCTATTTGAAACGGAAAGCTAAAGATTTCCTTTGTTTTTTGTAAATGCCGCTGGATCCGGAAACCAGAAAGCTGAAGCAGCACGCAAGAAATGCGATAGGTCCGATGTGAATCCCGAAAAGTTCCATGGCCATCACGGTGCAAGCCAGTGGCGTATTGGCTGCACCCGCAAAAACGGCCGCAAATCCTAAGCGCGCCAACAACGGGGCCGCCAGCGGAACCCATTGCGATAAAGCGCTTCCCAAAGTGCTCCCGATAAACACCAAGGGCACGAATTCGCCACCCTTAAATCCCGATCCCACCGTCAAACCGGTCATAAAAAACTTGAAGAAGGGATCTTCAAGTCCTAAAGGTTTCACCATCGCCTCTTGAATCACAGAAAGTCCAAGTCCGGCATAACGATCGTTGCCAAGAAAAACAAATATCGCGACCAGGACAAACCCCATCACCATGGGGCGAAGCCATTCGACGCGCACCCAACGAAGCATCTCGCGCTCGATCCAACGAGTAAAGGCGACAAATCCCCGTGCCGTAAGACCAAAAATCACGCCAACAATAGCCGACCACAAAACCATTTCGGCATGAAGATTTGGCATTTCGAAAGCTGGCAGCGCCAGATGCGGAGCCCCCAAAAAATGCGCGGTGAAAAAGGCGACAAAAGATGCAAGGCCACATGGAAAAAAGGCCGAGAGCTGCAGACGCCCGCCATGAATCAGCTCCATACCAAAAATGAATCCGGCCCAAGGAGCGCCAATGGCGGCGCCAAAACCGGCCCCCGCCCCTGCCATCAGCAAAGATCTTCTTTCATTTGCGGCCAGCGAAAAAAATTTCGCCACTTGGTCCGCAAGCGAGGCCCCCATCTGCACGGCCGTACCTTCGCGTCCCGCCGAACCACCAAAAAGATGCGTGATCAAAGTGCCGAAAAGAATGAACGGTGCCATTCGAAACGGCAGAACTTTTTGCGGCTCGTGGATTTCTTCGATGATCAGCTGACTGCCGCTGGCGACCGGCTTCCCGAAGCGATGGTAAACGAATCCGATCAGAAGACCGCCAGCCGGCAAACCCCAAATCAGAATCGGATGCGCCTCACGAAAATCGGTCACCCATTTTAGCGAGGACAGAAAAATCCAAGCCGCGATTCCGGCTAGAACTCCGGCAAGGCTGCTCAGATAAAACCATCGCCAAAAGGATTTCATCTTTTCGTGATTCCCGCTTCCGCCTTTAAAACTTGAAAGTAAAACATCATCGCGAAAAGCAAACCGGAAATCGCGGTCGGCACCCCAAAGGCCGCAAAATTCCAGCGGAAGAATGCAAACCCACCAGCCACCGAGCCGAAGCCGAAAAAGAAAATAATCCCAACCCGCATCAGATTGGCTCGGATTTCGGCACTTTGATCCTCGGGCAGACGATGGCGGTTGAAAACGCGAATCAAACCGATCCCCAGATCCGTGGTGATACCGGTGAGATGCGTGGTGCGCACGACCGACTTTGAAACCGTGGTGATCGCTCCGTTCTGGATCCCACAAATTAAACACAACAAAGCCAGCAAAGCATAATCCCGAGATGTCAACAAAGGCTCGCCAAAGCTGCCGAAATATCCCAGCTCTCCGCCAACAACCAGCGAACACAACAAAAAGAAAATCAGCCCAAAAATCACGAAGTATCGCGGCTTCTTCTTGAGCTTCAGGCGGATATCCACCAACTGACCGCTGATCATGCAGCCGAACAAAAAGAAGTACGGAACCAAAAGCATCCCGAAAGCTTCAGACAGATTGAACTGACTGATTTCGTAACCGAAAAAAGTCGCAAAGCCGGTGACATGAGAAACGAATCGATGACAGGCCATAAAGCCGCCGATGTTCAGAAATCCGGCCTGAAAAGCCATGGTCATCCAGATGGCGATATTGGGTTTCGTGTAATGAGAGATCGATTCACTTCCGAAGATCATATGCCTTCAGCCTATGAGAAACACATTCCGCTGTCATGCCCGAGACACCGGCACCCGCTCTCTTGAGCTTTGCGTTATCCGTGGCGTCTAGCCAACTTCGCAATCTTCTGCTTTGATCTGTGCTAAAGCCCAACACGACAAAAAGGAAGACATGGGATCCGAAAATCATCACGGTGGCATGAGCAAAAATCGTCTGGAAGCCTTTAGCGATGGAGTGCTGGCCATTATCATCACGATCATGGTTTTGGAACTGAAGGTTCCCCATGGCAATAGCATCGAAGACCTGGCGCCTTTACTGCCCGTGTTTCTGAGCTACGTTCTTAGTTTTGCCTATGTCGCGATTTATTGGAACAATCACCACCACGTGTTTCAGGCCGTTCACAAGGTCAACGGCAAAGTCCTTTGGGCCAATATGCATTTGCTTTTTTGGCTTTCGCTGACGCCGTTTGTAACCGGATGGGCTGGCGAGAATCACTTCGCCGAACTTCCGGTGGCGCTTTACGGTGTTGTGCTTTTGTGTGCTGCGATTTCTTATACGATCTTGATGCGAGTTTTAATCCGCCATCATGGCAAAGATTGGGTCGTCAGCGGTGCGGTTGGGAAAGACTTTAAAGGCAATATCTCGATGGTGTTTTACGCAACCGCTATCGTCATTGCGTTCTGGAATCCTTGGATTTCATGCGGCTTGTACGCTTTGGTTGCGGCGATCTGGTTCGTGCCGGATTCGCGCATCGAAAATGTCATCGGAAAAGGCGACTGATTTCGTCGCCCCCTCTTTAGTTCGCTTCGACCGAAGATGTTTTGCTGTTGTCGCGGCTGGCGACTTTCTGCATTCCAAGCTTCGCTTCCGAAGGTAAGAACAGACGATAGCCCTTTGGGATCACATAATTTCGTTTGAAACTGCGATCCAGCTCGGGATTGTAAAGCAAGATCTGCTCGTCCGAAAGCCCCGTCTCTTGTACCAGCTGTCTTGGCTTGTACGAGCGCTTTAAGAAAATCGAATCGTAAGCCAGCGGTGATTCCGACGCATGATCCGGCCACAGAAGGTCGCGGTACATTTGCGCGTGCACCGCCGCCAAGAAACAAGTGTAGAAGTTCGCCGAAGCAAAATCGAAACTTTTCGAACGGTAGCTGCGTACGATGCGCGCGATATCTTTAGTTCCGGTGCGCTCCATCGCTTTGCGGACCCCGCCCGGACCGTGATTGTAAGCGGTCAAAGCCAAGCCCCATTTTTTATGTAGAATAATATAATTTTCTTTCAAAAGTTTCGCGGCCGCTTCGGTCGCTTTCCATGGACTGCGGCGCTCGTCGACTTGATCGTTGACCCGCATAAACTGACGGCCCACGCCCGGCATGAATTGCCAGATACCGGCGGCTCCAACCTTGCTAGTGGCGCCGATCACGAAGCTGGATTCCACAAATGGAAGACGTGTCAGTTCGATCGGAAGACCCTTGGCTTTAAAGATCGTTTCCATTCCGTCCAGGTAACGCCCGCTGGTCGCCAGCGCCCCTTCAAAGAAATCTTTCTGACCTGTTTGCACACGCAAACTGTCGGCCGAAGTCGTGATGATCTTTTTTTGATTGCCTTTGATTCCTTCAAACTGCGCCAGCCACCCAAGCTCTTCGGTGCTCATGTCTTCTTTTTTCTTGCGCGCCATTTTCTTCAGCTGCTGACGGATCTCGGCCACACGGCGGGACACCTGTTTTTGGGCTTTGACGACGTTCAACCACTGCGCTCGTGTCGGTAGCGCCAGCGTCGGCGAAATATCGACCACATCGAAAATGATGTGCGGGTGCAAAGCATCGTGAATGATTTTTTTATTCGAGTCGAATTCGGTGTAAATGCGGAACCAAAAGCGTGTTTGATTGAACAGAAGCTCCGGCACTTCGAACTCGGGCGCGATTCGGCCTTGGAAGTCGGATAACACTTTATCCGGAGTCGCATCGCCGATCAAAGGACGGTTCTCCGGATCGATTTCGACGATTTCTGAAAGCCCCAGATTGGCCATCAGATCTTCATTCTCGTCGGACTCCCAGAAAGGAACGGCACGCGGTGCTGCCGCATTGCCAGAGTCGGCTTCGGTCGGAATAACGATCGCTTCGGTGTCTTCGAGCGCCAGGACGGCCGCTTCGGATTCGTCACCTTCGCCTTTGACGGCGGGTGGATCGTTCGGTTTTGCATCGGTGAAACTTGCCATTGAAGGCATGGACGGCATTGAAGGCAAAGAGGGCATGCTCAGGGTTGGCATTGAAGGCATGGCTTTCGGCATCGAGACCTGCGCCTTCAAACCCAAGACAGTCAAAGCCCCGACCAGAAATCCAAGCGCACTGGCAAACGAAGTCCGATAAAGGCGGACAAACTTTTTTAACTTTCGCATTTCAAGAAACCCCAAAGTGATTTTCAACCAAGATCACAAAGGGCAATTTCCCTGCCAACCCGGGCCCGCCTGATTTCGAGAAGGTGCAAAGCTGTCTGAACTTAATTCACGCCAGTGACCACAATATGGTCACCACCCAACGCACGATCGACTCGGTTGAGTGCGACCGCTTGCCTGCAACACTAACGCCACAAGATCTCCCACTCTTCGGCGGAGAGTCCCCGCAGCCTTCGCTTGCGGTACGGGATTTCGCCGAGCGCCTCTTTCTCGTTGAGCTGGATGTAGTCTCTAACCTGCAGCTGATCTCGGTACGCTTTGACGACACGAGTGAAAGGCCGGTATTTCCAGAGCTTTTGCAGCTTACTGGCACTCACCTCATCCATTCCTGATAACCCCTTCTCCACCTCACCAATCGGAACCCCACAAGCTTCGCCAACCATGCAACTTCTCTCAGCTTCCAAGCCTTCCGCTTCGACTGCGATCCCCCTTCCGGCGGTACCGGTCACGTTGTGAGTTTTCGCTTCGGCTGAAGACCCCGTGGGGGTATCGGTCACAGCCAAGCTTTCAGCTGGCGTGACCGATACCCCCGCAGGGACTTGGGCTTTGCAGACTGAGAGAAGACCCTCTTTCTCGAAGACTTGCGCTATTTGTCCGGCCAAGACCCGGAAGAAGTGTTGGTACAGGGATCTGCGTGAGGTGCGGATTAATAGGTGGATGTGATCGTTTTGGATGCTCACTTGCTCCACTTTAATAAAGAACTTCACTGCATATTTTTGGATCAAGAAATGGATCAGCTTAAATCTTCTCGATACTCGAAGCCCACCCCTCACACGATCTCGATTGGCTTTTAGCACTAAGTGCAGGGACGCTTTTGTGGAAAGAGGCCGAGCTCCCCGGCCCGCTCTTAGCTGCCTGAGGTTTCCGCCGTGTGAATAGCGATGTTTCCAATTTGTTTTCTGAAATGCAGTTTGCTTTGTCATGTGACCGATACCCCCGCAAGCCTTCAGGAAAGCAAAAGGCTTGCGGGGTCAAAAGCGAAATTACGGGCAGAGAGAAGCACAAGTTCCCGGACGTGCGGGCCCGTGTCCGGATCGCGGATGGGGCAGGATGAACGTGCAGTCGGCTTATAGGTGACGAGGTGTCGGAGAGGGATCGAATTGATGATTTGGCTGCGGAATGGGATTGCGGGGCGATCGCACCGGTAGGGAGAGCTGAAGATAGTTCCTCGGCCCTCCCACTTGTGCGCCCCCTACGGCCCCTGCTCCGCAGATTTATCGAGAGCGAGACAAGATTACCAGCCGCAGTGGCCGCGGTAGGTGATGTAGCGTTCGCTGTAGCTGGCGTGACCGTTTAGGTTTGCGACTGTGGCTGATGTTTCGGGTTTAGCGAAATCGGCCGTTAATGTCTGATCCGTGATCACGTCGTAATACCGAATGTCTTGCCAACCTTGACGGTAAACTGGGCGCTGCGTGCAAGTCGTGTTTCCGGTATGAGGATTTGTTTGGCAAACCGTTTCCCAATCTTGGTATTGACAGTTTTCACGGCCCCAACGCTCGTCCGTGCGCGACTGCACCGTCTTCATCACGCCGTTCAAGTCGACTTCTTGACCATAATCCGCCGCCTTCAACGCGAAAGGACCATTTTCAGGAAGCTGAAAACCTTCAGGAGTTTTCGCTTCGATCGAAGTCTCCTCGCCATTCAGTTGATCGAAAGTCACCGTCAGACGATTTTTGCTTTCTTTGTATTTTAGATTCACTTTGTGCGAGCCCGCCGGAATCTCGTAACTTTGGCCCTTGCGATCTTTCATGTGGAACATTTCCGAAACGGAAAGCGTTCCGTCGATGCCACCACAAGCGGTCAGAGCTCCAGCCAACAACATGGACATTAAAATGCGAATTTTCATGGTTCACTCCTTCGTTGCCACCAAGCTTAGTCGGCCTCTGGAAAGAGTCAATTTCGCGCTCTAGCAAATGAAGCAGCGCGGTCCACGAGGTCAGAAGTGCCCCGGAAAATCAAAAGCTCATCCAAGAGCCAGAGAGTCTGAGTCACGCCTCAAAAATTGTTTATTTCATCGAGTGTAAGAACTGAATCAGTGTCTGATGCAAGTCCGTCGAAGACTGTCGCTGCACATGAATTTTCGAATCGCGGATAAGGATGCTTGAAGCCTTTTTCGATGGCTCAACAAATTGGTCGTGCATGATTTTAACTTGCTTATAAAACTGTTCATGCACGCCTTCCGGAGTCCGCCCGCGCTCTTCCACGTCGCGTTTCAGACGGCGCTGAAAGCGAGTGTTTTCTTCGACCTCCAGAAAGATCGACTCATCAAACAAAGGTAGAAGCTGCGGTTGCGATAAAATCAGGGTGCCATCAACCAGAATCACCTCGTGATGCTCTAAGATCTCAGTCCGAACGAGCCTTTTATGAGTCGCGAAATCGTAGACTGGAACTTGGATATCTTGGCCTGATTTCAGTTCTTGGATGTGCTTTGCCAGAAGATCAAATTCGAGACAGTTGGGGTGATCGAAATTCACCGCCCCACCGTCGTGATCGAACTTGGCGCTTTGATCGATATAATAGCTGTCCTGCCCCAGGATCGTGCATTCGCGGTTGCCGCCGCCGACGCAATCCCGAGAGTGAAACTGCTTTTGGATTTTTTTTGCCAATGTGGTCTTGCCGCTTCCGCTGCCACCCACAATCGCAATCACCCAAGTCTTCTGCCCCAAAAGAAAGATCCTTTTTTACATCGTTTTGTAGATACGATCGCCCGCATCGCCAAGGCCGGGGATCAGATATCCCATGGCATTCATTTCCGGTTCAACTGAAACCGCATAAACCTTCACATCCGGATGGAAATGATGAAGTTGTTCCAAACCTTTTTTCGAACACAGCACGCAAAGCATGGTGATCGAACCGACCTCGAACTGCTTCAAACGATCCACGCAGGCGACCACCGTGTCTCCGGTGGCGAGCAAAGGATCCGCCAAGAAAACTTGTTTGCCTTTGATATCATTCGGAAGCTTCAAATAGTATTCGACCGTGTTGTTGATAAATTTATCGCGATAAATCCCGATGTGTCCCGCTGATGCAAAAGGCATCGCGCCCAACAGACCATCCAGCATCCCGTTCCCGGCACGCATGATGGATACGATCACCGGCGCGTTGGTGATTTTATCGGATTTTGTTTTCGCCAGTGGGGTTTCGACCTCGATGGTCGAAGTCGCAAGATCCCGTGTCGCCTCGTAAGCGATCCAGCGCGAGATTTCATTCAGCTTGCGGCGAAAGGCCGAGCTTTCGGTGTCCTTGTCGCGAAGACGAGTCAGCGAGTGACGAACGATTGGGTGATCGACCAGAGTTAAATTTTTCATTGTTCAAATCCTTTATTTTAAAAAACAGTTCCGTCGCTGACGATATTCAGTGGTGGCTCGCCCCCACTGCGCTTGGCTTTGGCGATCTTTCGACCGGCATGCCATGTTCCGCCTTCCAGCACTTTTGCCAAAGGCAGTTCTTCGCTTGTCATCTTCAGTTTTTTTCGAATTTCTTCACCGATTAAATCCAAAAGCGTCACGGTCAGCGCGCGCCATTCAATGATCAGCTCGCTTTGTGGCTCGTGCTTTTGAGCTAGCATGCCGGGATCGCGAAGCTCGATCAAAGACAGATCCAACAGCAATCCGCCATTGCGGTACTCTGGCAAACCGGTCATCTCGTCGACGCCCGAAATCTGCACCCCGCCTTCAATCATCGGCACCAACAGCGAATACGAAAGCCACTGCGAAAGCTTATGAAACGGCACGAAGCTCTTCGTCGATTTCGCGTCACCAAGACCTGGATGAGCCCAAACGTCACCTAGACTTTGCACGCCAATTTTCAAACGCGAAGGCCAGATATCGCCCCACGTCCGCAGTACAAAATCCAAAACATGCGACGCCTTTAAATTCGGTCCGCGCTTTGATAACAGATAATCCACCAGATCACCGATCCGCTGGCTGCGGAAAATCAGTGGCTGTTTTTTCATCACCTTTCCCAAAGTGTTCAGCAGATGCACGCGGCCTTCGATGCCGACCAACGGATTCGTTTCCGAAACTTGGAAATGTTTTGCCAAATCGGCCGGCTGCAGCTTGATCAAAGCCTCGGCATCCGCCTGCCAAGGATGACCTTCCCGTGACGAAAACGCCCCGGCTTTAAACATGTGAAAGCTTGCGACCGCCAATCCTTCGCTGCGCGAATAGACTTGACCGCCTTCGCCCGGCTCTTGATATTTCCACGCATCCCCCGCCCCGGCGTCCAAAAGCACGGACACGACCACCAGATCGATTTTCGATTTCATGATCTCGCGGGCATTGCCGGCAAATTTCTTTTCAATTTCGGCCAGACGGTTCACGCCACCCGCATTTAGATGATTGTTGCGCGAATGAAACGGGATTTTCATGTCCGGGTAATTTTCTTTGATCACCGTCAAAACATAATCCGAGACGGCTCCCAGCTGATCCAAATTCACTTTGAAATGAGTCTTCCCGCCCAGAGCCATGTCATAGATCTGGCGCGAGCGCTCGCGCACGGCTTTCGGGCTTAAAAGATAATCGATTTCCGCTAAAGACATCGGTTACTCCTCGAGCTTTCGGCCTTTGACTTTGTCAAGGGCTTCATCTTTTTTGACCTGCGCTTGGTTGGCGCTGAAATAACCAGCCGCTTTTTTCGCTTCCAGCTCGACGTGCGCATCTTCCGGCACCATGTGCGGCGGGATTTCGTGACGGTTCACGACTTCGATGCCGCTGCCGACGATGGCGTCATATTTCATATTGCTCATCGACATCAGATTGTGAATTTTCTTAATGCCAAACCACTGCAAAACATCCGGCATCAGCTCTTGGAAGCGAGCATCCTCGACACCCGCCACGCACTCGGTGCGCTTAAAGTAGGTCGCCGCCGAATCGCCACCGACCTGACGTTTGCGAGCATTGTAAACCAAGAACTTGGTCACTTCTCCCAAAGCGCGGCCTTCTTTACGGAAATAAACGATCAGTCCCACGCCGCCTCTTTGAGCGGTGCGAACCGCCTCTTCAATTCCATGCACCAGGTAAGGACGGCAGGTGCAGATATCGGAACCGAACACGTCCGAGCCATTGCACTCATCATGCACGCGGCAGGTGAGCTCGACGTTGGGATTTGCAAGGTCCTTGTGATTACCGAAAATGTAAGCCGTCGTGCTGCCAATCGGCGGAAGCAAAACCTTCAGATCCGGTCGGGTCACAAGTTCCGGGAACATGCCGCCCGTTTCCGTGAACAAGATCTTGCGAAGCTCGCCTTCGTCGATCTTCATGCGCTTCGCAATCCCCGGTAAATACCATACGGGCTCGATGGCAACCTTTGTGACTTTCAATTCTTTCGATTCGGTGACGATCTCACCATCGACCTTCAAACGGCCGGCATTGATCGATTCGATCACCTCGGGCACAGTCAGCTGCGCCTGCGTCACCGCGATCGTCGGGCGAATGGCGTAACCTTTATCGATGTACTCTTGATAATTTTCGACGATCTGCGCTCCCCACGGATCGATCGAGACGATCTTATCCGGATCGGTCCACGAATCGTAAGGGCCGAACTGGGCCGTCGCGTGCGTGTTGTTCAGATCCGGTTTGAAATCCTGCGGATACTTACCGGCCACGATCGAAAGCGCACGGTACACGGTATAACCACCGCCGTGCGAACCGATCGAGTTTCGTTTGTTCTGCGAAGTCGTGGTCGCGATGATCGGTCCACGATCTTTGGCGTTTTTCGCGCCCCAGTTCACCTGCGGTCGGTCTTTATAGACCATATTCTTGTGCGAAGTCAGAACAACGTGAGAAGGCTTTTTAAATTGGCTCATATATTTATTCATCCTTACCTAGGACATCCAGGTGGCGTCCGTGCTTTGCTGCCACTTGGTCGTTACTTTTTTAAGATCGCTCCAGAAATTCAGACTGTTCGCACCGGTGATATCACCGTGTCCGAATTTCGATTCGTTGATACCGCCGAAAGAGAATGGCTCGCGCGGAACCGGCACACCCACGTTAACGCCGATCATGCCGGCCTTGGCGTGCGTCGCGACGAATTCGGCCCAAGGACCGGTGTTGGTGAAAATCGAAGCGGCATTCCCGTAAGGATTGCTGTTTTCGATTTCAAGCGCTTCTTTCATCGAAGCCGTGCGCACGATCGAAAGCACGGGGCCGAACAATTCGATCGTCGCCGCTTCCGAATTTTTTGGCACCTGATCCAAGATGGTCGGCCCCAACCAGTTGCCACCTTCGTATCCGACCGGTGGCGAAGCTTTTCGCCCGTCGAGCAAAATTTTAGCACCCGATTTTTCCGCGCGCTCGATTGCCGAAGACAAAAACTGCAGCTGCTCTTTTGAAATCACGGCGCCCATGTCTTGGCCCAGTTTGATTTTCGAAGCCTCTTCGACAATTTTTGCGATCTGTTTTTGCGTATCTTGAATTGGCAATAAAACACTGGCTGCCATACAGCGCTGTCCCGCACAGCCGGTGAAAGAATCCGAAATTCCTTTTCCCGCCATCTCGGGTTCCGCATCCGGCAAAAGGAAAATGTGATTCTTCGCCCCGCCCAAGGCCAACACGCGTTTGCTTTGCTTGGTTCCACGCTCGTACACAAGGCGCGCCACCTTCGTCGACCCGACGAAGCTGACGGCTTTAATCGCCGGATGATCCATGATCGCTTCAACGATCGTTTTGCCGCCCTGAAGAACGGTGAAAACACCGTCCGGCAATCCGGCCTCTTTCAAAGCCTTGGCAATCAATGCAGAGGTCAGCGGAGTTTTCTCGGAAGGTTTCCAGATAAAGCAGTTACCGACGGTCAATGCGATCGGAATCGTCCACATCGGCACCATGGCCGGAAAGTTAAACGGCGTGATGCTGGCCACGATTCCCAAAGCTTCGCGACGGTACTCGCAAAAAACCCCGCGTGAGACTTCGATTTTTCCACCTTGATCGGCGTTTTGCAGGCTGATCGCGTACTCGAGAACTTCGATACCCTTCATCAACCCCGCTTTGGATTCGCTGAGAAGTTTTCCATTTTCCAGACTGATCACCTGAGAGATTCGATCGATATCGCGCAAAAGAATCTCGCGGAAGCGGAACATGATCTGCGTACGCTCTTTGATCGGCGTGCGCGACCAGCTCGGAAATACGGCACTTGCAGATGCGACCGCTTTTTCCAAATCGGCAGCACTGCTTTCCTGAGATTCACCGACCACCTTCCCGAACCAAGGCGAGATCACTTCAAAGCGTGATCCCTGCCCCTGCAGAAACTGTCCGTTGACAAAATTTGGAGCTTTCAAAAGCTCGGGTGGCATCACCACCGAACCGGCGTTATTGCTCATTGCGTAACTCTCCCTATCAAGGCAAAGAAATTGATGATTCTCGAGTTAGAGCTTTTGGTCAAGTGCGGGTCGACGGACTGGCAAGGATGCGCCATGAAGTTTGCGAGATCTCAGAGGTCCTCATGTTAAGATTCAGTGCCATTTCACGTGACTGACGCCGCACGATAGTCTTTACCTCGGGCCAGCGAATGCTATTCTATTCAGCATGAAAAAACTGAATGTCTTCTTCACATGTTTGATTCTTTGCCTCTCATTTTTGACCACGGCCCGGGCGAATGACCTCAGTGTGGGCGATACGGTTCCTGATTTTTCGCTTCCAACTCATGACGGAAAGACTTTTCGCATGAGTGAGCGCAAGGGTCATTGGACAGTTCTTTATTTCTATCCCAAGGCCGACACACCCGGATGCACCAAGCAGGCTTGCGCCTTTCGCGACAGCATTGAAAAAATTCGTTCTGAAGGAGCCGAAATCTTTGGCGTCAGCACCGACACGGTCGAAGCGCAAGCGGCCTTTCATAAAAAACACAATTTGAATTTCACCTTGCTGGCGGATTCGGACTCGAAGGTGACGGAAACTTTCGGCTCACGCATGCCGATTCTTAAAATGTCAAAACGCTGGACGTATGTGATCGATCCCGAGCTGAAAATCCGGGCCTTGGAAAAAGATGTCGATCCGGCCAAGGATGCCGAGCGGGTTGCAAAACAGATTCAAGAATTAAAGGGCGCCGCGAGCGGAAAATAACCGAGCCTGGAAAGAAACAGGACGGCAAAAATGCGAAACGGAATTGAAGGCGAGTTCAATTCCGTTTCTGGTTTTCTTTTTGATTTCTTTTTCAAGGAAACCAACAAGATCCCAAATTCCCTCCGAAAATCCGTTCTGACTTTTTTAAGGCCATGGGGACTTTTCTTCGGTTCAATCCGACTGCATCTCGTGGATGAATCAGACACCCTTCTCTACAGCAAGCTTGGGGCCAGCTTGCTTTTATCTTAGATTTTGATTTGGGCTTGAGCTCGGTCCCAAGTTGTCGAAAATTTGCAAAATCTCAGAGGCAGTTTGCGACGCCAGATCAATCGGCGGCACGACCGCGAAGCCGGATCCATTTTTCGATCATGGTGGCCAAGTCCTGCTCTTTCACAGGTTTTGAAACATAGTCATCCATCCCGGCGGCCAAACATTTTTCGCGGTCACCCTTCAGGGCATTGGCGGTCATGGCCACAATCGGAATGGCTTGAAGGCCCAAGGTTTGACTGGTGCGGATGATGCCGGTCGTTTCGTAACCATCCATCACTGGCATCTGGCAATCCATCAAAATCAAATCAAATGGCATCTCTCGTAAAGCATCAAGGACTTCGTTCCCGTTACCGACGGCATGAGCCCGATAGCCCAGCTTCTTCAAAACGGCCAAGGCCACTTTTTGATTCACCGGATTGTCTTCGGCCACAAGCACGCGCACCGGGCGATCGTTCGCGGCTGAAGGCGCCGGTGTCGAAACTTGGGCCGCGACCAAAGCGTTTGGATCGGCTTTTTTTAATTTCATCTGAAACCAGAATTGCGAGCCACGGCCCTCTTGACTGAGCACTCCGATTTCTCCGCCCATCAGCTCGACCAGATGCTTCGAGATGGAAAGCCCCAAGCCCGTTCCGCCGAAACGCCGATTGGTCGAAGCATCCGCCTGCGAAAAGGCCCGGAAGAGCCTCGACAAAGTTTCCGGGGGAATGCCGATTCCGGTGTCTTCAATTTCAAAGCGCAGATTGCGCGAATTGCGATCATCCGATGGCAGCTCACGCAGGCGAACCTTCACCGTGCCTTTGGGCGTGAACTTGATCGCGTTGCTGATCAAATTATTCAGAACCTGACGAAGACGGCCCGGATCTCCTTTGACCAGATCCCGCGAGCTGACTTCGATCCCCAGTTGCAAATCGATTCCTTTTTGCTGGGCCGAAAAAGTCATGCCCTTGGCCACATCTTCCATCAAATTGTTCAGGTCGAAATCGATCAGCTCGAGCTCCAATTTTCCGGCTTCGACCTTTGAAAAATCCAAAATATCGTTGATGATCGCAAGCAGACTGTCGGCCGAACGATTGACCGTTTCCATGTACTCGCGCTGCTGCTCGCTGAGATTCGTATCCAGCAACAGACCGGTCATCCCGATGATACCGTTGATCGGCGTGCGGATTTCATGGCTCATGTTCGCTAAGAACTCGGATTTGGCCTGCGCCCCGCTGATCGCCTCCTCTTTGGCCGCAATCAGCTCGCGCTCTTCTTTTTTTCGATCGGTGATATCGGTGATCGATCCCGCCATACGGTAAGCTTTGCCATCCGCCGTGCGCAAGGCACTGCCACGATTGTAAACCCAACGATACGATCCGTCTTTGTGGCGCAGACGATGTTCGAATTGATAAAAGCTTCCGCCAAATTTCAAGTAAGTGCGAAGTCCGCTTAAGGCTTCAGCGCGGTCGCCTTCGTGAACCAATTGTGCCCATGTTTCCGGGCGATTGAGGAGCTCATGATCATCGTATCCAAGAATTCGTTTCCATCGCGGCGAGAGATAAAGCTCTCCGGTCTTGAGATTCCAATCCCAAATCCCGTCGCTCGACCCCTGCACCGCCAACTGATATCGCTCTTGCGTTTCGAGCAGAGCTTTTTCATTGCTTTCAAGCTGGGCCGTTTTTTGATCCGCAATTGCCTGCGCCCGGGCGCGACTGTTTCGCAAGGTCACCACCACCGTGGTCAGCAGCAAACTGATAATGGCGCCGCAAAATCCGACCCAAGCATTGGTCGTTCCGCGCACCGATTGAAAATTCGAACCACGATTGACACCAATCTTCAGCTTGCTTTGCCCGATCGGCAAATCAAGCACTTGGTCAAATTCCAAGCTCTGGCTCTTGATGGCTTCCGGATTTGTTTGAAAAAGCAAAGTATCGGCGGTCAGATGTTCGCCGTCGAAAATCGAAATCTCGAGCTGATCCGAATGTCTTTTCAGAACGTCTTTAAAGAAAGTCTCGGCGATGAAAGGTGCAATCACCCATCCTTCGAAGGCCGCCCGGCGCGCCGGGATATTTGCTAGGTGCGAATCTCTTTTATAAAATGGCAGATACAAAACGAAGCCCGCCCGCTTCAAAGCATCCTGCACCAAGGTGATTTTCGGAGACATGGTCGCATCTCCGGTGTCACGCGCAAGCTCGAGATACTTTCGGCGCACCGGTTCTGTTCCCATATCCAGACCGATCGCCGCCAAATTTGGCTGATGCGGCTCCATGAAGAGAACAACAAAATGGTTTCCGTATCTTTTCCCGGCATCTTCGACGCTCATCGCGTTCGGAAGACCGTGCACTTTCAAGCCCGCCTCGCCTAAAACTTTCGCTTGATTTTGAAACTTCTCGACCTGTCCTGCCGTCACCGAGCGCGCGACTCCGACCCCGGTTATTCCGGGATAGCGATTGATCACATCCAAAGTTTCAAAATGCGCTTCCCACTCTTTCGCTTCCACCGAGCTCGATGCCGCAAACAAGCTGACTCCGCTTCTTAGCGAGTCCTGATAAATCGTCATGCGTTCGTGAACCACCTCGACCGCCCCTTGCGCCAGACTGTCGAAGTGAATTTGATCCCGCAGCATTTCACCGCGATGGAAGAGATGAAATAAAATTCCGGACAAGGCCCAACCGATAACCAAGATGCCCGCCGCCAGCGGCAGACACCGCGTGCGGTAAAAACCGGTGATCATCAAACCCGTGGCCGCCATGGCCGCCAAGAAAAGCTGCAGACTGACCAACCCGTCATTTAAAGTGGCACTGACAAAAGGCCCCTGCCCTCGCAAGGTGATCCATATGCTGATCGCGCTGAAAACAAACACCAGCAATCGTGTCCCGATAATTTCGCCGATCCACAAGGCCACCAGAAGACACGGAAAGAGTAAAAAGAGATAGGTCGTGCCACCGGGGTGAAAGAACACGAAATAACTGACGGCCGCCGACACGATCACGGCGATCAGCTTTTGCGGCCACTGCGTCGTCGGCATTTTCAACGGAGTGCGGAAAGCCAAAATGACCGGCGCCAACACCAAGCCCCCCAGCATATCGCCCACCCACCAGGTCACCCACACCTGCGCAAAACTGCTGGCCGTCAGCGCCCCCGAAATCAGCAATGTGAAAGTTCCCACCCCAGCACTGAGCATGGTCGGGAAAAATGAAGCCATGATGAAGGCAACCGCATCCGTTTGCTCGGCAAAGTCTTTCTGACGCTCGGAGATTTTATTGAAGATGTAAGCGCCCAAAAGCGCTTCGAGGGTATTCCCCATCGCGATCGGCGGCACGATATACCATGGGACATCAGAAAGAAAATTCGCGACGAAGGCTCCCAGCGCAACGCCCAACCAGGCGCGGTTGCCAAAGATGACAACGATGGCAATTGCAAAACCTGTCGCCGGCCAAACTGGACTGGCGGTGTGATTCAGTGTCGCCATCGTCAAGCCCAGCTTCGCCAATGCAAAGTACAAAATGGCGATTGCAAAAGTGAGAAAGGCGTTCTGGCTCTTCATGGGACCTATCACCCCTGGGGCTCCGATCGGGATCGAATTCCCTTGGAAATCATCGGTTTAACTTCTATCATTCTAAACATGGATGACATCAAATCTCGAATTCGTAACACCGCATTTCTTCGACTCTTCACATTTTGGAATATACCTTTGATCTGGTGGATCCGCCCCAGCGTTCTCGAAATGGGACAGGAGCGCACGGTCATCGAAGTCAAATTGGGACGCCGGACCCGCAATCACCTCAAGTCCATGTATTTTGGCGCTTTGGCCATCGGGGCCGAGCTGGTGGTGGCGATGAAGGCGGCTTACGCCATTCATCAAAGCAAACAAAAGGTCGATTTCGTTTTCAAAGATTTCAAATGCAACTTCTTGAAGCGAGCCGAAGGTGACGTTCACTTTATCTGCGACTCGGGTCTCGAGGTCGAAAAGCTGGTCCAAAAAACGATCGCAACCGGCGAACGCGAAACGCAAACCTTCAAAGGCTACGCCATCGTCCCCAAAAAAGACCCGAACGAAAAAATCATCGAATTCGAAGTCACTCTCTCCGTAAAGAAAAAAGCAAAGCGCACTTAGCTAGGCCCACAAGACGTCCCACTCTTCGGCGGAAAGCCCCCGCAGCCTTCGCTTGCGATACGGGATTTCGCCGAGCGCCTCTTTCTCGTTGAGCTGGATGTAATTGCGCACTTGCAGCTGGTCTTTGTACGCTCGCACCACCCGCGTAAAAGGCCGGTATTTCCAAAGCTTTTGCAGCTTCACGGTACCAGCGCTAACCCCAAGACTTCTCTCAGCTTCCAAGCCTTCGCTTTCAACCAAAGCCCCCCTTCTGGGGGTACCGGTCACGCGGGGAATCTTCGCTTCGGCTGAAGACCCAGTGGGGGTATCGGTCACAGCCAAGCTTTCGGCTTGCGTGACCGATACCCCCGCAGGGCTTTGGGTTTTGCAGACCGAGAGAAGCCCCTCTTTCTCGAATCTCTGCGCGATTTGTCCCGCGAGAACTCGAAAGAAGTGTTGGTACAAGGATCTTCTACTGGTGCGGATCAAAAGATGGATGTGGTCGTTCTGAATCGAAATCTGCTCCACTTTAATAAAGAACTTCACTGCATATTTTTGGATCAAGAAATGGATCAGCTTAAATCTTCTTGATACTCGAAGACCGTCCCTCACACGATCTCGATTGGCTTTTAACACTAAGTGCAGGGACGCTTTTGTGGAAAGAGGCCTAGCTCCGCGGCCTGCACGAAGCTGCCTGAGGCTTCCGCCGTGTGAGAATCTGTGTTTCCAGTGAATCTTTTGAAATGCAGTTTGCTTCATGTGACCGATACCCCCAAGGAACCTCAGTCGAAGCAAAAGGCTTGCGGGGTCAAAAGCGAAATTACAGGCAGAGAGAAGAACCCATGTCCGGGAGTCGGATACGGAGGAGGTTACAGGGCGCCGGTGCGTGTGCGCAGGAAGTTGAGTTCCATCAGGCCGTAGCGGGCGAAACAGAGGGCGCTGTAGATTGGTAGGATCAAGAACAGTGGCGGGATTAGCACCAGGGCCGAGACGATGGTGCCCATCAGAATGAAATCGATGCGCTTTTTCTTCATCAGAAATTTCACTTCGCGTGGTGAAGCGAAATCAGCCAGCGAATCAAAAGCGAACAAACGGTAATTCAAGTATCCGTTCAACAACAACGGCAACGCAAAGCTCATGCCCGGGATCATCCACAGCGGCAGACTTAAAAGCCAAAGCACAATATACAGCACCGACGAGATCACCAAGTTTTGAGTCGAAGCGATAACCACTCCCCGACCGCGTTTTTCCAGATGCGGAAATTTCTTTCCCATGTACTGAACCACGACCGGCATCACCACCACCGAGGTCACCAGCATCGAAGTCAGAATCGTCATCGGCAAAATCAAAAGCAAAGCCAAGAATCCGGCCAAAGCGGTCGCCACCCCGTCCGGCGTCACCGCAAACCATTCGGTCGCCCAGTGCGGAATCTCCCGAATGAAAAGAAATTTCTCTCCGAAAAACTGCGCAAAGGACAAAATTTGCGCCCAGAAAACGTAACCCAAAATTCCCCACAGCAGCAAAGCCGCAACCGGTGGCAGCAACAAAAGCATCAACATGCGCGGATTGAAAAGATCGAGCAAAGAGCGGCCCAGCGCTTGAAAAAGTCGAATCATTCTTTCCCTTCAAGCACGAACCACGGCAAAGATTGAAACTGTTGGCGAAAATTTTTCTGCTCTTCGGGATCGCGAATCTTCTGCGCCAGCGCCAAAGCATCGCGCTTCAGACGCAGACCGTTTTCCAAATCGCCCCTCAAGGCCGCCGCTCGCGCCAAGGCTTCCATGGCGTAAGCTTCATCGAAATCTTTGCGGTCGCTCGCTTGCTTGGTGTAAAAGTCGCACATCTGCGCATGCAACAGTGCAAATTTAGGATCTTCAAGTTTGCAAAAAGCCCGGCTCGCCAACCAATGCGCCCGCGCCACCTGCAAGGGGGTCCCCACGCGCTTCCAAATAAACACGCAGGCCTGCGAAGCCGTGATCAGTTGTGATTCCTCTTCGCGAGTCAACTTTTCCTGCGCTTGCAACTTCAGGCTCAGCTCACGCGCCTCGTCCGCCAGCTTCTTTCCTTCGCGATAATCCATATATGAAGCTTAGCAGCGAAGCCCACTTGCTCCAAGACCCGTTTTCCCTCTGGGAAACTCGTCTAAAGCCTTGACGAAAAACATCGAAAGTCGAGCCGCATTTCGCTTGAGTTTTCGAGGGTCCAGTTCAGAATGAGACACAAGCAAAGGAGCTGACCATGTCAGCAACACAACCGATGACCACCACCGAAGCCGAACACCGCCAGCAAGTCCGCCGATTGGCCGAGCTCTTAGACTCGGAATTCAAACTGCCCTTCGGCTGGCGCATTGGCTGGGACGGAATCTTGGGTCTGATCCCGGGCTTCGGCGACACCGCAACCAGTATGGTCTCGTTCTACATCCTGTACCGGGCTGCCATGTTGGGCTGCCCACCATCGGTGATCTTGCGTATGGGATTAAATGTCCTGATCGACAATCTTCTGGATGTGATCCCAATCCTGGGGAACATCTTCGACTTTATCTGGAAATCAAATCTGAAAAACGTGCAGCTGATGGAAGAGTACCTGGCGCAGCCCCACGCCACCGTGCGCACTTCGCGTTGGGTGATCGCGGGAACCGTGATTTTCATTTTCGCCGTTCTGATTGGCTGCCTGACTTTGACTTTCTTGTTGGCCAGATGGCTTTGGGGTTTGTTTCAGCCGGTTTGGTAAGTAAAAAAACCTTGCCAAGCCCAGCCGCTTCAGCAAAATGGGGGGGCACAATCCCGATGACCCCATAGCTCAACTGGATAGAGCGTACGTTTCCTAAACGTTTGATCCCCGTTCAAGTCGGGGTGGGGTCACCATCTTTTTCAATAGCCGCCCATAGATCGCTCAATTCCTCAAAACCGCTCAGCACTGAAATCCTGAACTTGGCCGGACTGATCCACAACAAAAACATATTCGTTGCAGTTGGGGGTACGCACAACCGGTGCGTGAATCAGATTCGTCATGGGCTGGCCCGATCCCGCAATCGCTAAGAAAAAAATAGCCCCTTTTTTGACAATCCTAAAAATTCTTCACCGGTCACAAGATGTGACCAATTAAATCTTCTCCCATTTGAGAATCTCGGCTAGATCCCTTATTCATCAACTCGATATTGGCCCCACAACCCCCAATAAAGAGGAAATTATGAAAACATGGATCTTAACCAGCCTTCTCACAGCCGCACTTTCCGCTCCTGCCCTCAGCCGAGCCGAAGCCGAAAAACCAAACACCGACATCAAAGTTTCAGCGCAGCTTTCATCGGTTTTGCTCAGCGATGATTTCGCGATTGCCGTCGAGCAAGCCCATCAACAGGCAAACGTCCTGCGCATCACTCATATCAAGAAAGTTGCGAAGAACATCGAATTTGTCTTGGTCAAACCCACGCACCAAGGCGCTTTTGGCTGGGTTGACGCCGGATCGATCGTCGTTGCGGTCAAAGGAAAGTCTGCCGACAGCACGATCGAAGTTTCCGCTCCGATTTCAACCCTTCTTTTGAGAGACGAGTATGCGTCACAATTGGATGCGATCAAAGCCCAATACAAAGGCAAAGCAAAGCTTCGCATCACGCAAATCATTAATAATGATTTGGGCGAATCCAAATTCATCGAAGTGATGATCGAGAAAAAAGACGGCTCAAGCTGGCTTTCAGCCGGTTCCATCGTTGGCAGCTACTTCTATGGTCCGATGGGACTGGTTGGATTTGATGGCATCTACTTTAAGCCAGCGGTAAGCCTTCCCGGTGGCGGTGCTTCTGTCGGAAATCAGTAATGCTTTCTGTTGCCGACTTTACCTCAGCGCAAGACTTTCTGATCAGCACCTTCGAACAAGCGAAGGTGCTGGATTCCAAAGTGACCGTGCAAATGTACGCGAAACGCCTGGGCATGGGATCATCTTCCTTGAAGATGATCTTAAGCCGTCAACGTAAGCCCACAATTCATCAGATGCTGACGGTCGCAAGAAATCTGCGTCTCAGTCCTTCGGAAACTTCTTACCTTGAAACCTTGACCCTGAAAGATTCAGCCCAAGACGATTGGGAAATTGCCTATTACGCGAAATCCCTGAAAGCCAAAAAGAAAGAGCTGAAGCTTTCAACCATGACCACATCGCAGATGTCACTTCTGACAAATCCCTTGGCGCTTCCGGTGCTGGTCGATTTGCTCGAGTCCAAGCCGACTGGAATCGATTTTCCGATGCTGGCGAAACGTTTCCAATCCACGGCCGAACAAATAAAAAACTTGGTGCAGGATCTGCAGAAGAGTGGAATTTTAAATCAACACACCGACGGACATTTTCACGTCGTCTTCGATAAATTTGGCCACAAGCCTTTGCAGAAAAAGTACTTGCAGAGATTATTGCAGGAAGCTTCAAAAAAAATTGAAACAGATTTTGATCGTAAAGATTCCTTGTTCACAAGCTACGTCATCAATCTCACGCCCGAAATGACAAGCCAGCTGATCATGGATTTAAAGCAGGTCCTGCTGAAATATATGAACGAAGAAATCACCGATCAGGCCAACCGCCAGATCGCCCAGGCCAGCATTCAGCTTTACCCGATCACCGGCCGCTAGCCTACCGACCTTCCAGCAAGGCCGAGCGAACAGCTTTATATTTCACGAAAGCTTTCCCTGATTTCGCTTTTGCTGTGCCAGATGTTTATTCATGGGCCACTCTAAAGAACCTGTCAGCCAATCCCAGTCCAGGGGCGAATCTGAAGCATCCCCCACGGACTTCTTGCCGTTTTCAATAATGCGGTGATCAGCACCAGGCTTTTGATCGGCGAGGCTTAAGATTTCTTCAAGCAAGAAGTGCTGAATCCTTTTTGCATCTTTGGCGTGAAGCTCTGTCTGAAAGAAAATCTCCAGTCCTTGCTTCGCGATGTTTGCATAATTGATATCGCCGACGCCGTGATCGACATAAAGACCCGCTTTCGAGCTTCCATCTTCCTCCCAAAGCTGAAAGCCACCCGACTGATAGAAATCATTGCCTTCAATCGCCAAGACACTTTTCGACAGCTGGGCCGAAAGATAATGCGCCAATGCGGTGGGCCCCGGATGTTGTTTGATAGCTCGCACTGCAACGAAAGAAGCTGTCAGCGAAGCTTTGGTTTTCGTATCAAAAAGGACGGCTAGATCAATCGTTGGATGAAAGTGCACATCCATCGTTTGCACCGCACGCTGAATTGCAAAATCTGAAAGTAACGAAGAAATCTGACTCCACTCAGCATCCCCTCCTTCCAGCAGAAGAAAGCTTAACTTTGCACCCATATGATCCTTTAAAAAAATAGGATTCCATCATTCAAGCAGACTTCTCTTTGCTTCTGCAATTCACTTCTATGGACCTTGACGCAACCGACCGCTCCCCTCTTTGCGGCTTTGTCCGTTGCTTTCGCGGGCCAAGGTTCCTTGACAAACCCGTGCTTGGCTTTAAGCTCAAATTTCGATCGCGAATGCGAGATGGGATTTGCGTTGAGATTTGGACATAGCCAATGATGGATCTGCAAGAGATTATCGACTCTATCTTCGATGGTAAGTTTGAAACGGCGCTGACCGATCTTCGGGCTCTCAGCATGCCCGAGGAAACTCATCCTTTGTTATTCATGTATTTGGATACGATCGAATTGATCATTCAATCCCAAATGAAAGAGTCATCGCCAGCACTTTTGGCGAAAATTCGTCCTTGGACTGATATCGATTGGCCCGAGCTGAAAGAGACGACCCTAGCGCTTTCTGTGATCCATAACGCAGGCGTCGCGGCCGCCTTGAATCGCGATTTCGAATTAGCGCGGGTGTTTTTTGATCTCAGCTTACAAGAAGCCGGCCGAAACATGTCGAAAGCACCAGCCCGCTTGCTGAATCGAGCGTTCTATCATCTGGCCCTGACCAATCGAACCTTGGGAAATTTAAAAGAGGGCGCAACCCAAGCTGAAATTGCGAGCCAAATCTCCAGCCGCACCTTCACCCGCATTTCGCCAAATCATCCTGAAGCTTTAGATGCCATTGAACTGAATCGGCATTATGGTAACGTGAAAGAAAAGCAGTTTCCCTTCTGGTTTGAAGTCGTCATGGCGCAAATGAAGCTATTCCCGCAAGGAAGCGCGAATTCCAATTGAACTTTAGGACACGCATGCAAGATCCAATGAATCCCACGGACACAGAGCTTCGACAGTGGGCCCAGGATCCGCAGGCGATGGCTCCCACCGAAGATTGGGATCTGATCCTGACGGATCCTTCGCGTATTGTTTTAATTTTTGAATTGGCCGCAGATATCAGCTTGCCAACCCGCCTGTTTTTTCTTCGTTGTCTTTATCTGTACATAGGTGATTTTGTTCGTGCTCATCACCAAGATCCACAGTGGGAGCAAGGAGCTTTCAAGATTTTGAATCTGGGGAAGCAAAATCCACAGCCCGATATTCGACTTTGGGCCGACAGGGCATCGGATCTTTTGCAGAACCCTTCTTCTTTCCATTCTGATGATTGGTGCAACGGTTACCTGCTGGAGAAGAAATGATCGCTGATCTTAAGAATCTAGAATGCATCACCCTTTTTGTCGAAGACTTGGCGGCCGCCAAAAAATTCTACGAAAGCATCTTTGCGGTCAAGACTGTTTTCGAAGATCCCAATTGCTGTGTCGTTCGCTTAGAAAACTTGATGCTGAATCTATTAAAGATCTCTGAGGCATCCGAATTGATTGCTCCTTCTCAGGTTGGTGCCGCATCGGCTGGTGCGCGCTTGATGTTCACGATCAAAGTTGAAAACGTGGACCGGGTTTGCGAGCAGCTTAAAAAACAAGGCGTGAGCCTTATCAATGGTCCCATCGATCGTCCCTGGGGCCGGCGAACTGCGGTCTTTATCGATCCCGCCGGCAACAACTGGGAAATCGCTCAAGAAATCTAGCACTAACTGACACCCGTATTTGACGAAAAGTCTGCGTTTCACCCAGAATCGGTCCTGCATTTGCAAATCATCAAAACAGGATTTATTTTGAGGTGCCATGTGAAATCAATTCGATTTAAAGCTCTGCTGCTGTCGATATCATTGACAGTGTCGTCCATTGCGGGCGCGCAAATCGTATTGCCGCAAGCCTCTTCTCTCTCAAAGAAAACCACCACCACCGAAGCTTATCCGCAAAAAGAGCTGCAGAAACTGGATGATCTCAAAGCCGTCCTTAAGAAAAAACAAGAGCTGCGCGGCCAGCCGGAAGAAGGACGCCTTCAACGAAAGCTTGAGACTTTAAAGCTTGGAACCGAAACCGCTGGCGGTGGTGCCGAACAACGAAAACTCTTCTACGATCCGTTGACCAAGGCGCTGACAAATCTCTCCGAGCAAACCGAGTACGTATTTAAATCCAAGTTCCAAAAAGACGTCGAAACGAAGGTCGTCGTCTTGGATTTGGTTGAAAAACTGCGAAGCGCAGCCTTGGTTCCCGTCAGCCAACAGCTTTACGACCGCCAAGGCCACAAGGTCGATTTTTTAAACAACCCCGACGAAAACTGGATTCAGTTCAATGTCGAAGCCTGGACAAAGCTGCCTGAGGTCACCCAGGTGCAATTTGGTCTGCACGAGATTATGGGACTGCTGCGCATTCCGGATCCGATGTATATGATCTCTGGACGACTGGCCGAGATGGCGGTTGGCGCCGATACCAACGATAAAAAAGGCAAGCTCACCGTCTGCGGAATCACGGTTCGTGCGATCGGCGAACTCAATCCGGGCACCACTCGTGAAGAACTTCTTTCTGATATCGCGAGCCGATTCAAACAGCGCGGCGCGGTTTTGAAAGTCTGCGAAGTCGAAGCCCTTGGAATTCAGGGCGCCACCGTTTTAGTCTCGATCTTCTCAGATACGGCCGAGGCTTTGTACTGGGCCTATCCTTACACCAAAGACAGAAGCTATTCGCCACCCGAAAGCAAATGAAATAGATCCAGACAGTAAACATAAGCCGTCTCATCTTTCGACGGGCGCACGACCCCGCGGATTTTTTCGATCGTCTGGATCATGATCTCTTTGATCTGGTCCACATCTTCTTTTGAGCAAGTGATCACGCTGGAGTAATGCAAATCCTTTTCTTCGACTTGATCCAGGGACTGCAAAGCCCGCGTTCGCCAATTGGCGTGATGCTTTCCCACGAAGGGCGAATTGTTCGCCAAGTAAAGATTCACTTCACCGGGACGAAGCTCGTTTCCTTGGGTTTTAAAGATCCCAACCGAAATCAGAAATTCGACGGCTTCATTCACAGTCTTTAATGGCAAAGCCAAGGCTTCGGCGATTTGTTCGCGGGTTTTCAGATGCGGTAAGGAAACGCAAACGTGAATCGCAGCAAAATACCAAGAGCTATAGTAACGAGCTTGTGCCGTTTCATCTAAGAACCGATTCACCTGAATGCGATTCTTGATCACGGCGCGATCTTCTTTTTGCTGTTTCACTTCGTCCGAAAAATAGCTGCGAAGTTCCTTTGTCCCTGCCCGCGACATCTGCACCAGATTCAAAAAGTACTTGGTCTCGCCCGGCGTATGCCCCAGAAATGCGTTGGTGCGATGAGCTTGCTCCAGACTCAGATCCAAAGAGCCATTCAGAATCTGTGACAGGTAGGAAGGATTGCATTCGATGGCTTTGGCCATTTTCGACCTTTGGCCTTTTTCATAATCTCCCCTGGTTTCAAGCACTTGCACCAGGTAAGACTTATAATCATTGAAATCGAAAACCGATGATTTGGCCATATTTTATCCTTTTAGTAAAACTACATAAATTCTAGCATTTTTTATAAAAATAGTCTTTCGCTATTTTCTGCAATGCATTATTTTGAATCAGCAAACAAACACTCAAAAGGGAGATTTTATGAAAGGTTTATTTTTAGCATTTGCATTGATCACTGTCGGCGCTTTGAACTCGGCCCAAGCTGGCGCTTTGAAAATCGAAGATTGCCGCGATAACGCTCAAGATGCGGCTTTCCAATTCCAAACTGCAGTCGTCAAACAGAACGGAGTCTTCAAATATCAGGACGTGGCAGTCATGGGCGAGCAAGAAAGTGCGGACGGATCTGAGTATATCTATACGGTCACGGCCTATAACCATCTGGGAAAATCCTTCGACCACAAAGTCGTGACGAGCACGATTTGCGAGATTCTTTCCGTCGGACTTTACAAATAACCATCACTAAAAACATAAGGAGATTTTATGAAAAAACTTTTACTGACCACTTTGGCAGCTTTGAATATGATTGGCTTTTCGGCTTCCGCGCAAAACTTGGATTATTACGCTTACCTAAAAAATGAAACGATTCGCCTGGAGACTTTATGCAATGTCACCCGTCTGGTGCCACTTCGTGGGCCATTCGAAGCACTGGTCGTCAGCAATCTTTATTCTGCCACATCAGCCGACTATGCTTTGTTGCAAAATCGCATCAATGAATTGAAAGCGATGAACTGCCAGGCTCGTCCGCAGACTGTAAGTCAGGAAATCATTCAAGATATCCCAGCTTCCGAGTTTGCGGGGATCGCAAGTCGTTATCAACAACGCGGTTATAACGTTCAAGTTGCGACTTTCGATAAATCATCGGGTGCCTGCGGAAGCTCTCGTGAGTATCCGAAGAGTGCCGCCGTCAGCTTGGATCCAAGCGCGACTTACTGCTCGATCGCCAGCAAAGCTGAATAAAATAATCGGACACCAACATGACTGGGCCCTTTGTAAAAGAGGGGCCCGATGCTGCTTCTAATTGTCCGCGGCGAAATAACTTTTTCCGACTTCGATCTCCCATTTTCCATGAGCGATATCATTCATGTCACTTAGTTCTTGCGCAGACACCCACCGAATAGCTTTGATATTTCCTTGAATTTGCGGCTCGTCACTTGTTGCTCCAACAAAGTGGGAAATCAAATGCCAGCCCCCCGGCGTGACAAAAGATTCGACATCTTGCAGTTTCATTTCTATCGATGACAATCCCAAGTCGTTGACCACCGCCACTGCGGCAGCCATCGGATCTTGGCCGAACTCAAGCCCCGGCGCCGGGATCCACCAGCCGCTTTTGTTTGGGTTTGGCGGTTGATGATACTGCACCAGTAAAAGTTTCTGATTCTTGATGATTCCGACATAGACAATCGGTTTGATCACGCCTTCGGCACATTGAAACATAGAACCCCCGATAGGTGTGCTTTTTATGTCGTCTTGCTTGAAAATAAAAGCTAACTCTTTTATACACAAAAGTTACTTATGCTAACTTTACCGAATTTCGAACGTCTTAAAATTTTCCATCTTGTTTACCAAAACAAAAGCATCCAGAAAGCGGCAGATCGGGCCCACGTGACACGATCGGCGGTCAGCCAGTCTTTGAAACGGCTGGAAGACGAGCTTGGCACCAAGCTGTTCCTGCGGGATGCAAAGAATTTTAAAGCCACCCCTGAGGGCGAAGCTTTATTTCGCACCATCGATCCTTTTGTTTCGGATTTGAACCAAGCTTTGCAGAAAATGGATTCGGGCCTTAAAACCGCGACCGGATTGATTCGCGTCGGCGCCCCGATGGATCTGGGGTCGAACCAGCTGACAAAGACGATGGCGCGATTTCGTCAGAAGTATCCTGATATCCGCTTTGAGCTGCATTTGGCGGTTCCGATCAAGCAATTGGAAATGCTGACCGACGGAAAGCTCGACTTGGCCTTTATCGACAACGGCGATATTCATGCCGGCCAATTCCCCGTCTCGATTCAGCCATTTCTGAAAGAGGAATTCGTGCTTGCCGCTTCGAAGGCGCTCTTTAAATCGGCAAAGCTTGGCTCTGCCAAATTCGAGGATCTTTCAAGCTTACCTTTTATCGACTATGTGCCACACGCGCCGGTGACACGCCTTTGGTTCAAGCACCATTTTGGCAAAGAGCCGAAAAATCTTCTCCCCGTCTTCACGGCCGAAAGTGTTCGCGCTGTCTTGAATGCCATCAGCTTGGATATGGGTGCGGGCGTGATTCCAGAGCGCCTGATCTCTGGAGAATTTTCTGATTTAAAAATAATCGAAACTTCGCGCGGTCGTTTTCTCAACGAGATCGTGATCGCGCGCCAGCTGGGACGAAAAGCCAACTTCCGGGAAAAAGAGTTTATTCAGTTCTGCAAAAGCGAACTGCGAAACTGACTTTATGCTATACTGACGACATATGTCCCAAACGCGTTTCGAAATTTGCAGATCCTGCTTACGAAAAAAAGGCTTCATCCAAGATACGGAAGAAGAATCCGATTTTCTTTCTCGCTTGCATCCGCCGACTGATGCCGATGTGAAGCTGGGGCAGTGCCAACGGCTGTGTCCTGAAGATCGCCTGACCGTTTCGATTCAGGCTCCGCGGGATCCCGCACCGAATCTTGCCATGCTGCCCGCGAATAGCGTCGAAGATTTGGCAAAGACGATTCAAAGAATTACCTTAAAGAGTTCATAAAATTGGCGAGCGATTTGCACCACCTCTTGTGCCCACTGAACAAGGAGGACTTATGGATTTACAATCTTCAATCGGCACCGCCAGCCAAGCTTTGAAAAGCATCTTCAAAGGCATGACGGATGACATGCAAATGTGCATTGAAAACTGCACGCAGTGCTCGCAGGTTTGCGAGCAATTGATTCAACACTGTCTGATGAAAGGTGGCGCTCACGCCGAACTTCGCCACATTCGACTTCTGCAAGACTGCGTGGACATCTGCACGCTTTCAGCAAGATTTATGAACCGCGAATCTGCATTTCATCACAAAACCTGTGAAACCTGCGCGGAGGTCTGCTTGGCATGCGCCCAAGACTGCGAGCGCTTTCATGACGACGAGATGATGAGCGCATGCGCCGATGTCTGCCGCCGATGTGCGGAATCTTGCCAGAAAATGAGCTTTGCGCATTAAAGAAAATGGGGCAGATGTCACCACCCGCCCCGCCTTTTCAATTGCTTTACAAGCCGCATCCGGAAACACGGCTAGGTGCCCCCCGGCTTGGTACTTATTCGTCGTCGAGGTCGTCAGCGCTGCCCAGGCCGTATTTTTCGACTCGGTAGCGCATGCTTCGGAAGGTGATATGCAAAAGCTTGGCGGCTTTCTTTTTGATGCCGTTCGCAGAATGGATCGCTTTCACCAAAAGCTCTTTTTCGATTTGTCCCATGACCTTATCCAGATCGATTCCGTCGTCACCGATTTCGATTTCGTGCGACGAGGCCATCTTGCGGCCACTTGGTGTGTTCACGAATGGCGGTAAGCTTTCTGGCAAGATGGTCGCACCACCTTCCAAAGCCACCGTGCGTTCGATGATATTTTCAAGTTCTCGCACGTTACCCGGGTAATCGTACTTTTTCAGCATTTCCATCGCTTCAACGCTGATGGCGCCGATATTCTTGGTCAAACGATCGTTGTACTTTTTTAGGAAGTGATTTGCCAAAAGTGGAATATCGTCTCGGCGATCGCGAAGCGATGGAGTCCTGATATTGATGACATTCAAACGGTAGAACAAGTCTTGGCGGAAGGTGCCCTCTTTGACCATTTCTTCCAGATCGCGATTGGTCGCCGCGCAAATACGCACGTCCACCTTGATGTCTTCCGTCGCACCCACGCGACGGATCACGCGCTCTTGAATCGCACGTAGAAGTTTAACCTGAATAGTGACCGGCAATTCGCCGACCTCGTCCAAGAACAAAGTTCCGCCGTCAGCCACTTCGAACAGACCGGCTTTATCAGCCACGGCTCCGGTGAAGGAACCTTTCTTATGACCGAACATTTCCGATTCCATCAGTTGCTCTGGGATCGCACCACAGTTGATGGTCACGAATGGCTTATCCTTCAAAGGACCGTTGTAATGGATCGCTTTGGCCACGACCTCTTTACCGGTACCCGATTCTCCGGTAATTAAAACGTTGGTCGGAGTTTGCGATACGCGCTTCACCAGATCGTAAATGCGATGCATGGCTTCGGAATTTCCGACCAGATTCTGGAAGCTGTATTCTTTTGTCAGTTCTTTTTTCAGAACACGGTTTTCAACTTCCAAAGACTTCGCACGCAAAGCGTTTTGCAAGTTCATGCGAACTTCGTCGATCTTAAAAGGCTTCGTCAGATAATCGTAGGCACCCATTTTCATCGCTTCGACTGCGGATTCGGTCGTACCGAAAGCTGTGATCATCATAAACACAAGTTCCGGATAGGTTTCTTTGACGTGTTTTAAAAGCTCGATCCCCGTCATATTGGGCATCTGCAAATCCGAAATGACCAAGTCGAAAGATTTTTTTGTCAGCATGTCACGGGCCTTGGCGCCATCTTCAGCGCAAGTGACTTCGTAACCTTCTTTTTTGAGCATAATTTCTAGAAATTCGCGGATCGATTCTTCGTCATCGACGACCAAAATACGTGGCTTCATGCTATGACCTCTTCAGCTTTTATTTTCAGCTGTGATTTCAAGATGATCAAATGTTTTTCGCAGGGAATGAGATCACGAACTCGGTCCCTAGACCTACTTCGCTCTCGACAAAGACCTGGGCTTGATGCGCTTCCAGAATTTTATGTGTAATCGCTAGACCTAAGCCCGTTCCTTTGGGCTTTGTCGTGTGAAAGGGTTCGAACATTCGCTTCTTCGTTTCGGCACTCATGCCGATGCCCTGATCTTTGACCCGCACTTGTACGAATCCGTTTTCCAAAGCCGTGCGAACCTGCAAAACAGGATTTTCTTTTGTATCCATCGCCTGAATGCTGTTGATCACAATGTTTAAAAAAGCCTGCTTGAGCTTATCCCGGTGACCCATGATTTGGGCCGCCGGCATCATGTCTTTTTCGATGGTCACGGGACGCGCCACACTGCTTTGCGCATTGGCAATGACCTCGTTCAAAATCGTGTTGAGATCGATGATTTCACCCGGCGGCTTTTCGGGTTTGGCGAAATCCAAAAATTCCGAAATCAACCGATTCAGACGATCGATTTCTTTCAGGATAATTTTGCCAAGCTTGCGGTCGTCTTCGCTGGCAAAGGACTGTGACAAAAGCTCGACACTGCCGCTGATCCCGGCCAATGGATTGCGAATCTCGTGCGCGATACCGGCCGCCAACTGCCCCACCGCCGCCATTTTTTCAGATTGGCGGACAGCGAACTCCAGTCTTCGTTTTTCAGTCAGATCTTCGATCACCACCAAATAAGTGCTTTCACCCAAATCAGAAGCCTGCGGCAGAACTTGGACGCTGAAAAGCGAGGGATCTCTTTGCGGATCCGGCATCCAGCGAACTTCATGCTTTTCGCCAGCCTTTAGATTTATCAATCTCGGGATGCGGCTCCCCAGCTCGGGCAAGATTTCAAAAAGGCGGATGCCCTCCAGATCCTCTTTACCAAACAAAGTCGACGCCCCCGGATTGAACTGCAAGATTTCGCTTTGCACATTCACCGTCAAAAGGGCCGACGGGATCGTTTCGATGATCATTTCGTTCAGGCGTCGAATCACGCGCAAAGAAAGATTCTGCACTTCGATTTTTTCGGCAAAAAGATTCAGCTGATCGCTGAGATACCCCGAAAGCCCCGCCACCGCGAAGAACGAAATATTATTTAAGATCAGCATAAAAAGATAAGACATCGCTTTGATTTCGGGCCCGAACCAAGAGCCGACCGTAAATCCGATCGACGTCAAAGCCGCAATCAAAAGCGAGCCACGCATTTGAAAAACCAAACCCGACAAAATAATCGCCAGCAGATACAAAAATAAAAACAGGGTTTGATTCAAAGAACTGCTGACCATCAAAAATGAAATCAGCGCCACATCCAAAACAAAGGAAAGAAAAACCAAAGAGCGTTTCTCGAAAAAAGCATCCAGCCGAAACAAAGTCGCCAGATGCATCGCCAGCCCGACACTGGCAACGCCGTAGAAACTGAGGGCGAGACTCCAGTTGAAGAAGCTTTCTTGCAACAAATGATGCAGCAACGTGAGAACCACCACGATCAAGTACATTCCAATTCGCGTCGCTTGGATCATCAGGCGGTGGTTCATCGATTTCCTTACTACTTGGTTGCGTTTCCGGTCGCCACGTCGGCCATTTCGAAGATCGGCATGTACATCGCCAAAACCAGAACGGCGATCGTGCCCCCTAAGAAAATCATCAAAATCGGCTCGATCATCGAGGTCAAAGCCTTGACTGCATTTTCGACATCGTCTTCATAGAAGTCGGCAATCTTCCCGAGCATGGTGTCCAGGGTACCGGACTGCTCGCCGATGGCGATCATCTGCGACACCATATCCGGAATCGCCGGCTCTTTTTGCAGCGGCGTCGCCAGCGGGCGACCGGTCATGACCGATTCCTTACTGCGAATCAAAGCGCCTTCGATCACCACGTTCCCCGCCGTACGGGCGGCAATGTCCAACGCGTCCATCACGCTCACACCCGAAGACAAAAGCGTCGACAACGTTCGTGACAGCTTCGCGACCGATGATTTTTGAATCAATTCACCGAACAGTGGCACTTTCAGGAAAACGCGATCCAAAATCTCGCGCCCTTCTTGCGTGTTTTTCCAAGCCAAGGCAGCCCACGGAACACCGACCATGCCGGCAATCACCAAATACCACTTGTGAATAAAGAACTGCGAAAGCGCGACCACCACGCGGGTCAAAAAGGGCAGCTCTCGTCCGGCACCCGAATACAACTCTTGAAAGCGCGGGATGACGAAGATCAAGATACCGGCAATAACGATAAACGCGACCACGATGATCGCACCCGGCAGGAACAAAGCGCCCTTCACTTGTTTCTTCAGCTTTTCGGATTTCTCCATGTAAGCCGCAAGACGCATCAAGATTCCGTCCAAGATACCGGCCTCTTCACCGGCGCGAACCATGTTCACGTAAAAGCGGTCAAACACGTCCGGCAAAGTCGCCATCGCATCGCCCAATCGTTTACCGGCCTCGATCGCCTGACGCACTTTTTGGGCGGCATCTTTCAATTGCGGGTCACGCTTTCCTTCGCTGAGCATTTTCAACGAATCCACAACCGGAATACCGGCGTTGATCAGGGTCGAGAACTGACGCGTGAAGATCTGCAAATCTTTGGCGGAAACTTTTCCCGCCCCAAATGCAGCCAAAGGATTTTTAAATGGTTGCGGCCCCGGCGCCGAAAGAATTCGAAGCGGCACCAAGTTTTGCGCTTTCAGTTTTCCGCGGACTTCGACTTCGTCCACCGCATCCAACTGCCCGATCTGCACTTTTCCGGCCGCATTCTTGGCCTGGAACATATAACGAGGCATACTTGACTCTCCTAGATTCCGACCTTTTTCAAGAGCGAATCGAGCTCTTCAGGTTCCGGGCTGGCTTCAAAAGCGGTTTTAAGTTCAATTTTTCGTTTCATCAGAAGCTGGAACAGAGAGTGATTTAAAGATCGCATTCCCGTCTTTTCCGCATTGGCTTTGACGATCTTGGCGATCTGATCCAGCGCTTGAGCTTTCAAAGCCTCTTGGATTTCGCTTTCGACAAACACGACTTCAAACACGCTTTGCAGGCTTGCTTCCAATCCCGCCACCAGTTTCAATCCCAAAGCCATCTGCAGGGTCGCGGCCAATCGACGCGCGCGACTTGCTTCCGATCCCTGAATCAAATCCAACATGCGCTGAAGACCCATGCGCAAATCCCAAAATGGCAAAGTCAAAACCACCGAGCGGCCTTCTTCGGCCAGGCTTAAAGCCGTTTCGCAGAAAGCGGTTTGCTCGGTGTCGATCACGATGATGTCCGCACTTTTCAGAGCGCCATTTTTCTTCAGCTGATCGATCGGAAACTGCAAAAGCACATTGCCTTCAGAAACCAGGTTCTGGGTTTCATCGTCGGTGTATACCGCGACGACTTTCTTGCGTCCTTGCGCGGCCGCCAAAAGATTTGCAATCACGGTCGATTTTCCGGAACGGCGGGGCCCCACGATCAAGCTCAACCCCTGCGCGCGGCACACCGATTCCAAAACCATCGGTGGAAGATTCCAGGCTTTGCTCATATCATTTTGCAAAGTCAAAGATCCATTCACACCTTCAAAGTCGATTTGAAAATCGAATTTAAACGAAATATCGCCGATCGTTTTGGTGCCGGCGATTTTCAAATTTTCATACAAAAGACGTTTTTCATCTTCGGTCAAAATCTGACCCAGGATCTGTCTTGTCTCTTGTCCCGATTGCGAAGCTTGTCCGACCGACATCAAATCTTTGCCGATGCGGAACTGAACCGGTTTGTGCGCCTGAATCAAAACCTCTTGCGCTTTGCGGTCATGGGCTAATTTAAGACAAGACTGAATCCATGTCATAGTTAGGTATCCTTTACTGATGTATTTAATACTTCTTCAATCGTCGTCTGACCGCGCTTTAATTTTAACAGCGCCGACCGACGGAGCGTTCTCATGCCCTCTTGACGAGCCAAAATACGAAGCTCTTCTGAACTTCCGCCCTTCAAGATCACGTCACGCATTTTGGGCGTCATCTCCATCAACTCGAAAATCGCGATACGACCTTTGATGCCGATGCCGTTGCAGGTCGGACATCCGCGACCCTTGAAAAGCTGGTAATCTTTGACTTCGCTGGCGTCCACACCCAGATCGATCAAAGTTTGCGCTGCGACTTCGATCGGAGCTTTGCAGTTTTCGCAAACCTTTCCGACCAGACGCTGGGCCACGATCAAATTCAAGGTCGATGTGATGATATAGGGTGCGACCCCCATCTCGGTCAGGCGGATGATCGTCTGCGGAGCATCGTTGGTGTGAAGCGTGCTGACGACCAAGTGGCCGGTGCTGGCGGCTTTCATCGCGATCTCGGCGGTTTCCAAGTCACGAATCTCCCCCACCATGATGATGTCCGGATCCTGACGAAGGAAGCTTCGAAGAGCATCGGCAAAGTTCAGTCCGATGTCGGCATTCATCTGAACCTGATTGATCCCTTCCAAGTTGAATTCCACCGGATCTTCGGCGGTTGCGATATTCACGTCCGGCTGATTGAGCTCAGCCAGCGCCGAATAAATCGTTGTTGTCTTTCCGGAACCGGTTGGCCCCGTGATCAGCAGCAAACCTTGCGGTTTGTGAACGTGCTCTTTGAAAATCGAAAGATCTTCCGGTTCGAAACCAAGCTTCGTCATATCCAGCTGCAAGTTCGATTTATCCAAAAGACGAAGAACGACTTTCTCGCCCCAAATGGTCGGCAGAACGCTGACACGAAAATCCATCGATTTTCCGCCCTTCATCGGCAGCTTGATACGACCGTCTTGCGGACGGCGTTTTTCGGCGATGTCGAGCTTGGACATAATTTTAATACGACTGGAGATCGCGGCGGCCGATGCGGCCGTCTGGCTGCTGGCTTCGGTCATGTTTCCGTCGATACGATAACGCACGCGGAATTTTTTTTCGTAAGGTTCAAAGTGAATATCGGAGACGCGCTTTTTGATCGCGTCTGTCAAAATCGCATTGACGAATTTGATGATCGGGCTGGATTCTTCTTCCATCCCGATGCTGACAAGCTCAAGCTCTTCGGCTTGATTCGCGTCAGCGCCGCCTTCGGCCTGGTCGACTTCTTTTCCGATCGCCGAAACGTTTCCGCCGTAATATTTTTCGATCGCAGCTAAAATGCCGTTTTCAGTCGCAACAACCGGCTGAATCTTACAGCGCGTGATAAAACGAAGATCGTCTCGCATCGCCGTATTCGTCGGATCCGAGAAGGCGACCACCAAAGTGTTGGTTCCAACTTTCTGCACCGGGATCAGCAAATATTTTTCGCAGACCTCGCGCGGAACGGATTGAATCGCGTTCGCCTGAATTTGAAATGTATTGAGATCGATTCCCGGAACTTGAAAGATCTGCTCGAGCGCTTTGAGAAGCACTCCTTCTTTCACCATCCCCAATTGAACAAGCACGGAACCCAGCTTCAAGCCGGATTTCTTCTGCTCTTCCAATGCCCGCGTCATCTGCTCGGGGCGGACCACCCCCTGTTTTACCAGCAATTCGCCGAGCCTGATGCTCGCCATGAGGACCCTCCATGATCAACGATTTATTTTATCGAGAGAGGGCGCAGTTTGTTACTGGACCTACGTCCGTTTTTCCTGAGACAAGTACAAAGACCAGCTCTTCTGGTAGTCTTCTTCCGAGGGAAGCGCTTCCACTTTCAGCGCCCGCAAGAAAAGATAATCGCGAAGACCCCAAATTTCGATGCCGGAAAGATTGCGAATGCCCACGTGCTTGGCTTCATCCATCAAAGAATTTTCACCGCAAACCAAAGGCAGATCGACAACCAAACCATCCTTGCGCAAAAAGTTCAGATACGTGAGATCCTCGACCACGATAGGCCCCGTTTCCGACGTCAACGTGTTGAGCAGCAAGGATCCATTGTTCGGCTGTAGCGTGAGCTCGGTTTCTTTCAAGAGACGAAAATCCAGACCGAAGAACAATTTCTTTAAGCTTTCCACAAGCGCTTCGGACTGCTCTTCATGCTCGGAGATCAAAACGATTTTTTGAAATCCCATCTTCACCGCGATCACGATGCAAAGGCGCGCCTGCGCATCCGAGCCGGTCACGTAAACGATCGAATGCGTGTCCAATTGCGAAGCCCTTTGCAAAATCAATTCATGCAAGGCCTTTTGCAAATCGGCGCGCATCCAAAGCTTGCCGTTTTCGCGCACCAAAGAGCAAACAAGTCCCGCCTCGCGCACGTCTTCCGGAATCCGCGCCGACGCCGCCAGCAAGGCCGGTGAATGTTCGGGCGGCAGCAGCACGCCATCGATCGCATCGCTTTTCAGCATCGAGGCCGGATCGGCCAGCTGTTCGGCGGCGAAATCCACCCAGGTCAGATTCAATTTCAATTGTTCGAGCCAAAATTTTTTTCGCGGCTCAAAGGGTTGTGCGGAAAATTCTCCGACCCGGATCATGTTAAAATCCCGGGCGTCACCCAGGCACGGGCGGCCTCGACATCGTTTTGAATTTGCTGTTTCAAAGCATCGATCGACGGAAATTTTTGTTCTTCACGCAAATACTGGCAAAGCTCCACTTGCAAAGTCTGGCCGTAAAGATCTTCCGAAAAATCCAGCAGATGCACTTCGGCTTTGATCGGCTGATGATCGCCCTCGACGAAAGTTCGATTCAATCCCACATTCATCACCGCACGAAAACGCTTCGTCGGATCCGGCCAGCGAATCACTTCGCAGATGTAAACCCCCATGCGTGGAAAGAAATCGACATCGGGTTTGATATTCGCCGTCGGAAATCCCAACACGCGCCCCCGAGCCGCGCCTTTTTCGACGACTCCTTGCAGATAGTATCTTCGCCCCAGCAAGGCTTCGGCTTCGCGAAGCTCACCGGCCACCAGATGCCGACGGATGTTCGATGTCGACACCGTTTCGTTATTCACCTTGAAGGCCGAAACCAAATCCAGTTTGATTTTTCGTTTGTCGCAGAAGGCCTGCAAAAGCGCCTGATTGCCCTGGCGATGGGCGCCGAAAAGGAAATCCTGGCCGACCGAGATGTAGCGGGGCTGAAAATATTTCAGGATATAGTCTTCAAGGAAATCCGGCGCCGAAATCTCTGAAAACTCGCGCGAAAATCCCTGCCGAAGAACCCCGTCTAAACCAGCCTTGGCGAGCTCTTGCTGCTGATCTCGAAGCGTGAAAAGACGCACATGTTTTTTTTCAGGCGCTAAGATCTGCGCTGGATGCGGATGAAACGTCAATAGAAGGCTTTTCCCACCAAAACTTTTTGCCGCATCGACCACGTTCTTTAAAAGCTTTTGATGCCCCTTGTGAACGCCATCGAAATTCCCCATGGTTAGGGCCACAGGTTTCGGATTCGCTTGCTGATCTTGTCGCCATTTTTCGGCGTCCCACCACACTTGCATAAGCCCATGATAACTGAGGGAGAATTCCAAAAGAACTTGAATTTTCAATGACCTTTGCTATGGTGCATTACGAATGATCCAAAGACGCTACCTTCGCTCTCGAATCCGCCAACTTTGGCGGCAGATTTCCAAGTCCCGTGGGGTCATCCTTCGGGCGCTTTTGTGTTGGGCGATCGGCTGCGTTTTCCTGTTCAATGACGAGGTCACCTCTTACGACAGCCGATTGCAAATCCGCGGAAACCAGGCTGTCAGCTCGCAGATCGTTTTGATCACTTTGCGTTCTTCCGACCTGACCGAATCCGAAGGTCTTCGATCGCGCGGTTTCGGCGAATCTTTGGGCGACGTCACCGATATCACCGACAGCGTCTACTGGAATCCCGACATGTGGACCGAACTGATGACCAAAGTGCTGATGCAAAAACCGAAAAAGGTCGGCGTGACTTTGTTCTTCAGTGAAAACCTGGGACCTTTGCGCATGCCTTTGCATTTGATCAAGCTTTTCAAAAATCCGAAGGTCATCTGGGGAACGACGGTCGCCATGTCCGAGCGGGTGAATCAGCCACTCTTTTCAGACGACCTGCGATCAAATATCGGAAACATTCAACTGAGTCGCGATGAAGACGGCGTCATCCGCAGGTTTACTCCGACGACGGATAATTTCATCTCGCGTCTGACCGGGTCCGAGTTTGAAACGCACAGCTCGCGCATCATCAATTACCGCGGCGCCAGCGGAAGCTTCCCCGAATTTTCTTTGCGCGACATTTTAGACGATCGCATCCCTGAAGGCGCTTTGACCAACAAGTATGTCTTGATCGGCACCGAAGCGAACTCGACGACTCAGTACCTGACGCCGCTGGGAGCCTCGCAAAGAAACGAAGTCTTCGCGCAAATTCTGGACAACACCATCGAAAAGCGCTGGATTTACCGCGCAAGCCCGATCGTCTACGTGATTTTTTTGCTGCCGCTGATGATCTTAAGCGTGTTCATGATCACGGGCTACCCGCAGACGGTGGCCTTTGTGTTTATGATGTGGCTTGCGACGTTGACTGCGGCTTTATCGGCTTGGGTCTTTGATTTGTTCTCGATATGGATTCCGGCCGTGTCAACGGGCATGCAGCTTTTGGCCACCTGGGTGATTTTTATCGGTTATCAGGCCAATATCATCGAGCGCCGCAACTGGCTTTTGCAGCAAGAGCAAGAGTACCTGGCCCAGCTTGAGCAGCTGAAAAACAATTTCGTCTCTTTGATCAGTCACGATCTCAAAACGCCGATCGCAAAAATTCAGGCGATCGTCGACAGGCTTTTGGGAAATCCCGAAACCGCCGCCTTCAATGTGGATCTGAAATCCTTGCGACTTTCCAGTGACGAGCTCAATCGTTACATTCAAAGCATTCTGAAAGTTCTTCGTGTCGAATCGCGTGACTTCCAGCTGAACAAAGAGGTCGGCGATATCAACGAGACCATCCAAGAGGCGATCGATCAGCTGACCCCATTGGCGCGAGAAAAACAGATTCAGATCCAAACCAATCTCGAGCCCATGTTTTCGATCGAAGTCGACTTTACTTTGATGCGCGAAGTTTTGATCAATCTGGTTGAAAACGCGATCAAATACACTCCGATCGGCGGCCGTATCCAGATCGCCTCGCACGAAGTGGAGTCGAAAGTCTGGATCGAAATCCAAGACACCGGCGAAGGAATCCCGCCCGACGAAGTGGCCAACGTTTGGGGAAAATTCGTCCGCGGGAAAGATCAAGATCTCAAGACCAAAGGATCCGGCTTGGGACTTTATTTGGTGAAATATTTTATTGAACTGCACGGCGGAGAAGTTTTCCTGGAAAGCGAACTGAAAAAAGGAACGAAAGTTTCGTTCTCGCTCCCGCTGGAAGAATCCGAGGTGACCGCATGACACAAACAGAAATGAACGTTTTGATCGTCGATGACGAAGCCGAACTTCGTAAGAATGTCGAAAGCATCCTGACGGGCCACATCCCCGAAGTGAAGTTTGCCATCACCGAAGCCGGCACCGGCAAACAAGCCTTCGAGCTTTTCGAAAAAGGCGATTTCGATCTGGTGATCATGGACGTGCGCATGCCCGAGATGAACGGGCTTGAAGCCTTGAAACTGATCAAGGAAAGCGACCCCAGAACTTTCGTGGTGATCATGACGGCGCACTCGAACCTGCAAGACGCGGTCACGGCCATCAAAGACGGCGCCTACGATTACATCGAAAAGCCCGTCAATCCCCAGCGCTTGGTCGAGCTGGTCCGCAAATCTTTAGAAGCGCGTGAGATGGTTTCAAGTCTCGCGCTTTCGAATCCGATCTTCGATGACGACGTCGATTCGGAATTCGTCGGAAGCTCGCAAAAAATGAAAGAGGTCTTTGGTCTCATCTACAAGCTTTGCAAGGTCGACACCACGGTTCTGATCCGCGGTGAAAACGGAACCGGTAAGGAATTGGTCGCACGCGCCATTCATTACAACTCTCCACGAAAGAGCGGTTCTTTTGTTGCGATCAACTGCGGCGCCATTCCGGAAAATCTGATGGAAAGCGAATTGTTCGGCCACGAGAAAGGCTCCTTCACGGGCGCGACCGAGCGAAAAATCGGAAAGTTCCAGGTCGCCAACAACGGCACGCTTTTTTTGGATGAAATCGGCGAGCTTCGCCCCGATATGCAGGTGAAACTGCTGCGCGTGCTGCAGGAAAAGAAATTCCTTCCGGTCGGCAGCAACCGCGAAGTCAAAAGCAATGCCCGTATTATCGCTGCCACCAATCGCAACCTGGAAAAAATGATCGCCGAAGAAGATTTCCGCGAAGATCTTTTCTATCGCCTGAACGTGATGCCCATCTTCCTGCCGCCGCTTCGCGACCGCCGTGACGACATCCCGGCCTTGGTGCAGCACTTTATCAAAAAATTCGCCAAGTCTCATGACTCGCCCATCGCGGGCATTTCGAAAGAAGCGATCGAAACCCTAAAGTCTTACCGCTGGCCCGGAAATATCCGCGAGCTTGAAAATGCCATCGAACGCTCGTTCATCGTCGAAAATTCGAACATGATCCAGCCGGAAAGCCTGCCGGATGCCGTTCGGCAGGTCGAAACCGTCGCCGGCACCATGAGCACAGCACCGTCTTCAAGCCAGCCTTTGGATTTTGAATTGTTCAAAGAGCAAGCCGAGAAGGATTTTATCGTTTCGGCCTTGAAAGCAAACAAGGGGCGGATCAATCAGACTGTGGCCCAAGCCAATATTCCGAAGAACACCTTGCTACGAAAGATTAAGAAATACGGGATCACCGTCGAAGATTTTAAGGAGTAGCGGGTTCGCCTGTTTTCAGCTGGGCGCCCCCGGCCTCACCTTCGCCACGGCCTGCAGAACTTCTGTTGATGACAGTTTTGTCATGCATTCGTGGGTTCCGATCGGACATTTGTGATGTCCGTGTTTTCCGCAAGGTCTGCAGGACAGGCCTTTTCTTTCGACGATGATGGCTTTTGAATTCCAGGGTCTGTAACCAAATTCAAGAACGGTGGGACCAAAAACGGAAACGGTGGGCGCGCCAACAAGGGCCGCCAAATGTTGGCCGGCACTGTCGTTCGTCACGACCACGTCGGCGCGGGATAAAATCAGCAAGGTTTCAAGCTGACTTGTTTTTCCGGCCAAGCTTCGGCTTCCGGGGATTTTTGCTGAGATTCGCTCGGCCAGAGCTTCTTCACCGGGGCCTCCCATGATCAGAACTTCCTGGCCTTGCTCTTTCAGCTTCAGACCGACTTCTTCGAATCCCACTTCGGTCCACTGCTTGGTACGCCAAACGCTGCCGGGAAACAAACAAACAGCGCGAGTCGGCAATTGAAATCGGGATTGAATCTCATTCCATGCATCGGGTAATTGCACCAGTGGCGAAGCCCAATCCGGAACCGGAGTTAAAAAAGCTTCTCCCTTTTTTCTCCACTCGAGATCCATTTTGTGAAACTGGAAAATTTGCTCTTTAAGTTTCGGATCCTGCTCTTGCAGCAAAGACATTTGGCGGATGGCATCCGGAAGGCATAAATCTTTTCGCACCCGTTTATGGAAAAAAGGGGCGTTCCACCATTTTGCGAAACCGATTTTCATTTTGGCTTTCACCTGCCGTACGAAAAAAGCGGTGGTCAGGGATTCGTGCGGCGATAAAAGCAAATCGTAATCCCAGGCTTGGATTTGGGCCAGAGCCTGCTTGTAAGATTCTTTGTCCTTTTTTTTGATCTCAAAGGTTTTTTCGACCAGCTTCAGATCTTTGAAAAGCGCGCCGAAACCTTTGCGGCAAACCAATGAAATTTCACAGCCAGGAAATTGGGCACGAAGATATTTGAAAAGCGGAACGGATAAAAGCAGATCGCCTAGAAAAGCGGTTTGGATAACGAGAATTCGTTTTGTCGTTGCCACCAGCTCACACCCTGCCCGATTGCTTGAAGAATTTCTTGCAAACTGACCTGATCATAGCACATCTCGGTTTTGTCACAAGCTCTCTTCCAGCACGGAGCACAGGCCGCTTTCGACTGCAGCTTAATCCCGCGCCCGTAAAGCTCGATTTCCTGAGCGCAGGTGGGACCGAACCAAGCCACGACAAACTTCTTTTGTGAGATGCACATATGCATTCCCAGACTGTCACCGGTCAAAACCACATCGCAAGCCGCCGCGCTGACGAGCCCATCACGCAGCCCCTGATTCGTCGGGCTTTGAAAAACGGCAAGACCTTCGCCAATTTGAAAATTTCTTTCGCTGTCTTCGGGACCGCCTAAAAGCACGATGTTCTCATAGCCTTGGGCGATCAGGTTCTGAATCACCACTCGCTGAAAATCGACACTCAGTTTCTTAGCCGCAATCACGTGACTGCAGCCGGTATTCAGCGCGATCACCGGTTGATCTTTTCGCATCTGCCATTGATCCCGACGTTGCTGGCGCAAGGATTCTTCGAGCGAGGTCAGCGGCAGGCTGTATTCAGGCAGGTCGGTGCGAATCTCTTTGGTTGCCGCTTGCAGCTCGAAAGCTTCTAGCATCAACTGCACTTCGGACTTTTGGTTCTGGAAAAATTTTTTCGCATTGCTAAGCCCCAGGCCCCAAAGCTCTTCCGCCGCCAAGGTGGCCGGCAAAACCGCGCCCGTCTGCGGATCCGTTTGGAAACCAAAAACCTGATCAGCCTTCGTTTGGTGCAAAATACCAACGGCCTTCAATGACTTATCGATAACAAAAGCGGCATCAAATCGCAGAGCGTTCAGACTTAAAAGATCCTCGGCCGTGCTGGTCAGAACGCGGTCGATACCGGGATGTTTTTTGAGAAGCTGATCGGCGGGTTTATCGGTAACCCAAGTGATCAGACTGCGAGGATATTTGCGCCGAATTTCGGAAAGAAGAGCGGTCGCCCGAACCACAGCGCCCAGCGCGCCCAAATGAACAATCAAAACACTGCTCTCAACCAGATCCTTCGCCGCGCAAGACGCCGAACAGTCTTCAGCCGAACGGTTTTCATTATGCCCGCAAGGTTTGTAGCCATTAAAATAACGACATTTGGTTTGAACCATCTGTCTAATATTTTAAAAGACCCCCACAGTTTTCAAAGTCCAGCCCCTTAAAAACCAGGCCCAGACCCATCACCTAGGGCCAGCGAAAAGCCGGCAACGGACGCGCTAACTGGGCCTGAACCTGCGCCCTATTTGCCCGGCACGATCTGTACGACTTCGGAAACCATCGTACCGATCTTGATCTTTGATTCGATTCGCAGAATGTATTTGCGATCATCATCACTGAGCCAAATGTAATTGTCGCCAACCGGATTGAATTTACCCTTCAGTTCGATCTCGGGGCGGATGACGATCGCGTCGAAATCCCCCGCATCGGTCGAAATCTTTTCTTTGCGGATCGCTTTCGCACGGAAGATCAGATTCTTTTCGTCGTCGGCCACGTGGAAAGCATTTTCTTTTCCCACTTCCCACTGGAAGACGCGCATGTAAAAAGCCGCCGAAAAAACGCTTTGCGCGTATTCGGAAATTTCCCATTGCAGTTTTTTGTTCTCTTCGCCGTTTTTCTCGGTCACTTTCTTTTCCCAGTAAGTGGCCTGGTGCTTGTCGTGATCAAACAGCATCTGCGCTTCTTTGAGCTGCGCACTTTCTTTGACGTGCAAAGTGAAGACGCTGGAAATCATCTGCTCGAAATCCATCAACACATCGACATAGTCATCGACCGAATAGAAGGAATCAAAGATCGAAGCCGTTTTGATCGACGTGCGGAATTGATAATTCTTTCGACCGTTGACCATGGCAAACGGCCGGGTTTCCAGAACCAAAGTTCCGGCCTTCATTTTAAAGTAATTCACACTGTGAGTGACTTTTTCGCCCACACGGAATGGATCCTTGACCGGTCGGCGACCTTCAAAACCGATATCGCTTTCAAGTTCAGGCTGGCGACGCGTGGGAGCCGCTGGCGCGGTCGGCTCGGAAGTCGAGCCTTTCTTTTTTGAAGCTTTCGCTTTGGGCGCCGGCACTTTTTTTGCCGTTTTTGATTGTTTTGACTCTGATTTTTCCGATTGATTCGGCTCTGCCGGGGTTGCTGAAGGCCCGACTTCCGGAGCCGGAGTCAGGGCTTCCCCGTCGGCTCCCGTCTGCGGAACTTCGACGATCTGAACGCTTTGTTCGAACTCTTTATTTTTTTTGAGGTCTTCTGATTTCTCGTACTTCAAAAATTTAGCCGAACAGGCGACACCCAGGACGCCCAAACCGACCAAGAAAATGGAAGACCGCAATTTCATTCCCACTTTTTCCAGCGTCTGTGAATCCACATCCACTGCTCCCGATAGCGTCGAACAATCGATTCGACCCGATCGTTATATTTTTGGGTCATTGCGCGGATTTGTAAATCCTTATCTTCGATCTTTTCGACCTGGATGGGCTCCTCAAAGACGACGTGCGTGCGAAGCTGGTCATCCCGGTACGTATAGACCGGCAAAACTGGGGCATTTGTCTTCATTGCGAACAGCGCCAGACCGTAAGCGGTTCCCGTTTGCTTTCCAAAGAAAGTCGTCGCGATGCCATAAGGCTTTCCCATAAACTGGTCGATCACAAAAATGATCGACTGATTTTTGCGGCAAAGCTTCAAGATATCGAATGCCACACTGCTACCATGGGGCTCCAGAAAACCGGTGCCCATTTTCTCGCGGGTGCCGAACCAAAATTGATTCAGAAACCGGTTCTTAAATTTTTTCGAAATCACATGGATCGGCAGACCTTTCAATGACAAGGCCGCAATTCCGACATCTCCGCCCCCCAAGTGCAGACTGAGCATCAAGATGCCTTTACCTTCCGCCTTGGCGCGCTCGTAGATTTCCATGCCATGAAAGACACAGTTTTTCTGCAACCATTTTTGATTCATAAACGGCAAAAGGCAAAATTCAACAAAGCCGTAGCAAAAGTGATACATCGACTGGCGCGCGATACGAAGACGCTCTTCGTGGCTTTCTTCCGGAAAAGCAATCGTCAGATTCTTCAGCACGGTCCATCTTCGAAGCTTCAAAGCATCGAACCACAAAAATCCCAAAAAGACGGCGAAGGCCCAGCGCATGGGCCTTGGGAAAATCCAGAATGAAAACGCCAAACTAGTGGCGAGAACTTCGGTCCAAAAAATCATACAGATCCGTAGGTGCCTTTCGGAATTCGGTTCGCAGAATCAAAGGGTTTAAAATATATTTCAATTGGGGGAAGGCCTGCAGTTTCACCAAGTCTTTTTCGGTGGTCAGGATTTGCGTCGCGCCGACCTCTTGCATTTTCTTTAAAATTTGATCCGCGTCCATCGCTTGGTAATCGAAATGATCGGCATACTTCATATGCGCCAAAATCGGCGCGGGCCCCAGATGGGATTGCAATCCGGCTTCGAAAATATCGGGTTTTGCGACGCCCGAAACCGCCATCACCTTCGCGTCCGGCGACAAAGGCTGACCCAGCTCGTGGTGAAATTCGATTTCACAGACTGAATTCGGATTCGGCATGCGCTGTAAAAGATTTTGCACTCGTTCCGGCGAAGCCCAGTTGACCTTCGTCAAGGCCACCAGATCCGCGCGCTGAAGACTGGCAAAGCCTTCACGCAATCGTCCCCGAGGCAGCAAAAAGTCCTCGTCGGCTGACGTCGAGCAATCGATCAAAACCATATCGAAATTCCGCTTCAGACTGCGATGTTGAAAGCCGTCATCGACGATCACCAGATTTGGCTTGTCTTGTTGAACCGCCATTTGCGCCGTGATGTATTTTTTAGGCCCGGTCCAAACCGGAATTTGCGGAAACTTCTGCGCCAGCAAAAAAGCTTCATCACCGTAAAAAGCTGCGCCATCGGTGCGCTGAATATCAACGCGATTCACACCACGACTGCGAGCCATGTAATTGCGAGCCACAACGACGGGACGCAGTCCTTTATCCAATGCCAACTGCATAATCATATGAGCCACCGGCGTCTTCCCCGTCCCGCCCATCGACAGATTTCCAATACTTAAAACTGGAACATGCAAGTCCACCGCATCGGCAAGCCCCGTATCGAAAAGGAAATTCTTTCCGTCGGCAGCCAATCCATAAATCGATGAAAGCATGTCTTTCCAGTCACTGGTCACGGATTTAGCCTTTGCAAATAAACTTTCAAAGCCTCTGCCACACGCTTCGTCGCACCTTTTTCACCCAACTGAGTGCGAATCTGGCGCAGGTCTTTTTTCATCTGATCCGCATAACCAGGTTCTTCCAGAAAACGGCTCATTTCTTTTGTCAGCTTGTCCGGATTGGCATCGAATTGAATGCATTCAGGAACGATTTCACGGCCAGCGATCAGATTGACGATGCCATAATGTTTGATTCCACGAACCAAAGTTTTTGCCAGGGCATAAGTGAAAGTGTTCACCTTGTACATCATCACCATCGGCTTTTCCAAAAGACCGACCATCAAGGTCGCAGTGCCAGAGGCCGCCAAAATATAATCTGCCAGATGAATCATTTCGAATGGTTCAATTTTTAAAAGCATGTACGGAAAACGCACGTCCTGCAGTTTCTCAAGCAGCTTTTCTTTATCCACAGTTGGCGCACACATCAAAAGCACCCGGATCTTGGGATATTTTTTGTAAAGCCTGCGCGCCGTTTCGATCTGCATATCCAGATGATTCTTGATCTCACCCCTGCGACTTCCCGGCATCAAACCAATCACCGTTTCATCATCTTGAATGCCATAGCGCTGTCGATGCAGCTTCAAATACCCCGCGTCCCAGTACTTGGGATCCAGCTCATCCAAAAGCGGATGACCGACAAAAGTGCATGGGACGCCCGCCAACTCAAAGAAAGACGCTTCGAAAGGAAACAGAACGAAGACTTGATCGCAGTATTTTTTAATCGTGTGCACGCGACCTTTGCGCCACGCCCACACTTGCGGAGTGATATAATAAACAACCGGAATTCCCAAAGCTTTCAGCTTCTTCGCCAGCATCAAATTGAAATCGGGGTAATCCATAATGATGGCGACCTTGGGACGACGCTTTTCGGCTTCCGCTACCAAGTTATGAAAAACGTCGCGCAATTTCCCATAGTGTTCGATGATTTCGACGATACCGACAACGGCCATCTCTTCGGATTTTCCGATACGTTCAAAGCCCAAGGCTTCCATGGCATCGCTGCCAACGCCAAATGCTTGAACGTCGGCGTTCTCAGTTTTCCAATGTTCTAAAAGTCTTTGCGCAAACCTGGCGCTCGAGGCTTCCGCTGCGACCAGCAGAACCGAGCTCATTACCATGCCTCGGATCGGGATTCGACAAAGGCGATGATCTTTTCAACCAGATCCAAGGCTTTGGATCCGTCTTCGCCTTTAACTGCATGTGCTGGTTTTCCCTGAATAGCTTGTAAGAAAGCCTCGGTTTCAGACAAAAGATTGTCCCCGCGGCCCGCCATGCGCACATCGAAGGCGACCGGCTGCTCTGGATTTCCGGATTGTTTGGTCTGTTCAAGCTCGCCGGTTTGCAAATTGGCGATCCATATATTTTCTTTATCGACGGCACGAATCGATCGCACCATTTCTTTGGCCATGCGCGAGCAGTTCACTTGCGCCTTCAATCCGCTTTCAAATTCGAAACTGGCCGAGCACCAGTCATAAGTTTTTGTCACAAGTTTTCCCGCTTGCGCCGTGACCAAACGGCAAGGGCTTTGATCCATTGATAGCATTAGATCCAAGTCGTGAATCATCAGATCGTGCAAAACCGAAACATCCGAACCACGCACCTTGAAAGGCGCGTAGCGGTTGAATTCCATAAATCGTGGACGCTGCAACACCTGGCGAAGCTCGCGGAAAACCGGATTGTAGCGCTCGCTATGTCCGACGCACAAAGTGAGATTTTTTTTCTGAGCCAAGGTCACCAATTCGGAAGCATCTTTGCGAAGCAAGCAGATCGGTTTTTCGACGTTGACGTGAATGCCGTTTTGCAAAAAAAGTTTTGCCAGATCATAGTGGGTCGGCGTGATCGTCGCGATCGTCACCGCATCCACCTGTCCGATCAAATCTTCGGGACGATAGAAGGCCTTAACCCCCAATTCGCCGGCGATTTTATTCGCCTGCGCTTCGTGCAGGTCACAAACGCCCGCCAGCTCGACATTGAACTCGGGCTTAGCCGACAAGGCCTTGTATTTCTGAGCGTGAAAATTTCCAAGATAACCCACACCGACAACGGCGGCTTTGATTTTTCCGGTGTGTTTTTCCATGGTGTTTACTCCTCGTCAGCGGTTCCGCCACTGCGATCCAAAGCGATTCCACGCTTCGAACTGCGGACGAAATCAATAAAGTATTCGAGATTCGGACTCATCTGGCATTCGGCACGGATGCGCGCCAAGCCTTCGTCGATGGTGTCCGAGCCACGCAACAAAATGCGGATGGCTTTGTGAATGTTTTGAACCTCATCGCGCGAAAAACCTTTGCGCGCCAAACCGACCTTGTTGGTCGCACGGCAAATCGCATAGTTTCCCTGGGCCCGACAGAAAGGCAGAATGTCTTTGTTGACGATACTGCTACCGGCGACAAAAGCGCCGCGACCGACCTTGGTGAACTGATTGAAAGCACTGAGGCCCCCGATCACCACACCGTCTTCGATGATCGTGTGTCCACCCAAGTGGCTGTCGTTGGCGATCACCACGTTGTTGCCGATTTTACAATCGTGTCCAATGTGGGTGTAAGCCATAAAATAATTGTTATCGCCGATCGTCGTTTCCTTATCACCCTTGGATGTGGCGATATTGGCGGTCGAAAATTCGCGGAAGATATTGTTGTTTCCGATTTTCAAACGCGTCGGCTCGGATTTGTAAGTCACATCCTGCGGAGGACCACCGATCACAGCACCGGGTGCGAAATGATTGTTCTGACCGATTTCCAAAATTCCGTAGCGCGAACCCAAAGTCACGTGACCTTCAACAAAAGTTCCCTTTTGGATGGTCACTTGTCCCTGGATCAGACAGTAAGGGCCGATTTCGACCCCGTCTTCGATTTTCACATCTCCGGAAATAACGGTGCTGGGATGGATTTTCATTTGGACTCTTTAACTTTCTATTTTTCTTTCTCGAATGTCTGGATCACAAGGTCTGTCACGTCCGCATCTTTCTGCGTGTACAGCAAAGCCTGAGCCTGTTTGTCCAAGATCAAAGTGTAACCTTTGTCGACCGCAACTTTTTCGATCACTTTGCGCATTTTATCGACGATCGGCTCGATCAGCTCTTTTTCTTTTTTCTGCAGCTCAACTTGGTTTTCGCCGACAGTTTTTTGGAACTTCATCATCTCTTCTTGCAGTTCCATTTGCTTTTTGCCCATGACTTCTTCAGACAACACAGATTTCTTCTTCTCAAGATCCTGGTTCATCTTTTCGATATCGGCTTTTTTCTTATCCAAATCTTTTTTGCGCTTGCCGAATTCGCCGTCCAAAACTTCTTTCGCCTTTTTACCGGCGCTTGTCGACTGGATCGCGCGCTGAACGTCGCAGTATCCAATTTTTGTTTCAGCTGCCAAAGCAGAAGTCGCCATCAGCGACAGGATCATTCCCAAAATCATTTTTTTCATAAAGACTCCTCTTCCGCCGTGGCGGCTTAAAATGGTGAACCAATCGAAAAATCAAACACGACTGAATCCGGCGACGCATCCGACATGCGGGTTGGGAAACCCCACTCGAAACGCAGCGGTCCGATTGGCGAGAACCAACGGAACCCGAATCCAAAGTCACTGTAAATATCCTCGGCACTGAGACGATCTTCGGCCTGGCCGGCATCGAAGAACACCACGCCTTTGATTCCCGCTTCGGCAATCAAAGGGAATTCCAACTCTGTTTGGTAAAGCGCCATTTGTTCGCCCCCGTAGGTACGGGTCGCCACGCGCTCGCGCACGGCCGGATCCGGATACTGAGCAATATAATCCGGATCGTTCATCAGCTTGTCCGAACGCACGCGTTTACCGATGCGGTAGAAATTGTAACCGCGAAGTGAATACGGGCCCCCAAGCTTGAAGGTCTCCGTAAACGGCGGAGTTCCCCCATCCGGAGCGGTCAAGAACGAGTAAGAAGCGTTGTTACGCCAAACGACTTCCCAGAAAAGTTTCTTAAAGTAACGAGCCGTCGCGTTTCCTTTGGTGTATTTCAGCTGTCCACCCAGACCCGCGTACTCGACGCTGGTTGAAAGGTAACTTCCCTTTGTCGGCGAGAAACGATCGTTTCGCACGTCGTACTCGAGGTAACCCGTGATCGAGTGCGTTTCGCCCGAAGCCGTATCCAGCGGGAACAAGGTGCGATCGGTGATGACCTTGTCTTTTCCGTTAATGGTTCCGGTGACGTCATCCAAAGTGGATTGTTCGTATTTCAAGCGGACCGTTCCGACCAAATCTTCGCCCAATGGATGACCGAAACGGAAAGCACCACCCAAGCGCTTGTCTTTATAATCGGTCAACGTGGTCATCGTCTGGTAAGCGTCCACACCCAAAGACCATTCGGTGTCGTTAAAGTAAGGCTCGGTGAAATTAAAGTTGTAAGCGTTGTAATCGGTCGACAGATTCAAACCGGCGCTGAGCTTTTGCCCCTTACCCAAGAAGTTGGATTGGTTGACCTGACCCTGCAATTGGAATCCGGTCGCGCTGCCGTAACCCGCACCCAGCTGGATCGAACCGGTGTTGCGTTCTTTGACCACGATATCGATATTCAGCTGATCCGGCTTTTCCGGCGGAGTCGAAGTTTTAAAGTTCACCTCGTCAAAGAATCCCAGACGCTGGATGTTTTCTAAAGACTGACGACGGCGGGTCTCGTGATAAAGCTCGCCTTCGCGCACTTTCAATTCGCGACGAACGACCTTATCCCGAGTCTTGCTGTTGCCGATCACGTTGATCTGACCAAAATAGACCTTGTTTCCTTTGTCGAATTCAAAGGTCACGTCCACCTTGCGATCTTTTTCATTGATACGCGTGCGCGGAATCACGTTGGCGAAGGCGTAACCCAAATCCCCGTATTTGGCCTGCAGATCGCTTAAGTCTTTCTGCAAAACTTCGTAAGAAAAGATCGTGCGCTTATTGATCTCGATCGAAGAAGAAAGCTCATCGCGCGAGTACAAAAGATCGCCGGCAAAATCGATATCACCCACATCGAACTGTTCACCTTCGTCGATCCGAATGGTGATGTAGATGTTCTTTTTATCCGGGGTCACGTAAACCTGCGGACGATCGACCTTGACCTGCACGTAACCTTCGTTGAAATACAAATAGCGAAGGCGCTGAACGTCGACATCAAACGCATCCTGCTTGTAAGCGCCCGATCCCGAAATGGCGCTAAAGAATCCGCCTTCGTTGGTTTGCATACGGCTCTTTAAAAATCCGTCTTTCAGTTTGCGATTGCCCAGGAAAGTGATTTTCTTCACTTTCACTTTGTCATTTTCTTTGATGTTGAAGATGACTTTCACCGATTCGTCTTTTTTGACATCTTCGATGGTCATATCGATTTTCGCCAAGAAGAAACCCTTGTCTTCGTACATCTTCTGAAGCTTGTCGGTCGCTTCGCGCAGTTTGGGCATGCTGATGATTTCAAAAGCCTTCAGGCCCGAAGCTTCCAACAGCTCATCGTTTTTCAGTTCCGAATTTCCTTCGATCACGATTTCGGCAATCGACGGTTTTTCAACAACCTTATAAGTCAGATCGACTTGCGATCCGGAAACCGTGCGGTCGACCTGCACATCATAAAAGTAACCGCTCTTGAAAAGATTTTTAATATCGTCACGGATCATATCTTCCGTGTAAGGGCCCGCGACTTTCGTACGCAGACGAGTTTCAATGGCGTCTTTTTCGATTTTCTTCTGACCTTGGATGTTGATCTGACGAACTGTCAGACCGGAAACTGTCGGCTCGGCCGAACGAGTTTGCGCGCCCGGTTTGTTGGTGCGAGCCCGAGCCGCATCCGCAGGGGCCGCTTGCTTTGCAGGCAAGGGACGAGCGGCTGGTTTTTTGCTGACTTGTGCAAAAGCGAAAGAAGCATTTAAAGAAAGCGTCATAATTGCCGCAAATGTCAGCAATCGACCGCCAACATTCTGCGCCGGGTCTTTAAAAAGGCTTCTCAAGTTCGATCCCCAATCAAGCTGTGATGCATTTCAAGCCATCAAATGTCTTTAAATGTTTCTTTATCTTCCAAATTTCCCAGTCGTTTTAATGACTTAGAATTAAATAGGTGAAGCGTAACAGGCCCCTCTACCAAAGTCAATCACACCCATCGCCCATCGGAAATCCGATGAACCTTCCCAAACTTTCGCGAGAAGTTCGGATCATGAGTCACAACAATCAACGTCAGCCCCAAGCTCTCTTTCAGTTGGAAAAACAAATCCTGAATCATGCCGCTATTCTGCGAATCCAAATTTCCTGTCGGCTCGTCGGCGAATAAAATCTGCGGTTTGCAAATCAAAGCGCGCGCGATCGCCACACGTTGAAGCTCCCCGCCCGAAAGCTGTGACGGAAAATGAGTCATGCGTGTCGTCAGACCCATTTGCTTCATCAGATTTTCGGCGCGCCCCAAAGCTTCGGTTTTATCAATCCCCGCGACACGGGCTGGGATCATGACATTTTCCAGCGCAGTGAATTCAGACAAAAGATGATGGAACTGAAAAACAAATCCCATCTCACGGTTGCGAAATCGCGCCAGCTCTTCATCGGACATATCCAAAAGACTTTGCCCCTGAAAGCGAAGCTCACCATCGGTCGGACGATCCAGCGTTCCTAAAATATGAAGGAACGTACTTTTCCCCGCCCCTGACGAGCCGACGATGCAAATCGCTTCGCCCTTTTTGATATCGATGGACAGATCCTTGACGATTTCCAGCTCGCCGGCACCTTGCGCGTAGACCTTGCGGATCTTTCGCGCCGTTAACAGAAGATCACTCATTTTTAAGTCCCTCCACCGGGGTGAGGCTAGCCCCGCGCAAAGCCGGAGCCAAGGTCGCCAAGAAACAAATCAACAGCGTCGCCAATGTGATCGCGGAAGCATCGGTCAGGCGCAAAGACAGATCAATGCGATCCAGCTTATAGATACTTCCCGGAAGCAAACCGTAATGCGATTCGACCCATCCAAAAATAAAACACAATCCCATTCCCAAAACCATGCCGCCCAAAAGACCCAAAAGCCCCAGCAAAACACCTTGCCAGCAGAAAATCTGAACCACATCGCGACGGGAAACGCCAAAGGCTTTTAAAAGTCCGATTTCCGAAAAGCGAGTCACCACGTTGATATACAAAGTACTGGCCACATTGAACGCGGCCGCAATCACGATGATCAAAATCACGAAGAAGATGACGACTTTTTCGATGCTGACAGCTTGAAAGATATTCTCGTTCACTTCGTACCAATCGCTCACCGAATAGCCCAATCCCAGCTCGCGACTTAATTGCGCTGAAATATTTCGAGCCTCGTCGATATCTTTAAATCGCAAAAGCAAGCCCGAATAGCGCTCGCCGATCTCGGCAAATTTTTGCGTGGTGGTCAAAGAGGCCAAAATCACGCGCTGATTGTATTCATATTTTCCCAGATCCAAGATGCCGGCCACTTTGAAAACGCCGATCTTGCGGCGAAACTGATTGGGATCCAATTCGTTTCGCAGCGGCAGCACCAGGCGAAACTCTTCACCCAATTCCAGATTCATCGATTTCGCAAGCCCGATGCCGATCGCGACCGGCGCGGCCTCTTGCCCCGGGATCTCTTGCAGATCGATCTTTCCTTGCACCAAACGTTTTTCCAGGCCCAAAGTTTTTGTCGCCTGATCCGGATCCAATCCTTGCAGAATCACGCCCGACAGTTTGCCATCATGACCGACGACCGCTTCCAGATGACTGAATCTGGTCGCCGCCACCAGATCCGGCGTGATCTTTTTGATTTTTTCGATCAGTTCGTCTTTGGTCAGCTGATTTTGACCTTTGACCACGATGCGCACGTGGCCGCTGATATCGGCGACACTGGATTTCAGCGTGCTTTCAAAACCGCTCATCACCGCCATGGACACGACCAGACAAGCAACGCCCAAAATCAGTCCCGCTAAAGCGTTGGCCCCCGACAGCGAGAAGAGCTGCGAATGCTTTGAAAGAAGCATTCGGTAGGCCAACCAAAAGTAGAACTTGAAGTTCTTCAAGCCCGCGCCTCGGCAGGACCGCTGGGACGCATCTGCGATTTTAAATAAGCCATGATGAACCCTTGCAGGTTTCCATCCAAGACATCGTCGGCCTGATTGGTTTCAAAATCGGTGCGATGGTCTTTGACCATTTGATACGGATGCAAAACGTAAGAGCGAATTTGCGATCCCCACTCGTTGGCTTTTTTATTCGCTTCGATGGCGTCTTTTTCTTTATTGCGCTTTTCAATTTCTTTTTCGTACAAAGCCGCCTTCAACATTTTCAGTGCCGTCTCGCGGTTCTGAATCTGCGAACGCTGGGTCTGACAGCTGACCACGATCCCCGTCGGCAAGTGGTACATACGAACGGCCGAATCGGTTTTATTGACGTGCTGTCCACCGGCACCGCTGGAGCGGAAGGTTTCCACTTTGATATCCGAAGGATTGATTTCAATTTTGATATCGTCGTCGACTTCGGCCCATGCAAACACGGACGCGAAGCTGGTGTGACGACGGGCATTGGAATCAAAAGGCGAAATGCGCACCAAACGGTGGACTCCACTTTCCGCTTTCAAATATCCGTACGCGTACGGGCCCTCGATCAGCATGGTGACCGATTTCACACCCGCACCTTCGCCTTCGGTCATCTCGAGCGTTTCCACGCGGTAACCTTGCTCGGAAGCGTAACGCATGTACATGCGCATCAGCATCCCGGCCCAATCGCAGGCTTCCGTGCCACCGGCGCCCGAGTTGATCGAAAGGTAGCAAGAGTTCGCATCCAACTCGCCATTTAAAACGCGCTTCATCTCGAGCTCTTGGCCGACTTTTTCCAGTCGCAGGATTTCGCTTTTCGCTTCACTGAAGGAGCCTTCGTCTTGCGCGTCGATGCTCATGTCCATCAAGACTTCGGAATCGTCGACGCCGCTTTTGAAGCTTTCAAATTCTTGGATGGCTTTTTCGAGAAAGGCTTTCTCTTTGTTCAGCTTCTGCATTTCCTCTGGCTTGTTCCAGAGGTCCGGATTTTCCGCGGACATGGCGAGCTCTTCGAGGCGTCGCTTCTTTTTGTCCAAGTCAAAGATACCCCCGAAGTTCGAGGGACAAACTTTTCAAATCCGTCAATTTTTTCTTGAGGTCGTAAGTTTCCGCTACAATGCCCATAGGAGCTAAATGTCGAACTGATTTCGAAGCCTGTCAAACAGTTGATCCTGAATCTCGAACATCTTTTTCGCTTCTTTTTTCGATTTTTCGTGATCGTAGCCCAAAAGATGCAAGACGCCATGAATCAACATGTAAGCAAGCTCGGCCTTGAAGCTCAGATCATGTTCTTTGGCTTGTTTTTTCAGCACTTGCGGGCAAATGACAAGCTCGCCCAAATCCGCTGGTGACGCGCCTTCAAAGCTCAAAATATCGGTCGCGTAGCTTTTCTTTCGGTACTGTTCGTTGATTTTTTTTGCCGGCTTTGGATCCAAAAACACGACGGTGAGTTCTTGATCTTTCTTCAGTTGCAAATTCTGGCGCACAAACTCATCGATGGTTTCGATCCATTTGCGCGGCATAGGAACTTGGGAGTGATTGATCAGATTGAGCATGTGAAGCCAGACTATCATCCAAGCCAAGCTCGGCGCAACTCTTGCTGTCTGTAGAATCACAAACCCCCAGCTGCAAGCTACGCAGATCACGGGGCAACTTGGGACCTTGACGAAGGAGAGCTTATGATTTCATCCGACCAACTTGGCCAATCCGATATTCCAGCCCGAAGTGTGCGCCCGTGGATCGGCATCACGATCGCCGCTTTGATTATCGTGGGCGCAGCGCTTTGGGTTTTTTCGCGCAATCAAGCGATGCAAGTCGCACAAGAAACGACGATCACCCCATCTGAAGCGGCGATGAATGATTCGGATCTCGTGCCGGCCAGCGAAGTTCTGCCGGAAAACTTGGACACTTTGCCAGAGTTCCTGGCGGCCCCCGTGCCATCCGAACTGCCAAAACGCTTTCAATTTGAAACTTTGAAATTCGCAAGCGGCAGCGCCCAACTGCTTTCCGGCTCTGAAACCGAGCTCGCACAGGTCGCCCAGGCCTTGCGCGCACATCCGGGCGCAAAAGCTCGCATCGAAGGGTTCGTCGATAGCTCGGAACAGGCCAGCTCAAGCTTATCGCAAGACCGGGCCCGCAGCGTGCGCGATCAGTTGGTCAGCATGGGGGTGACCTCGGATCAGTTGGATGCCATCGGGATCGGTGATCAAAATCCCGTCGCCTCGAATGAAAATGCCGAAGGCCGCGCGCTCAACCGCCGCATCGAACTGGTGGTGACAGAGGCCACTCCGTAAGTTCATTTTTTTCATCGAAAACCTGGACCTCTTTGTCTCAGGATGAAGCGGTCCTGACTGCAAAATTTGCGGCATTTCTCCGATATAATTCTGATGAACCGCCGCCATCTGCTGATCGCATTTTTCACTTTCTTTTCCGTGCATTCCGCCGGGGCGTCGGCGCTTGGAATGTACGCCGAAAACTGGAAATTCAAAGCCCTCTGCGGTCTGTATCGCAATGAATGCAAATCCAATCCGAAAGGCTTACCCGCACCAATCCAAACCGCCCTCAGCGGCTGCGAAATGCAGGTCAAATCTCCGATCTGCACCGAGCTTGGCAAAGACCCCGAGTTCACCGAACATCTGCGCAAATGCGACGCAAGCTCTTTTTGCGAAGATCAAACCCAAATGGAGATGATCGCCGTCGGCGGATGTAAAGATGGATTTTTGTACGGCACCGGTGAAGTCTTTGATATGGTGCAGGTGGCTTTCGAAAAATGGAAGGCTCAAGCCAACCAGCGCCAGGAGACTCGCACCGAATTTATCAAAATTTGCGATCAAAGCGTAGCTTGCAAACGCGAGCTGGTCTCCGACATTCCCAAATTTCAAAAAATGCCTGAAGCAACCTTAAATAAATACTCGACTTCGGCTCTTTGGGTGGAACGTCAGAACTTTGATTACATTCAGGCGAAGCAAAAACAGCACTCTTCCACGACCGACAGATCTGCCTACCAAAAGGCCGAATATTCTGAATCTCTCGGCAAAAGCCTTGCAGACACCAAGGCCTTAATGACCGCCGCAAATGAAATGCTTAACAAAAGAAAAGAAGAGCTCGCTTGCCTGGATGTCGAAACTCGCTCGATGATGCTTTGCTGGGGTGCTGCTTATATCGTCGATCCTTTTTTAATTACCAAAGGTGCCAAAGCAGGCGCCCGAGGAGCCAAGCTCTTTGCAAAATGGATCGCGCCAGAAACCGCTCCCAAGCTCACCTCGTTAGCGGCAGCAAAAGCCACCGGCGCTGCAACTCGAGGCTCTGTCAGCACTCAAGAGGCTCGCGAGCTGTTTCAAAAAATAAAAGACTCTCTGGATCTTCCATTCTGTTCGATTGGTGGCGCCTGTGAATCACGGACGCATATTGTAGCCAAATATCTCGACGATGTCGGTGTCGACTCGGAAAAAATCACGGCCTATAGCACCGAGCGCGACAGTTTAGTCGTCAATCTCAATCGCTCCGGAACCATGGACAATCGAAGTGTTCATCCCTGGAACTTTCATACCGCCAACCTGGTTCGAGTTCGAACAGCTGACGGTAAGGTCGTCGAGCAAATTTTCGACCCTTCTCTTTTCAAAGAACCCGTTGATCGCAAAGTGTGGGAGGCCAAGGTTAAAGAAAGGGATCCTTCTGTTGAATTTAAGATCACGGATAAACATCAGTTCCTTCCAGGAAAAGATGCCCCGGCAATCTGGGATCCAAATGATTTTGCCGAAGCCGACAAGATCATTCGAACATACAGTCACCCACAACAAATCTACGAAAGTCGGCAAACCATTCTGAAAGGTCGCTGGCTGGACCGCCTGCAAGTTCGAGATCCCCAAGCCTTCGATGGAGTTTCAAAAGCGCTTCAAAATCCGGAATTCAAGCTTTGGTGGGACACGCCATTCAATCGACAAGAGTATGAGGCTCTTCTGCAGACAAATAAACAATACATCTACAACCTGGACCGCCAACAACTCCAACAAATGATGTCAAACACGGTTCCGAATCGAACCGACGCCGAAATCAAAATCAAAACCTGGCAGCAAGTTTGGCGACGAATCCAAGAAAAGCAAAACCTTCGCCCCAACTACGATCCCGGCCTCTAAAACAGTTTTCATAGAATCTATCTCATAAGCTCAAGATCAAGGCGCAAGGATGAAGGCGCGGCCGGCTAGGCGTGCTAATAGCACGTCGAAGACGCAGCAACGCCGAGCTTGAGCTTATGAGATAGATTCCTAAGGTTTGTTCTGGAAATTGAAGAATGGCGCTGGCGCTTCGGAAGCTCCCCCGCCCGCCGCTTTCGGATAATCGATTCGCTGGTGGTAGATGCCCAGCAAGATTCTTGTAAAGGCTTGTTCGACTTTTGAAAGATCTTTCAGCGTCAGGCTGCATTCGTCCAGCTGACCTTCCATAAATTTTCTTTGCACGATATTGCGCACGATATTTTGCAAACGCACCGGTGTGGGCTCGTCCAATGAACGGCTGGCCGCTTCGATGCTATCGGCTAGCATGCACAGTGCGGCTTCACGGAATTGTGGCTTCGGACCTGGATAGCGGAATTCCTCTTCGGACACTTCACAGTCGTCTTCGGTTTTCAAATCCATCGCTTTATTAAAGAAGTAAGAAATCAATGTTGTTCCATGGTGCTGGATGATGCCGTCGATGATCGGCTTTCCCAGCTTAAACTCCATGCCAAGCTCGACACCGTCTTTGACGTGCGCAACCAGCAAAGTTTTGCTCATATATGGAGAGATATGATCATGCGGGTTTTGGCCCGGCTTTTGGTTTTCGATAAAGTAATTGGCGTGCTCCATTTTTCCGATGTCATGATAATAGCTCATGACCTTGGCCAAAAGTGGATTGGCCCCGATCTCTTCGGCTGCCGCTTCGACCATGCTTCCCACCAACATCGAGTGATGATAAGTCCCCGGTGCTTTGACGATCATATCTTTTAAAAGCGGATGATTCAGATTTGAAAGCTCCAGAAGCTTCACGTCCGTGGTGTAGCTGAAAACGGATTCCAAGAAGGGAACCATGATCATCGCCCCCATGGCCGAGAAAATTCCGGCCAAGAATCCGGCCGGTACCGAGCCCGCCAGCTCTTTTAAGAAGCTGCCTTGATCCATTTTGGTCACGATCAACATCAAGACGATCATCAAAGCATTGACCGCACCCGTGCGCACCCCGGCCCAGTAAATGTCATTTCGCTTTTTGCAGTTGTAAACACCGCGCGCCGCCGCGATTCCGCCCGCGAAAGTCACCACCATGAACGAGAAATTCATCTCAGTCATCAGTCCCATCGCTACTGATAAGAAGGCCGTGAAAAGCCAAACGACTTCACCTGATTGGATCAAAAGACCCACAAGCATCGGTGCGGTCGCGACCGGCATCAGATATAAGAAAATATCATGCGGAAGCCCCGAACCGAACTTGGTAACAAACGCCGTTTCCGTGACGAACAAGAAAAGTTTCGCAAAGATCACGGTGATCAAGGTGACACTTCCCATAACAAAGATGTCTTTGTTATCGACACTGACACGGTTCAAAGAAAAACGGCGCAGGTACTGAAAGAACACCACAATGATCGCAAGGAATATGAAGGCGATCGACACCGCCATAATGTCGTGGCGGCGATCCGAGCGCAAAGTTTGGATCTCTTTCACCATGGCCATATGGAAGGGCTGAATCACTGTGCCTTCCGGCAAAAGAATCTGGTTTTTCTTCACCGAAATTGTAATCGGCAAAACTGAATCGCGCGCGGCCTGACGACGAGATGCCACTTCTTGTTTATTCAATGTGAGATTGGGGTAGATCAGTTTGCGACTGATTTCCTGCAGATATTCGACATCTTTATCGCCCGATTTATCCAAGCCACGCAGGTTTTTCAGAACGAAAGCGTCGGTGTTGGCCGCATCGACGATATCGGTTCGGCGCACGGTGAATTCGCGACCACGATTGTTTTTATTCACCGTCCGCGCCAAGATCACCGCTTGGCTGCTTGGCACCAAGCGATCCAAGTTTTCGGCGATTTGGGTTTGGTACCAGGTTTCCAGATTGCGGATGATGATATTCTCCAAGGTCGCGCTGAAATGATTTCGCACCAGCCATTCGAAAATATAATCCGGCACATTCGCACCCAAGGCTTTTTCGAACTCGCCCTTGTGGCTGACAAAGTCTTTGATCTTTTCTTCGCGGGCCGAATTCGAGCGTGGCCAAACTTGCTTCTTCAGTTCAAAGCGCATCAAGCGAAAGGCACGGTACACGCTGCTGGAAACACGCTCGTACACACCAGGATCGAAATCCATAATCAACGGCACCGAGACTTCGGCGCGAACGCGTTTTTCTTCAGTGGTGACTTCGTCCACCATCTCAAAGCTAACGGGGGAAACGACGTCGTACTTGATGACTTCGCCGACTTGGAAATCCATCTGCGTGCGAATTTCAAATGTGATGGCGTAAGCTAAAAGCAGAGAGAAAATAAACACGAAGGCGAAGCGTCGCGTCTGCAGCTTGTCTTCGATACGGCCTGCGATGCGTCCTAAAAAAGTTCGCTCGAGCCCCAAACGATCCACCCAATCCAGGAACTTGAGGCTGTGATCCTCATAGTTCACCCGTTTGTGAGTGACATCTTTGTTGTTTGGGTTCTTTCGTGACATCATAGCTTTCTTTCGGTTCCACAACCCTTCAACATAGTTATCGGAATTTCCTTGGCTTTTTCGAGGAATTCCGATTGAAATATCATGGTGTCTACAGACAAAGGTAAGGCTTCTCCATCAGTTCTTCAAGAATTTCAGACTCTCGTCGAGATCGTCGCTCGACTTCGAGGTCCAGATGGCTGTCCTTGGGACAAGGAACAGACGCAAAAAACGCTGACCCAATACGCGCTTGAAGAGGCTTACGAGCTTGTCGAAGCCATCGAAAGCCAAAATCCAACTGAAATCAAAGAAGAGCTTGGAGATTTTTTATTCCAGGTCATCCTGCAGGCGCAAGTCGCCCAAGACGAAAAACAGTTTTCTTTGTTAGATGTCATCAAATCCCTGAACGAGAAAATGATCTTCCGTCATCCGCATGTGTTCGGAAACGATGGCGCCAAGACCACCACCGAAGTTTGGAAAAACTGGGAAAAGCTCAAAGCCGAAGAAAACAAAGCCAAACCCAAACCCGTCTTCAGCTATCCCCGTCAGATGCCAGCTTTGCAAGCCGCACAAAAAATCGGCGGCAAAACCAAACGTCTGAAGTTTGATTGGGACAAGCCAGCCGAAGTTTTGGAAAAAGTCGAAGAGGAAATCACCGAGCTGAAAGCTGAGATGAACGCCAGCAAGCTAGATCCCGCAAAGCTCGAACACGAAATCGGCGATGTTCTATTTTCGGTCGCACAACTGGCGCGTCACCTAGGACTTGAGCCCGAGCAATGCCTGCGTTCGGCCAATCGGCGCTTCGAAGATCGTTTCAACGAAGTGTTGAAATTATCTGGAAAATCTATGGATGATTTCCCCGCGCTTTCTCTGCAGGAAAAAGAAGAGCTTTGGAAGCAAGCCAAGAAAAACCGCGGGTAGATGACTTGTCGTGCGAGTGTGCAATGGGTTGGCTGCCTACGAGAAGGGCCTAGGCATGTACTGCGAGTGATGACTCGTGGCCGAATTCTATTTTTAAATCAGTCTTTTCAGACTAAGTATAAATCCCCAAGAATATTTTAAGAATAAACAATGACATAGTTAGTTGCAAAACATTTCCCTTGACCGATGTTTTGTGGGATTTCTCATTCGGAGTTTAGCTTTCAAAGCGTTCCTCTCTGCACACTTTAAACGCTTCTCGTAAGTCCAATATCAAGTGTGCTTGCGATAATCACCAAGGTTCTCGCACCTAAAATGAGAATCGCGTAAAGGCTCAAATAGAGCAAAAAATTCTATCTTTAAAACCCATGCTACATTCCTCCTCGAAGTTCGAATTCGAACTCACACACTCTCTCTCACTTCTGAAGAGAAGTTTGGAATTAAGAAGAAAAACGTTTTGCTGAAAAGGAGATACAACAATGAATCTCAAATCACTCTCGGATGATCTTTTGGAATCACGCTTAAAAGATTTATCTCAGCGAGATCTCGCCATTGCGGCCGAGCTGATCGCACACATTCACGAATTTATGATCCGAAAGCTATTCTTTAAAAAAGGCCGCACCAGCATTTTTGCTTATCTCACCGAAGACTTGGGCTATCCCCGTGCGACCGCACAAAATCGCATCGATGCGGCTTGCTTGTTGCAGGATATTCCTGAAGTGAAATCAGATTTAGCGGCCGGGAAAATCAATCTGGGGCAAATCACGATCATGGCCTCTGGCCTGCGCCAGATGGCAAAAGAAAACCCAAACCAAAAAGCGTCAATCACTCAAAAACGAGAGCTGTTTGAAAAAGTAAAGCAAATCAAAGGCGAGCATGAAGTAAAGCGTCTTGTAGCTCAAGAATTAGCAATCACTCCGAAGCCCATCGAGCGCACCCGTGTGCATGCGGATGGATCTGTGACTCTGGAAGTAACTTTAAGCAAAGAGCAGTATGAAGATCTCCTGCGCGTGCGTGATTTGCGATCACACAAAAATCACGATGCGACTTTAAGTGAGACGATTGGACATGCAGTCCAATTCTATCGCGAGAAGAAGGATCCGACACTTTTAAAAACTAAGCTCGTAGCACCTGTGCTTCACCTGAAAACGAGTTCGAATTCGAACCAAGCGGTGATGAATATAGCTTCAAATAAATCAACTGCGCGTAAATATATCAGCCAGCATGTGATCCGAGCCATTCACAAGCGGGATCAGACTTGTCAGTGGGTCAATCCGCAGACGGGCGTGAAGTGCGGTTCGAGCTATCAGACGCAAGTGGATCATATTCGCAGCTTAGCTGATGGGGGTGGGAATGAGATCGGGAATCTCGCTTTGCTGTGTGGCGTTCACAATCGGCTCAAGTTTGAGATGCAGAGGTGTCGGTGATCTGAGGGAAAGACATTAAAATCTAAAATGGCTGATCTACACCCAAAGGCGGCTGCGATCTGCACTGTATCTCGAAGCCCCTGTTAGCTTCCGCAAGCCAGCTGATCAAACTCTGGTCGATCATTTTGAATCAATCTCAAATCGAAGCAAAAATTCACCTGTAAGCCCATGAAACTACACAGGAATTTACATGCTTCAGCTTGAGTCATGGCACCGCCCTTGCTTTTCCTAAGGGCATTGGGGGAAACAATGAAAGCCTGGAATGTTCAAAAAGCTCTGCAAGTTGGATTGTGTGTTGTGGCGATAGCAGCTTTGGTTGGATGCGGAAAATCGAAAAGTTCGGATGGTTTTGGCAGCACCAACAACTCTTCCACCTCACCCTCATCATCGGATGCGATTGCTCAGTGCTCACAAGATGTCGCAAACAACTCGAACATCAAAGTGCAAGTCATGCAGTATGTGGATCAGTACGGACAAGCGCGCACGGATTACGTCCGCGTGAAGCTTTCGAAAATTCCTTCGACGTGGATGACCAGCAACTGGGATTTAAACGTCAAGCGCTGGGCCGTTTCGCCAGATAACAAATCTTCAATGGACAACACAGCTTTGTATTATCAATTTGAAAAGCGCACAGCTTCTGGCTTTCAGTTGCTTTCAAATTACTCGTACCAAGTCTTCAACTGGGACGAAGTTCAGCAAATGGCCGATTACGCCGGAATCGATGACGGCGCCTTCTTCAATTCGGTTTCTTTGCTGGTCAATTTGAAAGGCGATTCTGGATCCTTTCAAGCCCTGCGTGTTGCCTTCTCTCAAGGGGGAGCCAACGGCAGCGTGATCCATTATGTTGATGTCTTGATTCCAACATTCCAAGCCGATCCAGCCAAATACAACGCGGACTCTCGCCATCCTTACACGCTGCAGATCCTGCACCCACTGAAAGACAAAGCAGGCCAAGGCTGGACACAGTCCCAATACCTGGATTTCACCAAAAGCTTCTGCTTCTAGCCCCATTCTCAATTTTCCATTGTCCATTTTCCATTGTCCATTTTCCAAAAAGCCGGGCCCACCCGGCTTTTTTCAGTGGCTGGATTCCTGACTGACCTCTTCGGTTTGCATGTTCTCGCCATGACGATAGCGATCCACCAAGGACGAATCCGTCGTCGGAAACGAAAACAAAAGCGAATGCACATTCTGAGCGGTGTCTTCTTGGGTGACTGCAATGTAAGTGAGCTCTTTCGTCAGGTGATCCGGAAATTCACGAATGAAAGTGACCAAGGTGTTGCCCTGAAGATCGTTGCTGCGCCAAATCTCGTCGGCATTTTCGATCGTCTCTTCACGACACTCGGCCCCCAAAGCCTGAAACTGCTCGAAAGGAACATCACCCTCTGCTCGCAATTTCAGCATCGACAGGAAAAGTCCGATGGCCATTGGGTCACCCTCGGCCAACGAATCCCCTTCCAAGGCGCCAAAGCCGACCTCTTCAAAAGCGCGATCATAGACCAGATCGCCGCGACGGTACTTGGAAACCAGATCCAAATCGCGCGTGACAAAATGCAGGAAAATGAAAGTCGGTTCATCTTCGGATGACACATAGGTCACCGCGACGTGAAAGGCATTCACCTCGTCCAGAGGCCGCAGAAAATGAAAAATCGGAAACTCGGCGAAAGTTTTCTCGTCGTACCAAATCTCGGCCGGCTCATCCAAAGTGATGTCCAGCTCGCTTCCCATATCGGCGATATCGCCTTCGCTCATGTCGTCAGCCTTGCGATAGCTTTGATGCTCCTTTTCCAGAGCTTCAATTTGCGGTTTGAAATATTCGTAAAGCTCTTTTTCGCTATCGAAAACCAGACCAGCTTGCTGATCGATGACAATTTCCGGGAGCTTTCGTCGAAAACGCACGCCTTTGGCTTTCAACTTCTTGGGCTTTTTCGAGGGAACTTTCGACTTGGCGATACAGGCCTCCTTGATGTCTTGACGCTATCATCACCTTGCCAAATTCCAAAGAGCGCCATTTGATTTGCCTTGTCATAATCTTTACTAAAACTTGCAAGTCGAAGGAATTTTTCTCACCATAAAGTTGAGGGGATTTCTGTTGTCGTCAAATTGCTGGAATCAAGGATTGATTCACCGATCATCGGACGATCGGAAAAAAAGCGGACGACTTAAATCAGGATGAAACAGACCCACTGACGAGCTGACGAGCACTGACAGGTGAATTCAGGAAGCGAATTCTGACGAGCGGTAACTAAGGAGGGGTGGCGTGTCTGGACAGGAAAATGATCAGGCCAATCGGGCTGGGAACTCTGGAAAAAAAGACGAAAAGCAAGATAAAGCGGCCAAATCCGCGCAAGAGAAAAGTCTCGAGCGCATGGAAGCTCTCCTGAAACAATCCGCTATGGGCATTCACATCCTTTTCGACAATCAGTCCATCGCCAAAGTGATGGGCCAAGGCAAAGACGACAAAGATTTTTTCGATTTTAACAAAATGAAGCGCGTGCAAGACGTGATGACCGAGCTGATCGCCAAAAAATCTTATTACGAAAAGGTTTCTTTCCTGCGTGACCTGGACGAAGAAGCTTTCGAGATGTTGGTGCGCACCTACTTCCATATCGTCGAAAACACCGTTCGCGCCGCCACCGAGCAGCACCACTGAGCCCCGACGCCCAAAGACTTTAAGCTTTACCCGCAAAATGCCGATCCAATGGCATGCGGATTCTTTTTTTTCTGATTTTGTCGATCCACATTCCGGCTGCGGCTGAATACCGCATGTTTTTGCTGCAGATCACCGGCAGCGACGGAAAACCCAAAGCGCAGATCCGCAGCAATCTCGACCCCGACCAATATCGAGGCTACTACCCTTTAAAGGAAGGCGAAACCATCACCTACACCGACACCTGGATGTGCTGGGATCGCACCAATGACAAGCCCGCCTGCCCCAGTCCGCGCGATCTGGCAAGCGTCTCCGATACGAATGCGCCTGCCGCACCCCCGACCGCGACAACCCCTCCCTGAGACCAGTTTCCGGCCTCCCACGCTCTGATCAAGTGTTTCACCATGATACACTGAAAGCATCATGGCATCAGAAATCTCGACGCAAAAAAGGAATAACACCGAAGAGCTCAACGAGCTTCAAAAAGAGCATCAAAAGAAACGTCGCGAGCTGGTTCGCAATCAGCAACAAGACTTAGAGGATCTGCGCGAATCTTACCGTCAACAGCGCAATGACGTTCAAAGCAGCAACGATGCCGTGATCAATCATTTGAAAAAATCCGGCAAACAGGTCACCGAAAGCATCCGCGAAGAAAATCAGGGCCAAATCCAAAACGCCAAAGAGCAAGGCTCGCGCGAAGTGGCCACCTACAAAAAGTACGTCGAAAAAAACCAAAAAGCCCTCAACGCCCAAAACGCCGAGGCCGAAACGCAAGCCGAAGAGCGCATGAAGGCCATCAACACCCGCGAAAACCAGCAGCAGGCCAAAATCCAAAAAGAGGCGCAAGAGTCCCTGCGCAAACAGCAAGATCAAATCAACCGCGTGCAAAATGAAGCGAACAACGAGATCACTCGCATTTACCAAAACGGCAACGAAAAGCGCGCAAGCCTTCAGCAGAAAAACGCCGACGAACTTCGTCAGCTGAACGAGCGCTATCACAAAACCGTGCAGACCGAAACCGCCCTCCGCAACGACACTTTGGAAAAGCAGCGCGCGCAAAGCAACGAGACATTGAAGAAACAGCAGATCTCGAACGAAACCCGCATTCGTGACGAGCAATTGCGCGGCGAAAACAATCTCAATTCGGTGAAACAGAAATTCAAAGTCGAAACCCAAAAGCAGCAGGCCGACGGCCAAGCCCGCCTGGATCGCGAAAGACAAGAAAATCAACAGAAACTGAACCGCGAGGTTTTGCGCGGTCGCGATCAGCAAGAAAAAGTCTACAACGAAAGCGAAGCGCACATCCAATCGGTTCACGAAGACGGCGAACGCAAAGTCAAAGAGCAAAAGGTCATCTATGACGACAAGCTGAAACGCCAAGACGAGTCTTACAAATACGAATCCCAAAAGCAGCGCACCCAGTACGAAGCGCAATCGTCCGAAATGCAGAAGAACTATCAAGCGGCTTTCCAGCGCAATAAGGAAATTCAAGACGGAAACTTAAAGCGTCAGAACGAGCATTTCCAGGAAAGCTACAAGATCAACGACGTCGCCCACAAAAACTCGCTCAAAAGTCAGGATCAAGTTTTTGATCGCGAGCTGAACGAGCTGAAACAAAATCAGCTCACCGAAGCGGCCCGTTACGACAATAAAGCCAACGATCCCTTCTTTAAAATTCAAAATCGCGGCAGCAAGCTGACCGAAAATTCGCACTCTTACGTGCTTCGTGCCTACTCGCCCGAAAAAGACAAAGACGGCGTTAAAATCCGCGTCCAGGGCGACCGTGCAGTCGTGGCCGGCTCGCGCTCGTTCAAAGATCAAATCAAAGAAGAAGACAAAACGGTTTCGACAAACTCTTATCAGACATTCCGCGAAGAGTTTAAATTCGAGCACCCCGTCGCGCAGAATGCGATTCAGCAGCAACGGGATGGCGACTTTCTTGAATTTGTGATTCCTAAAATCGGATCGTTATCGAAAAAGGTCTAAGGATTAGACCTTCATCAGGTAGCGAATTTCTCGCATCATAAATTGCATTCGAGCCTGCATATCTGAAAGCTGTTTCATATTGGCTTCCAGTTGCTCTAAAAGATCTGTCTCCTGAACTGGCACATCCGCCATTTCATGGTAGGCCAACTGAGCGGAATACATTCCATCGGTCGCGCCTGAAGATGAAATTTCCGATGACACCAAAGTCGACAAATCCATTTCCGTTTGCGGTGTTCTCATACTTTCTCCCTTTTCACACGTATTCCCCATATCAAAGTCTAGGTCCTACGCTCGATTTCTCAACTTAAATTCCCTTACATAGAAATATTACATATCTGGTCAATACTCACATTTCAGGTCTTCGATATCGACAGACGCAATGCTCGTACGCTTGGTTTGAGCTGACAGATAAGTCGCCATCACACTGCCCGAATCGTCCCGGTGCTTCAAACCCAGAACATGTCCCAGCTCGTGCACCAGGATACTTTCCAAATGGACGTCGCTTCCGGCTTTCGGAGCCTCCAGATAGAAATCAAAATTTTTGTCATTGATTCGGATGTCGGCTTCTTTGATCTGATCGCCGACCCAATACACGGATGTGCGCGCCTGCTCGGTGGATTTATTGCTTTCCCAACTGGTCATCCAATAAATGACATTCATTCCATCCTGGCTTGGCCCTGGGCTCTGGTAACCGGTCTGCTGAATGCGGAACACAGCTCGCCCCATGGTTTGCTCCCAACGAGCAATCGCCTTCTCTAAGGCTGGCAACATGGCCGTGGGAAAAGACTCGTGAACATACAAAGGGATGGTGCCGCTATCTTTCCAAGAGATTCTCTCGCCATAAACGTTTTGAACGAAGCCACAATCAGGTTGGGCTTCGCGCTTGGTTCCGCAATTGACCAAGACAAAACAAACAGCTGGAAGAAGCAACGTGAGCCATCGCTTCCGAAATCGAGAGAGCTTCATACTGTTTCCACATTACAAAGCCGAAGCCAACCCCAGTATTTTTCTAAGTCGCTAAAATAACTTGGCTTTTGCCATATCATCCTGAGACAAACAAACCCGTCAAAATCCCTGTCAGCCACAGAAAATCCCAGTTTTTAAATCGATTTTAAAGATAAGCGCTTGAAATGCCTGCAAAAAATTCCTGTCAAAAGAGTCGACAGTGAAAAGCCCGATGGTGTCACTTCGAATCCAAAAAACTTGGCAAGCGACTTGCTATTACACAAAGGCAAGTGACCTGGCTCTCTCCGCATTCGCGGGATTCTCGAGAGTCGCATACACCTTTCACCCTATCCTGCCTATGCTGGAAGGGGAGCTAAAACGAATAGCTCCTCCCTTCCTGTCCGCGCGGAGACAGGCACTTTGAGGTTCCATAAGATTATCTTATGCTAAAACGCCCCTACAGACTGGTGTCACCTTGGGACTTTCGCCCAATGCATAAGCAAATGTTATATTGAGTGGCTGAAGGTTGGACAGCGGCTTACAAAGCCATTCGGTAGCCAACGCCACGAACGGTCTCGATCGAATCGCCCATATCATCTAGCTTCTTACGCAAAGAAGCCATGTGGACGTCGATCGTGCGATCCGTGACATTCAGGTTACCAAGGGCGCGTTCGCGCAGTTTATCGCGGGTCAAGACCTGGCCCGACTGGCGGAGCAGCTCGCAAAGGATTTTGAATTCAGTGAGGGTCAATGGGATTTCGCTTCCACGCAACATCACGCGATGAGCAGAGAAATCCACGGTCAGGTCTTTCACAACCAGATTCTTTTGTTGCGCACGATGAGTGCTCTGGGCACGACGCACAAGGGCGTGAGCGCGAGCAATCAGTTCTTTTACCGAGAACGGCTTGGTCACGTAATCGTCGGCACCCATTTCAAGCGCCTGGATCTTCTCGGCCTCCCCGTCAAGACCGGTCACCATCATGATGGGCGTCTCAGAGAAGCGGGCATGGCTGCGAATTTCACGAATGATGTCACGGCCTGATTTTCCAGGCATCATATGATCCAGCAATACAATATTCGGCTGAAAGGCTTCCAGAGCCTGCAGAACCAGGTCTCCTGACGGCAAACCATGGGCGGCCGCACCTGCATCGACGAATTGCGATACGAGAAACTCTCGGATTTCAGATTCATCTTCAACAATCAGGACTCGGAGATTTTGATCAGACATGAGAATTCCTAGCTACCTTACGTATATATAAGCCTTGTTTCATATTCGCATTTTGTTTTGCGCAGAGATCTATTTATGAATTGAATGTGCTTCGTGTAAAATAAATTTTTCCTTAATTCCAGAAAAATTGAGGTTCTCCCCTCTGGAACTAAATTAAAAAACTAGATGCGCTGAGACAGCTGAAGATTAAAAAATACGCTCTTTTATGCCGTTTTCACGACATCTTCGAAGGCGGACCGGTGCGTTTGGCGCGAATAAAAAACCAAATTCCAACAAGCACGAAGGGGATACTGAGCAACTGTCCCATATTCAGAGTCATTTGATTCTCGAAGGATTCTTGGTTCTCTTTGAAGAATTCGATGACGAATCGGCAGACGAAAACGGCCGCGAGCACAAAGCCAAAGATCATTCCGCGCGGCGTATTCGCCTTCGTTTTCAGATACATGCGATAAGCAATCGCGAAGATCACAAAGTAACACAGGCTCTCGTAAACCATGGCCGGATGGCGCGGAAACTGATCGACGCGATCAAAAACCACTCCCCAATTTCCTTCGGTGGGTTTACCTAAGATTTCCGAATTCATCAGGTTTCCCAGCCGAATGAAACCACCCGTCATAACCGTCGGGATGATCAGGCGATCATACAGCCACATCAAGGTGAACTCTGGATTTTTGCGCTTGAAGAGCCAAACGGCGATCAGCACGCCCAACACGCCGCCGTGGCTGGCCAAGCCACCTTCCCAGATTTTAAAAATTTCTAAAGGATTGCTCAGGTAAAAGACCGGATCATAGAAAAGGCAGTGTCCCAAACGGGCGCCGATGGTGGTTCCCGCGACCAGATGCACAAGCAATGAATCCAGCTGTTCGGTGGTTTTTCCCTCCCACAGGCAGATCTTGCGCATGATCGAATAACCCAACGTGAAGCCGATCAGAAATCCCAGGCTGTACCAGCGAAGCTGCAGGAAACCCAAAGAGAAAATAATCGGGTCCACATTCCAATGAATCATGACAACTCCTGATCAATGCATCGAATTACGATGCAACTGAGTCCGCAAATCCTGCAGCTCATCAACAGAAACCGTATAGCGCCGTCCGCACATCTGGCAGGTGATCTCGGCATTTTCTTTTTGTTGAATCATATCATCCAAGTCGGCAAGCCCCAGCGATCCCAACGAACGCAGCACGCGTTCCTGAGTGCAAGGACAGTGATACTGAACTTCGAAATCATGCGGAATTTCCGAGTAAGGAATTCCAACCAGATAAGGGGCCACAAGCTGAGCCGCCGTCTTCCCCTGCGCGATTTCCTGCGACACATTGGTTTTGTGTTTGTCGGCGTTTTCTTGAATTTTCTCGACCACGGACTCTTCAACCCCTGGCATCACTTCTAAAAGCACGCCGCCAGCCGATTTCACTTTACCGTTGCTATCCAAAAGGACGCCGACTGAAACCAAGGATCGAATTTGATGCGATTGATGCAGATAATGAGCGATATCATCGCCCACTTCGCCGGACGCCATTTCCACCGTTCCAAAGAAAGGCTGACGCTGAAATGGCTGCTGCCGAGATACGGTCAGATTGCCGAAGCCAATCGCTTTTCGCAGGCTCAGGGCGTCTTCTTCGGTGGGGGCAAAGTACTGCGGATGTGGGCAGTAACCGCGCACATGTCCTTCGTAGCTGGCCTGTCCGTACAGACTGCCAAGCGGACCATTGCCTTTCAACAAAAGGCCGACTTCTTGACCATCTTTCAGTTGGCTTGCCATCAACAAGGCTCCGACCATGGCGCGACCGACACCGATCGTCGCCAAAGGGGCCGCGTGCAAAATGCTTTGCATCTCGGCCACGACGGCGGTGGCGTCGACAGCGGCGACTCGAACTGTCAGATCATTTGTCACAAAACGATGAACTTTACTCACGTCCTGACTTTAGCATTATCCGGTTGGCGTGCGCAAACCATTCCAGCTATCCTACATTACGCATGAGAATTTTAATGTTCCGACACGCTGAAAGAGAAAATTCGGGAAGCTCCAACCCACCTCTCAGTTCGCATGGATTGAAGCAAGCACAGAAGCTGGTCGAAGACATCGATCTCAATGTTTTGCCACGCCCAAGCAAATTGCTCTGCTCGCCTAAATTGCGAGCACAACAAACCTTTCGTCAGATCGAAAGCCATCTGGGCATTCCGCTGCAAATTCAACCCGATTTGGACGAGCGTCAAAGCTCGGAACCCATCGATCTTTTCACCCGACGCGTGCAAAGATTCTTGAACTCTTTCGAAGGCCAAGCTGGAGTGATTTATTTCGTTTCGCATCTAGATTGGATCGAAGAAGCCCTGCGCTTGATCCCCTCCGATGCGGATTTGCTGCACGACCGCTATCAAACCTGGATGCCGGCACAGTCTTTGGAATTCGAGTATCAAGACGGACTGTGGCAACATCCCGTTTTAAGGAGAAGCACATGCTGATTCGAAATATCTGGGCCGTCGGCCGCAATTACGCCGATCACGCCAAAGAATTGGGAAATGCTGTTCCCGCCAAACCGATGATGTTTCTAAAAGCTGGCAGCTCGGCCAGCGTCAATTCGAATGAAATTGTGCTTCCGCACTGGGCGACCGATGTGCATCACGAAGTCGAACTTGCTCTGAAATTCAGCAACAGCCTGCACGTCATCGAAGGCGCGGTGGCGCTGGATCTGACCGAGCGCACTTTGCAGAACGAGGCGAAGAAGGCCGGCGCTCCGTGGACATTGGCCAAGTCCTTTCACAATGCCTGTGCGGTCTCTGCCTTCTTTTCGATCAAAAAATTGGACGAGTGCCGCGATCTGCGCCTGCGCCTTTGGGTGAACGACGAGCTCCGCCAGGATGGCCGCACTTCGCAGATGATTTTTGGCCTGGAACAGGTCATCGAGTATGCAAAGGAACATTTTCCAGTTTGCCCGGGTGATTTGCTTCTGACTGGCACCCCGGCCGGCGTCGGCCCCTTAAAGCCAGGCGATCGCGTCAAAGCCGAAATTGAGGGCCAGATTTCGCACACTTGGACGATCCGGCAAGAGGCTCCTCCGGTCAAAGCTTAAGCTTTCCCACACCCGCCTTCAAAACGGCGCATTTTCAGAGACGGAAAGCGCTTGAATTTCGTTTGCGATCAGGCGAAAACTTCCTCACTTTTTTGCATCTACAATCAGGAGATTCGAATGGATCAGCAGGCCCAAATCAAAGCCAAGGGTGAGGAAATTTTCCGTCGCATGGAATCCGCCAGCAAAGTGTCTTTGTTCAGCAAAGACTTCTGGTACGGATCGATCATGGACTGGTCGATGAAGAACGAACAATTCAAAACGCAGATGTTCCGTTTCGTCGACGTGCTTCCGGCTTTGAACTCTGGCAACGAAGTCGCTCGTCATTTGAAAGAGTACTTCTCTGAAAACGGCCAAGAGCTTCCACCGGTTTTCAACGTCGGCCTGGGCCTGGGTTCATTGGCGCCGTCACTGATGGCAGGTGCGATCCGCAAAAACGTGACCCAGATGGCAAAGATGTTCATCACCGGCGAAAATCCGGATGAAGCTCTGCCGGTTCTGAAAAAGGGACGTAAAAATAAAATCACTTTCACCGCCGATATTTTGGGCGAAGCGACTTTGTCGGAAAAAGAAGCGCTCGAATACCAATCCAAATGTCTTGAGCTGATCGACTGGCTTTCCAAAGATGCGCAAAAGTGGGACGAAGTTCCGCAGATCGATCGCGACAATGAAGGCCCGATTCCAAAAGTGAACGTGTCGGTGAAACTGACCGCCCTGTATTCGCAGATCAACGACAAAGCCTGGAATGAAACCAAAACCAAATTGAAAGATCGCCTGCGTCCGATTCTGCAAGCCGGAATGGACAAAGGCATTTTCATCAATCTGGATATGGAACAGTATTCAGTGAAACACCTGACCATCGAAGTCTACAAAGAGCTGATGATGGAGCCCCAGTTCCGCGGTTACCGTCACTTTGGTTGCGTGATCCAGGCTTACCTGCGCGATTCATTGGCTGACATCAAAGACATGGTCAAATTCTGCCAAGAGCGCGGCACACCTTTGACGATTCGTCTGGTGAAAGGCGCTTACTGGGATTACGAAACCATCGAAGCCGAACAGCGCCGTTGGAACATTCCGGTTTACACCAACAAAAAAGAATCCGATGCGAACTATGAAGTTTGCGCCGATTACCTGCTGCAAAACTTTAAATACATCCGTGCCGCCTTCGGCTCGCACAACGTGCGCACGATCGCGGCGGCCATCACCGCAGCCGAAAAATACAATGTGCCACAAAACGGATTTGAAATTCAGATGCTGTACGGAATGGCCGATCCGATCAAAAAATCTTTGGTCGAAATGGGTTACCGCGTGCGCGAATATGCTCCTGTCGGCGAATTGATTCCGGGCATGGCTTATTTGGTGCGCCGTCTTTTGGAAAATACATCCAATGAATCCTGGCTGCGCGGCAAATTTGCCGAAGGCCAAACTTCGGATGTTCTGCTGAAGGATCCAAAACAAGATCTGCAAATCACATCGCCTGAACTGAAAACGGAAGATCGTTTCTACAACGAGCCTTACAAAGATTTCGCCTTGGAAGAAAACCGTCGTGCAATCCAAAACGCGATTGCCGATGCGAAAAAATCTTTGGGTAAAACCTATCCTTTGCATATCAACGGTAAAGACGTGACCACCTCTCGCACTTTGTCGCGTGAAAATCCGTCCAAGAGCGATCAAATCTTGGGACAGATTTCGGTCGCCAGCACAGTGGAAGCCGAGCAAGCTTTCCAGGCGGCTCACAACGCCTATAAAACTTGGCGCAAAGTTCCAGCCGCCGAGCGCGCACGCCTCGTGGATCGCATTGCCGACTTGATGGTGCGTGACAGCTTTAAGCTCACCGCCACCCAAGTCTTGGAAGTCGGAAAACCCTGGGCCGAAGCCGACGCCGACGTGGCAGAAGCGATCGATTTCTGCCGTTATTACGCTCGTCATATGAAAGAGCTCGCATCTCCACAAAAAGTTGGAAACGTGCCGGGCGAACTTTCGCTTTATGAATACAAACCGCGTGGCGTGGCCTTGGTTATCGCGCCGTGGAACTTCCCTTTGGCGATTTTGACAGGCCAAGCTGTTGCAGCCGCTGTCACCGGTAACACCGTGATCATGAAGCCGGCCGAGCAATCTTCGATTGTGGCAGCAGGTCTGATGGACATCATCAAAGAAGCGGGCTTCCCGCCGGGTGTCTTCAACTTCTTGCCTGGCTACGGTGAAGAAGTGGGCGAATATTTGGTTCAACATCCGCAGGTGACCACGATTGCATTCACCGGCTCGAAAGCCGTGGGTTTGCACATTTTGAAGAATGCGGGCACCCACAAAATCGGTCAGACCGAAGTCAAACGCTGCATCATCGAGATGGGCGGGAAAAATGCAGTCATCATCGATAACGATGCGGACCTGGATGAAGCGGTCGATGGCGTTTTGTATTCGGCTTTCGGATTCTCGGGCCAGAAATGCTCGGCTTGCTCGCGCGTGATCGTGCTGGATGAGGTCTTTGATAAATTCGAAGCGCGTTTGCTGGAGGCGACAAAATCCATCTGCCAAGCTTCAGCCGAAGATCCAAATGGCTACCTGGGACCTGTGGTCGATGACGAAGCTTACAAGCGCATCATGGCCACCATCGAAGACGCCAAGAAATCAAACAAGCTTCTGTATCAAGGCGAAGCGCCGAAAGGCGGATACTTTGTTCCGCCGACGATCTTCACCAATGTCGATCCAAAATCGTCGCTGGCACAGAGCGAAATCTTCGGACCGGTTTTGGCCATCATGAAAGCCAAAGATCTGGATCAAGCATTGGAAATCGCCAACGGCACCGAGTACGCACTGACCGGCGGATTGTTCTCGCGAAGCCCGGCGAATATTGCGAAAGTCAAAGACGAATTCGAAGTCGGAAACCTGTACGTCAATCGTGGCATCACCGGTGCGATGGTGGATCGTCATCCGTTCGGCGGATTCAAGATGTCCGGGATCGGTTCTAAGACCGGTGGACCGGATTATTTGAAACAGTTTATGGAGCCTCGCTGCGTGACCGAGAACACTCTTCGCCGCGGGTTCGCTCCGGCGGAAGAGGGTCTGGAGTAATTCCAGCCCGTCAGAGAAAAGACATCCTGTCTGCTGGGATGCTTGCGCACCCCAGACCCCGCTTGCGGCTGGCCATCCAGGCCAGTCCGCTCTAATGTAAGGATTGGGAATCAGAGATTCAGATTCGTTCGAATAAAATCGAATTCAATTTCGAAGCTAAGTAGAATCTTTTGTAGATCCGGTAAATCGTCGGCTTCGCCGGTTTACCGGATTTGATCTAAGACACCCTTTTTATCAAGGATAGTATAATGGCCGTTTGGACAACATACCGGTCTTTCAAACCCAGAGCTTCGTCCCGAGGCCAATAAACTGACATTTTCGCCAATATATTGTCCTAACGGAAAGAGTAGTATTTTACTCAGTGGCGACATCATCCGCGGGAGGCCAGCTAGGATGCCTTTTCTTCGAAGGTCTCTTGTTTACAAGAAGTCCTGCACCCAACCTAGTGCTGGAAGAACCACTGAACCCAGAGGTTCTTGCGGAAGTAGCGAAGCGCAAATCCAAGGCTCGCTCCAAAAAGCATTCCGCCGATGTGCGCACTGTAGGCGATCCCTGAACCGATTTCGATTGGCGTGCTGAGGTAACCGACGACGTCCGACAGGAAACATAGCGGGAAAATGATCCAGGTTGGAAGGTAGATAAATCCGAAATAGCCTGGCAGTGGCGAAACAAAGTAAAAGAATGAGACTCGCTTCTTTTTTTCGAAGGCGGCGTAGAAAGCCATGACTCCGCTTAAAGCACCGCTGGCGCCGATCATGGGAGCCAGACTTGCGGGGCTCAAAAGCAAGAACATCCAGGCACCAGCCATCCCGCTGATCAAGGTCAGAAGTCCCAATCCCAAGGCACCGATCGAAGTTTCAACCGCAGCCGCGAAGATCAGGAACATCAGCATATTGCCGATCAAATGGATCCAGCCCGCATGCATGAACTGATAAGTGATCCAGTTCAGCGGCGAGCCACCTTGCGTGCGCAGACCGAAGACGGTTGAAAGCTTGTCTTGGATTTGATCTTGATACTTGCGCATGGTTTGGCGCCACTGACCAATGGCGATATTGTCGCCGAAAAAAACGGCGGTCTGCGCGTTTTCAACAAAGTTGGGATCTTTCAATCCCAAACCGCCCTGGATCAGCCATTGATTGCGGCTCAGGTACGGCAGGTTTTTCATCTCGGGGTTTTGATACTGCATGTACAGCTTGCCGGTCATGATCAGATTATCGGGATCGCTGAACTCTTGCATGCTGGGGCGTTGGGCTTCCCATGTGGCCAGGAAGACGAAAAGATTTAAGACCAGGAACATCCAGGTCATGGGGGCTTGATCCCACTTTAAAAATCCTTTGATCCAAGGAACGATCATTGCCCGCCCGCCTGTCTGTATTTACCCAAAGCCTGACGAATAAAATCGAGGGTCAACGAATCCGTTGAAGCCGGAGCACGGTCAACCTGTTGATGCTGCTGCAGTTCGCTCCAGGCCTTATCGTAATTGCGGGCCACATAGTACGCTTTGATCTGCATCGGTTTGAAACCGTAATCGGCCACGATTTGTGGCGATGGCAGATGCACGATCTCGCGGATCGGCTTTTCGGCTCGCATGCGGATGAATGTGTTCATCGCCCGTTCGTAAATTTTGATCCACGTCAGATCGTGGACTTTTTTATCATTTAAGAACGTGGTGATCTTTTTGAAATCGTCTTCGGTGGTGGCCGAATCGATCCACGACTGCAATGACAGCCGTCGCAGGAAAACCGGACGCACTGATTCGTGTCGGAAAGCCAGATTTTCTAAGATCTGCTGCTTTTGTTCTTTCGAAAGATTGGATTCGCTGGAGATCGCTTTGACGTATTCGACCAGATCTTTGCGATCGCGAAGAATATTCTGAAACTGCGTGAGCTCGAAAGCGCTGGTCTTGCGGCATTCTTTTTCGCGAATCAAAGCAACCGCCGCGAAGGTTTCTTGCAGCGGCGCCCGAGCCGCCTTTACCGTTGATTTCAGATCTTCACAGGCCTCGACCGCTTGGGCCGAGCAGCTTCGATCCAGCTCTTCATGACAGATCCAGGCGGCCAGATCCATTTGATGGGCGCGGTCCATCTGGTGAACGACGTTTTGGTAAGCACCTTTGGCGCGCTCGGTTTTATTCTGCGCCCAGAAAGCCTTCACCAATCCCGCTTGCGCGAAACTGTGGAAGCCTTCTTCTTTGGAAAGTTTCAAGAACTGTCTTTCGGCTTCGGCGTAACGGCCTTTTTCGAAATCTTCGGTGACATTTAAAATCTCGGAGGTCTTTGCATCCTTCGGGATTTCATTTTTGCTGGGATCAGCCTCGTATTTGGCGATACCACAAGCCGTCCCCGCTTCGTCGACTTCGCAAGCTTTGTCCAGGTAGGCTTCGAAAACATCGGTGTCGTAGCGTTTCAGCATGCCTTTTGCCAAGTAGGCCCAAGACTTTTCATCTTCATTCGGAGTCCACAAAACGAAATCCGCCTCGGCGGCCAAGCAGTCCTCGGAAATTTCATCGGCCAAGAAAAGAGCCAAGGCTTTGTCGATGCGCGATTCTTTCTCGTCAACCACTTGCGAAACTGAAGCACAAAGGTAGTCCTCGCGCTCGAGCTCGCCTTTTTTAAATTCGCCCTGCACGGCCAGTTTGTAGAAATGCCCAACAAAGAAAATGCCCCACATGAAAAGGCACAAAGACATCACCACCAAAAACTGACGCACGAAATGCGTTTCCATCTGATGCGGGCCTTGATCACCTTGCGCTTTCAGTGTCACCACCATCAGGCCGGATGCGCGGTCATGCAACGGACGACGGTGCGATTCGCTGGCGACCTCAAGGAACGGAACGCAGAAACACAGAACTTCGCAGCTCCACAAGAAACTGCGAAGCAAAGCTTGCGAAAAACGCAGACGCGCTTGGGGTTGCTGAACCGAGACGACTTTCAGTTTGAAGAAATACTTTCCCGGTGTAGCCCCCAGAAGAATCAAAAACAACGATTGAAACAGAATGCATAAGAAAAGCGAAAAGATGACGGCGACGATCAGCAGGATCAGGAACTCGACCGAATTCGGTGACGAGAAATAAACCATCTGCAGCTTGCGAAAAAGATTGGCCAGGATGAATCCGAAGACCGGTGTGAACAGAACAACGTCAAAGATGAAAGCTAAAAAACGATCCAGCACCGGCGCGATGCGAAGCGTGTTGGGACCGTAGTTTGGCGGCGTTTGTTGCTGGGGAAAGTCTTGATAAACCATGATAATGGCTTATCGGCTTTCCCCTGAGATACATTGACCTTATTTAGGGCTGGTTTGTCTCGGCCGAGCGGATTTTCAGCGACATGAATCGACCTTCGTCGTTCATTTCGAAAGCCGCCGTGCCCACGACCTTGTGGTCTTGGCCTAAAAGACGGTATTCGTGCGTCGTCGCCGATTGCGGCGTCTTATTGGCCTGGTCAAAGCTTTCAAAATTCACCGAAAGCAGGCGGCCATAGTTCTTCAAGAACTCTTCCGGATTTAAAAAGACGGGACGATCGTTGGTATCATCCGAATCCGAGTACGTGATCTCCTGGACCTTGGCGTTTTCAGCCCGCACCGTCTGATCGATCACACGGTACTTGCCGGCCAGCAAACCGAAACGCAATTGCTCAAGCGTATTCGCGGTCTTTCCGACAGCGGCCGGCGTGCGTGTGGCGATTGGATCTTGCGCCAAACGCTCGGCCAATTTTTTCTCCCACTCGATATCGCGAAATGGATTCATCGGGTGAGCACTGGCGATCGCACGATTCAGATTTTGGATTTCAGAGGAAGAGGTGTTGTCCGACACCACGTAACGCGCGCTTCCCGTGCGGGTCATATTGTCGTTCACCATCAAGGCGCCCATCATCAGCGTGACCAGGGAAAACGACAGCACGATGCTTTGCGCACCTTGTTTTTGCTGCTTGCGAGCTTTACGGCTTTGCTTTTCTGGAAATGAAATCACATTTTTCATATTGAACATCCCATCCCTCATTCCCATTAAACTGTGCGAAGTTGATGCCAGCCCATTGATGATTGTATCAGATCTCACAGTTATCTTTTAGACAGCTGTCAGAAACGGCCTGACTGATGAGATTATTGTCTCAAGATGAAACGGGCTGGAAAAGTCCAGCCCGTCGAAAGTCTATGAAATACAGACTTTGAAATCGAATTAAGCGGCGCGCTTCTTACGAGCAACGGCCGGGTCGATTTGATATTGCTTCACTTTGCGGTACAAAGTGGCGCGACCGATTCCCAAAGCTTTGGCAGCTTCAGTCAGGTTTCCGCGGAATTGCAAAATTGCATTTTCAATTGCTTTGCTTTCCAGCTCATTCATTGTCGCAACTTTACTTGCGTCAACCGAGCCTGAAGCTGAAGGCGTCACACCTGGAAACGGAAGGACATTGCCTCGATTTTCCAAAGGACTTGTTCCTGATGCCAGTGACGGCAGACCGACAGCCAATTGTGAACGGAAGTACGAATTTTCCAATCCGTCTTTCCATTGACCAGGTCCATAAGTGTTGATGGTGACTCCGTATGGAGCCAACGCTGTTTTCGCTTTTTCGGCCGTTTCTGCATCATCAGAGACGATGAAGACCATTGTACGCGGCATGATACCTCCCTATTGTAATTCTCATCCCGAAAGTTTTGTCTCATCCGCTTGTTCGTACCGACACGACAGTGTCTCGTGCGAACACACGGTTTGACTCACTTTGTACCTATCGGCGAATCAATGTGAGAATAAAGGGCCAAGCAGAAAATATTTTTATCTCAAAGCGGGAATCAATATAGCGAAGCTGAGACACCGACCCTGGACGATGGATCTGTGCCAATGTCTCAGTCTGGGACGGAAGTTGGAATTGTGTTTACTCTTAAAACTCGACCTGAAGCTGCAAGCCTTGATACTGAGCCTGCAGAATCGGCAGCAGACTCCAGCTCACAGTCTGTTGCGATGAAAGCTCACGGACCGAATAAGACGACGCCCGCCCCATCCACACGCCGATAAAGGCACCGGCCACCACATCGCTGAACCAATGCATATCATCCGCCAAGCGCGACATCCCGACAATCCCGGCGGCTGCAAACGCCGGCACGCCCACCTTCCATCCGTAGGAATATGAAAGGGCCGTCGCGGTCGCAAAGGCGTTCGACGCATGACCCGAAGGCATCGAATGATTGTTCGAGCCATTGGGACGCCTTCTTTGCAAAACTGGCTTTAAGCCATGAGTCACAAGCGCGGTCGAAATCAAAGCGCGCGCATGCGACGCCCCGTTTTCGGGGTCAAAATAAAGCTGTCCCAAGGCGATGATCGGACCGATGGCATCTCGAGAAAAATTGTCGCCGGCTTTCGCCAGATCTTTGGACATCATCTGATCACCACGCCACTGATCACGAGCACTGCTATCCAAAGACTGTGACCACAAGACAGATCCAAATCCCGCCAACACCAACCTTCGCGAAGTCGGATCAAAAGCCCGCTCGCTTACGGGTTTAATTTGCTCGTCCCAAAAGTCGGCGCGTGCGGAAACAATCGCAAATTGAATGGCGACCAATAAAACAATCCTAATGACCTGGCAGCTTCCTGTCCTAAAACTCATCCCCTAAGTAGGCCCAATGGAACGTTATTTGTAAACATCTGAACTCGAAAGCTTCAGTCTAAATACAATTTAACTAAGGAGTGAAAATGAAAAAAGTAATCACAATTTTGAGCCTTGTGTTGATGTCTTCGACAGTGTTCGCACTGAGTAATTCTGAAATAGAAACGTGCTTCAAATCGTTGCCTGCACAGACCCAGGAGCAATTAAGAACTCGAGATTTGGAAGCCAAGAAACTAGCTCAATCACTGGTTATCAATCCTAATTTTGGTTCGAGCACAAAAGGGGCGCTTCGTGTTAGGCAAGAAGCCTCTCAGGCTTCAACTTGTGAAGAGACTATTCAAATCCTGAATTCCCATGTTGAGAAGATGATGAATGCTCTGAAAACTGTTGAAGAATACCTTCGCTAGTAATCAAAAACAGTCCAGCACAAATAAAAAAAGCCCAAGGAAACTTGGGCTTTTTTCGTTTCAAACTGTGCGCGCCGAAATTATCGACGGCCAGATTTGATTTTCAACTGAAGTTTTGAAATCAAGTGCACGGCCATTTTTTCTTGCACGCGGCACATTTTCAATTCGTCCTTACGATATGAACGTTGAGACGGAGTCAAAGTCCCCGTTTCCAATTCCATTTCGTAATCCAGCTTTGAAGAACGGATGCCTTCCAGTTCTTTTGTCTGTTGTTTGAAGAGCTTTGTTACACCCGACAAAGGAGCGACTTCGATCCACTCTTCTTTGGCACGGTACCAGCTGACCATACGCAGGAAACGAGCTTTGTTTTTCGCCAAAGTGAACTTTGGGTACTGAGTTTCGTTCAGCTGCAGGATGTTGTCGATTTCATCCAGATCCAGATCGTCTTCGACTTCTTCGCCGATGACCATTTTTTCGAGCTGCTTGTCCATGTCGCCGCCGCCGCCAAACATATCCAGTTTGTCGTCGTCAGAATCCATATCCTCGTCATCGAAATCGTCGTCAGAGTCTTTCGCCGGAGCATGTGTTGGAGTCGTTGAGCTTGGATTTTCAAATTCGTCCGCTTCGAAGTCGTAGTGAGACAATCTTCCTCCCCAGTAAGATATGAATGACCGGGCGAAGGTATACACCAGCTCATCCAATAACACAATAGGTCAAATGCGACATAAAGCGTAAGACTTTGGCACATTTGGCGAATTTACAGACTGACAAAAGCCACCATTTCTTCTAAAAAAGAAGTCTTTCGCGTGCACCCATAGCTCAATTGGATAGAGTATCTGACTTCGGATCAGAGGGTTTGAGGTTCGAGTCCTCATGGGTGCACCAATTTCCTGCAATTCAGACAGTGAAATCGATACGCTCCTTCAATCAACTCGGCGGCTTGCAGAAACAAATTAAGGATTCACCAGGCGATTTAAAAGATAGAACGGCGTTTCGGTTCGCATCTTGCCGCTGACACTTCGATCCCGAATAAAGACCAAGACAAGACGCAAACGCTCGAGTCCTTCACGGGGCATGGGTGTGCGTTCGGCGATGTAAAGCATCTGTCTTATGATTTCGACCTGAGCACCAAATGCCGGATCCTCGGAGCTCCTTAAGCTCGTCTCAACCAAACCTAAGATCTGCAGCCACACCTGTCGCTGCTGGATCTCGGGTAAAGGATGCAACATCAAAAGACGACTGAGGAGATCCTGCATGTGCTCGGAACTTGCCAAAAGAGCTGGTCTTTGCAAAAGCATCTCGATCAGTTCCGGGCCGTGTTTTGGAAACTTGCTTGCATGCAAGGTCAACGCGATCTTTTGAATTTCGCTCGATCGAGATGTCAGCCAGTAAGGAATCCATTCGGTGCGAATCGAATCTGGAACTTGGCCGGAGATCACATCTATCAATCCCCGAATCAACGCCGAAAGATTGTCGTGATTTAAATTTGCTTTCAAAAGCGTCTGCAGCAGCACGGGGTCGGCGCTTCGTTCGGCCAAGGTGAATGCCAGTTTGCGAGTGAACGCTGGGTTTTGCATTTCAACCGCTTTGCGAATAAATCTCGCTAGATTTTCTGAAGAGCGATGCCATGGCAGCGACAGCTGGGTCAGCAAGTTATGGATTTTAACTTGATCCAATTGCTCGGGCGAAAAGTCGGCCAGATCCTCTTTTTTGACCCAGCTCTTTTCACCAAGAACCCGAATCTTCATTTCACTTAGGTCGGCATTCAAAGCCTGAAGCTGGCGAATCAATTGCTTGAAAAATGGAGCTTCGGGCACATAATGACCGCTGCCATTGTTGATAAATTGAATCCGCCCCTCTTTCAGAACCACATCACCAGCCGCCGCCACATGGTCACCGGCCAATACCGACGAATGATTTTGCAGTCCCCGCCTTTGAAACTTTTCTTGCAAGATATAAATCTGTCCCCGTTTGTCCATCACGTAGATCCAAAGGGTTCCTTTCGGAGTTGTCAGAGCTTCGCCCGTTGAATCGATCAGCTGGCCTTTCGAGTTCACGGAGACTTTAAAGAGCTCTCGTTCCTGTAGGGTGTAATAAACCACCTCTTCGGCGACATCATCCCGGTACTTTTCCAGATCCATCTCTTTCACCACAAACAAAGCCTGATCACGATGGGCCTGATGGCAGGCCATTTGGGCCGCACTGGGCGCCAGATATCCAAAAGTTAGACACGCGGCGAGCACCGCTTGCGCATAGATTTGCTTAAAAAGGCCCTCTGAATGCATGGGTGTGAGTACTACAATTTCGGCGCCACAAGATGGACCCGGCAAGACCAATCCCCAGCTTGCAACCGGTCTGTTGACTCGATTTCACATCAATACATAGAATGAAAATACACCACCCAGGAGCGCTCATGTTCAGGACTTTTTTGGCCGCCGTATTTTCATTTCTGTTCGTTATCTCCCAGGCAGAGGGCGCCGGCTCCGTTCCGGATTTTAAAGGTCAACTTCGGGTGTTCGGAGCCTCCTCATCCCCAAACCCTGACGATCTCAACACTGAACTGAAAGCCGAAGGGATCAAGGAAGTTAAAAACGCTCTGAATCTGGGACTTGAGATCTCTCAGCTTCTGACGCCTTGGTTTGGGGTTGGCTTGCGCTACACTCAAAAAAATGCGGCCGAGAGATCAAATGCCTACCGTGTTTACGTGAAACACGAAAGCCTAGCCGGTGTGGCGAGATTTGCGACGACAAAAACGGACATTTTTAAAATGGACCTGTTTTTAGGAGCCGGCCTTGGCGGCGGTTTGGTTGAAATCACTGGCACCGGCGGACCCCAGAAATGGTCCACCGAACCAGACAAAGGACTTTATATCAATGGTTACGGTCTGGCGGGCGTTGGCTTTGCCTTTGGATTTAAGTCGTACTTTTTGAATATCGAAGCCGGTTACGAGTACTGTAAAATTCCGGGTATCGATGGCGTCGGAAGCTCGAAAAAAAATATCGAACAGATCGACATGTCAGGCCCTTTTGTTGGAATCGGCATCCTCTTCGACAACACCGGAAAATAGCTGAAAGACCGAAGCTAAGCGCTCATCTCCGAAGGCTGTGGCCCTTGCGATGCCTTTCGGCCTTTCACTTCGGTTTGCAGAACCGTGATGACATTCTCGAGCTCTTCGGATTGATCCATCAATAACCGTGCGGATTCGACGATCTGCAAGACGCTGAGCTTCGTGCTTTGCGTTCCCTGCTCGAGATGGTTCATCGCTGTCGTCACCTGCGTGATGCCGGTTGCCTGCTCTTCGGCGGACCGGGCCAAGTCTTGCGAGAGCACGTGCAGATTCTGAATCATACCGATGACTGTCTTGATGATATGGGCCGATTTCTCGGCGCCGACGGTTCCAAGCTTGACGCTTTTTTCGTTTTCATGGATCAGGTGCGCGATCTCTTTTGCTGCCCCCGCACTTTTTTGCGCCAGGCTGCGAACGGCGTCGGCGACCACGGCAAATCCGCGGCCGGATTCGCCCGCACGTGCCGCTTCGACCGAAGCGTTGAGCGCTAGAAGATTGGTTTGAAAGGCGATGTCTTCGATCATCTCGATCACCGAGAAGATGTTCTTTGAAGACTGGGAGATCTTTTCCATATATCCCAGCAGATTGCCGATTTCGGTATCGGCTTGCGCCGCCGACGTACTGGCAGACTGAGCCAACTGGGACGCGGTGAAGGTGCTGTTCTTGCCAACTTCAACCAGACTGTTGATCTCTTCCATCGAGGCCGCCGTTTCTTCGATGGCGGCAACCTGTTTGCTGACGTCTTCCGAAACCTCGGTCGATTTCTGATTCAGGATCTGGCTGACTTCGATCGAATCCGAAGATGCGGATTTGAGGCGCGTGATCGATGCCAAAATATTTTTGATGGTTTCGTTCAGCGAGTATCCGACAATGATCGAGAAGAAAATCGCGACCATCAAGGCCAAACCCGCCGTGAACAAGGCGGCCGTACGATGATCGGAAAGCGTTTTCACGCGAATGGAAATCAATCGGTCCATTTCATTGGTCACAGCCGTCCATGATGAGAACGTTTCCGATAAAAGCTGCGCCCCCGCTTCGCTCCATTTTTTCTGATCGACTTCTTTGCCTAATGATAAGGCCTCCAGATGTTGAACGAAGTTCGCCACCTTGGCATTGAGAGTTTCCGATGTCTTTTTTAGATTGGCATCCAAACCTTCGCTGACACCGTAAAAGTTTTTGTCTTCGTTCATGGTCGTCTGGACGTCGGCCAAAATTCGCGCCAAATCGGACTCTTTCAGCAGTGCCAGGTACACCGATGCCTTCACCCGCTTTTCCAAAGGGTCATTGCCTTTAAATAAAGCTTCGGTGTCGGCCAAGATCGTGTGCACGCGATCTTGCATTTGCGGCAAAGCCAAAAGCGAAACGTCCATCAGATAATAACTGTCCAAGTCCGGATCCAGGATCAGATTCGACGTGTCCCCCAACTGGGTGATCGAGGTCTTAATCGACGCAATCGCAGCGTCCCAGTTTTTCTCGCCGATCGATTTCTGAAGGCTCGCCAGCGATGCGTTTTCGCGTTGACGTGCTTTCAATTCTTCATCTGAAAATTTGAGATCCGCCCCGACCTGCGCCAAGGTTGATTCGACCGTTTTCAATTTGTCTGCAATTTCTTGATCTAAACTGGCCGAGTTCGCACTGAAATCCGGATTCTGCGAAAGTTTTTTCAGCATCACTTTTTCCAGCAGCTGTTCGTACGGGCGTTGCAAAACGACGCCCAAACTTTCTTTCTGACCGAATTCGATATTGACGGTTTCCGATTGGTACATAAGATAAGTCAGAACCAAAATCGGGATCGAAAACATCATCGCACTTAAGAGCATGCGAATGCTCAATGGCAGCTTCTTCATGTCGAACTCCTGATAATTTTAAAGAATCACGACATAATTCGGATATTTTTGAGCAAATCTTAACGCTGGCTTTAAAAACTTCGGACCTTCGGCCTGCCGAATGCGCCAATCGGATCACGACTTAGAAATCGCCACGCAGATCTTTCCGTCTTTCGAGCTGAAACGATCTTCAATGCACCAACTCAGACCGCGCTTCGCTCGGCACGGATGTCATCTCCTCGCAGGCCTCGACAAAGCAAAGAACCTGCGCCAATTGATACTGTAAATCCAAAGCCGCATCCAAAGTCAGCTCTAGTTCCGAACCAAAGAAGCGCACCCGTATACGGCCGTTACATGCGGGCGAAAGCTCGATATATTCGGCTGAATCGATCACCGGTGGTTTGAAACTCATACCACAAGCCCTTTCTGATTACAGGGAATAATAGCTAACCAACAGGCCGGCCTCGAAAGTGAACGGAAAATGCCCCTGATTCGGGACATCCTGTACGCGTCCGATTTTTCCGTGCGGACCATCTTCCAGCACCAAGAAATCCGGCAGTGGCAATCGCGGTGATGCAATGGATCCTTGATAAACCACATTTTCATAAGCCTTCGGCTTCAATTCGATGCGATCGCCAACCTTCAGAACAATCGACCCGATGGTTGCAAGCTTCCCATTCACCAAAACTTTTCGATGTGTCACCAACTGCCGAGCGGCGCGAATGCTGGGAGCAAAACCCAAGCGGAAAACCACGCTGTCCAGTCTCAATTCAAGAAGTCCTGCCAAAGCATCCACCCAATTTCCGTGCGCCATGCTTTTTGCCTTATTGATAAAACGGGCGAATTGCTTTTCGCGCATATCGTAATTGACGCGCAATTTTTGCTTCTCTTCCAATTGCAACGCGTACTCGGAGAACTTGCGGCGCTTGTTTCCGTGCTGGCCTGGGGGATAAGGGCGGCGCTCTAAAGCGCCCGCTTTCCCCAGGCCCGGAAGTTCGGTCATCAATCGGCGTTGGACTTTAAATCGTTTGGGACTGATACGTTTTTGAGCTTTCATCTTTTCCTACATCCTTATCAGTGTTTGGCCCGAGAAGAATTAGCAGAATTGACGGTCGTCTCCAAATACCATCAGGATTTGAGACCATGGTGAAAAGAAAGCGAACGCTGATTGATTACGAAATGAGAATGCATAAAACGCAGGTTCTCATTTTAAAACTTGGATGCATTTTATTTGGTCTCAAAAAGGAGCACGAAATAATCTTAAGCAAACTTTAAAATTCACCGAATAGACTAATGTCATAACGAAGGATGTCTCAATGAATCCAGCTAAGAGCGAACAAATTCTGATTGCGTTCTTATACGCCGGGGCAACGGCCGCTTTCTTTGGCGGTTTTATCACGGGTATCTTTTAATCCGGCGATAGATGCCGGATTCTTAACTGGCTTTCAGTAAAATCAGCTTCAACTTCTCTTCCAGCTTCTGCATCTTTTCACCACGGTCGTATTTTCCGCGCACGTCGATTTTGCGGAAAGGGGCCTGCGGATTTTCAGGAAAAAGCGGCTTTCCGGTCTTTTGCAGCTCTTGGATGAGATTTGCCGGAGTCATCTCGGGGTGGTCATACACCTGATCCGAGGCAAGTCCCAAAGACTGCGCCCGCTTCAAAATTTGATCCGCAATCACCCCGGCAATGGCCGGTGTGGCCATCGATGTCCCGCTCAGATACTCACGGTGATCATTGTAACGAATGGCAAGCTCGGTCTTATAAACCTCGTTCACCCGATCCACCAAAGAAAGACCCGCCCGCAGGTAAGCCGCCGCCTTGCCTTTGTTTTCAGAATCGGGTTTTAAATTTGGATTTTCCAAAAGGTAACGACCGGTCACGCGATCGTCGCTGGTCGCAACTGGCATGGCCGAAGACAAGGTTGGAACATAAGAATCGATCACCGTTTTGGCCGGCGACAGTTCGGTCGTCTTCACTGGTGACAGGATCTTTTCGCCGATGGCGAAGATCATCGGTGTTTTCATCCCTAAAATCACGTTGGTGAAGTCCGACAGATCTTCATCTTGGCTCAAGCTGCCAACAGCCAAAACATTCGTCAGATGGTTATTCGGCGCGACCATATCGCCGTCCTCAAACATCGCCAAGAATCGCGACGTCACGTCCACCGGGACCGCGCTATGCGATTTCCCGTCCACCCAAGTGCTGGAGTTTCCGGCGGCCACCACGAACAACGTGTCTTTGGATGTGGTCGAAAGAATTTCGCCGATCTGAAACTTTAGAAATTCAAAATTAAGGAAAGCGAAAACCGAAGGCAGGTCTTTTTCCGGGTCGATATCGGAAAGCTTTGGGATGGGATTTTTTTGCTCGGCCCCTAACGAGATATTGGCGATTTTGATTTTCTTTTCACCCACATGTTTTAAAGCCTGCTTCAGTTCTTGAAAGAAAATAAAGTCCATGGTGCCGGATTCGAAGCTCATTTCGATCGCCTCGTTGATCTGCACCATCAAGCTGTCCACCGCCTGCTTTCGTTGATCATCGGTCGAAGGCTCGGCCATTCCGATCGGAAAGACTTTGCTAAAATTCGAAAAGATCGCCTTCATCACCAGCGGTTTTTGCAACCAGGTTTGGAATTCGGTTTTGTAATCCTGGATCATTTTTTTGTATTCGGTATTTGTCAGCGTCGCCGATCTGGTGGTCACGCGAACCGGATAAATGCGAATGTCTTCATTTTGTTTGGCGATGATTCCGGAAACGTGCGTGCCATGCACTTCATTTTCAGATAGCTGGGACAAATAAGGATGCTTGTTTCGAAAATGATACTTGCGCAGTTCCGAAGTCAGTCGCGAGTGATAATCCGAATCGTAAATGCGGGACAGATCATCCGTTCGCTCTTGCAAATACGCCTGGGTCATGGCCGTATTTTTCTTCAGAGCGCGATCAAACGCGCGCAGCTTGAATTTTTCTTGCGTCGATAAAGGCACCTGATCCATCAACTGCCGGTATTTGTCGATGCGTTGGTTTGAGATATTCAGCTGGCTTGCGACAAAATCCGATGTGATTTGCACCGTCGGAAAATCCGTTGGCGCCCGGCCCATCTCCAATCCCGAAGTCGCAACCGTTACCGTGGCCCAGCGAAGATCCAAAATCGGATCGCGTATCGAAATGCCGCCCTTGTGGTACTCTAAGGCTTGCGACAAGAACTGAGCGACCGATTCCGTGACTTTATTTTGCTGTGGCGCTGGCGTGTGGTCACGCTGCAAGCGGAATTGAACGACCTGACCGACGGCCCGTTGAAGCTCGGCCGCTTCGGCAGAATGGCCCCAAGTCTCTTTCAAAAGCTCAACGAAGCGATCGGCGCCTTCGATCTGATTTAAAAATCCGAACATGTAAGATAAACCCGTCGCCGGATCCAGATACTGAACCGGATAATCGACAAAGTAATAAACGTTCTCAAGACTCCAGGCGCGGGCCAAAACTTCGTTGGCGCGAGCTTTCTGACGGAAATCCGGCCCCAGAAGTTTTCCTTCTGCCTTCGTCATTTGGTAAAAGCCGGGATCAAAAAGCGCATTTTCTTTTTCGTCGTTGATCAGGCGATAAAGACCAAAGGCGTTGAAAGAGTCTTTTGAAAGCTTGGCGAATAACGTCTTCGACAAAATCGGATCCGCCTTCAATTTCGCGAGGAAGACCTGCGAAATCTTTTGATCCAGTGCGATCATTTTCTCGAACGGATTTTGATTTCCCAGTACGATCAGTCCGCCCTTGATTTGGGTGGCGGTTAACGCAAACAGCTCGGGGTTGATCAGAACCGACGAAGAAAAATCGTCGTCGCCCATAAAATCATGTCCCGCCCCGACGATCTGTCCATTTTGAATTTTGAAATCGTATTTATCCACCAGATCCGGGTGCGCCAGATCCACACCGTTATCGATCACGGCCACCGGCAAGGTGAAATGAGTTTGATCGGCCGCCACGCGTTTTAAGATTTGATCTTGAAAGGCACGAAGCTCCAAAGTTTGGTTTGCGAGCTTTGCCAGCTCAACCGGCAGTTTCTGCGCATCGAAACTTTCACGTCCCTTTTGCGTTTCCACCGAGCATGCGCCCAGCCAAAAAAGAAGTAAAAATCCCAAGGCAAGCTTCAGCCCATTTCCCATTTCCGACCTCGTTTTCAGATAGAGGCCACTTCGTAGCAGGCGGGTCTATCGAGGTCAAAAAAAAAGCCAGTCCTGACTCGGGACTGGCTTTAAAGAATTCAGAGAGGGATCTGAAACCTGTTACTTGGCGTTATCGAACCACAAGTCGGCGCCAGATGTGAAAACCTTGCCGCTGAAATCGTTCCAAGTTTTCGACAGCTTCACTTTCAAGACATGCGGAATCAAAATTTCGCAAGTCGACTTCGAATAATCTGTGATTTCGACTCGTTGAACGATGGTCGCATCCGTTGAATTCATCGAACGCTCGGCAATGATCAAATCACCGCAGTCCGATTCTTTCACGTCAAGGATTTGCAGCTCTGAAAGGGTGATTTTCACCGGCGGAGCCAACTTGCACATCGCATCCTGAGGACAAGCAGCTTGGAAAGTCGCCGTCAAAGACACGGTACTTCCTTTCATCTGCAAAGAACCTTTTACGGCTTCTTTACCTTCGATGTTGCCATCGGTACCAGTGCCAGCTGCCAAGACAAATGAACGTTTCGAAGTTTGCGTTGGACCCGCGTTCATCAAAGTCATGGTCGATTTTGTTTTGAATTCGGTGCCTTCCAGTCTGTTGTAACCTTGGGTCACGAAAGTCGCGTTTTGCACAACCGGAGCAAAGAACATGCATTTCGGATTGGTGGCATCCAACAATGTGAAGGATTGAAAAATTCCATCCACCGGGCGTTGATCTTGAGACGCCACGACCGTGTTCAAGTTGCACCCGTCAGTTTTCACAGAAACGATTGGCAAAGTGATCTGCATCGGAGCCGGCATCATCATGATACAAGCTTTGTGCTCTGGGCATGGCGGCATACGACGTTCGAATGTCAGGCTGACTTCTTTCTTGTCGTAATCCAAAGTCACGGAACCGGCACCCGTCAGGTTCAAATCCGGATCCATTTTCGCATTCTGAACATCGAAAACGCGAACGCCCGTTGCGGCGAAAGACAGACAGCCGAGCAGCATCGTTGACAGGAACAAAGACAACTTCATAATGACTCCTTATAGAGGTGGTTAAAAAATCTGATCGAGGAGTCGCTTATACAAGAGCCGTACCAAGCTATCGCAAGGCTCGAATATGATTTAAGCCATCAAGGACGATTCGACGGTTCTAATTTGGAATCAAACGCAGTTCCATTACGGGTCTCTGAGGCCAGAGCGATACCATGAAGAGAACTCACGGTAGAATTTTCAGCGGTCTAATCTTTACGCGGCTCTAGAATCAAAGATTTGAATTTCCGCTTCAGACGGCGGAACTGCGCAAAGCTCAAGCGATTGAACTTGAGACGAATTTTATCGCCCTGCAGACCGCGCACTTCGGATGAAATCTCCTCAAAGCCCACTTCGGGAATGCTGAGCTTTAAATCCGATCCGACGGTGACTTCGCCGATGGACTGATCGGCTTGAAAAAGCGCACCGGTAATGGAAATCGATGTCACCATTCCCGGCTTGCCTTCTAAAGTCGCGGGCCACGAAGATTGAAAACGATGAGCGATGCCAAACAAGCCGGAATCGCGGCCATCCAAATAAGGAAAGCGAAAGTGATACGAGATCACACAAATCGCCACCAAAAGCGCCACGGCCAACAAAAACTGATAATCAAACGCCATCATATGTGCAGCCAGCACCGAAGCTTGATATAAATTTAAAATCGCCGTCACAAAAAGAGTCGCCAGCGACAATCCCCAAAAAAGGCGACGCTGAAAAGTCAGAAAAATTCCGCCGACAAAACAGCAACCCAAAATCGCCCAGTCAAAACTTGAAAGCACAATATCCGAAGAGCCATAGATCAGCGATGTCAGCAACAGGGTGAGCATCGGCAACAACCAAACCCCAAGAGCAATCAGCCAAATCTGTGGATAGCGAAAAAATAAGAGTGATTTCATGCCTTTAATGTTGGCATCACAGAGTGCGCTTGCTCAAGCAAAAATAAGATTCTCTTCAGTTTCCCCAGACCTTCTCGACACCCAGGATGCCGCATCGCAATTTGATGTTGCTGGCGATAGATCCCTCATGATCAAATCGCAGGCATGAAACATTTGATCATGTCTTTGATAGTGATAGCATCCCTTTTATCCGCCTGCGGGTTATCGAAAAAACAAGCCTCGGTCGAAGGCCCTGATAAAGGTCAGCAAGGAAAGCCTGGCAGCAGCGACAAAACCCAATTCGAAGTGCCACCTCTTTTCGCCGAATCACAATTGAAAGTTGACCAATGGATCGAATGGCAAAGAACCTACTCGACAGGAGCCAAAGACTGCGTCCGCTGGAAGGTGGCCAACATCACCTCATCCGGAATCTTAATCGAAGGCCGCATTTCAAAAAAATGCGTCGAACCCGATGACTCGCGAGTCGAATCGATTTTCTTCCAACCTGATTCAGGCCAAGTTCTAGAGCATCAAATTAAAACCGTCGGCATGCCTTCCACCACACAAGGCCCCCTGTACGGTAAAAGCATTTTCGGCTACATCTACGGAAATCCCAACAAAGTGCAATTCCTGCCAACAGCTTTCAAATTTGGCGAAAACCAATTTGCCGTCTACAAAATCGGTGACACCTCTTTTTACAACAACGCCGGCCACGCCTTTCACGCATTCGCTCTGAGCTTCATCGGGACGGATAATCCTGGGACAAGGTATCAGTTCAAGCAGAGCGAGCCCGCACTGGAAGCTTTGCCGAAGGACTCCAAGGACTGAGAGCGAGCTTCGCTCTCGACCGGAGAGCCTAGATATATCGGCTGACTTCGAGAAGGACTTGGCATTCGGGGGCTTCGAAGATCGTGCCCTGATGCTGGGCATGCGAATAGACCCACTTGCGGTCGACCGCATTGAGCTTGTCGATCTCTGGCAGATAAACCGCCCCGCGGGTCGCAAAGTCGTTTTTCACTTTGCTGTTGAATTCTTCGACCACTTTTTGCAGCAGGCTTTGCGCCACCATTTCGACCGTGTCGCGGTCCATGCCCGTGAACATTTTTGACATCACATCGGTTTGCGATTCCAGCATGCGCACCGTGAATTTGAACCATCCCAGATGCGAGCGCACTTCGTCGCTTTGTTGGCTGTAGAAAGATTGGCGGCGTTCGTCTTCGGTGGCGGGACGAATTTGAAACTGCATCTCTTGGCCGGTTTTGGATTTTAAGGATTCCAGGAACTCGGCGTGGATCCATGGCTCGCTGATCACGCTTTCGGATGGATTTTCGATTTGCACCAAGGGCATCATCGATATCATCGCGACGAACATTCCGCTAGACCCCGGAAAAGCGCGCACCAAAGGATCCAGCAACAAGAAATCCGTGTCGAAATGCGCGGCTTCGGTCAGCAGACAGATCGGCGTCTTTGCCAAATCCTTTTTGCTACGGATGAACGAGTACGCCGATCCGAAATCACTGCCTTCGCCTTGCTTTGGTAACTGCAAGACCAGCATCTGCACCTTTTGCATGGTGAGCTTTTGCAAGAGCTCGAAGACCGATTTGGCCTGATGAATATAGGCACCGCCAAATTGCTCGGTGGCTTGCTTGATATCGTTTTCTAGGGCTTTGTTTTCAGCGACCAGGCCGATATGGATCTTTGGCATAGCTTAGGGTCTCAGACATTGCGGGTCTCGGCAAAGAAGAGACATGAATACCGGGCCTTTGGTCGAACGACTTGTCAGCTCCAAGATTCGGTATAGAATATGTGAAGAGAGGGATCTTTTGTGAATAAGCAGATCTTAATCCAAAAAATCGTCGCCCATTTGGAAAAAGAGCTGGTCGCTTTGAAAGAGGCCGCCCTTGCCACCTATGAAGCCGCCACCAATGAAGAGAGCAAACCCGAAAACGAATACGACACCCGGGGTCTGGAAGCTTCTTATTTGGCAGGAGCACAGGCCAAACGCGTCGGTGAAATTGAAGAGCTGATCTACACCTACAAAGACATCAAGGTGCGAAGCTTTGCACCGGAGGAAGCGATCTCTTCCACGGCTTTGGTCGAAGTGAGCTTGAATGGTAAAAAAAGCTGGGTGTTTATCATGTCCAAAGGTGGCGGTACGATTTTAAATGTAGATGGCGTTTCGGTTCAGATCGTCACACCAAGCTCCCCCTTGGGTGAAGCTTTGCTGGGACTGAAAGCCGGTGATACGGCCATTGTTGAAACTGGCCATATCACCCGCGAATACGATATCGAATCCGTTCAGTAGTTATTCTTTGATGATCAAATTGTCTTCGAGCTCGTTTGGATTTTGCTCGTTGGATGGGAAGTGCGTCGCCAAGATTTCACCGCATTTTTCAATGGCGCGAATCAATCCGGCACCTGTATCCCCGCTTTTGATTCCATCCACCATCAAATCACAAATCTGCTTCCAGGTTTCCGCCGGCAGCTGTTTTGCGATCGATTCGTCCGCCAGCACCACGGCCTTTCTTTCCATCAAAGATAAGAAAAGCAAAATGCCCGTACGGGCCTTCGTGTTGACGATTCCCGTTTGGTAAAACTCGAGCAGCGCTCGCTCTTCGACTTGAAAAGCTTGATCGCCTTGCGGAACCAACAAACGCTGCACGATTTTCAATTTCGACAAAGGCATCGAAATCAGAAAACAGGCCAGCGAAATAAAGAACATCACCCAGTGCAAATTGTAATCAACGAAGAACGACAAATGCGGCACTTCGAAAACCAACAATGTCACCAAGATCACCAATGTTAAAAGAAAAGGCACATGCCCAATGGTTGACGACCGTTTGACGATCACAGGAACGATTTCACCGGAGGTTTTCACTTCCGCTTTGGCGACAGCCACGCTCACGGCCTTGGCCTGATCTTCTGTGATAAAGTTGTGCGCCCATTTCTGATTACCAGCTGCCACTGGCACCTCCTCCGCTGAAGCCGCCACCGCCGCCACCCCAGCCGCCGCCTCCTCCTCCAAATCCACCGCCGCCGAAGCCTCCACCGCCCCAGCCACCTCCGCCACCCCAAAATCCGCGGCGACGAGGTCGGAAGATATTTCCGAAGATGATAAACAGGATGAAAATTAAAACGAAGATGCCTTCAAAGCGATCCCACAAAGAACCTTTTTTCTTCCCGCTGCGGGCCTGCATTTTTTCCGGCAGCATCCCGGATGCGGCAAGATCCGCATCGATGGTGCGCATGACTTCGGCCGCACCTTGAATAATCCCTTGCGAAGGGATTCCTTGGCGGAAATACGGGGTCATCACGTCCGATACGATTTGTTTCGCTTTGATATCGGGAAGGACTCCTTCAAGCCCTTGTCCGACCTCGATGCGAAGCTTGCGATCCTGCATGGCCACCAAGATCAAGACGCCGTCGTCTTTTTTGGCGTCACCCAGCTTCCACTGGTCGGTCACTTTGATCGAAGCTTCTTCGATGCTGGATCCTTCCAGACTTTGCACCGTCAAAACTTGCAGCTGACCTTTTCCGCCGTTGTGAAATTGCTGGATCAGGTAGCCCAGACGATCGCGATCTTGCGACGTCATCACTCCGGCTAAATCCATCACGGGACCGCGCAAAGGCGGAACTTGAAATTCTGCCTTTGCCGTCAGTGAGAAAATGAAAAATAAAATCCCGAAATAAGCGCGCATTACATTTTAACTTCTGGCGGTTTTTCAGCCTGAGTTTTCTCTTCGGCGCTGAGATCCCACTGCGGCATTTTGTCATAGTGATAGAACATGCCATTCACCCAGCTTGTCGGTGGGACCGTCACCAAGTTGTTGAATTGCTGGATCGACTGGATGTAGCGCTGACGAGCCACGGTGATGCGGTTTTCAGTGCCTTCCAATTGCGCCTGCAAATCGCGGAACTGCGTGTCCGCTTTCAGGTTTGGATAATTTTCAGTGACCATCAAAAGACGGCCCAAAGCCTGCGACAACTGTCCCTGAGCTTGTGAAAATTTTTGCAATTGCTCGGGGGTCACCTTTGAAGGATCGATGGTCACGGCCGTCGCCTGAGCACGGGCCTCAGTCACTTTTTCCAAGGTTTCGCTTTCATGCTTGGCGTAGCCTTTGACCACATTCACCAGGTTCGGGATCAAATCCGAACGGCGTTTGTATTGGTTGGTCACCTCGGCCAGGGTCGCATCCACGTCGTTCTTTTGCTGAGGGATCGCTTGGATACCGCAGCCGCTGAGCATGACGGAAACCAGTCCCAAACTCAGGATCAGAGCCAGACGAGAGGTGAATGAAGATGATGTTTTCTTTACAGATCGGTTCATTGAATTAGACTCCTTTGTCTGAGAGATAAATTACTTGATCTTTGAGCGAAAAAACAGTTCATCTGGAATGACGCATGAAGCTTCAATTTAAGCAAAGAGACCTATTGATTTCCATTGATAAACCGGCCGGTTTTTCGACGCATGCGCCGGACCATGGCAAGCTGGGAATCACCGAAATTTACCAGCGGGAATTAAAGTCCCAGCTCTTCATCGCCCAGCGCCTGGATAAAACCACAACCGGATCTTTGGTTCTGGCGACCACTTCGGCCAAGGCGGCCGAGCTCACCGACTTTTTTCAAAAACGAGAAGCGCAGAAGAAATACATTTTGATCACCGCCAGTCGCAGCGAAATGGATCAGTATCTTTGCCAAGAACCGATCGAAGGCAAACCAGCCGAGACTTCGTTTCGTCGGCTGAAACGCAATGCTTTTTTCGAATCCTGGGAAGCGACCCCGAAAACGGGACGCCCGCATCAGATTCGCATTCATGCCGCGAAGCTGGGGATTCCGATTTTGGGCGATACCGCTTACCATGGGGCCGAGTATCCCCATCTTTGCCTGCACGCTTTCGAATTGCAACTTCCGGGCGAGGAGCTCCTCAGTTCTCCTTGGCCGATTTTTATGGAGCGCATGGGGCTTTTGCGCGATCGGGAACTGGTGCGCTGGCTTGCGGAAATCGATCGCCGCGAAAGGCTTTACGGCTTTTTGCAGCAGCCCCAGGCGGCCTTGCGATTGATCCATTTGTCAGATTTGCGTTTGGATCTGTTCGGCTCGCAGCTTTGGTTTTACTGGTACCGCGACGAAGACCCGACGGCGGCCGATTTGGAAAGATGTGAGTTCGTCGCCAAGCTTTTAAAGAAAGAGTGGCTGCTGCGAAAAATGCAAAATCGCGGCGAAGATCCCAACAAGCGCCTGGTCTGGAAATCCGAAAACTGGCAAGAGAATTGGACCGCCGAAGAAAACGGTTTGAAATACAGCCTGCAAACCCAGAACGGCCAATCGCCAGGCCTTTTCTTGGATCAGCGGAACAACCGCCAGTATGTTATGCAACATGCAAAAAATAAGCGGGTCTTAAACCTTTTCTCTTACACCTGCGGCTTTTCTGTCGCGGCCGCGGCCGGCGGCGCCAGCGAGATCACCTCGGTCGATCTGAGCGCCAGCTTTTTAGAATGGGGCCAACAAAACTTTAGCTTGAACGGCTTCGATTCCTCGCTTAATAACTGCTTCCAGTCTGAAACCCTGCTTTTTTTAAAAGGCACGCTCAAACGCAAGCGCGAGTTCGATGTGATCATCTGCGACCCGCCTTCTTTTGGCCGCCATAAAAACGGAGTCTTCAAACTGGATCAAGCCCTGCCGGACCTTCTCAATCTCTGCTGGCAGGTTTTAGCGCCCAAGGGTTCTTTGCTCTTCAGTTGCAACTTGGAAAAGTGGAGCAAGGAAAAGCTAAAAAACCAGATTCAAAAAATTCTAGGCCCCAAAGCCCGAGTCGAAGATGGGCTGCAGACCTGGGACTTTGAACTGCCAAATGAAGAACCCTTGATGAAAAGTTTTTGGATTCATAAAAACTAAAGGTTTTGTTCATGCCCGTTTCTGAAAATCATGTAATCCCCGCGCAATTGATCCAGAATCTTTTGGTCGAAACCAATATCACACGCGTATTGGAAAACCTGACTTCGTTCACTGAACAGACCTTGCCCGATGTCCGCTGCGTTTTGCTGATGCACGATCCGGACACCGAATTTCTGACTTTGGGCTCAAGCCCTTCGCTCCCTTTTTTGCCAAGCGATCCAGACAAGCGGGTTCCGATCCGCGCTGATTACACGGTCTGCAGCCAAGCCGCTTTTTTTAAAAGCGAAATGCTGCTGGGGGATCTGAGCCAAGACTCGAGCCGTATCAATGACAAATTGATCCAAGCTGAAGAGCACGGGATCCAGGCGATCATGTCGCTGCCGATTCTATCGACCAAGAACGAAGTCTTGGGCGTCTTTTCGTTTTACTTTCAGCGCGTTTTACCCGATCGCCCACCCGAAGCCGCTTTGTTGCAATCGCTGGCGAGCCTTGCGGCCGTCGCGCTCGAGCGCTACTGGTCACAGCGAACAACAAAGAACATCATGGCCGAATTGCAGTCATCGCAAGAGCGTCTGAACCTGGCTTTGCAGTCGCAAAAAATGGGGGTTTGGGATTGGTACGTGCAGCCCGATCAGCTGATCTGGGACAAAGCGATCTATGAAATTTTCGGTGTCGACAAAGCCGAAACCTTGGGAAATTTTTCCGATATCGAAAAGCTTTGCCATCCGGAAGATGTCGACTCGCTTTCAAAAGCGATCCGCCATGTTTTCGAACGAAACGCACCTTTCGATCATCAGTTCCGCATCATCCGGCGCGGCGAGATCCGCTATATCGCGGCCATCGGTTACGTCGCCCGCGACGAAAATGGCGATCCCATCCGCATGACGGGTCTGAACTGGGATATCACCGATAAGGTCATCGCCAACCGCAAACTGGATCAAGAGCGCGCCAAAGCGGTCGCCAATTCCAAGATGGCCTCTTTGGGCGAAATGGCGAGCGGCGTGGCCCACGAGATCAATAATCCCCTGACGATCATCCTCAACCGCGCCAATCAGCTTAAATCCCGTCTGAACAGTCCGGACTTTGAAAAAGAATGGGCCCTGCAAGAGCTGGTGAAAATCGAAAACACCGTCGAACGTATCGCGAAAATCATTCGCGGTCTGCGCGCTTTCTCGCGCAATGCGGACAACGATCCGATGATTTCCTGCGAGCTCAATTCGATCATCGACGAAACCCTGGAACTTTGCTTAGAAAAGTTCAAACGCTACGGCGTGAATTTTCAGATCAAGGGCATCGAAAATCTGTGGACGCTTCGCTGTCGTCCTTCGCAGATTTCGCAGGTTCTGTTGAATCTCTTCAACAACTCGTTCGATGCGATCGTCAACAGCATCGACCCCTGGATCGAGCTCGAGGTCTCTTTGCGGAAAGGCGCAATCCTTCTTCGCATCACCGACAGCGGCCACGGCATCCCGTCTCAAATCGCCGATCGCATGATGGATCCCTTCTTCTCGACGAAAGAAGTCGGCCGCGGTACGGGCCTGGGGCTTTCGATTTCAAAGGGCATCATCGAAGAACATGGCGGGCGCATCTGGTACGACCGCGATCACGCCAATACCAGCTTCGTCATCGAAATCCCGCTCGAAGAATTAAATTCTTAGTTCGGTCGGGGAATCGACCGGCTGGCGGCTTGCCAGCAGGTCCGATGCCGAGAGAAATTAGTAAAGCTTCGAAAGCTCCATCGAAAATTTTCCGGGAGCATAATTCAAAAGACGCTGCTCTTTCAAAGCTTTGAACTGGGGTTGAGAGCTGCTGGCGGACGCATAAGGGAAAATCGCAATCCCCCCACGTGGTGTGAATTCACCCATCACTTCGATATATTGGGGCTTCATCAGCTTAAAAAGATCGTCGCAAATCGTCTGCACGCAGTCTTCGTGGAAATCGCCATGATTGCGGAAGCTAAAGAGATAAAGCTTCAAAGATTTGCTTTCGACCATTTTTTTATCGGCAATGTAATTGATAAAAATCTTCGCAAAATCCGGCTGACCGGTCTTCGGGCAAAGAGAAGTGAACTCGGTGCAGATCAAGCTGGTCCACGCGATGCTATTGGGATTTTTGTTATCGAAGGCTTCAAGAACTTCGGGGGCATAGGTATGGGGAACTTCAGAGTTCGAACCCAAAGCGAAAGATTTCAATTCAGAAGAGCGAGATTTTTTTGCCATAGGGCTTTGTAATGGATTTTACCCGCGGGGGCAAGGGCCTGAAACTTCAAATCCGGGCCTAGCGGCTTGAAGCTTCCAGAATTTGTCGGCTGGAGTCCATGGTTCTGGCGGCGTACACGGCCTTGAGAATCTCTTGCTCTTTTGCGGACAGGTCGCCGGCGCGGCCGGTTTTGGCCAGGTGGCTTTGATACATTTGGTAGAAGCACAAAGCACCCGCCACCGAAATATTGTAGCTTTGGACGAAGCCTTCCATGGGAATGATGACCCGATGGTCGGCGGCTTCAATCATTTCGCGCGAGACCCCGTCTTTTTCATTTCCAAGGACCAGGGCCGACGGTTTCGAGAAATCGATTTCGGCGATCGGTTTCGAGGTTGCGTCCAGATGCGTGACGATGATTTGCTTTCCCTGTTTGCGCAGCTCTTGCACGCAGTCTTTGGTGGATTTCCACTTGCGGACTTCGACCCATTTATCGGCGCCCGCGGTGGTGCGCTGGCTTTCGCGAAATTTTTCCCCAAGCTCGATCAAATGCACTTGCGCCAAGCCCAAGGCTTCGGCCGAACGCATGGCCGCGCTGATATTTCCGCGATCGTAAATATTTTCCATGACGACGACGTTTTGAAAGGCTCGGCCTTGCACGACGCGCTCGATTTTTGACCGACGCTCTTCAGTGAGAAGAGGCCAAATGTGCTTCAGGACCTCTTGGTAAGAGGCCTGGTACTGAGAATCGATCGGGATTTGGTCTTGGAAAGGAAACATTCGTGTCGACTGCTTTAGCGAAGGATCGGAGATGGGTCTTTGGACAGATCGCGCGCGATATTTTTTTGGTGTGCTTCCAAAGTGCCGCCGCCGATTTCCAGAAGCTTGGCGTCTCGCCACAGGCGTTCGACCGTGTATTCGCCAACGTATCCATAACCGCCCAAGACCTGGATCGCACGATCGGCCACGTTCTTCGACATGGTGGTCGCGATCAGCTTCGCCCCGTCTGAATCCAGACGATGACCTTCGCGGTCCAAGCGCATCAAGCGAGCGGTTTCGTAAACGTAAGTGCGGGCCGCTTTGTACTCGGCATAACTTTCGGCGATGTATTTTTGCATCTGACCGAAGGCCGACAAAGGTTTTCCGAAAGCTTCGCGCTCTTGCGCATAACGGTTCATGATTTCCAACGAGCGCTTGGCGATCCCCAAGCCCATCGCGGCCAATGTCAGGCGCTCGAGCTCGAGATTTCGCATCATATGCATCATCGAATCGCCCTCTTCACCGATCAAGGCGCTTGCCGGAACTTTGCAGTTATCAAAAACAAGCTCGGCCGTATTCGAAGCCCGCATGCCCAGCTTGTCCGTGATCTTCTGACCGACGATGTAACCTGGGTGACCTTTTTCAACAAGGAAGGTGGAAACCAAAGCGCGTCCATTCTTGTCGCCGGTTTTGGCGTAAACCAAAACGCAGTCCGCCGGAGTTTTACTGTCATCCACGGCGCCATTGGTGATCCACATCTTGCGACCGTTGATGACGTAATGATCACCTTGCTTCACCGCTGTGGTCTGCATCCCCAAGACATCGGTGCCGACGGCAGGTTCGGACATGGCCATAGCTCCCACCCACTCGCCACTGCAGACCTTGGGAAGCACGCGCTGCTTGTGCTCTTCGGATGCGTTCACGGCAAAGTTATTCACCATCAGCATCGAATGCGCCAGATAGGCGAGACAAAATCCAGGATCCGAATAGGAAAGCTCTTCGTGCACGATGACGGCCGCCATCGCGTCCATGCCCGCGCCACCGTAAGTATCCGGAACGGTGATACCCAAAAGGCCGAGCTCACCCAGTTTACGGAAAAGCGCCAGATTGAACTTTTCTTTTTTGTCGTGCTCATGCGCCTGAGGTTCGACCTCGGAAGCCACAAAAGAGCGCACGGTCTCACGCAACATCCCATGCTCTGGGGTTGGGTTGAAAAGATCGTACTCGGTCAATGAAACCGTAATAGACATGAAACTCTCCTTGAATTTGGCTAATGCAGTCTGCCATCCCGTGCCTGTTTTGGCAATCATGGCTACCTTAGAAAACGATGAAAATCAGCATTTTGGGAGTGGGCACCGAGCTCACCAACGGACAAATTTTAAATCGCAATGCCCAGTGGATTTCGCAAGCCATGATGGGCTTTGGCGTCCCGACTTCTTTGCATCTTGTCGTCCCCGACGAGAGAGAACTGATTCTGAAGGCCCTGCAAATGTGCGCCGATCAATCTGATGTGATTTTTGTCACGGGTGGCTTGGGACCCACCACCGATGATTTTACACGTGACGTGATCGCGAAATGGTCCGGACGCGAGCTGGTTTGGCACGAAGCTTCCTGGAAGCACATCCAGGATCGCCTGCTTCCACGCGGGATTGCGGTCAAAGAAATCCAGCGTCAGCAATGCTACTATCCGGAAAATGCTCAAGTTCTAATCAATCGCATGGGAACTGCGAACGCTTTTCAATTGCAACACCAAGGAAAAGCGGTCTTTGTCCTGCCCGGCCCCCCGCGCGAGATCGAGGCCATCTGGCAGGATCATATTCATCCCTGGATGAAAGGAAAAACCGCCGATGTCGATCCTTTGATCACACTGTCGTGGGATACGATCGGGCTTGGTGAATCGGATGTAGCTGACCGCGTGGAAGCTGCATTGGCAGGTTGCGATTATGAAAAAGGTTACCGTGTGCACCTGCCATTTGTGGAAGTGAAGTTGAGCTTTTTGAAATCACAAACGGCCGAGGCGAAGAGATGGGTTCAGGCCGTGGATGCGGCAATTGGTCCGATCACTCTTTTAAAGAATGGCGAAGACGCGGCCGAAAAAGTCGCGCGATTATTTTCCGGCTACGATCATGTCTGGATTTGCGACGAAATCCCGGGATCTTTTTTGCTACAAAGACTTTTCCCTTATTGCAAATCGTTGCTGAAAGAAAAGAAGCTGCACTTTTCCAGCAAACTTTCATCCGGAGAAGAGCTTTCGGGACGGGTTTTGAATCTGCGTTTGCAAGAGGACTCGCCAAGTTCGGGGCGCGCCTGGCTTTCTGCTTCCGGGCAAACGCGGACCCAGTATTTCATGTCACCCTACATGTCTTCGCTTTTGAAAGAGCGAGCCCAGCAGTTTTATGCTGAAATGGCGCTAGTCTTCTGGATGAAGGAGTTGTCCGATGGAAACACAGTCGCAAACAACGGTCCTCTCGCATAATTCGCAGTCGCATCTGCATCTTCCGGCATTTATCGATCTGGATCAGTACATGGGTGATTGGTACGTGATCGCCCACATTCCCACACCGTTTGAAACGAAATCTCACAACGCGGTCGAGTCTTACCGCTGGAATGAAGCCGCGGGACGCATCGATGTGACCTATCATCACAACGAAGGTGCGGCCGACGGACCTTTGCGCAAGTATCCGCAAAAAGCTTGGATCGAAGATCGTGTCACCAACGCTGAATGGAAAATTCAATTCTTCTGGCCGCTGAAATTCACTTACCGAATTTTGGATGTGGCTTCGGATTATTCGTGGACGATCGTGGGAACCGCGTCGAAACGATATATCTGGATCATGGCGCGCAAACCGCATCTGGATGACGAGACTTATCACCAACTGGTCGCCAAGCTTTCGGATTGGGGCTACGACCTGCAGCGACTGCGCAAAGTCCCGCAGATCTGGGATCAGGTTTCTTGACCCTGGATCCGTTTTGTTCCTACCATCAAGTATGACAAAATCGACCGGTCTTATTTCTTTGAGCATCCTCTTTTTTTCTTTTTCTGTTTTCGCCAGTTCTCAAAAAGAGAGATGTGCCATTGCACCCCTTTCAATGAAACAACCGGACCCGAACAAGAAGCGCTGGAAAGGAAATCTTGGAAAGTACCAAATTCTTTTCTCGGCCACTTTGGATCCATCGGGAAATTCTTTTATGACCGAAGAAGTATCGATCCGCAAAAAGGGAGCTTCGAAAGCTTGCCAGTTCAAAACTGAAGAATTTGATCGCTCTCCCTCTTTTTACGGTATCGAAAGGGCAAAACAGCTTTTGCTCAGTCAAGACTATGGCAGCGGATCCGAAATCAAAATTCTTGACCTTGAAACCTGCAAAGAGGTTCCCTTCAAGTTTGAAGGCCACATGGCGAAATTGAATGATCAATCCATCGAATTTTCAAGCACCTGCGAACCCACCAATCAAGCTGGTAAATGCAATTGCTCGAAGGCAAGTGTCTATTCGCTGAGCGAAGCTTGCTCTTTGCAAATGGACTTGGTGGCCAGTGCGGCCTTAACCAAAAAAGAGCTTGGTATCGACAACCCCTTGGGGCCGATGGACTGCCCGAAAAAATAGTAAGCGACATCTCGTTGCTCGCGTGGTCTCTTTTCGGCCCACCTGACACAAAGCAGGACCGCAGCGGAGTGGGCGTGAATCTTCTTCCTGTCTAAAATCTTGTCATCTTTCGATTGCGGGCTCGCGCGGATATACTGCCGGACTTGACTGACTCGAAAGGATCCGGCCGATGCTTCTTCGCTTTGCTTTCAGCTTGTTGATGACTTCTTCTTTTGCGATGGCTCAGGACTCTTCTGTAGCGTGTATCCAAAGCGTTTGTGGGCAGACTCCGAAGGCTTCTGCCACGATTCCGGTCCAACAAATGATTCTGGGTCAGTCGATAACAGGTCAAACCCTGAAGCGACCTATTTCCAATTATATGGGCCGCGTGATTCATCAAGCAATGATACGAGATCAAGCTTTTCGCGCTTTTCTAGCGATGAACAAGTTCCCCGAAATTGAAGAGGACATGAAGGGGCTTATCAATGCCATGTTGTACTTGCAAAATATGGGTGACGGTTGGAAAGCCGAGGAAGTGGATTCCGCAGGGAAGTATATTCTCAATGCCGACAAATTGAAACAGGTGCGCCCTTCTCTGACGGAAACTGAACGACAAGCCATTATGAGCTTCAGCCCTTTTCTCCAGGATTTAATAGTGACCGGGGGCTACTTTAAGAACTACGCATTCCCCGTGGCTTTGAAATTGGCCTTTGGGCAAAACATGTCGCTGAAAGACGCGCAAATCAAAATCGCCAACGAAACCTTGCAAACATTCGAAAAAATGGGAGCTCGCTTTCCGATTCTGCAACCTTTTATTTTCTTAGGCGCCGCCGTTAAAAAAGCACAGTCCGGAGAGACATTGTCCACAGCCGAACAAGCCGCTTTATCTGACGCTTATCAAAACGTCGGCGTCTTGAATATGCTTTCAGATGAAAATGTGATCCATCAATTCAAACGCCTGCCTTTGGATATACCGGCCGCACAGATTGCGGCCCGTAATAAATTTGAATCCAGTCAGCTGAAAACCCTTTTTGACAACAAACCGTCAATCAAAGCTATGTATCAGGAAGCCTATGGCAAATGCATGACATATATGGGCTATTCATATGCAGCCTTGCCGACACGGGCGCAAATATCCAAGTTTCAAAGTCTTATTCCTGCCATTGAAAAACAGGCAAAAGATCTGATTGAAGAAAGAAAGCACGCATCGATTGGCTCTTCTTTCGGAGTCGAATACCAATTTCCGACGGCGCAAGAAGACCTGATTGCGAACGTCTCCAAGTTCTTTGAGACAAAAACTGTTGATCTGGATCAGACACTGAAAACTAAAATCGATTTGAATAGCAAAGATGGTTTTCAAATCGGTCTCTTTTTGGTTTTGACTTACACAGATAAAAAAGTTCTAGACGAAGCGGTCAAACTTTGCGAGCAATCGCTTCCTTCGCCTTTGGATGATGCCAACTTCACCAGTATCGGAGTCGTCCGTGTCAGCCGCAGCTCGATTCTATCGCCAGAAATCGGAGTTCCGGTTGTCGCTCACGAACTGGGCCACGCAATCGCAGCCCGCTTCCCGCAGGATATCACCGAAGAATGGAACTGCTTGAAGGCGGTTCAAGGAGTGGATCTTTATGTCGGCGAAGACTTTGCCGACCTTTTCTCGGCCGAAGTGGTCAAGCGCATGGGGTATCGTCTGAACGAAATCTCTGTGGATAGCTTGGGTTGTGCTGTCGCGCCATCCAGCGGAGATGCCTTTGTTTCCGGCTCTTTGAAAAATGCCAACGCGACCGACACTCACTCGTCTGGCTTGTACCGAATCATGACTTATTCGGTGATGACCAAGGGCCTCACTCCACAATGCCAAAAAGTTTTGGACGAGGCTTCGGAAACTCGCTTTGCAAATTACTGTCGCTGGAAGTAGCAGGTCTTAGCGCTGCTCTTTCGGCCCGGATTTGGCCTCTTCTTCGACCAGCTTTTCGATATCTTCTTTGGACCCGTTCAAAGCGGTTTTAACAGCCGGATTTTTCGCCAGGAACTTTTGCTTTTTGCGGGCGATCCGAATCCGGTGCGCCCAATAAAAGACAATCGCAATACCCACCACCATGTACAAGACTTGAAAGAGATCCATTTCCATACTGGCAAGCTTAGCAGGTGTGGCCTGCCTTTTCAAAGCGATGTTCAAACAGTTGTGCAAACCAAAAACCCGCAAACCTTACGACAGCGCAATATCCAAAATCAGCTGGCAGAGGCCGAAAGCTTGCTTCGAAATTTGCAAGATTAGAAATCGCGCTTGCCCCAGATCGAACGCACTGTTTTGTCATTGCATTCACAGATTGGCGAATGGTCGCTTTATCAGGTCTCGTTTTCGCATTATGTGGGTCCTCCGGATGTGAGATCGGCTGCTTTGCTTAGCAAACCGCCTGAAAGGCGCTTTGTTTTTCGCTGGACTTTTTCGTTGACGCTTTTGAATACGGAAATTTCATTCTTCAACTATTTTGAAAAGCTGAATGTCGGCATTTCGGATGATGCGGCTTACGATGGCTTGAAGATGGGTGAGAAGTTTTTTGTTGATCTGAGCCACGTGAAGAACGACAGCGATCGGACCTTTGGAGTTTACGAAGTGACTGCGGTGGTTTGACTTGTTGGTTTTCGGACTGGCTTGCTACGATTTGATTTGCGGGCATACGCCTTCTTCTCCGATATCGAGAATAAATTATTTTTGCGTCATTCAGAGATTTCTCTTGCGATGATTTTCAGAGATAATTCTTTATCATTTTTTTTATTTTGCAGGACCTATACACGCACGCTATTTGCCTTGATTCTTTGTTTACAGGCGCTCTCAGTATAAAAACACACCCGGGCCTGTTTCGTTTTTTTTAAACCTCTTACAGGCTATCTCTGAGCGATTAATTTTGCCTAAAAAAGCTGTGTTATGTTCCTTTTCGAAAAGGAGAAAATATGAATCTTCAATTGATTACAAATTCACTTCTGCTTTCAAATTTCAGAATCCTTGTGCAAAAAGAAAGACTCGTCAGCCGTGAGATCTTAGAACATATCGCCGAGATCGAAAAGCGCAGGCTTTACGCCGAAGAAGGATTTTCTTCCACCCATGACTGGCTTGTGAGCGCGCATGGATATTCGCACGCCTCAGCCGGCCGCCGAGTGAGTGCAGCTCGTATGCTTTGCGACGTTCCGGAAGTAGCAGAGAAAATTGAGACTGGATCTCTTTGCATGACAACATTAAGCCGCGTGCAGAGCGCGATCCGCTTGGAAGAAAAACACTCGGGAGAAAGAATGACTTTTGAGCGCAAAGCTCAAGTCTTAAACGAAATTGAAGCAAAGCCGAAAATGCAGCTTGAGCAGTCTTTGACCGAGATCTTTCAGGTATCAGCTCCGGCACAGGAATTCGTACAGGCAAAGGGCGGTGGCGAAGCCAGAATGCATCTGACTTTCACCTCCCAGCAAATGAACAAAATCCAGCGTGCGGCCGAGCTTCTTTCGCACAAACTGGATGGAAATTCATATGCGGGATTGATCGAAGCGATGGCGAATCTTGTGATCGCTCAGAAAGATCCGCTTACGAAAGTGGTGAAACCGCGAAGCAAGAAAGCTTCGACAGTGATTCACAACCCACAAGCTGTTGACAATGATATCAGATCAAAAACCTGTGACACAAAGCAGGACCGCAGCGGAGAAGTGGAAACTCGAAATAGCGCAGGTCAACCGCTCACGCGAGCCATTGCTCCCTCTGTTCGAAATGCTGTTTACCGACGCGACAACGGCTGTTGTCAGTTTGTTTCCAAGAACGGTGTAAAATGCTTAAGTCGCAAGCTTACTCAGATTGATCATATTGTTCCGCATGCTTTGGGCGGATCGAATGAGCCTGAGAACCTTCGCGTGCTTTGTCATGCTCACAATCTTCTGATGGCTGAGAAAAATTTTGGTCGCAGAAAAATACGGCAAGCTTATCGGCCCTGGGATCATATGTAGATACAAAGGACTTCACGATCCTGGGACCATATGTAGATACAAAAACTTACTGATCTTGCGGGCGCACGTCAGCGCAGGTTTGCATTTAGCTCACACACCCGGTCGTAAATCCGCAGTTTACGCAGCGGTAGCAGTTTCCGGAGACTTCGGTGTTGCCGCCGCACTCGGGACAAACGGGGCCGCCTTCTTTCACCGTCAGGGGTTGACTGAGCTTTGAACCGTCTCGGTAAATGGCAATAGCTTTCAGTCCCAGCCTCCAGGCCTGGTGGTAGATATTTGAAATATCATCCGACGTGCTTTCCGCTGGCAGATTCACCGTTTTGGAAATCGCCCCGCTTAAGAAAGGCTGGATCGCGGACATCATCAAAAGATGCGATTCGGGTCGCAGGTATCTTTTTCCGGTCAGGCCGTTTTTATTGGCACAATCAAAGACTGGAAGATGCTCGGATTTGATTCCGGGTGCGCCTTCGATCATTCCTGTGTCGTTCACATATTTTTCAATCAAAGAAACTTGCTCGGGCTTATAGCCCAATCGTCTTAAAGAATGAGTCACCGATTGCGAGACGATCTGCACTTTGCCGCCGCCCACCATTTTCTTGAATTTCACCAATGAAAATTCGGGCTCGACACCGGTGGTATCACAGTCCATAACAAGACCGATGGTGCCCGTTGGCGCCATGACGGTGACCTGCGAATTGCGAATACCTTTCTGGGCCGCGATCGACAAAATCTCAGCATAGATTTCATGGATATGAGTTTTGATTTGAATCGGCAGATGCGACCAATCAATCTTTTTCAAAGATGATTGATGCTTCTTTAAAACCTTGAGCATTGGGGCGCGATTTTTCTTGAAGCCGTCGAAGGCTCCCATCTTGGTGGCAAGCTCGCCGCTGGTGCGATAAGCGATCCCGTGCAAAAGTGCGGTCAAAGCACCGGCCCAGGCACGGCCTTGATCCGAATCATAGGGAAGCCCCATGCGCATCAAGAATGCGCCAAGCCCCGCGAACCCCAATCCCAGCGGGCGGAACTTGTGGCTGTTTTCGGCGATCTTCGCCGTTGGGTAACTGGCAAAGTCCACCAACACATCTTGCGCGATCAACATCAGGCGCGCCGTGTGTTCAAAGCTCGCCCAATCAAAACTGCCGTCCACATCTTGAAACGCCAGAAGATTCAGACTGGCCAGGTTGCAGGCCGAATCATCCAAGAACATGTATTCGCTGCAAGGATTGCTGGCGCGAATCTCGTCAGTTTCCGAACAGGTGTGCCAGGTCTGGATCGTGTCTTGAAATTGCAACCCTGGATCAGCACAGAACCAGCTGCTGGACACGATTTTCTTCCAGACTTCTTGTGCCGGAATTTCTTTGATCACTTTTCCGGTGGTGCGTGATTTCAGTGACCAGTTCTTGTTCTCATCCACAGCCTTCATAAAAGCATCGGTCACGCGGACCGAATTATTCGCATTCTGCCCGGCAACGGTGCGATACGCTTCGCCTTCAAAATCCGAGTCGTATCCGGCGCGAATCAAAGCCTGGGCTTTTTTCTCTTCTTTGTATTTCCAGTCGATAAAATCTAAAATTTCGGGATGGTCGACATCCAAGCAAACCATCTTGGCCGCCCGCCTTGTCACGCCACCCGATTTGATCGAACCCGCGCCGCGATCTAAAACATCCAAGAAAGAAATCAGCCCCGAGCTGGTCCCACCGCCAGAAAGCAGTTCATATTTGCTGCGAAGATTTGAAAAATTCGTTCCACTGCCAGAGCCAAACTTGAAAAGCTTCGCTTCGTTTTTCAAAAGATCGAAAATACTTTCCAAATCGTCTTCAACCCGCTGGATGAAACATGCCGAGACCTGAGGATGCTTGTAAGCACCTTCGACTTGTTCGGCCGCTTTCTTTTTTGGATTCCATACAAAGTGAGTCGAATCCGTTTCGATTTGATAAGCTTGATACAAACCACAGTTGAACCACACGGGGCTATTGAACGAAGCTTTTTGCGACAACAAAATATAAGTGAGCTCTTCGCGGAAAATTTTCAGCTGCTTGGTGCTGGCGAAATATTTCTGTTGCTTGGCACTTGTGACAATTGCATCGACCACCCGCTTGATCAGCTGCCGAATGGATGTTTCCGAGCCGGATTTTGATTTCGGTACTCCATTTTTGCGGAAGTATTTGCTGGCCGCGATTTCAATCGCCAGCTGCGACCAGCCTTCGGGTGCTTCGACTCCCTTCATGGCAAAAACCGGCTCGCCTGCGCGGTTCAGGATTTCGCAGTCCACCTTTTTCCAACGGAACAGTTTTTCGGCGGTTGTGTTGGGTGGAACAAAGTGCTCTGAAATCAAGGCCTTACTGCTACTTTTCATGCCCTTAAGGCTTTCATGAATTCAAAGTCATTTCAATGATTTATCATGACTTTCAGAGCCATTTAAAGTATGTTATATTGGTTTTTCAAAGCCATAAAGGACCGAAAGAATTATGATTCAAATTTCCGAGTCTGCCGCAACCAAGTTGAAATCTCTGAAAGCTGAAGAAGGCCGTGACGCTTCTTACTTCCTGCGTGTGGAAGTGAAAAAGGGCGGATGCTCGGGCCTGTCTTACAAAATGGATTTCGACAATCAGGTTCGTCCGACGGATAAAAACTTTGAAGCCTTCGGCGAAAAAATCGCGGTCGATTCGCAAAGCTTTTTGTATCTGATCGGGATGACGCTTGAATATTCGGGTGGCTTAAACGGCAAAGGCTTTGTCTTTAACAATCCGAATGCCACAAAATCATGCGGCTGTGGTGCCTCTTTTAACGTCTAAGAATTCTCGCATCATCTCGGCAATCTCTATGGGCTTGGTCTGAATCGCGATATGGCCTGCGCCATTCACCTCTTTGGTGATATCGCAACCGATCAGCTCTTGAAAATGATGATACGTCTTCGGCTCGAATAACGGATCTTCACTGTCGTAAATCAAAAGTGACAGATGAGTCCAACTTTCCAAACGCATCTTCCATGCCCGCCAATTTTCCTGACGCAGAATAAAGGCAAAGTGATGGATCACGTGACAGACGAACAAAAGTTTTCGTCCATGCAGCTCGCTTCCCTTTTCCCAAAGATCGGCACGATCAATGCGAAACACTTCGGCCGCACGCTTTAAAAACACTCGGCCCATCGGCGTGCGCAGAATCATGTAGATCGCTTGCAAGCTCCAAGGCAGTCGAAAAAAACTTTTGAGAATCGGAACGCTGAAAGCACTCATCGGTGCTGGTGGCATCGGATTGATAAACACCGTGCGATCCACCAGTTCGGGATAACGAAGTGCGAGTCCCCAAATCAATGCGCCACCGTAACTGATACCGGCGACGTGGACCTTTTTGCCTTCATATTGCGTGCGAATCCATTCCGCCATGATTTCGATTTGCTCGCTGAAGCTTAAGTACTCGCGGCCCATGAAAAGATGCGTGAGATTTGGAACCACCACTTTGAAATCGGATTTGAGATTTTGCACGATCGGGTCCCAATGCAGAACGCTACCGGCGTATCCGTGCAACAGAAGTAAAATAGGGCCTTCGCCAGCTTCGCGATGGGCAATTTTCGTGTGAGGCATCTCTGCAGACTTATCGGCGAAAGTTCTGCAGCACTGGACGTGAATTCTGACATCACCCGGGAACCTAGAGCTTTGTCTAGGTCGAGACGAACTTTTTAAGACTCTCGATCAACTCGCCCCGATTGATCGGTTTCGTCAGATGTCCATTGCAGCCGATGCGCATGGCTTTATCCCGCTCTTCGCGAAGGGCGTGCGCCGTCAGCGCGATGATCGGCTTTTTATATCCAGCCTGGCGCAGTTTGGTCGTCGCCTGATAACCATCAAGTCTTGGCATTTGGATGTCCATCAAAACAACGGCGTAATCATTCTTCAAAGCCATGTCGACACCGTCCTCGCCATTGGCGGCTGTATCGATCTCGGCCCCCGCCCGCGACAAAAAATGACTGATCAGCATCTGATTGTCTTCAGCATCTTCAACAAGCAAAATTTTGGCGCCCTCTAGATCTTTTTTCGGAACTGGGGAAAAGCCGGCGTTACCGGACGAGCTTGGAAAGAAATCCTCGGCCTTCACCCATTCGGCATTGTCGGTGGGTTCGGCATTGATTTCGATGGTGAAGGTGCTGCCTTTGCCGATTTCGGTGTGCTCGAGCCAGATATCCCCGCCCATGGCACGCGCCAGATTTCTGGAAAGGGCGAGCCCCAAACCGGTGCCACCATACATTCGCGTCGTCGAAGAATCCGCCTGCAGAAACGGGGTGAAAAGTTTCGTTGTCGTTTCAGCATCAAGTCCGATACCCGTGTCCTTCACTCGAACCTGCAACTGCGAAGCGCCGTTGGCATCCATTCCGTAGGAAGCATAGACCTGAACCGACCCTTCGTGGGTAAATTTCACCGCGTTGCCGATGATATTGATCAAAATCTGACGAAGACGATTGGCATCGGTCCACACCCGATCCGGAATTTTATCGCGCACTTGCAGACTGAGCACAATACCTTTGCCCTCGGCCGTGACACGCAAAAGACTTTGCACATTGGAAAGAAGATCGATCAGATCCGTTTCGACTTTTTCAATTTCCAAACGTCCGGCTTCCACTTTCGAGATGTCCAAGATTTCATCGACGATCTTCAGCAACTGCTGACTGTTTCGTTGCACCACCAGAAGATTTTCAGTTTTCTCTTCATTGCTAACCTGCGGCTCTAGCATCAACTCGGTAAATCCCATGATCGCACTGAGTGGGGTGCGGATCTCGTGACTCATGTTCGCCAAGAACTGCGTTTTGGCCTGGCTTGCCGCTTCGGCTGATTTCTGTGCTTCGATCAATTTCTTTTCGCTGTTCTTACGATCCTGGATATCCGTGCAGGTGCCAAGCCATGCGATCGTCTCAGCGCTGGGATTTTTCTCGGCCACAGCCTGAATCCAGTGCCAGCGATAAATCCCGTCATAGCGGCGCAGCCGACATTCCAGATCGAAATTTTCTCCGGTTTGAATACCTTTCATCCAGCGGCTTAAAAGATGTTTTAAATCCGTGGGATGAAAAGCCTTCTGCCAGCCAACGCCCATGCTTTCTTCAAGATTCATTCCGGTGTAAACACACCAAAGCTGATTGTAATACTCTAAGGTTCCATCCGACGAAGCTCGCCACACGATGTGCGGGATGGCGTCCGCCAGATTGCGATAGCGGCGCAGATTTTCCAGTTCGACATTTTGCACATATTCTCGGTGTTCGCTTGCCTCTTTCTGCGCCAAAACTTCGGCCTGATTCCGGACTTTGCGTTTCTGCAGATGAAGGTCGGCAAAGACCGCGACCTTTGAACGCAGGATCATCGGATCGAATGGCTTAAAAATGTAATCGACCGCTCCCGATTGATAACCGCGGTGAATGTAGCGCTCGTCGATATTAATTGCGGTGACGAAAATAATCGGGATCTTTGAAAACTGAGGATTGGCGCGGATGCGCTTGGCCGTCTCGAAACCATCCATTTCCGGCATTTGCACATCCAGCAAGATCATGCCGAAATCATGGTGCTCGACCAAACGAATGGCCTCGGGGCCGGATTTTGCCTGAACAAGATGATAATTTTTTTCGACCGAAAGCAGTGCTTCTAAAGCCAGTAACCCGTCGGGTCGGTCATCAACGATCAAAATCTCAACCGTATCGTCGCCACTGTTTTGCATGATGATTTCCACCTCTCTTCACTAGAAAGGACTTTATATTTATTTGCAAATTCTGAATAAGTTTCTGCTGTGCAGTTGTCAAATTGACCACCTCCCGAACCGCCAATCTGACACGAATTTTGAAATTCTTCTGGACAATCTGCCGCAAAAATCCGGGGTGAATTGGGACGCAGTTCGCAACGGGACTCGTCTGCGCGCACTTTTCCGATTGGCATAAAATCTGCTGCCCCTCTGTTTCGGAGGTACTCGTATGAAAAAGTTTTTCTTCATGATTTCACCGCTTTTCGTTTCATCATTGGCACTGGCAGGTGGCACAACTCGCGCAACCACTTTGGACAGCGAGACTGTTGATTCTGATGCCATTCACTACGGAACAAATTCCAACGATCGTTACAATAATTTGGACTCAAGAACGAATTCTCTTTCGACTCCGGCTCATATTGGCGCCGAACAAAACCGCCTGGGCGAACCCGAAAATTTCTCGCGTATGACGGGGGGATCTTCCGACAGCCGCAATTCCACTTTGGACTGGAACCGCGAAGCTGGAAATCCAACGACCGAGTGGGAACGCTCGCAAAGCGGAGCCCCTAGTGATGTGAATCGCACGACGGGCGGCTCGACAGATGATTCGCGCCTGCACCACAACCGAAAATACAATCGTTATGACTCAACTTCGACCGAGTCGACAACTTCCGACATGGAAGGTCTGCGCCCGGACATGGAGCGCACTCGTTCAAATTCTGACTGGAGCCGAAGCACAGGATCATCTTCAAATACGACCGCGACAGGCGCTGCGACAACTGGTGCCGCCACTGCTGGTGGAGCTGCAGCCGGATACACCGCTCAAGACACCAATCGCAATGCGAATGACGTTGAAATCGTCCGCCGCATCCGCGCCGAAATCGCCAACACCAGCGATCTTTCAATGCGCGCTCAGAACGTTAAAATTATCAACCAACAAGGTCAGATCTACCTGAAAGGCCCTGTTGCCACGACGAATGAAAAATCACGAGTCGAAGAAATTGCGAAACGTATGGCCGGCAATATGAACGTGATCAATCAAACTTATGTTGAGAAAAAATAAGTTCACTAACGAAATTTAGGAGGCACATATGAAACAAGGAAATAAAGTCGTACTCGGAATTTTTGATTCTCGAATGGAAGTCGAATCGGCAGTCGACGCCCTGAAAGCGGACGGTTTCCGCAGCGCCGATATCTCGGTGTTGATGCCACAAGAAGATCAAAGCTTTGGTCACGAAAAGGCGACAAAAGCTCCTGAAGCTTCGACCATCGGTGGCGGCACCGGCGCGTTGATCGGCGGAACTTTGGGTTGGCTTGTCGGTCTTGGCGCGATTGCCACGATCCCAGCACTGGGACCTTTGGTTGCCGCAGGCCCGATCATGGCCGCCCTTTCCGGAGCTGCTGTTGGCGGAGCCTTGGGTGGAGTCGCCGGCGCCTTGGTTGGATTCGGTATTCCCGAGTACGAAGCCAAACGCTACGAAACTTTCGTCAAAGAAGGTGGCATCTTGATGTCAGTCCACGTTGACGACGCCACATGGGCCCGCAAAGCAAAAGAACTTTTGGAAAGATTGGGCGCCCACGATATCTCTTCGACAACTGAAGAAGATAGCGACGTGAACAGAAATGTTCCACGTTCATCGCCTAGCACTTTCGCACCTTAATTCTGAATTCGAATTCAATCAGAGAGAAGCGTCACCTCGAAGTGATCCATCTCTTGCCTGATACGCGGCCCGGGCCTAGCTCGGGCCGTTTTTTTGCTCTTATGAACGAGCGGAAACCGACTGGCACCCATTGCTTTGAGATGGGTCTTTAAGTCCCCTCAGAAAGTCTGGAACCAGTTGGTTCCGAACTTTGTGAGGCAGGTGTCTGATGCCCCCTCAGAGAAATGACTCCCAGTTGGAAGTCATTTCTCTGAGGGCACCAGTGCAACAAAAAGCTAAGAGTGAATTCCCCCAAGCCATACAAATAAATTTCCCCTAAACATCGGAATGGACGGTCGCGGCCGGCGAGGTCGGATGGCCGTCCATAGCGGGTTCGGGCTGGCCGAAGCCCGATTGCATGGATGCAGACACCACATGATACGCAACCAACCCCACAGCTCGAGAAAAAACCATGACAGCACGCTGTCATAAAAACAATTTATCGTTTATACCCGCGAATTACGGATTCTCTTTCGGCCCACGGTTCTGTCCACCAGAGCCGCCGCCGCTACCGCCGCCTTCCGGCCGTGGGCCGCGGTTTCGATTGCGATTGCGGTTTCTGCTGCGACCGCCACCACCGCCTTCAGCGCGTGGACCTTGATTCTGTCCACCGCCTTTGGCTTGTTGGTTGTTTTGCTGCTGACGGTTGCCACCGCCCTGTTGTTGGCGATTTTGATTTTGTCGATTGCCGCCCCCGCCTTGCTGCTGACGACGGGCCTTTTCTTCGTGAGAAAGACCTTCGGTCTGCTGCGGATGCGCGTGACCTTCTTCAGGATGGCCCTGCAGGGGCGAAGTCCCGGGAGTGTGCGGCTTCTGATCTGGATTGCGATGCGGGACCGAGCCTTCTTCCAAAACCAAAGTGCCTTGCTTCGCGTGTGTTTCCACATGCGAGCCCTTTTGTCCCGGGGCACGAAAGCCGCGGACTTTTTTGTTTTGGAATTCACTGCGCTCGATCTGCTCTTTCAGGTCGACGGTGATGTCACCGAAACAGCGGACCTGACACGACAGACGTCTTTGATCGACAAAATAATTTGTCCCGATCAAGCTCATCTCGGCCTTGGTCGGCGGGACCACATTGTATTCGCCATCGACGATACGAATGCGGCATTCGGCACAGCTCGGAACGCCTTTGCAGATCGATTTGATTTCAATGCCGTTTTCAGTGCAAAGCTGAAGCAGGGATTTGTTTGGATCCCCTTCGATCTCTTGATTGGTGGGAACAAATTTGATCTTCATTTGACCACCACTTTGACGAATTTTTTCTTACCGGCTTTGATCACCATCGAAAGGCCGGATTTCAGTTCGATTTTCAATTGTTCATTTTCAACTTTGGTTCCGTCAATTTCAACGGCGCGACCTTGAACCAAACGCTTGGCTTCCGAGGTTGAAGGCGCCAGGTTCGCGTTTTTCATCAAAGCGCAAATCCAGATCGGCTCGGATGAGGCCGCCACTGCGAATTCGGGAACTTCATCCGGAAGACCTTTATCGACAAAGATACGGTTGAATTCTTCTTCTGCCGCCTGCGCCGCTGTCGCCGAATGGAATCGTGCGATCAGGATCTTGGCCAGATTCACTTTCACCGTGCGTGGGTGTTGCTTTCCAGATTTCAAATCTTCTTTTAAAACCGAAAGCTCAGAAGGCGTGATATCGGTCAAAAGCTCGTACCAACGAAGCATCAGCTCGTCCGACACGCGCATGGTTTTACCGAACATGTCTTTCGGCGAATCGACCACGCCGATATAATTGTCCAAAGACTTGGACATCTTGTTCACACCATCCAAACCTTCCAGGATCGGAGTCGTGATCACGATCTGTTGATCGCCTTGGCCGTAGGACTTTTGCAATTCGCGACCGACCAAAAGATTGAATTTCTGATCGGTTCCGCCCAGCTCGACATCGGATTTCAAATGAACCGAATCATACCCCTGACAAAGCGGATACAAAAGTTCATGAATCGAAATCGGCGTGTGGCTTTGGAAACGCTTGGTGAAATCATCACGCTCCAGCATGCGGGCCACCGTGTACTGGGCGGTCAAACGAATGAAATCTTCTGACGTCAGCTTTTGAAACCAGTGCGAGTTGTAAACGATTTCAGTCTGCGCCGGATCCAAGACTTTGAAAATCTGCTCGGCATAAGAAACCGAGTTCGCTTGGACTTGTTCGCGCGATAAAGGCGGACGGGTTTCGTTTTTTCCCGTCGGATCGCCGATCATCGCCGTGAAATCGCCGATCAAGAAATGAACCTTGTGCCCAAATTTTTGAAACTGCCGAAGCTTATTCAAAACGACCGTGTGACCGATATGCAGATCCGGTCTTGTTGGATCCGCCCCCAGCTTCACTTGCAGGGGCTTTTTTTCTTTGTAGCTTTTCTCAAGTTTTTTCAGCAAGTCCGCTTCCGAGATGAAGTCCACAGTCCCCATCTTCAGAAGTTCCACCTGCTCTTTCGGTGTGGCCGAGGTCAAAGTGCTCATGGCTATCTTGCCATTTCCACACTGCGAGTTTCGCGCACGACTGCGACCTTCACCTGACCCAAGTTCGGCATTTCGCGCTCGATCTTACGAGCCACGTCTCGGGACAGCATCAATGTTTGATCGTCTGTCACCTTGGAAGCTTCAACGATCACGCGCACTTCTTTACCGGCTTGAACCGCAAAAGTTTTCAACACGCCATCGAAGCTGTTGCCGATGCTTTCCAGATCTTGCAGACGGTTGATGAAGTTGTCCATCCCCGGACGGCGAGCGCCTGGGCGAGAGTTTGAAAGAATATTCGCCGCCTGCACGATGTGAGCGATCATGCTGTTTGGCTGCTCATCGTTGTGGTGGGCACGGATCGCGTGGCAAACCGCTTCGCCTTCACCGTATTTTTTGGCAAAGTCTGCACCGACAATCGCGTGATGACCTTCGACCGTGTGATCGATGCCTTTGCCGATATCATGCAGAAGTCCCGCACGACGAGCCATCTTCACGTTCGCACCCACTTCGGCGGCCATAATGCCCGCCAGGTGAGCGACTTCCATCGAATGGTTCAAAAGATTTTGTGTGTGTGACTGACGGTATTTCAAAGCACCTAAAACTTTGACGATCTCAGGATGCAAGTTGGTGATGCCCAACTCGACGACGACTTTTTCGCCTTCTTCTTTGATCGACTTGGTCAATTCGGCCTTCATTTTTTCCACGACTTCTTCGATGCGCGCTGGGTGGACGCGACCGTCTTCCATCAGCTTTTCAAGCGTGCGCTTGGCCAGCTCGCGACGAACTGGATCGAAACCGGAAATGACCACAGCTTCTGGCGTGTCATCGACGATCAAATCCACACCGCACAAAGCTTCCAATGTGCGAATGTTACGACCTTCACGCCCGATGATTTTACCTTTCATCTCGTCGCTTGGCAGAGACAAGACGCTGACCGTGCGTTCCGACGTGTATTCACCAGCGAAACGTGCCAGCGCCACCGCCAGAACACGCTTGGATCGAGACGTCGCTTCGGATTCGGCCTGCTTTTCGATTTCGTCGATGCGTTTTGCCGCCGCCAGTTTCGCTGATTCTTCCATGGCCGAGAACAGCTCGCGACGAGCTTCATCTGGCGTCATGTTGGCAACGGATCCCATCTTTTGACGGACCTCTTCGGCTTGCTGCTCGCTTTTCTTTTCCAGATCTTTGATGCGGGTTTCAGCGATCGCGATTTTCTCTTCGCGGTCTTTTAGGCCACCGATAAAGCGATCGTTCTCTTCCAGCTTTTGTTTGAGCTGCTCGTCGATTTCTTTCAGACGGCGTTCCAGCTGAGACTCTTGGTTTTTCAGTTTCGATTTTTGTTTTTGAATGTCGGATTCGACATTCTTGCGGGCGCGCGTTTCAAAATCTTTGGCGCGAGTTTTCGAGTCTTTATCGATTTTGGCCGCCTCTGATTTGGCGCGGTTGACGATTTTTTCAGCTTCAAAACGCGCTGATTTTTTCTGAGCCTCGTCTTGCATTTTTTTAACGTAGAATACGGCCACACCGCCGATGATCAAACCCAACAGAACCGAAATGACAACTTCCATCACTCACCTTCACTTCTGCAAACTTTTGCAGATCGACTTCCGGGTTCTTTAAGCCCGGACTTTTTCCAGTCCCTTTTCTGTCGCCAACCACTGCATGCGGATGTCCCATGGACTTTCCGGCAGTGTCGGCACAATCAGATCCGAGAAACTGATTCCAACCAACTCGCCTTGGAAGTTATGCAGGGCTCGGTCGTAATAACCTTTCCCTTTTCCAAGACGGACACCTTTGGGATCAAACCCCATTCCCGGCACCAGAAAACCCGAGATCTCTTTCAGCGTGACCTCGCGGGCGTCTTCAAGCACCGGCTCCAGAATCCCAGCATAAGCTTTTTCAAAGCCTTTGCGAGGTTCAAAAAAATGCAAATGCGCCTTGATCACTTTGGGAAAAACCCATCTGACGTTCGGCACTTTTTTTAAAAGGGAATCTAAAGAAATTTCTGTTTCCAAGGCTTGGTAAATGCACCAATCTCCGGAACGATCTTGCAGGAATTGCGAAAGATGCTGGATCAGAGCCTGCGTCTTTGCTTCGCGATCTTCAATGGTTTGAAAACGAGCCTTGAGCTCTTTTCGCCACTTCGCCTTTAATTCCTGTTCAGTCGATTCAATCTTCAGATTCAATCCTCTTCAGAGACGAAGCCTGTCGTTTTACAACGTCGGGCTTGCGCTCTTTGGGATCTTGGAAGTTTCGATGCTTTCAGCCAGTTTCAGAGTTTTTTCTTCTAGGATATCAAGCTCTTGCTGAGCTTTTCGTTTTAGAAGGATGAGTTCTTCAGCAATATTCAGCGCCGCCAACACGGCCGCACTTTGGAAAGAACCTGATTTGGTGACACTCAAAGCTTGCTTCACTTTTTGATCAACAAAGTCGACCAATTCTTGCACAGTGAGCTCGTCATGCGAGGACTTCAGCTTGTAAGGCAAACCCGCGATTTGAAACTCGTAAGTTGATTTGTCTTTGGGATTTGGCTTCACGCTGTTTTTCAAATTCGTCATGACTTTTTTTCGGTTGAGGTCATTTCATTAAATCTCTGAAATTCTTAGGCTTTAACCATGAATTCCAAAATCACAAACCCAGTATCATAGAGCCTGTGTCGTGAGGCAAGAGGATCACGTGTCACAATGAGTTATGACACGCAATCTACCATCAAAAAATTAGCGAACTTTGGTTTTCAATTTATAGGTGCCCTGAGAGGTACAAACGGTCTCAGAGGTCGCATTCTTGCTGCAGTTTGGAGTGTTGCAGGTCAAAGCCAGGACTTGGTTGTCCTTGTTCAGTTCTTTGATCTCTTTTTTCCACTGATCGCACTCGGCCTTCCAAGACGCACGTGCTTCCTTGGTCATCACGTTCGGCTCGCCTGCGATATCCGCATTGCCCTCGGTGATCTGGAACTCGTTTTGGGTGTTTTTGCCTTTTGAGATGGAGATCGTGGTGTCTCCATCCGTCGGAATGTCCTTAATGCCTGCAGTTTGAGCAAATACCGAAACAGAGAGTGAAAACGCGATCGCTGCGATCAGTTTCATGTCGAACTCCTTATAAAATGGATTCGACAAATTCTTTCGCAGAAAAGGGACGAAGGTCACCAATTTTTTCGCCAACTCCAATAAAACGAATTGGAATTTGAAGCTCATTGGCAAGACCGACGGCCACTCCGCCTTTCGCGGTGCCGTCCATTTTCGTCAAAACCACGCCGGTCAGATTCAAAGCCTGATGAAATTGTTTGGCCTGCATCAAAGCGTTCTGACCCGAGTTCGCATCCAGAACGATCAATGTTTCATGCGGAGCATCCGGGATCACCTTGGTCATCACCCGCTGCATTTTTTTAAGCTCTTCCATCAGATTGGCTTGAGTGTGCAAGCGGCCTGCCGTGTCAACGATGACCACGTCATAACCCTGAGCTTTGGCTTTTGAAACCGCATCGAAAGCAACAGCCGACGGATCGGTCACGCCCGGCGGAGAGAAAATTTCAACCTGCGCGCGTTCGGTCCAAACTTTCAGCTGATTTCCGGCGGCGGCCCGGAAGGTGTCACCCGCGGCCACCAAAACTTTCTTACCAGAGAAAGCCAGGTGTGCGGCCAATTTTCCAATCGATGTGGTTTTGCCGGCACCATTCACGCCGACAATCATCCACACGGACGGATGAGCTTTCAGATGCAGAAAGCCCATTGGATTTTCAGGATGAGGCTCATGAATCTGAGCCTTTCGGAAAATATCTTCGAACTCGGTCTTAAGGGCCGACTTGATGGATTCAATCTGATTTTTGTCGCCGCGAGAAAGCTGTGATTTCACAGCCTCCATCAAGCGTTCGACGGTCTGTGGTCCGAGATCACTGGTGTAGAGGACTTCTTCGATTTCCTCGAAGTTTTTTTTTTCAACTTCCGAGCTGAAAAGACCTTTCAAGCGCCCGAAAAGATTTTTTTCGGTGGGCGCCAGGGCCTGCTTCAGAGACTTGCTCGGAAGAAGCATTTCCTCTTCATCCAGAATCTCTTCACGCACTTCCACGTCGTGAGCCACCTGCGGTCCCGATGTTTCAACTGGGACTTCAGGCAAGCGGCGCTTTCTGAGGTTGGCAACAACGACGCCAACAATCAGGAAGAGCAAGATTCCGGCAACGGCGATAATGGTCCACATCGCATTAGTTTGCTCGAGGGTCATACGGGGTAGCCTCCGGTGGCTGGGGTTGATTCATGACTCGATTTTCATTCACTTCGATACATTCTTTAAAGCCCACATCGCCTTGCTTCAACACGGTCCCATCCGGACGCTTGCATGAAACACCGATCTTGATGCGGCCTTGTCTTTTCGGCGGAGTCAGATTTTTAAACTGGGTCATGTCAATATCACCTGTCGGTGACGACGTCTTCGTCGGGGTTTGCGCCCATAAAATCGAAGGAACGAGAATCGACAGACAGAATAGCCAATTCATAAGAATCGCCTCCATCTTCTGTGAAACCAAAAATTTGGGGGAAAGACAAGATTTGCCTGAAAACCAGCAGATTTGCTGCACTTCGAGCAGTCGAAATAAATATTGCTTTCCCAAATACGCACTGTGATTTGCGACGGTGCGCGTAACTATTCTTTATCTAAATTCCACAGCGGATTGAGCGGAAGCTGATTCACCAAAGGATCCGATGAGACCTGCGTGTGCGCGAGCTCTAAATGATGAGCGGTCCAAGTGCCACGAGCCGCCAGCGCGACCAAGAAAATTGAAACAAGGACCTGCACGGCAAGCTTGGGCTTGGATGGAAGGTTGTAGCTTTTCCCAAGCTTCAATCCGTACAGGGTCAGCACCAAACCCAAAGATGAAAATCCCATCCCCAAAGTGCAGACCCAAGATTTGGCGGGTCCCAAAAGTTTCCACCCCTGATCCAAAATCAAACGCGAATCGCTTTGGAAAAATTGTGAATTCAATCGCGAGTTGGAAACCATCGACCAGAAAAGATCCATCCACGAAAGGTCGAAAATAATCAAAACCCCAATCACGAAATAAAGTTTCCAAAGAAAGAAAAGCTTTCGTGGCGACATCACCAAAGCTGACAACCAGGTCAGCAGCACGATCGGGATCCAGAAATATCCCATGATCAGCAAATCAAAGCGAAAGCCCATCAAGAAGGCCGCGCCCACATCAGCGGTGTTTTCAATTTTCGGGTGATAAACGGCGAAATAAAGAAGCAGCCGAAGGGCCGACATCCAGATCAGGATCAGAAGTGTCGGTTTTAAAAGTGTTTTTAAAACCTGAAAGGCTTCTGATCCTTTCACTTGGCTGAGCCCAAATGGCGAACCCACGATATTAGAGATCCTGCAGATTCACGCTGACCAAAGTTGAAACCCCACGCTCTTGCATGGTGACGCCGTAAAGTTTCTTGGCGACTTCCATGGTGTGCTTATTGTGGGTGACAACGATGATCTGCGAGCGTTTCGCCATTTCTTTGACCAAGTCATTGAAACGAGAAACGTTGGCATCATCAAGTGGAGCGTCGACCTCATCTAGCAAGCAATAAGGAGATGGCTTCACCAAGAAGATCGAGAAGACCAACGACACCGCGGTCAGGGCTTTTTCACCACCCGACAGCAAAGTCACATTCTGCATCTTCTTGCCCGGAGGCTTGGCGATGATCTCGATACCCATTTCTTGTTTTTCCGGATCTTCCACCAATTCCAAACGCGCTTCCCCGCCTCCGAATAGAACCGGGAACACACGTGTGAAGCGATCGTTGACCAGATCGAAAGTTTCTTTGAAACGACGAGAGCAGATTCGGTTGATACGATCGATCACGCGCTTCAGCTGCTCTTTCGCTTCCGTCAAATCGGCCTGCTGCTGAGTCAGGAATTCGTAGCGTTTCGCTGTTTCATCGTACTCTTCGATCGCCGACAGGTTCACTTCGCCGATTTTACCGAGCTTATCGCGCAGATCCTTCAGCTCACTTTCCGCAGAAGACGGATCGCCTTCACGGTTCAAGTGATTCTCGAAGATTTCCGGCAGATTCAGCATGTAACGTTCGCGGATCTGATCGATCAGGTACTGCTCTTTCATTTTCGCTTGTTCGAATTTCAACTGAGATTCGTTCATGCGGTGCTGGCGCTCGTTGGCCGCGCGTTGGGCATTCTGCACCTGAGTCTCGATCTCGCGAGCTTCGGCCGAAGTTTGTTCGTAATGATCGCGCGTGTGAGCCAGCATGGCTTTCAGCTCTTCGACTTCGTGGATCCAACGTTCGAACTCGATTTTCTTTTCTTCCAATTTCAGCTGCGATTCGGTCATGACCGACGAGTTCTTTTCCGACTCTTCGCTCATGCGGCTCAGTTGCGAATTCAGCTCTTCCACCGAGCGGCGAACCATGTCCAGCTGGCGCTGCACGCCTTGGTACTCTTGGCTTTTTGAAGCCGAGCGCACTTGCAAGTCGGTCACTTCGGACTGCATGCCATCAAAGCCCATGCGCGTGCTGGTGAGCTCAGATTGCAGCTCTTCCACCAAAGCTTCGACCGAAGCTTTCTTTTCGCGGGTTTCCAGCAGGTTCGCTTCCAGCTCCTCTAGCTTTTGCTCTTGCGAACGCAGCTGATCTGAAATGCGAGCCAGTTCCTTTTCTTGACGCTCGGATGCGTACTGTGCGTTTTGCAGTTCGGTTTCCGCACGTTCCAAATCTTTTTTCAATTCGGTGACTTTGATTTCCTGTTCGATTTTGCGTTTTTGCGCGCCTTCAAAGTCGTTCACGACATTCGCCAGCTGCTCTTCCAGCTTTTTCAAAGATTGCTGGGCCAATGCCAGCTTTCCAGCCCACTCGGCTTTCGCTTCGGACAATTCTTTGATTTCGCGACGGCGTTTCAGGACTCCGCTTTCGGCGCCTTCAGATGCACCACCGGTCAGGACCCCGTCCGCGGTCAGTGTGTCGCCGTCCGTGGTCACGAATGTCCAGCCTTCATGGGTTGCACGCAAAGCCAAAGCGGTGCGGATGGAATCGACCACCGCCACGCCATCCAAAAGATAGCTGACCGAGTTTTGATACTGTTCGGATGCGCGAACCACGTCTTTCAAAAGTGCTTTCACACCTTCGCCTTGTGGCGCAGCCGCACGCGCTTGCGCGTGAGTTTCATTCGAAGCCGCGAAGAACGATCCGCGACCCGAGTTGTGCTCTTTCAAATAATCAACCGCTTGCAAAGCGCGGCCCGAATCCTGGGTCAGAAGCATTTGCAGGCGTGAACCCAAAGCGGCTTCCATCGCCACTTCGTATTCGGATGGAACTTCGACCACTTCCGCCACCGGCTGGAAGCTGACCGAACCATCGGCATGAATGTCAGCTTGCTTCGCTTTCTGCCAAAGCATGACGTTTTTCACGCCCTCTTCAAAACCTTCAAAGTTGCTTTGCAGATTTTCCAAACCGTACAGGCGAGACGCGACTTGGTTCAATTCATCTTTGAACTGCTCCACTTCGCTGCGTTTTTCCGTGATCTTATCTTGCAAGATGCGGCGATTCGCTTCGAAAGATTCGACGTCGCTTGCCAGATCCAGTTGCAACTGGCGCTCTTTATCCAGATCGGTTGAAACTTTGCGACGGCGATCTTCGAATTGGATTTGCTTTTCTTTCAGTTCAGCCAAAACCATGCGCTCGTTCTCTTCGCGCTCGCGGACATCGTCCAGCTGTGAATTCAAAGCTTGAACTTTGGCATCGACCGAAGATTCGCTTTGTCCCAAAGCAAAAAGCTCGCGGCGTTTGCTGGTTAGCTCTTCGTCCACCACCGAAACGCGAGACTGCGCTTCTTGGAAAATTTCATTTTTGGTCGAGAACTCGGTCGAAAGAGACTCCGACTCGGATTTCAAATCCTGAGCCTGAGTTTCCAACTGGCCCAGATCGCGCATCAAAAGTTCGCGGCGTGCCTCTTGCTCTTGCAAAAGGGTTCCGGTCATCACTTCGTTGCGGCGGGCTTGTTCGATTTCAAACTTCAATTCTTGGATCTCGAGCTCTTTTTTCTGAACTTGAGATTGTTTTTCAAAGTGCAAAGTCTGGGTTTCGTCCACTTTCTTTTCCTGCTCGAGGATTGAAAGTTTCAAGGTTTCCAGGTCCGATTGAAGCTGAGACAGATTCGATCCGCCTTCGACTTCCATGTTTTGGGCTTCTTGGAAGATCGCCTGCGCTTGGTCGGCGGCCTCCTTCAAATCTTTGAACTGCAGTGATGTCACCCACAGATCCAAAGCTTCGATTTGATTTTTCAGATTGCGGTAGCGCTCGGCACGCTGCGCTTGTCTTTGCAAAGAATCGATCTGGCGCTTCAATTCGCCGACGATATCCTGCAAACGCACCAAGTTTTGCTCGGTCGCTTGCAGCTTGCGCTGAGATTCTTTTTTACGCGCTTTGAATTTGGTGATTCCCGCCGCTTCTTCGATCAGATTTTTGCGGTCTTCGGGTTTGGCGGTGATGATCTTACCGATCATCCCCTGCTGGATGATCGAGAAACCTTTCGCACCGGCACCGGTGTCCATGAAGATTTCTTGGATGTCTTTCAGACGAGCGGGCTCTTTGTTGACGAAGTATTCGGATTCACCGTTGCGATGCAGACGGCGGGTCACCATGACCTCCGAGAAACGAATGTATTTGGCTGGGAAAGGGCCGCCATCGTTTTCCAGGGTCAAAGAAACTTCGGACATACCCATCGGTGCGTAACCTTCAGAACCGGCGAAGATCACATCGGTCATGGTGCTGGCACGAAGATCCTTCGGCGACATATCACCCATGACCCAAACCAGGGCGTCCACGATGTTGGATTTACCGCAACCGTTCGGTCCAACGATACCTGTAATGCCGGCATCAAACTGGATGACGGTTCGATCCTTGAACGACTTAAAACCAATGAGTTCGATCTTTTTGATTCTCAATTCGCACTCTCCAAATGTCGAGGTTTTCCCAAACCCAAATTTGACGAGGTGTTGAGCTCCAAGTCAATGGTCTAGTTCGCACGCCGGTCTTCATTCTTGCGAGTTTGAATTGCCTTGCGTCATTTGGCCGGATTTTGCTGCGACTTCGAGCAGTGATTGCTGAAGCTTTGGGCTTTTTGTCGAACCGAATTGCCAAGCGCATTATTGCGCCGAAATAAACAGCCGCTTGAAGGGATAGAAGAAAGGCTTCTCATCCGGCAGCACCTTGAAGAGCTCGCTGCGGTAGGTGTCGAGAAATTTCTGGAACATGTCTGCTGACAGTCTTTTTTCGAAAGAGGTCAGCATCGTGCCCTTCACCCACTCGATCACCTGATCGCGATCCGGCAGCACATGCGGGTACACTTTCATGAAGACGTTTTGCTCTTTGAATCCAAGCTTGAACATCAGCTGCGCGTATTTTTCGGGTGTGAAGACCGCGCGCCCCGCCTCGCCTTTTGGATCTTGCAGGATGTTGTGAAATGGTTCTTGGGCTGCGACTTCGTCGGCGATGACATGCGTGGGATAATCGAAATTCATCGGCATCTGCACCAGCAGCTGTCCGCCGGGCTTTAAGGATTTTTTCAGCCGCGCGAAAAGCTCTTCGTGATTTCCACACCATTGCAGGGCTGCGTTTGAAAAAATCAGATCGTACTGCTGCTGGCCCTGGAACCGGTCGATATTTTCTTTTTGAAAGCTGAGCCCCGATGACGTCTGCGCGCGGGCTTTTTCGATCATCTTTTCGGACGAGTCGATGCCGAGCGTTTGCTGGATTTGATATTTTTCGTGCAAGAGCTTGGTCAGCTCGCCGGTTCCGCAACCCAGATCGACGGCCTGCTGGATTGGTGTTTTTGTGTTCACCAAATCCATCAAATCAAAAAAGGGTTGCGATCTTTCTTTCTTAAATCTTTCGTACTGTTCGGGATTCCATTTGTCGCTCATCTTGGCTTTGGATCTTAGGCTCCTGTTTCGCCAAGGTCAAAATCCAGGATCAGCCAATGTACTGCGAAAATGCGATCTCGTTCCCTTCTTGATCACGAAGCTCTGCCAGAATAATTGGCTCGCCGGGCCGATGTTCGGGACCGAAGAAGACGGTGGCACCTCCAGCCTTGGCCTTTTCGCAAGCCTTCTGAATATCAGTGACTTGAAAACTCAGGCCCGTGCGATTCGGCTTGCCATCACCGCCGCCATGCAAAGCAATCACGGATCCACCCAAATTCAGCTCGGTCCACATGTCGGATTCAAACGCAAGTGTCAGCCCCATGGTTTCGGTGTAAAAGCGAATCGCACGTTTCATATTCTGAGCCATAATCATGTATTTGACCTGTTCGATTTTCATATTTGAAATTTCCTTTTTGTCTGTTGCATTCGGATTCAGCTAGGTTCAAATGCAGGTATAAAGCGGCCCTTCGGACGAGACAAGCCCCCGAGGATACAAAGCGTTCCCCGTTGTTCTTCGCCGCTAGGGTCTCTGCCATATCGAGCCTTACGCACGAATCAAATCCTCAACTCAAGTACCGATCCATCTTTCGCAACCCCATCACCTGAATCGCCGCCCGCTGATTGCAACTGCGACAAAGCAGTCTCAGATTTTCAGCGGAGTCACTGCCACCCAAAGCTTTGGGATAAATATGATCAATCTCGAGAGCATGAGTGGACCCGCACTTCTCACACTGGCCTTGAGCTTTGAGATACACCTCTCGCCGGATCTGCGCTTTGGATTTTGTGAGTATTTGTACTTTGGATTTCAATTCAGCTGTCCCTGTTGATTGCGCATCTAAGCTTTCACCGACTTGTGGTTTTAGTTTTGACTGCAGGACTGCATTTGTGACGCAGCTTTTCCGTTGCGCAACGGTTTTTGCGGGATCGAGTGCTTTTAAGCCTAAATCACAAAGTAGATCCAAAAGTTCAGCCATAGTCATGTTTGGATACTTATGTGCCAGTAGGCCTTTTAATTGTTTCATTTTCTCTTCGGTCTTCATATTCACGGTGAACTTTAATTCCACCTGATCGATTCCCACGACCCGCACTTGATCGGGTTTTCCTGTTTCTGGGTTCGAGCTCAGTGACATCGTGATTCTCTGTGCTTCACGCACTGAAGTGTTGGAAATTTCATCTAGAAAAGACACTTTTTCTTCCACTGGGAATACTTTGGCCTGTAACACTTTTTCCCGGCGAAAATGT
>CBIHNI010000007.1:0-221846 GCA_966211455.1 uncultured Bdellovibrio sp.
ATTGATTGATTGATTGATTGAACGTAAGTCGAGTTCGCTCACAACTTCTAGCTATTTCTCGGCAAGATTTTTCATAAAAGAAATCGCATCCGGAGTCGCCCAATTGATCGAGCCGACGATCTTGCGAACCAGCTTCATGTCTTTTCCAGCCACAAAGCTTTCCGGCAATCGATCCGCATCGTACAGTTGCCCGACAGTGTGCTTTTCATCCCAAAGAATATGAATGTTGGGATGTTTCGATTTCGGAAATGATTTTAAGAAAGCATCAATATCTTCGCGAAGCGAATCCTGAGAAACTGCAATCAACTGAACTTTGCCATCCATCTGGTCGACCAGTTCAATCATCGAAGGAAATTCGTCCAGGCAAGGTGCACACCACGATGCCCAGAAGCTGACAATCACAACCTGACCTTTAAAGTCAGAAAGTTTGACCAGCTTACCTTCCAAGTTTTTTAGCTCAAAATCTGGAAGACCCGCATTTTCCATCTCGTCCATGCGGGTAACCCGCTCGACCCCTTTGGGCAAAGTGGAATGACTCCAGTAAGCAAAGAGGGCAACTAAAACCCCAGCAACAACGACAGTAATCAGGGCGGCTTTTATATAAAGTTTCATGCCTCGATGTTGTCACCTTTCCATTCATTTGAAAAGAACTTCGCCTTCTGATCTCATCCCGCAAAAATCAAAAAGGCCCTGGTTTCCCAGAGCCTTCTTGTGCGACCTACCCAGTATCCATCGGGCAAATCGTAAATCTCTTTGAGCACAGTCGACGCAATTAAGCGCGATTTGCCGTACGAGATTGCTTTTGAATTGTCTTAACTGATTTGCGTTTCGCAGCAACCAAAGCGCGAGCTTTACGAGCCACTTTCGCTTTTTCTTTTGCAGCATCCTTGTCAGCTTTTGTTTCTTTACCAGCTTTTTTCTCGCCAGCGACAGAAGCTTTCGCGGACCAGTCATAGTCAACAAACTCAAGGAATGCCATTTCAGCTGTGTCTCCTGGACGACGGCCGATTTTGATCACTCGAGTGTAACCACCTGGACGTGCTGCAAATCGCTTCGACAAATCACCCATGATTGCAGTGACTGTCGTTTCGTTTGGAATGCGAGACAACAACAAGCGACGAGTCGCCAAGTCATCTTTCTTTCCAAGCGTGATTGCTTTTTCAATGTGACGGCGAATTTCTTTCGCCTTCACAACTGTAGTTTTAATACGACCGTGCTCAACCAAAGACACCATCAGACCGCGGAAAAGGGCCTTACGTGCGTTGAACTTACGGCTAAAATATTTTGTTGCTCTTCTGTGTGAACTCATAATTTCGCCTCAATTACTGTTGTTCGCGTTTCACAGGTGGAATATTTGGATCCCATCCTGGAGGCGGCCAACCATCGATTTTCATTCCCAAACCAAGACCCATCTCAGACAAGATTTCTTTGATCTCGTTCAGAGACTTACGACCGAAGTTCTTTGTTTTCAACATTTCTGCTTCAGATTTTACAACCAATTCGCCGATGTAGCGAATATTTGCATTCTTCAAGCAGTTCGCGCTGCGAACAGAGAGCTCAAGGTCATCAACAGAACGGAACAAGTTCTCATTAAGAGAAGTTCCTTTGCTGTCTTTTTGCTCTTCAACTGGCTCCATCGTTTCGTCGAAAGTCAGGAAGATTTGCAATTGTTCTTTCATGATTTTAGATGAAAGAGCGACTGCTTCTTCCGGCTTCAATGAACCGTCAGTCCAGATTTCCAAAGTCAAAGCATCATAGTCTGTACGCTGACCAACGCGAGCGTTGGATACGTTGTAGTTCACCTTGCGGATTGGGCTGTGAAGCGCATCCACGCCGATGAAACCAACTGGGTAATCAGCATTGCGAACTTCAGCAGCGTCATAACCGCGACCGAAAGTTACAATAATCTCAGCGTTGAAAGTTGCATTTCCACCCAAAGTTGCAATGTGCTGCTCTGGATTCAAAATCTCGATTTGATCGTTAGTTTGAATGTCAGCAGCCGTCACACGACCTGGGCCCTTCTTCGAAATACGAAGAGTTTGGACTTCAGCATTGTACTGGCGGAAACGAACTTCTTTCAGATTCAAAATAATATCTGTCACGTCTTCCAGAACATCTGGAATAGTCGTGAATTCGTGCAAAACACCTTCGAACTTCACCGCAGAAACGGCAGAACCCATCATAGAGCTCAGCAGGATGCGACGGAGAGAGTTCCCCAAAGTCACACCATAGCCTCTTTCCAGAGGCTTGATTGTGAACCTTGCGTAGTCTTCACGAAGAGTCTCACGATCGATTTCGAAACCTTTTGGTTTAATCAGATCGCGCCAAAAACGGTAATAGTGCTCTTGCATATTCGAAACCCCCAAAGGTGTAAAATTATCTCGAGTAGTACTCAACGATCATGTTCTCTTCGACTGGCATTGTGATCTCTTCACGAGTTGGAAGATCCTTCACAGTACCTTTGAAAGCTCCATGATCTGCTTCCAGCCAAGCTGGAACGCTTCGTCGAGCAACTGATTGCATCGCGCTCAACACTTTGTTCATCTCGCGGCTCTTCTGGGTCACTTCAACTACATCACCCTTTTTAACGATGAAGCTCGCAACGTTTACGCGCTTTCCATTAACCATGATGTGGTTGTGGCTAACCATCTGACGAGCCTCGCGACGAGAGTTTGCGAAACCAAGTGAATAAACAACGTTATCCAAACGAGTTTCCAAAATCTTCAACAAAGCCAAACCAGTGATTTCTTTAGAAGCATCTGCTTTATCGAAATAACGAGCAAATTGCTTTTCAGAAAGACCATAGTAACGCTTTGTCTTTTGTTTTTCGCGAAGTTGCAGAGCAAATTCAGAAAATTTCAAACGAGCCTGACCATGTTGTCCCGGAGGATATGGTCGGCGCTCAAATGCACATTTGTCAGTGTAACAACGATCGCCCTTCAAGAAGAGCTTCATGTTTTCACGGCGGCACAGTTTACATACGCTATCATTAATGCAGCTCACGTCTCACCTCTTAAATACGACGACGTTTAGGAGGACGGCATCCGTTGTGAGGAACGGGTGTTACATCCTTCAAAATATTAATTCTCATACCAACAGCTGCCAAAGCTCGGATTGCAGGCTCACGACCTGCTCCAGGGCCTTTCAGGTATACGTCTACTGAACGCATACCAGCTTCCATCGCTTTTTTAGCTGCGTCTTCAGCGGCCATCTGAGCTGCAAATGGTGTCCCTTTACGAGAACCTTTGAAACCCAACATACCAGCTGTCGACCAAGATACCGTGTCCCCTGCAGGATCAGTGATTGTTACGATCACGTTTCCGAAGTTTGCAGAGATATAGCAGTTACCTTGAGGAACGCTGCGCTTAACTTTTTTCTTTGCTACTTTTTTATCAGCATTTTGTGTTGCACTCATTTGTCACTCCTCAATTAGACGGCTTTTTTCTTGTTAGCGATCGTCTTACGAGGTCCCTTACGAACGCGAGCGTTCGAACGAGTTCTCTGACCACGAACAGGAAGTCCCTTACGGTGACGGGTGCCACGGTAGCAGTTCAAGTCCATCAAACGTTTGATCGCCAAACCGATTTCACGGCGGAGATCACCCTCTACCTTAAACTGACCTTCGATGATGCCGCGGATTTTCGCGATCATTTCGTCTGTCAGGTTATCTGTACGCAAAGATTGAGGAATCCCAACTTCTTGACAGATTTTCTTGGCGCGAGGACGGCCAATTCCATAAATATAAGTCAATGCCACTTCCACTCGTTTATTTCTTGGAAGGTCGACACCTGCTAAACGTGCCATGATTAACCCTGCCTTTGCTTGTGCTTGGTGTTTTCACAGATTACCCGGATCACACCTTTACGTTTGATGATCTTGCACTTGTTACAAATTTTTTTAACTGATGGTCTAACTTTCATAATCCACCCAAATTTCTGCTCGACTAATTTCGAGCAGGTCACCTTCAGATATTTGCCGTATTACAGGTAAATATTGAATATTACTAAGCTTTGCCGAACTTACCGGCGCTTAAATAAACTGCGGCACGAAAACGTAGCACTCAGAACTTATAAAGTCCAGTATTTCCAAAACATTTCCTCTGTCACGAGGCGACTCAATTCAGAGTCTTTTTAATGTTCGAGAACACGGTCTCTGCGTCCTGGTTTCCGTTCACTTCCACGTATTTACTCAGCTCCTTAAAATAAGCCCGGAGAGGAAGGGTATTTTCTTCATAGGTTTTCAGCCGTGTAGCAATCACATCTTCTTTGTCGTCATTACGTTGAATGACTTCCCCGCCACAGTTGTCACACACACCTGCGACTTTCGATGGCTTGGAGGAGACATGATAGACAGCCCCACACGACTTACACACTCTACGTCCTGTCAACCGACCGAGGAGCTCCTCTCGAGGAACCTCTAGGAAGACAGCTTTTCCAATCTCAAGGCCACGCTGACGAAGAATCGTCCCTAAAGCTTCCGCCTGAGCTCTTGTTCTTGGAAATCCGTCGAGGATAAAAGACTTATTACCTAATCCGGCCAACACTTCGTCGACCATCCCAATCACGATGGAGTCAGGGACCAATTCGCCCTCATCCATAAAACCCTGAGCTTGTTGGCCCAAAGCTGTTTTGTTCTTAATAGCTGCACGGAACAAATCTCCAGTTGAGATTTGAATCATGCCCAAGCGATCCACCAGCAAAGTTGATTGGGTGCCTTTGCCGGCTCCAGGTGCGCCAAAAAGAACGATATTCATTAGTATTGAACCCTTCGGCTGCGAATTTTCGCACCTTTAAGGAAGCCTTCATACTTTTGAGTGATCAAATGCGATTGGATCTGTTGAGTTGTGTCCAAAGCCACACCCACCAAGATCAGAAGGCTGGTTCCACCGAAGTAGAACGGTACGTTCATCAATCCGATCAAAATACCTGGGAGTACGCAAATTGCGCTCAGGTAGATCGCTCCGGCCACATTCACACGGTCCAGCACTTTTTGAATGTACTCAGAAGTGCTCTTACCAGCGCGAACACCTGGAATGAAGCCGCCGTACTTTTTCAAGTTTTCAGCAACGTCGTTCGGGTTGAAAACGATTTCGGTATAGAAAAAACAGAAGAACACAATCAAGCTAACAAAAATAATATTGTAAATCGCGCCTGATGGGCTGAGAGCATCTTGCAATGACTTCAACCAAGGTGTTTGAACAAACTGCGCCATCGTCGCCGGGAACATCAACAATGAGCTCGCGAAAATTGGCGGAATCACACCAGAGAAATTGATTTTAATTGGAAGGTGGCTTGAAGGCGTCTGCATTGCCTGCATTCCAGCACCACGTTGTGAGTACTGCACAGGAATGCGACGCTGGCCGACTTCCATAAAGATAACGGCTGCAATGATCAAGACCATCAAAGCCAACAAAGCCAGAACAACAGCTGGAGACATCTCGTTGTTTTTTACCAAAGTGAACAGCTGCTGAGCTCCGTGAAGAACTGAAGCTGCGATACCGGTAAAGATAATCAAGCTAGAACCGTTTCCGATTCCACGCTCAGTGATCTGCTCACCCAGCCACATGACAAAGCATGAACCCGCGGTGAGAGTGATGATTGTCATAATTTTGAAAGGCAAGAAGCCCACGATTGGCGAAGTCACCAAAGGTCGCCCATCTGGACTTGAAGATCCCATCAACCAAGAGCTGATGGCATAACCTTGAATCAAGCAAAGAACCACTGTCGCATATCGAGTGTATTGATTGATCTTGCGACGGCCTGGCTCACCTTCTTTTTTCAAGGCCTCCAAGTAAGGAATAGCAGAAGTCAGCAACTGGAAAATAATCGATGCTGAGATATAGGGCATGATTCCAAGAGCAAAAATCGAGAACTGAGAAAGAGCTCCACCTGTAAACGTATTAAACAGGCCGAAGATTCCAGAGCTTTGTGCCTGGAAGAACGAAAACACAGCACCACCGTCAACTCCCGGAGTTGGGACATGCACCCCAATACGGTAAATCGCCAGCATCGCCAGTGTGAAAAGGATTCTCTTTGTCAGCTCAGTATTCTTGGAAACGTCCCCTATGTTTGCCACTACTTAATGACCTCAGTTTTGCCGCCTGCGGCTTCAATTGATGATTTTGCCTTGTTGCTAAACTTATGAGCCTTCACAGTAAGAGACTTTGACAACTTTCCATTGCCCAAGATTTTCACTGGGAATTTGTGAACCAAACCAGCAGCCTTCAAAGATTCTGGAGTGACTTCACCTGAGAGCTTTTCAAGCTGGCTCAAATTGATAACTGAATATTTTGTCGCAAAGTCCGTATTGTTGAAACCATACTTAGGCATACGACGAACCAAAGGACTTTGACCACCCTCGAACCCGCGACGGACTTTTCCGCCTGAACGAGCCAATTGGCCTTTGTGTCCTTTACCCGAAGTCTGTCCCAAGCCTGATCCACGACCACGGCCCAAACGTTTTTGATAATGTTTCGAGCCTTCAGCAGGCTGCAATTGAGAAAGAAGACTCATATATTACCCCTGAACTTCAACATCGACAAGATGCTGAACTTTCATGATTTGTCCGCGATTTGCTGGATTGTCAGCAACTTCGACAGATTTATGTCTTTTACGAAGCCCCAATGCTTCCATTGTTGCACGCTGCGACTTAGAGCAACGAGCCAGACCACGCTTCATTGTTACGACGAATTTTTTTGCCATAACTCACTCCTACTCGGCCAAAGCTTTCAACTGCTTCAGACCATCCAAAGTTGCGCGAACCGCATTGTGAGGGTTACGAGTTCCCACACATTTTGTCAGAATGTCTTTTACACCAACTGACTCTAGTACCGCACGAACTGCACCACCCGCGATCACACCAGTTCCCGGAGCTGCAGGCTTCATAATAACCTTTGCAGCGCCGAAAGTTCCGATGACTTCGTGAGGGATTGTTCCTTGTTTCAAAGACATAACACGAGATGATTTTTTTGCAGCTCGGCTAGCCTTACCAATTGCCTCTGGAACCTCGCCGGCTTTGCCGGTACCAAAACCGACTTCACCAGTTCCGTTTCCAACGACCACAAGAGCAGCGAATGAAAAACGACGACCACCTTTTACAACTTTGGTGACGCGATTGATTGCGACCACTCTCTCTTCGAATTCAGAAATTGCTTTTTCCACTTCAATCTCCCTTAGAAGTTAAGGCCGCCCTCTCGAGCGCCATCAGCCAAAGCCTGAACTCGGCCGTGGTAAATATAACCGTTACGATCGAAAACGACGCTTTTGATGTTTTTCGCTTGCGCCATTTTTGCGATCTCTTGACCAACAGCTTTCGCCAGTTCTTTGCCTGACTTATCTGTTTTCAAGACCAGAGAAGAAGCTGTCGCCAATGTATTGCCAGTTACGTCGTTGATGACGTGTGCATACATGTGCTTTCCGCTGCGGAATACGCAGAGGCGAGGACGTTCTTCAGTTCCTTTAACAGTCTTGCGAATGCGAATTTTCTTCGTCAAACGAGCGACTGTTCTTTCACTTGTTGTTTTTCGAAACTTCAGTTTCATACTCTCACCTCAATTATTTTCCAGCCGACTTACCGGCCTTTTTACGGATGTGCTCGCCTGCATAGCGAACACCTTTTCCGAGATATGGCTCAGGTGGGCGGAAACTTCTAATTTTTGCAGCAACCTGGCCAACCAATCCACGATTAGCGCCAGAGACAGTGATTGCAGTTTGTTTATCAACTTTGATCTCGATTCCTTCTGGGATATCGAAAACAACTGGATGAGAGAAACCCAAAGAGAGTTCCAATTTTTTTCCAGCAACGCTTGCACGATATCCGACACCGTGAAGTTCAAGACCGCGAGTGAAACCAGCACCAACGCCAGTTACTGCGTTCTGAACCAAAGCGCGGTACATTCCGTGAAGAGAACGCGCTTCTTTAGTTTCAGAGTTACGAGTCAATACTACTTTTTTGCCGTCCAATTTTGCTGATACTTCAGGGCGCATTGCAATTTTCAATGATTGCTTTGCACCTTTCACCACAACTTCATTTGCTGGAGTGACAGTGACCTGAACTTTATCGTCAAAGTAGACTGGTGCTTTACCAATACGTGACATGATCCACCTACCAAAGCTTCGCGACGAGTTCGCCGCCCAAGTTTTTCTTCTGAGCTTCTTTACCGCTCATCAAACCTTGGCTGGTAGACACGATTGTCATTCCCAAACCAGATCGGACAACTGGGATCTCATTTGATTTAACATAAACACGGCGACCAGGACGGCTGATGCGATCAATAGAGCTGATCACATGCTCACCGTTTTCGTTGTACTTAAGGTACACACGCATAACGCCTTGCTTGCTGTCTTTCGCAACTTTGAAGCTGCGGATCAAACCGTTGTTAACCAAAATTTCAGCCAAACCAACTCGAACTTTTGAAGATGGGATGTCCACCTTTTCGTGTCGAGCAGTTCCTGCATTACGGATTCGAGTTAAAAATTGTGCAATTGTATCCATTTCTCTCCTCCTTACCAGCTAGCCTTGGTGACACCTGGAAGTTTTCCATCCAGAGCCAACGCACGGAAGACCATACGTGACAGACCAAACTTACGGTAATTTCCACGAGGACGACCAGTCAATTGGCAACGAGTGATAACTCGGTTTGGATTGGTGTCACGAGGAAGGTCTTGAAGTTTGCGACGTGCAGTTGATCTTTCTTCGTCAGAAAGATTCATATCGATCGCCTTCGCACGAAGTTCCGCACGGTGTGCGAAATACTTCTTCGACTTTTCTTTACGTTTGTTATTTTTTACGATGCTTGCTTTACGTGCCATTTTCTACACCTTACTTTCTGAACGGCATACCGAGGGCATCCAAAAGTGCCTTGCCGTGAGCATCTGTTTTAGCGCTAGTGCAAATTGTAATGTTCATACCGCGTACTTTTTCTACGCGATCGTAGTTGATCTCCGGAAATACGATCTGTTCTTTCAGACCCATATTGTAGTTTCCACGACCATCGAACCCTTTGCTTGGCAAACCGCGGAAGTCGCGGACGCGAGGCAATGTCAAGGTGTTCAAACGATCCAGGAAGGCCCACATTTTCTCACGACGCAAAGTTACGCGAACACCGATCGCCAAACCTTCACGCAATTTGAAGTTTGAGATCGCTTTCTTTGCTTTCGTGATAACTGCTTTTTGCCCAGTGATAGTTGAGATTTGCTCAACAACTTCGTTCAAAATTTTTGGGTTCTGAACGGCTTCGCTGGTGCTAACGCTGATTACGATTTTTTCCAAACGTGGAACTTGCATTACGTTTTTCAGCCCCAATTGCTTTTGCAGAGAGGGAGCGAGTTCCTTTTGGTATCTTTCTTTCAAACGGTTCATTTCTCACCTCTCCTTACAACACTTCAGGAGCCAAAGAGACAATCTTCACGAATGACTTCGCGCGGAGCTCTCTTGCTACTGGTCCGAAAATACGTGTTCCAACCGGTTCTTTCGCAGCGTTGATCAAAACCGCCGCGTTGTCGTCGAATCGGATATAAGAACCATCTGTGCGACGCAGTTTGTGAACTGTGCGAACAACAACGGCCTTAGCCACATCACCCTTTTTAACTTTTGCAGTTGGAAGGGCTTCTTTGATTGATACGATTACGATATCGCCAATTTGTGCGTATCGCTTTTTTGAACCGCCAAGAACCTTGATGCACATTACTTCTTTTGCACCAGAGTTATCAGCAACATTCATTCGGCTTTGCATCTGAATCATATGTCACCTTCCTCTTAGTTCTTCGCTGCTTCGACGATTTCCACAAGAGCCCAACGTTTCGTTTTGCTCAAAGGACGTGTCTCATGGATGCGAACGATATCGCCAATCTTCGCTTCGTTTTTCTCGTCGTGCGCTTTGAAGACAGAAGTACGCTTCATGTACTTACCGTATTTAGCGTGGCGAAGAGTTCGGTAAATCAAAACGGAAATTGTTTTTTCCATTTTGTTACTGATGACTTCACCAACAACTTCAACTCGACGACCGCGTGTATTCTCAGTCTGTTTCATTTCAACCTCTACCTAGCGATCTTCTGAACCAGAGCCGTGTTTACACGAGCCAAGTTCTTTCGGATTTTACGAATTTCCAAAGGGTTGCCCAGCTGACCTAGCTGATTCTTCATTTTAGCGTCGAAGAGATCTGAGGTCAGAGTGGCTTTCTTCTTTTTCAGCTCAGTTGCTGACATGTCTTTTACGTCTGCGAATTTCATGACTACTCCCGTACCAAGAAACGAGTTTTGAATGGAAGTTTATGAGCCGCACGCAAGAATGCCTCTTGAGCTTGTTCTTTTGTGACACCGTTCATTTCGAACAGAATCTTGCCCGGCAATACTTTTGATACCCAGTACTCTGGATTACCTTTACCAGAACCCATACGAGTTTCAGCAGGCTTCTTTGTTACTGGAACATCTGGAAATACGCGAACCCAAATTTTACCACCACGTTTGATGGAACGAGAGATCGCGATACGACCTGCTTCCAACTGACGAGCTGTCAAACGACCGCTTTCAGTTGCTTGCAATGCAAAGTCACCAAAGCTCAGACTGCTTCCGCGGTCAGCAAGACCACGAGAGCGACCGACAAACTGTTTTCTGCGTTTTACACGTTTAGGACTTAACACGGCCCGCCTCCTCTGCTTCGCGAGCTGAAAGGATGTCACCTTTATAGATCCATACTTTCATGCCGATGATGCCATAAGCAGTTGATGCTTCGGCTGTTCCATAGTCGATGTCAGCGCGCAATGTGTGAAGAGGAACGCTCTTCTCATTGTACCACTCTGTACGAGCGATCTCTGCACCATCCAAACGACCTGATACTCGAACTTTCACTCCACGAACTCCGCCTTTGATAGCAGCGGCGATCGCTTTTTTCATAGCTCGACGCCATGAAATACGTTTTTCCAACTGTTGAGCAATGCTTTCAGCAACCAAAGTTGCATCCACATCCGGCTTACGAACTTCTTGAATGCTCAAGAATACTTCGTTTGGAGTCAGCTTTTGTACTTCTGCTTTCAGAGTATCAATGCCTGTTCCTTTTTTACCGATCACAACGCCTGGACGAGCTGTGTGAATGATAACTTTCACTTTTTTTGCTGCACGCTCGATTTCAATCTTCGCGATATTTGCATGCTTCAGTTTATCTTTCAGATACTTACGAAGCTTGATGTCTTCATGCAAATTTTCGTAATAAGGTTGGCCTTTCGCGTACCAGCGAGAGTCCCACGTACGAATTACACCAAGTCGGAGCCCAATTGGGTTTACCTTCTGTCCCACTAATTACCTCTCTTCCAATACGACATTGATGTGGCTCATTCTTTTACGAACGCCAGTCGCACGGCCTTGAGCACGAGGACGGAAACGTTTCATAACCGGCCCCTGATCAACTGTGATTGTTTTTACGAAGAGCTTATCGAGGTCGATTGTTTTCTTGTAATCAGCGTTTGCTACTGCCGACTCAATGACCTTTTTAATCATCAAAGCTGATTTCTTATTCAAGAAAGTCAGAGTTTTGATTGCTTCGCTTACATCTTTACCACGAACGAGGTTAGCAACCAGTCTTGCTTTCTGTTCACCAACTCGTGCGTAGATTAAACTTGCTTTAACTTCCATACTTCACCTCGCGCCTTACTTCTTAGCCGCTGGAGCTGCAGCAGGACCTGCTTTTTTCTCCGCGTGACCATGGAAAGTTCGAGTGGGCGCAAATTCACCATATTTGTGACCAATCATGTTTTCAGTTACGTACACAGGAACGAACTTACGTCCGTTGTGAACTGCGAAAGTCAAACCAACTGCCTCAGGCAAAACCGTAGAACGGCGTGACCAAGTCTTGATGACCTTTTTGTCATTTTTTTGGATCGCATGATCAATCTTCTTCATCAGATGATTGTCGATAAATGGACCCTTTTTAATTGAACGTGCCACAGCTCACTCCTACTTACGTCTCTTGACGATGCTAGCGTCAGTTCGTTTGTTGTTACGAGTTTTGTAACCTTTGCTTGGCTGACCCCAAGGAGTTACTGGATGATGACCTTTACCCACGCCTTCACCACCACCGAGTGGGTGATCGACTGGATTCATCGCCATACCGCGAACGCCTGGACGGATACCTCTCCAACGAGATTTACCTGCTTTACCAAGCTTGATGTTTTCATTGTCAGTGTTTCCAACCTGGCCGATTGAAGCGCGGCAAACTGACAGAACCAATTTCACTTCGCCAGATGGCAAACGAACTTGGCAGTATTGCCCTTCTTTCGAAACCAAAACCGCGCTCACACCTGCACCACGTGCAACTTGAGCACCTTTGCCTGGTCGCAATTCTACGCAGTGGATAGTTGTACCAACTGGGATTGCATGCAAAGGCAAAGAGTTTCCTGGCTTGATGTCGGCTTTATCGCTCGACAGAACCTGGTCACCCACGTTCAAACCGATTGGCGCGATAATATATGCTTTTTGACCATCTACATAACCGATCAAAGCGATACGGCATGTGCGGTTTGGATCGTACTCGATCGCCAGAACTTTTGCTGGAACGTCAACTTTAGTACGTTTGAAATCAACCAAACGATAACGACGTTTGTGACCACCGCCGATGTGGCGCATAGTGATCATACCCGTGTTATTGCGAGCAGCTGTTTTCTTAAGAGATTCGGTCAGTGACTTTTCAGGAGTCTTTTTAGTGATTTCCTTGAAGTCAAAACCCGTCGAATTACGACGAGCATGAGATGTCGGATTAAATACCTTGATACCCATGTCTTACGCTCCCTCAAACAGGGCGATCTTTTCGCCAGCCTGCAATTTGACGTAGGCTTTTTTCCAGTGAGGAACTTTGCCCATACCAAATTTGGTTTGTTTCGCATGTCCGCGGCAGACAGCTGTCTTTACGGACTGAACTTTTACTTTGAAATACTTTTCGACAGCTGAACGGATTTCAGTTTTGTCCGTGTCCAAAGCAACTTCGAACACATAAATGCCGGCAGCATTGTGATAAGTATTTTTCTCTGTAACCAGTGGTCGTTTGATAACTTGTTTCATGTATTACTCCACCGTGCAGCGCTCAACGATAGAAGCCAAAGACTCCTTCGTGACCACAGCCGCATCATATTTCAACAAATCAAATACGTTCATGCCTTCAACGCCGAAGTATTTGAATTTTGGCAAATTGCTTGAAGCGCGTTTGAATTTGTCATCCGCTTTAGAGTCGATCAAAACTGCTTTTGACAGACCGAATGCTTTCAGGCGTTTTGCAAGTTCACCAGTTTTACCTTCAGATTTCATGTTCTCAACAACGAAGAGCTTTCCTTCTTTGTTCAGATGAGAAAGAGCCATTTTCAGACCCAATTTACGCATCTTTTTAGGAAGGGCATATTCGTATGAACGAGGTACTGGTCCGAAGAGCTTTGCTCCCCCTGGCATCAAAGGAGAACGAGTCGAACCCTGACGGGCATTACCAGTTCCTTTTTGCTTGAATGGCTTTTTACCACCACCGCTAACCAATCCACGTGTCTTAACCATGTGAGTTCCAGCACGGCGCTTAGCCAATTGCCACTGAACCACTTCGTGAAGAACTTCTTTTTTAACTGCTGTTTCGAATACGTCCGAAGACAATTCAACAGTGCCAACTTTTTCTTTTTTCCAGTTCAAAACATTTGTTGATGCCATGACTAGCCTCTCACCATTCTAACCAATGAGTTGCGAGCACCAGGAACTGGGCCTTTGACCATCAGTACGTTTTCTTCTGGGAGAACTGCAACAACCTGAACGTTACGCACAGTGATTGTCTCGTCTCCGTAATGACCAGGGAATTTCTTACCTGGCATAACACGACCTGGCCAAGTTCTGTTACCAGAAGAACCAGGACGACGGTGGAATTTAGAACCGTGAGCAGCAGGGCCCCCAGCAAAGTTCCAACGTTTCATAACGCCGGTGAAACCGTGACCTTTTGAAATACCGGTCAAGGCAACAAAATCACCCTTTTTCAAACTTTCGATTGAAACCTGAGCACCCAATTTTGCATCACTTGGAATTTCTTGGCGGATTTCGCGAACGAATTGCGCGCCAGTTTCCAAACCTGCTTTTTTGAAGTGACCTTCTTCAGATTTTGAAGAGTTTTTGGCTTTCTTCGGACGGCAAGCAACCTGAACTGCTGTGTAGCCGTCGTTTTCCTCAGTTTTAATCTGAGAAACAACCCAAGGTTCATAACGAAGAACTGTTACAGGAACAGCTTCACCTTGTTCGTTGTAGATGGTGGACATACCTTCTTTGAAAGCATAAAGTCCGTTTAATTTTACTCCGCCTGTTGAAGGCGTTGCTGCTTCCGCAGCATTTTCTGTTTGTTCGCTCACGACTTACTCCTATCAGATCGCTGACAGTTTAATTTCAACATCCACCCCTGCAGAGAGGTCGAGTTTCATGAGCTGATCGACAGTCTGCTGTGTGGGTTCTAAAATATCCAACATGCGTTTATGAGTACGAATCTCAAACTGCTCGCGGGATTTTTTATCCACATGGGGAGAGCGCAGGACAGTATAACGATTGATACGGGTTGGCAAGGGAATTGGTCCCGCAACGCGCGCACCTGTTCTGCGAGCTGTTTCAACGATTTCTTTCGTCGATTGATCGAGGAGTTTGTGATCGAAAGCCTTGAGGCGAATTCGAATCTTCTGGCTATTCATAAATGCTTCCTTCTTTGACTGCCATCTTTTGGGGGATCTCGCCGCTAAGCTACTGACTTTCCAGTCATTTCCCAAGAGTTCCCAGTCGGTTAAAATGCGCAAAGCACCCCATTTCAGCCCTCCAAAAATTGCTGCCAAATCATCTATATTCGATTTGGTGCTCAATTTTTGGGACCTTAAAGGATGCTCCAACGAGATCGAGCGGCGAATATGCTCTTGGTGTGCACGTAAAGTCAAAAGGAAATAAAGTATTTATAGAAATTCTTTTGACTCGAGAAAATCCGGAGCGCCTTTCAGGCTGAGAGTTTCATCGGCCGAGCTGATATTTAAAACCTATGAAATAGTTTGCTCCTTATCGCTGAGAAGGCTGACTTAACCTTAACTATTACTTATAGCGAAATTTTTTCATGATAGATTATCGTTACCGGGGAGATTATCTGGCCAGGTTTGGAAGCTCACAAGGGCACTCTTCTCTTGTCACAGATTAGCTGGATCAGCTTTTTTGCAAGGGAGAACAATTGTAACAATCGTCCCTTCATTCACTTTCGAGTGAATATTGAACTTCCCTTGTGCTGCTAATATGGTCTGCTTGGCGTGAAAAAGACCTAATCCACTTCCACTATCAGTACCATTCTTTCCCAACGAAAACCCTTTAGCTCCGATTTTCTCAAGATTTTCCGAAGAAATCCCTCTCCCATTGTCGACGATCACGATACTAGCTGAATTCCGACTTATTGAGGAAGAAACTGTAATTACGCCCACTTTAGGAATCGCTTCAATAGCATTATTAAGAAGATTAGATAGAACTCTACCGAACTCAACTGGGTCAATAATAGCAACATGCTCACTTAGTGATGGGCTAAATGACAATTGAAAATCAATACGGCTTCCAAACTGAGCTTTTTTTTCATTTAAAATGGAGTTTAGACTTGAATATAGATCCGTATGCAATTCCTGTTGCGAAGTGCTCTTTGTTACTAGCCTTTCGGACTGAACCTTTTTCCCCTTTTGCAAAAGAAGATTGGCGATACTATTGATACGAGCCGAAACACTCGCAATAATTTCTCGCTTATCTTCGGGGATCTCGGGGGTAGCCGAAAGTACTATATTCAGTGCAGATAGAGGTGATCGAATATCATGAGAAACCTGTGCCGCCAAAGACGCAAATGCAGCCTCTCGTTCAAGCTCAATGGCAAGCATAGCTTTCGAAGCCAAGGTCTTTATAGGCAAGAAAGGTATTTCTTCAACTAGGCTATTACGGCCATAACCAATAACTAACTCTGCCTTCCGAATCGAGGATGCTACGGGCCAGAGAGAAAGCCCGAAAAGGGTCATTCCAATAATGGCGACAAGCATTCCCGCGAACGCCGAATTAAAGAAAATCTCTTTCTCTTCTGGCGAGACATAACACTGATCAATACCAATTATTACTTGAAATCCGTTAATGGCGTCCTTAGGCAAAAAAGATCGTACCATACTCTTGGTACAGAATGACTCCACAACTCTACTAGAGAACCATTCAGCAAACTTAAAAGAAAATTTGTCACCACCTAGAATTGACACAGAAAGGATGCTGCGATTCTTAACTTGAGGGTGAGACATCAGTCGATTTAGCTCTTCCTGAGCCATATCAGCGGACTGCAGTCGAGCGAGAGCTAATGGACCTGACTCAATTGCACTGAACATTGTTTCGACTTCGCGAAGCTCAACCTCCTCAGCTACAACTGTGGATAATCGTTTTGAAATAGCAATACTTACCGCTAAAGCTAAGCAAAAACCCACAGAAATAAATAACAGAATTTTTTTATTTGTTATTCTCAATCCGAACTCCGCAAACTATTTCGAGCAAAGAACACCTTTCGAAAAGGTCATCTCGCCTTTAGATGTCCAATCCAAACACACCGAGAGCTTAGAGTTCGAAAACGCAGTTGGATACTTTCTAGCAATAGGGGCTATGGATTGCGCTGCAAAGGCATTCTTTTCAAATGTCTGTAATGTTTCAAGGTCAGGTGGAACTGTCGCAGCAGAGAGTTTTGCTATCTTTTCTAAACTCTCTGTAGTTTTCACGTCCGCATGAAGATACTCTCTAACGTTCCGCCACTCCAATATATCTTGAAGTGCCAAGTGACGCCCTGGCTGCATTCCAGTGGCTAACATTTGCCCATCTATTTTGTTTGCTTCATAGGGAAGCGATACAAAATCAATTTTAATTCCATCGCGCAAAGCAGCTTTCTCAACTACGGTCTTAAAGGCAGGAATTTCATAACCAATTATAAATTTTCGCTTTAATAGATTCTTAGAGGATCTCTTCTGCCATTTTATTTTCGCATTGTAACCAGGCTCACCCATTAGAAAGAAGCTATCTACAGATAATATCCCACTCGTTATGGGCTGCTCAGAGAATGCCGTACGAATCCAACCAATTAGATTAGTGCGCTCTTGAAGGTCAGGTAAATTCATTAGGTTCGCTTGGAATGATACAGCTGAAGCCACCGGACTCATCTTGGTTCGAAACTGCCCGATTTCAAAATTCAGGAACTCCGGAAACATCGAAAAGTCAGAATCACGTCCACATTTTTCCATATTAGCAATGAGTACTCGTAGCCCATCAATATTGAGAACAGGACCATCCTCGCTCTCGCTAAAAGGAAACTTAGCCAAAACCTCTATTTTTCCACTTTTTTTATAATTCTTGTCTAATCTAATTGGCCAAAATCTATTATGCCGCGAATTTGTACTCAATGCTTCCCTAAGAACACCAGTTAAATTCTTGATATCCGATACTAACCGAATGCGAAACGTTCTATCGTCAATAATTTCAATGCCTGAATAGGTCCTACTTTCCCATCCAGGAGAATTAAGACTTTCTGTACCCTCGACTTTTACCCTTTGCCCTAGAAGTCGATACTGTAATGTCTTTGCAATACCAATAGCCGCTTCAAAAGAACTTATTATGGTACCATCAGCCCACTTTGCCTTCGAAGATACTTTTGCCGTGAACACTTTTCCATTCGGTGAAAACTCATATTTATCGAGTATTCCAGTTTCAGTATCATCTGTAGATATGTAGGAACGAAGTAGCATTAGGTACGCAAGATCTTTACCATTTATAATTTCACGGAATGGATTCAGGTCTATCTTTTCAATTGGAATGCAGTCTTTGGCATCCCAATCACTTTTTCCATAAGCTAGGCATGACATGATTGCCAATACCAGAAACAGTAACTTAGACGTCACTTTTCCCGTCCTATCTTCAAAAGTTTTTGCTGAATTGTCGATGGCGCTTGCACAACAGAATCTAATAAAATCATTTCTTGATATAGTCTTGAAACGATCGACCCCTTTTCCATCGCTTGAGCACCGCAAGCTATTGAAAGCAAGCGAATTGCATCTCTATTAAAGTTATCACGATCTACAATTAGTTTATCAGTTGCCCCTTCCTGCATCCGACTTAAGTCAAAGCTTTCCGCTCTATGCCTCATTTTTCCCAAGCAGGCTCGGATGTATTCATTTTTAGGATGCTGTTTCTGTTCAATTATAGTTGTCACCAGCCTTAGAACAGATTTTCCAATCCCAATTTCAGGAGTCACATATTGTGATGATCGCGGAACTACTTGCGCCCCTTTCTTGCGTTCAGAAACAATCGAGGTTATCGGTACTGAAAATTTATGAAAATCAATTCTAACAGTTGAGGCACCGTTCAGACAGATAAGGTCGTATCTTTCAATGTTAGTGGATGGGTTTGTTTGGGTGGGAAAGTCAATTACTCCAAATAAAATAGAATCGGCAGTTTCGAAACCTAATAATAAGTGATCGAAAATTTGATATCCGCAAACCCAAGGGGCAGTTCCGGAAATCAAGTACGAGTTATTTTCCTGTATGGCTTGTACCGAAGAGCCTCCCGGTCTTGCTAGATGGGTTGTCGCTAAACCACATGAAGATCGGCCAGCATATAATTGCTTCCAAAGTTCGGGATTAGAACTCTGCCAAATAGATGATTGGTCAAGCCTTTCCATAGCGGCCAAATGTTGCCAAAAAGTAAATCCAAAGGCAGTTGAAGCACCAAATAACTTTTCTAGTTGATGGTTTGCAAATCTAATATGATCTTCAGATCTATTTCCGAAAACATTTCTGACTAACTTTTGAATATATATGCCCATTAGAGAAAAATCAGTATCTAAGCGATTTGAGACAGAGGAAACCTCCAGCACAAAGTTATTGAAATCAAATGATTCCCTTTTTTCTTGCTCTAAGGTGCCAATTTCAATCAATGCTTTTGCAAGCTCATTTAGATCTTCCAAGTCAGCACCAATTCTGTCTGACATGGACTGGGCCATCGGTAAATTTACAAAGGCGCTCGGCTGAATTTCACCAAAATTAAACACATAAGATGAAAGCCATGCACATTGCTCTTCATGAAGATCAGCCAAAGCAATCATTGATGAATAGTCTGAGAACTTAGTGCCAGTATGATCTATAAAGCTATGAGGTTTTATTCGATCGCATACTTCTCGGTATAACTTCGTCTCCAGTATCAATACATGCCAAATGTCATCCATCAGTTTGTTCCCGGGAAAAAACAAACTTCTATTTGAATGAGCTGCTAAGAACAAATATTTAACCAGTTCCTTTGTACTTATGTAGAGATTCTCATTAGATTCTTCTTTAAATTTTTCGCATACTTTCTTTATCGCTTCGACTCCAAGAATAAATGAAAGAGAAGCATAAGACCGACCAAAACGAAAAGATTCTCCACATCTTTTTTCAAAATCGGCCATTTGATTGTTTCCTACTTTTCAATTGAAGATGCAACGCAAGGTGTACTGTTCTTAAAATTTGGAATTTCTGAAAGTTTCATTTTGTATAAAAGATCTATGGTCTTTTTGGATACCGTAATAGAACTTCCATCTTCATTAAAAATTCTAACTCCACCATCATCTAACAACGAAACATTATTAGGGACTTCAAATCCTTGATTAGCCTGCAAAGACTGCATGCTGCAGTCTACACTATTAAGATACGCTTGAGCCTCAGCTAAATTGGACAGCATCGAAAATGGAATACTTACCCAAAACAAATTCTTCATACATCTCCCCCAAATTTCTAGTTTAAATTATCACTACAGAAACTAAGTAGTTATTTACCAAGCAATGATTAGGCCAGGTGCATTTTGCTTCTGATGCAGGCATATTACATCCTGATAGATCTAGAGCTCAAACTTCCCAAATGTTCGCTATTTCTGCCGTCAAACCAATTGCTATCTTTGAAAAGAATTCATTCAAGAGCAAAACTGCAGCGATTTGCGCGATGTCAGCTGGCTGCCCTTTTGAAGAGCCGCTTTAGAAGCGGCCCAGGTGGGCGAGGATTTCTTCTTTTACTTTTGGTGGAACTGGCGAGTATTCGAGGAACTCCATCGAGAAGCTGGCGCGTCCTTGTGAGAGCGAACGCACGTCTGTGGCGTATCCGAAAAGTTTCGCAAGTGGGACTTCGGCGTTGATGATTTGACCTCCGCCTGGGCGAACGTTCATTGATAGAACCTTTCCGCGCCGAGAGTTCAAATCACTGATCACGTTTCCAACAAAATCATCCGGCGAGGTCACTTCGAGCTTCATAATCGGCTCGAGCAGAATGGCTTGCGCCTTTTTGACGGATTCTCGGAAAGCCAATGCGACCGCGGCTTTTGCACCCGCTTCGTTGGCTGGCATATCCGATGGATACGAAAGCTCGACAAGCTCGGCTTTCATATCGATCAAGCTGTAACCAGCGATAGGACCGATCTCGGAAGCTTCACGCAGACCTGACAATGCCGCTTTTTGAATATCTTGTGGGACCGATCCCGTCTTTCCGGAAACCAAGCGCGAATCGATTTTCAAACCGGAACCTTTTTCAGATGGCTGAATCGCGACTGTGGCTTTCACGTTCTGGTTTTCGCCCGCGATCATACGATCGAAGGTGTAGTCAGCCTTCGCTGCATTCGAAATTGTCTCGCGGTAAGAAACTTGCGGTTTACCGACATTGGCTTGAACTTTGTGTTCACGCAGCAAGCGGTCGACCAAGATTTCCAAGTGAAGCTCGCCCATTCCAGACAGCAAAGTTTGCCCCGTTTCGGCGTCGTTACGCAAACGCGCCGATGGATCTTCTTTCACCAGCTTTTCCAGACCTGCCATCATCTTTTCCTGATCGGCAGATGATTTCGCCTCGACCGCGACTGCGATCACCGGCTCTGGGAACGTGATGCTTTCCAGAACGACGTTGCGTTTTGCATCGCAAAGCGTGTCTCCCGTTCCAGTGAATTTCAGACCGACAACGGCGCCAATATCACCAGCGCGCAAAGTTGGAATCTCTGAGCGCGAGTTCGCATGCATTTTGACGAGCTTTTGAATGCGCTCTTTCTTTTCGGTGCGTGGATTCAGCAAAGAATCTCCGACATTGATCGCACCCGAGTAAACACGGATGTACGTCAAACTTCCTGCAAATGGATCGCTGGCGATCTTAAACGCAAGTGCTGCTGCCGGTTCGGTGAAATCAGTTTTGCAGACGATTTCCTTTTCTGTTTTTTCAGGATCGTGCCCGGTTACTGGCGGCACATCCAATGGGCTTGGCAAATAGTGAACCGTCGCATCGATCAAAGGCTGCACGCCTTTGTTGCGGAAAGCAGCTCCGCACAAGACAGGGAATGCTTTCAAAGCCAGAGTCCCTTTCCGCAAAGCCTGACGAAGCTGCTCGGCCGTGGGAACTTCGCCGTTCAAATATTTTTCCAGAAGCTCGTCGTCGAATTCGACGATCTTTTCGATCGTCTCCATGCGGACGCGTTCGACATCGGCTTTCATATCGGCCGGGATATCGGTCACCGAGAATTTTTCGCCGTTGCCAGATTGATCCCAAATGTAAGCCTTGCCTTCGATAAGATCGACAACGCCTGTGAAAGAATCTTCGAGACCGATTGGAACCTGAATGGGAATTGGATTCGCTTGCAGCTTTTCTTTGATCGAGTTCACACTCATCACAAAGTCTGCACCCACGCGGTCCATTTTGTTGATAAAGCAAATGCGCGGAACTTTATGTCGATTCCCCTGGCGCCAGACGGTTTCGGATTGGGGTTCAACCCCGTTGACACCGTCAAAAACTGCGATCGCACCGTCAAGCACACGCAAAGAGCGCTCGACTTCGATGGTGAAATCCACGTGCCCCGGAGTATCGATGATATTCAGCCTGTGATCCTTCCACAAAAGCGTCGTTGCCGCTGCCGTGATCGTAATCCCACGCTCTTGCTCTTGCTCCATCCAATCCATGGTGGCTGCGCCATCGTGAACTTCACCAAGCTTATGGCCTTTGCCGGAATAATAAAGGATTCGCTCGGTGGTCGTCGTCTTACCGGCATCGATATGAGCCATGACTCCGAAGTTACGAGTGAATTTCAGTTCGTTCACATTTTGTGGATCCAGAACAGACATTTGCAAATCCCCTTAAAAACAAAAGCTGAGATCGTTACGTGAAAAGTATTTGAAGCGATCTGAGCAAAAAAAATCGGCCAGCTTTATGGGCTGACCGATCTTATTCATTATGCACGTTCGGTGCAATAATTTAGCACTTATAGAATCAACAACTTTACCAGTTGTAGTGTGAGAAGGCCTTGTTGGACTCTGCCATTTTGTGCACATCTTCACGTTTTTTGATCGCGTTTCCACGGTTGTTGTAAGCATCTAAAAGCTCACCAGCCAAACGCTTAGCGAAATCTTTTTCACCGCGCTCGCGAGAGTAAGCAATCAACCAACGCATAGCCAAAGCCAAACGACGTGATGGACGAACATCAACTGGAACTTGGTAAGTTGCTCCACCGACGCGGCGTGAACGAACTTCCAAAGCTGGTTTACAGTTTTCCAAAGCTTTCTTCAGGATTCCGATTGGCTCTTCACCTGCAACTTTGTCTTTCAACTCGTCCAATGCTCCGTAGAACAATTTCTGAGCAACTGCTTTTTTACCTTGGATCATCATCTTGTTGATGAATTTCGCAACGACGATGTCCTTGTAAACTGGATCTGGAATAACTTCTCTTTTAAACGTTTTTTTACGACGAGACATTTATGTCACCTATTCTTTCTACCGAAATTACTTCTTAGGTTTCTTCGCGCCGTACTTAGAACGTGCACGCAGACGACCGTTAACACCTTGCAAGTCCAAAACACCGCGAACGATGTGATAACGAACACCCGGCAAGTCCTTCACACGACCACCACGAATCAGAACAACAGAGTGCTCTTGAAGGTTGTGACCGATACCAGGGATGTAAGAGATCACTTCAAATCCGTTCGACAGACGAACTTTCGCTACTTTACGAAGAGCTGAGTTCGGTTTCTTTGGAGTTGTAGTGTACACGCGAGTGCAAACGCCTCGACGTTGTGGACAAGAAGCCAGAGCCGGTGACTTGGTCTGGTTTTTCTGAATTGTACGCTCACGTTTAATGAGCTGATTGATTGTAGGCATTTTATCCTTTCAACATGCACCGTTGGTGCAAGTGCCTTCTTCACCCAGGGCCCATCCCTGGATTACTCAATTTCCTTGCGGAACCAGGGAAATTAGGGGGTTTGCCGTCATTGGTCAAGTCAAAATAAGGGGCTTCCGAGAGGGAACCCAGCCTATTTTGGACCTGAAAAGCTTTATATTGCTTCTGACCTACAGAGGAAGGGTGTCGGGCTGCTCAAGAGGGAGAATCCGCATTTAAACCAGAATTACATCCCACATTTTGGTGTTGGGATTGCAGATCAAAACACCTGGTTTTCCTTGATGAGTGACGAGACTATCCCACTCGAAATTTTGGACCATTTTCTTCAAGCTCTTGGTGGCGATCACCACCGAATCAATCCGGCTTCGCTTCGCTTTTTTGAAACGCAACAGCCGACCATCGGGAAGTTGGAAGACATCTTTTTGTGGCTTTCCCAATAGAAGCGTCAACAATGCGAGCTCTCGCGGAGCCAAACTCATATTGAGTTCAACAATTTTGTAAGCTCCGTTTGGATGGCGAGAGTCTTTGGCCTTCGCCTTCTTTCTCTTTTTCCAGGCTTCGTATTCAGTCAGCCAAATGAAAATCTGCGAAGAATGCTTTCGAAAGTAGGCGAAGTTCCATCCAGGAAGACGGTCTTTGTCGTTCTTTTTCCATTCATAATTTTTGTGCTCAAACTCGAGCGGAACTTTCTTTTCCAACTTCTTCGCCAAAGCTTCGAGCGATTTATCGGAGGTCAAAGACAAGCCAGGAATTTTCCACTTGAGGCCTCCTCTTCCGATATGAATAAATTCAAGATACTGTTTTCGCCCATCCATCTCTGAAAATTGGATAAAGCGGCAGAAAAACTGGCCTGGATGTTCGACCTCATAATCGCGAAGACGAAATCCGGCATGCTGAAGCTTTTCGCGGAATTTAAAATTTTGGTCCATCGTGTACATATGATCGAAGCGGATCTTCATTCGGTGCCTACCTTACCGATGCAAGTATATCTGTTTTAAGAAAATAATGCGACCTATCCACTGTTTGGACATCCCGAAATCAATTACATTTTAAATGCCTCGCAAAGGCCCCATTACGTCTTAATTTGATCAAGAAGGGCGGAATCTCGGCACGTATTCTGAATATCAATGGTTTTCCACAGGAGAGCTGGCCTATGAATTTGACAGGGATTTTTTTCACTTCCGTGATGTTGACGGCAACTGCAAGTATTATGGGAAACATGGCCCATGCTGGTGAAGATCTTTTGGATTTGCCGGCAACAGATCGCCAGTCTCTGGTGAAACAAGCGACCGTTTTCCGTGATTCAGATTCTCGTTCCAATGATCGCATCGACATCGTCGAGCTTCTGCGTGAAGAGTGTGGTTTTAACTATCAACGTGATTCTGATGGCCGCCCTGTCCGTCCTATGGTCGAATGCACTTACGCACCCCGTGATCCGGCTAATCCTTTCGGCGGCATGATGGCCAAGTTCGACTGCAAAATTCAACCGACAGGTCGCGAAGCCATCAAAACCAAAGTGAAGTACGATCCAAAGCACAGTGCTGGCGGTGGTAGCAAAGAAATTCCGCAAGGAATTATGGGAACGCTTCTTTCTCGAGTGATGGGCTTCGAAGGAAACCTGTACTGCCCTGTGGATGTCACTTGCGTAAATTGCCCGAGCAAAGATCCATGGGCTCAGCAAAAATCTCAAGCGGCAGCCGTGCCTGGCAATCGCGTTGAATTCAAGAATGTTATCTTGGAGAAAAAAATCAAAGGCGCAAAGATTTTGCAGACAAATCCAAAGCTGCGAACCCATCCCACTGCGTTTTCATTTGCGAATGATTTCCTTCAGTATTTGCCATCAGACTCTGCAGAAAAATCCCTGGCTGATCGCGAGGCTTTGACGATTTGGGTGAACTTTCTAAACCACCATGATGCTGGTGCATACAACATGGCTTTGAACTGCAAAAGCGCCTTGATCAACTCTGGAAAACCTTCGTGCGAATCCGTTACAGCATCTATTAACGATTATGGCGATGGCTTTGGTTACCACAAAATGGGAAAGCCGATGGAGCTAGATCAGTTCCTGAAAGAAGCCCCCGGGGTCGTTGAGAAAAAAGGACGCTTTACAACTGAAGGCGCGAAGGGTTCTTCAAACCCTGGTGGAATTGTGGTTTCAAAAGCAGGTGTTTTACGTTTCGTCGAAGCCGCCGAAAAAATCGACGATCAAGAGCTGAGCGATATCTTGGATCTGGCACAGATCGAAGCTGTCAGCAAATCTCGCAAGCAAGAGTGGATGTCGGCATTCCGTCAGAAGATCGAAAATCTTCGTCGCATGACTCATTAATTCGATCGCTCCAAAAACAAAAACCCCCAGGCTTTTGACCCGGGGGTTTTGGAAGTTTTCAGACTTCTTGTTTCGACTTACGGCTGTTGCGGTGTCGCAGACATGCCCGGAAGTGCGAAGCTCATTGGCTCGTCGTCCTCGACAACTTCGACTTTCCAACGCTTGTAGCTTGTCAGACCTGTACCAGCAGGGATCAAACGACCCATGATGATATTTTCTTTCAAGCCGCGCAGACTGTCTGTTCGCGAGTTGATCGCTGCTTCAGTCAAAACCTTGGTTGTCTCTTGGAAGCTGGCAGCTGAAATCCAGCTATCAGTTGAAAGAGAAACTTTGGTGATACCAAGCAAGAGAGGCTCAGCCGTAGCTGGCTGTCCGCCTTCTGCCATGATGCGTGCGTTTTCTTGCTCGAATGCATACTTCTCGACTTGTTCACCGGCCAAGAAGCGGCTGTCGCCAGCATCCAGAACGGAAACTTTACGCAACATCTGACGTACGATGACTTCGATGTGCTTGTCATTGATGCTAACACCCTGCAAGCGATAAACCTCTTGAATTTCATTCACGAGATAACCAGACAAAGCCTTGTCTCCCAGAACTTTCAAGATGTCGTGCGGATTCGTAGGACCATCCATCAAAGCTTCACCAGCTTTAACGTATTCACCTTCACGAACGGCAACGTGCTTACCTTTCGGGATCAGATATTCTTTCTGTTCGCCGACTTCAGGAGTCACGATCACACGCTGTTTACCTTTTACGTCTTTACCGAAAGTCACATAACCATCGATCTCAGAGATGATAGCTGCTTCTTTTGGTTTACGAGCTTCGAACAACTCGGCAACTCGAGGAAGACCCCCGGTGATGTCACGAGTTTTTGAAGTTTCGCGGTGGATCTTGGCGATCACATCACCCGAGTGAACTTCTTGACCGTCAGTGATCAAGAGCTGAGCTCCGACCGGGATCAAGTAACGAGCTGGGATGTCACGGCCTGGAAGGCTGTGAGTTTTTCCCTGACCGTCAGTCAAAAGAACAGTCGGCTTCGTTTCAGCAGATTTCGACTCAGTAATGACTTTTGTCGCGAATCCTGTCACTGGATCGACTTGTTCTGACATCGTCACACCCTCTTCGATATCCTGGAATTGGATGGTCGAAGAAACTTCGGCGATGATTGGGTTCGAATATGGATCCCATTCAGCGATTGTCGCACCTTTTGCGATCTTATCACCTTCTTTGAAATTCAAAACCGCACCGTAAACAAGCTTGAAGTGTTCACGCTCGCGACCTGTTTCATCAACAACGATCGCTTCACCGTTACGATTCATAACAACCAACTTGCCGTTTTTATTCACGACAGAGTGGATGTTCTTCAGTTTCAAAGTACCGTCATAACGAGATGTATGAACTGATTGTTCAACCGCACGAGACGCCGCACCACCCAAGTGGAACGTACGCATTGTCAGCTGAGTACCAGGTTCACCGATCGACTGAGCGGCGATGATACCGACTGTTTCACCCAAGCCCACGGTGTTACCACGAGCCAAGTCACGGCCGTAACATTTCACGCAGACGCCACGGTCTGTTTTACATGTCAAAGCTGAACGGATTGTCACTTTCTCGATACCAAGCTCATCCACTTTCTGGATGTGAGTCTCAGTGATCTCTTCTTGAGAGCGAACAACAACGTTCTGAGTGTATGGATCCAAAATATCTTTCAGAGCCACGCGACCCAGGATGCGCTCACCCAGAGGCTGGATGATCTCGCCGCCTTCATAAAGCGGAGTGATTTCCAAACCGTCTTCAGTACCGCAATCATGTTCAGACACGATTACGTCTTGAGCCACGTCCACCAAACGACGAGTCAAATAACCCGAGTTCGCAGTTTTCAGAGCGGTATCGGCCAAACCTTTACGCGCACCGTGTGTCGAGATGAAGTACTGGATCACTGTCAGACCTTCACGGAAGTTCGAAGTGATCGGAGTTTCGATGATCTCACCTGATGGTTTCGCCATCAGACCACGCATACCACCAAGCTGACGAATCTGAGCCGCAGAACCCCGGGCTCCTGAATCCGCCATGATGAAGATCGGGTTGAATGAAGGTCCAACGACCTCTTTGCCACCAACCATGAACTTCTGCTTCTCGATCTGACCCATCATTTCTTTTGCAACTTTATCAGCTGTCTGAGCCCAGATATCCACGACTTTATTGTATCGCTCACCATCGGTGATCAAACCTTCGTCGTACTGTTGCTGGATCTCATTGACCTGCTTTTCAGCGTCGCCAATGTGTTTTGCTTTTGCAGATGGGATCACCATGTCGTCGATACCGATCGCGATACCAGCTTGAGTTGAGAATTTGAATCCCAATTCCATGATTTTATCCGCAAGCAAGCAAGTCGCTTTCGCGCCAGCAAGACGGAATGTTTTATCGATCAAAGCTGCGATTTGCTTCTTCGTCATCGTGACGTTCACTTCAGCAAATGGAACTTCTTTCGGCACAGAAGACGCCAGGATCGCACGACCGATTGTCGTTTCCTGAAGTTTTCCGTTGATACGAACCTTACACATCGCCTGCAGATCCGCTATGCCTTGCTCGAAAGCGTATTCCGCTTCCTGAACATTCGAGAAGATCTTGCCGGTGCCTTTCGCATCCAAACGAGTGCGAGTCAGCCAATACAGACCCAAGACAACGTCCTGAGAAGGATTGATGATCGGTTTACCGTTGGCTGGAGACAGGATGTTGTTGGTCGACATCATCAAGACGCGAGCCTCAACCTGTGCTTCGACTGACAACGGAACGTGAACGGCCATTTGGTCCCCGTCGAAGTCGGCGTTGAACGCTGTACAAACGAGTGGGTGCAACTGGATCGCTTTTCCTTCGTGCAGAACTGGTTCGAAAGCCTGGATACCAAGACGGTGAAGAGTTGGCGCACGATTCAAAAGAACCGGGTGCTCTTTCACGACGTCTGAAAGGATATCCCAAACTTCGACTGTTTCTTGATCAACCAATTTCTTGGCTTGCTTGATTGTTGTCGCGAAACCTTTTTCTTCCAGTTTGTTATAAACAAACGGTTTGAAAAGCTCGAGGGCCATCTTCTTTGGAAGACCGCACTGATGCAGCTTCAGAGTAGGACCGACTGTGATAACCGAACGACCCGAGTAGTCGACACGTTTACCAAGCAAGTTCTGACGGAAACGACCCTGTTTACCTTTGAGCATATCGCTCAATGAACGCAGAGGACGTTTGTTCGGACCAGTGAAGGTCTTACCGCGACGACCGTTGTCCAAGAGAGCGTCAACCGCTTCTTGCAACATGCGCTTTTCATTGCGGATGATGATGTCTGGAGCATTCAGCTCCTGCAGACGCTTCAAACGGTTGTTACGATTGATGACTCGGCGATAAAGATCGTTCAAGTCAGAAGTCGCGAAACGACCGCCATCCAAAGGAACCAATGGACGCAAATCAGGTGGCAAGACTGGCAATGCTTCCAGCATCATCCACTCTGGCTTGTTGATCGAGCCTTTGAAAGCTTCAACAACTTTCAAACGCTTCGTCAATTTCTTGATCTGAGCTTCAGATTTTGTCTCTTTTACTTCCAAGCGAAGTTTACGAGACAAGTATTCTGGATCGATCTTGCGGAGCAATTCACGAACGGCTTCACCGCCCATGCCCGCTTTGAAGTTTGGACCGAATTCAGTCAAAGCGTTTTGATACGCTTCTTCTGTCAGAACTTGTCCGTCTTCCAAAGTGGTTTCCATCGGATCTGTGACGACATAAGCTTCACAGTACAGAACCTTCTCAACTTCTTTCAAAGAAAGGTTGAGCAAGTTTCCGATTCGCGAAGGCAATGATCGCAAGAACCAGATATGAGCAACCGGAGTTGCCAATTCAATGTGACCCAAGCGTTCACGACGAACTTTGGATTGAGTGACCTCAACGCCGCACTTTTCACAGACGACGCCACGATATTTCATACGCTTGTACTTACCGCACAAGCATTCATAGTCTTTAATCGGACCGAAGATTTTCGCACAGAACAGACCATCGCGTTCTGGTTTGAAAGTTCGGTAATTGATTGTTTCAGGTTTCTTCACTTCACCGAAAGACCAGTCCCGAATCATTTCAGGAGATGCCAATGACACGCGAACCGCATCAAATGACAATGGATCTTTTGGTTTATCGAAAAAGTTTAACAAGTCTCTCAAGGTTCACCTCTTACTTGTTTAATATTTAAAATCCCAATTCCACATCGAAACGCGCGAGTCAGTCCCACCTTAGTGAGGCTGACCAGCACCTTCCCCACCATTTGACGTCTCTGGAGCTGGAGGCAATCCGCCGCCCATATCTCCTTCGCCGTCTGCTTCGTCATCAAGAACCTCATCCGTCAGGATGTCAGATTCCATCAGCTCGACGTTCAGTGCCAGAGACTGAAGCTCTTTCACCAAGACGTTGAATGACTCAGGCAAACCTGGTTCGAGGATGTTTTCACCTTTCACGATGCTTTCATACATGCGCGTTCTTCCAGCCACGTCATCTGACTTAACTGTGAGGAACTCTTGCAATGAGTATGCGGCACCGTAAGCTTCGATCGCCCAAACCTCCATCTCTCCAAGACGCTGACCACCGAACTGAGCTTTACCACCCAGAGGCTGTTGCGAAACAAGAGAGTAAGGTCCGATAGAACGAGCGTGAATCTTCTCTTCAACCAAGTGGTGAAGTTTCAACATGTACATGATCCCGACAGTAACAGGGTTCTGGAATGGAACGCCGGTACGACCGTCGAACAAGATCGTCTTACCTGTCGAAGGAAGTTGAGCCTTCGCCAGAAGTTCTTTCACGTCCACTTCGCGAGCGCCGTCGAACACTGGAGTTCCAACGTGCACACCGTTTTTCATGGTCGTGATGATTTTCTTCAGCGACTCCTCATCCGCCTTGTCCACTTTTTCAACGATATCGCTATCGGTGAAAGCGTACTTCAGATCTTTACGAACAGCGTCTGTGTTCCACTTATCAAGATGCGCTGAAAGCTGTTTTCCAAGCTCGTGCGCAGCCCAACCCAAGTGGACCTCAAGAACCTGTCCGATATTCATACGCGAAGGAACCCCCAGTGGATTCAAAACCATATCCACCGGCGTACCGTCCGCAAGATATGGCATATCTTCGACTGGAAGAACTTTTGAAACGACACCCTTATTTCCGTGACGGCCGGCGAACTTGTCACCGACTTGCAGCTTACGTTTGATTGCAACGTAAACTTTGACCATTTTGATCACGCCCGGAGGAAGCTCGTCACCCTTGCGCAGACGTTCGATCTTCTCGTTGAATACCAATTTAACGGCATCCAACTGATTGCGAGCGCCATCCAAGATCTTAGTGACTTGGAATTCAAGGTCTTGCTCCAAAGGAATGTAAGCCAAGAGTTCAAACGGAATTGTTTCCAAGTCCGCAGAAGTGATGTCTTGAGCTTTATTCAAAAGCTTTTGTGATCCATCTTCATTCAAAAGAACGCCAGTGGTCTTCTTACCGACCAAGATGTCTTTCAATTTTCCGATGGCATTATTTTTAATAACGTTCTGCTCGACTGCCAGATCTTTTTCGAGCTTGCGTTTTTTCTCTTCGATGATAGCTGCCAAACGTTCGTCACGATCAGCACCCTCACGAGAGTAAACTTGAGCATCGATAACAGTTCCGTAAACGCCAGAAGGCGCACGCAGAGAGGTATCACGAACGTCGCCGGCTTTTTCACCGAAGATTGCGCGGAGAAGTTTTTCCTCTGGTGACAACTGAGTTTCACCTTTTGGAGTCACTTTACCAACCAAGATGGCGCCTGGTTTTACTTCCGCACCGATGCGGATGATACCAGAGCTATCCAAGTCTTTCAGCGCTTCTTCACCGACGTTGGCGATATCGCGAGAGATCTCTTCTTTTCCAAGTTTCGTATCACGAGCCACGCACTCGAATTCTTCGATGTGAATTGAAGTGTAAGTGTCTTCTTTGATCAGACGCTCAGAGATCAGGATCGAGTCCTCGAAGTTGTAACCCTGCCAAGGAGTGAAGGCCACCAGGATGTTTTGTCCCAATGCCAATTCACCCAATTCAGTCGAAGGACCGTCCGCGATGATGTCACCACGAGAAACGCGGTCATTCACCTTCACGATTGGCTTCTGATTGAAGCAGGTATTTTGATTTGTACGTTGGTACTTCGTCAGATTGTAGATATCGACGTTCGCACCAAGTTCTCCGCCTTTTGCAAGACGACGAACAACGATACGAGATGCATCGACTTCTTCAACCACACCGTCGTTTTGAGCGACGACTGAAGTTCCAGAGTCACGAGCCACCAAACGCTCAACGCCTGTTCCAACAAGTGGAGCGCGTGAACGCAAGAGTGGAACCGCTTGACGTTGCATGTTCGAACCCATCAAGGCACGGTTGGCATCGTCATGCTCAAGGAACGGAATCAAAGAAGCGGCGATCGACACCAACTGAGATGGAGAAACGTCCATCAAAGATACGCTGTCTTTCGGAGTCACAATGTATTCACCGTCAACACGGCAAACCAATGAGTCCTCTTGGATTTGCTTCTGACCCTTTTCTTCACGAGGAGCCTGAGCGATTTTGTGTCCTGCTTCTTCCAAAGCTGACATGTACGTGATCGATTCAGAAACTTTAGACTGATCAACTTTACGGTATGGAGTCTCGATGAATCCATAGTGGTTGATGCGAGCATAAGTTGCCAAAGATGCGATCAAACCGATGTTTGGTCCCTCTGGAGTTTCGATTGGGCAGATACGTCCGTAGTGCGTTGGATGAACGTCACGAACTTCGAAGCCCGCACGGTCACGAGTCAAACCACCAGGTCCGAGAGCTGACAAACGACGTTTGTGAGTGATCTCTGACAATGGGTTCGTTTGATCCATGAACTGAGACAACTGAGATGATCCGAAGAATTCCTTCACAACAGCGTTGACCGGTTTTGCGTTCACGAGATCGTGAGGCATCATGGTTTCAACGTCTTGCAAAGACATACGTTCACGGATCGCGCGCTCCATACGAACCAATCCAATTCTGTATTGGTTCTCGAGCAATTCACCGACAGAACGAACACGGCGGTTACCCAAGTGGTCGATGTCGTCGACGATACCGCGACCGTTCTTCAGGTCGATCAGTGTTTTCACAGTTGAAAGGATGTCCTTTTGAGTCAGAGTTCTGTGCTCTGGAGGACATTCTTCCATTGGAATGTTGAAACGGTGATTGATCTTGATACGACCGACTTCTGACAAGTCATATGTCTCAGGATCAAAGAACAAGCGATGGAAGAAGGTCGTAGCGGCTTCCAAAGTTGGAGGCTCACCAGGACGCAAGTGCTGATAAATTTTCAGCAATGATTCATCTTTGTTCTGAACTTTATCGACCAACAGAGTGTTACGCAGGTAAGGACCTACAGACAAACCGTCGAAGAAAATCATGTGGAATTTATCGATTCCCGCTTCAACAGCGCGAACGATATCACCTTTTGAAAGCTCAGCATTGGCATCAGCGATGATTTCACCAGTTGATTCGTCGATCAACGGCTTCGCCAAGATCTTGCCTTCCAGATCTTCTGGAGTGACTTCGATCTCTTTCATGTCCAAAGCTTGAACTTTTTTGACAACGGCACGAGTGATACGGCGACCCGCTTTAACCAGCGCTTCGCCAGTTTTAGGATCAACGATATCAACAATCGCACGCTGACCAGACATACGTTCGATGTCCAGTTTACGATAAAGTTTTTTGCCTTTTACAGTCACTTCATCAAGGTCATAGAAATACTCGAGAAGTTGTTCTGTGTTGTAGCCCAATGCCTTCAACAGGATTGTCACTGGGAACTTACGACGGCGATCGATACGAACATGGATCAGGTCTTTTTGATCGAATTCGCAATCCAACCAAGAACCACGGTAAGGGATCACACGTGCATTGTAGATCAATTTTCCAGAGGCGTTGTTTTTACCGCCATCGTGGTCAAAGAACACACCCGGAGAACGATGCAACTGAGATACGACAACGCGCTCGGTACCGTTGATGATGAAAGAACCGTTTGCAGTCATCAATGGGATTTCGCCCAAGTAAACTTCTTGTTCTTTCACGTCGCGGATCGAACGTGCTTCGGTTTCTTCGTCGACGTCAAAAACGATCAAACGAAGAGTGACCTTAATCGGAGCAGCGAAAGTCATTCCACGCTGACGGCATTCGTCCACGTCGTATTTCGCTGGTTCCAAGGTGTAAGACACGAATTCAAGTGAAGCCGTGTTGTTGAAGTCCGAAATCGGGAATACCGATTTGAACACACCATTCAGACCCAATTCGCCACGGCGATCTGGATCCATTTCCTTTTGCAAAAAGGCCTCGTACGAACTTTTTTGAAGCTCAATCAAGTTCGGGATGTCGATGACCTGTTTGTTTTTTGCAAAGTTCTTTCGAATTCGAAGATTCGAAGCTGTGACCGGAGTCGTACTCATTTCATCTCCTGTTAAGACGGTGCTTTTGCACCTTAACTTATTGCAATTAACTCAAAAATTTTTAGCGTAGAAACACACACACTTTGTGAACTCTTTGAGAGGAGGATAGTTCGAGACCCCACTGGTTTCGGTTTGCTCGAAAATTGATTTTTCAAATTTCTTCTGCAGTTGAAATTTGGAAAAACAACCTTCCGAATATATTCCAAGACATAAGCCTTGGAACGTAAAAATCCCCAAAGCCGAAACTTTGGGGATTTCTTGTGTCAAAAGCCAAGTAATTACTTAACTTCGACTTTAGCGCCGGCAGCTTCCAGAGCTTTTTTGATTTTCTCAGCGTCTTCTTTAGTTGCGCCTTCTTTAACTGTTTTAGGAGCACCTTCAACCAAAGCTTTTGCTTCAGCAAGGCCCAAACCAGTTACAGCACGAACTTCTTTAATAACGTTGATTTTGTTTGCTCCGCCATCTTTCAAGATAACGTCAAACGCTGTTTTTTCTTCAGCAGGTGCACCACCAGCAGCGCCACCAGCCATTACAGCTACTGGAGCAGCAGCAGAAACGCCCCACTTCTCTTCAAGAGCTTTTACCAGCTCAGCGATTTCAAGAACTGTCTTCTTAGAAAGCTCTTCAACCAATTGTTCATTTGTTAATGACATTATAAACCTCCAAAAAATTTAAATACTTTTAGGCCGCCTTCGAGCGAGCCTGTTTCATTACCAGACGCAAAATTACGCCTGTGGTGCAGCTTCCGCTCCACCTGACAATTTCTTTTGATATTCCGCCAAGCAACGAGCCAGTTTTGACCCTGGAGCTTGCAAAACACCCAAGAACATCGCGCGCAACTGATCTTTTCCAGGCAAAGTCGCCAAGAATTTGATCTTTTTGTCATCCAGTTTTTCCCCATCCATGACACCAGTTTTGATCTGCAAAAGCTCTACGTCTTTTGCGAAATCAGCTAGCGCCTTGGCAGTCGCATTGACTTCACCGAAAGAGAATACGATCGCATTCGTACCTTTCAGTGTTGTTGACAATGCTTCATCAACCTTGGGGAAACCCTTCAGAGCTCGTCGAGCGAGAGTATTTCGTACAACCTTCATCTCAGATTCAGATTTGTGCAAAGCTTTGCGCAAGTTTGTCACTTGCTCCACTTTCAAACCTTTGAAATCGACGATGAAGGCCCCTTTTGACTTGTTCAATTTGTCAGTCAAAAACTTGATCTCTTGCTCTTTCGTATCGCGAGTCATCATGTGTGGACCTCCTTTCATTTCTCCAGTCTTCCTTTGAGGGGAAGTACTGGTTCTGCGATTCAGAAGGTTGGGAGGTTTATCCTTAAGTCCTCTTGCCCGTCTCGATAGGATCGGTTGCCCGAATTAAAGTTCTGCTACCAGTTGAAATCTTCTTGCGAAGATTTTGCTTTCGCGGAACGACCTATTTTCTCTGACCGCAATTCAATCTTTACCAAGCCACCTCGAGATCGGCGGCTTGTTTCGTTACAATTACTCTTCGCCACCAGTGTTCATGATTGGGTTTGGATCAACTTTGATTCCAGGACCCATCGTTGAAGAAACTGTGATGGTTTTCAGGTAAGTACCTTTAGAAGCAGCAGGCTTTGCTTTGATTACCGCAGCCATCAAAGAGTCGAAGTTGTCCTTCAACTTGCCAGCGCCCATTGATTTCTTGCCGATTCCAGCGTGGACGATACCAGCTTTATCGATACGGAAATCCAGCTTACCTTTTTTCTCAGCAGTAACAGCTTCACCAACGTTCATAGTCACTGTTCCAACCTTCGGATTTGGCATCAAACCACGAGGTCCCAAGATCTTAGCAACCTTAGAAACAGTTCCCATCATGTCAGGAGTTGCAATTGCTTTGTCGAAATCCAACCAACCATCAGTGATTTTCTGAACCAGGTCGTCAGCGCCAACATAGTCAGCACCTGCGTTTTTCGCTTCAGCTTCTTTCGGGCCTTTTGCGAAAACAACAACGCGAACCGCTTTTCCAAGACCGTGAGGCAATGCAATCGCACCACGAACCTGTTGATCACCTTGTTTCGGATCAACACCCAAACGAACAGCGACGTTGATTGTCTCGTCAAATTTTGCAGTTGCAGTTTCAACTACCAATTTGAAAGTCTCTTCAACCAAGTGTTTTTTCTGAGCGTCTACTTTTTTAGAAGCATTGATAAATCTTTTTCCAGACATACAACTACTCCTGAACTTCCAGTCCCATTGATTTGGCAGTGCCAACCACTTGAGACATTGCTGATTCAACTTTTACGCAGTTGAGATCAGGAAGTTTTGTTGTTGCGATGTTCTTCACATCCGCCATTTTCACTTTGCCGACTTTTTCTTTTTGAGGTTGTTTCGATCCAGATTGAATCTTAACAGCCTTCTTCAGAAGACTCGACACAGGAGGCGTCTTGGTGATGAATGTGAATGATCTATCTTGATAAACGGTGATGATGATCGGAACGATATCATCTCCCATTTTTTGAGTTCTAGCATTGAACTGCTTACAGAACTCCATGATATTCACACCATGCTGTCCGAGCGCCGGTCCCACGGGAGGAGCTGGATTTGCTTTCCCTGCCGGAATCTGAAGTTTGATCATGGCGGTAACCTTTTTTGCCATTTCCCACTCCTTACAGTATGGTCTCTCGCTTTCGCGAGGACTTGTTTATAATCCTCTTGCGACCTATTCGCTTGAGGGTTTTTGCTTTACTTATGCGGCCGATCTTTTACTTGCTACGTCCTTACTCCTGTCGGCCTTGCTGTTTCCTGATTTCCAATGGAAATCAGGAAAGCATATAGGAGGAAAGAACAAATTGATTTTACCTAGGCCTTTTCAACCTGGATAAAGTCGAGCTCAACCGGTGTTGGACGACCAAAGATTGAAACCAATACTTTGACCTTTCCTTTTTCCTCGTTGATCTCTTCAACCGTTCCAGCAAAGTTGCTGAATGGTCCATCCACAACAGTGACGTTTTCGCCAGTTGTGAAATTGATTTTTGTCTTTGGCTTTTCGGCCAGACCCGCCATTTGCTGAGTCACGCGCAAAACTTCAGCCTCTGGAACTTCTGGAGGACGAGTCTTTGGACCGCCACCCACGAAGCCAGTCACCTTAGAAGACTGTTTTACCAGCTGCCAAGATTCGTCGTTCAAATACATCTTTACGAAAATGTAGCCTGGGAAAAACTTGCGAGATTTTGTCTGCTTTTGGCCTTTAACCAACTGAACAACGTTTTCAGATGGAATCAGGATTTCGCCGAAGAATTCTTCCATCTTCTTTGAACGGATGCGCTCTTCGATTGCTGTTTTGGCAGTCGCTTCGCAACCCGTTTGCACGTTCACGATATACCATTTTTTATCCATGTTCGCCGCTGCTGCCATGATTAGCTCCCCATGATCCATTTCAGGAACATGCCGGATGCGAAGTCGAAACCAGAGATAATCACGCTTGAAATCGCAACCATAATCAGAACCACGATCGTCATCGCCGTGGTGTCTTTACGTGAAGGCCAAACTACTTTTTTAACTTCAACAACAACTTCGTCCGCCCATGCTTTCACTTTAGAGTTGAACTGCAGAGCTACGAAAATCGCCAAACCAACAAAAACTGGCAGGCCGTGACGAACCAAATCGGAATCCGCTAAGCGAGCGACAATACCAAAAGCCGCCGAGAAAGCTTTGATCAACATGTGCAGAACCAGTCCACCGATGGCTCCAGCCAATGCGAAACTGAGAGTGAGGATCTTTGCGTTTGAATTTTCCATGCCGTCGGACCTCTTCTTCAAAAAATTGGCAGGGGAGGAGGGGCTCGAACCCACAACCTAAGGATTTGGAGTCCTTCGCTCTACCAATTAGAGCTACTCCCCTGCACGTAAATCCTTAAAAATCTGAAGGATTTTGTAAACCCTTCTAAAAGCCGAAGGGGACCCCCTTTCGAGATGTCCCCATTCGTCGTTATAACCGCTTTAAAACCGATTACTCAGTGATAGCAGTAACAACGCCCGCGCCTACAGTTCGGCCACCCTCACGGATCGCGAAACGAAGCTCTTTTTCCATAGCGATTGGAGCGATCAACTCGACATCGAGCTCAACGCGGTCGCCTGGCATAACCATTTCAGTGCCAGTTTTCAAAGTTACGACACCAGTTACGTCCGTTGTACGGAAGTAGAACTGTGGACGGTAACCATTGAAGAATGGAGTGTGACGTCCGCCTTCTTCTTTAGTCAGGATGTACGCTTCAGCTTTGAATTTCTTGTGTGGTTTTACAGTGCCTGGTTTTACCAAGACTTGGCCACGCTCAACGTCTTCTTTTTTAGTACCACGAAGAAGAACACCGCAGTTGTCTCCTGCTTGACCTTCATCCAACAACTTACGGAACATTTCGATTCCAGTTACAGTTGTTTTCTGAGTTGGGCGGATACCAACGATTTCAACCTCTTCACCAACTTTTACGATACCACGCTCAACACGGCCGGTAACAACTGTACCACGACCAGAGATTGAGAATACGTCTTCCACTGGCATCAAGAAAGTTTTGTCAGTCGCACGAACTGGTTCTGGGATGTAACCATCGCAAGCTTCCATCAACTTCATGATTGAAGGACGACCCAATTCTGAACCATCGCCTTCCAAAGCCAATTTCGCAGAACCTTTTACGATTGGAATCTTGTCGCCTGGGAATTCGTACTTAGACAACAATTCGCGGATCTCAAGCTCAACAAGCTCAAGAAGTTCTTTGTCGTCAACCATGTCAACTTTGTTCATGAATACAACCAGAGCAGGAACGCCGACCTGGCGAGCCAACAGGATGTGTTCACGAGTTTGTGGCATCGGACCGTCAGCTGCCGAAACAACCAAGATCGCGCCGTCCATTTGAGCGGCACCAGTGATCATGTTTTTTACGTAGTCGGCGTGGCCCGGGCAATCAACGTGAGCGTAGTGACGCTTGTCAGTTTCGTACTCAACGTGAGTTGTAGAGATCGTGATACCACGCTCTTTCTCTTCAGGAGACTTATCGATCTGGTCATAGCTCATCGCCTGAGCTTTACCTTGAGCTGCCAATGTTGTTGTGATCGCAGCTGTCAGGGTCGTTTTACCGTGGTCGACGTGACCGATGGTGCCGATGTTGACGTGCGGCTTCGAGCGGTTAAATTTCTCTTTAGACATTCTAGTTCCTCCTGAATGGACTTTTTCTTTTTTTAAAACTCAAAACGTTCAAACAAACAATTCAAAACACAAAATCAAACTTAGCAATCATCTCCGCGCCTGCCGCAGATGGAGCCCGTGATCGGAGCCGAACCGACGACCTCACCCTTACCAAGGGTGCGCTCTACCACTGAGCTACACGGGCACTTGCCCAGAATAAAGTTGGAGCGGGAGACGGGTCTCGAACCCGCAACCCTCAGCTTGGAAGGCTGATACTCTAGCCAATTGAGCTACTCCCGCCCTACGTTTCGCCGATCAACCGCAAATTTCTTTGTCCTTGTGAGACTGAAAATTTGGTGGAGGAGGAAGGATTCGAACCTTCGTAGACGTAAGTCAACGGATTTACAGTCCGTCCCCTTTAGCCACTCGGGCACCCCTCCGGGTTGTTTAAAGCGAAACTCGTATTTCAACAGGATTTTCCCGTCTAGAGGAAAATATTGGAGCTGGTTATGGGACTCGAACCCGCAACCTGCTGATTACAAATCAGCTGCTCTACCAATTGAGCTAAACCAGCCCTGATGAGACACGACCGCAAGGTTTTATGAAGAAACCTGGCGTGAGTCAAAGGTTTAAATCAAAGATTTTTTCGAGTGTGCTGACGATAGGTTTCCGTAAGAGCGATAGCTGTCGCGACAGAGGCGTTGTAGCTAGCCGCAGCACTCACCTGAGGGATGCGTATTAATTCATCACACAAACGCTCGGTTGGAATTCGCAAACCCTTCTCTTCGGAGCCAATACACCAGACGACTTTTTCGGGAATATCGAGATCGAATAAATCGCGCTTTCCTTCGTGCGAGAGACCGAAAACCCAATATCCAGCTTTTTTCAGTTCTTCCAATGGGTTAGCGAAGTTCGTGGTGCGCTCAACGGGAACGTGCTCAACCCCACCGCAGGCGACTTTATGGGCCGTTGCCGTCAGGCCAACCGAACGATCTTCGGGGATGAGGACTCCGCCGACCTTCATCAGCCAAGATGTGCGCAAAATAGCACCAAGATTTTGCGGGTCTTCGATGCCATCTAGAACCAAAACTCGAGCCGAATCCGCTTGCTGAAGTGCCTGCCAATTCAGCTCTGGAGTGTGATCTGAAAAGACCGCGGCGCCCTGATGCGAGGGCGAAACTTTGTCTAAAAATGCAGCAGGAACGGTTTCGACTTTCAAACCGCGGGACTTGAGTTCTTGGCCCAGGTCCTTGAGGTCGCTGACACTTTCCCAACCCTGCTTCAACCACACTTGGCGAATGGATTTGGGACGAACATTCAAAACTTCCAGAATGGCATGATTGCCAATGATAGCTCGCCATTCGCGAGGCCATGAAGGCCCGCCGCCCTTTGGCTTTTCGTCTCGAGAACCTGATGGCCTTGAGCTTGGGCCGCGGCCTCCGCCACCCCTTCCTGGAGTTTGCGATGAAGAGGGACGACGAGAGGGAGAAGACGAGTTTTTGAAATTCTTTTTCATGAGGGAAACGGTTCTACCCGATTTTCGAAATGAAGAGAATGGCGATCTCAAGACCGGAAGCTTTTACACTCGAGAATCGCCCTTTTGCAGCTGAACTCTGTCTCAGCTTTGACTCAACTTTCTGTGAAGACTTGAGAGATTCTTTCCGCCAAAAGCTGGATGGTTTTACTTTGCCGACGCTCGCTTCGGTAGATCAAACAGATCTCGTCTTGGAAAGAAGGTAATGACGAAATTTTCTTCAGTCCGTGACGGGGCCGACTGTGCACGACCTTACCCGGAAGAATGGCCACCCCGGCGCCATGGATGGCCAGCTCGCGGGCGACCTCAAGGCTCGAGGTGGTCACGAAACGCTCGAAAACGTCTTTGGTTTTTCGCGCCAAAGTTTGCGTCTGATTGAGCTGCGGATCTGAGATCAGGGTCTTTTCGTTTGCCGCTAAGATTCTTTCACTTTTCCAGTAGGAAACTTCGTCGCGCGACAGACGTTTGATCACCAAATCCGGATGCTGAACCGGATTCACCACAATGCCCAAATCAAGATTCAGGCTGATCACGCCTTCGGTGATTTTGCGGGACATATCGTGCTCGAGAGAGACCTGCAGATGCGGAAAATCGCCGAGCACCTTCGGCAGCGAATTTGGCAACGAGTACTGCGCAACCGCCACATGGCAACCCAGGCGAACGTGACCGCGAAGCTCGTCACTTTGGGTCTGCGTTTGCTGCTTGAGAAGCGTCCAGCTTTGGATGAGGTCTTGCGCTTTCGCCAAGAAGACGCGACCTGATTCCGTCAGAAAGACACCCTTCTTCGTGCGAGTCAGAAGCTGCACCCCCAGATCATGCTCGAGATTGGCAAGCGCGATCGAAAGAGTCGGCTGGCGGATCCCCAATCGCTCGGCCGCGCGAGACATATTTTGCGTCTTTGCGACCTCGAGGAAGTATTCGATTTCGGTCGGGCTTGGCAGATTAATCATAAAAATTTCCTATCACATCTATATTTGTTATCAATTTTTATTATTGACATTGCCGTTCTAAACAAGTGTTCGGAGACAAGCAATGAAAAGTTGAACCAAGGAAAATATGAAAATTCTGAAGGAATTTTTAAGGCGTTTCGCAACGCGATCCAACCGCTTTGACAAGAGTGAAATTTCAGAAGAACCTTGAGGGACCTTATCCCGGGAGTTTTCGAAATGACCAACCGAAGTGGACTCTTCACCGCCGTCGCTCTTTCAAGTTTGCTTTTGATTTCGTGCACGTCGTATTTTGTGCGCAAAGATTGCGAGAAAAAGAATTGGTACCAAATCGGTTACGACGCCGCCCTTCGTGGCGATCGCATCTCGAACGACGACACAGTCAACACCTGCCGCAAGGTCGATGCGGAAATTTCAGAGTCGCAATTGGATGTGGGTTTTAAAGCCGGGATGAGCCGTTACTGCCAACCGGATGGAGTCTTTCAAACTGGAAAAAATGGCGATCTCTTTAATACGGATTTTTGCGAGCCGGGGCAGCTTTCGATGCTTCGCCAGAAACATCATGATGGCCTGAAGGCTTATTGCACGGATGGCATGACCGCAGGTCTCAGCGGCAAGAAATATAAAAACGTCTGCGAAACAAATTTGGAAAAAGGTTTTCTTCCTGAGTACCGAAAAGGTCGCAAAAAATATTTGCAGGGAATGATTCAAAATACCGAAGTGAAGGTCCGTGATTCACTTGTTGAGTTGGATCGACTTTCATTCGAAAAACGCATCACGGACAACCGTCTTTCCGCCTTACCATACGCCAAAGCGGGAGATCAGGACCCTTACTCGTCCGAGCGCAGCTCTTTGAGCAATCGTTCGTGGTCTTTGGGCTCGCAAATCAATCAGCTGACCGTGGAAAAAACCAAGCTGCAGAATGAATTGGACACTTACAAACAGGAAGTCGTGACTTTGGATTGAGGTCTGAAGCGAAAACAGGAGAGTTCAAAAACAAAAGCCAGAATTTCTTCCGGCTTTTTTGTTATTTGCGCTTTTTGACGTTCAACATGCGCATTTTTTTCTTGATGCGCTTCATGCGATGACGAACGCTTTTGTTTCGAACTTTCTTAGCCATTGTGGCCTCCTTGCAATTGCAGAAAGCTTACCTTTATCTTTGTGATGGCCTCAAGTTCTTTAATGGACCCACTGCGCTTAGCTCGGTCATTCGGGAGTCGACGCTTTTTCGATCTTAACGATATCGCAAAAATCTCCGTCGCTGACTGTAATATTATAATTCAGCTGTGCATGAAATCCATTGCGAGCTCCCTCGATTTCAACCAAAAATTGTCCATAATGCTTTTTGTCGGCAACCGGCTCATACACTTGAACTTTCGAAAGCCCGTTCAAGGTCGCCATAGACTGACCTGCCTCAACCGCTCGTTGCTCTTTTGTATTGCAAGTTGCATGGGCCGCTTGATTCAAAATCATCATCGCAAGAACTGATAAAATAATTTTTGTCATAAATGACTCCTTTGTTATGCCGGAATCATAAGAGATTGAAACAGTTGGGATGAGAATTTCCCAACAAGATGTTTATCCGATACATAAACACATTCGTTTTTCTGACTCAATTTCGGATGCTTGCAAAGAAACTGTCGAGACTTTCGACAGTCATGAAATTAGCGCTCTTTTAGCTCTTTCGATGTCGCAGCATCAAGTCTCGAAGTTCGTTTTGTCGCTCGCCGCCTTCCGATTCCAGGCCTTTGATGACCCCGTCGAAGTCGGCTTGCTTGCGGTTTTGACTGAGCTTGAATTTGGCTTCGATTTTGGTGACATCGATTTCAAAGGCGACAATCGCTGAAAGCAGAACTTTTGGATCTGCTAGGTCATCTGGCAGGCCGAACTCCCACGGATTGGCGCGACCGCTTTCCATGTGTTGTGAGAGGATTTTCAGAGCGGAAACTGTCTCTTCGTAGGAAGTCAGAAGCTTGGCTGAACCTTGCATGTGCACGACCGAATAATTCCACGTCGGGACGTCATGATCAGCATACCAGGAAGGTGTGATATAACCCTGCACACCTTGAAAGATCACTTTGGCTGGTAGGCTTTCAATCATCTTCCAGTGGGGATTGGCTTTGGCGAAATGGCCGATTAGCTTCACGCTTTGATCCGTTTTTGTCGCGACCAATGGCAGATGTGAAATCATCATATCGTCGCCGGCCACTGTGATAACGGTTGCGAGCGGGTTTTTATCAATAAGACGAAAGACTTCGTCCTGATTCTCGACTTGGAAAAGACGAGGGTTGTACACGGATTCAGGCCTCCTTTTTGTTTAAGATTTTTGAATGGCGTTTAGGAACTCTTGCGCGGCCTTTTTTGGATCTTTTGCTTCGATGATAGGTCGACCCACCACCAAAGCCGAAGAGCCGTCCTGAATGGCTTCCCGCGGGCCAGAGACGCGCTTTTGATCGCCCTTCTCGTCGCTGGGGAAGCGAATTCCAGGTGTCAGCATGAAAAGATCCAGATCTTTCAGGATTTTCATCTCTTCTGCCGAGCAGACAATCGAAGTCAGACCCGAGCGCTTGACCATTTCAGCAAGCTCTCGGACATGCTCGGCCACGGGCATTTTGCGGAAATTAGATGGCATCGACGATTCAGACCAGCTGGTCAGAATCGTCACGGCCAAAATCCGGAATGGGCGTTGCTTTGAAAGTTCTTTTTCGACTTGCGCCATACGGGTCAGCGCTTCTTCGCCAGCCATGGCGTGAATTGTCACAAGACTTGCGCCCGCTTCGAAGCTGGTTCGAACTGCAGCTTCCATGGTCGACGGGATATCAAAGAATTTGCAGTCGACAAAGACTGGAGCCAGTTTCGACATCTTTTGTACAAAGTCCATCCCGCCCCGATGCACAAGGCGCGGACCCAGCTTAATGCCGCCCACGATCCCAGACAGATCATGCGCCATTTGCAAAGCCACTTCGATCGAGTCGACATCTAGCGCGACACAGAGAGGGTTTCGCAGTGGGGCGGATGAGATCACTCGTCGCCGCCCTTCTGGACTTCGATGCCGAAAGCTTTGATTTTACGGTGCAGATAACTGCGCTCGAGACCGATGACTTCGGCCGTTCGCGAAATGTTGCCGTGATTTTCTTGAATCTTCTTTAAGAGATATTCTTTTTCAAATTTCGCGCGCGCCTCGCGGAAAGTGGGCAGATCGGCTTGGCCACCGCCTGCACCACCACCAAGACCTGCGAAACGCAAGTCATGCACGTCGATGCTTTCTTCTGGAGTCAGGATGTATGCACGCTCCATAAAGTTTTTCAGCTCGCGCACGTTTCCGGGCCAGCTGTGTGTCACCATCAGCTCGAGAGCGGCAGGCGTCAGTGCCTTCTTGTTGAAGCCGCCTTCTTTGGCCACTTGATCGCTGAAATGCTCGACCAATGCCGGAATGTCTTCAGCGTGTTCGCGCAGCGCTGGAACCTTGAAGGTCACAACATTGATCCGATGATAAAGAGCTTCGTTGAAAGCCCCGGTTTCCACTTCTTTTTCCAGATCTTTTTTTGTCGCCGCAATCAAGCGGATGTCGATATCGACAAACTGAGTCCCACCCACACGTTGGAATTTCTTTTCCTGCAAAATGCGCAGAAGTTTTTCCTGAGCTTTGGCGCTGAGATCAGCGACATCATCCAAGAAAACGGTCCCACCCTGAGCCAGCTCGAGCTTTCCTTTTTGTGTGCGGTCCGCACCGGCGAAAGCGCCACGTTCGTATCCAAAAAGCTCGGTGTCCAAAAGTTCTTCCGGAATCGACGAGCAGTTGAGTTCGATGAAGGGCCGGCTGGCACGCGGGCTCATGTAATGAATGTTCTGAGCCACAAGTTCTTTGCCAGCGCCGTTTTCCCCTTGCAGGAGAACCCATGAAGCTTGCGGGGCCGCCCGCACGATCATCTGCTTCAGCGCGATCATCTTCGGAGCTTCGCCCAGCAGAGCGATGCTTTTACGAAGCTTGTTCAAGAGAGCCGTTTTTTCTTCACGCTCTTGTTGGTACTGGATGATGTTTGAAATCACGATCGAAATTTTGTCCATCGAAAGCGGCTTTTCGATAAAGTCCCAAGCGCCAAGCTTGGTGGCCTTCACCGCCGTTTCGATGGTTCCATGACCCGAGATCATGACGAATTCGATTTGTGGAAACTGTTTACGTGCGGTCGTGAGAACTTCGATCCCGTCCAGGCTGCCTGGCATCCAGATGTCCAAAAAAACCAGATCCGGTTGATGTTCGCGCATGGCCTTAATCCCCGCTTCGCCATCGGACGCTGTAAAGACCGTATGGCCTTCGTCTTTAAGTGTGGCAGAGAGAACCTCGCGGATCGGAGATTCGTCATCGACTATGAGAATTTTTGCGGTTTTGTTCATATTGTGTCCTTACCGAGGGCAATATAACGACTTCTTAGCGCTTTGTCAGATAAGATTTTTCAAGGCGCAAGGAGGAAGGCGTGCGGATAGCACGTCGACGACGCGGCAACGCGGAAAAAGCTTGTCTGACAAAGTGCTAGGATGGTCTCCAAGCCCCGACTTCGTTGACAGGGAGTTCTATCATGAACTTGGAACCCTTTGGTTCGTTGGGGAGTGCGCGAATAAAGCCACTGTGGTCTTCGATAATCCGTTTCACAATGGCGAGCCCCAGCCCCGTCCCGCCTTCTTTGGTGCTGTAGTACGGCTCGAAAACCCGCGCACGCAGGGCTGGCGCGATTCCGGAGCCGGTATCCGCCACAGTGAGTCTCAAAATCTTCAGCGCCTGATCATAGCGTGTCTGAACCACCACAGTTTTCTGAGGCTCATTTGCAACAGCTGCGATCGCGTTGTCGATCAGGTTCACAAGCACACGCTTGATCTGATCCGGATCGAATTTAAATTCGGGCAGCTGAGGATCCGCATCGAAAATCAGCTCCACCTGCGGATGACTTTGGCGGAAGATCGAAAGCGACTCTTCGATGGTTTTAGCCAAAGACCCCAAAACCGGACGCGCCTGTGGAAGACGTGCAAAGTTGCTAAACTCATTGACCAAATTTTTCAGATCTTCGGTCTGCTTGATGATCATGGTTGTGCACTCTTCAAAAGCAGGATCTGAGATGGTCGCGGCAAATTTTCGCTGCAAGCGTTCCGCCGACAGCTTGATGGGCGTCAGCGGATTTTTGATTTCGTGAGCGATCCGACGAGCGACCTCGGTCCAAGCGGCCGCACGCTGAGCATTCACGATCGGGGTCATGTCATCGAACACCAGGATCTTACCGATCTCGCGGCTTTGTTCGTCTTTTAAGATTGAAAGAGTCATCTGCAGCGGGACTGATTCGCCCTGCACGTTGAGCTTCAATTCTTTCTGGATGCTTTCGATTTTGTGATCGCCCATGGTCTTCAGCAAATCCGAGAAGGTGCGGAAGTATTCCAAAGTCAAAAGTTCGCGCACATGACGGCCGACGAATTGATTTGGATCGATTCGAAGCAAATCACCCGCCCGACGATTGATCGTGGTGACGACACCATTTTGGTCCACCGAAATAATCCCGGCGCTGACGTTTCCAAGCACAACTTCAACGTAACGGGTGTGTTTATCCAGATTGGCGAGAGTTTCTTTGAGGCTTTCGTTGGCAGATTTGACCTCGCGCTCGGAATTGGCCAAATTGTTGGTCATCAGGTTGAAGCTATCGACCAAGCTCGTGATCTCTTCAGATCCGGATTTAACTTCGACAAGCGTGTAATCCCCGCCCGCGATGCGTTTGGTGGCGCGGCCCAGTTGCACCAGCGGCACCGAAAGCTGTTTCGCCAAGTGGAATCCGAACCAGGTCGCGGCGAGCAGGACCACGAAGGTCATCAAGAACAGAATGATCATGTAGATCGATTTCAGTGGGTACTCGAGCGGATTGATGTCTCGGAACTCGTCATAAGCAGTCGAGATATCGTTCATCTTCGAGATCAAAGAGAGTGGCACAAAGCTTGAGACAACGATGGCGCCGCGATCAGAGCCTTCTTTCACCGGGACAATCACGCGCACCAAGTTTCCCTCACCGAATTGGTGGATGGTGCTGGCATCGACCTGAGATTTGATCCCTTTTTGCAAGAACTCGAGAGACACTGGTGGAATCAGCGGGATCGTTTCATCATCCGAAAGCAGGATCTGGCGCTGACCGAAAAGGCTTGGGTAATATTCGAGCGCGTCCAAGGCGTAGATGTGACGAAGGACCTTGAGCTTGGATTTAATTTGCGCGGGGCTTCGCATATTGCGGACTTCCAGCGCCACCTGATGGGCGAAGTGATAGTTCCGCTTTTTGGCATTGAAGTAATAGGCGTTGGTGACTTCGAGCGATGATTTCAAAACACCGGCCATTTTGACCGAGAACCATTTTTCGAAGCTGGAATTGATGTAGAAAACCGACGTCACGAAGATCAAAAGCGTCGGAATGGTCGAGAAGGCCACGAAGGCCGCGATCAGCTTGGCTTTCAGACTGCTACCGAAGATCTTGCCTTTGCGCTCGACGAAGACTTTGACGACGTTGCGGAAAATCAGGAACAAAAGCAACAGCAACAGGACGATGTTAAAGTTGACCAGACCGAAGAAGAAGATCGAGTGAACGAATGGCAGCTGCTGGCTGATCGAGAAAAGTTTTACTTCGAACCAGGTGAGGAGCAAAAAGAGAAAAGCGGTGAAGAAAACGATAACCAGTTCTCTTCGCCGCTTTTTAGATTCGTGAGACAACGTGATCGGAAGTTCCGGAGCTCCTTGATTGTCCTCAAAGAACTCGTGATCCGTTGAATCCGGTGTGATCTCGCTGCGGTCGCGTTTGGATTGATCCATGATGCGCTTATTTTAGCGACCGGCCACCGCGAGAAGCAATGATTACATCAAATATTCTTTGTAGATCGCTTGTCCGACATGGAAAGAAGGTCCACCCTGCTTAATCATCGCAAGGCACAATGTCTTCGCCTGCTCTTTTTCAAGCTCAGCTTCGTCTTGGCATTGGAAACCAGCCTGGATTTTAGCGGTATCGAACAAAAGCTTGGCGTTGCTCTTGCTTACTTTCTGTTGCAGACGAGTGAGGATCAAATTGGCTGTCAGCACGTTATTCACTTCAGATTGCACGGGAACCTCCTGATTATTTAGGGACTGTTAATGGTTACTTCGCTAAAGGCGAATGATTATCACTTTGCTTTTTTAAGTTCTTTTAACAAACCAATCATTTCCACGACGACTTCGGCTGCTTCCGCACCCTTGTTGCCGTGCTTGCCACCGGCCCGAGCTTCGGCTTGCTCGTCATTTTCAGTGGTCAAAACCCCAAATCCAATAGGTTTCTTGTACTTCAACATCAATTCGCTCACGCCGCGCTCGACGCTGCTGCAGACGTAATCGTAGTGAGAGGTCTCTCCACGAATCACGCAGCCCAAAGTCACGACTCCGTCACAGCCGTGTTCCAAAAGCGCTTGCGCCGCCAGCGGAATTTCAACAGCACCTGGCACACGCACGGCCATCACATCGATCGCGAATCCGCCTTGCGCCTGCAAACCTTCGAGATAGTCCAGAGCGCCCGCTTCGAGCTTTTCTGTAATCTCGCTATTAAAGCGTGACGTGACCACTCCGATTTTCAGTTTGATCGCGCTTTTCTTCGTTGCAGTCTTCTTCGCCATATCCATCCTCTTTCAGACAAACCAATTCCACAATTTCCAGATCGTAAGCCTTCAAGCCCACGCGCTTTTCCACGCGATTGCTGAGCAAGCGAATCTGATGCGCGCCCACCGCCCGCAAAATTTGCGCGCCGATGCCGTAATCACGCGAATCCATATCGGCCTGTTGTTTTTCCCCACATAGCGCTTTGACTTCGGCGACCAAGCCCATCGGCTTCGTCATTCCACGCAGAAGCAGGATCAGACCTTCGCCTTCTTGTTCGATATGCTTCAAGGCCTGCTGCAAAGACGATTCACCATTCAACAGTTGACCGAAAAGATCTCGCGTTCCGGACTCGACATGCACGCGCACCAATGACGGCTTGCCTTTGGTGATTTCGCCTTTTTGCAAAACCAAGTGCTCGACACCGTCGACCTTGCTGCGGAACACGCGCGCGCGGAAGCCACGGAAAGCGGCCGGCAGTTCGGCATTGATCAGCTCTTCGACCAAGATTTCACGAGACAGGCGGTATTCGATCAAATCGACGATCGTACCGATTTTGATTCCGTGCTTTTTGGCGAAAGCTTTCAAATCCGGAACGCGGGCCATGGTGCCATCGGCATTCATCACTTCGCAGATCACGGCGGCTGGATTTAATCCCGCAAGCTTCGCCAGATCCACCGAGCCTTCGGTGTGACCGGCACGCTTCAAAACGCCACCCTGTTGGGCGCGAATCGGAAAAATATGGCCTGGCATGTGAACATCGGATGGTTTTGCGTCCGGATTTGCGGCCACTTTGATGGTGTGGGCACGATCGGCAGCAGAGATTCCCGTGGAGACTCCCCATGATGCTTCGATGCTGACCGTGAAGGCGGTTTTATTCGGAGAGAAATTTTGATCGTCGCGAACCATTTGTGGCAGCTGCAAACGATCGATCTGCTGTGACGAAAGCGCCAAGCAAATCAAGCCACGCGCTTCAGTGGCCATAAAGTTGATCAATCCAGGCGTCACGTGATCGGCTGCCAAAACCAGATCCCCTTCGTTTTCGCGATCCTCGTCATCGATCAAGAGGACCATCTTACCCAGACGAATATCTTCGATCAGCTCTTCGATGTTGTTGAAGCCTTCCTGTTGAGTCTTCATCATTGCGGCTTCTCTCTTTCCAACTGCAACATTCGCTGCAGAGCTTTGGCCATGTAATCCGGTTCGACATTGACGAAGCCACCGACTTTCAGCTCGCCCAAATTGGTGCGCTTCAAAGTCTCCGGAATCAATCCGACGCTGACAACGGCACCTTTGACTTCGTTCACGGTGAGGCTCACACCATTCAATGTGATGCTGCCTTTTTTCCAGATGAAAGGCAGGATGCTGTCGGCGACTTCGACATCCAAGAACCAGTTTTCGCCCAAACCTTCCGAGCGAACAACACGACCCAAGCTATCCACATGCCCTGTCACCAAGTGACCGTGAATGCGATCACCAAAACGAAGTGAACGCTCGAGGTTTAATTTTTTCCCGAGAAGAAAATCTGGATTTTCTGGCGCCCATTGCAGAACCCGGAGAGTTTCCGCTGCTAGAGCGAAGGTCATCGTTTCTTGATCGAAGTTTTCGACGGTCAGACAAACGCCATCCGTTGCGATACTGTCGCCATTCTTTAAGTCATTGAAATCATTTGGTTTTTTTACTTTTACCCGAATCAATGGACCGCTGCCCTTTTGTACAGAGAGGATGGGCTGAACGGCTTCGACGATTCCTGAAAACATAGGGTGGAGAAGCTTTAACATTTGACCCGTGCGAACACAAGGCACTAGCGTTTCGCGTATCGAGGAAAATCATGGAAACCAAAGCATTGAAGTTGGGTGGACTGTACCGCCACTACAAAGGCAATTTGTACAGGGTGCACCAAATCGTTCGACACAGCGAAACGCTGCAAGAGCTGGTCATGTACGAAACTTTATACGAGAACCCGCAAGGCCGCTTCTGGGTGCGACCGAAGGAGATGTTTCTGGAGACCGTGACTGTGGGCGGGAAAGTGATGCCGCGGTTTGAGCTGGTGGAGGAAACAAAGAGCTAGTTTTAGACTCCCCGTTTATCTTCAATCCCTTGTAGACACTGATCAATTTGCTCGCGAATGCCTTGCTTCACTGTTGCAATATCCACCACACCCTTCAGATGAGGAAGATAGCGAGCCATTGTCGCCTCAAAGTAAGCATTGAAGCTGCGATGTCCCCACATTTTTGTATCCACAAGATCGCTGGCAAATTGCAGTTGCAGCAAAGTTGCAGGATCGGCGGCCAAAGAAGCCGATTTCTCATGAATAAAGTAAAGGCGATCATTCAACTTATTCCATTTGCTCACATAATCTGTTTTCAAATTTCTGATTTGGAAAGCCCACATCAACAAAAGTAAAACTGCCAATGACAGGCAATTTCGGAAAATGAAAAGACTCACGGTTTCTAAAGGTTTATCTGTTGTGCTTGCAATCTTGCGATTCGCAGCCTCTGGATCTAAAATTCGGCTTTTGACAACAGCCGCTGACAATTTAACTTTGGCACCCGGCGTTTGATCTGTCTGCTCATCATTCTTCAAAACTTCGGCTTTTGTCATATCGCCCAAAGTTTTTGAGTCGCTGATCATCATGAACTCTTCCCAAGTCAGATCAACCAGCTTTCCGTTTGTTACATAGTTCCCACTGAGATTGAAAACGAGAGCTGAAATAACAACGATGGAAAAGCTACCAATAAACAGCAAAGGGAAGAGCGCTTCGAAATAAGATCGATGAGAAGCAGGATTGTTTGTTGAGAACACACTTCGGAATGTAAAGAGATCGAAAAGCGGCTCGCTATCATCGCGAATAACCAACGGCCGATCGCTGTCGTGATTTCCCATGAAATACAGATTTGCAAGTGAGCACACCAAGAAACAAAGCATGAACGAAATGCAAATACGAACTGGCCCCCAACCCGTCACAAAGATTGGCATTCCCAAAAGAGCGACGCCAAATTGAACCAAATAAAGATGCCGAGTGAACTGTCCGACTTTTTCATCCAATGGTTCGTGGCCATACTGAATTTGATAATAGAGAATAAACTTTCTTGCATAAAAGAAGACCGTTGCGACGGACAAAGTGATCAAAGGGATCTGCAAATAAATCTTTTGCTCTACCAAGGGTGGAAGCTTTTCGAAGCCAAAGACATTGGCGAAGAAGGTCGGTAAAAATAAATATGCAAGCGAAGTCCAAGCATTTAAGAACGCGATCTTTCCCTGATTCTTAAAAGATGCGCGCCAAAAATTTTCTTGAAAAACTTTTCCGACGGCCCAAGAAACAAATAGGCCGGCAAAGGAAAAGAAGAAAAGAACCACATCGTAAAAACCAAGTTCAGTCCAAAATGTTACTTTATCCATACCAGATCAATCGGGATTGTTTGGCGGGGGCTGAACTGTAAATTCTGTGCAACTGTAGATAATTTTTTGTTTTTAAGTCGTCGTTGCGCGCCGGAAGGGCTGCGTTAACATAGGACGCAATAAAAACGCCGGCTGGAAAATCCGCCGGCGTTCGATTTTGATATGGAAATTTCGAGGCTTATTTTTGTTGTGCCGATGCCGACTTTGTCGTCGCAGGTTGGATCAGCTTGCGGACGTAGACGCGTGAACCTGGTTGGATCTTTTCCGCTGTCTGCTCGATGATCTTGGCTTGTGACAAAGTATCACCGACGATTTCGACTTCGGCGACTGCGATGGGTTCGCTTGTGGCATCTAAGGTTCCAAGCAAATTTGATTCGCAGACATTTCCGGACCAGCGATAGCGAACGTTGTAGATTTCAAGCACGTCGCCTTTTTTCAGGCCCGCATCTGAGGCGCCACCCGCGTTGATCAGAACCGCTTTGTCACAATTCTTTAGAACCATCGCGTACCATGGAGAGTTGGCATCCATCTGAGATTTCAGATCTTTGATCCCGCTTTCCATTGCTTTGTTCACAACGCCTGACAATTCAGACTTAAAGTAAGCAGAAGGTCCCACAGAGAAAAGACCGAAATTGATGTTGGCGTTGACCGAAGTTTCAAAGCGATTGGCCTTTGAAGTGGTCGCGGCCAAAACCTGACCCGGGATCAATGGATCGTCCGCTTGGAAAGACATCGCCAGAACCGCTTTCGTCACGTCAACCGAAAGACCCAAATCGATTGGCTTCAAAAGATCGAAGCTGATGCCGGCTTTATTGGTGATTTCAAAGTTCAGAATGTTTCCTTCGACCACGGCTTGCGGCATGTTGATCATGCAGGTTGCAACCGTCGAAACCTGACCCGATTTTGTCATCAACTTTTGGTTGCCGGAATCCAGCACGTCATCGTCGCAACGATTGAAGGCGTTGCGATCGGCATCGGTCATTTGCTCGAGGGCAATTGTTCCGTCCATTGTGGCCGTCGAGAAAGAAGAAGTCTTGCGAAGGACTTCGGCCATCTGGGCGTTGGCGACGAACTTGAAGTCGAACTTCTGTCCGTTCGGCAGGCTCATCGCCGGGGCATCAATGGCACCCATTTCGACACGTCTTCGAAGTTCACGCACTTCTTGAGCGGGCTCTTGGCACTTTTGATTCGCCATCGTCAGCGCAGCGAGCGGGATGATTACGAGAAGCTTTTTCATTGCAGTCCTCTTTTCACATGGTCCTGATTCGTTCAGGACTTTTATCGGTGTCTCTGGATTTAAGTGTAGGCCAACACAGAAAATCTCGCCCAAGGTCCAGCAACACGATGATTGCTCTCGGCTTTTTTCGAAATTGATTCGGATTGAGACATGGCAAGTGTTTGAGTTTATTGGGATTCGTGATCAAAAGCAGAAATTTTTGACTCATTCAGCGATAAAATTTTCGACAAGTTGAGATAAATCGAAACTTCACTCTAATTAGATTGAGATTAAGTTGTAGGAAACCGATGAGTTATTGAACAAAAGGACGGTCCAGTGTCAGAACAATCTCCCCGCAACTTCTTCGATCAAAAGACCAAGCTCTTTCTGATGCCGGGTAAAATCGTCGTCGCTGACCAAGAAACACTGATCTCGACTTTGCTCGGGTCTTGTGTTGCCGTCTGCCTTCATGACCCTTTGACCAAAATTGGAGGCATGAACCACTATCTATTGCCTGAAGTTTTAAACAACGAAAAACCTTCTCCCCGTTACGGAGCATTTGCGATTCCGGAATTGATCCGCGAGATGGAAAAAAAAGGCGCCGATATCTATCAGTTGCAGGCCAAGGTCTTTGGCGGCGGTAACGTTTTGGTTGATAACAAACTGGGACAGTCGATCGGTCAGCGCAATATTCAGATCGCCGAAAAAATGCTGAAAGAAGCCGGGATCTGGATCGTTCGTAAGGACGTGGCGGGCGAACGCGGTCGTAAGATCACATTCGATACCACCACCTTCGAAGTTCTGGTCAGCTACAATTCAAGCGACGAAAAGAAGACCGCCTAATCAGCGGTTACTTCTTTTCGAATTTCAAAGCAGAGCCTTGCAGCTTTACTTGCAAAGTATCCCCGCCTTTGAAATTTCCTGAGATCAAATCTTTTGCAATCGGATTCAAAAGCTCGGTCTGAATCACGCGCTTCAAAGGACGAGCTCCGTAAACCGGATCGTAACCCTTCTTCGCCAGCCAATCGATCGCCTCCTTCGAAAAATCCACCTGAATACGTTTCGCCTTTAAGCGTTCTTCCACCGCTTTCAGCTGCACCTTAACAATGCCCGCGATTTGATTTTCACCCAACGAATTGTAAATCACCACTTCGTCGACGCGATTCAAGAATTCCGGACGGAACTGTGCCCGCAAAGCTTCAAGCACCGCTTCTTGCTTATCATCGGCCGACATCTTCGGATCCAAAATCGATTGCGATCCCACATTCGAAGTCATAATCAGCACGGTGTTCTTGAAATCCACCGTACGCCCCTGCCCGTCGGTCAGACGACCTTCGTCCAAAACCTGAAGCAAAATATTGAATACATCCGGATGCGCTTTTTCGATCTCGTCCAAAAGCACCACGCTGTAGGGACGGCGGCGAACCGCCTCGGTCAACTGACCACCTTCTTCGTAGCCCACATAACCTGGAGGCGCCCCCACCAGACGAGACACCGCATGCTTCTCCATGTATTCGCTCATGTCGATGCGAACCACGGCTTGCTCGTCATCGAACAAGAACTCGGCCAGCGCTTTCACCGTCTCGGTCTTACCGACACCGGTTGGACCTAAGAAAATAAAGGTTCCGATCGGACGATTTGGATCCGAAATTTCAGCGCGCGCACGACGGATGGCATCTGAGACGATTCGCAAAGCATGATCTTGCCCAACGACACGACTCGACAAAGTCTTTTCCATATCCAAAAGCTTTTGCGATTCGCTTTCCATCATCTTCTGCACGGGCACGCCCGTCCATTTAGCTACGACTTCGGCCACATCTTCTGGCCCGACTTCTTCTTTCAGCATGCGATCGCCGGATTCTGATTTCTCGGTTTTATCGCTGAGTGTTTTCAATTTTTTTTCCAACTCGGGCAGGCGGCCGTATTTCAACTCGGCGGCTTTTCCCAAATCGCCAGCCCGCTCGGCCTTGGCAATATCGTTGCGAACGCTTTCGATGCCCTCTTTGGTTTTTTTGATCTCTTCGATACCGCCCTTTTCAAATTCCCACTGCTCACGTAAGAGCTGATTTTTGGCGTGCAGATCTTGGATCTCTTTATCTAAGACCGTCAGACGCTCGCGCGCACCGGGGTCTTTTTCTTTTTTCAGGGCTTCTTTTTCCACGCGCAGCTGCATCAGCTTGCGTTCGATCTCGTCGACCTCTTCAGGGACGCTGCCGATTTCGATGCTCATCTTGCTGGCGGCTTCGTCGATCAAATCGATCGCTTTATCCGGCAGGAAGCGTGAAGTGATATATCGATGCGACAATTTCACCGCCGCGACCAAAGCGCTATCGGTGATACGCACCCCGTGGTGCACTTCGTACTTTTCTTTCAAACCGCGCAAAATGGTAATCGCATCTTCAACCGAAGGTTCTTCGACCATGACCTGCTGGAAGCGACGCTCGAGAGCCGCATCTTTTTCAATGTATTTACGGTATTCATCCAAAGTCGTGGCCCCAATGCAACGAAGCTCGCCGCGCGCCAAGGCCGGCTTCAGCAACTGACCGGCGTCCATCGCCCCGTCCGTTTTACCCGCGCCCACCAACGTGTGAAGCTCGTCAATAAACAGAATGATCTGTCCATCGCTCGAGGTGACTTCTTTGATCACAGCTTTGAGGCGTTCTTCAAATTCACCGCGATACTTGGCCCCGGCCACCAAGGCGCCCAGGTCCAAGGTGATCAGTTTTTTACCGATCAGGTTTTCGGGCACGTCATGTTTCAAAATGCGAACGGCCAGCCCTTCGGCGATGGCGGTCTTACCGACCCCCGGCTCACCGATCAGAACCGGATTGTTCTTGGTTCGACGGGACAAAACCTGGATCACGCGACGAATTTCTTCATCACGGCCGACAACTGGGTCCAGCTTTCCTTCGGCTGCCAGTGCGGTCAGATCACGTCCATATTTACTGAGGACTTCATATTTGTTTTCTGGATCGTCGTCTGTCACTTTTTGCGTTCCTCGCATTTCCTGCAAAGCCGATTCAAGACCCTTTAAGGTCACGTCGTTCTTTTTTAAGAGACTGTTTAAATCCGAATCGCCACCTTTAAGCATGGCTAAAAGAAAGTGCTCGGTCGAAATGTAGGCATCGCCCATGCGACGCATTTCTTCTTCGGCCGCGCCAAACAAGCGAATCATGCGCTGGCTTGGGATCACCTTCGAAGCGCCGCCCGTGACTTTCGGCAACTTTTCAAGTTTGGTATCCAAATCGACCAGAATCGATTTGGTCGGGACCCCCGCCTTTTCAAAAAGGCGAGGCACAATGCCTTCGGTTTGCTGCAACAGCACCAAAAGTAGATGTTCGGGCTCAACTGAGGGGTGGCCCCGTCGTTCCGCCATTTGGGCTGCGGCCTGCATGGCTTCCTGGCTTTTTCGGGTCATCTTTTCAATTTCACTCATATCGTGCGTCCTTCATTCTTCTATGTTAATGATGGGCGCTATGTCCGGAAAGTCAATATCACCTCGCGTACCAACTCCAAAGCGTCTCAAAGTCAGCATCCGTTTTGACTCGACGAATCCCAGCGATTATTTGAAGTACGATTTTCGCTTTGCGTGCGAGGACTGCACCCACTTTGATCGGGACAAAGAAATTTGCACTTTGGGTTATGAAGCGAAATGGCATCGTCAAGAGTTTCAAAAAAAATCTTACGAGCTGAGCGGCAAAATGGCTCTGTGTCGCTTTCTTGAAATCGACTGATCAAAGTTGATCTTTTTTGGTGCAAGACTTGATCTTCTGACGGTCCATTGACTCATTTTAGAGGCAAAAATTTCCGTTTTTCCCTCTGTTCGTCCAGCCGCATTTCGAATTTTCCCTCTCAAAGTCTAGCTTTTCTGGATCTGTCAAAGGTCCAATTTGTGACCAAAATCCCCATTTCAGGACTGATGGCCTGTCAATTTCCCACCTCAACTGACGATCAGTCTCGTGTCAGGCAACTGACAGTTTCAAAACATGGTTGAAGGATCAACCAGAGAGCGCCGTGAAAGGCCCACTCTCTTTAACTCGAGAAAGGAGGATTCAAGGAAGAAAAACTTGGCAAAGAATTGCTAAGGAAAAATTTGGAGAACTCAGAACAGAGATCTCAATGAAACAAAAGGCGAGAAATCGCTAGGCTCGGAAGCCGCTCGAATAACAGAGAACAAACACACGGAGGTTTTACAAATGAATAACGAATTACAAATTTAAACGTTTTTTACGGAGGATATTAAAATGGGAATGAGAGTAACTACAAACATCGCGGCAGTAAATGCTCAACGTAACTTGGTCGGCAGCCAACGCCAAATCAACAAATCAATGGCGCAGTTGTCTTCTGGTTCACGCATCAACATCGCAGCAGACGACGCTGCAGGTTTGGCAATCAGCGAACGCTTGAAAGCCGGTATCCGCTCTGCTCGTCAAGCGAATCGCAATGCGAACGACGGTATCTCGATGGTTCAAACGGCTGAAGGTGGTTTGAATGAAATCGGTAACATCGTCACTCGCCTTCGTGAATTGGGCATCCAAGCAGCATCTGATACAGTTGGACAAACTGAACGCGGTTTCATCGACAAAGAGGTTCAGCAATTGAAATCTGAAGCTCAGCGTATCTCGCTGTCGACAAAGTGGGGTTCAACAAATCTTTTGGATGGTTCAACACCTTCATTCGATTTCCAAATCGGTCTTTACAACAACGCTGAAGAAGATCGTATCTCTTTCAACGCTGCTGAAAACAACGCACAACTGGATGCACTTGGAATCGCGGGTCTTGATTATACAACTAAAGAAGGAGCTCAAGAAGCTCTGTCGTCACTGGATTTGGCACAAAATTCTGTCAACGGAATGCGTGCAAATCTTGGTGCCCTTCAGAACCGATTGACTTCGACTGTTGATAACTTGGGTGTTTTGGAAGAAAACATGTCAGCTTCAAACTCACGTATCCGTGACACAGACGTTGCAATGGCTTCATCTGAAATGACTAGAAACAACATCTTGTTGCAAGCTGGTACTTCAACTTTGGCTCAAGCAAATCAAATCAACCAATTGGCACTGAAGCTGATCGGTTAATACAACACGAATTTACATCTTGAACGTTTCTAGTGTAAAACCCTGGCCCTTAAAGAAGGCCGGGGTTTTACTTTTTGGATGGCTTCTAACCCTTCTTAACCGAAAACCAAACGAAACCCGACAGAAAAGTCTTAGACTTCGCGTTGATTCCTTGCCAGGCTTATTGTCATCAAGGAGGAATCCACCATGAGACTGCTTCTCAGTGTTTTCGCGACAATGACGTTCGCCCTTTCCGCTTTCGCCACCGACTTCCATCCGACCGCCATCGAAGCGCAAGCGATTTTAGGAGACAATTTCTACGAAGTTCAAGCCGGTCAGCTTTACCGCTCGGCCCAGATGTCGACGGTGTCTTTCGAAAAATACATCCAAAAATACGGCATCAAAACCGTCATCAACCTACGCGGTGCCAGCCCCGGCGAACCTTGGTACGAACAAGAAGCCGATCTGATGAAGCAACTGAATGTTCTGCACATCAACATTCCGATGTCAGCGAAACGTTTGCCTCACCGTCAGGATCTGCTGACATTACTGGACGCTTTCCAAAATGCGCCCCGTCCGATTCTGATCCACTGCAAAGAAGGCGCGGACCGCACTGGCGAAGCCTCAGCTTTGTGGCAAATGCTGTACATGGGAAAATCAAAAGAACAAGCGATGAGCATGCTGAGCCCGAAGTACGGACATTTCGCAAGCCTGATGCCGGCGAAAGATTATTTCATTCAAACAGTCTGGCAGGGTTTGGACTGGGCTTACCAGAGCTACAATCCATGTTCGGGCCAGTACAAGTATTATGATACCAATGCCGCTGAATGTAAGCCGGCGAATTGATCTGGAATTGAAAGGCTAGGTGCAAGGCCTAGCCTTTTTTGAATATTACTTTCTGCAAGAATCTTGAAACAAATAATACTTGGTCAGTTCGTCGTCTGAAGATCGCACGTATTCCATCGGAATCGTGTTCCCCTGCGCATACGCCGTAACTTTCAATATGTCGTTCTCGACGACGACTTTAAACTCTGCATCACCAACATCTTCTTTAAAGAATCCACTGACGTTGAGTTTCCCCGAGGAATCAATCACGCCCATCTTCATTTCTTCGATCTTGCCGACTTTTGGATCGTAAAGATAAACCACGCCTGATTCATCGATCAGTCGTGTGTTCATGACTGTATAGTCGGGATCCTGCTTCACTTCCGCGCAGATACTTTCGATACGGCCCGTGGCCCGAAGCTCTTCCGCCTCTTCTTTCGCAAGCCAAATACCAGGCGCACCAGAAACCGTAGCTCCAGAGCCTTGAGCGCCACCAGATCCATCTTTTGATCCACCACCGCCACTGCCTGAATTACAAGCCGTAAGACCCACAGCAAGGCTTGTCACAGCCAAAACAAAAATCATCTTCATTTGAACCCCCGTTCGTTTGCAAGACGACGTGGATATAACACTTTTCAAGCGCAACAGTTTGTGAAGTTTTTGAATCGTGATCAATGAGATTTAGATTCAGATATTTTTACAGGTTTGTCGATTTGTTCGACAGAAATGATAGTATCAAATGATACTATCATTTCTGTCGTATGAGCTAGTTTCCCAAGCCAGACCTTGGGCAAGCGCCTGTTCTAGGCCACAAGAGATCCAGCGGAAAACCTATAGACGAGTCCGCTTTCCATGCATACAATATTAGCATGTTTGTATGCATGGAGGGATCACATGAGAACGACGCTCAATCTACGTGAGGACTTACTAAAAGAGGCAATGAAACTGACGGACCAAAAAGAAAAGACAGCAGTTATTCATATGGCCTTAGAAGCTTTGATTGAAAAAGCGGCTCGCCATGATCTGATCCAATTGGGGGGAAAAGTTCCGCAATTCAAAAAAATCAGCCGCCAGCGAAAGGGCGCATGAAAACACTTGTTGATTCATCGGTGTGGATTGCGCATTTCAAAAATGCGGATGATCAATTGATTGCTTTATTAGAGGCCGACGAAGTTCTAATTCACCCGTTTATCATTCAAGAGCTCTATTTAGGGAAACCTAAGGGTAAAGATTTTGTCTTTGAGCGACTATCCAAATTGCCACAACTGCCAATCCTATCAACGGAGCAATTCTTTTCCTTCTGTGATGAAAACAAGATTTCAGGTAAAGGCGTCGGTTGCATCGACACTCATCTTTTAGCAGCAGCCCATTTACATAATGTCGCATTGTACACTCTTGATAAAAACCTTCGAAAGCTCGCCAAAGCCCTTCGGTAAAATCTAGCTCCGAACTATTGGTTCCCATTAGGAACCGTTGATGGAAATCAATTCGATTTTTTTATTTCAGTCTGTGTCATAGAACCCTTCCAACAAACAGCAAGAGGCCAAGGCCTCTGTAAGGAAGGAGAGTTCCATGAAGCACCTACTATTAACCGCCGCATTTGCCTCTTGTGTGTTCGTCATGAATACACAGACCGCACACTCGGCCCCACAATCTCCGAAAGAGCACTTCATCGCTCGTTGTACTTTGATGTCCAATTCGCAAGATCTGGGCCCACTGTATTTTGACGTGATCGGATTGGGAGCTACAAAACAATGCGTGAAAGTATTTGGCCAAGGCCATGAGGCGACGATTCCCTCGAGCAATCGGATGATCAATTGGATTGAATATCATGTCGAATTCGTTTTTAAGGGCGAAAACGCACAGCTTGATCTCTCGAATTATATTTCGCCATCTCTAGCGAATTTGAGACTTGGCAGTGAGACTTTCCCAGTTGCTTGCGCTTTGAAAAAAAGCCTCGCAAACGATGCTGGCAACACCCAAGACACCTGTGATCCAGAACCACAACCGCAGCCAGAGCCGCCGCCTGCGCCACATCCCCCATCAGGAAAACATGACTCCTGCTTCGAAGAATGCGGTCGAAGCTGTAAGGAGCAACCGGTTTTCTGCGGTGGATGGTAGAAATAAAAAACCCCTGGCTTTGACCAGGGGTTTTTGTTTTTGCAGTCGCAAAAAAATTAGTTCTGCGGAGATGAGCCCGACTGCGAGCCGTCTTGTTTCATTTCTTGGCCATTCAGATACACTTTCACCGTCGAATTGCCTTCGGTGCCTTCAGCAAAAACTTGCATCAGAACTTTGGCGGCGTTGGCTTTCAAAACGATTGCTAGAACCAAGCGGCCTGAATTGATTTTTGTGTAAGATTGACCGTGCTCGTCTGTTGCCGGCACACCCGTCGCATAGATATCGAAAAGAGCCTCGACATTCAGTTGATCGTTCGGGGTTTGCAAAAGGCCCGTGATATTTCCGTTAGCACCAAGCTCAAGCGCTTGATTGTTGATGACAGCTTCGCCTGAAATCAAACCCGAAACATTCTGGCCGACGTAATCGAAAGCGTTTTGGTCTTGAACGTTCAAAAGTTTTGATGCCGAAGAGATCTGCAAAGTTCCCGCAAGATCGGCCGAGTTTTCACCGGTGCGAGTCGCAACCAAGCGATAGCCGAAATCCGTTTTTGAATCCATCGGACAAGCGGTGCCCGACATGTAGCTCCAACCTTTGTATTCAGAGATGAAGGTGTTGCCGCTTTCCGTCTGGCTCGGTTGCTGATTTGGATTTTGCGTGAAAACGCAGTTTTGTTTCATCTGCTGCTTCAGCTGTTCGATATCGCCGGTCACCGCACGCAAACGCAAAACTGATTTGAAGACCGAGCTTTTAAAGAAGGCTTGGACCGCCTCGACTTCGGCATTGCCCGAGCGACGCAAAGATCCTGGAATTGCTCCTGCGCCTTGCGACGGAGAAACCGCATTGATCGCCTCATTGATTTTTGAAGCGCCTTCAGCCGATTTGCTGATTGCTTCCATTTGCTCTGGGGTCAGCGGTTCGGCTTTCGTTCCGTCCGGGAAAACTCCGACTTGGGCCGATGCTCCGACCACTGATTTTGAAAAACGACCGCCGCCATTCCCACCGCCATCATCCGAATTTTTGCTGCAACCGATAGCAAGTGTGGCCACCGTGGCCAAAATAAGGAACGCCTTCATCCATGACTCCTTTATCTGTGGTTGTTGAAAGGAATATGAGAACCGTTGCTTAGATCTTTGTCATCTTGGGAAACGTTCAGACTTTGCAAAACTGTTTGCTGATTGTGTCGAAATTTTCCTCAGCAAAGTTTCAAAGTCTCAGCCAAAGGTCCAGGTCCTGTCGAAATGTTGCGCAAATTTGCTTAAATAAAGTCAGTGAATTCCGCTACTTACCTAAAGCCCTGTGGACTAACATCCGATAGACTTAGGGTGAGGTGCTTATGAAAAAGCTAATAACCATTTTAATGATCGCATCGATGAGTCTTGTGGGTTGCAGCGGCAAAAGCGGCTTTCAATCTTTGGACAATGCTTTGACGGGCTCTTCGGGCAACAACTCGCAAGGTAACGGCGACAACAGCGGCAGCGGTGGCAACACCGACGCAAGCTGGGAAAAAGTCGATATGGACGGATACTCGCAAGGTCTGGACTCGAAAGGTAAGATGGTGGTTCAAATCGACAAGGCCAATCAGGCTTTGATTTTGATCCTGCCGCTTCCGGCTTTTGCGTTGCTGACCTTTGCATCGCGCGTGGACATCCCCGAGCTGGAAGGTGCTTACTTCATGAGCTACAAAAATAGCGATGGCAGCACACAGGTCGCGATCAGCGTGCCTTTGAAGTACGTATTGAAGGGGGCAGAATTCCTTCCGACGCAGACTTTGCCGAATGGAGACGCGCTTCCTTACATTCCGGCGGGCGAATTGCCAGGTTTTGCAATCCAGTTTCCACAACAACCTAAATATCAGGTGTACCTGTATATTGGTGTGAACGTTGCCGCAGCGTTCGTCGAACTCCCAGACCTGGGGATTCCGGTCGGGGGCACCGTGAAAGTAAAGAACAAAGCGAAGACCAAAGAAGTTGGCGCAATCGGTTATGTTCCAGCAAAGGGAAATCACGATGGCGGGCTGTATCTGGCCGCCCAAATTCCGAATGACATGGCCATCGTCATTGACGAGCTGATCCGCTGGTAAGACCAGACCGAAATATCTGTTTACAGAGTCCCTGAAATGTCGCTACCCTGAATGAGTTTTCAATTCGGGTTAACGACACTTCAGGGAGTTTTTCATTATGGCAAAAAAGAAAAAAGCAGCGAAAAAAACTGCAAAAAAAGCAGCTAAGAAAACCACAGCAAAGAAGAAGGCGCCGGCGAAGAAAGCCACCAAAAAAGCGGCTAAAAAAACCGCGAAAAAGGCAGCCCCAAAAAAGAAGGCCGCTCCTAAAAAAGCGAAAGCCAAAAAAGCTCCAGCTGCGAAGAAAGCGGCTCCCGCAAAAAAAGCAGCGGCAGCAATCGCTCCGGCAAAAGAATACAAACACGAACCTTTGATGGACGAGTTGGATGAATTCGGCGACGACGCTGGCGGCATGGACGACATGGAAGCTGACGACGCTGAAGAAGGCGCAGCTGAAAACGAAGAAGGCTGGGAAGAGTCCGAAGAAAAAGAAGACGAGCCATTTGAAAAAATGGATGGCGACGACGACGATGATGAAGACGAAGAGGCCGGAGACGACGAAGGTTACTTCTAATCTCTGATTCGATTCAGTCGAAATCAAAATAAAAAACCCAAGCCGAAAGCTTGGGTTTTTTTTAGGAATGAACCTGAAATTAAAGTCGAAAAATTATTCTTCGATCGCGGAATCCATCGAGCTTGTGATCACGCAGTTCGCATAATAATCCTGACCTTCGATCTTGATGTGTGAAGATGCCAATCCTGCTGGACCGTTCATGAACAGACGAATCGTTTTGCTGTTCAGCTCGGAAACATAGGACTTTTCAGCCATCAGATCGCCAGCCGGCACAGTCGTCGTCTGCCCCGATACCGAAACCGGTCCCAGCGCATTGACCGCATCGCCTTCCTGAAGAGTGACATCAAGTTCGCCCTTTGTCGCCGTCTGAACGTTTTTGTCCACAACTTCTTCAAAGCTCAAGGTGCCCTTGGCCGTGAAGCTGAATACGGTTTGCTCGGCTGTTGCAGGCATGCAAGAAACCTGAGCGATCTTCAAAGTCGCCGTTTTTGCCTGTGCTGTTCCGGCCGCCAATACAAGAGCGGCCAACATCATGTTTTTCATACTCAATCCTTACGTCTCAAGTTTACAGAGACAAAAATGGGTTTAGTCTTTAGCCGGCTTCTGGTGAACCGCGAACTTTTCGAATTCGCCGTACTCGTGAAGCTTGTTATACAAAGTCTTGATCGTGATGCCCAAAGCATTTGCCGCCTGAGTCTTGTTGCCATCAAAGTGCACCAAGGCTTTCAGGATGTAACGCTTTTCAAGTTCAGCCAAAGTGATCGTTGGATCGTACTCGGCCGTTTCATCCTTGGTCTCCGGATTGCGGATGTTCTCAGGGATGTCGTTGATCATGATCGTGTGACCTTCGCACAGGATCTGCAAACGTTCGCAGACGTTTTGCAGTTCACGAATGTTTCCTGGCCAGTCATAGTTCGTCATGGCTTGCATCGCTTCGGTGTCCATCTGACGACCGCGGTTCAAATACGCGTGATCGTTCGAAGACAAGAAGTGATTGATCAAAGCCGGAATGTCTTCCTTACGGCGGCGCAAAGGTGGAACCGATGCGACGATCGTGTTGATACGATAGAACAAGTCTTCACGGAAGTTTCCGATCTGAACTTCCTTTTCCAAATCGCGGTTGGTCGCGCAGATCAGACGGATGTCGACCTGAATTGGATCTTTACCGCCGACGCGATAGATTTCACCTTCTTGGATGAAACGCAAAAGCTTGGCCTGGATCGCAGGTGACAATTCGCCGATTTCGTCCAGGAACAAAGTCCCGCCGTTCGCCGCTTCTGCCAATCCCATCTTTTTCTGGTATGCGCCCGTGAAGGATCCCTTCTCGTGACCGAATAATTCTGATTCCAATAGTGTTTCACGAAGAGCGCCGCAGTTGATCGCGACAAATGGTTTGCTCTTGCGAGTCGATTTTTCATGGATCGCTTTGGCGATCAGCTCTTTACCTGTTCCAGATTCCCCAAGGACCAGGATGTTGGCGTTTGAAGTCGCCACTCTTTCGATCATCTTCATCAGCTGAGTCATGACATCTGACTTGAAGATGATGCTCTTCTGCTCGACAATTTGAGCAGCAGGGGTTTGCCAAATCACCTGCCGCGTGTTCTGCGGAGTAGGCAAAATGGGGGAATTGATATCGCTCGACATACGTGCCACCTTTCAACAACGATTGATTTTGGGTCCAACTCCTGTTTCCCGGCGTGCCCCCACGCTCACATCTGGAACCATTTGTTGTGCACCGTGTTATATGGCAATTCTACAATTTCCACAACAAAAAGTTTGCAAAGGCATGTAAGAAGTTCAGGATTTGGTGAGGACCTATGTCCACATTGAGGTCACCTACAAAAAATTTACACCTCCCAGATCTCGCATCTAAGTTTATGAAATACCTAGAGAATGTTGAATCTTGCTCGGACCTAACTTTGAAGGCTTATTGGTTAGATTTGGGTCAAGCCTTCCCTGAATTGGCAGGCCCTGTAAAAGCACCAAAAAACTACCAAGAAAGCGAGCTTTTGGCGGCCGCCAGGCAGGCCCAATTGGGCTGGGGAAAACTGAGCCCGGCCAGCCGCAATCGCAAGGCCGCGACCTTGAAATCCTTCTTTGGATACCTGTTTCGGGAAGGCGTCCTTGAGCGTGACCTGGCGTCGCAAATTCATAGCCCCAAAGTCCCCAAAAAGCTCCCTCACTTTATCTCGGTCGACGAGGTCATCTCGATTTTGCAAAGCTTTGATCGCGACACCGACGGCATCACCAAGCAAGAGAAGCTACTGTTCCTGCTTCTTTACGGCGCCGGCCTGCGGGTCAGCGAAGCCTGCAATCTGCAGTGGAAAAATGTGGACCTGCAACAGCGTGTGCTTCGCATTTTGGGAAAAGGTGGCAAAGAGCGAATCGTCGCGATCCCGCAAAATCTGGCGGACTATTTGAAGAGTGAGAAATCAAAATCTCACTCGGAATTTATCTGGGGAGCCGAGCCTTTGAATTCACGCACGGCCTACGAGTGGATTCGCCAACGTGGAGTCAAAGCCGGACTGCTGCGCCCGATTCACCCGCACGCCCTTCGCCACAGCTTTGCGACCCACCTGCTTGCCAGCGGCGCAAACCTTCGCACCTTGCAAGAGCTGTTAGGCCACGAAAGCCTGACCGCGACCGAAAAGTACACTCACCTGGGGGTGGACCAGTTGGCGCGCACGCTGGAAAGCCATCATCCCTTCGGGCAGAAGAAAACCCGCCGCACGAACTGACGTGTTCACAGACCCGTCTCATCCAAAGATGCAAATTTCGCGGTCTCAATCTGAGTCGGAATTCTTTATGAAATTTCGATTTCATTTTGAGAATCAATCAAGTTCACCACTTAAGAATCCGATCCGTAAGTAGTTGAATTAACTTTATCAAGTCATCGAGGTCCTTATGTACGCATTTAAATGGATCGTCAGCTTCACCCTTGCGATCGCTTTCTCGTGGACTGCTCACGCCGCGGGACTTGAAGGCGTCATGATGGTCGTCAAAGGTGACATCAAAGTCACCACTCCTGACGGAAAAACCGAAGCGGCCAAGGTTGGAAAAAAAGTTTCTTCGGGTGACACGATCACCGCCGGCCCGGATTCGCGAGCGAAAGTCGTCATGGCCGATAAGAACGTCATCAACGTTTCACCCGATTCAAAAATCGTCATCGAAAAATATGAAAACAACGGCAAAGACAAAAATGTCGAGCTGAACGTCGTCTACGGTAAAGTCCGCGCCAGCGTCGAGCAAAAATACGATGGTGAGAAAAACAAATTCAATATCAAGACTCCGTCGGCCGTGGCCGGTGTCCGCGGAACCGATTTCTTGATGGGCTACAATACTCAAACCAAAGTCGCGCAGGTTATTACGTTTTCCGGATCTGTTGCCGTTGGACAGCCAGGCCCTGGTGGCACGATCAAGAATCCTGTCTTCGTCAACGCTGGTCAGATGACAACTGCGGGCCCGGGCAAAACCCCGGACGCTCCAAAGTCCGTACCTAAAGAAGATCTGAACAAAGCGAGCAACGAAACAACCGCCGACACTGCGGGCACGACGAAATCGGATGCAAAATCGAATGTCGCCGAGACAAAGAAAGATGAGCCGAAAAAAGAAGAAGGCAAACGCGAACCTGCAAGCTCCAATAGTGGCAGTGGCGGCGGCTCGATGATCAGCACCAATGATCTTGGTCCTGGTGGACCGAGCGCTCCGGATGCGACTCGCAGCCCGTCTTCCACAGGCCCATCCATTCCGGTCGTGATTCCGAAGACTCCGGAAATCATGGATCCATGCGTGAAGAATCCAAGCATCTGCAAACCGCCAGTCACCGGTACGAAGTCCAAGGTGAATATTATTTTGAATCCAGGACAATAGACATTCTATAATCGAAGCACGCCCCTTGTTTGAAGGAGATCGGCTGTGCTTCGATTTTTCATTTTTGTTTTGCTGACATGCGCTTCTCTTTTCTCTCACGCCCAAGTCAAAGTGAGCTCTTCGAAACCCGTGCGTCTCGAATACCGCTCGGCGATCTGGAATAAAAATTCGAACGAAGTGGAATACAAATCGATTTTACTTCGCGATTCGAACTCGAAAAAAATGGTTCATATCCAGCTGCAAGAGACCGAGCCCGACTCGGGCATTTTCCTGGGCAGTTACTCGGTCACGTTTGGCGAACAAGATCTGACCCCCGAGGTCTACTTTCCACCGCAAAGTCTTTTGAAAACTCCGGATCAGATGAAAACCCTAGAAGCGATGATCAAAGACGGAAGCTTGTTGCGTAAACCGTATTTCATCCGCGACGAAGGCAAGGGTTTGTACATGCTCAGCATCTTTGACACCAAAGAGCAGGCCGTGGCGGCCCTTGATGAATACCGCCGTTTGCGCCTGCAGGGAAAGTCGCCGATCAGCGAGTCGACTTTGCAAGCGCAGGCCCAAGCCCAGCGTGAAAAAGAGATGCGTGATAGCGCCGCCAAAGCTCAGCAGCAAGAATCGGATCGCCAGCGTTTGGAGCAAGAAGAACGCGCCCGGCAAGAAGCGCTTCGTAAGCAACAGGAAATGCTAAACGCGGCCGAGAAAGCCCGCCGTAAAGCCGAAGCCCGCCGCGCGGCCGACGAAGGCATGGGTTTGTACAAACAGGAAAAGTACACCGAAGCTGAGGGCCGCTTCGCAAAGGCGATCGAAATGGATCCCTCTAATAACTCTTTCAACTTTCAATACGGCGTCACCCTGTATCGCAATGGCCATTACAATAAATCATTGGCGGTCTTGAATTTGGCCGAAGGCGCCGACGTCAACCAGGCCGAAAAGGACTTCTTTTTGGCTTCGAATTATATGAAGCTCAAGGAAACGGACAACGCGATCAAATATTACGAATCCGTGAAAGCCCGCAATGACAAGGCCATCAGTCCGGGCGCCGCTTTTTACGCCGGTGTTTTGCAGTATCAAACTGAAAAATTCGATCCGGCCAAAGCAAATTTCGAATACGTTCTCGATAACTCTTCCGATGCGGCATTGGACAAACAGGCTGAAACTTACATCGAACAAATTGCCAATATCGTCGCCTTCCGCAAAGAACAGGAAAAGAAATTCATCATCACTTTGAACGGTGGCCTGATGTATGACTCGAACATCTTAGCGGTCGCCAAATCTCAGATGGACCAGCAGACAGAGCTTGCCGGCTACCGTTGGTCCTATGCCGGAACGGTCGAATACCGCCCGCTTTACACCTTCGTTCATGATTTCTCGGTGATTTTTTCCGCCAGCGATATGTATTCGATGAACAATAAATTCGCGGCCGAAAAGAAGTTTCAAGATACGGATCCTTTGATGGCTTCAGTCTATTTCCCTTACCGCTACAAAGGAAAGGCCTTCGATAAAGCCTACCAGATGACTTTGAATCCCGGTGTGGAAACGACGATGATGAATGCGGACTCGGAAGGAAGCCGTGAAACCATTTTAGATTCGGTCGTTCTGAAAAACGATCACACCTTCGTCATGGATAACACCTGGTTTTCAACATACTCATTGGAAGCCCGCTCGGACAAATCGAAGATTGCCGCCACCGAAGGCACAGATGACGATTTAACGGCCACCAAATTCACGCTTTCGACCACTCAAACTTTCTTTCAGAACGACAAAAAAACGGAAGCTTGGATTGGCGAAATGGGTCTTTCGAATAACACCGCAAAAGGTGACAACAACACTTACAATCGCTTTGATTTTGCGGCCACCTATATGTCACCTTTGGCGGGAGACATGACGTGGACGGCGCGACTGGGTGTCTTTTATGCGGATTACAACAAGCACACGATCGGCCGTAAAGATACCAGCACCTCGGCCACTTTTGGTCTGCTAAAGCCCCTGTCTGAAAATTTGTCTGCGACCGTCACCGGCACATACACGAACAATGGTTCGACGCTTGAGACATCGGATTACAGCAAGTACCTGGTGATGACGATGTTTACGTGGACAACATCCCTGTAGAGAGATATTCGCGCAGTTTGTTTTCGGCCCACTTCAGATGCAGATCGGTTTGTGGGTCTTGCAGGTTTTCAAGTTTGGCGTGCTCGGACATGGGCGTTCCCAGATAAGGCGTCATCCAGGATTCGGGCTCAAGCACCCCTTGCTGAAAAAGCATCTTCAGCGAAAAATGCACGCGAAAGATTTTTAAGTTCTGTGTTTGCTCGAGCGCTTTCAGACTGTGGCCGCCCAGATTGAAAAGACCTTCTGAAATCGAATCCCCTTCTTGAGAAACTTTGGAAAGGCTTTCCAGCACATGGAAGGCGACTTCCATTTTGTCGTAATCTTTCCGCAGATTTTCAAAACCGTTCAGCAGATGTGCTTCTTCCAATGTCGAGATGCGGTCTTCTTGCAGCGGACGTTTAAAGCGGACCTCGACAAAATGAGTGGGCTCGAGCACCCCGCCGGCAAAACGCTTTTTGGATTTCAAAGCCCCGCGCGCCAGCAAAGAAAGCTTTTCCCCGCCCGAGGTCAGCGCCTGCAAAATCAGATCGGCTTCACCGTATTTGGTGGATCGCAGGATCAGCGCTTTGGCTTTAGTCGAAACTGGCAATCTGGCACTCCCGGAGAGCATTTTCCAATGCGGCTCTCAATCCGGGATGATCTAAGATTTCGGTGCCTAAAAGCAAGAGTCCTCTTAAAATTGATTCTGAGGGTCGTGGCTTCCACCACTCGTCATAGTTCTTGGTCCCACCCCAGCGGCAAAGATGCGTGGTTTCGAGCCGAGTTTCGAAGCCGGGTTTGTCAATCTTCAGTCCCAGGCTCCCCGCCAGGAACTGCTGCAAGGCCTCCCCGCCGATTTCTTCCGAATAAATCAGGGCACGATCCCAAAGACGATTGGCGTGCGCGAAAAAGGGCTTGTACCCTGGTGGCAGATTGTTTTCAAAATTTTCCACCTTGGCCTGATTTTCAGCGGTGGATTTGGCGATGGCTTCCAGTCTTTGCAGAAAAGCTTGCGGCTCCCAATTCAAAAAACTGGAAATCAAGGGCGGCGATTTCAGCTTGGTGCCGACAAAGGCCACCGCCGTTTGCGGATCGTAAGCGCAGATGCGTGACGAATACGGCATCACATCTGATTTTCGATACAGATGCGAGTGATGCGAAACCTTGAAACAGAAGATCCGCTTCTCATTGAGCAGTTTTTCGAGCTCATGTCGGTCGTAAAGCTCGCCGGTGATAGCGTGATCTTCGCTGATCAACACAAAGCAGGTCTCGCGCTTTAAAGATTCGACCCAGGTTTTGGGATCGAAACTGTCCGGCGCCATCTGCACGTCGTAACCTTCTTTATAAAGGTAAGGCAGGATCGACTGGAAATGCGGGGTCGCTCCCGGCACCATGGCCACCGCACGTTTGTGACTGTAGAACTGGGCCGTGGACAGGGCGAGCTCAAAGACCGCCGCCGCCGCCCCTTGATAGCATCTAACCGTCACTTCAGGAGCAGGCTTGAGGGCGCTTGTGGCGCTTAGATTCAGGCTTTCCCAGGCTTCAAAGGCGGTGACGTCCACTTTCATCATCCCAGTGTAACAAGCGCATTCCGCGGGCGGTACGGACCTTGGTCTCATTTCTTATCTCAAAATGAGACAGGCTCCAAAGTGTCAACAAACGAGACAACTGCAGAGCCGCTTTTGCGTAGGCCCTTTCCACACTCTGCCAACACTTGCTTAACCCGCCTGAATGATTGAACAAAATTTTATGGCACAAGTGGCTTCAGCCTTGCTCTTTCTATTTTCATCAGGAGGCTTGATGCCATCGAAGCACGTTCGTACACTATTGCGGAATTCCGGTTTGCTGGTGCTATCCGCTTACCTGACAGCTTTCACCGCCCCCATGAAAGACGATTTGATTGAGCTTAAAGCCAGTCTCAATGCGCGATCCGAAGCGAAGTTTCGCGATATGGATAGCAACAAAGTTTACATTCTGAAAACCGGCACGCGCGGCATGATCAAAGAGGTCAAACGCTTTGAAACCGGTAACTATGGAATTTGCATTCAAATTCAAAACGTTCAGGATTTGGGCCCCGAGCAGAAATGCGTTTGGGTTCATTATCGCCCTGAAAATCCCAACATGAATTTGTACTCGGTCGCCAAAGACGACAAAGCCCGTCTGCAGCAAATGGAAGCTTGGGCCAAAGACGGCAAGCAAGTTTCCTTGCAAAAAATCGGCAGCCCCGATCAAGCGACGGCAGCGGAAACGACCCGTGAAATCGCAGCCCTGGCACCAAAGTCAGTTCCGACAAAATTGCCAACGGTGACGATCACAGTGCAAAAGCCTGCGGCAAAATCGGTAGACAAGCCAGTTGCATCGAAACCTGTTGAAGTTTTAAAAACCGATAAATCTCGCTCGGACAATGACAAAGCGGCAAATGCATTCGCTGGCGCCGATGCGCAGACGGCGGTTGCTGTTTTGAACCAAAGCCAGGCCGCAGTTTCGAAAATAGGAAGCGGCTGTGCCGCTTGTGATATCGCCTCATCGGGTGCGGCGGATTTCTTTATCCGTGCGGCGACGACCCGAAAGATGGCCCCACGCTGTGCTTTTTTGATGGACGATAACGGCAAGATGGGCGAATACGGAAAATCCGTTTTCAATATCATGTCAGAAGATCAGTACCGCCCGCAGTTCACCAAACAAAATGCTCTGGGCTCTTACTGCCCCAAGTTTAACTCCTTGAGCGACACCCAGAAACTGCAAGCATGGACTTGGTTCTGGACGGCCCTGGCGCAAGAAGAAGCCAGCTGCATTGTGAACGCACATCATGGAACCACCTACACGACGAAATCCGGCGAAACCCGTATCCTGAACCCGCGTGAAGGCTACGGCCTTTGGGCGATGGAGCGCGACCGCAACGTACGCCGTTCACGCGGCGCTGCCTGCGACAGCATCGGAACGGTTGCTGGCCAAGCTCGTTGTTCAATTGATATTATGGTGAAACGTCAGCTCGCGATCGGTGAAGCGGCGAGCTCAAAAGGCGGATACTGGGGCCCGATTCGTCGCGAATCCAAAGACCATCAGCTGATGCCACACATGAGGAGACTGAGCCTATGCTTCTAAAATCAAATCTCATCCTGACAGTCTTAATGTTTGCATCTTCAGTTTTTGCCGGCGGCAAAGCCATCTCAACTCTCGAAGCGGGTCGCTATGTTTTTGATGCGCGCGCTTCGAATTTGGATGAAATGCAACAAACCGTGAATCTTTGCGCCGACTTTACGATTCGGCCCCAAGACCTAACCGGAAATGGTCCCTTGAATCTGGGAAGCCGCTACGCTTTCGAGATTCGAGCATCGATGCATGCCGTGGAATCCGACATCAATGACCCCACCCAGTGCGCAGAGAGCCGCTTTCGCGAGCTGAATGATCGAACAGATTCGGACTCGCAAACGGTTTTGAAACGCATCAATGAAGAACAATGCGATAAAAAGGGATCCGACGGTCAAATCACCACGGCGGTTCGTTCGATAACAAAAATGGAAGCAATTCTGAGCCAGAACCGAATCGAGCTGCATTACGAAATGCAAAATCGAAAAGATAAGAACAACATCGATTCAGCGATGGTCGAAGCGACACCGTTGACTTGCGTTTGGATTCGCCAAAATCAATAAAGTCAGAATCTAAGAACGACTCCATCCGAAAAGATCAAAGTTCATTTGATACACTTGCTCGGATGGGGCTTCTTTCACGATCTGTTCAATCTGCTGCAAACTTTTTAGAAAAATTTGATGAATTTTAGCTCGGGCTTCTTCATTCGCCGTGAAGGTGACGGCGAAATTGTAGCGTTCGTCTTCCGGTAAGCCTTGTTGGTGTTGCAAAGATCGGTATTGCATCAGCAGCTGCTGCGGCCGGCAGATCGGCGAAGTCTTGCTCAGATGAATGGACTTTTTCGTTTTCAGATAACCCTTCGGCGTTTTCTTTAGCAAGCCCAGCTCGACAAGTTCATCCACAAGCGCGTTCATCTTCACCGGATCCAGCCGCAGGCTTCGAGCAATTTTCTCTTGATCGTTTGCGTACTCTTCAACACCGAAGAAAGCGTGCACCAGCTGCAGCTCGGGCTGAAGATAAAATCGAGTCATAATTTGCTCTTCCATGTCCGTGGTCGAGGCTTTCAGATAAGAATCGGTCTTCAGTTTTTGTTTTCGCAGATCACCCAGTCTTTGCTTTAAGGAATCCTTCCGTTTTGGGTGGGCGCTTCGCTCCCATTCCAGCAAGGTTTGGCCATATTGAAGCTCTTCGTTGGTCAAAGAAAAGACCTGCGCGACCGAAAAAAACTGATCCGGACTGAGATGTGCTTTTTCTTTCAGAACATTTGTTAGATACGGCGCCTGCACGTCGGCCAATTCGGCCAAACGGGCCAATGTATGAGCCGGACTGCGTTTTTTCCATTCGGCCGCCTCGTCCCTGATCCATTTTCGATAAGACTGATAATCATAAAGATTGTTCACGCTTCACCCACCATTCAGATGCATTCTTAATGAATCTGAGCCGATTTTTGAAATTATAAATTAATTAATAAAATCATTTCAAATTAATTAACTCTCGATTGCAAAAAGGTCGGGTCGTGGATACCTTTTGCCCGAATTTAAACACAATCCTCTTTCAGGAGTTTTTATGAAAAAGACGTTTTTGATGATCGCAATGGTTCTAAGTTCTCAATTCGCCCTGGCGACTTCGCCCATGAAGCCGGCTTTGCCTTTGGCTGAAATTAGCGTTGGCGTTTTCTTCGCGCCTCCGGGCTCTGCCGGTCAATACACGACAACCGTTTACTGGGATGGTAAAATCATTGCTAAAGACAACAAAGGAAACCAAACTTTGATCGCGACCCTGGCTCCGTCGGCCGTGGAAAAGCTCGAGCAACAAATCGCTGAAGTTCAAGATGGCAAATTGGAAAAAGAAGAAGGTCCCGAGTGCATGGACGCCCCGACAACAAGCTACTCTGTGATCAAATCGAATGGCGACAAGATTATGGTCAAACAAACCGCAGGCTGCCGAGACAGCGTCTTGCAATCTGCTTGGTCAGTGATCCGCATCTTGGAAAGCATCCAGTTGCTTTCAAACCAGCTGGATTAATATGTCCACCGCACGGACGAGTCTGGAATCCTTTCACGACTCGTCTGCCCGTCTTGCGATCGTCCTCTGATTCGGAGATAAACTCTTTATGAAACGTCTCGTGCTTTCCATTCTGACTGCTCTCTGTTTTTCTGGTCTTTATTCTTCCGCGCTTACAAAGCCTTCAAAACCATTGATTCCGATTCAGATCACAACGGATCTGAAAAAGGACGTCAAAGAAGGAACTTTAAAAGACCGTCCTTCTTTGGGTAAAACAGGTGACTGGAATAGCTCCGGCGCGCCGGAAATGCCTTATCATCCCGAATACGAGTTTTCATATCGCTGCCAAGTTCAGATGACGGATCAGGTGATCCGCACTGAAGGCGGCAATAAATATGTTTTCTGGGCGACGGCGGTCTTCGAGCTGAGCGACAAGCAGGCTTCAATTTCGACTGCCGAGATGAAATGGTATGGAAAGAAACTTTTCGGCCTGAATACGGTCAACGATACGGATGATAAAATTCCGTTCGCGTTGGACGGTGGAGATGTCTTCCTGATTTTCCGCCGGTCTCAGACCCCGGAAAAAGATCTCGTGTATTTATTCTTGAATCTTGAACAGAAAATCGGTTCTGCGGCGAAAGTATCTGAAAACGCCCGCGTCCAGTCCGATCGCAACACCCTATGGATTTCGGGCCAGGTGGAAACCAAGGTCAGCTCGCAGAATTCGGCGCCTTATCCAACAATGAAAATGAATGTGACCTGCGAGAAGGAAAAGTAATCTCTCTCGCCCACAATCGGTCGCCAAAGAAATCCGTGATCGCTAGAAATAAAAAAACCCAGATCTTTCAACCTGGGGTTTTTCATTTTCAGCATGACAACAATTTGATTTCGCAAAAAGCGCCACCTGGTGCGGTGGGGATCGGCCAGGCCTGCTAGGTTGGCAGAGCCGATCTGGCGATCATTTTGGCCCGCCGCAATACCAAAGGGTATCAGGTGCGGCCGGCCAGGCACTTTTTAGATTCCGGCTTTGTGGCGTTCTTCGTCGTCGACGATGGAAAGGATTCCGCCTTTCAATTGTGGACGGTAGGCCAAGTGCTCGATTCCGTAATGGAAGTTGGCGCCGTTCACGCCTGGCGTTTGCCATTCGGGACCCATACGAACCGCGTCCACAGGACAAGCTTCTTCACAGAAACCGCAGAAGACGCAGCGAAGAACATCGATCTCGTATTTGATCGGATATTTTTCGACGCTAGGATCTTCGTGTTCGCTGGCAACAATGGAAATACATTCGGCCGGACAGTTGGTCGCGCACAACATACAAGCCGTGCAACGAAGCGATCCATCTTTCTTCACCGTCAGAACGTGATTTCCCTTAAAGCGTGGCGAGTATTCGAATTTCTCTTCCGGATAGTTCAAGGTGAGCATCTGCTTCTTTTGGAACAGATTCTTCACCAAGTGCTTGGCCGTGATGACCATCCCGCCCAGGATTCCGGGCAAGTACCATTCGCTAACTTGTGATGTATTTTTTTGTACAACCGACATATGTTTCCTCGAACCCCGTTGGGGTTACAGTGTACCTCGACGATAAACGAATTCATTTTTCTTACGGTGCTCAACCACAACTCGGTCTGGTGGACGGCTTGCTTCCACCATCACGTTCGTGTCCGGCTTCACCGCGAATGATTTACCAGCCAGCAAATCGCCCGCTTCTGACAAAGTCAGGGCTTCCGACACAACCGTTGTGACTTTTTTGAATTTCTGAGCCAAGCCCGCATAGTTCACGAAAGTTCCGTCTTTTTCGACGTAAGATTTCATTGGGATGAGCCATGCATTGCCCGTCAGATTTTCCAAAGCCTCGTTACGGCAAGATTGCATCCAGATCAGGTTCTGCGCCTTTGAAAGCTCTTTCACCTTGACTTGGATGTCTGGGAACTGAGCTTGAACTTCGGGACCTGCGACAACCACGGTTTTGAATGAACCGCTGTTGATGCCAGAAACCAGATCCGACCACTTGGTCGAAATTCCGTGCTTTTTCAAAACTTGCAACAAGCCTTGGGTGTTCGGATTCTTGTCTCCGCGAAGCAAGATGCCATCGAATTCGTCCATTTTCTCTGGGTTTTGATTCCAGTGGAAAATGTTCTTCGACTTCAAGTCGTTGACGAATGTTCCGATGATGCTCTCGTACTCTTCGACGGTGTATTGGCCTGTCAGAACCAATGCTGCATTTGATCCCGCCGCTTTCACGACTTCGGACGCTTGCTTTGCTGCGGCTCCTGGCAGAGCTTCTTCCCAACCTGTTGAAAGACGGCGTTTGCCTTTCAGCAGACGGCTTTCGCGGTTGACGTACTTGTAAACGTCGCGACCTTCATCGCACATCCAGTGACCGTTGACCTCTTTATTGTAGACAGGCTTCACGCGGAAGAAACCTTCGCGATTGTAATAAGCCTTCACGTTACAGCCCGTGCTGCAACCGTTGCACAATGTGTTTCCGTCTTTGAGATACCAAACGCGCTGACGGAAGCGGAAGTCTTTCGACGTCAAAGCTCCGACCGGGCATATATCAACGGTGTTCAAAGAATATTTGTTATCCAATGGCTTGCCATCGAAGGTTCCGATTTCAGAGCGGTCCCCCCGATTGAAAATTCCAAGCTCGTTGGTTTTTGAAACTTCTTCGGTGAAGCGAACACAGCGCGAGCACAAAATGCAGCGCTCGGTATCCAGAACCACGGTTGGTCCCAGATCGACGACTTTGTGTTTTTTCACTTTCTTCTCGGCCATTTCAGGATTGTATTTCCCGAACTCCATGTACTGATCTTGCAGACCGCATTCGCCGGCCTGATCGCAAATTGGACAGTCCAACGGATGGTTGATCAAATGGAAATCAAGACCCCACTTGGCTGCGTCTTGAACTTTCGCCGACGTGTTGTTGATCTTCATGCCTTCCGTGACAACGGTGTTGCAGGCGATCTGAACTCGTGGATTTCCTTCGATCTCGACCATGCAAAGACGGCAAACGCCGGCGACAGAAAGACCTGGGTGCCAGCAGTAATGCGCGACTTTCCCATTTTCCCATGCGCCATCTTTTCCATACATCGCTTCGATGATGGTGCTTCCTTCTTTGACTTCGACTTCTTTGCCGTTAATGGTGCATTTCGGCATTTCTGACTCCCTTTACTTTCGAACGACCTTCGCGAACGAAGTATTCAAATTCATCACGGAACTTAGTTACGAAACTTAAAACCGGCAAAGCCGCTGCATCTGAAAGCGCGCAGATCGTGCGACCCTTCATGTTGTCGGCGACCTTGATTAAAAGTTCGATATCCTGCAAACGACCGCGACCTTCCAAGATCGAATGAACGATCTTATTCAACCAGCCCGTCCCTTCACGGCAAGGCGTGCACTGACCGCAAGATTCGTGGTGATAGAAGTGGGTCAGAACCCCCAACATATCAACCATACATTGTGAATCATCGATCACGATCACCGCGCCCGAACCCAACATCGATCCCGCCGCTGCGATATTTTCGTAATCAAGCAGAACTTTTTCCGCTTCTTCGGCTGTCAAAACCGGAGCCGACGATCCACCTGGGATCACCGCTTTCAGTTTTCGGCCTGGCTTCATACCGCCACCCAGTTTGTAGATCAGATCTTTCATCGAGTAAGCCAAAGGCACTTCATAGTTCCCTGGGCGAACCACGTTTCCGCTGAGAGAAAACAGCTTGGTTCCCGCTGATTTTTCAGTTCCGAATTTGCGATAAGCCGCGGCACCGTCCTTAATAATAGGAACGACAGCCGCCAAAGTTTCCACGTTGTTCACGATCGTCGGCTTGCGCAGATAACCCTGAACCGCCGGGAATGGAGGCTTCAGTTTTGGCTGACCTTTCAGACCTTCGATGGAAGAGATCATTCCAGTCTCTTCTCCGCAGATGTAAGCGCCCGCGCCCGAGTAAACATCCAGATCGAAATCAAATCCGCTTCCCAAGATGTTCTTCCCCAAGAATCCGCCGTCATAAGCTTCTTTCAAAGCCTTTGCGACCACCGAAATTGGATAGTGATATTCACCACGAATATAAATGTAACCTTTTTTCGAACCGATCGCGAAAGCCGAGATGATCATGCCTTCGATCAATTGGTGAGGAGCACGCTCCATCATCAAACGATCTTTGAAAGTTCCCGGCTCACCTTCGTCCGCATTGCAAAGAAGGTAACGAGGCTCATTGTTCTTTGGCAGGAATCCCCACTTGGTTCCCGTCGGGAAGCCCGCGCCACCACGACCGCGAAGACCCGAAGCTTTGACTTCGTCGATGATCGCTTGCGGTTGCATTTTCAGAGCTTTCTTCAGAACGTCGTATCCGCCCTTGGCTTGATAGCCTTTCAGCGTGCGGTAATCATCGAGATGATAATGTTCCGTCAGCAGTTTTGTTTCCATTATTTCATCCCTCGCAAAATGTTCATCGCCGATTCCGGAGTGAGATTTTCATAATAAGTGTCATTCACTTGCATCATCGGAGCTGTTCCGCATGAACCCAAGCATTCCACTTTTGAAACCGTGTAGCGACCGTCTTCAGAGATCTGATCGAATTGAATTTTCAATTCTTTGCAGATGTGTCCAGCCAGTTCCCGCGAGCCATTCAAAGCGCACGAGATATTGGTGCAGACCTGAACATGGTACTTGCCGACGGGCTTCTGATTGAACATGGTATAGAAAGTGAAAACTTCGTGGATGCGTGCTTCCGGGATTTCCATCACTTGTGACAAGTGGTGGATCACTTCGTCGTTCACCCAACCTTTGTTTTCTTTTTGAGCGATATACAAAGAAGGAATGATCGCAGAATCTTTCGCTTCATATCGAGAAAGCTCTTTTTTGACTTGAGCGAGACCTTCGCTGCTGAGTTGAAACATTTCATTTCCCTTCTTATCGATCCAGCTCACCAGCGATCAAGTTCATGCTGGCTACGGTTGCAATTGCATCGGCAATCATCCAGCCCTTCACCACAGTCGGGAAAGATTGGTAGATCGCAAAGCATGGAGGACGCACTTTCAAACGGTAAGGATTCGCACTGCCATCACTGACCAGGTAGAATCCAAGCTCGCCGTTCGCCGCTTCGGTCGCATCGTAAACTTCGCCCACCGGAGGACGAAGACCCTTGATCACCAACATAAAGTGGTTCATCAAGCCTTCGATATTTCCGTAAACGTCTTTTTTCTCTGGAAGAACAATGCCCTTGTCGCGGATGGTGTAATCGCCGCCCGGAACATTTCGGCAAACCTGTTCAATGATGCGGATCGATTGGCGCATCTCTTCGATACGAACCAAGTAGCGGTCGTAAATATCCCCGTTGGTTCCAACTGGGATGTCGAATTCAAGACCGTCGTAACCATAGTAAGGCTTTGCTTTACGCAAATCCAAACCCACACCGCAAGCGCGAAGCAGCGGACCTGTGTAACCCCAAGCGATGGCGTCGGCTGCTTTCACAGGTGCGATGCCTTGAGTTCGCTTGATGAAGATCTTGTTATCAAGCATCAGGCTTGCGATTTCATCGACACCGGCGCGCATTTCTTTACAGAACGCCAGCACGTCTTCGAACCAACCTTCGGGTGCATCTTGAGCCATACCACCGATTCGAGTCATCGAAACAGTCAAACGAGCACCGCAAAGTTTTTCAAACAAAGTGTAGACCTTTTCACGGTATGTGAAGAGGTGGAAGAACGCTGTCAAGGCACCCAAGTCAACTCCGCCCGTACCGACCGCAATGATGTGGTCGATGATACGAGAAAGCTCTGACAAGATCACACGCATCGCTTGCGCTTTTGGCGGGATTTCCACGCCCAACAAACGTTCGACCGCTTTGCAATAGCCGACGTTGTTCATCGGAGCCGAGCAATAGTTCAAACGATCTGTGTAAGGGATGACCTGATTGTAAGGATGTGTTTCCGCCATTTTCTCGAAACAGCGGTGCAGATATCCGATTTCCGGCATCGCGCGCACGATGGTTTCACCATCCAGCTCAGCCATCACACGAAGCGTTCCGTGCATCGCTGGATGTGAAGGGCCGATATTCAACGGAACGAAGTTTTCATTCAGGATATCGCCTGGCTTTCCAGGCTCATTATCGAAGTGAATCGGCAAAGAGCTTGTGCAGTGTTGCTGACGATCGGCTTCGTAATCTTTGCGCAAAGGGTGACCCACGAATTGGTGGTGGGTCAGAATCTTGCGAAGATTGGGGTGACCGCGGAAGATCACACCGAACATGTCGTAAGTTTCGCGCTCGAACCAGTCGGCACCTTTCCAGACGTTGATCGCCGAATCGATCACTTCACCTTCCGCCAAAGGAACTTTGATACGCAGACGGCTGGAATCACGAGACGAGAACAAGTGGTAAACGACTTCCAAAGGCTTTTCGCGATTTGGATAATGAGCTCCGCAAACATCCATCAAGAAATCGAAACGATCGCTCTGACGGAAAAAAGTCAGAACCTGGATGATATCAGAAGCTGGAACCACCATCACATCATCGCCAAAGGCACTGGTGAACTGATAGCGGTTGATTTGAAAGCGTGTCGCCAAATCCGTTTTGATCGATTCAAGATTACTCATAGTCAGGAGCCTTCCAGTTGTCTTTCCAAGGACGAGGTTGTCCAGTTGCAATCATTCGCTGCAAAGCCATCACCCCGTCGAGAACCGCTTCCGGAGTCGGAGGACATCCTGGAACGTAAACGTCGACCGGGATCACCATATCGCAACCTTGAAGCACGTGATAAGCGCGGTAGAAACCGCCAGAGCTTGCACATGCGCCCATCGAAAGAACATATTTCGGTTCCAGCATCTGGCGATAGATACGAACCAGAACCGGCGCCATTTTTTCGGTGATTGTACCCGCCACCAACAACAAGTCCGACTGACGAGGAGAGAAACGCACGACTTCCGCACCGAAGCGCGCGAGATCGTACTTCGGACCCATCACCGACATGAGCTCGATACCGCAGCATGCAGTTCCGTAAGGTAAAGGCCACAAAGCATTCTTCTGACCCCAAGCCACGATTGCATCCAGACGAGTCGTCATCGCAAACGAACGAGACATATCATCCGCCGCTTGCGTGCCCGAAGCACCGTGAAGAACCGCGTTTGGATTCGCGGTCGATGTTATGATTTTATTTTCCGCCATCTTGTCCCCTTTTATGCCAACTTCCAGGCGCTGAGACATTTTCAATTGATTATCAACTTGTCGCAAATTTTTAGCACCAAGTAAACCATCAAAAAAACATCAAAAACCAAATGAGTTAGAGTGCTTAGAATTGTAGCACGGTGTTCAATGATGACAATATGTCGTTTTCCAACGCACGCGCTCTCTCGAGCTAAAAAAGATCAGCGTCTTTGGCATTTCGGTTTGCACATTTGTTAGGAACTTTCCTAAAATTTGGTCAATCGAATCTTCAATCACAATTCTTTCCAAGGGGGGAAAAGAATGAACCACCATACAGGATTGAAGGCCATCTTGATCGGCGCTGTCATGACGACAGCCCTCAGCGCAATGGCCGCTACAGTATCCAAAACACAAGATCTTCTGGTGAAGTACACGCCTGGAAATCGCAGTGACATGCATGTCCTGACCGAAACTGTTTCAGCACAAGGGGGAACTGCTGAAATTTTGAGCGATTCATGGGTCCGCATTCAACTGAGCGAAAAGCGCAGTCGTGCTTTGGTGCAAAGCTTGATCGCCAATCCAGCAGTCGAGTACGTTCAACCGAACTATGCTGTCCATCTTTTGGATGGCATGAACATTCAAGATCCACTGCGCCACGCAGCGTTGATCCGCGGAATGCAAAAGCAAGGTCTGGCTCAAGCTCCGACGGCTGACAACCCAGCAATTCCAGATGCTCCTCAACAAGGAACCGGCGCCGATCCACTGCTCAGCAAACAATGGGGCATGATCGATATCGGCGTCCAAGACGCTTGGAAAATTTCAATGGGCGATCCAGACATGGTTGTGGCCGTGATTGATACGGGTGTGGACTACACACATGAAGATCTGGCTCCGAATATGTGGCGCAATCCAAAAGAAATTCCAAACAATGGCATCGATGACGATGGCAACGGTTTCGTCGACGACGTTGTCGGTTGGGATTTTGTTTCAAATGACAACAAACCTTACGATCTGAAAGGTTCGGCGAACCCTGGTCACGGAACTCACTGCGCTGGAAACGTGGCTGCTAAAGGCATGAACGGCGTCGGCATTTCAGGTGTTGCACCCAATGTTCGCGTGATGGCTTTGCGTTTCCTGTCTGAAAAAGGATCTGGAACAACAGCCGATGCGGTGAAGGCTATCCGCTACGCTGTCGACAATGGCGCTCGCGTTCTTTCGAACTCTTGGGGTTCCGAAGGCGAAGACCCTGCCGAGAACACTCAGAATCAGGCTTTGCGCGATGCAATTCAGTACGCTCAAGACCACAATGTGTTGTTCATCGCCGCTGCCGGTAACGGACACAATGGCGCAGGCTACGACAACGACACAGATCCAGCCCCGGGCTATCCAGCTAGCTATGATTTCGATAACATCATCAGCGTTGCCGCAATCGACGAAAAAAATCAGCTGGGCTCTTTCTCAAACTGGGGAGCAAAAACAGTCGACATCGGCGCACCAGGTGTGGCGGTTTTCTCGACGACTGTGGGCGGAACTTACAGCTCAACAATCTATCCGAATCTTCCATTCCTGACTTGGGATGGAACATCGATGGCAACCCCGCATGTAGCAGGGGCTGCAGCTTTGTACTGGTCAGCATATCCAGGCAAATCATGGCAAGAAGTGAAAGCCGCAATTCTGGGAAGCGCCAAAGCAATCCCAGCAATGGCCGGCAAATCAACAAGCCAAGGCAAATTGGACGTCAAAGCTTTGATGAATCACCACTAAGTTTTGTAGTTTGAAAAACCATGTTCACAAGAAGCCGGGGTCGAAAGACCTCGGCTTTTTTTTCGTGCCTGGATTGAGCTCGGAGATGGACCGGTACCCATTTCGTTATAGTGGTCTTAAGTCCCCTCACAAAGTCTGGAACCAGTTGGTTCCGAACTTTGTGAGGCAGGTGTCTGAAGCCCCTTCAGAGAAATGACTCCCAGTTGGAAGTCATTTCTCTGAGGTCATCGGCACAACAAAAAGCGGCGAATGAATTTTCCCCAAACATCGGAATCGCTGGCCAGGACGGCCAGCGATCGCGGGTTCGGGGCGGCCGAGCCCCGATTGCACGGACGCACGGCCCACATGATACGCAACCCACCCGCAGCCCGAGAAAAAACTCCCACGCCCGACCAAAGACAAGTCCTTCTGCCCTGACTTTCGCTTCGCAACCAAATACGAATACAATGAGTCATGGGCAAGAACCCCTTGCAGAAACAATTGGAAGAAAAAAGATTTCGTCATGGCATTGCTTACGTTCAGCAAGCCGCCGGCGGATTGAAAAAGCTCACCTCTAGCGAGCTGGCCCATCTCAATCAAATTCTGAACGACCGGGAAGAGGTCGATCCCTGGCGCTTTCAAACGATGACCATCGAAATTCCGGGCGGCCAGATCGAGATGAAAGTGCATTCCAACCCTTTGAATCAGGCGCGCGATATCGCGGGCAATGCCTTGCAGATGGCTGGCAATGGTCAACTGATCGAGGCCGCTTGTTACCTTTATTCTGAATTGGTGCTGGCGCATTTGTTTCATGATGGCAACCGTCGGACGGCGGTGCTGGCAACCATTTGGCTTTTGGGGAATTCAGGCATTCAAGTCGATGCCGAAAAACTTTTGAATATTCCCATCGGCAATCTGCGCAACCCGACCGAGTTCGCGATTTTCAAATCCCGTCTTGAGCAATTGATCTACGGATTTTCGCATGGCTTTTCCTGAAGAGGTGCTGCGGGATCTGGCCGAGCTCCCGACCACGGACCTGAAAAAATTTTCTCAGCATTATGCCGAGTCCTGCACTTTGCAGACGCCGCTGGCCGAAGCCAAAGGCCGCAAAGGTATCGCTGATTACTATGCGGATATGCGAAAAGATATTCAGCTGAAAAGCTTTCGCGTGATCGATCACATCATGGACGGCGATCGCCTGTGCGTTCGTTGGGAATGCGATTTCGTGAAGGTCAAGAAAGCCATGAGCATGCAGGGCGTTTCTTACGTACGGTTTTCGCAGCAGAACCTGATTCTGTCTCAGGTTGATTATTGGAATATCAATCTGCGCTCGCCGATTCTGCAGTTCGCGATCAACAAACTGTTTTGACCTGATAAAAAATAGACGCAGGACCAGATGAAAATCTTTGTCTTCTCACCTATCCTGTTCTTGTCCGGATTTCACTTTGAACATGAGGAGATTTCATGAACGCATTTCGCACTTTGATTTCTGTTTCTCTGGTGGCCGTCGCCGCCACGTCTTTCGCCAAAGGTCCAGGGGCTTCCCGTCGCCCCGCCAGCGCCAATGAAGATGGCAAAGTGATGAGCTGCACGGTCGGTTTTCGCTCGAAAGGTGGCGTCACTTATCATGAAACTCAAAAACAAGCCTGGCAGCTGTACGAGAAAAAAGGATCGATCGAATTGAAATCCATCGGCGATGTCGACGTTCTTTTAAGCAAAGAGCAAAATGGTAAAAATCCGATTTTCAGTCTGTCGATCAAACAGGGCAAAAAGAACCTGGGCGAAATCAAAATGGAACATCGCAGTTTCGAATACGACACGGACGTCGATGTACAAGTCAAAGTCGATGCGGATGACGAAGGCTGGCAGGCGGATCATATTCGCGTGGCTTGCGACGCCATGACCATGGCTGGCTAATTTTTTATTTAATGCAGGACCGCCCGGATTAAAACCAGACTCTCCAAATCCGGGTTGATCACCGACAATGGGATTCGTGAGTTGGCCGCTTCCACTTGCCAACAAAAAACAATCTCAAATAAAGGAGAGACGATGTACACCAAAAATTACAACTATGGTGACTTCACATTCAAAACATTCTTCAAAGCTGTCGGTCAAGGTTACGAAGTCAGCTTGTACTGCGGCAATAAGCCCTACTTTGTTGGCAATTTCGTTCACAAAAAAGAAGCGATGATGTGGTGGAAAGTGTTCAACCGCGAGATCAAGACTTTTGCGAAAAAGTACTGGTGCTCGGATGACACTCCCCAACAGTGGTACTGCGCTTTCATGACGAACCACCTGTACAAAACTTATTACTCGTTCTTGGATAAGTTGTTCACTCGTTACAACACGAACTATCGCAAGGCGTACTTTAAAGATGTCAAGAAGTACAACAAGATGAAAAAGACTTGGGATTCTTCAGAAAAGTTCTACATCACTACTAAGCGCACTGCTTAATTTCTCGAATCCGTTGATAGATCCTCCGGGATGGGACTAACGTTATTATCTCAGGAGGATCTATTTTATGATCAAAGCAATCTCATCTCTGTTTCTATTTTTTTCTCTGACCTCTCACGCCGCTATCAAAACTGAAACTGTCGAATACAAAGAAGGCTCCACTTCTTTGGAAGGCATGATCGCATACGACGATGCCGCCAAAGGAAAACGTCCCGGTGTTGTCATTGTGCATGCTTGGATGGGCCCGAATGATTATGTGAAAGGCCGCGCAAAGCAATTGGCCGAAATGGGGTATGTGGCTTTCGTCGCCGATATCTATGGAAAAGGTGTTCGTCCGAAAGACACCAAAGAAGCCGGCGCGCAAGCTGGCAAATATAAGGGCGATCGTCCTTTGATGCGGGCCCGTGCGAAAGCCGCTTTCGAGCAACTGAAAGGCAATCCGAAGGTGGATGGAAATAAAATGCTGGCCATGGGTTACTGCTTCGGCGGAACAACGGCGATCGAAATGGGTCTTAGCGGCTTGCCTTTGAAAGGCATCGTCAGCTTCCACGGCGGTTTGGAATTTCCGACTTTGGCAAGCGATGTGAAAAATCTGAAAGCTCCACTTTTGGTTCTTCATGGTGCCATCGATCCCAACGTTCCACCGGATCAGGTGGCGAATTTCACCAAAACATTGGATCAAAACAAATCCGATTATGAATTCGTAGCTTACAGCGGGGCCGTGCACTCGTTCACCGAAAAAGAGGCCGGCAACGACATCACCAAAGGTGCCGCTTACAATGAAAAAGCGGATAAGCGCAGCTTCGAGGCGATGAAAGATTTCTTCCACGAAGTAACGATGTAACCCGGGCCCGAAATGAAGCCTTTTCTCGAGCAGCACCCTCTTAAATTCTACATTCGTCAGAATTGGCTTCATTTCTGCCTTGGCATGTTCTTCCTGCTCATCACCAACACGGCCGATGGGCTCTATCCCTTAATTTTAAAGAAGGCGATCGATCAGATCTCGGCCGGCGAACCGATGAGTGCGGTCGCGCCAACGGCTTGGCTTTTCTTCGGCACCATGAGCCTGCTGGCGGTGACGCGATATTTTTGGCGGGTGTTTTTTGGCACCTACCACACCCGCGCGGCCGAAGATCTACGCAATCGCATCTTTCATCATCTGACCACCATGGGTCCGCAATTCTTTAAGCAAAATCCCATCGGCGAATTGATGAGTCTGATCGCCAACGACGTACAAAGTTTCCGCCAGGCGATCGGTTCCGCCGTTTTGATCTTGGTCGATGGCCTTTCGATCATCGCGATCATCTTGCCTTTGATGCTGTGGCTTGAGCCCAGCTGGACATGGAAGACTTTGATTTTTCTGCCGGTGGTTCCGTTTCTGATTTGGAAAGTCACACGTCTGATTTTTTCCCGATATAAGACCCAGCAAGATCGTTTGTCCGAGCTGTCCGGATTTTCGCAGGAAACCGTGGCCGGCATCCGCGTGATCAAAAGTTTCGCACAAGAGGACAATCAATTAAAGCGCTACAATATTTTAAGTCGCATTTTCGAAAAAGCCTGCAACCAAGCGGCCTCTGTCGATGCGCTGTTTTCACCGGTCATGCAATTCGGGGTTGCCAGCGGCACCGTGATTCTTTTCTTTATCGCCGGTCCCGAAGTTTTATCGGGCGCAGCCACCATCGGAACCTTCGTGGCATTTCAGCGCTACATTCAAAAAATGGTTTGGCCGATGACGGCACTGGGGATGGGCTTTAGCCAATACCAAAAAGGTATGGCGTCTTTTTCCCGTATTAGAAACGTCCTTTCACAAAATACGGATATCCCAGATGAAGGTCAGACCGAAATCAAAGAGTTCCACAGTCTGGAAGTCCGCAATTTGAACTTCCGATTTCCGGAATCGCCGCAGGCCAATTTAAAAAACATCAGTTTCAAAATCGAAGCCGGTCAGAAGGTGGGACTGGTCGGTCCCGTCGGCAGCGGTAAGACGACTCTTTTGCATCTGCTAAACCGTCTTTATCCGGCCACCAAGGGCAGCATCTTGATCAACGGCATGGACCTGCAGGACATCACGCAGCGATCCTTGCATTTGCAGATAGCCTTCGTGCCACAAGAGCCCTTTCTGTTTTCCGAATCGATTTCCGAAAATATGAAAATGGGCCGGGTCGACGAAAATATTCCGGACGAAGATGTGCTTCATTGGGCCCAGGTCGTCGATATCAAAAACGAGATCGAAAATCTTCCGCACCAATTCCAATCCGAACTTGGCGAGCGCGGGGTCAATCTTTCTGGCGGACAAAAGCAGCGCCTGACCATTGCGCGTGGACTGATGACCCGCGCACCCTTCTTGATTTTGGACGATTCACTCAGCGCCGTCGATCACACGACGGAAAAAACAATTCAAGCGCAGCTCGCCAACCAGCTCGAAAACAGAAAAACCCAGCTGATCGTGTCCCACCGTCTGTCGGCGATCGAAAATGCCGATCAAATTATCGTGCTCAATCAAGGCGAGATCGAAGCCATCGGCCGCCATTCAGAATTGGTGCAGAAAAGTCCGACCTATCGTCGCATGGCCGAAATTCAGGGGTATCAAGTATGAGCACCCCTTTTATGTCGGAAGATCAAATCAAAACCGACGTCACCGCGCGCGAGCTTTTGAAGCGCCTGTGGCCATATTGCAAGCGACATTTATTTTTGTTTTCAGCGGTTTTACTTGCCGTCATTGGGCTTGCGGTGACGTCACGGCTTTTACCTTGGGTGATCGGCTACGCCATCGACTTTGGCGTGAAAAACAAAAATCTGGATGTCTTAAAAAGCATGGCGCTGGCCTATCTGGGAATTCAGATTCTGCAGACTTTGTTTCAGTTTGCTTACAATTATGTTTTTCAGCTTTTTGGCAACCGCGTTCTTTATTATGTCCGCGAAGATCTGGTTCGACATATCCAAAGCCTGCCGATCCAGTATTTCAATAAAACACCCATCGGCCGCATCGTCACCCGCTTGACGAACGACGTTTCCACGCTGGCCGAACTTTTCACCGATGGCGTGATCACCATCTTTGTTCAGTTCGTGATTTTGTGCTCGATCCTGGTCGCTATGGCTTTGATTTCTTGGAAACTGACGCTGATCGTGATGTTCACGGCCCCGATTTTCGTTTGGACCTCTTTGAAGCTGAACAATCGCATTCGCGATATTTTCCGCGAAGCCAAAAAGAAGCTTTCGGTTTTGAACTCTTATGTTGCGGAAAATCTGAACGGCATCAAAGTGATTCAGCTCTACAACCGCGTGCATCGCAATCGCAATCACTTTTCGGGTTTGTCCGAGCAATACAAAAATCTGACCCTGGATTCGATCCGGGCTTACGCTTTTATGCAGCCGGTGATGAATCTGTTTTCGGCGGTGACCGTGTCACTGGCGCTTTACTTCGGTGGCGTCTTTCACGAATCCCAAGCTTTGGCGATCGGATCGCTGGTGGCCTTTATCATGCACGTGCAGGACTTTATTTCACCCCTGCGCGAGATTTTAGAGAAATACCAGCAGTTTCAGAATTCGATCACCAGTGGCGAGCGTGTCTTTCAGGTCTTTGACGAAACCCCCGAGATCGAAAGCCCGAAAGCGCAAGTCCCTTCGGCCTGGCACGGAGAGATCGAGATTCGAAATCTGTCTTTCCGGTACGCCAAAGACCTTCCGCTCGTGTTGAAGGATATTTCTTTATCCATCAAGCCGGGCCAATCGGTGGCGATCGTCGGTCGCACCGGCAGCGGTAAATCGACTTTGATCTCTTTATTGCAACGATTTTACGAGCCCCCGGCGCATACCATTCGTCTTGATGGGACCGCCCTTGAGGAAATCCCGTTTCACAAATTGCGAAAACATATCGGCGTGGTTCAGCAGGATAATTTTATTTTCCGTGGCACCATCGCCAGCAATATCGGTCTCAATCAGGAAAGCATCTCTGCAGAGAAAATCGAAAAAGCCTGCCGTCAGGTGGGTTATTGGGATTTATTGCAGCAAACCGGACGCGGCTTGCAATCGGTCGTGGAAGAGCGGGGCACCAATCTCTCGGTCGGTGAACGTCAGCTGATCGCTTTTGCACGGATTTTGGCGTTCGAACCCGATATCCTGATTTTGGACGAAGCCACGGCCAATATTGACTCGCACAGCGAAAAGGTCATTCAACAGGCGACGACCGAAATATCAAAGGGCCGCACCAGTGTGATCATCGCGCACCGCCTTTCGACGGTGAAAAATTGTGACGTGATTGTTGTCATGGATCAGGGCGAAGTCCGCGAAGTCGGAAATCACCACGAGCTGATGTCCCGTCAGGGACTGTATCATCACATGGCTTCAGCCGGTTTGAAATCGATGGAGATTTTATCCGATGCTGATCCCGGAATCGCCGATCCGTGAAGACGAACGCGGTAGCCGTCCGCAATGTACTCCCAACCATTGGTTGTGGATTGCGGAATCAGGTTGCCATTGACCTTCACGACGATCGTGTCCACCAAAGGTTTTCGTCCCAAGGCGAACTCGGTTAGAACTTCGACGATCCTTTGACGGATGTTATTCACCGCTTGACCTAAAGTCGTATCGCAAATCGGCTGATTCAATCCGCCGGACTGATTGGCAAGATCGATCCAACGAAGACCCGGCTCTTTATAAATGCCATCCAAAGCCGTCGTGCAATTCGAGCTGAGACTTGGAACCCCGATAAAATTCACCAACCAAGCCTGAGTGACACCCTTGAATTTTGGTTTCAAGGTATTGAAGTACTGCAGATAATGATTGGTATCGAAATCCGAGTAGTCATCTTCATTCGACAAAGCCAAAACTGCCAGCAAGGCATCGGCACGTAAGAAACCCGTCTCGCTTATCAAAGCCGTCTCAATCGACTGCAATCCGCGCTCGAGATCCGAACCGCCATTTCCTTGTTTGATTCTGGCCGTCAGAACGCTGGCCAAGTTCGGGGTCGCCGGCGTCAGAATTTTTGGCGAGCCCACAAATTTTCCACCGCAACCGGTGCCGCATCCGCTGGAACGCATGTCGGTCGTGACGACCACGATCTGATAATCCATTCCGTAAGAATTCAAAGCCGAAATCATTCCGCCAGCCTGTGCGGCCAGACGATCTTGATAAGTCGACATGCTGGACGAGTTATCCACCATCACGACCAAATCCACTTTGTTATTGTAAGTCAGACTTTGCGAGAACTGTTCGGTCGTCTCCGGCAACGAGTAGGTCTGCTTGTTACAAGCCATCAGCGAAACTGAAACCGCCGCTAGTCCAATCCAAATATTTCGCATGGTTCCTCCTTGACCGGCTCAGCCAGCCTTCTTGTCCTTCTTCTGATCCGTGAATTTCTTAATTGCTTGCTGAATGCTTTGACTGATGCTGGTGAAACGAATGCCGTAACGATGGGTTTGTCCTTTCACCTTGGCCTTGCTGACGATCGTGCAAACCGCATTGAACGGAGGCACGCCATCACCGGCTTTGAAATGCAAAAACAGACTTTGTCCAACTTGAATATCCGAAGCATCGATCATCAAGCCCGCGCCACCGGCACTGACTTCGATCGATTCACCACGCCAGACTTCGTTGTTATTATGAAGCAGGATCGACGCCCCGTAATTGGCGCGACCGTGTCGACGGCGGAAAAAAACATCTTTCAATTCGGCCCCGCCCTCGGATTTCACCTGGCGAACCTTATCGGCTTTAAAGTCTTCCACTTCGGAGATGCGCTGCCAAGATTCCATCTTTTGGCGATTCCAAACGTAATCGAACTCGAAAAGACGTTTTTCCTGCAACATGCGGATCAGTTCAAGATACAAGAAAGGCCCGTATTTATTTTCATCGCGCAGGATGTACCATTCGGCTCCGGTGGTCGGAGTTTTCGATGCATTGACTTGAGCCGGCTGTTTCCATTTGCGGAAATGTTCCGAGAATTTCGCGTGGTCCAACAACATGACCCAGTCGCGCGTGTCATCATCGAAGACATAGTCCGTCCACTCCAGCTCTTTCTTTTCCAAGCGCTGAAGAATCTCGTCGGCTCCCCAGGGTCCTTTTTGGCTGCCCATATGGTGAACGATGAATTTCACGGTATCTCCTTTATCTCTTTGAGCTTTTCGGCATTCGCAAAGCAGCCCTTAACCCCCTAAATGCTTCGACACAAAACTGTCTAAGACATCGACATTTCGCGCCGCTTTCCGACTTTGGTCTGCTGAAAAATCTCCAAAATTTTCCAACATTCTGGATTCATAAAACTGGTGATCTGCCGATATCTTTTTTGATGAAGTTCACGTTGGCGCTCCCACTGTTTGTGTTTCTTATTTCTCTTCAGGTTTCAGGCAATTCTGATACTCCGTGGGAAGCTTATGTGCGCACCGAAAAAGCTTATGTTTGGTCCGAGCCCGGATGGACATATCAAGACTGTCAGCCGCAAGACAAAAAGGACAAAGGTCCAGGAGCCAAGACCCGCTTCACCCGACGAGAAGAAGCTCTGGAAACCTGCAAAAAAAGAGAGAAAGAACATCTCTTATCCGAATCCGATTCGGTCGAAGTTCTGACCTCCTCGGCGAAAGACACCAAAGGCATCAGCATCCAAAAGCCGATCTACGAAGACAAAAGAGTTTTCTTCTCGGGAAACTGGGAAAAGATTCGTTATTACAAAGTCCGAATCAAAGGAAAAAACGGCGCCGACTTTGAAGGCTGGATGTCAGCGGAACAAGTCACACGCCCCGAACCCAAAGAATTTCCCCAGCCCGTGCTAGCGAAAACCTGCAAATCCTGTGGTTTAGGAAATCAATCGACGACCGGTCTGCCGGAGATGAAAGAGGAAGCTCGCGTCTCGCGAAACTCTTTAGAGATTCTGCAAAAAGTCCCTGACCTGACGATCAAATCCGACAAAGAGTTGGACCGTTTTGCATGCTTGCATCGCGGCCCGGTCGAAGAAAACGATTTGTTCAAAAGACTGCTTCCGGAAATCAACGAAGCCACCCGCCAGGCCGAGGAAGCTTTCGGAATTCCGCGCGCCTTGATCCGCTGTTCGATGCTGGCCGAATCCGGATTGAAAGCCGGTCTGACTTCGGAAGCCGGCGCCAAGGGCTATATGCAAGTCATGCCCAGCACGATGAGTTTCATCGAAAGACTTGCCAAAGACCGCTCTCTTCCTTATGGCGAAATGCTAGCGCAAATGCAGAAAAAGAATCGACGCGTTCAGCTCAACAACCGTGCGGTGCGCGAGCAGGATAATATTTCTTCGGCCGTCGCCGCCGCCGCTTTCTATTTCCGTTTCATGTTCGATACCGAGCTGAAGAAGGTGATCGAAAAGAAAAGCTGCAAGGATTGCTCCGGAGATCTCGGCAATTTGACTCGAAAAGATCTGTATCTGCTGGCCGTCGGTTACAATGCCGGCCACGGATTGATTGCCAGAATTGCCGGAAAAACTCCGTCGGAAATTCGCAACACCAAAGAAGGCCCGCCGCCTTCTGAATCTCGCGAATACGTTCAGCGGATTGAAAAATGCATGGGCTCTGGTTGGGAAACAAGTTTCAAAGAAAGCGAAGCCGCCTTGAACCGGATCGAACGACAGCGGGAAACCGACATCCGCACTTTGAAGAATCAGGTCGCCGCAAAAAAGAAAGCTTATGATACTCAAATGAAGGCCTATCAGGCCGGACAAGAGCGTTTGAAGCTGCGCCAGCAAATCGTCGCCGATATCGATGCCGGAAAGAAAAAGGGTCCTAAGCCCGGCGCCATCACCGTGCCGAAACAACCTGTGCCACCCGACACGGCGAAAGAAGAAGAACGAATCGCTCACTATACCGCCATGAACGCCATCAATGCGAACAACTCGTATTCAGAGCGGGTCGGCTCTTGCACCAAACGTTTGGCCAGCACGCCGTAACCCGAACTGATTTTTAGGATCACATCGACCAGACGAGTTAGCGATGGGAAGCGCCGAGCTTTCTGCTAGGCTTAAAAGTCTATGATCTACAAATACCCTATTTTGATTCGCGAATACCACTTGGATACTTTCGGTCACGTCAACAACGCCGCTTACCTGGCGCTGTATGAAGAAGCCCGTTGGGAAATCATCACCCAAAACGGCTACGGCCTCAAAACCGTCCAAGAAAGAAAACAAGGCCCCGTCATCCTTGAAATCAACATCAAGTTCCAGCGCGAGCTGAAACTGCGCGAACGAATTACGATTCAAACCGAATTTTTGGAATACGAAGGCCGCATCGGAAAACTGAAACAACAAATGATCAAAGAAGACGGAAGCATCGCCAGCGAAGCCGTCTTCACGGTGGGACTTTTCGATCTAGAGAAACGCCGCCTGATCGAACCCACTCCAGAATGGAGAAAAGCCGTGGGACTGCCACCTTCGAGCTAAGGCTTTCACCCCGAGAGCTTCGCTCCGAGGCCTTCACCCCGAGGCGCCCGGCCGTCTCCTCTTGCAGGATTACTTCAGCGCTTCGCGGATATAGGCACTTGCTGTGTCCATAAACCAGACGACGAATGCAATGACCACCACGATCGTGCCGACTTCGGACCACATCGCCTGTGACGAGTAAGTCTGAAGCAGGTAACCGATACCGCCACCGCCGACGAAACCGACGATTGTGGCCATGCGGATATTGATATCCCAGCGATAAACCGTAAATGAAATGAACGGCAAAATGACCTGCGGAACGATGGCAAACCAGATGGTTTGGATCAAGTTCGCGCCTGTCGATTGGATGCCTTCGATGGGGCCTTCGTTGACGACCTCAACGATTTCAGAATACTGCTTCGTCAAAGACGCGATCGAGTGAATGAAGAGCGCCAACATACCGGCAAATGGACCAATCCCCACCCACACGGTGAAAATGATCGCCCAAATGAAGGCCTCTACCGAACGAGTCACGTTGAGCAGCGTGCGCACCAGCAGATAAATCGCAAATGCCAAAGGATGCTTCATGATGTTCTTCGCCGCAAAGAAGCAAGCGATAAACGCAATCGGAATCGCCAGGCTGGTGGCGACAAAAGCCAAGAACATGGTTTCGATCATCATCAGAACCGCACGTGGAAGCAGATTCCAGTTCGGAGTCATCAAGCTATGGAACAAACGCATGGTCGGATAGAAGCTTTCCTCATCCACCAATTTGGTGATCGAAACCTGAGTCACGACCAATCCCACGACCATCGTCACGACGATAAAGATCAGAAGCTGCCAGCCCCAGAAAGTTTTGTACCAAGTTTCATCTTTGGCTTGTGCTTTTTTATGAGGCGGCTCGAACACCAGCTCGCCCAAAGTTTTCTGGCCCATTTTATTGGCCATGAAACTGATCACCGCCGAGCCTGCCATCGCCGCAAAGAAGATGATCGCGTTGCGACCCAACTGCAGCATCTGCTCTTCGCTTGGAGAGACGATGATGAAAAGAGCCACACAAATTAGGTAGCCGATAAGAATTGCATCAAAGACCGTTCTTTTAGTCACAGAAGATCGCATTGTCGTCGGCTCCTAGTTGATATGAACTTCTTTAGCGCCTTGGCCGTAAATCTTTTCGAACCAAGCGTCGTTGATCTCTTTGGGATCCCCTTCAAAAACGATCTGTCCGCCTTTCATCGCGATCACGCGGGTCGCGTACTGACGAACCAAAGACAGGAAGTGAAGGTTGGCGATGACGGTGATGCCCAGCTCTTGGTTCACCTTTTTCAGGTAATCCATGACCGTGTGGCAGGTTGCCGGATCCAGTGATGCCACCGGTTCATCGGCCAAAAGAATTTCCGGTTGCTGAGTCAACGCGCGGGCAATCGCCACACGCTGCTGCTGACCGCCTGACAGGTTGTCCGCACGCATTTTCGCTTTATCCGCGATTCCGACCAGCGATAGATATTTCATTGCATCGGTCTGGTCCTTTTCGGTGAAGAAGCCAAACATCGATTTCAAAGTATCAGTCACACCCAAGCGGCCCATCAGGACATTGCTTAAAACAGTGTGACGAGGAATCAAATTGAAGTGTTGGAAGATCATCGCCACGCGCTTGCGAAGATTGCGAACTTCGCCCGAGCCTTGGATTTTCGCGATGTCGGTTCCGCTTAGCAGGATTTCACCCGAGGTTGGATCGTGCAGGCGGTTCAAGCAGCGAAGCAAGGTTGACTTACCGGATCCACTCAAGCCGATGATGACCAGGAACTCGCCTTTCTTGACGTCGAAACTGACGCCTTTCAAAGCTTGAGTTCCATTCGGGTAGGTCTTAATCAGATTTCGAACTTGTAGAATGTTATCCGCCACGTGCCCCTCCGCTGCTTTTGCGTTTCAAAAACTATTTCTTCGTCAACTCTTCAGCTGATTTACCCAAAGACTTCAGCATGGCGCGCACGGGATCGTAATCCGCGTCTGTCGCCGGGCGAAGATCTGTGTAGCTGTAGATGTTTTTGAAAGCTTCCAAGCCTTCTGGTGCTTTGATGAATTTCACGAAAGCTTCGGTCAGAGCTTTTTTCATCTCTTCCGGAATATCTTTGCGGAAAACGATCGGATCGTTCGGAACGTTCTCTGAAAGTTCGACGATTTTGATTTTCTTTTCGACGTCCGGGTACTGAGTCTTCACCAAACGGCGAGCATCTTGAATTTCACCTTCAGCCGGAGGCGAGTAGAAGGTCGCGCCACCGTCAACCTGACCTTGATAGATCATGGAAACAACTGAATCGTGTTTCATCGCGAAAACTTCTTGCGCGGGCTTGATGCCTTTGTCGTTGAGAACTTTCTTTGGCAACAAGAAACCAGTTGTGCTGGCTGGATCAACGAAAGCGATCTTTTTGCCGGCAAAGTCAGCCAGCGTTTTGATCGGTCCGCCTTCTTTGGCGATGAATTGAGCTTGATAAGTTGGCGAGCCATGACGAAGAGCCGTCAAACGAGCTTCAACGCCGTACTTTTCATTCGCCAAGATGTAACCGAAAGTGTTGATTGCGGCGATGTCCGCGCGCTTTGAACCGAAAGCTTCAACAACCGCGATGAAAGACGCTGGAACCGCGACTTCGAATTTGTAAGGAGTGTTGGCTTCGAGCCAAGTCTTGATGACTTTTGAATTCGCTTCGATGACTTTCGCATCGACAGAAGGAACGAAGTAAAGTTTCACTGGATTCTTTTCTGAACCAAGTTCACCTTTATTAACCGTGCAGGCCGAGATCATCAGCGCCAGGCTTGTGCCCAACACCAGTTTCAGGGATTTCATGGGGACTCCTTTTTAAGTTTTTTTGGACGGAGAAGGTGTAACAAAGAAAGATCCGCTTTCCAAGCTTCTCTTGTGACGGAAGTACCCAGAGTCCCTTGCCTTTTCCCGAAATCTCTGGCTGAATGGACCTCGAATGACGCAACCCAGTCAATATCTTGAAAGAATCCTGACTGAAATCGCCAGTTTTGAAGCTTCCGGAAGGCAGGCTTTGGCTGTATTCGATTTGGACTCGACACTGTTTGATGTCAGTCCCCGCCTGAAAAAAATTCTCCATGATTTCGCCGTTTTACCAGAAAACCAAACGCGCTTTCCTGAAGCCTGTCAGATTCTCAGCAAGGCCGAAACTTACCGCACCGATTGGGGCATCAAAAATGCCGTCGTCCGCGCCGGTTTGGACCGCCATCATCCCGAATTTCATCAGGCTTTGAAGGACTTTTGGTTTCAGAATTTTTTCTCGAACGAATACCTGGATTACGACATCCCTTACGAGGGCGGTGTTGAATATGTGCAACGGTTGCTAAAAATCGGAGCAGATATCGTTTATCTCACCGGCCGTGACGTGCATCGCATGGGACAAGGCTCGCGCGACACTTTGCTGAAATGGAATTTCCCGCTGGATGACAAGCGATCTCAATTGGTTTTGAAACCGCAAAAAGGATTGGACGATGCGAAATTCAAGTCGGATTGGTTTGCCGCCATTCCGCCCGAAAAATACGCAAAAATCTGGTTCTTTGAAAATGAGCCCGTCAATGTGAACCTGGTCCGTGTCGAGCACCAACACATCGAAATCGTTTTCTTTGAAAGCACCCATTCTGGCAAAGCCGAAGCCCCGACGGATCTGCCGGTGATCTTGAATTTTCTGATCGAACAAGGTGGCTAAAGCATGGGCTTAACTTTGGTGGCCACCCCGATTGGTCAAGATCAAGACATCAGTCTGCGAGCTTTGGATCTTTTAAAAAATGTCGAGCATATCATTTTGGAAGAGTTCAAAGAGTCGACAAGATTTCTGCGCGCCCACGGAATTGCTGGCAAAAATTATGAACAGCTCAATGAACATTCAACGGCAGAGGACCTGAAGCGTCTGACCGAGCTTTGTGACAAATCGGAAGTGGCCCTGATCACCGACTGCGGAACGCCCGGCTTTTGCGATCCAGGCGCGGATCTGGTGCGCGAATGTCGCAAGCGCGGAATCCGCGTTCGCACTTTTCCTGGCGCTTCCAGCTTGATGGGGATTTTGTCTTTATCCAGCGAACGCTTGGATCAATTTGTCTTTCGCGGGTTTATTCCGGCTGAAAATGAAGCACGCAAAAAGGCTTTGCAAGAGCTGCAGAAAGAAGGTCGCGCTTTCGTTTTGATGGATACGCCTTATCGCTTTCAAAAAATGCTATCGGAAGCGAACGAATACTTTTCCGATCGTCGGATTCTGCTGACTTTGGATCTGACGCAAGAAACGGAAAAGATTTTGGAAGGAACGCCAGCTCAGGTTCTGAAATCAGAGCTGCCAGCCAAAGCCGAATTTATGCTCTTGGTTTACCCGCGAAAGAAACCATGATTTCCCTTCCGATTGATTCACAGCTTGAATCGATTTTGCAAAATCTGAAATCGCATCGCAATTTGGTTTTATCCGCAGCCCCCGGCGCCGGAAAAACGACCCGCTTACCGCCCCGTCTGCTGGAACTGACCGATAAGAAAGTTTTGGTGCTTGAGCCCCGTCGTATTGCCGCGGTTGCAGCTGCCAGCCGCATTGCCGACGAGCAAGGCTGGAAGCTGGGTGAAGAAGTCGGATTTCAGATTCGTTTTGATTCCAAGTTTACGAATCAAACGCGTTTGTTGTTTTTGACCGAAGCGCTTCTGAATCGCAAAATTATTTCCGATCCCGAACTTCAGGATGTGGGCATCGTGGTGCTGGATGAATTTCACGAGCGCTCTCAACATGTCGATTTGGCTTTGGGTTTGTTAAAAGAAATGCAAGAGCTGTCTCGGCCTGATTTGCAGATCGTCGTCATGTCGGCAACCCTGCAAGCGGAACCCATCGCGCAGTTCTTGGGAGACGCCGCCCGCGTGCAAGTCCCAGGACAAAGCCATTCGCTGGATGTGCAGTATCAGAAAAGCGCGCAGAAGCTGCAAACCGGTTTCGAATTTATCGATCAGGTTTGCGATCCGATTCCTTCTTTGATGTCAGGCCTAAAAAAAGGCGAGCATCTTTTGGTTTTCTTACCCGGCGTTGGCGAAATCGAACGCTGTGCTGAACGATTGGAACCCTGGTGCCGTGAAAAAGGCCATATGCTTTTGAAGCTTCATGGCACCTTAAGCCTGGAAGAGCAGAAAGAAGTTTTAGCACCGACGGTCGAGAACAAAATCATTCTTTCCACCAATATTGCCGAAAGCTCTTTGACTATTGATGGTGTGCGCGCCGTTTTGGATTCGGGATTGCAACGACGATCTTCGATTCATCCCAAAACCGGCTTTCCAAGTCTTGAAATCGCACGCATTTCGAAATCGTCGGCCATTCAGCGCGCCGGCCGCGCGGCCCGCCAGGCTCCGGGCCGCTGTTACCGGATGTGGAGTCAGCTGGACGAGCTTTCCATGCCGGTCGAAGAGACCGCCGAAATTTTGCGCGTCGATTTATCGGAAGCGCTTTTGTTTTTAGCTTCGCAAGGAGTGCGCGATTTTCAAGGATTTTCTTGGTTTGAAAAACCGAATCCGGATCAGATCGAAAAATCTCAGAAACACCTTCGCATTTTAGGCGCTTTGAATTCTTCGAATCAACTGACCGATCTGGGGAAAAGTCTTCTGCCCTTTCCGCTGCCTCCCCGGTTGGGAAAACTTTTGCTCGTGGCCCAATCCATGGGGATTGGAAAAACCGGTGCCGACATCGCCGCCCTTTTGCTGGAACGAGACATCTTGGGAAAGAGATCTTATGATTCGCAAGACGAATGCGATATCTGGCTTCGACTGGAAATGCTTCACCGCGGAAATTTCAAGTCCGTCGACCGTGCAAGCCAGCAGCTGCAGCGGCAGTTGGGGGCCAAGACATCGAAACCCGCAACGCTTGAAGATGTTCGTCGCCTGATGCTGACAGCTTTTTCGGATCAGCTGTGCCGCCGACGCAAATCCGGCGAAGCGCGCGCCGTGATGATCGGTGGCAGGGGCGCCGTGCTCGAACAAAGCTCGCAAGTTCGTCATTCTGAATTTTTCGTTGCGCTGTCGGTGATGGAAGGGCTTTCGGCTTCCGAAACGCGGGTCGCGTTAGCTTGCGGCGTAAGCAAAGAGCTGGTGATAAGCCTGGGCTCGGTCGAAACCAAATCTTGGATCGAGTTCGATGAAAAGTCGGAAAAATTCTTGCAACAAAGCGCGCAGAGCGTGGTTTTACCGAATGTGGGATCGCTGCCCTTATCCGATATCCGATCGCAGCCGGCGAAAGCCGATCAAATTCAGGAAAAACTGGGAGAAATCGCCTTCGATTGGCGCGAGAAAATTTTCGAGAAGAACGAAAGTCTTAAAGCATGGTGGGAACGCTACCAAGTTTGGCTTAAGGTCAGCGAAGAGGCCGGCCTTAGTGAAAAAGACCTGCAAGAGATTTTCTCGGAGGCAAGCTTCGGTGAAAACTCGCTGGCGGCTTTGTACGAAAAAAACTTGGTTTATTTTTTTGAAAGCAAAATGCCGTCCGGCGCGCTTCAAAGATTTCACTCGGAATGCCCGGAATTTTTGCAAGTCCCAAGCGGTTCTCGTATTCGTCTTAATTATTCGGGACCGAATCCGGCTTTGGAAGTCCGGTTGCAGGAAGTTTTTGGTCTGAGCGAAACGCCAAAGATTGCGCGTGGGAAATTGCCGCTGACACTGGTGTTGCTGGGGCCGAATTATCGTCCGGTGCAGGTGACTCAGGATCTGGCAAGCTTTTGGAAAAATGGTTACCCCGAAGTGCGAAAGGAAATGCGTTCGCGCTATCCCAAACACAGCTGGCCCGATGATCCACTGACGGCCCCCGCTCAAGCGAAGGGCCGTCCGCGGCAGTAGGTCTGCACTGACAGCAATTATTCGATATCAAGATCCGCTTGTTTTGGAGCTTGGCTGGCGGCTCCGGCATCCGGCATTTCACCGGCAGTTGTGCCGTGAACTTGCGAGCGATCTTGCTGTTGATTCAAAGGTTGCTTGTCCATTGGCATGTTCTTGTTATTGTCCATGATTGGCTCCTTTTGGGTGAACAGGTTTAGCCAATTTCTTAGCAAAAACTTTTCCAATCTCTAGAGAAAGGAAAAGCTCTCTCGCAATATGCCTTCGAGATTTTGTGCCCCGAAAGTCGCAAAATGGATCTTCGTTACTTTTTGGATTCGCTGATCGGAACTTTCAACAAGAACCATCCGCCAATGGCAAACAGCACGAGCACGCTTAAGATCGAGTGTCTTGGATCTTTGGAAATCAGACTGATCACCGCAATCAAGGTCGGCCCTAAAACGGCAGAAAATTTTCCGAGCATATTGTAAAAGCCGAAGAACTCGCCCGATTTTTCCGAAGGGATCATGCGTCCGAAAACAGCGCGGCTGATACTTTGGATCGGACCCATCACCAAAGAAATGACCACCGACAAAGCATAGAACTCCCATTCAGCAGACATGCGGTAAGCCCAGAAGGTCACCAGCACATAAACGGCAATACAGATGAACAAAGAGTTCTTTGCTCCTAAACGATCGACATAAGCACCGAAAATCAACGTCGCCGGGAAGCTGACGAACTGAACCAACAGGATCGCAAGGATCAAACTGTCGGATTTAAATCCCAGGGCCATGCCATAATCGACGGCCATTTTGATGATCGTGTTCACACCGTCAATATAGAAAAAATAAGACAGCAGATAAATTCCCAGATAACGATGCTGACGAAGCTCGCGGAAGGTTTGCATCAGTTGACGGAAGCTATCGCGGATGAGCTGTCCTGCCGGCACCTGAGGAGGCACCGAATCACCCGGGCGATGTTCGGGCACCCACAGGAAAATCGGCACCGCGAAGACCGCCCACCAAATCCCGACCGAAAAGAATGCAAGCTTCGTCGCTTCCACCTTATCCGCCAAACCAAATAATTCGGGCTTCATGATGGTGATGATATTGATCAAGAACAAAAGACCGCCGCCCAAATATCCGAGCGAAAATCCAAGTGCCGAAACAAACTCCATCTCTTTCGGCTCCGCGACCGAACACAGAAGCGAGTCATTGAATGTCAGACTGCCAAAGAAGCCGATATTTCCGATCAAGAAAAGCAGGATGGCCGACGTCCAATCGCCTTGTCCCACCAGCGGAAGCAAGCAGGATCCCAAGACGCCCATAAAGGTGAAAAGAAATAGAAAAGCTTTTTTCTTCGATCCGCGATCGGCCAAGGCTCCCAGAATCGGCGACAGGGCCGCCAAAATTCCGCTCGCAATCGAGTGCGCGATCCCAAGTTGCGCCGTACTGGTGGTCACATCGGCGCCCGAGCTCCAATAACTTTTATAGAAAATTGGAAAAAGCGCCGTGATGATGGTCGTGGTAAAAGCCGAATTCGCCCAGTCATTCAAAGCCCAAGAAAGCTTCTGTTTATTGATTCTTTTCAGCATCCCCCAAGCTTAGGATCGTCCATCCCTTTTTGGTAGCAAGACTGCGTTATTAGAAGTGATAGCTAAGTGAAAGGCCCCAACGGTCGTACTTGTCGTACAGACCGGCCAGTGTTTCTTGCGGACCTTGCAGCCATTGACCGTCGGCACCGACCGAGAATGAATCCGTGATCCGCCGGCTTAAACCCACGCGGGCGATGGATGATTTACCGACAGTGTCGTAGATGACCCCGCCTAGGAATTGCGTTTCTTCTCCCCATGGGATGCGAAAACCCAAGTTCCAGGCGTTTTCGTAGATCGAGCGCAGGAAGCTGATTTGATCTTGGGCCTGGCGTTTTTGTCTTTCGTGCTGGATCAGCAAAGTGACCATGCCCTTGCGGGTCTCGAAATTCTTTTCCAGCCCCAGGACTTGTGTGGATTCTTCTCCTGGCAAGCGGTTGTCGCTGCCGATCGGTTTGATCCAGTTGGCACCGCCCTTCAAAGACCAGCTCGAAAATGGAAGCACGAAGGTCGCAGCCGCAACCTGATGACGATAATAGAAAGGAATCAGGCGCACCGGCGATTCCAGAACAAAATTGGTCGAAGTCGCGCTGAAGAAAAGATGCGGATCCTGCGAAAGCCCCTGATAGTACACAAGCTGACCTTCGAAGGATTCGGATTTTCTTTGCAGGCGAAGGGCAAAATTATTTTTCAGCGCTTGATCGATTTCAATCGGATCATCAATTTTGTATTCGATGTCCGAAGGGATTTTGGCTTCAGTGACGAACTCGTTTTCAATCGGCAGACGTTTTTCACGTGGCCACCAGGCACTTTGCTCGCCCGGCAGGATCGGCTTTGTCTGCTGAGGGATGTAGAAGGCTTCCCATTGCCATTCATCGATTTCTTGCGACAGCGAAAGGCCCGCCGAACCCAGGTGCTGCGTGTTGGTTGGGTCTTTCCAGTTTTTCGAGTGAATCACATCGGCCGGATTTACAATGTCCGGCCCGTCCGGAACGATGGTTTGAAATCCGAGCTTGATTGAAACCGGCGAGGACCGGTTCTCGACATAAAAGCTTTTCGGATTGAACTGGGTCATTTCTTCCGAATCTTTGGTCAACTGATCCGATTGCAGTTCCAGATCCGAACGAAATCGCCACGAACGCTTTGATTTCCAATCGGTTTTCAGATTCAGATTCAAACCGCCGGTTTGATTGGCGTACTGAGATGTCCCCTTAAAGGTATACTGCTGGTAAAAGCTTTCGATCGAACCACTGGTCTTCCACTGCGCTTGCACCACAGCCGAAAGCATGATTGCGAAAATGAATAAAAGAGCGCGAAAGGCCATCTCTCTTATTTTCTTAATTTGTCAGGGAAATGACAATGGATCTATTCGTCTTTCAAGGCAGATTGCGAGAAATCCGAGGCCGAAAGTCCAGCATTGATTTTCATCTGCGACAGCTTCACCTGCGTGCCTCGACCATTGAGATGATTTTTCACATCGATCAGTTGCGCCCGCCAGACACCGCCCAGCTTGGTGTAGTTTTTGAATTCCACCGTCTTTTTCAGACGATTGCCGATGAAGTATTCGGTCTTTTGCGGCAGGTAATCTTTCTTTGAAATATGGCTGATCACTTTCGTGTAAGCCGATGTCCCCTTGGCCGGAGTCAGCTGAATCCACCAGGTCTGCGCATCTTCTTTCACCACATTCACCTGCGAAGATTTAATCGCCTCTGAGTTTAAATCTTCAGGGCTGATTTCAGAACCCAGCAAACCGCCTTTGGATTTACCAGTGACGACACGACGGACCTGGCCACTGGAGGGAAGATAAATCCACTGCGCTTCTTTGCCATCTTTGACCTGGCCCAGAAAACCCATGCCCTTGATATCGGCCGGCGATTGGATTTTCGCGATCACAGAAAAACCATTGTGACGAGATGTCTTCATTTCGATCACGCGGGTTTTCGCTTCGCCATTTTTTTCGATAATTTTCATTTCGACTTTGGCTTGATCGTCTTTCGCATCCAATTGCGCCCGCGACTTTTGCAGAATATCTTTGGCGCTGACGGACGCTTCCACCTTTGGCGCTGCCAATGAGCCGGCAAGCACGATCGCCAAAGCCCAGCTTGCCACCTTGGCCGCCGGCATTTCGGATTCTTCGTTCGCCTTTACAGGCAACTGATGAATGGTTGCCGAAGGAGCCTGCGGTTTGCGGCCGCCCACCAAACCCGGGAAGAGCTTCAACAAAGCAGGCAAGAAGAAGAGATCCGCAAAAAATCCGGCAACGATCGAGATGGCCATAAAGACTCCGAAAATCTGGTTCATCGAAAAACTTGAAAACATAAAAATCGAAAATCCCACAAACATCACCAAGGACTCGAAGAAGCAGGGATTCGCTTCCATCAGCATCGCGCGCTTCAATGGAAATTTGCCCGTTCTCATCAAAGAGCGCAAGCGGCTCAGCAAATAGACCGTATTGTTAAACGCAAAGCCCAATGCGATCGAGAAAACCAAAGCGACCCCCGGCTTCAAGGTCACATTCGACAGGGCCAAGGCACCAATCAGCACCGCCGGAGGAATGAGATTTGGCAAACAAGCGACAATCGCCCAACGCAGCGAGCGGAACATCGGGATCAAGAAAAGGCCAATCAAAAGCAAACTGTGCCAAAAATTGTAAACAAGTTCTTTCGCCACCTGCTGATTGATCGAATGCGATGCGATCGCCATGCCGCCTTCACCAATCTTCACTTCGGGGAAAAAGCTGTGGATGCTGGTTTGAATCCACTGTCTTGTCTGCTGAATTTGATCGCTTGGCATGTCATGCAACCGAATCATCAGGCGCAATTGTTTCGCGTCCTCGGTCATGATTTGCGAAAGCGGATTTCGCTCGGCCATCGAGAACAAAAAGAAAGTCTCGGCCACTTGGCCTTTTTTCTCGGGCACGCCGCCTTGAAAGAAATCAGTCAAGGTCACAACACTTCCCACCACCGAGCTTTGACGCAAGTGATGAGAAAGTTTCGAGAGCTGCTTTAAAACATTTGGATCTTTCCAGAAGTTTTCCTTCTCGGATTGAACCACGACTTCGTAAGCGACCACACCGCCGTAAACCTGGTCCATCCACTCGGTGGAAGCGCGCACCATATCGCCTTTGGGCAGATCGTCGAACAGGCGTCCCGAAAAATTCAGACGCGGGATCAAGCCCACGCCCAAAACCAGAACGGCCGCGGTGATCGCAACCATCACTTTGGGATAGCGAAGCGGCAGCAAGGACCAAGCCGCCGGCTTATCAAACCAGCGACGCATTTGCGGACGCACGAACGGCAGACTGGCAAGCAAAATCAGCTGACCATAAACCGCGACCAATCCGATGATCGCCGCAACCACCCAGCCGTATTCGCGAATGATCGGGATATGCGATGGGGCCAAAGCTAAAAATCCAAGCGCTGTTGTTAAAGCGCCCAAAGTGTTGGCCATGAAAAGTTCGCGCGTCGTTTTCAAAGCGCCGATCCAACGATCCTGCAGATTCTTCGCCTGCGAGCTCGGTTTCTGCGACCACAGATGCAAAGTGTGAATCAGAAGGCTCATCATCGAAACGCTGGCGACAATCGGTAGCGTGACCAGCACCACATTCATCGGGATGCGGAAAAACGCCAATGTTCCAAGCGCCAATAAATTCACCGCCAGCAAGCTGAGGCAGGCGCAAATGATCGCCGTCCAATGCGCGAAAAGAAAATAGAAAATCGCGCAAAATGCCAAAACTGCTATCGTCAGAAAACGCGCCAGCTCGGACCGGATCAAATCCGACAAGCGCGTCTGGATCACCGGCACACCCGCCGATAAAACTTGCGCCTTTGGAAATTTCTTTTGGATCAGGCGCTCCATGCGATCACGGAACTTGAGCATTTCGGTGGATTTGGTGGCCTTCGCTTCCAGCACGACTAAGGTCGAGCGGAAGTCTGGCGTCACCAAAAGCGGATACAAAAGTGGATTGGAAAGAATAGCTTCCTTCCATTTGCCGGGCGGCACACGATCGAAGATATTGCCAACAAACAGCTCTTTCGAAGTGGTTGATGCCCCTTCAATCAAAGTCAGCGACAAAGCTTGCGAAACATCTTCGCGTTCCTGAAGAGTTTTCGATAGTTCGCGCAGCTTCAAGACCTGTGTCTGATTGAGCCAAGTTAGACCATCGTCCAGGGTCACAACGAACAAAAATGGCGACTTTTCGTTCAGTTGAAAAGTTTGACGGATTTCCCGGTCTTTTTTGAGAAGCGGATGTTCCTTAGGATAGAACTGGCGAATTGAATACTCGGTGCTCAGATTTCGCAAAACCCACCCGCTCCACACCACGGTGAGCAAAAGCGCCGCGATCAGAAAATAGACAGTTTGTTGAGAACCGAAAATTCTCTTCAACAACGACGGACCTTCGCCGATAAGACCTAGGTCAGCTTTGTTCTCAGATGGGAGCTTGTGAATCATGAAATTCAAATCGGTTTTCTTTGCCAGTTTCTTGACCCTTTTCAGCTTACAAATTCAAGCTGGAACCATCGAAGTCGGTCAGTGGATTCCGTGGTCTTCTTTGAAACAAGAAGCCTTGAAATGGCCCCTCAGTTTTCAGACTCAAGGACAGGACATCACCCTGCAATGGCAAGAGTGGAAACCACAGGCCTTACACACCGATTTTTCGGTGACGGGTCAGATCCAAAATCTGCAAATCACCAAGGAAGGAATTCAAGCTCAAGCCAGCAATCTTTCGGCGACTTTGAAAGTCGGAGGCCTCAGTCTGGACCAGACTGTGGTCCAAACCATCGGTGGCAATCAAATCACAATTCGCATCAAGGCTTCTTGTCAGCCATTTCAGGTCGTCATTCCCTCTTTTGATTTGAATGTTCAAGCTCCTTACCAAAAAGCGTTGAACGCTTGGCAACCGGTTTTAAGCCAACTGCAGCTGGTGATCCACGATGGATGGAGCCTATCGCAACTTTCCTGTGAAGGCCCGATGGGACTTGAAGATCGTCTGACCACGATGATTCAAGACTCTTTGAAAAATCCGGCGGCGCTGGCGAGCCTTCTGCAAAATTATCTGTCTCCCCGTCTGCAAGCTCAATGGCAGGACAGTTGGTTGAAGCTGACTTCGGAAACCTATCAATCATTGCAAATCAAATCCATGGGCGAACCTTTGGAAGAGGGTTTCTTTTTGAAAGGTGAAATCAGTGCCGGCAATGGCGATTTCAGAATCGCTTTACCTTCGGACATGACCGTTCTGTCGAAAGCAACGACGCCACAACTGGTGATTTCAAGCGAAGGCTTCGCGACCTTGGCGCGCGAACAATTGGGAAAAGTCTCGATTCAAAATTACGATCTGCAACAGGTTCCAGCCTTTGCCAAGCTGATGAAAAGTCGCTTCATGCAGTTCTTTGTTTGGTCGGATCTTTTACACTTTGGCCGCAGCACCCCTTTCTGGCTTTCAACCAAGCCAGATTCAAAGGTGGACCTGAAAGATCTGGGCGGCGGCAAATGGCAGGTCCAAATTCAAACTTTAGGAATGATCGAGGTCAATCGCAAAGGCAAGCGTTGGACTTATATCAACTGGGGCGTGGGCCTTTCGGCGAATGCCACCACCGAGGTCAAAGACAGCCGGCTGCTTTTGCAATCGGGAACGCCGAAAAGCAATTTAAATTGGAGCTTCGATCCTGAATACGTGAAAGCCTTTGATCCCAGCGGAATTTCATCGAAAGTTTTGAAAGCCGCGACCGAGGCGCTTTTCACCAGCCGCTCGACCGAAGTGGCGCTGCCGACTTTGCAGACCAAAGATAAAATTTGGAAGCTGAACGGCTGGACCGAAGATCGCGGCCTGGTCTGGATGGAATGGCACTAACTTAGTGGTGTTCGCGAATTTCTGGCTTGGGTCCGATAACGGTTGCTCCGGCCGGAACATCTTTCGTCACGACGGTGTTGGCGCCGACTCGTGAGCCATCACCTAAATGAATAGGCCCTAAGATTTTGGCTCCGGTGCCGATCAAAACTTTATTCCCCACCGTCGGATGGCGTTTCACCGGATCGAACTTGACCCCACCCAACGTCACACCATGAAAGATCACGCAGTCGTCACCAATCTCGGCCGTTTCGCCGATCACCACACCCATGCCGTGATCGATCACCAAACGTTTTCCAACTTTGGCTCCAGGATGGATTTCAATTCCGGTCAGCAAGCGCGACAGCTCACAGAAAAAACGCGAAAAGAAATAGAAACGCGATTTATAAAGGGCATGAGCGATGCGATGAAAAAAAATCGCTTTGGGCCCCGGATAAAGAAGTGCGATTTCCAATAAAGATTTCGCCGCCGGGTCGTAACTTTTGTAGGCTTTCAGAAAATCGAACATCACTCCGCCTGCGTGACCGAGTCACAGAATAGATGGCTCTGTTGACTATCGCGGAATGTGACTTGGGTCACCTGATTTCCATTTGCAAAAAAGAAGGTGCCACCCAGTACAGAATCGTGTCGAAACCGTGTTGTATTGACTTCGATTCCTTCTTTTTGGCCCTTTCCCAGGATGTACTTTTTGATGTCCATGTATTTGTTGCAGCCCGCACCCCAGACCTGACCATCGATTTTGCGTTTGCGCGCACGCGAGATAAAGTAAACTTTCATCTTGTCGTCGGCCGCGACATCTTCAAGATCAAAAAAGACGCGGAAGGTGCCGGATTTGTTTTTCACAAAATTAGAAAGATCGATTTCGCCGCCGCCCCGTGGAAATTTAACTTCCACCTCGGGTTCGACCAGAATATCCGGTGTTTTTTCCACCAAGCGCACCTTCAAAGGCGCAAAGGTGATCCCATCTTTGCCGCCCACACTGCCGAACTGATCCCAAATCTGAATCGGAATCTTGATGTCATTTCCGTATTCGGACATTTCAAAGACCTTGGCCTTTGCCGCAGGCAAAAGGAACATGGATCCCAAAAAAAGAGTCAGCGCCTTAGCGACCATCGACCTGATCCTTCAGCTCCAGGAAAGGACGATAATGACTGGAAACCAAAAGACCTTGCTGAATTAAATCTTTGGCCCGATCGGCATCGCCCTGAGCAATGGCCATTTTCGCCAGTCCGGCGAAGGCGGCCAGGTTCTGCGGATTTTGCGCGTGGATTCGCTTCCATTCGCGCTCGGCACAATCCCAGTCTTTTTCCTCTTGGCAGATCCAGGCGTGGGTCGAAACCAAAAGCTCGTTGTTGCTGCCGTTCGATGTTTGAATCAAAGCCTTTGCTTCTTGCTGACGTCCCGATTTGAAAAGTAAGAACGTATGAAGGCCCATCAAGGTCGGATCCGCGGCGAATTGCGCCCGGGCTTTATCGATGGACTCGATCGCTTTTTTGATGTCGCCACTTTGATAACTGCAGAAAGCCGCCAGCCCCTTGATCTGGGGTGAATCGCTTGGCGCCTTGACCAGAAGCTCGCAAATATTGCCCAGGTATCCCCAATCAAAGACCTCGCGATGAACCAAAAGTTCATGCACATGCTTGCGAGTCAGATCCGGATCCGCTTGCAACATCGCTTTGACCGACATGCTGCTGTCTTGAGCTTTGGTGAGCTTCAACTGCGTGGCCGCGATCAGAAGGTAAGTTTCCAATTGATAATCTTGATATCGGCCCACGTAGCGTTTCAGATCTTCAACGACGTTTTCCAACTTATCCGTCTCGTTGTACAGACGGTAAGCGGCCATGCTGCGATACAGATAAACAAGCGGATCCTTCACGCCGATCTTCATCAAAGCGCGCAGGCTGTCGACGGTTTCCTGGAACTGGCCTTCCAGAATCGAAATCTCCATCAAGTTCACCTGCGCCGGTTCGACATTGGGATTGGCTTTGGTGATTTCGGTGTAGCGCTTGCGGGCTTCGGCCAACTGACCTTCATTCAAATACGAAAACGCCATTTGATTGTTGATGTCGGCTTCAAGCTTCGGATTGAGCTGAACTTCCTGACGAATCTCGTCCATGATCTGACGAGCTTGCACGTTCTGCTTTTCCACCACCATCAAAAGCGGCGTCATCTGCATGCGATGATTCACATTCAGTTTCTGAATCGACTCGGCCTTGCGGTACATATTCAAAGCCTGATCGTAATGACCAAGATCCGACTGCGCTTGCGCAAGTTTGATATAGTCCATATAGCCCAAAGCTTTCGGAGCTTCTTTGTTTAAGACTCCGAAATACATGGCGCCTGCAGCACCCACCACAACCAACGTGAACCACAACAAGACCGTCACCCAACGACGATCTTCACCGCGCTGAATACGCATTTCTTTTTGCGGAGCGGGACCGCCCGGCGCATAAGTGATCGGACGCGAATCGGCCGCTGGAGCCGGCGCCGCGTTTGCGGACGGAGCTGGCTGGGCCGCGGCTGCAGCGGTAGGCTGATTGGCTGGCACCGTCGCCGTCGGAAAAGCGGTGCTTTCTTCCGGAGCCGGCGTGATCGTGCGATTGCCGACAAAGGTTGCGCCCGTGTCTTCTTTGGCTTCCAGCTGCTGTTCGCGCAAGAACTGCACGATATTGGCAAACTGCTTGTGTTCGCGAATAAACATCCAACGCGATTCGGGCGAGCGGACCTCGTCGATCAAAGCGATGCGCTTATTGGTCAGATGTTGAATCACCTCTTCGAGCGCAAACGGGCCCAAAACCGTCCCCGACGATTTCACGAGCCATGTTTTTTGCGATTCCGAAGTCTGATTCATGATTCCTCAGTGTTTAAAGTGCCGATGTCCGGTCACAACCATGTTGATATGAAGCTTGGCTGCGGCCGCGAAAACCTCTTCATCCTTCATCGAGCCGCCCGGTTGAACAATCCAAGAAACCCCGGCTTTCGCCGCGATTTCGATCGAATCCGGAAACGGAAAAAAAGCATCGCTGGCTAAAACCACATCTTTTAAATTTCCAAAATGAGTCCTCATTCGCTCGATCGCTTGTTTCACCGCATCGACACGATTGACCTGGCCCATACCAAGGCCGACCGTCTGTCCATTTTTCACCAGAGCAATCGCATTGCTTTTTAACGAAGCGCAGACCTTCTCCCCGAACTGCAGATCTTTCAAAACCGCTTCGGAAGGTTGATCGCCCCTGATTTTCCAAGACTGGCGATCATAAGACAGAACGGCATCTTTTTGTTGCAGCAAAAATCCGCCGGCCATCGTTTTCATCTCGTATCGCATCTGGGCTTCGTTCAAAGCCTTCCAGCGCAAAATACGCAGATTCTTTTTCTTCGCGAAAACCTCTAAAGCTTCATTCGAATATGACGGCGCCACCACGCACTCTAAGAAAATCGCCTGCAGCATTTCCGCTTCGGCTTTGCCGATTTCGCGATTGACGGCGATGATGCCACCGAAAACGCTGACCGGATCCGCTTTCAAAGTTTGCTCGACGGCCACGCTCAGCGAACTGGCAACAGAGGCACCGCAAGGATTGTTGTGCTTCACCGCCACCGCCGCGGGTTCTGAAAAGGTTTGCACCAAAGAGCTCGCCGCATCCAGATCCAAAAGATTGTTATAAGAAAGAACTTTGCCTTGTAGAACTTCGGCCGTGTGCAGACCTTTTTGATCGGCCAAAACGCGGTACCAGGCCGCATGCTGGTGCGGATTTTCACCGTAGCGCAGTTCCATGACTTTGTGTCCGCCCAAAGAAAACTGATTTCCCCAACCGTTTCCAAGCTCGGAAGCGACCAAAGAATCATAGCTCGACACATGCGCAAAAACTTTGGCCGCCAGTCGTTTGCGGTCCTCAAGCGTCATCTCTTTTTTGTCCGCAATCCACTGATAATCTTCGGGATCGCAAACGACGGTGACCCGAGCAAAATTCTTAGCCGAAGCTCGCAAAACCGTGGGCCCGCCAATATCGATTTTCTCGATCAGCTCGGAGCCTTGCAGTTTCTGTTCAACTGCCGCTTCGAAAGGATAAAGATTGCAGATCACCAGATCAAAAGGTGCCAGGTTCTTTTCTTTCAAAAGAGCATCATCTTCCGGATGATCAGGGCGAGACAAAATCGCCATGTGTACGTGCGGATGCAGGGTTTTCACCCGACCACCCATCACTTCGGGGAATCCGGTTTGCTCGGATACGTCGGTCACTTTCATGCCGTTGTCTTTAAGATACTGGGCGGTTCCGCCCGTCGAGACGATTCGCAGCCCCTGGTCATAAAAAGGTTTGAGAAACTGGATCAAACCTTTCTTTTCGGAAACACTGACCAGTGCGTTTTTAAACATATCATCCCAGCCCGTTTATCAATTGCCTATCGGAAGTTTCGTCAACAACATCTTCAAATCGTCGTTGGTGAGAAGCAGTCCCGCACCGACGTAATTTGAACGTTTCTTTTGATTGTTGGCTGCATCCTGGATCCCGCCCAAAACGTAGATCCCTTTCCAAACATTGTACTGAAGCTGGGCGCGCACGTTGACGTGGCCGAAATCGAAAAAGTCCATCGTGTACACAAGTTTGTTGCGATAAATATTGTAATCAAAGCCGATACCGCCACTGTTTTCCATCAATCCGCCCCGCACGGTCAGATCCCAGAAGGTCTTGGCGAACAAGGCATTGAACTTAACTTTGTTCTTATAAGTTTTAACTTCGTTGACGTTGGATTCTGGCCCGCCGTTGGTGATCGTCTTGGTGTCCGTTTCTTCCACCACGCCTGTCGGATCGTCCACGATTCCCAAGTAATAGTAACGATCCAAGCCCGGTTGCAGCTTGATTCCGACCGTGGTTTTGGTGCTTCCAACATCGCCTAGATAATCGCTATGGAAATCCAAAGCCGTCTGCGTCTTGCTGGCCGTATCCAAGAAGTTGTTCACGCCTTCGATGGCGGTGTTCAGCTCTTCGACCGTGTCTTCATCGTTGACAAGGCGACCGATTGTCCCTTCGCCGCGATTGATTTTACCCGAGATCTCGTCGATGTTTTTCATCGCCGAATCCAAACGGGTCATGGTGCGCTTCAACTGATTTTTCAAAGAGTCACCTGAAGGATCGTTCAGGATTTCATCCAAAGATTTGGTCACACGATTGACCTGATCGACGATCTGATTGATTTTGCCTTTGTTTTCCGAGGTGATATCGGCCAAATCCGCCGTCAGCTTTTCGATATTGGAAACGATGCGACCCAAGATGTGTTTGCGCGTGCCATCTTCGGTCGTTGCTTCTCTTAAAGCCTGGGCCGTTTCTTTCAGCTGGGTGGCAATATCGCCGACCTGTGAAACAACGTTGTCTAAAGAACCACCCGATTTGACGTTCAAGATTTGGCCACCTTGTTCCAGTGGTGGATCCGACATCGAGCCGGGATACAAAGAAACGTGCATATCTCCCAAGATCCCTTGAGATTTAATTTCGACCGCGGCTGAAACGTACAATTTGTAATCCGGCTTCAAAGCCAGATCGACACGCGCTTGGCCTTCTTGCAGAGAGATATTTTTGATCACACCGACCGGGATACCGGCCGATTTAATTTGGCTTCCTTTGACCAAGCCGCTGGCGTCCTTCATGACAAACCATGCTTGGCCCTGCCGGCCGAAATAGCTCGGATTGTCGCTGACTTGCATCGACATATAGGCGATCAGTGACGCCACGGTCACGACCAGCAACCCAACTTTTAACTCTGCAGCCCGAAGCAGATTCATCGACGTTTCATTCCTTTGGCCACAAACTTTTTCACAAGTTCGATTTCAGTATTAAAAAAATCTTCCGGAGTCCCAAACAACAACACCTGACCTGCATTCAACATCGCCACATAATCGGCGATACGAAATGCCGCATCCAAATCGTGCGAGACCATCACTGAGGTCATGCCCGGACGATGCTGATGGGTTTCCAGGATTAAATTATCTACCATTTCGGTCAAAATTGGATCTAATCCCGTGGTTGGTTCGTCGTAAAAGATAATTTCTGGATCTAGGGCGAGAGCTCGCGCCAGACCCGTACGCTTCTGCATACCGCCCGAAATCTGCGACGGAAGTTTCTGAAAATGCTTGGGATCCAGACCCACCTGTTTCAATTTCGCCGAAGCGATCTCAACAACTTTTTCTTCGGGCAGATCGCGCCGGTGTTCGACCAGCGGAAAGCAGACATTCTCAAGCACGGTCATATCGTCGAAAAGGGCGGCTCCTTGAAACAGAACGCCGAATCTTCGACGAAAGGCGGTCAGCTCGTCATTGGTTTTCGTTGTGATGTCTTGGCCTAAAACTTCGATTCCACCCGACGTTGGTCTGAAAAGTCCCAGGATGTGCTTCAGCATCACCGACTTCCCCGTCCCCGAAAAACCGATAATCGCGGTCAAACTTCCTTTCGGGATGCTGAGATTCATGCCGTTGACGACGAACTCTTTGCCGTCAAAAGTCTTCTTTAAATTTGTCAGCCGGATGGCGGGTTCCATCTTTGCGACTTTATCGACTGTGGATTCCATCTTTTCCGTTTCACTCATTGCTGAATCCCCGTCAGTTGATAGAAAGTGCGAATGAAAACGTTGGTCAGGAAGTAATCCAAAATAATGATCATGACCATCGAGCTGACGACACCCTGATTGGTCGCCTCACCGACGCCCTTCGCGCCGCCCGTGGTATTGAAACCGCGGTACGTGCAAATGATGGCAAAGAAAAGTCCGAAGATCGCCGCTTTGAAAAGACCTTCGTTTAAGTGTCGGATTTCGATCATTTGATTCACTCGGTCCCAAAAGACCGCTTCATCCAGTTCGACCAATTTCACGCACAGGATGTAAGAACCCAGCATGGCGACGAAATCGAAAATCGCCGTCAACAGCGGCATGCAAATCAAAGCCGCCCAAATACGGGGTCCAATCAAATACTGTCGGGTGTTCACGCCCATGACATCCAAAGCATCGATCTGCTCGTTGACCCGCATGGTTCCAAGACGGGCCGCCATCGCACCGCCAGCCCGGGCCGCAACGATCAAACCCGTCAGCACGGGCCCCAATTCACGCGTGATCCCCAAAGCCACCGTTGGTCCTACCATGTTGACCGCGTTGAATGCTTTGAAGCCCAAATAAAGCTGGAACGAAAGTGCAAGACCGGTGAAAAGTGCCGTCAAAGCAACGATGAAGACGGATTGATTTCCGATGAACTCCATGTGCTTGATCACTTCGGTGTAACGATTGGGCTTTGTGAAACTGAGACGAATCGAAGTCACACCGAACATCGTGATGTCACCGACCTCTTTCACCCAGGCCAGCAAATTGGTCAGAGCCCCGCCCACAATCCGATCAATTCCGTTTGCAATCTGCTGGATCATACTGCTGTCTCCACTTCGCGCGGTACGCGCTCTCCGACACTGGTGAGAATTTCCCAAGAAATGGTCTGTGCTTTCTTCGCCACGTCCACGGCCGAAATCGAATTTCCCTTTTCGTCCGCACCGAACAAAGTCACGGCTTCTGGCTTTAAACTTTCTGCTGTTTCATCTTTCAAGGTCGCGGTCACATCGATCATCAAATAATCCATGCAGACATTGCCAACCACCGGAACCTTTTGGCCGCGGAACAAAACTTCGCCTTTATTGGAAAGCAAACGGTGGTAGCCGTCGGCATATCCCATCGGGATCACCGCGATGACCGAATCTTTCGGCGCTTTCCAGGTTTGGTTGTACGAAACGCCGTCGCCTTTTGGGATCCAGTGATACTTGACCGTTTCCGATCGCAAGCTCATCACCGGTTTAAGATTCAATTTATCCGTGGCAACCGGAGAAAGGCCGTAAATCGCAAGCCCCGGACGCACACCTTGATTCGGCGAAATTCCATGCGGCAAAGTTTTTCCCTGATGAGAAAGAAAGTTCACAAAGCCCGCTGAATTCAAAGTGTGCGAGATAACTTTCTGATTTTGAAAAGCCTTTTCCACGTCTTGAAATTTGCGCAACTGCTCGAAGCTTGTGCCTTCGACATCTCCCGCGTCTTCGCCGGTGTGCAGATGTGTCAGCACGCCTTGGATTTTTAACTTGGACGAGCCCGCAAAATGCGCCGTCAATTTTGAAAGATCTTTGAGATCAAATCCCAAACGGTGCATGCCGGTATCGAACTTGACATGCACAGGATAATCTTTTGGCGCCACCGATTCGAAAGCTTTCAGCTGATCCCAGGTGCTAAGAACCGGAATCATTCGATGTGCAATCACGACCTTGGCGCCGCGTTCGTCGCAGGTGCCAAAGAAAAGAAGACCCGTGTTGATGCCCATTTCACGAAGAAGCAGTCCTTCTTCGATCAAGCCCACACCCAGATGCTGAACGCCTTCTTTTTCCAATTGCTTTGAAATTTCGACGTCGCCATGACCGTAGCCATTGGCTTTCACCATGGGACAGAAAAAGCGCGAAGAAGCCCCTGGCCCCATGGCTTTTTTCAATTCACGCACATTGTGAGCCAAATGATCCAAATGAATCACGGCTCTGGTCGGTCGAAAACGCACTTCAAATCCTTTGGTGCCGATCCGTCGGCACCACCTTACATCGGCGGCACTTCAAAGTCGGGTTTAAACTCGTCAATCGGTTTAAACAGACAAACCTTGTTGCCTCCGCGAGAGATAATAAATTCCAACGCCTTGGAAGCCGAAGCTTCCAGATCCGTGGCTCCCGAACTGAGTGAAGGATATTCGCTGACCCCGCAACTGACCGTGATTTTCAAATCGCCGACGCCAAAGCTATGGCTTTCGATGATTCGTCGCAATCTCTCGGCCCTGAGAGCTGCACCTTTGCGAGCGCAGTGAGGTAAGATCAGAGACACTTCGTTGTCCTCTGTTCGGAAAGACATGTCGTTCACCCGACTTGTCTTTTTCACAATCGAAGCCATCGTTCGCAAAATCAGATCGCGATTGCTTCGTCCGTAACTTTGTTCAATTTCAACCAAATGGTCGATGCTCATGCGGATCACCGACACCGCTTTTTCAATGCGGCGGGCCCGCGCGATTTCTTCTTCGAGCTTCTTCAGAAAATGATTGCGATTGTAAAGCTCGGTCAAAGGATCGTAGATATCAAAACCTTCGTTTCGCTTGATCAGATGCGCCTGCTGATACAACAGCTGAAACAGCAAAAATTGATTTTCGATTTCCTCTCGCTGCGATTCGTCCGCACCCCAGAAAACGAAAAGTCCATCCAGCCCCCGATGTACGGGCACAGGCTTGATAAAATAATTCTGAACTTTCAATCCTTCTTGCATCAGCTCGGTCAAAGCCTGTGGCAACTGACCCGCTTGCAACCGTGGCAGCAAAGTTTCCAGCTCTTTCGGCGTCAACCGTGAGCCCACGCCTTTGATTGTCTCGATCTCGAGCCCCTTTGCCGAAGTCGCGACGAAAGAATTCACCGAAGGCAAAAATTTAAAGAAGAGGGCAAGCCCCGGAAGCTGACGCAGAAAAAGCTGCAGGTAATCTTCTTTCGAAGAGGCACCTTGATACGACTGCATCCCATCCGCCAACGAAAAACCCTTTGCCTCCGGTTGAATCGCCACGGCCGGGGCCGCTTCCAACTCTTTCACCTGAGCTCGCACTTTCAAAAGATCCTTACGGACCTTATCACGCTCATCCAGAAGATTTTCATTTTGATAAAGGCGGTACAAATTCTGGCAAACTTGATCCAGGGTCCACACGGCCCGAACCGGCAGCTGCGGCCCCACGGGTACGACAGCGGCAAAATTGTATTCGCGGTACTCGTTCAATGTGTCGGCTTGTTCGGCCGGAGCCACGCAAACAAATTGCACCTCGGGATTCGCATCCAAGACCTGCGCCACAAAATCCGACAAAGAATCTTGAAGCGCATCCGGCGAGAACAAGATCACGTGCGGAGCCGCTTCTTTCACCCGGTTCACCAAGGTGGCTTGATCGACGAAAACGAAAGATTCGTAACCCGCTTCGATCAAAGCCCCTTTCATTTCGGTGTTGTCGTCGGTCGACGCAAAAGAAACGAAAATTGAAAACTGCGAACGCATCTCTTTCAAATTCATGAGCGCGCTCCTGGCTTGCGAACCGTGACCGGAGCTTCATTATCAACGCGAGAAGCTTTTTTCTTCAAATCGATTTTCGGTTTGTCGATCTTGGCTGAAAAATTCCCGGCCGGCGCGGCAGCCTGCGCCTGAGGCGCCGCCGAGGTTTTCGCCGCGGGAGCCGGCTTCACGACCGCGGATTCATCTGGCTGAATAGCATCCGGTAACGGAGCATAAGGACTCTCGGCCGGCTCAAGCTCCAACGAGAAAGAATCAAAGCCCGGAGCCTCGTCTTGCTTCGGCGGCTCTTCGGACCCATCCGATTTCGGTGCGCGTGGAGCTTTCAAAACTTCTGCGGTCATATCCACCTTGAATGCATCTTCCGGCGGTGGAGGCATATCCGGCACATCGCCTTCGATCAGGCGCTCGATCGTGTTGTCGACCAAAAGCGGATCCAAAGGCGCTGGCTGCGCTTCTTTGATTTTAAATCCACCCTCATCCGAAGCCACCAACGGAGTTTGCACATGCGACGCGGGTTTCAAAGAAGGGCCCAAAATAATTCCCGATGAAGTCGAAATTTTTTCCGTTTCAAAACGAACATGAACCTTGGTGCCGCGACCCAGTTCAGAAGTGATTTGTATCTCTCCCGAAACTTCCTTGAAAATCCCCATCGCTGTCGAAAGACCCAAACCCACATGCTGAGTCCCCGAACGCGTCGTAAAGAACGGATCCAAAACTTTCGGTAAATTTTCCGAATCAATTCCTTCACCCGTATCTTCGATGGTCAAAAGCACATTCTTGTCTTCGCCCACCAACGTGACTTTCAGTTCTTTTTTCGGCGCCCGTTCCATCGCTTCGATGGCATTGAGTAAAACATTTTCGATCGCGCGCACGACAAGATCGACCGGCATATTGAAGGCCGGAACGGTTTGGAAATTCTTTTGCAGCTTGATTCCTTTTGCCAAGATTCGACCTTCAACATTTTTCAGCGCTTTGTTCACGGCCGTATCCAAGCTCACTTTTTGCGAGCTCACCTTGTCTTCGCCCGCAAAGGTCAAAAGCTTCTGGATGATATCACGAGCGATGCGCGCCTCTTTTTCGATCTTGCGCAAATACTCTTTCGGCGCTTCCTCTTGGATTTGACTGGTCGCAAGCTGCGCATTTCCCAAAATCGAAGTCAGCGGCGCCTTCAATTCATGCGAAAGGCTGGAGGCCACTTGCACGTAGGCTTTCATCTTGTCACCACCACCGGTCAGGTGTGCCGTGCTGACCGAGCCCGCAGCCGGAATGCCAGGCGCCATCACGGGCGGAAGCTTTTGCGCCGGAGCTGCGGCCGGCGCGCCTCGATCCGAAAAGAAAAAGATCGCAAGTCCGATCAAAGCCAAGCCCGCACCCAAAAGCCCCAGCTGCATGCGCGTCGAATCGCGTCCCGCCACCAAAACTTTCACCGGTGTCGTGATCACGGCATAAAGATTCGAGTTTTCAACTTGTTCGTACAAACCTTGAACCGATTCACCCTTCAGATCGACAAAAGATCCAAAGCCACTGCCGGTTGAAGATTTCATCAGCTCGGCCACCAAGGGATCTTCGGTCAAAAGACTGCCGATGTATTCCTGCGTGGTGTGCGCCAAGGCCTGCCCTTGGGTGTTCACAACAAAAACTGTACTCTTCTGGCCTTTTTGGCGATCCATCAAGGCTTGAAAAGTTTCGGGTCCTAAAATTCCAGCGTACCAAGTTCCGCTGGCATTGGTGAGCATCAACAAAAACGGTTTTCGCTGCGGATCCATCAACGAATAAAATTGGGCCGCCCCCGGACGCACATCGCTGGCTTGCACCGTCTTCAGCGCCAACGTGATGTAAGGCGAAGCCCAAGACTTGACCGCCGATTTTTCCAAGAAGAAGGAAGACTGAATTTGCCACTCGGTTTTGCCTTCTTTGGGATTTGGCGGTTGCAGTTTGGCGACCATTTGAAAACGGCTGTAAGGACGCGCAGCCGAATACTCGCCGCCGGGGCTTTGTTCGATTTCATTCGAGCTGAGGCTCAGGGTGTCTTTCAAACCGCGAATTTCAGTCGCAAGCGCTGGCGACAAAGATGACATCTGCGCGCGCGACTGTGTCTCGCTGGAAGCCAGTTTATCGCTGAACATGACTTGATCCACACGCAGCACCAATGCCGCCGCGAAAATCACAAAAGTCAGAAAGAAAATTGTTGCACGCATCTCTGAGAATATTGTGTTGGACTCTGATGTAAGAATCAAGCTATGAGAGACGGATCGATGGAAGTTTCTCGCAGTGATTTTTTGGTGATTGGATCGGGACTCGCAGGCCTTGCTTTCGCTCTGAAAGCATCGGAGCTCGGCACTGTGACGATTGTGACGAAAGATCAAGCACCTTCGGCGAACACATCGTGGGCTCAGGGCGGGATCGCCGCCGTTATGTCCGAAGACGACACTTTCGAAAGTCATGTCTTCGATACTCTGCGGGCCGGGGCTGGCCTTTGCAAACCAGACGTGGTTCGAAATTATATCTTCCAAGCCCCCGAAAGAATTAAAGATCTTATAAACTGGGGAGTCCACTTCGACGTCAAAAGCGGAACCCAACAAATCGATTTGACGCGCGAAGGCGGACACAGCTCTCGCCGCATTCTTCACTTCGAAGATCACACCGGTCTCGAGATCCATCGCGCACTTCTGCAGAAGTGTCATGAAAATCCACGCATCCAAATCAAAGAGCAGCACTTTGCAATTGATCTGATCTTGAATCGACAAACCGATCCGAACGATGTCGATCCATCGAGATGTGTCGGCGCTTACGTTTTAGACAAAAAAACGGGCGAAGTGTCATGCGAGCTCGCAAAATCGACGATTCTTTCAACCGGCGGCGCCGGCAAAGTTTATCTTTACACTTCCAATTGGGGTGGCGCGACCGGCGACGGCATCGCAATGGCCTACCGAGCCGGAGCCCGCATCGCCAATCTGGAATTCATGCAGTTCCACCCGACTTGTTTGTACCATCCCGAATCACGAAATTTTTTGATCAGTGAAGCTTTGCGCGGTGAAGGCGGCGAATTGGTGAATGGCCAAGGCGTCGCGTTCATGAAAAAGTATCACGAGATGGGAAGTCTCGCTCCCCGTGATATCGTTGCGCGTTCGATCGATGCCGAGATGAAAAAATCCGGCGAAGCTTGCATGTATTTGGACATGCGAAAGCACACCCGCGAATATTTGCAAACACGCTTCCCGGTGATCTTCAAAAAATGTCTCGAGTACGGCATTGACATGTCCGTGCAACCGATCCCGGTCGTCCCGGCCGCACATTATCTATGTGGTGGAGTCTGGACCGATATGAACGGTCGCACCGATATTGGCGGCCTTTGGGCCTTGGGCGAAACCGCTTGCACGGGTCTGCACGGCGCAAACCGCCTGGCTTCGAATTCTTTGCTAGAATGTTTAGCCATGGCCCACAACTGCATGAGCGAACTTCACAAAGAGTGGACTTCGTTGAAGATGCCGATGACAGAACCAAAAGAGTGGATCTACCCGCAAGAATCCAACGACGACGAAATGATCGTGATCACACATATGTGGGAAGAGATTCGCCGTTTGATGTGGAATTACGTCGGTATCGTTCGCTCGGACAAGCGCTTGATGCGCGCCTCTCACCGCATGCAAAATATTTTATCCGAGGTGAAAGAGTACTATTCGAATATGAAAATCCATTCGGATATTCTGGAGCTTCGCAATATCGCCATCATCGCCGATCTGACGATCAACTGTGCTTTGAAGCGAAAAGAATCCCGCGGCATCCATTTCAGTCTCGATTACCCATGGGCCGGCTGGACCGAAAACGACCGCGCCGACGGCAACGCCCAAGACACCATCTTGGTCCGCGGCGCCCCCTAGATTGCCCCCGCTCTAATCCTTGCGACATTGAATGATAAGAACTTTTGAAACGCCATCACAGGACCAAATTTTTTTGTCGCAAGCCGGGTTTACTTCTACGAACTGACCCGCCTTAACGTCGATCGAATATCCTTTGCCACTTATTTGAAGTAAGCCTTCTTGGCACATCACAAACAGCAAAGAATCCGCTTCAATCGCTTTCAGTCGAATCATTTTCTCTTCTGGAATTTGAAAACTTCGAACTTTCAAGCGCCCAGAATGCGACAACGCCTGCCAAGCCTTGATCTGAGCTGAAAGCTCACCATTTATTACATATCCTTTCCCAAAAATAAGCCTCTTTACTTTGAATGGATCCAATAACAATTCATCCAGAGGAACTTTGTAAAACGTGGCGAGCTGAACAACCAGTCCCAGAGAAGGATTTCTTAAGCCAGACTCTGCATCGGACAATGTGGATCGGCTAATACCTACTTTCTTTGCAACCTCTTCCTGAGAACCGCCATTAAGGAACCGCAATCTAAGAAGGTTATCAGCCAAAATCCTACTAATTTGCCATTGATCCATAGACCCTTTCCCTTCGATTCCGGTAAACCGGCGGAGCCGACGGTTTACCGGAATCAAGGAGGAACACGTAATAGGCTCCTCTTGAAAGCCAGCTCAGGTTCAATATAGATGCGACCCTGAAACGCAAAGAATCGCGACTCAAGATCCGCAAGACGGACATATTCAACTTGTCGGATCGCTTTTGGGCACAAAGTAGGACTGGACCTTGACGCGCTTCTTTCCAGACCGGATGATAAAGGGGCATGACAATGACCAAAAAGCGCAATGTTATCTGGCAGATTTTGTTTGGCCTGACCGTGACCATGCTCATGATCAATATGAGCTCGTGTGTGACTCCTTATCAGAATCCGAATCTGCCGACTTTGATTCCGGAATCGCAGTACAACAGTCTGACCGATCAATATTCTGTAAATAAAAAAATATATGACGGCTTCGCGCAGACGATGGAAGTTTCGGCGACCCTGTTGAACACGGCCGTTTCGAAAGCGCAGTTGGATCAAAAAGCTCGCATCTATCAATGGACCAGCGAGCAGTACAATTCACATCAAAGCGAACTGCAAGCCAGCCTAGCGAAAGAGACGAAAGTCTTTTTTGATTTCTTTGTACCCGAGCGCCGCCACGACGACCTGAACAAAGGCAAGACTTTGTGGCGAGTTTTCTTGGATGCCGGCGGAAAACGCTACGAAGGCAAGGCCGAGAAATTGAAAACGATCGTGGCCGACGTACAGTCGCTTTATCCGACTCACAATCGATTTTTCACGCCTTATATCGTGACCTTTCCGGTTCCGACTTCAACGATCGAATCCGGCGAAAGCAAGTTGACGCTGACAGGCCCGGTTGGCTCGACGACGATCGAATTCAAGGCCGCGCCTTAATTATTTTTCCCGCTTGAATTGAGTCGCAACGACCCGATCGAAAAGTTCGGGGATGTGGCGCGCGGCCAGAACCCCGACCCCCATCAGACCGGTGGGCTTCAGTTCGGTGAGATCTTCAAGAATCGCTTCGCGAATCATCTGCGCATATTTTTTAGGTGGGATTCCCTTCATCAAATTCAGATTGAAGTTCTTGCCGTACAAATGCGGGATCTGCTTGAACATCTGAGTGTCGATCCCCGGCGTGATCAAAGCCAATGTCGTCACGCCCGTTCCTTTCAATTCAGCTTCCAAGCATTTGGTGAAAGCCAGAACGGCCGCTTTCGCTGCCGAATAAGTCGAAGCGCAAGGCAGATTCATAATCGAAGAAATGCTGCCGTGATTGATGATCTTGCCGCGTTTGCGCGAAAGCATCGAAGGCAACATGCCATGGGTGAGCTGAATCAAAGCATTGATATTCACCTGTAGCATTCGGTAGATATCGTCCATTGGCTGTTCTTCCAACAGACCACCGGTCAATTGTCCCGCGTTGTTAAAAAGAATGTCGATGCGGGTGTCTTTGATCTGCGCCAAGAAACCTTCGATCGCCTGACGGCTTTCCAAATCGACTTCGTAAACCTGCACCGACTGCGCACCGGCCTTCAGAAACTCGTCAACGAAACCTTCCTCTTGTTTTCGCACCAGCAGATGCAGATGTGCTTTGTCTTCTGCACAGGTGAGCGCCACCGCACGTCCGATACCGCGGTTCGCGCCTGTGATCAAAATGTGCGAGTCTCGAATTTCCATAAAGATCCTTCTCAAATCATTCTTTGATTTCGGTTTGCGGTGGCAGTCCCCAAGCTTTCAAAATCTCGGGCTCTTCGGCGGCGGACATAGCTTTTTTGAAAAGCGCTCCCGACTGCCCTTTTACGCGACGTTCACAAGAAGCCCAGTCGCGATGACGAAAAACGGTGTTACCAATTTTGCTTAAGTAAGAATACGCGGCTTTCTTTTCCTGCTTCGGTCGCATCTCGGGCAAAGCCGTATTTTCAGGGACGTCATAAATGGCGACGCCATATTGAAGCAAAGGCCCTTGATACAAATCCACCCAACGTTTCTGCGAAAATGCGACAGCAATCTCGTCACAACGTTCATTGCCAGGTGTGCCGACATGTCCACGCGAATAAAGCCATTCAACTTTGCCTTCGGCGCCACGGTCACGCACCAACGAATAAAGATCCTTCCAAAGCTCTTGATTGGAAACATCGTTGCCTTCGGCCGTCTTCCAGCCCTTTTTCATCCATCCCCAAATCCACTGCGTGATGCCGCGGATGACGTAGGTCGAATCGGTGTACAAAAAAACGGGCTCTTTGCGCTTTCGAATCTTGCGCAAGGCTTCGATGGTGGCGGTGAGCTCCATTTCGTTGTTGGTGGTGCGGGCCACATGCCCGCCCAGTTCATGAATCTCGCCTTCGGGGAAGGTCAAGACAGATCCCCAACCGCCCGGCCCGGGATTCCCCGAGCAAGCTCCGTCGGTAAAGATCAGAATGGATTTCATCAGTTGCGCTTTCACACCGCTGATTCTTGTTGAGAATGCAAATCGGCGCAAGCCGGAGGATGTCGAGACCCGATGGCAAGCCATCTTCAAACCGAAGTCTTAACAAAAATAAAAAAGGCCTCCCGAAGGAAGCCTTTTTTATCGCATTTCTGCTGATATTCAGAGCTTGTCGAAGCTTAGTTCGGCAAGATACTCAAAGTCGCCTTCAATGAATCTGGATTCGGCATCACGCCTTGGAGGTATTCCAAGATCTGATCCGCTTCCAAATCCCAAGCGACCTTTTCAACTTCCGTCAGATCAGCAGGAGCTGGCTTCTTCTGAGCTTTCAGCTGGTAGATCATGATCAGGCGGTTGCGTCCTTTATCGGATTGAAGCTCAACTGCTTCCAACTTCTTCGCCGTTTCGTGAACCGTGATCAGTTCGGTCGCAACCAAGTTTTTCTTTGGATCCGCACCGTAACGCAGATTTGAAATCTCCAAAGATTTGAAGCTGGACGGGAAGCTTTCGCTGATACCCGTGCGGCTCACCCGGATCAGATCCAAGAACTCGTTACCAGAAACTTTGTGAGCCGTATCCACCATACGAGAGCTCACGGCATCAACGTAAACCTGGCTGAAGCTCACGTTGTCGTTCGGGATACCCAATGCTGTTGCAAGGTCGCCGAACAATGGCTTCTGAACTTTCAGATCTGTGACCGTTGGCAAAGGCTCAGTTTTCTTCGTTCCGTCAAAGAACTCGATATCCTGATCTCCGCTCATGCGATTCAATAACTGAGCTTGTGTCATATCCGCCAAAGGTGCACGGAATTCAGCGCGGTCTGCATAGTTGTTCGTCGCGCGATCCAAAGTCGAGATCCCCATATTACGACCGAACAACATTCGAGTCGCAACCAACTTGTCGATCCAATATCCACGTACGTCGATCTGGTCAGCATACGCATTATCGCTCTCAGGATCTTTACGAGACTGGAAGAGCTTACCGTACTGACCGATCACTTCATAATCTTGCAAGCCGATCAGCTCAAGGTCGCCTTCGGTTACTGTCGCACATGAAATCAATCCACGCGTCGACAATTTATCCAGAAGCTCGACACCCGCAATCGGACGCTCGTTCAACTTCAGGGCTTTGCCGCTCGCATCTTTCGCATCTTCTTTCGCAGACAAGACGCAAGTCAGATCCGGAGTCGTCGCAACACTCATCAAGAATTGGCCAACCAAATCCGAAGCGTCTTTGATATCCTTAAACGATGGGATGTTCTCCCAGTTTGGATTTCCATCCGCCAAGTGAACTGGATAGATCTGCTGCATGCGCTCGTAGATCTCTTGCATCAAACGAAGGCTCATAAAGCGAGAGCGAACACTCGCTGCGTACATTGGTTCGTCCGTTAAGCTCATGCTGGCGCGACCGTTACGTTTGTATGCCAGCTCATAGTTATTCAAGTACGTGTTGATCTCATTCTGAACGATCTCCGTGTAGCTTGTTCCCAAGTCGAAACGTCGGCAACCCGCATTGATTCCCGTGTGCTCGTCCGTGCAGTAACCGTAAGGTTTCAACACATCGATTCTTTCAGAATCCACAAGCGACTTTTGATCAGCTGGCAAGCTTGCGTAAGCCGCATCAACCGTCTCTTGCAAAGTGCCTTTCAAAGGAACCGATTTGTAAGTCTTTTGAACAACTTCTTCACCTTGCTGGTTTTGTTCGGCCCATACTGTGTCGACAACTTCAACTTTTTGCGCGTAAGCAAACTTCAAAGCTGCGATGTCGTACTTACCCAGAACAGGCAAGGCCTTCAAATCGTCACCGTATTCCATCACAGTACTGAATGGAATTTTGTGGTTGATTTGGAAACCCTCAAGTTCAGTTTCAGTATAGAAGTTCTCTGGATCTTCAGATCCTTGAAAGTTGTGGCGCAGACCCAAGTTGTGACCCATTTCGTGGATCAAAGTCGGGACCCAAACCTCTGGCAGGATCAAATCGATGACATGCTGTTTTTCTGAATCTGACAATTTATCCCAAGGTTTCGCATCGTCGGCGAATTTGTCTGCCAAATCAGGATTGATTCCAAAGCTCATCACACCGGGAGCCATACCGAAAGCACAGTTCTTGGCTTCTTGCAGGTATTTCAAACGAGCTTGAATTCCACCAGCATAGTCCGAATTTTTCTGCTTTGTGTATGTCTTAACTTCGGCAACCATTTGCTTGATCTGAGCCGCAGACAAGGAAGACGAAACCCCAGCAGTCCCTTTGACTTTCGCCAGCTTCGCCGTTTTCAGTGCTTTTTCAGATTTCGCAACCAAAGCTTTTGGACTTTGAGATTTAAACTTCGATTTTGCAAGACGAGCCTGCAAAGATTTTTCGATGATCAAACCACCGGTATCGCCTTTTTCTTCTTCTTTTGAAGGCGTGCCTTTAACAGGATCGGTTTGCGCCTTCGCAGCCGCCTCACGAATCGCCTTAATTTCGGCTTTGTCACGCAAGATATCGGCATATGTCGACTTGATGTACTTTTTGATCGTACCCAAGAACATCACAGTCCTGGCGCTGATGATTTCACCCGTCAAAGGATCTTCCGTTTGCGGACCGTAACCGATCACGCTGCTGGCAACTGGATCTTCAACCAAGACGATCATGCTATTGCGGATATCGCCGACCTTCTGACCACTGTTGTCGTGCAAGTTGATGTGGAACTTTGCACCTGCTTTTGACAGGCCGTCATTCAAGGAGTTCACTACTTTGTAAGTCAGCTCACGAATTTTAGCGTGCTCTGGCTTGCTGAACTCTTCAGACAAGAAGTACTCGATTGACGAACGCTCTGGGTTCCAGTGATTCATGATCACTTTCTTACCGCCAGTCGTCGCATTGTTATCCGAATCCAAATCTTGGCTTTCAGTTGTAAAGAAACCGAAAGTGTTTTCATCAAGCTTCGGATAATTCACAGTCTTGAATCCCGGGGTCAGTACAGACGAAGTCTTCACCAAAGAGTAGTGGAAAACCGCCGATACGGTTGTATCCGACAATTTATCCATTGTGCTTAAGCACGCCAAGTTGACTTTGAAAGTGCGTTCAACCGCCATGTTCAAAGCGTCTTTTTCCAACTTCAAATCGACAACGCGAGATGAAGTTTCGCTGTAGCACAGGCCACCCGTCAGCTCTTGCTCAAGCAGGATTGGCAAAGTCTCGAGACGAGATGATTTGGCTGCTTCTGGTTTGAACTTGAACTTGGTCTTTTTATCCCAAGGGATGTCATCACGAACTTCTTCCGAGTTCGTGCAATCGCCGTATTTATCTTTGGCGCACTGGTAATCAACGTATTCAACCGGGATTTCCAGAACCAACTTGTTGTTGGTACCGTTGCCAGAGAAACGAGAGTCCGCTTCCATCTCTACGATGCGCAGAGATTCTTTCGACCACTCAAGCTTCACTCGCTTGTTATCCCCTGCTGAAAACGGCAATGCGTCCTGTGAGGAACGGCTTGCATTCAGCATAGACGCCGACATCAAGTACTCGCCATTTGTATCCGGTTTTTCGTAAACCTCGTACTTGAGCTTTTCCTCGAACGGGATTGACTTTGTACAAGCCGACAGTGTCAACACTGCCAGACCCGAGCCAATCAATAGCTTCATGAATTGTTTCATACCCCTTCCCTTCAATTCGTAAACGTCACTGCCGCTTGGATGACAGTTGTGTTTTGATCATAAACTTTAATATTTGAATCTTGTCCGTTCGCCTTGAAGGCCTTGCCTTCATTGCTGATGCTGCCGCTGATTTCCCAGTTCTTGGCGACCTGGTAACCAAGGCCGAACTCGTTGGTGTAGCTGCTGCGTTCCGAGTTCTGGTAAGTCCATCCGTTTTTGTAGCTACCGATTCCGTAAAGGCTCCACTTTGGGATGAATTCGTAAGCCAAAGCCAATTTGTGAGTGATCGTGTACTGAACGTTCGCATCACCTGCCGCCGTGCGATCGTAACCGTGGAAGTTGCGACCACCGCTCAGGGTGTAAGCCAGCTCAACGTACTTCAAAGGACTGCCTTTGATCGATCCGCCAAGACTTGCGCCACCTTGGTAGCTTTCATCACGACGAAGATTTTCATCGGTCGGAGCCGTGCCGCCCATCAAAAGAGCCGTGCCCCAGTCGCCGAGCTTTGGACCTGCTTTTGTCAGGATGATTTTCGTATTCGAGATTGTCGTGTTGCGCGGACCCGATTGCTCTTTCGAGATGATGGTATCGGTCTGCAAAGAGAAACCGTTGCCAAGATAAACTGACGGATTGATTTCAAGATCGGTGCTGGCTTCGCGGTCCGGAGAATCTTCTTTATAGAGATTTGAAGAGGCCTGCACCGCCATTAAGATGTGGAAACGATCGGCACGCTTTTCCGACTCGGTCGGTTCGAGCTTCATGCTTGTCGTATTCGTCTGCGAGAACGCGAGAATGCTCATGAACAAGATCACTAAAATCGAAATCGCTTTAAGTGAGTTCATTTTTCCCTTTCCACTTCTTATCCGCCATATAAGGAAAAATCATAATGATTTCCCCCAGCTGCAAATGCATTAGCAGGACTCGTGCCGCGGAAATCCAGTGCCAGATTGTCTCTGCGGGAGTGCCATCTCACGTTAAACCATCAACGGCTAAAGATTTTCTTAAAACTTCAAGAGGGGTCGTCGTTGATCAAATCAACATCCAAGAAGAAATTGCAAATCGGTTGCGAGATGCTCCCGCAGCGCTCGTCCGGGGACGAGCGCCTGTCGCCGAAATTCGAGAAAGTTACTGAGCCGGCGCAACCGCTGCTTGCTGAGCGGCCGGAGTTTTGAAGATCCCGCCGGTGTCCGAGTTGAAGAGCTCTCCGTAAAGCAGAACGCTTGTTAGAGCCGAAGACTTGTACGGGGCAAACTCGATGGACTTATTCACTTCCATATTGATTCGGACCGGCTTCTGTTCGCGAACGACGGATGCCAATCTCAGAAGGGCGGCGGTGTCCTCTTGATAGACCTTTGCAAACTTACCGAACACGATATCCGGAGTTTTCACCAGGTTCGTGAAGGCGTGCGTGCGCTGTTCCTGACGGTCCAACATGTAATAGTAAAGCGTCTTGGCGCGGACGGGCGCCGGAACCAACTGAGTCGGAGTCGAAGCCACACCCTTATCACCGGCATTTTCAGCATTGGCGTAGAAGGAAAGAATCGGAGCCGCCACCAGATTCAAGGCATAATCCATATAAGGTCTGTATTGATCTGCCTTGTCCAAAAGGAAACGCGGATCTTCATACCGAGTGGATCGAATGCCCAAAATTTTCATCGCTTGCATTTGGTTCGGCATGATACCCGAGAAAGACATCAGTCTTTGATGATCCTGAACAAAGTCCTTCTCGCTATAAAGAGGAATGCCGATATCACCAAGCTCGGTTTTGATTGTCGCCGAAAGACGGAACAATGTAGCCACACCCTGAAGATAGACGGTGTCTCGGGACGCATCGGCATAGTAATCACGCTTGTACCATTTGATTTCGTCATAGCCAGCCGAAGGAACAAGACTTTGCAACTCGCTACCCTGAATGGCCTTGGTCGCGAACTCGTCCGCATTGAGATCGGTTGAAATCGAAATCACTTTCGATTCGCGATAAGCGGAAGCGTACTGAATGGAATCATTTAAGATCACCTGGTAATTTTGGATGATCGGCGGCAGACCCAAAGCCGGAATCCCATACATCATAAAATATCGGGCGCGAATGATGATATCCCAAGAATACAGCAAAGCTTTATCGCCATCAAATGAACCACGGTATTTAATCGATTTCGGCAAATCCTGTTTAAACATCGCAAAAGGATCCTGGCCGGCTTTTCTTTGCTCGAGAGCCCATTTCCAGAAAGCTTTTTCGTACACGATGAACTTGCCGGTGGCTTCGATCTCTTTTTCCATCATGTTGAACCAGCAGTCGTTCGTTCGTCGATAGTATCCGGTCACGCGTTGTACGGACTGCTTCACCAAATCGCGGTAGAACTGAAGGCGTTCTTGAAATTTTGGAAGTCCGCCCTTGTTCGCCTTGCCGCTGGAATCCAGAACCGCCGAAAAAGCGCTGAGACGAGGCAAGATATCCAGACGAAGCCATTCCAGGTACTCGACTCGGTTTGTTTCGAACGGAAAGAAGCCTCTTTTGATAAAAGTCGTGCCGCCCGAATCCAGGGTTTCCATGGTGTGAGCCTTAAATTCACTTAAGGCGTTGCCAAGGACTGGAGACAAAAGGAAATCGTTCAGACCAACGGTCTTTTCGGCCTTATCTCCGGTCTTCATGCTTTTGCACATGTGAAGAATGTCTTGGTACTTTGAGTTCTTCTCGATTTCCGCCAGTTCCAAAACCGATTTGCGGATCGTCGCGATTCGCAGCTTACCCGCGGTGTAGTTGGTACTTTCGCTCATGTCGGACTGCATGTAAGAGTCCAAAAACCGCGCCATCGCTTCGTCACCAGTGGTACCGAGAGTCTCAAAAATTCCGGACTGAACGGCAAAGTCCATGGCCTCGGTCATCGAAAAGATATTGCTCTCGCTGAGATCTTCCGAAAAATCCATCAACGGAATGAGGGAGCCGCGCAAAAAGTTCTGCAAAGTATTGCTAAAATTAAATGCGCCGTTTGCATTGTACTTGGAAAAGACCGCTTTGGTGTTTGGTTCGATCCCCATACGAAGACCCATATCGAACAAAGCCAGGCTCGAGGGAAAGGTGAAGGCGATCTTCGCCGTGTGCTCATAGTTCGCTGAGAATTTATCGATTTTGTCCGACAAAGCCGCATCCTTGGTTACAAGGCTTGCCAATTCGCTCAGGCGACGGGCATTTTCAGGAATCAGCTTGGACTGAGACACCAAATCAAACAGCGACCGCTTGCCATCTTCAAAGAACATAACGAGATCCCGTTTGTCGGTCTTGTCTTGATTCTCTTTCAAGCGATACTGGATCGATCCCATCACGTAACCGATTTCGGACATTAGGTAATTAAAGACGACTTTATCCAAAGGCTGAACTTCCAGCTTTGCGCCCGCAAAGAAAGAAGCCCCTTGCTTCGCCGTCCAACGCGAGCTCATGATCTGGTCGACGATAAAGAAGTAAGCATCCTGTTCAGGCGTTTGAAGCTTTAGCAGCTGAACAATTTGGGGAAAGTTCTGATTCAACCAAGCCATGCGCTTGATATGTCCCGAAGCTCTCTCCATGATCTCTTGCGCTTGTTTTTCCAGCGGAGTTCCGCGGAAATTTTTGTCGGTCTTGCCCGCCAGAAACTGAGTCCCTGCCAAAGCGTTCAGGTTCAGATCCTTCGATGTCAAAAGAGGCAAAGTCGCGATCCATTCGACATTTTGAAGCTGAATGCGGCCTTCTTGAAAGGCACTGAGAATAATCGAAATCGTCCCGTTCAACTGGCTTGTGAGGTCTGTCTTGCCGGATTTCTCAAGCATCGCCATATACTTTTGAATATCGGCCAAGAAGTATTCGACATTCTTTTGTGGCGGCTGCTGATTGCTGACATCGAAAGCCATCAACAAAAGACGGTACTTATGATCAAGGTTGGTTTCCGTCGATGCGATCTCACCCAGCAGGACGGCTGCGTAGGGCGATGTCTTTAAAGTTCGCAACAATTCACAGCCTTTTAAGTCCGAACCGCAAAGAGAAAGATAAAACTCTTTCAGCTCGGCCCAACGCTGATCCGTCGGCAGCTGAAGCTGCTGCTTGTGAACTTCGTTGATAAAGCGGAAGAAATCTTCGTTCTGAGATACTTTTGCGTCCTTCCAGTTTTTGATATCGAGATATTTTTGCTTGGCCGAAGCCAAAAAGGTGCCGGCCTGAGCCGTCTTGTTCAACTCGTGAATCTCGGCGACCTCGGGGGTCGCAGCCTTTTCGGGATCGTTGGGACGAATGGACGACGTCGTCGACTGGGCTTCTTCGTGCGACTGACGAGGCGCCATCTTCCCGCCGCAAGCGGTGAGAGCAAATTGACCGATCAGCAAAATGGTCACAACAAGATTAGATTTCAACCGAAACTCCCAGTGAAGCGATGCGCTTTGTATCGTCGAAATAAAGGAACTTATAACCGTCGTTTTTATCGTAATTTCCGATGCTATAACCCAGATTTGCGCGCCAGTTGCTGTACCCGTAACCGATAAAGGCACCGGTCGAACTGCGGGCGGCGTTTTCGCCATTGATAAAATGAACCGAAGAAACGGATGCATTCGCTCCGAACGCAAGACCCTTGACCAATCGGAAAGACAACGAGCTTCCGGCTGTCACAACCGACTCTGGATTCGATTCACCAGAGGTAATGGACACATCGTAGGTCTGGAACAAGCGAACATAAGATACCGTATTGGTCCAACCGACTTTTTTATCGAAAAAGCTAGATGCCAAAGCGGCCGATGCTGCGACCACCGAACGAGTTCCTTCTTGGCGGCTTTCATTGCCGGTTGGAAGCGATTCCGCCAAAGACAGATTCAAACGGCTCTCCGGCAGAACTTTCGCGCCCCAGCTGGCCGCTACGGTCAAATCTTCCCAAGACGGATTGTCTTGCTGATTGCGCACATTGCTGCCTTCCGAAAACCAGCTCACGCCGGTGTTGACCCCAAGCCCAAATGCATCGGAAAGCTTCATCGAAAAGCTTGGCGCCAGGTTGTGCCGGTAAGTTTTCTGAGATTCTGGTTTATTGAGATCGGAACTTGTCATGTAGGCCAGGCCCAGGCTCCAGGCGCGGTCGCTTTTCGCCGAATCTTCTTTCTTTAAGGTGGTCGACATCTTTTGCGCCGGAGAGATCTCGGCCGAGCTTGCTGGCTGAGAATACGGATTCGAAACCAACATATCATTTGGTGTCGCGATTGAATTCATTGCCACAAGCTTCGTTGGAACGGTCTTCATGCTGACAGGTCTGACGATCAGACCTGTCGCGGTCGTCGCCTTTGCCACGGTCATTTTTTGCGCAGTTTTAACGGCGACAACCTTCGAAGCCGGAGCCGCAACCGCCAAAGAAGCAAAACCTAGAATAAGTCCCAACGCTTTCAAGTTCATTACTTCACTGCTTCCTTTTCTTTGTAGAAGCCAAATGTTTGATCGGCATGGAAATAGCGGATTCGGGCGCCGACTTCTTTACGTTTGGTATTCTTCACCAATTTCGAGAAACCACCATCAACATCGGTCGAGCTGTAAACAAGCACGCGATCGCCATCGATACGATAGGCAATGTTCAAGCTTTGCGGATCAATGTTCTTTTCCGCTTCGGTCAATGCGGCTTCAAAATCAGTCACGATTTTTTCACTGCGCTTAACGATGCTGCTATACTGCGACTTAATTTTTTGCGTGATCTCGAACGGAATTGGGAAGACCAATTTATCATTCGAGATATTGCTTGATTGCAGATAGTAATTTTTCGCTTCAATGAGGTCTTCTTCGATGCGTGTCACTTGGTAATAAACGGCATCTAAAATACCGAAAGATCGCGTTTCTGTGCTGTCGAAGAGCATGCCGACGAAATTGATTTTCTTCACGTACTCGGACAGACCCAAAAGCTTCAAAACGGGGATTTCTTCTTCTTTGATTCCCGCAAACTTGGCGCGACGAATGCCCAAGTCGATCAGCTCTTTCGCCGTCACGTTCTTGATTTCTTTTCCATCCAGACCCAAGTCAAAACCCATTCGATACAAGGTCACCAATGCCTTCATTTTTGAATCGTATAGATCGGTCGAAATGACGTCGTTGAACCATGCCAAAGCTTCTGAACCACCCTGGGTCATCAAAGTCGACAGGGCATTGCGGATAAACTGTTCTTTGGTCAATGGCTTGCCAGAAGAATTGGAAATGAAAGTCACATTTCTCAAGATTGCAGCCATTCTCTTTGTATCCAGTTCGTCAGGAGCAGTTACAATCAGCTTCGGTGAAAGCTTCGACGAATACCCCGCAAGACGATTCAAGATATCCAATTGCGAGAAAATATAAGAATCGCCATCGATACGCTCGGTTTCAGACATGCCCTTCTTCAGCTCTTGGATCAAAGCTGTCTTCTGAGCCGCATCCGCTGAATGAATTTTCATCATTGAATCCCAGATATTTCCAAGATAGGCGATTTCACTTTGGATCAGCTCCATCTGACGTTTTCGCTCCAACGACAAAAGGGCTTCATCACACCCGTCGATTTCGCGATAAAGACCAATGCCAGTACGCAGGTATTCTGCAAGCTGAGCTTCCGCTTCACCCATTTCGGTGTTCAGTTCTTTTAGCATTTGCTTCTTGGCCGTCTCGTCGATGCTCAATGAAGTGATGCTAGCCTCGAGCGGAACCATCATTGCTTTCAGCTGTGTCAGCTCGGTCTGGAATTTTGTGCGGAAGACATTTTCAACATTGTCACCTTCCGAATATCCATAATAAGAGGCGACGTCGTTATAGTATTTTGCAACAGTTTCGATACTGCCCTTCGATTTTCCACCAAAAAGAGCGTACTTTGGAAGTTCGGCCATCGGAACTGTGACAGAGAAGTTCAAATTTGGAGCGCTATTCTTAGTTCCCAGAATTTTATGGCAATAACCCAGAATATCCGAAATCTTACCGGCATTCTCGGTGCGTACAGTTCTCATGCTTTCTGTTGTCGATTCGACTTCACGCATTTTTTCAGCCATCAAACGCTTTAACGAATTTTTCAAGAACGAAACGCGATCAAGAACTGCTGATCCTTTTTCATCTTTAATTCCCGAGAAAGTTTCGAAGGCTCCCGCATTCAAAGTGTAATAGAAAGCATTGACGATTTCGGCTTTGTTCAAAGGAGCGGTGTCACCGCTGAACAAGAACCAAGGCTGATCGAAGCTACCGTTGAGCATGTACTTGACGATGACTTCTGGATCGATCTGGATTTTCGCTCCCCACCAAGTTTCGTATTCGAACTTGGCGTTGGTTACGATCATAAAATGACCCAAAAGCAACATCCCCGGATAAACCGACGTCAATTTCGTATCGCGGCGGAACACGCTGATCAGGTCTTTCACCTTGGTCAGCTGAGAATCGCTTTTTCCCAAATTTGAATCGCGCATTTGCTGACCGGCGAATGTCGCGATGCGATCCAGACGAGTGAACATCTGGTCCCAAACCTGAGTCAAAGGCTGACTTTCTTCGATCGTTTTCTTGAACAAACGTTCGCTGGTCATGTTTTCGCGGCTGATGATTCCGCGGAAGTATTCATTTGTTTTGATGATCATGTGGATCAGCTCTGTCTTGGCGTAGATCGACAAAGTCTCGACAAGCAACTTTTCGTTCTTGTTCGATCCTTTCCAGATGTTACCGACCTCTTCAAGACCCAAATGACCCTTGTAAAGGCGATCGATCATAAAGAAGTATTCATTATAAAACGAAGCGCTTTGGGCCTTATTGGCTTCCGCTTCGAATTGAAGATTCTTAAACACCAATCTTGAAGTGTCTTCGGAAACAATCTTCTTCAGTTTCTGACGGAACGAAAGATCCGCACTGTCCTTGCCATCCTTATCCTTCGGAGACTGGGAAGCTTCGATCGCGTCTTTGAAATCTTTCGACAAAGTCTTTCCATCCTTGTCGTACATCATGTGCTTTGCCGCGAAAGCAAAGATCTTTTCGACTCCGAATGGGAACGCATTCTTTTCGACCTTCGAGAAAGTCCATGGCTTAAACTGCTGGACGGCGTACATCAAATCGTCCGACTGCTTTTCGATTTCAAATTTGCTCAAAATATTTTCAAAAATCTGACCATGACGAAGCAGGGCCTCTTTCTTTTCCAGATCATTCTGTCCGGCGTAGATATTTCCGAACTCGTTGGCGCGCTTCAGGTAAAGAGCTTGCAAAACCAGATTCTTCTGGGCGTTCGACACCGACATGCCGATCGCCAAGATGTCGTAGAATTTTTTGATTTGGTCGTCGCATTTCTCTTTGCAAGCGGCATCCAGCTGCTTGTCCATGCTTTGTGCCAGCAATTCGATCACGCGCTGAGAGCGAGCATCGGCCTTCAACCATTTGATATTCAAACAGTTCTCAAGCTCACCGCTGCAACCTTCTAAAGCCATTGCTTTATAACGATCCGACAAAGCCATCGCTTTCTCTGAATTCGGAGCGATTTCCAAAAGCTTGATCACCGAATAATTGTAATAGCTCAAAGCTGTCACGACCTTGTCGTCGTTTTTCACTTGTGGCGAGCTCCAAACTTCGCGGCGGATCATATTGGACTCGAGGGCTTCGATCACGCCCAGGGCTTCGACTTCGGTTTTAATCGCCATCGTCTTTGTGTAGATCGACTGAAGATCAAAGGCCTTGATCTTTGTCGCCATTTCCTGATTCGACAATGAACGTTCGGCCGTTTGCGAGCCGGCAGCTTCAGGAATCGTCAGATCGGTTGACTGTTTGCCTTCATGCTCTTGGCGGTCGACTTTTTTGAAAGTACACGCCACCGCCAGCACACTTGTCAGCGCGGTCAACATCAATTTTGAAGTCAGTGTCATCGTTTTCATGATCTATCCTATTTCTGCACGTAGCCCATAACTTCGGGCAGCCAGTAACCGTTCAAAACCGCAGCAGATGAAATCAACAGACCGATTCCGCGCAGAGACTCTTGGCAAGTCTCGGGTTTCGGAGCATTGGCACCGTAACGTTTCGCCGAGTAATAATCCGCGAAGGCTTTATCGATCGAAGTCATGAATTCCTTCTTCTTATCCAATGAACGCTCGAGCGTCGTCCCCATCGTGAACCCTTGGAAATCCAAGTTGTCCGTCGAGAAGTACGATGAAAGACCGTTGTTCTTTCCGTCCGTTCCGATCACGCAGGCCTGCATCAGATCGTCGTGGATGTCCTTCAGGTCTTTCTTCACGCCGATGTCCGACAATGACATCTCGTCCGTGTCTTCTTGGTCATAGTTCAGCTTGTACGCCAAGACGTAACCGCCGAAATCCGAGAACGGAACGAACTTGGTGATCGGGTACAAGAACATGCCCGCAGCACTTGCGATCACGCTTCCGCCTGGAAGAATGTAAGCCGAGCTGATAGGGATCGGTTTATCGACCGCCATATCATAGATCTCGCCATCCCAACGAACAGCTTTGTTCGGGCTTCCGTTTTCACGCTTCACGCCCTTCAGGATGATCGCGACCATTCCCAGGTTGAATTCTTGCTGCTTGCGGATGCGATCGCCATATTCGCTTGGGAACAAGGCCTTATCATTGCTTTCTGATTGGCCGATGTAATTCATCCAGCCCATCGCCAACACCGATCGTCCCATTGTCGTGCGATCGCTTTGGCCTAGGCTTGCGAACTTCAGATTGTAACGGGCGTTCGCCGCCATGATTTTTGTGTATTCATTCGGATACAGATACATATACGAGAATCCGGCCTCAGGACCGCTGTACATAAAGTGTGGCCACATGTTTTCGCCGAACACGATCCATGGGGTCGCGGTCGTCAAAGCCATCAGTGACGAGTACTTCAAAGGAAGACCCGACAATTCGACCCATGAACCCAAGAAACGGCTCCAGTCACGAGAGGCATCGCCGCCATCCATCCCACCTGGGATGAATTGGCTCTTCACGTTCATTTTCGTAAAGTCAGAGACCTTCAAAGAAACCAAAGCTTTGATTTCAGCCAAAGCCAAGGCATTGGCCGCACACAGATCTTTCAGCTGCGGAGATTCGCTGAAGATTTTCTTCAGTGTTGGGTGCTGGATGTCTTCGGTGCGCATTTGACAAGCCGCCGAGAATTGCATCAAAGCGCGCTCGTCGTTGCGGATCAAATCAAACTGCGGCTTGAAATACAAACGCATGTAATCATAGAACACGCGAACACGGCTTAAAGTCGTCAAAGACTTCATCCACAAGTGACCTTCGGCCTCTTCACTGTTACCACCACGTGCATCGGTAAATGCATACAAGGATGGGATCAGGTTCGCGTTCAAATCGCTAAAATAAGTTCGCACGATATCCGTCGCGGTCGCGCCCGAATCGAAACGATTGCAATATGGATCCATCGCCAGGGATGCCTGAATGTCGTTGCACTGTTCGAAGTAAGTCGTCTTGTATTCTGGCTTCGCCGGATTCGTTTCTGGGATGATTCCGTCTTGTGGAACATCGACAAAAGTGAATTCTTTGTCGCCAGCTTTGAAAGTCGAATACTGTTGACGATACAAGAAGCGGATCACCAGTTCATCATGTGGACCTGGCTTGATCGGACCTGCTTCTTTCAACTCAACGCGCGGATTGCGGTAACCCATCACTGATGTGTAGTTGGTGTAGTTGTTCTGCGCCGTCGCCTTTTCAGCCAAAGCCGAATAGATGTCTTCTGGAACAGAGCCTTTTGCTGGCAAAATGTTTTCTTTGAATTGGTGTCCCAATCCCAAGAAATGGCCGTATTCGTGAGTGATCAGCTCTTTCACCAAATGGCGCAAAGTCTTTTCGTCGTTTTCAATGCCGCCGCCCGCGCTATCCGCCGTTTTGCCAAGCTCTTTCGACCAAACTGGGATCATATCCGCAAATGTGCGGTCCATATCAAAGACGTTGCCTTGATACTTTTCACGAATTTCATTCTGCAATCCAGCCGCATCAAAAGTTTTCTGCTGATTGGCCATCGTCACAAATGGATTTTCGCTCGCCGAGAACGTCTCGGCCTTTGAGAACTTACCCAAGAATTCAGATTTCAGGACTTTTTCCAGTCCCTTGTCGGAGGTGACTTGCTTTGTTGTCGCGATCGCGTTGCGAGCCACGGTCAAAGCTTGATTCTTCGTCATGCCCAGCAGTTCTTTGGCTGCCTGTGCTTGGGAATTCATGATCGCTTTGGCCGCTTCTTTATTGCTGGCAGCCAGATCCTGATTTTCTTTCGAATCAAAGAAGCGCATGAATTTCGCGATCGTCGAGTCTTGCGCCGGCAAGCTCAATGACAGCTTATCAAATTCTGGTGGAGCATCTTTGAAAGCCGGGATTTTGGTGAAGGCCAAAAGGCTTTTGGCAAATTTGCCGGCCTTCGAGCCCAAGCTTGAAGACGTGTCCAAGTAGCTCTTCATGTATTTTTCGATATAACCACCATACAAAGTGATCATGCCCCATTTGATCTCACCGTTGGAAACGTCAGCCAAAGCCATACCGATCCCAAGTGGCGAGTACGTGGAGATCTTTTCGTCCGCGACCCAAGCGATTGTTGGATAACGAAGATCGAAGGCATGTTTTGCCGGAGTTTCAGAAACCACGAATGGACCTTCCGACAAGGTGGTCGCATCGGCTTTGCGAAGCACATCGTTCCACTCGCCGACGATTTCTTTGACCAGGTCTTTGTATTTCTCTGGGACTTCCCAAAGACGGATTTCTATTTTCTTTGTCACGTCCCAGTGGGCCGCGTGCAGGATTGGGTAAATTCCTTTCACCTTTTCACCGATCACGTGCAGAACGTTCATCTTGCGATAGTTCTGATCGTTGAACGGCGTCTTTTTGAAGTTCGGATTGGTTTGGAATTCCTTGATATTGAAACGAACTGCCGCGTAGCTGCCGCCCGCCGTTCCTTTTTGCAAAGTGAAACCCAGGAAACCGTTTTTCATATCCCATTCAACTTTGTCGACATTGATATTTCCAAGGTTGCGCATGCCCCACCAAGACTCTTGGGACTGGAATTTACCTTCGAGATTGATCCCAGCCAGCTCCAAGTTCATATAAGGACGTGCGGACCAGTGGCTGCGGCCCGAGTTGCGGATTTCCTTGTTTGTTTCGCGACCCGCACCGTCTTTGTCGCGCTCGACATAGTGGTGAGAAGAAATCGGGATCGTCAGAACGATTTCCCAGCGGCTTGGATCATTGGCAAATGAAGGATTGATCAGTTTCCCGATCAGTTTGTGTTCGGTGATTTCAAAAACCAGATTGCAATGTTCCGTCGAGATCGCGTTGTTGGTGTATGCGTATTCCGAAGCACGGCCCACTTCCATTTCAGAAGCCCAGCCGCACATGAACTTTTTCGGGACATTGATGGTCTGCTTTGTTTTCGCGTCCACTTCGGTGGTCACGAAGAAAGATTTCGGGATGTCGGCGTTATCAACCGGCGCAATTTCTTCGACGCTTGGAGATTTATAGCTACAAGCATTTATTGTCGCCGCTATAACCAACGTTAATGCGAATACAGAAAAAGGCTGTTGAAGATGTTGACGAAGGTTACCCAAACTAGGCCCCGATTTCGGTGCAAGCTCGGTCCTATTGGTTTCCACCAATTCTTGAGATCCTTGGTCCTTTACGTTCCGTCTCAATTTGATCCAACTTTTCCAGCTCAACATCTCTTTACCCCTTTAATTGGGTTTGAAGCAGTTCCGGGCGTTTTCAGCACCCTTCCATTGCATGTAAGTATTTCAGAAAGGATGCCAGCAGCTTTAAACCCCCATGCTGACTACCCTTTTTTGTAAAGTGGCTAATATTTGGACGGCGAACCCGGCCTGAATCGATGCCAGAACAGGGGGTCTTGGCACATGGACTGCAAAAATTACCTGTAAGGAGAGTTGGCACTTTTAGAAGTACCAAGACGCTAATTTTGAAAATGGAAGCTGCATATCCTTATATATATATGATGATCGGGGCCGTCCTGACGGTGGCCTTTGGTTCCTTGGCGTTCGCCAAGCAGGCTTCCTTTTATCAGCGCCAGGCCTTGGCGAAACCCAAGCTGGCGATGAGCTCGACCGCTTCCTCGAAAACCAAGTATTCGCCTGGATCCAAGGACAGCGCCGATAGCGATGGCTTTTCCGGATCTCTTTCCATGTCACATTCACAGAAGATGATCGATCGCAAAGATGGATCGAATATCTCATCCGCGGATATGATAGCGTCTTTGTCCTATCATGTGAACGACAACTGGAGCTTAAACACAAGCCTGGGTTATTCCGAAAACCTGAAAGACGCCGAAGACACTTCGAACGGAATTTCGGATCTTTCATTGTCGACCAAGTATTCGGGCCTGCCTGATTTCAAATATTTCTCTCAGTCGGTGACGGCTTCTTCGATGGTTCCGCTTTCGAAAGAGTCACGCGAGCTCGACAATTTGAACTCGAGCTTTGGCCTGCGCTATCGAATCAAGTCTTTAAGATACTGGTTGATCCCTGGATTTTCTTTTTACTTCTCGGTCAGTGCCAATCGCAATTTCCACACCTTTGAAACCGACAAAGCGGGCGACGTGCTGACCCAGTATTCATTCCGCCAAGGAACCGGAGCTTCGTACACAATCGGCCGCTGGGCTTTCGGTGCGGATCTTTCGCATTCAAACCGTGTGAATTACGAAGGCCGTGCAAGCGAAGGCATTTCCCACAGCCAAACGGTCAGCTTCGATATCGCTCCGGATGTCTGGGACATCACTTTGGGACATTCGAATCAAGGGCCTTGGTTCAAAGAAAATGGCGAGGATTTAAATCTGGAAGCGGTCAGCGACCAGAATTCGATTTTTTACGTTGAGACTTCGGTGAGTTTTTAAGGGATGGTTATGAAAGTTGTCGGTTGCAAAAAGTTGAGCTTCAAACTGATCATCGGTCTGATGTGCGTCACGCTTTTGGGTTGCACCAAAAAGCGCGATGCCGAATTGGCCTACGGCGAAGATCGCGAGCTTTACAAGATCTCGAATTACGAGGGTCAAGAGTACGATCTGCAAACTTCCGAGATCACCGAATCTCTGCAAAGCGATAAGAACTTTAAAGTCATCGACAGCCGCAAAGAATCCGCAAAAGATTCATCTAAAAATTTTGGTTATGTGAAATTTGATTCCAAAGATCCATTGAAGCTAACGGACAGCACGATGATGATCGGTCTTCCGAATCACACTTACAAAGTGAAATACATCTTCCAGGCCGACACCTTGAAAGTGATGAAGCTGGGCACGACCGAAGAGCTGGCTCCGGATGAAATGCCGTCGGCCATCGACAACAAAGACGGCCGCTTTATGGTTCCGATCGTGTCGTACACGGCCAGCTACTATTCAATCGATCAGCGCCGCAATGAATACAATGAAAAGACATCGCGCTTGGAACTGATCGCTTTGCAAAGCCCGATGGGCGCTTCGCATTTCAAGATCGATTTGAATTCAAAAAAACGGGCCAAATATTTGCCAAAAACCACCGTGCTGCCAATCAGCTTCTTTGAAGGCTCAACGCCAGAATCGAAGGACTGGTATTTTGCCGTCACGATGATCGGTCAGAATATGGAAGCGCAAAAAGGTCTGGTCGGAAGCTTTCTTGCTTACGATCAGCTGGGAAAAGAAGCGACCCGCATCCGTATGATCAAAAATTCAAAAGCCCTAACTTTCTACAATTTAAACGTCGACGAACGTTTGGAAAACAGCCTGGAAACCCGTCCGGAGCTGCAAAGCTCGGTTCTTTCCATCGCGGTCGATTACAAAGAATTTAAGTTCACAGAAAGCGGAAAGACGACTTCGGTCAAAGAAGAAAACAACGAAGACGGCGGTTGGAAGAACCGCAAATTTGTCGAGCTGAAGCTGGACGAAATTGCGGTCGCTTACGATAAAGACATGATCAAATCTCCGGAAATTTTGGATTTCCAGATCGACGACGGCTATCTTTCCATCTTGGTTAAAGACGAAGCTTCGGGTGTGACTTACCGTATCGCTTTGTATCGCGTTGATGCCTATCAAAAAGATGCGACCGAAAAACACAAAGCCCAAAAGTACGTTCCAAAAACCTATTTGCCTGACGATATGACGGTGTTCGGGTTTTTCACCAGCGCCCGCAACCATGTTCAGGATTACGAAACGAATTCGAGATCAAAAGCCCAGAAGATGATCCGTTTGAGCCGATTCAATCCGACCCGTCAAACGATCGAATACCGTTTGAACATGGAAGCCCCCGAGTGGGCTGAATCTGTTTTCAAAGATACGATGGCCGCCTGGAATGCCAGCTTCCAAGCGGCAGGCCTTGGGATTCGCATTCAGTATATGGATCAGAATCACAAAGCGCTCCGCGGTTATCTGGGTGACCTTCGTTACAGCCTTGTGAACATCTTTGATGCCGTCGACCTTTCGAATACCTGGTATTTGGGTCTTGGTCCTTCTTTGACCGACTTTAGCGGCGAAATCATCATGGCGACATCGAATCTGAATGTCGGTGGCTATATGAACTCGACCAAATACATCCTTCATCAGTACATCAAGACCGCCAAGGGCGATATGGCCTTAAAGTCGATCTTGGGATTCGGTCTTCCAGGACTGCGAATCGCGGTGGATCCGCAGCAGAATGCTTTGAATATTTCAAACACGGGCAATCGAAATATTCTTGAAAAGAAATCAAGCCTTCCTGTTTTCCTGAACGGAAAGTATCAAAAGGGTTTCAAGCCGCAGTTTGAACAGAAAAAAGCGGCCCCTAGCAGCCAGCAGTCGGCGCAAATGGAAAGCTCGATCGACACCGTCAATCCTCTGACTTTGGAAGCGGTGAAAGATCTTTGCCCCGAGCTGAACGCTTACCTTGGCAATTTGATCAGCAAGACGGCGGGTGACGAAGACATCGAAACAGATCTGGTGAACAAATGTGCAATCAAAGTCGTACGTCCGCGTTTAACGTCCACTTTGCTTCATGAGATCGGACACAACCTGGGACTTCGACATAACTTCTATGCCTCGTCCGATATCGCCAATTATTTTGCTCCGGTGCAGAAACGAATCGGCAATCAGGAAAAGACGATCAAATGGCGCTCTTCTTCCGTGATGGATTACCTGCCATTTGACGAAGACACAATGACCCAGCCCGGACCTTACGACATCGCGGCGATCCGTTGGGGATATTCGGACACGATCGAATCGAAGGACGGCCAGATTCTGAAATTGAATCCGCAGTATTCGATTCGTCAGCAGGCCGCCCAGAAAATGAAAACCTACAAATACTGCACGGACGAGAACGCTTACTGGTACCCGACAGATCCGCTGTGCGACACCTATGATGTGGGATCGGATCCCGTTCAGATCGTTGAAAACCTCAAGGCTCAGTACAATGCGCACGTGGCGCAGTTCACCTTCCGCAACGACCGTTCACGAACGATGGAAATGAATGCGCAGGCTTACGATCGTTACCAGCGATTTATCGTTCCCATGCTCAAGTACTATGAAATGTGGCGTTTGATCCTGGCGCGCGAAACCGGTGCCGATAACAAATATCTGGAAAAAACTGAAAAGAAAGAAGATTACGAGCTTCTTTTGAAAAAGGTCTTCGATGCCAATAAACAAGGCAAGTCCGTCGCAGAATGGAATAAAAAGTTCTATGATGCCAAAGAGTCGATTTTCAAGTTTCTGATGAAGACGGCACTGACACCGGATTATTCTTGCATCGCAACCCGCGGGAAGGGGTCTGGACAAGCGGTTCAGCTTTTCTCGTTCAGTCTGATTCAATCCGAGATTTTCAACCGCAAAGGCCGAACGGTTAAAAACTGCACGGATCCAGACGTGATCGAATTTTTGAAATCTGAAAAGAGCGCGAATCTTTTTGCCGAAGGCGGAAAGGCGTTCGGATCTTTGTTTGAAGAGATGAGCCGACCTTTTGAAATTCAAGGCAGCTACGGCATGCAAGAAACGCCGGAAGTCATCGGTTTTGCCATGGACCGCTATTTGGCCATGCACGCCCTGACATCTCGAGAAACGTTCTTGTACACCAGTCAGCAGTTCAATTTCACTCCGAACTTTATGGATGAACCCCTTCACCGTGAAGAGCTAGGTAAAGCCGTGATCGAACGTCTGACGGCCGGCATCGGGATCGATTCGCTGGAGCTGAACAAATCCGTTAAAATGGACATTCCAAAAGGACAATTCAGTCTCAACTTTGTGTCCGAAAAAGAACTGTTAACCTTGATGATTCCGATGTTCCGTGACGGTTTGATGATCGCGGGCCGTGATCAGCTGAACTCGGATCGCTATATGCCTTATAAAATCACGAAAAAGGACACTCTCTTGAAAGAGGGTGGCGGTGATATGGAATGCTATGATGTTTACGGAACGGCCTACTGCGCTCTGGAAAAGCATCATCAAGCCAGCCGCTTGATCAAGTACCTGAATGAACTGAAAACGATCCGCAACACTTGGAAACCATCCGACAATGCGGTCGCAATCATGGGGAGCTTGATCGCCGAGCATTTGCCAAAAAACCAAGCCGCGGCTGACTTTCAGTACATTCAAATCTACGAGCTGAAAGAGAAGTTCGAGAAAATTGCGAATGGCGATAAGAATCTTGAAGAAGATTTGAGCCGTTTGTTTATGGGAATTTTCGGTGATGAGCATAAAATTTATGTCGCGGCAACATCAGAGCTTTACGAAAAAATCGTCGAAAAAGGCGAGACTCACGAAGAGCAAGAGAAGCAGAAGAACATTCTTCGCCGAGACAAATTCTTACGATGGTTGAAGGTTTTCCCAATTAAGGATTTCAAAGAATTGGATCATTATAAGAATATGAAGTCTTATGATAACTATGTGGGATTGAACTTTGAGATTGCGACTCGTCGATTTGATGAGCTTTTGAAAAAACAAAATGAGAAGGCCGCCGAATACCAAGAAAACTCGGCCGAATACGATGCCCAGGCCGATATCTTGATGAACTCGCTGTTCTAACTTATTTCATCTCAACCGGGGGACTCCAGCCGCTGGGGTCCCGAACCAAAGTCATCTCGGAAAACGGATAAATCACGGCCAGACGCACGGTCTGGTCTTTTCTGATCTTCTTCATCTTTTGCAAAGCCCACAGATAAATTTCCAGCTGCTGGAAAGCTTTGTCCTGATACTTGGGACTCCCCGTCTTGTAATCGACGATCCACATCTGGCCTTCGCTGTCTTCGCCCCACAGATCGATTTGGCCTTGCAACAGTCCCGCGCCCAGCTTCACCGCCATCCCGAATTCAACATGACCGTTTTGAATCACGTCCAACCAGCGTCCGTTTTGATCGGCGGCCAGATATCTCATCGCTTTTTGATGAGTCACCGGAAGATCGGACAAATCCGATTGCCAGTCATAGCTTGGATCTTTCATCCATTTGTATTTCAAGGATTCGAAAATGCGGTGCACATCCACGCCGGTGATCGCCTTTTGCACATCGGCCATTTCGATTTTGTTTGCGCCTGCCGCTTTGGTGCTTTGCGAATCCAAAATTTCGGTGACCGAAACGGTTTGGTTAACGAAAGGTAAGCTCGATCCGCGCAGTGGCGCCAAGGCTTCAATCATCTTCGGCGCTTCGATCACAGCCTTCACCGGCGCAAACTGACCGCGGCGGACCTGGTAACAGAAATGATCGTAGCTGTGCAGGCCATCCCCCAGACCGATTTTCATTCGACCTGCCCAGGATTCTTTTTTCGGTTCTTCTTCCCAGATCAGGCTGACCGATTCTTCCGCTCGGGTTAAGGCCACGTACAAAACGCGGTCTTCTTCCTCTTTTTGCCTGCGCTTCATTGTCTCCATCAGGTTCAAACCTGAAAGAGATGCGACTTTCTTGCCTTCTTCCGGATCGACCACGCTCAGGGTCCAGCGCCCGGTTTGATCTTCGAACAAAAAGAAGTCGGGGCTGACCGGCGGCGAGGTTTTTCCCATTCTGGGTAAAATCACATGCGCGAACTGCAGGCCTTTTGAAGCGTGCACAGTCATCAGATGGATTTTCTGCGGCTCGATCACGGGGATCGCTTCGCCTTCGTCGCCTTCTTCAGTTGAAAGTGCGCGTGAATCCAAGTCCTTTAAAAACTCCAGGTACGAAAAACCCGGTCTGCGTTCTTCCGAGCGCACCATCTGGATCAGCTTCCACAGATTGGCTTCGCGCTTTCCGGTGGCGTCCAAGCTTTGCGCGAAATGGAAATACTTTTTTTGCACCAAAAGATCGCGCCAAACACCGCCGATGCCCTTTTCCTGAGTTTGAAAAAGCCACTGCTGCAGCTCTTGAATCACCGGATGCTTTTGGATCAAGAAGCTTTGCCAGAACGAAGAACCCGCTTTCTGGCACCATTCGTACAGATTCTGATCCGACACGCGAAATAATGGCGAACGTAAAACCTGAAGCAGGTTGCGGTTGTCATGCGGGTTGCACAGAAATTTCAAAATCGCCAAGGCATCGATCACTTCGGACTTTTCAAAAAACTGGCCGGCCGACAAAGCTTGAACCGGGATGCCATAGCTTTGCGCCATCCAAGCCAGATCTTCCAAATCGCGATTGCTACGGAACAAGACGCAGATCTTTTCCAGCGGCACACCTTGCGCGATCAGTTCCTGGCAGCGGAAAAGAACGGTCTCGAGCTCGACATCGCGGTCACCTTCTTCATCCGAGACGACCTCGAAGATCTCGGCAATGGCCGCGGTCGGTTTGACCGCCGGTTCGGATTTCGGATTCATCTTCTGAAACTGTGACGACAGACTGGTGAAGAAAAAATTAAAAAACTCCAAAAGCTCGGGCTTCGAACGGTAATTGGTGAGCTTCGAGAAAAGAACGCCCTTCTGTTTTTCAACGAGCTTTTCCTTTTCGGCAAAGACTTCGGACCGCGCCCCGCGGAACAGATAGATACTTTGCTGCGGATCTCCGACCACGAAGCTTTTCGATTCTCCCGATAAAGCTTTGAGAAGCTCGACCTGCACGGGCGAGGTGTCTTGGTATTCGTCGACCAGCCAATAATCCCATTGCTTCGAAAAGCTTTGCGCCGCTTCGGGGTGCGAACGAATCAGCTTCAAGGACAAGGTTTCAAGATCCTGCATGGTGATCTCGCCACTGAAAAGCTTCGTTTCCAAAAGCTGCTCGGACAAAGCTTCAGCGCAACGAGCAAAAAGCGTGGCCAATTGTTCATGCGAAGCCGCAAAATCGTCGCTCACCCGCCAGTGCGAGAAAAACTGCAGGGATTCTTTCAGTTCATCGCGCATCTCGGCTACGGATTCGGGAACCGTTTTTGATTTGCGTGGCGAAGGCATTTGTTCGGCCACCTGCGCGATCTCTTCCACTTGAACTGCGGTCTCGCAGAAGGCGGCCAGCTCTTGCCAAGCTTCAGGAACATCCGAGGCGCGGATGGCCCGGGCCAGGGTTGTCATTTGTTCTTTGGCGAGCTTGGTTTTTGCTTCCAGGTGCTTGGCGAAATCCTTTTTCTCGAAGGCCGGAATGTCACCAAACTGCATTTTCAAACGGAAGTAGCTTCCCAAGGCTTTTTGCAGATCGCTAAATTCGCAGCTTTCGAGCAAAACTTGGAAATCGTCATTGAACTGTTGGCTTTTCTGACAAAGATCGCGGATCTGGCGCTTGATCTGAAATCGCTCGCGCGAATCGGAAACGATCGAAAGCTTCGGGCTTAGCCCCATGATCGAGCCGAACTTGGACAAAAATAGACTTAAAATCCCGTGGATGGTCGAAATGTGCAGCTGACTGGGACGCTTTAAGAAAGCAATAAGACCTTCGTCTTCGCGTTTCATCGCTTCTTTCATCAGACGCTCTTTCAGCTCTTGCGTGGCTTTGCGCGTGAATGTCGTCACGACAAAATGCGGATAGCGCTGATGCTTTTGATTGAAGTCTTGCGCAAGCTTTAACACCCGCTGTGTCAGCTCGGTCGTCTTTCCCGCTCCGGCACCGGCGCGGACAACGATATCGATCAGCTCAAATGGGGGGCTCTGCATAGATTTTTCCAACTGCACTCTCCACATTTTTCGGGTTCCAATGGAACCGGTTCAAATCGACCCGCTTGAATATTTCCAATCACTTCTTGAATCACCTGTTTCACGGACTTCAAGAGCTCGGCTTTCTTTTCTTCGGAAATGCGATTCCCTTTGCGATCCAGATCAAACAGCGTTCCCGCCGCTTGTTCAACCTTCATGCCGCGATTGCGGTCCATGTTCTTCAGAACATAGTAAAAAGCACCGACGACTTCTTTGGCTTCCAAGCCGTCGATGACATTTTCTTCCAGCGCCAGCATGTACAGGGCCAGCTGCAGCTGATTTTTTTCGATCCATTTGGGATGATTTTTGTAATCGCCCGCTGACAGTTTGTAATCGATCAAGACCAGCCGGTTTTCTTTGTCTTCATCAATGCGATCGATACGGCCTTTGATCTTCCAGGCGCCAGATTTGGAAAATTTCTGCTCATCCATATCCCAGAAAAATTCAAAATCTTTTTCCCGGGCCTTGATCGTAGTCTGCGGAAACTTTTGCAGCCATTCTTTTTCAAAGGACAAAAAACGCCGGGCCAGTTTCACATGCCGTTCTTTTAAACCCTTCCAGATAAAGCTGTCCATGTTCTGCAGGCCCGCCTTTTCTTTCAGGGCCTCGATCACCTCGGAAAGCTCGTCATCGCTCCAGGTGAATTTGCGCGGCTCTTCGCCCAGCTTTTCCAGCAGTGCATGTGCCAAGGACCCACGCGTACGACGATCGATATCGAAATCCATCACCGGCAGATCCTGCAGACGGAAAATCTTTTGCGAGGCAAAGGTAAAAGCGCATTTGCGATAAGATTCGATCGAAGACGGCGACAACGACATCGGTCCCGACAACTTTAAATGTTCCGGCTCTTGTTTATCGACACCGACCGATTCCGAGCGAAGCAAAGAATCCCAGCGCAGCTTCGATGGATAGCTCAGCCGCTGGCTGTCTTCATCGGACTTTTTCAGCCACAAAGCACTGGGCGCTTCGGCCCCGCCCGAAAACCCGGTCTGGGGATAGTAATACAATGTGTGCACCGATCGGTTTTCCGAAAGCCAGGCCAAGTCAAATTCCAAGGCGCTGACCTCGGGATGCTCGAGCGCAAAACCCAGCTCGTTGGAAATCGTTAGAACTTCTTTCGGACTTAGCAAAGGCGAGACCTGACCCTTCAACATCGATTCACTGAGACCTAAGAAAATTCGGTGCGTGATCATAATCGAATCGCCCGCCGACAGATTGGTCATCTGCACCCCGAAACGATCGCCTTTTTGCACGCGGATTTCTTTCTTAGCAACAATCTGCTCGAGCAAATGAATCCATGAAGAGACGCGCATTTTCAAAGAGGCTTCGGTATTGGTAAGAATTTCGCGGAAGCAGGTTTCGATCGGTTCGAAATTTTGCAGATTCTTCCAGTAGCGGCTGGAAAATCCCAGCCATTCATCACGCGTGATTTCGTCATTCAACGAGAACGTCGATTGAAAAGATTTGGCGATCAGGCTGTGACGGCGCAGATCTTCGACACCGATCAGTTCGGCAAAAAGCGAATAGAACTCTTCAAATCGCAAGGCCGACGATTCGTCCGATTGATAGACCGCATTTTCAAGATCCGCATAGCGCACGTCCTGCGCCGCCAATCTGAGATGCGACAGCCACTGTGAAACCGCCGGTAGGCTTTGCAAACGGCTCATCACATCTTTTCCAGATGGGATTCCTTCGGCCACCAACAAAGGCTGCAACAGGGGCCAGTACTTTTCCATATCTGGTGCGATCAAGACGATTTCGGCCGCCGGCACACCCGCCTCAATCCATTCGCGCACTTGCTCGACCGCTTTTTTTGTTTCACCCAAAACGCCCGAAAAGCGCAAAGCCTTCGAGACGCCGTCCGGTTTGGTGGCGACACCGGGGACCTTTTTCTTCTGCTGCGCCTGCGATTCAAGAAAAGCATAGGGCTTTAAGAGATATTCGAATTCGCCCTTCCAATCCGGAGTCGGCGCCAACACCCACACATCCAAATCGCGCGACAAGGCCCGGATCAAATCGGCTTCGACCTGCGAGATCTGCGAACCCAAATCGAAAATCAAAGGCCGATCCCAAAAACGGTCCCAGCCGAATTCATTCTGCAGATAAGCGGCCGACCATTTGGCGGCCAATTTTTTCTGATCCAAAAGCTCGTGACAGAATCTTTCCGATAGCAAAAACCAACCGCCCCAACGCTGCAGGCTTTCCGGGTTTTCGCGGAACCATTCGCGCAGGCGGTCCGCACCCAGGTCGTGACAGTGGACAGACGCCATCATGTCCATCATTTCGACGACGGTTTGGTGGGCGCTGTTTCCCAGCTTTAGGTTGGTATCGCGCTTGGTTTCTTCTTTCACCCAGGTGGAAATAAATTCGCTGGAAACAAATCGCATTTCGGGCTGCGACCGACGAAGCAGAATGCGCCACAATTCGCTGGCGCGAAGCACGCTGAAATCTTCGAAAGAGTCTTGCTGATCTAAGATGAGCTTTTGCACTTCGAATTTATTGCGAAGATCTGAAACGACCCAGGTCGCCCGATTGGCGTCGAAGACCTCGAGCATGTCCAATTTTTCATCGGGACGTTTCAGTTCTGTGAAGGTGAGCATCAAGAAAGTATAGACTGCTATCGACGCTGTTTCAATCGACGCTTTTTACCGCCGATGTCGATAATATTGAAATTGGGATCTAGCTCCAAATCCATGATCAGGCCGACATTGACGCGCTCAGAGGGGTTCTGCCCTGGATAAACGCCTTGCTCCACTTTGCCCATGGAAGCATCCACACGGAAGAAGAAAAGATTCATCCCGAAACCGTAAGTCGTGTATCCCTGATAAAATCCAGCTCGGAAATCGAAAGCGCCTAAATGCAGCTCGGCCCCCATGTGAATCTTTTTTCCGATCTGTTCATTGGCGTCGGTGACGTGACGGTACTCGACACCGGCGGCGACTCCCAACAATGGAATCGAGCCATCAAAAGTCATCCCCAAAGTGAGATTGTCTTTTTGTCGCTCGGGGGCATCGTCACCTATGGTTTTGACAAATGACATAGAACCGATGTCCCGCCATGACAAAGAGATCGTCGGATTGAAAGGCGCCTCTTCCGCACGTGCCGCTAACCCCACGTCCACACCGTAGCCCGAACCTTCCGCGTTAATTCGGTCCAACAAAGATGAAAGACTTCCGTTTGCCAACGCGTCCGCTCCGAAAACGTAATTCCCGCCCCGTCGGGTCACCCGCTTGCCAGCAAGCCCCAAAGACAGATTCGGCAACAAACGGTAAGAGACTCCGATATTCGCACCGTAATCGCGGAAGTAGGTCGCATTCAGCTGTGGATAAGCCGGATTGTGCAACAAGGCCGCAGCCGTCACTGTGTAATAACCGGCGACTCCGAAACAAGGAAAGGTGACCGCCGCATAACCGCCGCCGCCCACCCAAACATCTTTTCCATAATACGAAGAAAACGCGGCAAGGCCTTCAGGATTTGGAATGGAGTTCTTTCCGTCATTGGTCAAATCCATATAGGACTTCACATCGCCCACACCGATTCGCACATCCAGCGCACTGATGTTCATGCCTTTGGTGTAACAAAGATAAGCCGGATTCTGCAGCATCGAAGTCGCATCGTTCTCGTCAAAGACATACACGCCCCCCATTCCCAACTGGCGAATGGATTGGAAGGGCTCATAAAATTCTTTCGCCTTGGCGCTGAGGCCCAAGAATCCAAGGCTGAGAATAAGAAAGAAACGTTGGATCAGCAGCACGGCACCACCGCTGCATTCGCACAGTTCCCAATACCAAAGGGAGCTGTCGGATTCGCACTGTTCGTTTTTAGGATATCGCGGAAATTATCTCGGTCCGAATTCGTCACATCCGACGAAGAAGTTCGGCCGCAGGCGCCACTCATCGAATTGCAAAATGTATTGATCGTATCCAAACTGCCCGTGATGCTGCCGCTGGATAAAACCCCCGTTAGATAAGTCAGATTGGTCGTCAAAAGACCCATGCCGGTGACGATTTCGGTGACGATTGCATCCGGCAAATTCGAGGCATCGTTGGTGCAGACATTGATTTCGGCCGTACCGTCGCCCAAGTTTCCAGTTCCGTTGCGATCGGCATAAGTGCGCAGATAAGTCCCGATCTTCACCATTCCCAAAATCGCCATAAACAGATTCTGCCCCGAGGTGCGGTTGGCAGGATTGGTGCTAATCTCTTCCATTTTGGTCTGAGCCAAAGTGCAGTATGTCGGATTGACGACTTTTCCGGTCCAAGCATTCATCAGATAGGCAAAGATTGTTGTTGTCGATAGATCGGCATTTCCCAAGGTCGTAAAATAATCGATAAAGACCAAGCCGCACTTGCCGGCATAAACGCCGGCCCAAGATTCGATCACGTCCGTGCGTTTTTTAAAATCGCTGGAAAGCGAGTTGAGCTTGGTGATTGCCGTGTCCCAGTCTTGCGAATCAACCGACATCTGCACGTCTTCAAACAAAGCTTCGTCCGAAGTCTTGTTTGCCATGTTCTGATAAATATTCGAGCATCCCAATCCGGGAAGTAAAACAAGCACCGAAAGAATTCGCAGATAATTTTTCAGTCTCATCCCTCACCTCAAAATCGAAAGGCAAATTTAAATACGTATCTTCGATCTTCCACTGGATCGCCATCGACCCCGACGTCTTCACCGTAACTCGCGATCTGGAACTGCGTGTGTTCGCTAGCCAACTCGAACCCTGCCGTCCAATAACGTTGATTCATTCCCGCCCGGAAGAAGAGCACATCCGAATAGTTGAACTCGTATCCAACATGATAAAACCGTTGCTTATCGGTGGCTTCGGATGCGGCTTTCAGTTTCTGGTACTCGAACGTAAATGAAGAACGGGCTTGATTGCCATGAATCGGAAACACCGCCAGTGCCAGATCGATATCTTGCTGCACTTCTTTGGGTTGCGTATCCGTTTTCATGCGGATGCCGCTGCCCGCGGTGAAGCTGGTTCCGCCGATATCGCGAACCACGGCCGACAAGGTTGGCAGCCAAACGATCGGTGCGGTCAAAATAATTCCGGCGTCCGATCCGATGCCGACACCTTCAGAAGCGTTGGCGCCAAGGCTGAAGGATCCCGTTTTCGGAAGAACCTTGTCGACTTCGATTCGGGAAATGGCTTTGCCGGTGACACCTAGTTTGATCCGGCCATCGAACAGACGAAGATTGATCCCCATGTGCACGGCCAAATCGTCTTGATAGAAGGTGGTCATATTTTGACCGGCCGAATCCATCTTGGCATCCATCACGCGGCTGGCATGAATGCCGATACCGAAATTGCGGATCACGAAAGATGGAAACAGCTGAGCTTTGGCGTGGAAATAAGTATCGCGACTGTAATCGGTGGTGTCCCGGACTTGTTCAAGATCAAAAGGATTGGTGAAAGCTTTGGTGTCGTACATGCGCTTGGCATTGAAGCCCGCTTCGATTTCAGGATCGATCAACGTGCCGTAAGCATCACGCAATTTTCCCAGTCCCGCCGGATTGGCAAGAAGAGCCGTCTCGTCATTGACGACCGCGATCGAAGCCCCACCCATTCCCAAAGAGCGAGCGCCGTTGTAATTTTCGCGGATCTCCTGTGCCTGCACAGCCGAGACGAAAAAAACCATCATGCTAAAGATTAAGAACATCCTGTTCATCGTCTTTCATATCGGTTTGAGACGTTCTCAGCTTGAGACAAATGCTAAGAATCAAGACTTTGGCCCCCAAGACTGGACCTGAAATCCTCAATTTTGCGCTCTCAAATTCCGATAAATAGATATGAGCAAAATCATTCTTTCGTCTTTGATGCTATCCCTTTTGGTTTTAATTTCGGCTTGCGGTAAGGAAACGGACGCGGACAAAGTCGCCGATGCCCAAAGCTGTTTGGATGCCGCCCAACCGGCCGATGCGGACGCCTGCGTTTCCAAAGTCGAAGGCATGGAATCCGAAAGTGCTTATCTCATTCGCTGCGCCGGCAAATTTGTCAAAGAGGGCTTCAACAATCCGACAAAGATTGCGAACGCTTTGTCCAATATTTCCGGAACCAACAATTCGGGTGCGACTGGCAGCCTGGCCGTCATGGCTGCGTTGACCTTCACGGCGGAATCGACTTCGGCCTTGAACGCGGCCAGCGCGCAACAAACTTTCAATTACTGTGAAAAAGCGAATGCCAAAGGCTTGATTATGCTGGCGGGTTTCGTGCAAACGGCAACGGTCTTGGCCGATATCGGTTTGGGTGATACCTCGAATCTGACCAGTACCGATTTACAGAACTTGATGGGAACCTTGCAAAGCAACCCTGTCGCCCAAGAAGCGGTCGGCACGGCGGTCGTTGCGATCTACGAAGCCAATTGCGCAACGGGCACGGCATCGGTACCAGGAAATTATTGCGAACAGTTCAAGTCAGCCGTCTCGTCAGTTTCCGGAGGCTTGGACAATCCGACCGGCATCGGTCAACAGATCATGGTCTGCTACAACGCCCCCAGCACCCCCGGGTGTACTGGGTTCTAAAAATCCATGTTGAGCTTGGCCATGTAGACCCGGCTCTCTTTGGGATTGTGATAGGTTCCGACCTCTTCACCATAAGTGCTGAGATCCAGATTGAAGATAAACAGCATCGCCGACACGCCTAAGGTTGGATAACCTTGGTTGACGCCAATTCGGTAATGACCCTTCCACCAGTTGGTGACGGTCCAATCGAATTCAAATCCCAAGTGAAAGGCGCGGCGCCAAGTAAAATTCGGGTGTCCGATATCGCGAATGTCCAGCTCTCCCCGTCCGCCGAAAATCCAAACTTCCGGATATTCGTACTTCATCCCCACGTCTAAGACCCGGTGCAATTTTTCTGGCGGATCGACTTGGGTTTTGTTCAAGAGATGAAAGCTACTGCCAAATCCGTAATCCAAAGCATTTCTGACGACCGCACCGAATGTCGGTTTCGCCAACTGAAAAACCGAAAAGAAACCTTCGGTCGGAATACGCGGCGAGTACAACATCCCCAAATCAAAGTCCGCCGTGTAACCGTCCCGGGCGTCTTCTTTACGAATCGTCTTGGGATCCGCGACCAAGTTCAGCGAGTTCACCTGACGATTGATGTAACCGCGATTGATCACCTTCACCGTCGTGCCCCAAGACAACCACCCCGGTAACACGCCCGGAAGATCGGCCCCGTAGCCGTAGGCCAAAGTGGTATCGGCATAAGCACGCACGTCCAGAGCCGGCGTTCCTTGATTGTGAACCTGAGCATTGAATGTAAAGTCCACCGGAATAAAACCCACGGCCCAATTGGGCCGAGCCCAGATGGCTTCCAAAGCTTTCACGCGGAAACCCAGCGTTTTTCCATAGTACTTATTCAAAAGTTCGACGTAGGCCGCCTGCTTTTCGCCGTCGTTCGCGTAACTTTGATTTTTGCCGACCTCGTCGAAATCTTTGTAGAACTTTTGCGTGTCGATACTTCCGCCCAATTCGATGGAGCCATTGAACTGTCCGACTTCGCGACGAGCCAAGCCCGCCGGATTGTAGAAAAGCGCGGTGTAATCGTTGGCGGTGGCGATAAAGGCATCGCCCATTCCCATCGCGCGCGTGGATTGATAGTGATGATGAATCGAAGTTTGCACGCCTTCTTGAGCCCAAGACAAAGACGAGAATAATCCCAAAAGGACCGCGGCCATCGAAAGTCGAAGTGAATGAAGCATATTGAAAAATTTTATTCTCAAACCGTGGATTTGAGATATCATTTCTCTCATGCGTCTGGTCCTCTTTTCTCTTTTTTTGACCTTGGTCGTGTTGCAGTCTCGTGCGGCTCCACAAACTTCTATCGAGCCGGATCCAATCCAGACGAAAGAGACATTTCAATCCACAAATTCGGTTCCGCAAAAGGATTCGGTTCAGGCAACCCCGGCCCCCGATTACAATCCAAATTTTGTGCGACGGGGCTCTGACATTTCCGATGGCACCACCAATGCCGGCATCGGTTACGGAGTTGGCAATTTCGATAAAGACAAAGATACAAAAAATCTGACGACCTTTCATCTGCAAAGGACTCATTACAATCTGGACGAAACGGCGCAAGAGTTCGGACTCAATTTAACTTCGCACGGCTATGTCGGTGTCGATTGGGGATTTAAAAAATTCTGCTGCTTCGGCACTGAAATGGCGGCATGGAAGCCTTATTACAAAATCGGGGCGGCTGCTTTTTACGAACCGAAAGATCAACTGGCCAACGTGATTGATTATCAAAGATATTTTTGGCAGGTGGCGGTCGGCAGCGAAGATCTTCTGCAATGGTCCCGATTGTTGCGCCTAGAAGCCGGAGCCCGCGCCGGTTACCCCGGTACGCATTTTTACCTGCAGCTGCTTTATGCTTTTCCGGATTGAATTTTTCTTAAAACTTGCAGCGTCGATTTTTTTAGATCTTCCAGGCTTCCGTCATTTTGGATCACCCAGGTGGCTTGCTTGATTTTCTCCGCCATCGATTTCTGCGAGCCCAGACGCTTTGTGATTTCATCTTCAGACAAACGATCGCGCGTCTTCATACGGGCCCGCTGAACATCTTCGCTGGTGGCGACGACGATGATGCCATCGAAATCGGCCTGCATGTTTTTTTCGAACAACAGTGGCACATCATAGAAAACCAACGCTTGGCCTTGATCTTTGTAGCTTTGGCGCTGTCTTGCGGTTTCTTGTTTGACCAAGGGGTGAAGAATGGATTCCAGAAGCAAAAGCTTTTCGGGCTGGCCGAAGACCATCTGGCCCAGCTTCTTGCGATCTAGACCTCCGTCGGGTTTCAGCACGGACGTCCCAAATTGATCCACCACCAGCTGCAGCCCGGGACGACCGGCATCAACCACTTCGCGTGCGATCAGGTCGGCATCGACCACCGCAAACCCTTCATTTTTCAGGATTTGGCTGACACTGCTTTTACCGGAAGCGATGCCTCCGGTCAGTCCGTACCACTTCATCAGGGCCGTTTCTCCATGGTTTTTCCGCCACTCTTCAAGTTTGGTTGAACTCAGTTGAGACAGCGTTTTGGTTGAAAACCTGGACCTTTGCCCCAGGGTTTTCGTTAAACCAATGACCCGATCTTACCGATAACTTATTGGAAGGAAAAGAGGAATCAGTGTCCAAAGCTCTCGAGACATTCGGAAAATATGTTCTTCTCGAAAGACTTGCCTCCGGCGGTATGGCCGAAGTGTATCTGGCGAAATCGACCGGTGCCGGCGGCATCAACAAGTTCGTCGCGATCAAGCGCATTCTTCCTCAGTATTCCGATCACCCTGAATTCATCGAGATGTTCAAAGAAGAAGCGAACATCTGCGTGAACTTGAATCACGGGAACGTGGTTTCAATCTTCGACTTCGGTGTCGAGAAAAAGCAGTTCTACTTGGTGATGGAGTACGTCGAAGGACAAAACCTTCGCCAAATCCTGAACCATCTCAAAAAAGAAAATAAGTACTTTTCGATCGATCAGATTGTCTACATGGGTAAAGAAGTCGCGGCCGGCCTGGATCATGCCCATCGCTGCTTAGATGGCACCACCGGAAAACCGCTCAACATCACCCATCGTGATATGAGTCCGCAGAACGTCATGGTCAGCTTTGAAGGCGAAGTGAAGATCGTTGACTTTGGTATCGCCAAGAAAGCCGAAAGCGAAATCGAAGCGACACGCGCCGGAACGATCAAAGGTAAATTCGGTTACATGAGTCCGGAACAAGCCGACGGTCAAACCGTTGATTTGCGCACGGATATTTTCTCTTTGGGTATCGTCTTGTGGGAACTTTTGGCCAACGACCGTCTTTTCACTTCGAACAGTGAAGCGGCGACTTTGCGCAAGATTCGAGATTGTCAAATCCCGTCGTTGCGCAAATTGAACCCGTCGATTCCGCCAGAGCTCGAGCGCATCGTCAATAAGGCTCTAGCCAAAGATAAGACTCTTCGCTACCAAACGGCGGCGTCTTTCCATCGCGATTTGAATCGTTTCTTGAATACACAGTATCCCGAGTTTTCTCCACACGACTTTTCGGTCTTTATGAAGTCGGCCTTCTCGGTGATGTTCATGGAGAACCGCAAAAAGCTTGTGGACTTCGCCAAAGTCAAAGGTGACGAGACCGAATCTCACACCATGACCTCGACGATGACCGAAACCGAAGAGCTTTCTTATGGCGGCGAAGCTCCGCTGTCTTCGCCAGATGACAATTTGAAATTGGATCTGGGCGAAACCAGCAGCGCTCCGGTTGATCTCAGTGATTTGAATAAACGCACGCCGACCAAGCAGCCCGCCTTCCTTGGCGCCAACAATGATCGCATGGGTCGAACTCAATCCGGAGTCCGCACCAACACCGTAGTCACCGGCCGTCGCAATGTTTCGAAGTCGAAACGTTCGATGGGAAGTGCTGTCATGTGGGTTTTCAGCTTGATCATCTTGGGTGGTGGCGGCTGGTACGCTTGGGAAAATCGCGCGCAGCTTGTCCCTGAAATGCTGCCAAAAGCGGGACACAGCAACAAGGCACCAAAAGTCGAAGTGGTCCAAGAAGAGCCACTTCCGGTTGCGAAACCTGAAGTCCCAGAATCGGTTGCGGTGAACACGACACCGGCTCCGGATACGCACGGCGTTTCTGAAAGCGCTTCGACTTTGCCAAAGGAATCTTACACCGTCTTTATCCAAAGCCAGCCCAGCGGTGCGCGTATTTGGATCGACGGACAGGACACCGGCATGATCACGCCGGCGCAACAGCGTATGGATTCGGGCCGCGAATTTACGCTGGCCCTGAAAAAAGATGGCTACCAACCGAATGAACGTAAAACCAAGGTCAGCGACAATGGCATGGTTATCAAAACCAGTCTGTTGCCGATGCCGAAAATGGGTTACATCAATCTGGATCTGGTGAACGGCGGACACAATCCGGTCGTCTTTATCAATGGTGTGCGCATCGAAGACAAACTTCCGCTGAAGAACTATGCGGTGATCGCCGGGACTCCGGTGAAGATTCAGGCGCACAATCCTTTCACCGGTCTTTCGGCGGAACAAACCGTGAAGGTCGGATCGAACGAAAAAATTCAAGTAAATCTGCTTTTGAGCCAAAGAAGACCTGCTGAAAACAAGTGATCCATGACGGCCAAAAAAAACCACACCATCTGTGATGACGTCATGAAAATGAGCGAGCGTGGATCCGCCGCGGCTTTGCGCTTTAAGAAGCACGGCAATTGGGTCACCCTTTCTTGGCAGCAGTACTTTAACGAAATTCAGACTGTGGCTTCATCCCTGCTTTCGATCGACCTAAAGGCCGATGACAAGGTTGCCATCATGTCGGCGACACGCATGGAATGGTCGGTTTGCGATTACGCGATTTTGGGATTGAAAGCTGTCACCGTTCCGATTTATCAAACGGCGACCTCTGAAGATATCATACATATCTTGAACAACTCGCAATCCCGCGTTCTGTTTCTTGAAAACAAATCCCTGCTGCGACAGTTTGCCAAGATCAAAGACAAATGCCCATCCGTCGAGAAAGTGATCTGCTTCGACAATGATGGCAAAGAATCCAATGTCGAAAGCATCCCTTGGATCGATTTTATCGCGCTTGGGAAGCAAAACTTGGACGAGCATCAAGAGACCTTCCGTCAATCTTGCAGCTCGACCCGCTTGCAGGACATGGCGACTTTGATTTACACCTCTGGAACCACCGGCCTTCCCAAAGGCGTGGTGATCACGCACGAACAAATCATCACCGAAGTGTCGGAAGCCTTTCCTTATGTCGGCGCTTATCCCCACGATGTGTCCCTGAGTTTTCTCCCCTACGCGCATGTTCTGGGACGGATCGAGCACTGGGGACATATGCACATGGGCTATGAAATGGCCTATGCCGAAAGCATCGAAAAAATTCGATCGAACCTGACCGAGGTGCGTCCGACTTTTATGATTTCGGTGCCGCGTATTTTTGAAAAAGTTTATTCAGCCATTCACGCCCAGTTGGGAAACAATCTTCTCAAGCAGAAAGCCTTTCACTGGGCCGTGCAGGTCGGCATGAAGGCCGGCGAATACCGCTTAGCTCATAAACCTTTGCCGATTGCGCTATTTGCCGAATATCAACTGGCGCAAAAACTGATCTTAAATAAAATCCGCGATGCCTTTGGTGGACGTTTGCGATTTGCGATCAGCGGCGGCGCGCCGATTCCGAAAGACATTGAACTCTTCTTCCATGCTTGCGGCATTCTGATTCTGGAAGGTTACGGCCTGACGGAAACCACGGCGGCGATTTGCGTGAACACCCCGTTCAATTACAAATTTGGATCGGTTGGACGACCGATTGGCGAAACCCAGATTCGCATCGCCGAAGACGGTGAGATCCTGATCAAGAGCAAAAAAGTCATGAAAGAGTACTACCAAGATCCCAAAAACACGGCCGCGGTTTTCACCGATGGCTGGTTTCACACCGGCGATATCGGCGAGCTTCTGCCTTCGGGGGATCTGAAGATCACCGATCGCAAAAAAGACCTGATCAAAACGGCCGGCGGAAAATATGTGGCGCCACAAAAACTTGAAAATCTCCTGAAAACGGAGCCTTTGATCTCGCACGTCTTAATCCATGGCGATAACAAAAAGTACATCGTCGCTTTGGTGACCTTGGACCCGGTCGCCCTGAAGAACTTTGCCCAGGAAAAAGGGATTTCATATCAGAATCTGGCCGCTCTCACTCAGCATCCCGTCGTGCTGGAAAAAGTTCGCAAATCCGTCGCCGAAGTGAATCAGCAGCTGGCGAGCTTCGAGACGATCAAGCGCTTCTCGATCCTGCCGCAAGAATTCACGGTTGACGCTGGAGAGCTGACGCCATCTTTAAAGGTGAAGCGTAAAGTCTTAGACACCAAGTTCAAAAAACAACTCGACGCTCTTTACAGCTAGCTTAGGGAACCAACGGCAATTCGAATTTTGCATTGCGAATCGCACTGATCTCATAGGCACTGATGTGCATCTGGCCAAAAGGGCCTTCGATCAGGATTTGACTGACGTACATCTGCGAAGGGGTTTCAAGATAATCACCGATTTTCGTGATGCCCTCTTTCCACTGCTTGAGATCTTTGGGCCATATCATTTCAAAGCGGCCATCCACGCATTTCGTCGATTGCATGGCGGCCGGCGCTTCGCCCGAAACCCCCATGCCTTCCGCACTGAGATGAACTTCGGCGAGCTGCCATTTTTTGCAGAAATCGGCATCGGCCGAGCTGATGCGGAAAACCGTTTGGTCGGCTTGATCCGTCCATTCGATGGATTGAATCATAGCGGTCTTGATTTGCGCCGATTCCAATTTCAGACTTTCTCTGTCTTTTGCGGCCGGCATACGCTTTTGCATATTCCAGAACAGACCCGCACCAATCAAAATGGCGAAGGCCAATACGACGATAGAAATTTGATTTCTTTTTGTCATAAGTATTCGCAACCCAAACCTTTCAAATCCGGATCCTGATAGGGCGCATTTCGGACCACGTTGCTCCCCAAGGACATGTACATCACGCTCTTGTAAGTGCTTTGATGAAGCAGTCCCAAGGCGTGACCGAACTCGTGCACCATCAGGCTTTCCAGGTGCAGCTCGCGCTTGTTGTCGGCTTCATCAAGATAGAAAGTCCAATCAACCGCGTTGACAAGAATATCCACATCCGACATTCGTTCGCCCGTCCAACGCAGCAGACTTTTCGCCTGTAAAGTGTTGGTTGAAAAAGCCCCGCTGGTCGTCACCCAGTAGATGATATTTTTACCGTCGATCGCCCATTGTGAAGAGTTGGTCGTCTCGGTTTGAATTTGAATCAGATTCTTTCCCGAGCTCTTGTTCCAGTCTTCGGCCGCTTTGGTGATTGCCGCGCGATATTTTTCCGGAACGGATTGATCGATGTAATACTGAATCGGCAATTGATTCTTCCAGGAAACGCGCTGCCCGTACGAGTTCTGCACGAAACCGCAGGATGCTTCTTCCGATTGCGACAGTTCGACGTCTTCATAACCCATTTTCAGCTGGTTGCATGCAGCTGAAAGAAGGCCTAGCAGTAAAATGGAAATGACTGTTCTCACAACTTTGATTTTAGATCCGTCTCGACGAAGCTGCAATCCGACCAAAAGCTAGGGTTACTGAATCCAAAAACGCAACGCAATCCCCGTGAACCAGTTGGACATATTCAAGCTGCGATTATCGCCGTTCATATTTTTGGCGCGGTCGCCTTTAACCACCGAGCCTTGAAAGCTGGTAACGTCACGATTGTGTTTGATATCGTCGAAAACCAGACTGCGATAGCCGCCCTCAAAGACGATGGTCGTGCTATCGGTCAGCAAAGATTCAAGCCCCACGGCGCCTTCATAGGCCATGGTATTGCCGCGCAGATCTTCGTAAAAATCGCTGAGCCCCGTCGCCGCCGTTCCCGCCGCCGTCATGGTGTAGGAGTTTCGAGCCGCCAGATTGGCATAGCCCGCGCCGCCTTCCAGATACACGCGGCCCAAAGGCGATTTGTGCAAGGTGACCTCGAGCGCCACTTTCGGTATCATCACCGAGATCTCGCTGGTCATCGTGTACATCTCGGATCCTGAAGACGTTTTTCCGACCGCATCTTTGATATCGGCCGGCTTTAAAAGCTCAAGCCCAAAACGAATGTTGAGCCAAGGCATGGCATACATAAATCCGAACTCACCAGACAGGTGGTAAGGATGCTCTGAATTGACGGAAATATTATTGCCGCTGGATTGGGAATTCAACGCATTCGTTAAGGCGGGGCCGTAACTGCCGCGCACGTATGCGGCGAAATTTTCGTCATTGAGATTAAAGATCCTTGCCTGCGCCGGCAATCCGACAGCCCAAATCGCTGCAAAAATGCCAAGCGCCGCCAGGCTTCGACTCATTATTTTCTCTGGCTCTTTTGTGGCAGGGCCTTAGCCGGAGCTCTTTGCGTCTGGGTCTGAGCTTTTGCCGCCGATTTTTGATTGAGCAATGAATCTTCGAAAAGATCGATATTCAACTGTGCGGTCTGCTGACCTTTGCCGACAACCGGAACGGCGCGGATGGAGGCCGACTTTTTCAAAGTCAAAATCAGACTCATCGACTGCGATTGTGGTTCGAACAGCAGCTGCGAGCTTTGGATAAACGGCGATTTCGCCAAAGAGGCTTGCAGCATTTTTTCGTCGAACTTGGCATTGTAGGTCTGCGCAAAGTTGATCACGATTTGTTTTTGATCGGCTTTGTTTTCGATATGAAAATATCCAGGCGCACCTTTATGAGCTTGGAACAAAGGATCGCCCACGGCGACCGACAGTCTTTCCAGTTTTTGGTTCTTCGCCGGAAAGCTGCGAACGTTCAAAAGGCTGAAGCCTTTACCTGCAACCCCACCGTGGATCGCGCCGCCCCCACGCAAGATGGCCGAGTTTTGCAAACCCTTCTTGGCTTGCGGAGAAATGGCTGCGATGGCCGCAGTCGAAACAAACAGCGAAAAGAAAATCATTTTCTTCATGTGCACCTCAGGTCCTATTTTAGAGGCAGCTATTTTCAGATCGCAAGATTGTTTTCTTTGGGATGGAATTTTAGAGGTGAATCTTTGCAATATGGCGCAGGTTGTGGCGGTGCAGTTGCGCTTTAGGCCGTTTTACGCAGCAGTTGGCCTTTTTTCTTTGTTGGATCGGAATCGCTCATGACAGGCAATGTCCAAAGCTCGGCTTCCGGAATTTTTCGCAAGATCTTTCCGTCAGCTTCTTTTAGAAGGACGAAACGCTTGCCTTGGATTTCAGTCAGTTCAACCGTGAGATTGTGCTCTTTAACGGCCGGAAGTGCTTTCAGATGCTCGAGCGCTTTTTTCAGCTGCTCTTCGGTCATCGGCTCGCGATGCTCTTGCTTTTGCTGATCATAACCCATCTGCCCATTGGCATCTCGATCGGTCGTGTTCCCCGCCTTGATCGCCTTCTCGGCAGGCGCAGCTTTTTTCAAAGCCGGAGGAAGTATCGCATTCAAAGCATTCTTAATATCCATATGAGACGCATCGGAAAAACCCCAACCCAAGCTCAACAAGACCAACCATTTTCTAGATTAAAGTCCAGTCTCCCGAATTTCGGTTTTCAGTCCCCACTAACTAACCCTCAACCTCATGAGTGATTTCTAAAACGGCCTCAGCCAAGGCGCGACCAAGGAGAGCGTGCTAAGAGCACGCCGACGCCCGAGCAACGAAGGATCAGGCCGTTTTAGAAATCACTCAAAGTACTCCAAGGAGAGAGGACCTCTCCTTGGGTAGGCAGTACCGGGGAATCTTGGAGAAAACTCCCCGCAGAAATCTTATCATCGTCCGGATCCAGCTTGCGCCGACCCGTCCGTTTTGAATCATTTCAAAATTTCACTGCAATTGAGTTCGACTCGACTCGCCCAGCGAATTTCTTGCCGGGCGAGGAATCAACCTAAGGAGATTAACCGATCAATTTCAGAGCCAACTGAGGAGCTTGGTTCGACTGAGCCAACACGGATGTTGAAGCATTCAACAAGATGTTGTTTCGAGTCGCTTCCGCCGTTGACTGAGCGATGTCCGCATCACGGATTCGCGAGTTCGCGGCTGACAAGTTCTCGTGCTGAGCACCCAAGTTCTCGACCGTCGAAAGGAAACGGTTCTGAAGGGCACCGATGTTGGCGCGATAACCAGAAACCATTGTTTGTGCTTCATCAAGTACACTCAAGGCTTCTTGCGCTCCGCTTTTCGATGTAAAGTCCAAGCTTTCGATACCCAGGTTTCCGGCTTGTACGTTCAATTCTGAAGGGTCAAAGCTGATACGATCTTCAAAGTCGTCATTGTTGATACCGACTTGGATGTCGTTCTTGGTACCACTACCATCCAACAGATTGTTCTTACCGAAGCGAGTGGTTTTCGCGATACGCTGAACCTCTGACTTCAACTGTTGAACCTCTTTGTCCATGAAACCGCGTTCGCGCTCTCCGATTGTGTCGGAAGATGCCTGGATTCCAAGCTCGCGAAGACGAGTTAAAATATTTGATACTTCTGAAAGACCACCTTCTGCGACCTGTAACATCGAGATACCGTCGTTGGCGTTTCGCGATGCTTGTGAGAACGATCGGATTTGCGATTTCAGGTTTTCACTGATTGCCAATCCTGCAGCGTCGTCAGCTGATTTGGTGATACGAGAACCCGAAGACAACTGTGCGTATGACTTCGCGATCTCACGTTGTGATGTCGCCAATGAACGTTGTGCATTGATTGACGATACGTTGGTAGAAACTCTCATTCCCATAGGGAACCTCCAATAGTTTCTTGATTTCCGTTCAAGACTTTCGTCGAGTTCGATACCTACACGAACTCATTGAGCGCTTTGCGCTTTGAAACGAAGTGGGCCCTGATCCATAGCCACTTGGGTTGAACACGTTGTACAAGCCAACCATCCGCCGATTCCTTCACTCCAGAACTCGTCCATCCCTTTTTGGTAGCGCAGCTGCAGCATTTGCTGTCGTTACTGTACCCCCAAAGGTCTAGGCGTCTTCAACGATCCAATTCCCGGCAGTCACTCCAGAAACCGTTTCTTGATCCGTCATTCGACTTTTGATCAACTTGCTTACTTACCTTTCGGCGAGGTCCGGGAAGTCTTTAGTCGAGTCCAGTGGAACTAGACCAGTGTCTAGGCAAAACTAGACCTCAGTCTGGGAAAATCCGCGGAAAACCTAGACCTTCATCCAGAAAACAGGACCTTCAACCCCAAGACTTCGGCCCCTCAACCCAACATCCAGTCCAGCCCCACCCCGACCAAAGCAAGATCGCCTGACTCTTTTATGTAGCTACAGCACAGCATGATTCTTGGAAGAGGAGAGCCTTGAAACATCAGGAGGAAATAATGCCAAGAAGACATCCGCCCCACCGGACAGACTGTCCGTATCACCTCACAGCTCGAGTGAATAATCGTGAAAGCTTCGGACTGGACTTAAGTGAGGTTTGGAAAATATATGAAGAACAATTGTATTTCGTTCATCATGCTTTTGGCCTGCGCACTCATGCGTTCGTGTTGATGAGTAATCACTTTCATCTTTTGCTTTCGGATCCAGATGGTCAGATGAGCCCAGGGTTACGGTGGCTCATGACAGAAACTGCCCGGCAGATAAATCGAAGAACTAACCATCGGAATCATCTGTATGGTGATCGAAACCATCGAAGCTTAATCTCCAGTTATCATTACTATAGAAATGCCTATAAGTATGTTTATCGAAACCCAGTTGAGGTCTCAGCATCTTTGCAGGTCGAGACTTATCCTTATTCTACGATTCAAGGGCTGCTGGGATTTCAGAAACTTAATTTTCCTGTGTTTGACAATTTGCTAACTGATGATTTGGAGGGAGTATTGAGTTGGCTGAATACGCCAGGGACAAGGAAGGATCAGGAAGAGATCAGGCAAGCCTTGAGAAAGACTGAATTTGAATTGCGAGTTGATCCTGTAGGCCGAAAGCCATCAAGACTTGAAACCGAACTCTATTAACGCACTATTGCTACAGAAAAGAGTCAGGCGCCATAAAAAAACCCTGGGAGGGTTTCTCCCAGGGCGGGCTTAAAGGGATTTCGCGTCTGTGCTGCGACCGAAGATCCCCCGAAAGCTGGTAATTGCTTAAAACAAAATCCGATCTTAAATCCTCAAGGCAGGAATCTCTCGATGAGACAGCAAACAGCCGCGGATGTGCGACCGTCATGAGATTCCTCGGTTGAAGATCCGAGCCCAAGGCTTTCGCCTTAAGCTCGGTCCGCAGTTTTCTTGGATAGTGGATTAGCCGATCAGTTTCAGAGCCATTCCAGGGAACGTATTCGCCTGGGCCAAGACTCCAACCGCCGCCTGCTGCAGGATCTGAGCAGAAGCGATTTCCGAGGTCTCCTTGGCGATATCCGTATCTCGAATGCGCGAGTTCGCCGAACTCAAGTTTTCATACTGGATGTCCAAGTTCGAGACAGTCGCATTCAATCGACTTTGGATCGAACCGAAGTTCGCACGCATGGTACCAATTTTATTCAAAGCTTCGTCAATCGTAGCCAAAGAGCTACGAGCCGAACCTTTATCTTCAACAGAAATCCCGTCCACTCCCAATTCAGAAGCGCGAGCATCCGTTGAAAGAGTGTACTTGATCACGTTCTCGTCACCAGCAAAGGCACCGACTTGGAATTCTTGCTCCCCACCGGAACCATCCAGCAACATCTTGTCACCGAATCGAGTCGTTTTCGCGATACGATCGGATTCTTGAATCAATTGCTGAGCTTCTTCGTTCAAGAAGCCACGCTCTTTTTCACCAATGTTATCGGAAGCAGCTTGGATTCCCAATTCGCGCAAACGAATCAAGATATTGTTGATCTCATTCAAACCGCCTTCCGAAACTTGGATCGCCGAACCGGCGTTGAAGGCATTGTTACGTGCTTGCGCGATACCTCGGACCTGACCTTTGAGAGATTCTGAAATCGCCAGACCTGCGGCATCGTCAGCAGCTTGCACGATTCTGCTTCCGGAAGCCAAAGCTTGAGTGGAATGTTCCATTCGCTTTTGTTGCACTTGCAATACCCGCTGCGCGGATATCGACGGCATATTCGTCGAAATTCTTAAGCCCATTTAGTTCCTCCTACAAACGCACTGTTTGTGACTACCGTTCTTTCCTTTAAGAACGTTTCAAAAACTTTCACGAATTGTTGGAGGGGTTCACTTCGCGAGAGAGGTGACTGTCTCTCTCGCGAGGGAACTTTTTTGGATCATCATTTCCGAGGTCGCGTTCGGTTTGACTGCTGAACGGGGCCTGTACTTTGAGAACCTAATCCAACGTGTTCAATTCATCGCACACATAACTTCTCGGCGAAGGTCCAGGGAACTTAAGGACCAAGGTCTAGGTTGAATTACAACGCAGTGCGTCTTGTGCTGGAAATGATTAAATTAAGCGGTGAATAAAATATTTTAAGAATTTTCGGAAAATCTCATTTTGAACTAGACCTTGGTCAGATGCGAGCTGGACCTAGCCCCTGGTCCTGCAAAAGACTTCAACGAAAAGCTCGGCCCCAAAAACAACAAAACCCCGGGGAATCCCCCGAGGTTTTGCAAAGCCCACCCATATCGCCTGACTCTTTTCTGTAGCAAGGCTGCGTTAACGCAGCCTTGCTACAGAAAAGAGTCAGGCACACCCTAAGCAATCAAACGAATGACGTTGCCTGGGAAGCGGTTCGCTTCATTCAGCACCGAGATTTGATATTGCTGCATAGCCTGATTGCGATACATATCGCTCGCGGCTTGCGCGATGTTGGTATCACCGATGCGCGAGCGCGCCGCCGACAGCCCCTCTTCTTGCATACCCGCATGATTGATCGTCGAACTCAGACGCGAATCGATCGCACCAAAGTTTGCACGCACCATCGCGATTTTCGTCAAGGCCTCGTCCAAATTTTCGATCGAATCGCGCGCATCCGAACGATCCGAAACCCCCAGGGAATCCACGCCCAGAGCGCTGGCTCGGGTGTCGGCATCCGCTTTGTAGCGAATGACATTCTCGTCACCCTTGTACGCACCGACCTGAAATTCATAATCGCGTGTATCACCTGAAAGCAATTTCTGCGAACCAAACTGAGTCGTCTGCGCAATGCGATCGATCTCTTCTTGCAGCTGCACAAATTCGGATTGCAGAAGTTCACGTTCGGTATTGGAAAACGTATCGCTCGCCGATTGCACCGCCAACTCACGCATGCGAATCAAAATATTATTCTGCTCGCTGAGGCCGCCTTCAGCGACCTGAATAAAGGACTGAGCATTTTCCGCATTCATGCGACCCGCACGAACGCCCGAAATCTGACTTCGTAAATGTTCGGAAATAGAATGATCCGCCGCGCTTTCGTTCGGATTATCGAAGCGATTGCCGCTGGCAAGCGACTTCATAGTTCCTTCGACCTGTCTTTGAGACAGACCGATCTGGCGTTGAGCCGCAAGGCTCGCCAGGTTCGTATTGATCCGCAACCCCATATGGCCCCTCTTTCGCTCTCAAATTGAGACGAGACGAAGGTCACCCCACAGACACGATTTGTTTTAACTTTAAGCCCCGTTCAGCAGTCACTCTTCTTTTCGACACGCTGCGTTAAAACTTGAGGATCTTTATGGATTTTCCAATCTTAAGACATCAATCGACTGATTCTGAGACATCATCAAAAGGCCAAGGAGTAATGAAGCTTTCCATCTCGACTACATTGTCTGGAAGGCTCGGATACTCTCTGGCTTTCAAAACTTTTTCCGCCGTCGGACCTGTCACCCTAAAATAGGCAAAACGCTTTCCTTTATCCGCCAGCTGCAGCTGAAAGAATGGATTCTTTGGGTCATCCCAAGCCCATGTGCCCGAGAAAAAATCAAAACGATGCGGCCCTTTGATCGCACCGCCGCGATCGCGCACGACAAAAAAACCGGTGTGCTTCTCGCCGTTCGGCAAGATGAGCCCCGCCACCTTCGGCACATAAATCACTTCGCCCGGTTTATGATGAGTCATATCTGCTGCTACCGTGTAGAAGGGATCCAAACAAGAAGAGCTCACACCCATTCCGTAAAAACAGTCCGCGCCTTTTTTCATTTCGACAAAAATATACTGACCGCCCACCATGCTTGAATAATTAAAAGAGCGCACAACTTTTTGTCGATTGATCTGGCAGGAGCCTTCCATGGCGCAGGTTTGGTAAGTCGTCGAGCAAACCTTCATCAGCTCGACACCTTTTCCCCCCATCAAAGTTTGCCAACGTCCCGTCTTACAACCGTTCAACTCATCTTGAATCATCGGATGATAATAGATCGTCGGGCTCAGTTCACCTCTGTATGCCAGATCTTCCTGATTCAATTCGGCCGGAAGTTTTCCCGCTTCTTCGCGAGCTTTTTCCATGAACTCGGCATCGAGATCAATTTCCAACTTATCAGCTGAAGAAACAAATCCGCTTTTTGCGCAAGAAATCAAAACCAGAGAGCAGACACCAAGCAGTGTCGCCTGCAAAATCCTTTTCATATTTCCCCCCAACCCCGAGAAATATTTAAGGACAAGATTTTCGAAAATGACAGCTAAATATTCGCAAAAGAAAAAATCACGGAGCCGAAATTCGGCCGTTCGCAATTTTCGTCACCTTCTGTGCCAACACTTCCAAATCTCTTTCATCATGAGTGATCAGAAGTGCCGGAATTTGCGTCTCCATTAAGATTTGTTTTAGAAATTTTCGCGCTTCCGCCCGCAAGGACTCGTCAAGCGCCGAGAAAGGTTCATCTAAAAATAACATTCGCGGAAATGACATCAGTGCTCTTGCCAGAGCCACGCGTTGCTTTTCGCCTCCGGAAAGAAGCTCTGCACGTCGCTGCAAAAAACCTTCAAGCTGCAGAACTTGATTCAATCTTTCAAATCGCTCTTGTGCTTTTGCATTTGCGATCTGTCTCGCCTTCACCGGAAAGAAAATATTTTGCTGGGCCGTCATGTGCGGAAACAAATCTAAAGATTGAAAGACGACTCCCAATTTTTTTTCCGGAGTCGGAACTTTCGCCAGATCTTCGACTCCCCACAACCATTTCATTCCGGGACAAGTCTCAAGCCCCAACAAAATTCGAAACACCGACGTTTTTCCAGAGCCCGATGGCCCCCATAAAGCAGTGACTCCTTGATCCAGAATTTCCCAACGGGGAATCTGAATCTCAAAGCCATCATATTTTTTGTTCAAATGCTCGACGACAGACATAGGCAATTCCCCAAAAAAAGAAAAAACAAAAAATTCCAAGCAAAATCAAAAGTCCCATCAATGCCAAAGCCGCCTGCAAACGATAGCTGGACATCAAAGATTCAATTAACAAAGACAGACTGCTGGCCTGACCCATCAAAATTTTTCCCAATGCAAAATCCCCCATCGCCCAGACACTGGCAATTCCGGCTGCCTGACCTAATGGTTTCAAAACTTGCGGCGCGATCACATCGGTGAAGATCAACCGGCGCGAAGCGCCCATTGTTTCCGCGACCTGTATCTGATCTTGCAAACCTGATACTTCTTGATCCCAACCCCATCGATACAAAGTCGCAAAGATCAAATACGAAAATCCTAAAATCCATTTGATCTGACTGTAAGGCTCATCATTCGGAAAAAAGAAGAGCAAAGAAAATCCAAGCAAAGCCGTGCTGGGGGAAACCACTCCCGAAATCAATCGATTCAACCCAGGAAAGGGGGCACCCCAAGCTGACAAAAGCAAAAGCCCGGCAATCAGGAAACCAACACAAAGACCAAAGAACAAGCTAAACGGAATCACCGACAAAGCTTGCTCCCACAAACCCGGGATACTGAAGACCTGCTGCCAACCCAAAAGCGATTGCACCAGAAAATAGAAAGCCGGAGCCAAGCAATACAAGGCCAGCAGCAAAGCCCCGCTGCGGCTGCGAAGCAAAGGGATTTCATCCCCACGGCCGAACAATTTTTTCTGCGATCGAAATGGCAAAAGAGTCAGCATCAAAATCAAAAGCAGCTGCACGAACGAAAGGCCCAGCGCCTGCCCCCAGTCGCCGGAAATGCGAATCTTTTCGTAAATCAAAATTTCAAGCGTCGTGGCCTTACCGCCGCCCGCAATCAACGGGACGGAAAAACTGGCAAAGCAAAGAACGAAAACAAAAATCAGCACCGAGACCAAATCACGCTTGACCATTCCGGCGACCGAGCGAACCAGAAGCCATCTTGAAGCTCCTTCCACATAAGCCGCTTCGATCAGCGGCTTCATCTTGCTTTCAATTAAATTTTTCAGCAGCAAAGCGACAAGTCCCACATTCATCAGGATGTGCACCAGCACGACGCCGATCAAACCGGTCGGAAAAGGATCAACGAAATTCAAGGTCACCAGCAAAACAAAAAGCGGCGGCAAAAGGCTTGGCAGGATCAGCAACACTTCTAAAAGCTTTCGCAACTTGAAAGACAAAGAAGGTTGCAATCGGTAAAAGCCCAACGCCAGCCACAGCCCCATCAACAAAGATCCGACGGCACTGAGGCCCGCCTGCCAGAAAGAATTCTTTAAGGCCCACCACAGCTCGGGCACATCCAGCGTTTGCAGATTGCCGATTTTTGAAAACAGAAAGACATAGGGAAAAAGCAGAAAGACCAAAAAGAAAAGAAAAAGAGCCAGCCGCGATCGCAACTAGTCTCCCCGGCGAAGGGCCGCCCATTTTTTCTGAATGCGTTCGCGGTCAACCACGGTCGGCAAAACCGAAAGTTCGGTCATCTTGTAATTTGGAATCGAAGCAAAGACGCTGCCTTCACGCACGCCTTTGATCACAGGGAACATATAATTCTTTTCCATGATCAGCTTTTGGCCTTCTTTCGAAAGCAGTAAAGCCAAAAAGCGCTCGCCCAATTCGCAATTCTTGCAGGTTGCCGGAATCCCGGCAAATTCGTACTGCGCCGGATGACCTTCGGACATCTCGAGCGCCACCACGTCCGTCGATTTATCTTCGATCAAATGATAAATCGGCGACGTGACGTAAGAGTAAACCATCTTCACTTGCGCTTTTTGAAAAAGACCGTAGGCCGTGGACCAGCTGGGAGCGTAAGAGTGCAGCTGCTGATTGAAGTCTTTCAAAAATTGAAATGCCTTTTCTTCGCCCTTCAGCTGGATCAGCCAAAGCAGAAACTGCAGACCCGGCGAGCTGGTGCGCGGATCTTCCATGACGATTTGCCCCTTCATTTCAGGCTTCATCAGATCGTTCAAATTTTTTGGCAGCTCTTTGAAATCGGATTTGCGGATGACGAAACTTAAAAGGCTCCAGTCGTAAGGAACGAGCGGACTGCGTGACAAAATGGCGCGCGCATTGTCTTCAAATTCGTAGTCATCCAAATTCACCTTACGCCATTCAAGCCCCTGCTGCGCCAGCTCCAGATCAAACTGATCGAAACCTAAAACCACGTCGGCTCCGCCGGTGCGACCTTCTGATTTCAGGCGCTGAAGCAAAATCGTCGCGTCCGCGCCGTCTTGAAATTCGACCCGGCATTCGCATGTTTTTTCGAAGGCTTCTTTCAAGCCTGGTCCCGGGCCCCACTGCGCGATAAAGCTGGAAGAGGCAAAAACCTTTAAAACCGGACGGCCGTCTTGTTCGGGACGCGAATTTTTCTTCAACACGATCGCCGCGAACAATCCACCGAAAACCACAATCAAGAAAATTAAAAAATTCTTCATGTGTTTACCACCAGATGCCGCGACGGCGTTTGAAGAAGTAGTAATCGAATCCCAGGCAACGACCCGCACCCACCCACGCCATCATGAAGTGAATGGCCACAAAAGTTTTGTAAAGATCTTCAAACTGCGGGCCTGAAAAAACCAAAAGATAAAACGACAGTGCCATTCCCAACAAAGCCACAGGGCGGACCACGTAACCGAAAAGATAAGACACCGCGATTGCAAACTGGATTCCCAAAATGATGAAAGCAAAGATCTGCCATTGCGGGATGACCACGTTTTCCAAAAACACGCGGTACCAGTGCGGGATCTGCAAGCTTGGCAAAGCTTCCGAAATTTGATCGGCCAGGCGCGGACGCAATAGATAATCGCCTTTGAAATTCAGAAGCGCTTGATTCAAATAATAATAGCCCAGGAAAACCCGCAAAAAAGAAATGGGCAGAAGGTGCCCGACGTATTTAACGCTCTCGAAAAAGGCTACGAACATACGCTATTTATTCTTGATAATTTTGGGGCAGAGTTCAAACAAAAAGCATGTGTCGCACTCGGGCTTACGGGCTTTGCAAACGGCCCGACCATGCGTGATCAACCAGTGCGAAATCTGAATCCACTGCTCGTGCGGGATGATTTTCTGCAGCTCCTGTTCGATCTGAACCGCATTTTCACTTTTCGTCCAGCCTAGCCGATTGGAAAGCCGGGTCACATGCGTATCCACCACGACTCCGCTGATGATATTATAAGCGTTCCCCAAAACCACATTCGCCGTTTTGCGACCGACACCGGCCAGCTCCACCAAAGGATCCAGGGTCTTTGGCACTTCACCCTTATGTTTCTCAACCAGAACTTCGCTCATCGACTTCAGCGCTTTGGCTTTATTGCGGAAAAAGTTCGTGGACTTGATCAGCTCTTCGATATCCTCGACGCGCGCTTTGGCCATTTCAAAAGACGAAGGATACTGCGCAAAAAGATGCGGGGTCACTTTGTTGACTCGCTCGTCAGTGCATTGGGCGGATAAAATGGTCGCCACCAACAATTGAAACGGAGTTTCGAAGTCCAAAGCGCAATGAGCATCCGGATAATAGCGCTGGAACAGACGAATCACTTCATCCGCCGGTGCTGCTGACTTTTTGGATTTGGTTAGGACTTTGGGCTGGGATGTCTTCGCAGCCGGCGCGGGTTTTTTAGCCTTTGTCGGCAAAGTCACCGATGGCTTCGACGGGACAGCCTTCCATTGCTTCTTTGCAGGCTGCTTCTTCGTCTGGGTTTTCCGGTTGTTTTGCGACATAGGCATGGCCGTCTTCCTCGTGCATAGCAAAGTTATTTGGCGCCGCGAGCACGCAGGCATCACAAGCAATGCATGTTTGATCGACAAACATTTTACCCGCGACGTTTTCTTTCCATTTTTGCTCTAAATCAGCCATCGCCGAACACCTCTTAAATTCCCAAACTGAAGAGCCCAAACTTACAGGTTTTTCAGGGTCTTGTCCAGACATGGGTCTTGATTCCTGTCGAAGACCGAAACTGGCCTAAATCCCCCCGCCAGAACCCGCTAAAATAAAGGGGTTGGAGGTCACCATGGAAGGTCCCCGTCCCCCGCGTGAAACTGAATATCCGCAGGTTCTTGATTTCTTGCGCCAAGAGCTGCGCCCTCAATCGACTTGGTCATTGGCCAACGAGTATCCGACCGCTTTGAGCCTGTCGAATATTCACAATATCCGCATCATCACCGAAGCCGAAAAAGTACTTTCGCATGCGGTTTTGAAGCCTTTGATTATTCGCACACCCATCGCCGTCTTTAAGGTTGGCGCGATCGGCAGCGTGGTCACGGAAAGCAATCACCGCAATTTGGGTTTAAGCCGAAAGATCTTGGACGAGTGCCTGAACGAAGCACGCCGTCAGGAATGCGACTTTGCGATGCTGTGGACGGATCTTTACGAATTTTACCAGAAAATGGACTTTGAACTGGCCGGCACCGAAATGTCTTTCGTGATTGAAAACGAGTTCGAAGTTCCAGCGCACAAATTGAAATTCATTCAAGGCGCGCAGGTCTCAGCCGAGGCCATTTTGCGGCTGTACAGCCAGCACAGCGTGACATCTGTGCGCACGGCCGAAGATGTTCGCAAATTTTTGCAGATTCCAAAAACAGTCGTTTACACCGCTTGGGATCAAACCAATCAACTTGTCGCTTACGCTGTCGAAGGCAAAGGCGCGGATCTAACGGGCTACATTCACGAATGGGGCGGCAGCGTTTCCAATTTGCTGGCGCTCTTCTCCCATATCCGCAAAGAGAAAAAGCAGGCCTTCACCGTTATCGCGCCGTCGCACTCTTCAAATTTGATCAAGAACTTGCAAGCCGTGACCGATACCTGCAACCAAGGCTATCTGGGTATGATCAAGCTGATTTCTCACGATCAGGTTTTCCAGAAGATCAAAAAAGCGGCCCGGTCTTTGGGTATGAACGATTTTGTCTTAGAAAGACGCGGAAATGAGTTCGTCATGGGTCTCGCCGATGACCTGATCGTCATCTCCGACGAAAAAGACTTGGTGCGAATTCTTTTCGGACCGCGTGTCGATATTCCTCACGTGCAACCGGCTTCGCAAAAAAAATTAGATCAGATTTTACCACTGCCAATGTGGGTCTGGGGATGGGACTCGGTATGAAGAAACTTGTTTTTACGATTGCGGCGACAGCGGCAACGGTGGGCGCACTTAGCAGCTGTATGAAAAAACCGGATCACACTCCGGATTACGGTCCTGAAGTGGCCTTTGCAGACGTTCAGAAAGCCGCGAATGTGGATATGCCCACCGAACCTGCGCGCATCAAAAAGGGCCAAGTCGTTTCATTGGACGTTTACCAGATTATCGACACGCAAAGCCCGACAACGTTGTGGCAGCGCTCGGATGAAGTCACTTTTCAATCCGAAGAAAAAAAAGGAACGGCCCCCAACGAAATCACCGAATCTTACCACTGGACTTTCAATGTGCAGCTGCGCGAACGCAACAGCTCGGGCGCTTGGCAGGTTTCACAACAAAGTTACGGCCCACTTTGCTATGCAGTGACCGACGATGCTTGCGGCGCGAATCCGGCCGAAGCTCCGGCACCAGTGACCCCGGTGACTTCGAAATCTTTAAAGGCTTACACTTTAGAAGGTGTCCGCGCCAGCGACACGGCGGCCCCTTTCAAAGTCACCTATCACAACTTGAAACGCGAAGATGGCTTTATGCCGGTTCCGCAAGTGGTGGCCAGTCGTCCCGATTGCGGCGGCGTGAAAAACTGCTCGCAGGGTTTGCGTTTTGTGCGCGTCAGTTTTGACCGAGTGGTTTGGGAAACTGCCGAAAAAGGCACAAAAACCAACTATCGCTTTACTTACAGCTCGGACATTCCGACTTACGTTTACGACTGGTTGCCGGGCGACGTTTACCCGACCAATCAGATCGATTCTTGCGCTCAGACATGGGTTGAGGTCAGCAATGGCACACAGACCCAAGTTGTCCCGGTGCGGGAATGCATGGAAATTACAGACTTTCAGTTCGGTTCTTAATAAGATAAGCCTCGATGCCCGTTCTTTGCGAGCGGGCTTTTTCTGGAGGCTTGCATGTCGAAATCCAAAAAAATTGCGGTGGTCCTTTCGGGCTGCGGAAACAAAGACGGATCGGAAATCACCGAGGCCGTCAGTCTGATCGTGGCTTTGTCTCAGGCCGGCGCCGAAATCAAATACTTCGCCCCGAATGAAGACTTCACTCCTAAAAACTTTCTGAAAAACGAGCCTTTAAAAGAAAAGCGAAACATCATGGTCGAGTCCGCGCGGATCACCCGCAGTCAAATGCAAGATCTGCACGAGCTGAACGCCGATCAATTTGATGGCTTGGCCTTTCCCGGCGGATTTGGTGCAGCCTTGCATCTTTCGAACTGGGCGGAAGCCGGAGCCAAATGCACAGTACATCCGGATGTGGAAAAAGCCATTCGCACTTTTCACAAACAAAGCAAACCGATTGCGGCGATTTGTATCGCGCCCACTTTGGTCGGAAAAGTTTTGGGATCTGAAGGCGTTACGCTCACGCTGGGTGCAGACGGTGAAGCGGCGAAAGAGATTGCCAAGACCGGTGCCCATCACGAGGTCTGCCCCGTCACAGATTACATCACTGATCGGGAGCACAAGGTCATTACCACGCCGGCTTATATGCATGACTCGGCCAAACCGCACGAAGTCTTTCAAGGAATTTCTGGGCTCGCCAAAGAGTTCATGGAAATGGCATAGTTAAAAAATCACCTCACAGAAGGATCTGTATGAAAAAAACGGTTGCGATTCTTTTTGGCGGACGTTCCGCGGAACACGAAGTCTCGATTCGCTCGGCAAAAAATGTGGCCGCAGCTTTGGATCTTGCGAAATTTGAACCGATCTTGATCGGCATCAGCAAAGAAGGAACTTGGTATCAATTTCCAGATTCAGGCATTTTCGATAAAATCACGGCCCTGAACGATGCGAAACTTCCAGCACAAGCAGATCCAGTTTCTTTGGTTTGCATGAAAGGCAAAGCTCAGGTTTTCAGCCTGGAAAGCAAAAAAACCAAAGCGGTCGATGTCGCCTTTCCGGTGATGCATGGAACTTTCGGTGAAGACGGTTGCATCCAAGGCCTTTTCAAGATGATGAATCTTCCTTTCGTCGGCTGCGGCGTTTTAGGCTCGGCGGTCGGCATGGACAAAGAGGTGATGAAACGTCTTTTGAAAGAGGCGAAAATTCCTTCGGCCAAGTACGAAGTGGTTTATTCGCACGCACCCATGTCTTTCGAAAGCCTTAGCAAATCCTTGGGGCTGCCCTTCTTTATCAAGCCTGCCAATGCGGGCTCCTCTGTCGGCGTTCACAAGATCAAATCCAAATCTGATTACGACGAGAAAATCAAAGACGCCATGATGTACGATCACAAGGTTTTGGCTGAAGAGTTCGTCGAAGGACGCGAAGTCGAAGTTTCGGTGAAGGGTTTGAATCACCAGCCAAAAGCATCCGTCGCGGGCGAAATCACGCCGACCCACGAGTTCTATTCTTACGAAGCCAAGTATCTGGATGAAAATGGTGCCCGCTTGCAAATCCCAGCACAAGTTTCTGCAAACGAACTGCAAACCATTCAGAAAATCGCCTGCCAAGCATTTCAAGTTTTAGGCTGCGATGGCTTAAGCCGCGTGGATTTCTTTCTAAAGAAGAACGGCGATGTGATGCTAAATGAGATTAATACGATCCCAGGTTTCACCAAAATCAGTATGTATCCCAAGATGTGGGAGGCCAGCGGTCTCAAATATCAACAGTTGATCACCGAGCTGATCGATTTGGGATTTCAGAAGTATCAATCTGAAATGGAGCTGATGACCAATTATGAGAAATTGTCATAAAGCGACAATATCTTGATCACTTCCCGAAACACGTCGGGCCTTTAGACTAGTACACTTTATTTATCTCCAAAAGCGGCACGTTAACTCAGGAGGTTATATGAAGACAATGGGTGTATATCTGCGGGAGAAGCGCGAACAAAAAGGCCTGACACAAGCTCAGGTCGCAGTTCAGCTGGGGTATGGGTCACCTCAGTTTATTTCAAACATCGAGCGCGGGGTTTCTCGCGTTCCGGTCAAATCACTGAAGTATTTTATCGACCTGTACGGACTTCAGACCAACGAGGTCATCGAAATCTTGCTCGATGAAAAGCGACATCAGTTGCAAAAGGTTTTGGGAGTCGGTGGCGAAACCGCCGACCAAGCCTTGCCTCCCGATCTGAACAACTGAAAAGAAAAAGAGTAAGACCGGACAAAACAGGGTCGGGAGAATCATCTCTCGACCCATTTTCATTTCCACACCTTGGTCCTGTGCCCGTGATTTGCATTGGCATAGCTCTGAAAACATATCCAAGGATGGAAAATGGAATTTGGAAAAGTACAATACTTCGAACGCGTCGAAACCAAGACTCACCGAGACTTCATTCAAGCTCATAACAACTGCGTTTTATGCGCCAGCGTGCTTGAACTTCGCCACGTTCGATCTGAAGAAACAATCGAGATCAAAGAAGAGGCTTACTGCCCTCATTGCGATATGCGAACACGCGCCAAAAATTACACGTTGAATTGATCGCGGCGTCAGCTTTTTGATTCCAGCCCGTCAATTTTTCGCAGGTCCGAATAAAATCCGCCAAAAGCGTGGACCTCGGAAAGTCCTGAAAAAGACTGCTTCAAGCCCAAAGGAAGATCAGACAAACGCTCGATCCACCCGTTGGCCACGACTCGACTGACCTCCAGTTGCGAACCGAATTTCTGCACCTTCTCGTCCGCTCCAAAAATCTGCGCCATCATTCCGTAATAAGAGGTGTTGGTCCACTTGACCATTTCGTGCACGTACTTAACCGGTGAAATCAACACCACCGGCGCCATCAAGCAGTCCTGTTGAAGCGTCGAGCAGTGGCTGAGATCCTGCACAACCAAGGGGCCTTTGCCGTCCAAACCGAAAAGCGCTTTGCCATTTTCCGTGCGAAGCTTGGCTTTGATATCTGCCAACCGTTTTTCAGCCGGACCTGACAGCTGTGGAAAGCTTGCGGCTTCCAGCTGACCCAAGAATTCTTTTTGAAACTGTGGCCGTTGCGCTTCGGTGACCAGAATGTTTGAAATATTCCAATGCAATTGGCCGCCACCCATAAAACAGCTTTGCACCAAAGACTTGGCAACCGCTGTGACATCCACATCGTTCAACACAAGTGCTGAATTGTGAAAGCCCGCCGTGATCTGAGATTTCTTCCAGCTGCCGCCCAAGGCCTTCAAAACCTTTTCGCCTTGTTCTGGAGTGCCATAAGAACTTACCGCATGAATGGCCGGATGATTGACCAAAATCTCGGCCAAGTCTTCGCCACCGTCAAAAAGACGCACCGGAAGATTCGGATCCAAAAGAGTTTCCCAAATCTGTTTCAAGCCCGCTTGCGCTTCCGGAATATGAACAAAGACACCGTTCCCTGCCAGCAGAGCCGGAGCTAACTTTTCACCAAGAATGCGGAACGAGAAAAACTCTGGCAAAAGAACCGAGATAAATCCCGTCGGCTTGGGCCAAACATGTTGGGTCGGAGTTTGATTTGATGTTTGAAGAAAATATTTTTCTGTCGCTTGAACCTGATCTCTTTGGATCATCTCGACAGGTAGATTTTCGAAATTCGAAATCGCTTTTGTGATCAAGTCGGATTGGTCTTGGATCTTTTGAGCGATTTGTTTCAGAGCATTGGCGCGTTCAGAAATCTCAAGACTGGCCCATTGGGTCTGCGCCTTTTTCATCTCTTGCAAAGATCGAACGAAATCCAAAACTGTCATAGATGCGAAGAGATTTAAACCGGGAATTCAGAGAAAGCAAGAGAGATAGAGCGTAAGGGAGAGGCTAGATAGGAGGGCGGAGCACAGTTTTCGTCTCCGCCCTGATTGATGTGTTGGCAGAAGCCGACTGCTATGAAGCAGCCACCTCCGCCTTGGTCATGTCACATAAATCTGTCACCAAGCACCACCCCCTTTCGAGCCACTAGAGTAGCTTGAATACAGAATAGCAAATGCCATTGTCGAATGGAAGATCCTGTTAAATGGAATTGTTTGATGACAACTATAAGAAAAATATTAGCGATAAATTTTAAGCAAAAACGTACCGCGAACCATGGTTAAATTCTCGACCTTCAATTTTCCTTTGGTCAAATTCTTCAAATCCGCCAGCAGATCGTAACCATGATCTTCCAGATCCCGAAGCAACACGAAAGCTTCACCATCGTCCGCCAATGTGTGATCAATCGACGCGACTAATTTTTCGAATGTCGAATCGATAAAAAACCGGCAGCGATTTTTAAATTCGGATGGCGATTGCTTTCCCTGTTCGACTTTAAAATAAGGGGGATTACAAAGAATCATTTGGTATCTTCTCTCGAACTCGGGCTTGAGCAGATCCTCGTAATTCATATTCAAGAACCGGAATTCGCCATCGTTCTGCACCTTGCTTTTGTTCTCTTCAAAATGCGGACGATAGACATCTTGAACCTCGACGAAATCGATATTTTGAATCTGCGGCAGATGAAAATTCATCTCGAATCCCAGAACTCCGCAGCCGGCACAAAGATCCAAGACCTTCCAGCGTCGCATGGCATTTCGCAAAAAATCCGACGGGCTTTGTTTTTTCAGAGTATTGTCTTCGGCAATCCGTTCGCGCAGATACAGGGCCACTTCCCATGGCATCTCGACCGAATCCAAAGAGAAATGATATTCCTCGGGCTGCGAGTAATTGTAAGTAAAAGGGATATCCGGATTGCGCTGCATTTTACATCTTTAAGGCTTTGACGATTTTTTCTTGGATCTCTTTCATCTCGGCATCGCTTCGCTTTTGTGCCGCTTTAAAATTAAGATCGGCCATCGACCATGCTGGGATCAAATGCAGATGATAGTGCGGAACCTCAAAGCCGATCGCCGTCGTCAAAACGCGCGGGCAACCGGTGACTTCTTTGATGGCTTTTCCGATTTTCTGTGCATTTTTTTGCACCTGCAGGTAAGCCGCCTCAGGCACGTCGAACCAGTGATTCACCTCTTGTTTCGGGATCACCAACACGTGTCCCAAATGAATCGGCTCGATGGTCAAAATCGCAATGGTCAGTTCATCTTCGTAAATTTTGTAACTGGGAAGTTCACCTTGAATGATTTTTGTGAATACGGATGCCATGACTTCTCCCTGATCAAATATTTTTTAACAGATTGTTATAAACTTCGTCCTTATCGACAAAGGTGCAACCGTATCCGGTGGCACCATTGGGTTGGGGTTTCACCCAAACCACGCGCACATCGAACACATACTGCTTGGCCGGCTGTCCCAGCATGATGCTCATCCGAACCAGATCGCCCGATTCCAAGACCAGGTCGACCCCTTCGCTTTCAAAATAGGCGCCACTTAAAGACAGATTCTTCATCTGCCCCGCCAGCTTTCCGCTTTTGGTGTCGGAACTGATTTCGGCCGGCTGATCGGTCAAATAGCGTGGATGCCCCTGCTTCTGCCCTTCCTTGAATTTCTGCATCAGATCGTTCACCGCCCGGTACAAAGCAAAGCCATCCACCGGCATTTTGAGCATGCGAACTTTCGAGAAATGCTGACTGAGCTGCATCAGCGGCGCGCTGATCGCCGAGCATAAAAAAACGATCGACTGATGTGGAGGAACGTCCTTGCGGAGCTTGGTGAAAAAGAATCCCTGCGTGAGATCATCTTCAGGAAGATGCAGAACCAAAACGTCAGGAGCTTGAGTCGTCCAGTAAGTGATATCTTGAGCGAACGAGGCTGTGGTCTCGATCGAGAGCCCACCGGGGTTGTGGTATTGAGCCACTTCTTCGATCTTGGTTTGTTCATCAAAAGATGTACTGATGATCAAGATCCGCTTCAACTCTCCCCGCCTTCCTTGCTCTTAGAGTGAAAAAGATCCGCAGGCCCAAAAGCCCGCGGACCGAAAAAAATTGAACGAACTAGCGCTTTTCAACTGGGGACCATTTCAGGCCGCTTTTTCCAGTCCATTTTCCGCGCGGACGGTAGATGCGATTGTTCGCATACTGCTCCATCGCGTGCGCGATCCAACCGCTGATACGAGACACCGCGAAGATCGGAGTGTAAATATCGATCGGAATTCCCATGCTGTAATAAACAGTCGCTGAATAGAAATCCACGTTCGGCATCAAACCTTTTTCTTTGTTCATGGTATCGTCGATCAAAGTCGACATTTCATACCACTGTGGTTCGCCGATTTCTTTGGTCAGTTTTTGGCTGATCTTACGAAGAATCGCGGCACGAGGGTCGCCGTTTTTGTAAACGCGGTGACCGATACCCATGACTTTTTCTTTCGCGTTCAAAGCATCTTTGACAAATTGCTGAGCTTTATCCATGGTGCCGATTTTCTTCAGCATCAACATCACTTGCTCGTTCGCACCGCCATGCAAAGGACCTTTCAAAGCGCCCAATGCTGAAACCATCGCCGAATGCATATCGCTCAAAGATGAAGTCGTCACACGTGTCGCAAACGCCGAGCAGTTCAGCTCGTGATCCGCGTGCAAAATCAAGCAGGTGTCGAAAACTTTCACCATCTCTGCCTTTGGTTCTTGTCCGCCTTTCAGCATGTACATAAAGTTCCAAGCGACAGATTTGTCCGCCTTCGGAGCCACCGGTTCTTTACCGTTGCGAATGGCTTCATAAGCGCAAACCAAAGTTCCCATTTTCGCTGTCAAACGGATCGCTTTGCGAGCGTTCGCTTGCGGGCTGTTGTCATTGGCATCAACATCCCAGTGAGACATCAAAGAAACCGCCGTGCGCAACCAAGCCATCGGGTGAACTTTGGTTGGAATCGTTTTCAGAACTTTGATCAAATCCGGGTGAAGAGCGTATTCGGCCGCCAGATCTTTTTTGAATTGCTCAAGCTCACTGGCTTTTGGCAAACGATCGTTCCACAACAGGAACGTCGTCTCTTCGAAAGTTGAATGCTCGGCCAAATCTTCGATTGTGTAACCGCGATAAACCAATGTGGCATCGTGAATTGTTGAAACTGCTGTTGAACAAGCGACGACTCCTTCAAGTCCTCGGTCCAACGCGCCTTCGTATATCGGTGCTGCTTCCGCCATAAAAACCTTTCCTTTCAGGTCATTCAGAATTTTATAAATTTCCTATGAAGAGCCTTTTTTAGCAAGTTTTATCACCCGGTCTTTCACCTCGGTGACAAGAACAGTTTGATCTCTTGAGGGCTCTGTTTGCCCAGTGAACTGCTCCACTTGATATAATATCTCGTTGCGTAGATCATGCACTCCAGCACGCGGAGCGCGATGCACCGTTTTGAGCAATCGCTCTTTCCCGAAATGATTTTCGGCATGAGCCGCGTTCCAAACTCCCTCTGTGCAGAGAATCAAACGATCGCGCGGTCCCAGCGGAATTGCGTGGGTCAAAGGCTTCTCTTCATAGTCCTTACGCAAAGGACCGGTCGAAGGCTCCAACCAGCTGGCTTGCTCTTTACCATGAACTTGCAGCAAGCCGGCAATATGGCCGACACAGGCGTATTTCAATTCATAATTGCGGCGATCGACCACACCGTAAAACAAGCTTGCAGACTCTTGCTTCTGGATGTTGGGAACGATTTCGGCCGCCATCAAGGCAACCACTTGATCCGGTTCTAAGCCACGGCGCGCCTCGATCTGAGCTGAAAGCTTCATGAGAACTGACAAAAAAAGTGCCGACATGGTGTAACCCGAACTGCTGGACAAAATAATGCCGAATTTCAAGCGATCGTCATGTTCGAAGATATCGAAATAATCGCCGCCCGATTTCATCCCCGGAATAAATTTTGTGGAAAACTCGATGCCCGGAATATTGGGAATCTCGGTCGGAGTGAGCAGCTTCTGGATCAACCCCGCAAGCTTCAGCTCTTGCCCCAGCTCGGCAATCATCTTTTCCATGCCGTCGTTGGCCTTCCGCAACTCTTGACGGTAACGCTTCAGTTCCTGATCTCTTTGCTTCAGCTCTTGCTGCAGTTCTTCGATCTTCTCTTGAAGCTCTTTTTCGGTGCTTTTGTCTTTGCTCATAGGTGGTCGACTTTCCGAATAAATGCTTCTCTATTCTAGAGTCTATCCGGAGCCTTGGCTTGCAAATAATCAGCACTTCGACAAAGGTCAGTTTTCCCGTTTCTTCAAAAAGTAGAAGTGGAAAAATCCCAAGGCAATTGTGCTCTCAAGCGTCAGAAACAAGAAGATCATAAAACCCAATTGCAGACTGCGCAGCTGAACCGAATACTCGCCATTGATCCAGTTTAGAACCACGTTTTGGAAGGGCCCCGACAAGAGCAACATCAGAAGACCGAAGCCGAAACCAAGACCGAAGCGAATGCGGAAATCTTTTTCCGTGTGACGACGCGTATCTTCGACCAAGGCCATCAAAAAATCGCCCAAGAAAAATCCCCAAGCTCCGGCCAAAGACAAAACGCCCGACAGCAGAAGATTCATTCCGCTCCACCAAGCAATCCCCGACATCCGTGTCAGCAGGCGGATCAAAGCGCCCGCACAAAGACCGATCAAAGCCGTTTGCAAAGAATTGCTTCCCAACCAATACACCCATACCGGACTTTCATCCAGACGGGTCAGTTGCACCGAAGACGCCATCAATCCTTCAAAGCCCCACATAAAAATGCCAAGACCCAGGAAAAACAGCGCCAAACTTTGCGATGGCTTCCACCACTGCGCGACCAAAAACAAAACCAATCCCAAAAGTAAAAAGACGGGGGCCGGAAACACGTTCCAAAGTCCGAATAAAACGATGAAAACAAAACCGTAACTTAAAGAGCGAAGCCCCAACCACAATAAGCGCACGCGCAAAGACAGGTTGGAAAGCTTCAAAGAATCGCAGTGATTTTCGGGCGTGCCATGACAGAAAGAGATCAGAAAAGATTTAAAGAAATCGTCTTGAAAACGGTCATTCCATTTCCATTTCTTTTGCAAACGGGTTGCAAGCTTTTGAAAATGATGGGTCATCATCCACCAGCCCACCAAGGGCACGGTCCATTTTGCGAGCCAAACAGCAAATTCCATCAATTGCCCCTTCCCATCGCCGACGGCGTGTACAGGTCGTACCGCACCGTCTTGCCTTCAAATGAATGAATCACTCCGGATCTTAGTTCCGGCGCTTTCACCGGACGCTTCACCACCACACGATCGGCGGATGAATTCAGTGCCGCTTGCAAAAGCTTGTCGGCATCGTCATCCGCACCGACCCATTTGCGAAAGATCTGCATTTCTTTTCGCGGCAAGGCCGATTTCTTTTTATCGGGGAACATCGGATCCACGTAAACGGTCGACACATCTTTCAAGTTTTTCAATCTTTCGATTGAATCGCCGTACTGTATACTTAGCCTTGTCTCCCCCGAGCGCAAGCTTGCGTCCTTTAACAGAAGATACACCACTGGCGAACGCTCGCAACCTTCGACTTGCGCCCCCAGCTGCGCCAGGAACCAGGCATCTTGCGCCAGCCCCAAGGTCGCATCGAAAACGGTCTTATGGCCCTTGGCAAGACCCACCGCCTTGGCGATCAGCTCGCTTTTACCGCGATGGGCGGCACGCGCGTAATTATTCGAGTCGTGAATGAAATCCAAATGCAAAAGCCCGAGCTCTTCATCACACAAAGAAAGACCCTTTTCATCGTACAAAAAATAGGAGCCTCGCGGATTTTGATTTTCAACGATTTGCAGTTTGTCGCGAACGAGATGAATTTCTTCTTTCAACGTCTCGGGAATCGCAATGAACGCTTTCAGATCCAGCTTCATCCACCGATCCAAGCCATCCACAAAAGTTCCAAAGTCCATGCGGCCACAACCGCCAGAATCGCTTTCTGCCCGCGTTGTGCGACCATGGTCATTTGCGAACCCACCGGACTTTGCAAAGACAAAAGCGGCGGAATAAAAAACACACTGGCCACCGAAGCAACAATCACGATCAGCGCGGTCCAAAACGCATTGGCCGACTGCAGCTGTTCGATGCAAAGACCGGCAACCAAAGCCACCCAGCAGAAAATCAGCCACGCCTTGCTTTTTTCAAATCCAAGCCAGGTGACGGTGTTTTCGAATCGAGCCTTGTCGTTCACCATCAGTTGCTCGAAGTTCTTAATGTGCAAATAAAACATCGCAAGCCATCCGGTCAGCGCGCCCAAATACAAAACGGTGAAATCAAAGCTTCCACCCATCGCAAACTGCATCCCCACGGTCAAAGCCGGGCCCAGCAGCAAGAACACGGTCCATTCGCTCCAACGTCGGTATTTCAAACCCATTTTGAAAGAGGTCATTCCAAAAATTCCAAGCAGCGCAAAAGCACCGACCAAAATTAAAATCTGTGGATAATGAATCAAAGCCGGCAATCCGAAAGAAATCCCCAATGCCAGATACAAGAAAGACCATTGGTGAACCTGACGTGCGGTCACCCAACCTTTTTGGATGGCGTGACTGCCGCTGTTCGGATGCAGGCGATCCAATCCCGACAAGTGATCCAAGTAATCATTGCGAAGATTCACTGCCGTCATCAGGAACAAAGCTCCCAGCGCGCTTAGCCCCCCGGTGATCGGATCCCGCAAAGTTCCCGCTTTCCAATTTTTCAAGAAAACCAAAAATATCGGAAATGCGACCATCAACAGATTTCTCACTTTCAAGACTTGCAACCAGTGCAATCCTAAAAATGGCGGCTGAATCTGCGTCTTTGGTAAAATCTGAAAAGTCACCTGTTCGCTGGATGTATTCACATTCAGACTTTGCAGCGGAAGTGCGCGGTGTTCTTTTGAAAATGTGCCCTCGATATAATCGGTGAACCGAGGATCGCTCTTCGAGAGCGTGATCAGCTCGGTCATGAGGGCTTGCGTCTCCAGTACAGAATCTCGGTCAATGGCTCGAGATCTTTCAAAAGCGGCTTTTCGGATTCGGTCAGGTAACGGCCCAAAGTTTTCAAGTGATGCTGATACAGCTGGATCAAGAAAATGTTTTTCTCGTCGAACTCTTTCACCGCTTGATCAAAGTTTTCTTTGCCACCGATCACCGCATGGAAATCAGCCAAAGTTTGCGCATCTTTCAGTTTCTGACGGCCTTCGCTGTTCAACCCGCGGGTCGCAAAAGCCGCGAAGGAATTTAAGTATCCGGATTTCAAATCTCCCAAAACCGCTTTGCCTTCGTTGTTGCGGATATCATAATCCAACAAATCATCGGCACGTTGGAAAAGCTGACCCAGCAAAGTTCCCATTTCTTCCAGCGTCGTGTGAAGCTCGGGCTCGTATCTTTCCAAAGCGATAAATGGCGCACGCAAACACCACTTGAAAAGTGACGCCGTTTTTAGGTTGTGCACGCGATCCAATTGGCTCAGTTCAACGTTCAGATCTCCGACCAAAGAATCTTGCAGCCATTCGCCTTCCAGCAAATCTGAAATCACCTGGGCTGTGTACTGCACCAAGCGGATATTGCCGAAGCTTGAAAGGTTCACCATGACCCGAGCAAGCAGGTAATCACCAGCTAGCACCGCGTACTCGGGGGTGAAGCGCAACCATGCGGCCGTCTTTCCACGGCGCAAATTTGAACGATCGATCAGATCGTCGTGCAAAAGACTGGCGTTGTGAATGAACTCGATGGTTTGAGCGAGCAAAGTTTCCGTGCGATTTGGAATTTTCAAATGCTCGGCGAACATCTTGATCAATTTGGCGCGGAAACCTTTTCCACCGGAAAAGAGATCGTCATACAGGGTGTTCAGCTTCGGCAGGTAAGCCGGAAAGTCCTGCGGGTCGAAGATTTTGATGTCAGATCTGACGTCCATTGCTGCGCGTTACCAATCTTGGAAAATGAGAGATAGATTTCGAAGAATCCGTCCTTGAAGTCAAGGAAAGCTTGATCCATAAATGGTTCTTCATGGCAGTTCATTTCAAGAAAGATTTCCAAGTGCGTTTTCGCGAGGCCGACCCGGCGGGCATCGGCTATTTTGCCAATACTTTCAACTTTGCTCACGACGCTTTCGAGGACTTTATCCAAGCGGCCGGCTTCACCTGGAAAGAATGGTTTCAAACTCGGGAGTTCATTGTCCCGATCCGCCATACCGAATGCAATTTCACCAAGCCCTTTCTGCCAGGCCAAAGCTACCAGATCGCCGTCAGTGTTGCGAAATTAGGCGAGTCCTCTTTCCAAATGAAATACCAGTTCCAAAGCACCGAAGGCACACATGCCGAAGTTCGCATGACCCATGTGTTTTTAGATGCCAAAACAAAGCAAAAAACCAGCGTACCTGAAATCGTGCGCACTCGATTGAAGGTCTATCTCGATGAGCAAAACGCCTAAGGTCACCGCACCTGCAAAAAAAGAATGGTGGAGCGAAGGTCTTCGCTTTCAATGCCAAGGCTCTGGCAAGTGCTGCACCTCGCATGGCGAATACGGCTTTGTCTTTATGACCAAAGAAGATCGCCAGCGCATGGCCGATCATCTGGGACTTTCGCTTTCAGTTTTCACGCGCAAATACTGCGATCGCAGCAACGGCGTCTTTCATCTCAAAGAAGACGGCAAAAATCCGGACTGCATGTTCTTAAAAGACAAGCGTTGCTCGATTTATGAAGCGCGCCCCATCCAATGTCGAACATGGCCGTTCTGGCCAGATGTGATGAATGCCAAAACCTGGAAAAAAGAGGTCGTCACCTTTTGCCCCGGTGTCGGAAAAGGGCCGGTGGTTTCAGAAGCCAAAATCCGCGAGAATCTAAAAGAGCAGCAAGCTAGCGAAATCGCTCTGGATATGGACGCGATTGCCTTTGCCAAGGCGTCTCGTTCTTAACTGCGGCTTGACAGGCCAGGTCAAGGCCCCAGATTCAAGGCAGGAGTCCCAATGGAAACCGTCATTCAAGAAACCTGGCTCACTCGCAAACCTCACCCCTGGGCTTTTATCATTGGTGCCGCTTCCACCTTGGTGATGGTGATCTTCGGCATGATTTACATTCGCGATCTGGGCGGATGGGCTTCGATGATGTCGGCCAACGCGATTTCGGTTTTTGATGGCCACGAATTCTGGAGATTGTGGACCACTCTTTTCGCCCACGGAGATGAAAAGCATCTTCTTTCGAACTCGCTTTTATTTTTCGTGCTGGGTTCTTTTATGGCGGGCTACTTTGGCCTGCGCAGCTTTCCCATCACCGCCCTGTTTTTCGGCGGCATCATCAACTTTTTCTCTCTGAAAACCATGCCGCCCGAGGTGTATTTGATCGGCATGTCTGGCGTCGTCTATTGGCTGGGTGGCGCTTGGTTGATTTTGTATTTCTTGATCGACCGCCGCAAAAGCCTTTACCAGCGCGCCGTGCGTGCGATTGGTGTCAGCCTTGTTTTATTTTTCCCGGCCGAAGCTTTCAATCCGACGATCAGTTATCGCACTCATGTGATCGGTTTCGGTTTGGGATTGGTTTGGGGACTTGTTTATTTTTTATGGCATCGCCGCCGCCTGCGTTCAGCCGAAACTTATCGCATTATCATGGACGAGCCCCCTTCGACCGAGTCCGAGCCAGCCTAAATCTTGTTTCGTTGGCATCGCTTTCGCAATTCTCCTCTGTGGTTCATCTGCTGTGATTCCTTTGGGATTTGGCGCAGGTGACCCTGAAGCTATTTCCGAAAGTGTTCAAACTTTTGTCATTTTTGGAGAAGCGATTCTTGGAATATAAGGAGTGCGCAAATGAAAATGCAGATGACATTGTTGACAGTTGTGGCAATCACGGCCGGTGCTTGTAGCTTTCATGCCAAAGTTGAGAAAGAAGTTCCGCCTTCGCAAATCAACAAACCTGAAGATTCATCCACCCCGCGCTCGAAAGTGCTGACGCCTGAAGGCCGCGGCATCATGAACGATCCCAAGTTTATCGAGTCTTTAAAAAAAATCGAAGCCGGTAATAAAGTTCTGGGCCAAGAAGCTGAAGCCGGTAGCGTGATTTTTTCGGGCGTCATCGCCAAAGAAGAGCAAGAAAAAGTCGTAACCGACAAACACATCTTGATCAATCCAGAATCCAGTCTGAACCTCACACGCGTGATGGGCGAGGAAGAGCTTACAGTTATGGAAGACGTCACAGATCTGAAGACATTCATCAATATCGGTTGCAAGCTGGGGCCGGCTCAAACTGAAGGCTTAACTGAAATCAAAGTGAAATCGCAGAACGGTTTCTTGCATGCTCACGCCAACAAAATTTTTATGTGCGGTGCGGGTGCGGCGACAGATTCAAACGTGATCGTTTATGCAAACGAACTTGTGATGAACGGTGTCAGCCGTCTGTTTTCAAAGGCTGACGGGATCGTCAATATCTGTGCAAAAACTTTGACCTTGATCGGTCAGAACCAAATTCTTTCGACGATCAAAGAACCAAATTCCTTGAATAAGCCTGGTTCACCAGTTTTCGTTTCTGTTGTCGAGAAAATCAAAGGCGAAGGCACGCTTCAGATCAATCAGTAAAACTGATTACCAAGCTCCGGGAGCTTTCTTTTTCCACGGCAGATCGTCGACGGTCTGCCACTCTTGAATGCGCTCGTAAGGCGCGACCTGTTGATTGAAAAGCGCTTGCAGTTTATCACCGCTGGCACCTTTTAAAACCTGCAAAACAAGACGATGTCCCAATCTGGAATCCGGAACCGCAGCCAGATGATAACTCTGCCAGGTTTCAGGCTCTTGAGCTTGAGCCAGCGATTCCAGACGGCTTCGCAGCTTCTGCAGGTCCACCCCTTCTCCTAAGATTTTCACAAAATCCGAGCCTCGCCCCAACGGGGTTAGCACTCGTCCTTCAATCTCGACCAAATCCTGCGTTTGGTACCAGCCGTCTTGCAATGGACAAAACCACTGGGCTTTGCCATCGATTTTTTGCGCGTAACCGGTCATCATCGACAAAGCGCGAACCTGCAATGTGTGCTGGGGTGATGTGCGTGCTTCGACGTGTGAAAGCAAGATCAGTCTGCGATCTTTCTTCTGCCAAGTTTTCAAATCCGCCGTCGCAATCTGCGAGCAGCATTCGGTCATCCCGTAGCTTGGCAGCAGCGGCCAACCTTGCTCGATCGCCGCCTCGTATAGATCCTGCGCCAAGGCTGCGCCACCGATCACGATCGCTTTCAGCGAAGCCGGAGCTTTTTTTCCCGTCTTCAGCAAATCGAAAACTTGCGTCGGAACCAAAGCGGACAAAGTCGCTTTTTCCTCTTCGCAAAGACGGATGAACTCTTCAGCGCTCCATTGCGGCTGATTTAAAATCCGTGCGCCCGAAAGATGGCCGCGGGTTTCGATCGACAGCCCCCCGACATGAAATCGCGGCAAGGTCTGAATCCAAATGTCCTTGGCATCGCTTTGCAAATGCTGATTCACCGCTTTTCCCGAAGCCAGAAACGCTTGCTTCGAAAGGGCGATCAGTTTCAAAGATTGATTGTCAGATTTCGAGGAGCCCGACGAGGCAATCCAAATATGACCGGGCTTCTGAAACTGCTCGGCCAAGGCCTGCAGTTCTTGTCTTTCACGATCGGAAAGGCGAGGATTTAAAAAAACCTGCGACTGAGAACTGTTCCAGTCTACTTTTGAACCGGCGTCCACTCTTGCTTGTCCCAGAGATCGTCGAACCCGATACCGGTGCCCTTGATCTCTTTCAGGAAAGGTCCCGTCGTTTGAATCTGAGTCATAAACTCGTTCGGCTTGTAAGCTTTCAATGTCAGGCAACCGCAATCCAAAAGCGCATTCGGATAAAATTTCTTCAGCTCGATCGCTTGCGCCAACGCGTGCGCCACGCCAACCGGATGATCCAAAGAGCTCGAGACCACCATCTTCAAGGCAAAGCGATTGACGAACTTCAAAGCTTTTTCCATATCCATGCGGGCCGGCTTCAAAATCACGGTTTGGAATGGCGGTTTCGACGAGAACTTGTCCCAGTCAATTTTTTCGCTCTCGATATCGATCGCCAAAGGAATGATCTTGGCAGCTTCGGTCCAAGCATCGATGGCCCAGGGAACTGGATCTTCGACAAATTCGATGCGAGCTTTTTCGGCTGTTCCCATATGCGAGAAAAAACGTTCGAATTCAGAGAAATCCGTTTTCGCATTGAAATCCAAACGCACCAGCACGGGATTCTGTTTTAAAAGTTTCGCTACAAACTTCCCCTCTTCATCGACGGCCCGCCCGACTTTAATTTTAAAAGTCGTGAAGCCCGCCGAGCGAGCTTCGCGAACCGCCGCTTCGTTGAACTTGGTGAAATCGGTGACCAAAAAATGATTTTTTACTTTCGAAGCTGTACCGAAGGCATTCTTCTTTTCTTTGCGCAAAGCTGCGTCTTTTTTTGCCAGCCAGATCGCTTGCTCAACCAAGGTGCTGACTTTCCCTAATGCCAAAGCACGGATTTGATCAGTGATGTCAGCATCGCCGAATTCGGGCCACGGAAAGACATCGGCGTAACCCACGTTGCCGTTCGGCCATTGCACTTTCAGTAAAGCCCCTTCACGCGGCTTTGTATCCGCGACGGCTCCCAGCACTTGCCAAGGTTGCAACTGGTATCTCGATGTCCAAAATTTCATCATAAGAAAAATCCCGCTGAAAGCAGCACGCCAAACAACAGATGAAGGGCGGCGCCTTTCGCTAAGAACTTATTATAAACGGGACTTGGCTCTGTCTCAAAGACCAGTTTCGAAATCCACATGGCCATCGGTAAGCTTAAGAATGGAAGAAGAAAGCTGCCGTAATGGCCCTGCGACATCCAAAAAAGCCCCAACACAAATGGAGAAAAACAAAGAAATGCGATTTCCCATCTGGCGAAGCGTTTTCCGAATCGCACCGGCAAGGTTCGCTTGCCGACCAAGCGGTCTCCGTCCACATCACGAAGATTGTTGATCGCAATCAAAACGGTACAGTGAAGACCGACTTGCAGACCAGCCACAATCGCACCTGTCGACCAGCTGCCGGTGTGCAGATAATAAACTCCGCCCACGGCAATCAATCCGAAAAATAAAATCACGAACAGATCGCCCAAACCTTTATAGGCCAAAGGAAAAGGGCCCGCGGTATAAGCGTAACCCATCGCCACGGACGCGATTCCGATTCCCAAAATTCCCATCCCGCCTTGCAGGACCAGCGGAATTCCGCACAGCACGGCCAAGAAAAAAAACACGGATCCCATCAATAGAACTTGTTTCGCGGTGAAAATTCCGGCTTGGGTCACACGCTGCGGACCGATGCGCTTTTCCGTGTCCGCACCTTTTTGAAAATCGACGGCGTCGTTCACAAAGTTGGTTCCGATTTGGATAAAGATCGAAGCCAACAAGGTCAGCAAACTGACCCACCAAAGAAACTGACCGGTTTCCATTTTTGCTAAACAAGTCCCGACGACGATAGGAATCACTGCTGCGACCAAGGTTTTCGGCCTTGAAGCCATCACCCATGCTTTGAAATTTGCCATTTGGCGATATTGATCCTTTTTTTCGAGCTTGAGAAGCTCTAATCTTGCTTTCCCGGCAGCTTCCGAAATCTCCCTTTCAATTTCGCGATGCGCAGTGCTAGACTCTCCGGATGCAAATTTCATCCTTACTCCTTGGAATCTTGATGGGCGCGGCTTTGGCGGGAAGCCTGGTCTTCGTTTACTTTCGTTCGCGCTTATTTACGGCGCAAGAGCAACTGTTAAAGGCCGGCCAGGATTTGCACCAATCCGAACTGCAAATCGCAACCTTGGATGCCCAGAAAAAAGACTTTCAAGCCATCAGCCAGCAGATGACTGAAAAATTTGAAAATCTGGCTTCGAAAATCTTCGAAGACAAATCGACCCGCTTTGCCGATCAGAACATGAAGAACCTTTCGACTTTGCTGGAGCCCTTCAAAGAGCGCCTGAAAGACTTTGAAAAGAAGGTCGAAGAGACTTACTCGACAGAACGGGCCGAGCGCGGATCCTTGCGGGGCGAGCTCAACAAAATGATGGAGCTGAACATCCGCATGTCGTCGGAAGCGCAGAATCTGACCCGCGCTTTAAAAGGCGACAACAAGGTGATGGGAAACTGGGGCGAGATGATTCTGGAAACCATTCTGGAACGCTCGGGCCTACGCAAAGGTGACGAGTACGTCATCCAAGGCACCGACATGGCTTTACGCAATGACGATGGTAAAGACATCCGCCCGGACGTGATCGTCAATCTGCCGGATGGAAAACACATCATCGTCGATTCAAAAGTTTCGATGAAAGATTACGATGCTTACATCGCGGCCGAAGCCGCAGAGCAAAAAGACATGCACGCGCGGGCGCACGTGGAATCTTTGAAACGCCATATCGATGGTCTTTCAGAGAAGAAATATCACACGGCTGACAAACTAATTTCGCCCGAGTTTGTGATTCTGTTTATGCCTTTAGAGCCGGCTTTCGCATTGGCATTCAAATATCGCGCAGATCTGATGCAATACGCTTGGGATAAAAGCATTGCCTTGGTTTCACCGACCACACTTCTGACCACTTTGAAAACTGTTTCCACCATTTGGAAGCAAGAACGCCAAGAGAGAAATGCCATGGAAATCGCGAAACGCGGTGGCGCCTTGTATGACAAGTTCGCGGCCTTGGTTTCAGATCTGGATGATTTAGGAGCGAAAATCGGTGGCGTGCAAAAAACGCATGCCCAGGTGATGAATAAGCTCAGCGAAGGCAGCGGAAATCTGCTTCGCCAAGTCGAGATGCTGAAGGAACTGGGCGCAAAAACCGAGAAGAAGCTTCTCAGTAATGCCAAGGAAATTTCGTAAAGTCTTTATCACGCTTTTCAACGAACGAGTTGCGGCCTTCAACGGCCTCTTCCGTTCCGTAAGCCAGACGTGTCGCTTCGCCGGCAAACAGCTGCTGGCCAACCATTCCGTCATCCACCATGTTAAATCCGAACTTCAACATGCGCATCGCGGTCGGAGATTTTGAATTCATCTCGGCCGCCCATTCCAGCGCCACTTTTTCCAAATCCTTGTGCGGAACCACGGCATTGGCCATGCCCATATCGAAAGCCTCTTGCGCTGAATAGTTTCGTCCCAGGAAGAAAATTTCGCGCGCCCGCTTTTGTCCCACCATGCGGGCCAGGTAAGCCGAACCGTAACCGCTATCGAAGCTGGCCACATCGGGATCGGTCTGCTTGAAGATCGCGTGCTCTTGGCTGGCGATCGTCAGATCACACACCACATGCAGCGAATGCCCGCCGCCGACAGCCCATCCCGGCACGACGGCCACCACGATTTTCGGCATAAAGCGGATCAAGCGTTGAACTTCTAAAATATGCAAACGACCCAATCGGGCCAGGTCCATTTTCCCACCGGCTTGTTGGTCTTCGTATTTGTAGCCATCTTTGCCGCGAATGCGCTGATCACCGCCCGAACAGAAGGCCCATCCGCCATCTTTGGGTGAAGGACCATTGCCCGTGATCAAAACCACTCCCACATCCGCCGAGACGCGTGCATGCTCAAGCGCGGTGTAAAGCTCGTCGACCGTTTGCGGACGAAAGGCGTTGCGAACTTCGGGACGATTGAAAGCGATGCGAACCGTGCCCTGATGTTTGGCGCGGTGATAAGTGATGTCTTTGAAATTAAAACCTGGAACTTCCGTCCACCATTCTGGATTGAAGATATCGGATACGGCTTTCATAGGGCTCCCCTGCTGATGAAAAGATCAGCGGGGTCTTACCACAAGTTCCAAGTATCCGTAAGCGGGATCTTCTTCGCGAGTGAACTCCAGATCCAGTTGTTCGATTAAAACGATCTCGCAGGTCGTAAAAATGGGATTTCCGTCCACCAAATGCCCACCAATGGTGCGCCCCGTGCTATCCGACGCCGAAAGATGCACATGCATGCCGGTTTCCCACAGGGTTCCGGTCGCCGACACGATCTCGTGGTGACCATCGAAAACTTGGATGTCCTTGCCGTTGGCCAGACGTAGTTTCAATTGCTTCACGCTGCCGACCGCACTGACGATGGCGGCGGCCTTCAGTTTATTTTCGCGCGCAAATTTTTGCAGCTCGATCTTTAAGTCCTGCTCCGGCTTCAAACGAAAACTGTAAGAGACAAATCTCGAAGATGGATGACTCTTCAAGGGCAAGAGCCTTCCAAGGTCATCGTGCCGTGACTGAGACGAGCTGAGCATGTGACCGACTGATCCGAAACTCGCACGGCAGAAATCGTGGCTTCTTGCGCATCGGCTGAAATCTCCAGCTTTGTCCAATGCTGAATTTCGGGAGCCAAGAATCTTGTTTGGACATGAAAGCCGTCATCCACAAAAGACACGGCCGAAGCCGGGCGCACTTCGCGCCCGCCACCAGATACGATCACCGGAATCGAACCGAAGTCCATAAAGGTCGTAAAATGATCATGTCCCAGCATCAACGCCGCCAAACGCGAACCGTGATCCTTTAAGAACTGACGCATCCGAGTTTGAAAGTCTTTTTTCTCGGTCCATTTGTGATTTTTAGAAATCGTGAACGTCGGGTGATGGAACACCACGAACACCAGCTTCTCTTGGACTTGATTTATTTCTTTTTCGAGCCACGAAAATTGCTCTTTCACGTTGGCCGTGTTGTCAGAGTTCAGCACCAGAAAGCGTGCACCATTTTTCACCACCGAGTAATATTCGCCAGGCATCCCGAAGTAGGCGACCTCTTTAGCGTAACCATCGGTGTGATTGCCGATGGCGACCACGTCAAAATTCATCCCCGCTTTTTTCCATGAATCCCAAACTTGATTGTAGGTGCCTTTATACAAATTATCCCCCGGCATAATCACCGAGCTCACCGAAGCCTTCGCAATCGAGGCGCGAAGCTGATCCAGCTCTTTGCTGGCTTCACCCGCATCACCCATGATGGCCATCACGCCACCCGATGCGAAAACAAAAGAACTGATCAATGAAACAAAAATAAAGGTCGCGACGGTGCGGCCGCGTTTTTCAATCCGTTGAAGCATTCGAATCCTCCATGAACTCGATTTGTCTGCATCAATGGCATCGAACTCCAAGACCGAAGTAAAGTTAGGAGTTGATCAGCAAGTCTTGACATGACCTTTTCTTGACCAAAGACAGAGGTCTTTCTATTTCGGACGAACCGGACAGAACCCTGGCTTCGGACCAATGCTCGGAAACTCTCGGCACACGCCCGGTCGCTTTTCGTAAACGGTGCAAAGGCGTGTTTGCGGATGCAGATAATAACAGTCGTCGTTCGATCTTTGTGTCAGCATAAAATTCCCGGTTGTTTCACGGTACGAACTGATGATGCCTTCTTTGATCAAACGCTTGGCGACTTTCTTGGGGCTGGCGGAAACTTCATCTTCGCTGGCCAGCTCCAAACGGACCAAATCACTGGCCTTAATTTCAACGGGCATCGTGCAGCAGCTGCCATAGCAGCCATTGCACAATCCTTCGCGGTACCTCACCCATGTCCAGGGTTTGTCTTTATCCGTTTTCATCAACCAAGACTTTCAAGTTCCTTCAATGTGGCTTGAACTTCAGTTTGCGAAAGATTCGCATCTTGAACAAGGGACGAATCGAAAATTCTTTGCTCAAACCGAGATTTGGCAAGTTTGTGGATGGACACAAAATAAATCCCAAAAAGCAAAAGCCCAAACCAGCTCAAAAAGATCATCATGGTTCCAAACAAGAAAGCCGATCGGGTCGCCTTCTGATAATCTTTCTTTCGATAATACTCCACGGTCAAAGGCGCGACGATTTCGATCACTCGTCCTTGTTCTAAAGACCAATAGCGATTCACCTTCAAAAGATTATGATTCAATGTTTGAACCCGCGGGCGCCGGAAGCTGCGATGAACCCAATACAGGTTCCAATTCACCACTAAAAAAGTGACGACGGCACCGACAAAACCAACTGCAGCGATCTCAGGCATAAGGACCTAGACTAAAGCCAAGCTCTGCGAAAAACAAATCTCTTTGATGACCTCCGACCTAAGTCCGCGATAACATTCTAACATTCCGAGTTAAATACCAAGGATGGTCATGTATGGATTTAGACGGCAAAAATTTGCCCGAACACGAAAAGCTTTTCGATGAAATCTGCGGAAAATTGCAGGAGCTGAGCCACAGGAAACAAGAAATTTTCCAAGAGGCCGCGCTCGTCACCACAGATGGCATTCAGGCTCACAGAGCCGACAACTTCTCAGAAAGGCTCGATAAGATGCAAACTCATTTGCGAAAATCTCAAGAAGAACTGAAATCCGCTCAGCAGGAAATCCACGACAAAATCAAGTCCCTGGACACTTTGAATTTTGCCACCAACGATATGAGCCGCGAAATCAAGCGCCTCTCAGAACAGTTGGATCAAGAGCGCATCAACAATTCGAAGCTCAGCACGGATCTGGCCAAATCTTTGGAAATGAACCTGCGTCTGCAGTTTGAAATCGAAGAGATCCGCTCGAAGGCGAATCAACATCTGGGCGAAGAGAAAAAGCACAACCAGTTCTTACAGGACCGCGTGAAATCTTTGTCACACGAACTGGATCTGTCGCAAGCGTTGTGCAATGAAACTCGTCTCGAACTGGCCAAAGCCAAAGAGAAATTCCAATTGGAAAACCAGGCTTGGGCCAACGAACGCCGCAACCTGCAAGCCGAGATCGACGATCAAGCAGCCAATATCGAGGAAAAGAAAAATCAGTTGGCCACGTTCCGCGAAGAGATGAACGTTAAGGTCGAAGAGCTGCAAAAATCAGCCGAAGCTCTACGCGAATACGATGCGCACACTCAGCAACAGCACGAAATGATGAAGACCTTATCGGACGTGGCGGAAAAGAAAATGATCGAGCTCAAGCTTGCTTTGGATAAACGCACGATCGAATCTCAAGATTACTACAGTCACTTGCAACAGGCGATGACCCAGATCCATGTGCTCCGCCAAGAAAACGGGGCTCTGAAGGATTACATCGCCAAACTGACGGCCTTGCATCAACAGCGCGCACCCGAAGTCCGCGCTTAAAGACTATAAAACGTGATGGACAAACATTTTCAGATAAAAACCCTCTGAAAATGACAAGAGCACGGGGTGATCGGCCGAATGGCCCCCGTGCAAAATACAGCGACCTTCGTTCTCCCCTCGTCGCAAAGCCTTCTGCAAAGTCTCTTTCATTTCAGACTCTTCAAAAAGACCCGAACACGAGCAAGAAACGACCAAGCCTCCTTTGCGCACCAATTTAAATGCCGACGTGTTCAGCTTCAGATATGCATGACGTCCGGTCGGCACGTCTTTTTTTGCTTTGATAAAAGCCGGCGGATCCGCGATCACCACATCAAAGTAACGATCCGGAAAGCTTCCCAGGTCTTTCAACACATCCAGCTCGCGGATGTTCACGACGGCACCTTGCCGCTCGATATTGCGTTTCGCAAAAGCCAGGGCTTTCTCGGACACATCGACCGCCGTAACCTCCACGCTCAAGCCACGGGCTTTCAGTGTGCGCGAAATCTGCGTCGACCATTGGCCCACGTAACAGCAAAGATCCAAAACCTTCACCGTCTCGGTTTCAAATTTCATTTTCTCGAGCTGATTACAAAGCAAAGAGATATTGTATGCCTGATCCAAGAAGAAGCCGGTCTTTTGACCTTCGATCAAATCGGTGGACATCAAAACCTGATTGTTGATTTCGATATCCACATTTGTCAGATCCAAACCTTCAACCGCCTTGATCACCTCGGCCGGTTGGGGTTCCATTCCTTCCAAACGGCGGATCTGCACGTCGTTGCGAAGAACGACCGCCGTATCCGCCCATGAAAAATTCGCGATGTCGCGTTCGTTGACGGTTTGGATGAGCTCTTCGAAAAATTTCAGCGGAGCTTTCAAAGCGTAAGACATTCCGGCCGTCAGGATCTGCACGGCCAAGACTTGCGCTTTCTTTCCATTCTGGTGAACCAAGTAACGATCGATCACCAGCCCCGGAGTGTAATCCCCTTCGCCGTAACAAAGGCGGAAACTGGCTTCAAAGCCCAAGCTCTTTCTTTGCCACCAGGTTTTCGCCACGCGATTGACCAAGAATTCGGTCGTCGATGTTTCTTGCTCTTGCGGATCAAAGCTCAAAGCACGAAAGGCGATCAGCGAGTGAGGATTGCCGTAACCGCTGGCCAAGAAACTGCCACGATCATCCAGCAATACGACAGGCGCACCGGCTGGGTGCCCCTTGGGACTGGCGGAAAGTTCGTTCGAAAAAATCCAAGGATGCCCGCCACGGATACGGCGATCTGCGCCCTTGCGAAGGCGCCAAACTGTCGGCTGTTCCATCTTCTAACCTCACTGAAAGAGACAAGGATTTCTCATAAAATCCGCGCCCTTGCCAGAAGATCTCCACCGTGCCCAAAATGGGATGAAGGCTTTTCAATTAGCGAAAGTTTCCTTCGGCATCAAAGCTGGGTGCCGAATGCGGGAAATCCAATTTCGACAGTTGATCCATCAGTTTTAAAGCCCGCTTGTCTTTATCTAAAATCACAGCTTCAGGACGAGTCTGAATCAAAGACGTCAAATGCCCACCGGTAAAGCGCCCTTGGGTATCCAATTTGATTCGCACCAACGGAGCCAAGCCAGCAATGCCATCAATCAGGATTCCCTGACCTGTCGCAAAGTTCCCAAGACTGTAAACAATCAAACGACCGCGGTAGATTTCCATCCCGCGCGGCACATGGGGACCATGAAATAAAATCAGGTCCGCCCCTTGATCGACCGCTTGCCGGGCAAAGCGGATCGAATTCCCCCGGTTTTCACCCAGGTAAATCTCCTCTTCATCCGAAACTCGTTCCGCACCGGCGCCTTCGCGACCCACATGCCCCGACACAATGACGATATCCGATGTCTTTTTCAGCTCGGCAATTTCAGCCAAGGTTGGGCCCGAGCTCACGATGCTACGAGCCCCGGTGTAATAATCCACGGCGATCATCGAGACCTTCAAACCGCGAATTTCAAATCCGGCGACGTCACCACCGGTTTTCGATGACGACTTGATCCCAGCCAAAGCCAATGTTTGCCGGGTGGATTCAAAACCCTTTTGTCCAAAATCCCGAGCATGATTGTTGGCCAGGCTGACCACATTGATCCCCGCTTCCACCAAGCGCGCGACATAATCCAGTGGAGTCTGAAACAGATAGCGATTTGGTCCCGGTTTTTTGCCATCCGGTTGCGGGGAGCCTTCAAAAAAAGTTCCTTCGAAATTCGCAAACCGAATGTCCGTGCTTTTGAAAAGTGAAGTCGCATCCTTGAAGTAACCGCGGCCCTGATCTTCTGGCAACCGAGCTGTGGGATAAAGGCTTCCCATCATCACGTCACCGACAGCGCTGACTGAAAGACCCGTCTCGCCCGCCGCAAACGCCAAATTTCCAATCACCATCAAAATAGAAAAAAGAAACATTCGTACCAAAATCATCGCAACCCCACGCCGGCTGCGGACCTTACATCAACAGTGCCGTATTGAAAAGATTGCGAATCAAGGTGGGAAAACTATTCCGAGCGACCCGTCGGATCGACCGCAAAAAGTAAAAACTGAGTCCGCTGTTGCCGCATAAAATTGTCGTCACTGACCACGATCAGGCTGCGGCGCCCATCCGGTAGAACCGGCCCCCAAGTCATGCCCTCAAAGTTTTCCATGCGACCGATCTGGGGCTCAAGCCGAGCGAAATCCAGAACCAAGGTTTTCTTCAAAAGTCCGTCTTTATCGATCTGCTTTAGATCCGTTTGGTAAAGCTGAATCTGCAGCTGAAAACTTGTTTTCTTGACCTGCAAAAGTCTCTCTAAGACCAGCAGTTCGTGATCGTTGATGTAATGAATTTCGGAAACACCTTTTTGGAACTCGATCACAGCACCCGGATCCATTTTCCCTTCGGTCATTGGATAGCGGTACTGCTTACCCGGCTTTAAAACCCAAGCCTCGGGCATTGCGTAAGAAATAAATCGCACGAAAGTTTTCGGATCTTGCACCAAGGCCGCTTCGGTAGCCAGCATCCACTCTTTGCCATTGGGATTTGCTGCCAGGCCTTCGAAAGCCAAATTGTTCTGCACACCGGTTTTTTGCTGACCGGTGGGTTCGGGCAGAAACTCTTTCGGAATTTCAAATTCGCGCATCAACGTGCCCGACGGCTGCGCCGAAATCAGCTGCGGGTTCACCCGTGGTTTTTTATTATTATCGCCCTCATTGGCTAGAAGAAAATCCCCCCACGGAGTCATCGAAATTCCTTCAAGATCCAAGACTTTTGAAAAAAGTTTCGATGGCGACTGGGAGGATTTGTGTGAAAGCTGACTTTCATTGACCGTCAGGAAGATCACTTTCATCGGCTCGACTTTGAAATCTTTCGCGCCGATTTGCAGTTTCAATTCATAGATCCGCGGCTCATTGATAATGCCGCGATCGTCGCTAACGGCATAAAGCTTCTGCTGAGACGAATCGTAGAAAAGCCCCGACAATCCACCGATTTTTGATTTCTGAAAATCCATCCGGTGCGGCAAGACAAACTGATTTAAATACTGCAGCTGCAGCCCAAAGCTTGCGAATGAAAAAAGCAAGATCGCGACAAAAACCGAAAACTTCACAGCTTGAATCTTTTTTCGGCCAAGGTGACCGTGTTTTCCAAAAGCATGGTGATTGTCATTGGACCGACCCCACCTGGTACCGGGGTCGCGGCACGAACCCAACCGTCCAGCTCATCGACGCGGACGTCGCCCGTGACACCTTTGCCTTCACCACTGCCGTGCATACCGACATCAATGACAACCGCGCCCTGTTTAAAGTCCTCACGACCCAACAGATGTTTCTTTCCAGCGGCAACCACCACCAGATCCGCATTGCGGGTGTAGCTGGCCAGATCTTTCGTCTTCGAGTGGCACAAGGTGACCGTCGCATCGGCCGTGGTCAAAAGATGCGCCATCGGCTTGCCGACGATATTCGAGCGTCCCACCACCACGGCCTTCATGCCGGCCGGATGAATTTTGTAATGTTCCAAGATCGCCATCACACCACTGGGCGTGCACGGGGCGACGAAGGGTTTGCCGCCCCATAAATAGCCCAACGATTGAAAGGTGAACCCATCGGCATCTTTCGCCGGAGACAGAATTTCCAGGATTGGCTCTTCTTTCAGACCTTTTGGCAGCGGCAGCTGCACCAAGATGCCGTCGACCCCTTCGGTCTCGTTCAATTTGCGGATGGTGTCTTCCAAAGCTTGTTGCGGAAGATTTTCCGGAAGCTCGAGCTTCGTCGATTGCATCCCGATGCTTTCGCAGGCTTTCACCTTGTTGCGAACATAGACTTGGCTCGCGACATTGTTGCCGACCAGAACGACGACCAAATGCGGACTGCGGCCGGTGGCTTGGCGGAAGCGTTCAATTCGAGGTTTCAAGGCCTCGCGGCGAGCTTGAGAGACAAGTTTTCCATCAAGAAGAATCATAGATGCCTTATGCTCCCAAATTTCGCTGCAAAATTCACCGGTTAAATTGATTGGATGGAGCGCTAGGCTTGACCCTTGGGCTCGCATGCATTAAGTTTCGCAAGAGTCTGAACTCGAACTCTTCAAAGGGGGCAACATGTCAGAAAAGGTCAAACTCTCAAAAGACGGAAGCTCAATCGACTTCGTTCAATCTGACAACATCCCCACGTCGCTGAAAAAATTCCGCCAAAGCCCTGAAATTGAAGGCTTTTATCGTTTTATCTTTGAAAACGACCTACAAAAAGAAGCTTACGAAATCTTGGATCGCATCATCGTGGAGCGTAAGGCCAAGAAAGCCGCTGAAAAAGCAGCCAACAAAGCCAAAGAAAAAGAAGCTGCGAAAGCCGCAAAAGCTGCCGCCGCCGCCGAAGCCAAGGCTGCCGAAGCAAAAAAGGCGGCTGCGAAAGCTCCGGTTAAGGCGGCTGCTCCAGTGAAAGCTGCCGCAAAACCAGCTCCGGCTCCTACTAAAAAAGCGGCGGCTCCAGTTGCTGCAAAGAAAGCGGCTCCGGCGAAACCAGCCGCAAAAGCCAAGGCTGCACCAGCCCCAGCAAAAAAACCGAAAAAGAAGTAATCCATCGGACAGATCCGGCCTGCGGATTTGTCCTCTGTGTTTTTTCGCTTTTAGAACCTCCAAGCCCTTGCACATAGGGCTCCTCCAGCAGGAGGTTCTATGAAACAAATTTCTCGCCCCATTCAAAATCAACGCGGTCAAACCCTGATCGAATATCTGATCATCGTCGCCCTTGTCGGCGTCGGCTCCATCGCCCTGATGCGTGCCGTGAGCAAACAGGTCAACGCTCAGTTTGCGACCGTGGTGAAAGGTCTTGGCGGCAACGTTCAAGGCAGTATCACCGACGCGAAGATCAGCACCAAGTCTTACCAGAACTTGGACATGACCAACTTCGGTGCAAGCTCTTTGGACAGCAACAAAAAAGGCAGCCAAAGCAAAAATGAAGATGAAGGCCAGTAAAGGGCAAGCGACCATCGAAGCCTTGATCGCCTCGATCAGCGTCTTTGGTCTTTTGTTTTTCTTTTTAGCAACCTTCTACTTTCTTTCGCTGAAGGCGCATTTGCAATTCACCTCGCACGAACTTTTGGTCTGCCATCAGTTCCGCGATGCTTCGACCTGCAATTGGACCTTTCAGAAAGAGCTTAAAAACTTTATGCGCTTTGGAAAGATGCAGTCTTTTCAGGTGCAACGAAGCTCCAACCGTCAGTCGATTGAGCTGCATCTGCTTTTCAATTTTCAAACATTTGAAAAATTTGGTTTTCGAGGATTCCCATGGATTTACAAAGATCAAATTTCACTGCCCCTCAAAAAATCCTGAAGCAGGAAAATGGATTTGCTGCCGTGGTTTTTTTGACGATCCTGCCAGTTCTGCTGGCGGGATTGTTTTTTCTTCTTTTCTCTCAGTACTATTTGAAAAACTGGATGCAGTCTCTGCACATCTGTCGGACCGAGCTGCTTGAAACCCAGGCCTCGGTCGGAAAAGATCTGGATCGATTGATGAAGCTGAATCCGCAGGTCAAAGCTCTGCGAATCGCGCTGAATATCGCTTATATACAACTGGCAGCGGCCATCGCCGCCCAAAATCCGGCCGCAGCGGCCGCGGCCCAGGCCCGCATCATGCAAATCAAACAACAACAGCGGCTTTTGGCCGGAGTGCAAAAAGCTCTGATCTTTTCAGCCAATAGCAAAATGCTGTCCGGCCCCCTGAAGGTTTCCCGCCGCCTGCGCGAGCAGGATCAATGGAACCAAGCGCGGATGCCGGCCCTATTTTCGTTCCGGACTCATCAAATCCGAACCTTTCCAAATACTTTGGCCGTAAAACCGGACAGTCCGGACGCGCCTCCCGTCTACGAACTTCAAAAGGATTTTACGCAGGCTCAAGCCCTGAACGTTTCTTGGACATCTGAATTTCAAACAAACACGAAAGAGAGATTCGGATGGATCCAAAACCATCACAAACTGAAACAAAACTGCAGTGCCAGCCTGAAAGACGACAAAGGCTCTTTTCCGGCAACACTGAACGAGGACAAGCTCTGGTCGAAACTTTGATTCTTTTCACCGTGCTTTTCTTCCTGTTCGGCCTTCTTCACCACCGCATGGCCGAACAGGATTCGCAAATTCAAAACTTCCACTTTCACCGAGGTTCTTATGAAAAAAATCGATAAAGAAGCCGTTCTGAAATGGCTGAAAGATCCGCGCAACCGCACGCTGGTCATGGCAGTCGCTGTAATGCTGATCGTGATTATCGGAGTCCAGCTGACTTCGACAACTGCTCCCGAAGAGCAAGGCCCCGCCGCTTCTGCGGACACCTACATCCCGAAAGGCTATGTTCTGGTGCCGATCGAGCTACAAAATGCCGAGTCTCTTTCTTCATTGATCGGATCGTATGCGGTTGTTGATTTGTTCCGCGGTCCTAGCTCGCAGCGCGTGGGCCGACGACTTCGTCTGTTGCGCGCGCCGCTGAACCCACAACAGTTCGCGGTCTTGGTTCCGGAAAGCGAAGTTTCAACTTTGATGTCGACGCCCGGACCTTACTGGGCAGCCATTCAAAATCCGAAAGATCAGCAATCCACCGAAATCGCTTCCGGTCGTCGTAAATCACGAATCGAATATTTCCAGGGGAACTAATATGAAACAAATTTTCTCATTCTTACTTGCCTTGACCCTTGCATCTTCAAGTTTTGCCGAAGTCGCCGTTCAGCGTACGACCGACAGCTCTTATGACGATTACAAAAAATATCTGGATAAATCCGGCGGGATCAGCTTTTCACAGGCCTACATTCAGCTTGCCAGCGTCACCGAAATGGAAACCCCTCTTCTGGAAAGATGTCTGGAAGAAATGTATCTCGGTGCCCCTTCGCAAACGACTTGCCTTTCGGCGGTGAAGTCCTTGGGATCAAAGCCGCTCAATCAATCTCGTCGCGAGGTTCTTTTCTCGTTTCTTTCAAAAATGGCGAAAGTGAAATCGGCCAATCGCAGCTTCTATCAAGGACTTCGAAACGGATTGTTGCGCACCCATTCTGATTTGGCTCGCACGTTTCATGTCGATATTCCGGATGCGGCCGACGAGGCCGAACAGGTGAAGGCGCTGGAAATGAAAGCTTGGAAAAATGCCCTGTCGAAAAAATTCCCGATGGAGGAAGTGTCTCTTTTGATCAACGGCAAAAAGGTCGCGAAACTTTCTGACTGGACGGCCCCGGCCGGTCAGTACCAATGGGCTTTGGTGACCAACACGCACGAACCTTTTATCCGCATGGGAAGCTTTTCGCAGTTCGCCTCCGAGTCATTGAAGGAGCTGGAACCTTTAGCAAAGGGCAAATGTGCGGACCTGGATCAATTGGATGCGCAAAAATTCGGGCTTATGAAACTTGAAGTCTTCGCCGATCCGAAATGCATCGCTCAGTACGGCATGAGCACGCCGATCGTCGGAAAGCAAGAGCATCTGGGTTCTTCAACTTCGATGGTGAAGATGGAGAAATCCAGCTCGCGTCACTGGGTTTGGGGCGCGATGCTGGTGGCCGGTACGGCTTTAGCCTTAGGTTTGAAAAATAAGAACGTGCAGGTTCAGTGGCCGGGCGCCCACTAAATCAATCGCTTGCCATCGAAAATCAACTCGGTCAGCCGGCCGTCTTCAAACGTCGATGAGCACTGTTCCCCCCAGTGTTCATCACGATGCGAATGCGGCGCCAGAAGATCTCCTTGGTAAGCCGGGATTCCTTCAGCCGGACTTTCCATCAAAGCTTTGTAGTTGTTAGGGACCGAAGCTTCTTCGATCGGAGAATCGCTTCCCCACTGCATGCGGATTCCGCTCTTCTGCAGCGCCTGCCAAGGAAAGGCGTAGGCATACAATTTTCCCAGACTTTCTTTCAACCAGCGCCGATCGGTCAGCCAGTGGCAAGGCTGCACATGGCAGATCATCTCGAACTCTTTCATCAAGGCGATGGTTTCGGGACGGATGACTTCGGCGTGCTCGACATTGACGACGCCATTGAGTTTCTTTTCCGATTTCACTTTGGCGGCCATTTGCAAAATCAAATGGGCCGCTTCGTCACCGATGGTGTGGACGCAAACTTCGAACCCTGCACGCCATGTGCGTTCAAAAACCTGCTCGACATCTTTCAAATCCCAAAGGGTCATCCCCCGATTCATCGTGCCTGGGTAAAACTGGCTGAGATAAGCGCCTTGCGATCCCAATGAGCCGTCAAAGTAAAACTTGATCCCACGGGCTTTCAGATGCGGTGTCTGTGTTTCGCGCGCTTGCTTTGCTTCACTCAAGGCTCGCTCGAAATCCGGTAGATTTTCGCAGGTGAAATTTTCATCGATGTACAAAGTGAGCTCGCCATTTTGGTCCAAATCACGAAGCAGATTCCACTGATCGATAAAGCCCGACATATCCCGCACATGCGTGAAACCACGACTGTTCAAATAGCGGACGGCTTCTTTTAAAAAGTCACGATTCTGCTGGCGTGTATAAGGTGGGATTCGCATTTCCACCTCGAGCTTTACCAGCTCGGTGAAAACTCCGGTTGGAAAACCATTTTCGTCGCGCACGATCACACTACCTGCCGGTGTCGGCCTTTCTTGCTCGGTTTTATTTAAGTATCCCGCGATCTCAAGAGCTTTTGAATTGAGCCAGGTCGCATGTCCATCGGCCCGGGAAAAGGCGACTGGAAAATCGGGGAAAGCTTGATCTAAGATTTCTTTGGTGGGCCATTTTTGACCGGGCCACTTGGATTGGTCCCAGCCAAATCCCACAAGCCATTGTCCGCGAAAATGATGCTTTTCGATTTGAAGATGACGAACGTCTTCGGGCTTTTGCAAATCAAACAGTCGCAATCCCCGTTGCAACATTCCGGAACCCATCAAATGCAAATGACTGTCATAACAGCGCGGTATCTTCCAAAGCATAAAAAAACCCCAGGTTTTTTTAACCTAGGGTTTTCATTTTGTCTCGATCTTCTTTATTAGCGCGTGCTTGGACCAATCGTGGTTGTCGCCGTACCAGTGCCTGGGAAGACTGTTCCCGGAAGCGTGCTGGCTGGGATTCCGGTACCTGCTGGGATTCCAGTTCCCGGCATGCCCGGCATGATTGTTCCACCTGGATTGCCATAAATCGAACCTGATCCCAGGTAACTTCCACTGGTCGAACCAAAGTTATAGTAACCTCCAGATTGAAGCGACATGATCGCTTGCTGCATACGCATTTGAACAGACTGCATTTCCTGCTGCAAAGCCATCACAACGCGTGAGCCATTCATGTAATTTTCCTGGGCACGTTGTTGCATCTGCATTTGCATTTGCATCTGTTGCTGCTGCATCTGCATCTGCATTTGCATCATGCTGGATGAATCCATACCCATCATCATCCCATTCATCATTCCGCCGCTGGCCATCATTCCCATTGGGTAACCCATCATGCCACCCATCATCATTCCGCCACCCATCATCATACCACCGCCGGCCATCATTCCCATTGGGTAACCCATCATTGAGCCCATCATCATGCCGCCCATGCCACCCATCATGTAGCCCATCGGCATTCCGCCACCCATCATCATTCCGCCGCCGGCCATCATGCCCATCGGGTAACCCATCATGCCACCCATCATCATACCACCGCCGGCCATCATTCCCATTGGGTAACCCATCATTGAGCCCATCATCATGCCGCCCATGCCACCCATCATGTAGCCCATCGGCATTCCGCCACCCATCATCATGCCACCGCCGGCCATCATGCCCATCGGGTAGCCCATCATCATGCCGCCCATACCGCCCATCATGATTTGACCACCGACGAACATTCCAGAGCCTGCCATCATACCCATTGGATAACCGGTATAAAGACCTCCACCAAACGGAGTTCCAAAGAAGTTCGAAGGATAACCGAAGGCTCCTCCGACACCGCCATAGCCATTACCACAACCAAATGCTCCAGATCCCATTCCACCGTTCACGGCTCCATAGAATCCACCACCACCGCCCATTCCCGCGGACAGTGCACCCATGATAAATGGGAAACCGTAACCGAAAGAAGGATAAGTCTGAGTTGGATAACCCAAACGCGAGTTCTGAGTGGCTGTGTACTTTTGCAGGTTGTTTCCAAGGATCATCGAACCCAAACCCAAAACCGTGTTGGTGATCACACCGCCCCAGTTTGGTTTCGAGCTCTGATAAGAATAACCGGAACCGCGGATCATACATTCAACGCAACCACCCTCGGTCGATTCTTTCTTCTGTTCTTTTTGGTAATCGCGGATGGCAGTTCGCATTTCGCCCTTCAGATCTTTGATGCGATCTTTCAGTGCCAGCTCGGCGGCTTCAAGATTCTCAACTTTCGTTCTCGAATCGGCGATTTTCTTTGTCAGATCCTGGTAAGCCGTCAAATTTGTGCGGCAAACTTCTCCACTGAAGCCTTTTTCAATTCGAGCATCAGCCACGTCGCAGGCCGAAGTCAAAATGCGGCCACCTTTGTTCTCATCGCAGACTTGCTTGAACCAGTCAGCCGGCTTGAAAGGCTTGATTTCTTTTCCGTTACCGCTCGTGGTCGCTGTCGATTCTGCTGCTTTGCTTTCATTTGTCTCGGCAGCCGGCATGCGAGACTGCTCGCCAACATAACCTTCGACATACGAAACTTTGCGAGGAGGAGCACCTTCGTATTCGTAACAGTTACGAATCGATTCGACGTGATCCAAGATGCGGCTCAAGTAATCGTCTTTGAATCCGCGTTTTTCCAAGGCTTCTTTGGCGCGCTTCTGTTTGCTTTCCAGTTCTTTGCGTTTTGATTTTTCTTCGGAAAGTTTTGAACGAAGTTCTTTCAGATCGTCGTTTGCATCATTGATGTCGTCGATCTTGTCTTCTGCAGCATCACCGATGTCTTGCTGATATGGGCAGGCTTGCATCCCCATCGACATTCCGGTTCCATACATTTGAGCTCGGCTCGTTAACGAGAGGCCCAAAAGCATGCCAATGACAATTGATGACCGCATGAAATTTGTCTTCATTGTTTACTCCTCAAACACTGATCCATCATCCTGATCGACACAAAGACGCGTAATCTTAACCCTAAACCTGAGAAATCTTGCGTAGATACTCTCTTCAATCTTACACTAAAACAGATGCAGAAACAGACCATTCTTTGTGTGGACGACGAAATAGACAACGTACAAGCTCTCGAGAGGATCTTTCGAGCGAAGTACACTGTCCTTAAGGCTACGTCGGGAAAAGAAGCTTTGGGAATTCTCGACCAACATCGAGGTCCAGTTTCTTTGATCATCACCGACCAACGCATGCCCGAAATGACCGGGGTCCAGTTCCTGTCCCATACGATCGAAAAATTTCCCGACACGATTCGCATCCTTCTCACCGGCTACACGGACATCGAATCGATCGTCTCGGCGGTGAACACCGGACAGATCTCGCGCTATTTGACGAAGCCCTGGGATCCGGTCGATCTGCAAGCCACCGTCGATCAAGCGGTCGAAAGATTCGTCATGTCACGCGAGCTGAAAGAAAAAACTTTAGAGCTCGAAAAGGCCTACGCCGAACTGAAAACTTTGGATCAAGCCAAAAATCAGTTTATGGTTCTGATCAATCACGAATTGAAAACTCCGCTGACCGCGATCCTGAGCTTTTCGGATTTGCTGCGCGAAACGAAGATGACGGACGAGCAAGCGCTTTGCGTGGATCGTATTCAACGAAGTTCCGATCGCCTGAAAGGTTTGATCGAAGATGTTTTGGTCGTCGTCGGCTCGGAGACGAAAACTTTAAGGGCCAAGCCGCAACCTTTCGAAAGCGCATCTTTGGATTTAAGACTGCCCGCGCCCTTGCAACAGCTTCTAAATCGCAAATCGCAAAGTTTGAAAATCGACATTCCCGAAATGAAGATTGTCGCCGATCAAGCGATGATCCGTCAGATTCTGTTTCGTCTTTTACATAATGCCATTAAGTTTGGCCAAGAAGGATCCGTTGTCGAACTGGCGGCCGAGCGAACCACCCCACACCGGGTGCGCTTCACCGTCTCCAACGAGGGTATTCCAATTTCTCCGCAAGTGATCGATAAAATCTTGAAGCCTTTCTTTATCGACGAAGATGTGATGAACCATTCGGCCGGCATGGGTTTAGGTCTGACCGTCTGCCAAGCGATCTTGAAAGCTCATAGCAGCCAGCTGAACATCGACAATCGCGATAGCGGCGTCCAAGTCAGCTTCGAACTTCCTTGTCTGTAAAAGATGGCCGGCTTCGTGTCCGGATCCGGACAACCTCCTTAAATCCGACTCTGAGATCGAATTAAAGCGCCCGCAGCATGAAGCCAGGCTTGCTTTTCCGATCTTCTATCAGGAGGTCGATCATGGCTTTGTTTTCGTTGTTCTTAGCGCTTTTCACAAGCGGTTCGCTTTGGGCGCAGGAAATTATTTTGAAACCTGGTGAAACTAAAACTCTGCCGGCATCCGGTAAGGCCTGGGTCGAAAAGTCGAAAGTGATTCAGCTTTCGGATAACGGCCGTGGCTTTGTCATCCGCGGAGTTAAACCGGGAACTTCGCTTTTGAAAATCGGCAAAAAATCTTATGACGTTTCAGTGCTTTCGCCGTCGCAAGAAAAAGCGTGGCGCAAGCTTGAAGGGGCGGTTCACAAAACTTTGGGTTTGCAGCTGGCGATGAAAGACGGTCAGGTTCGGGTGCAAGGTCAGCTGATCCGCTGGGCCGACTGGGAAACCTTGTACCGCGCCTGCAAAGGCAATGACTGCGATTACGTCATGGAAGTCAGCATGAAAGACAGTCTTCGCGAGTACGCCCAGAAAAAAATTGGGTCGCTGTTTCAGCAACATGGTTTACCACCGCAAAATTTGATGTTCGATGAACAAATTCAAGCCTTGGTTTCCGATAAAGGTGAAGTTTCGGTGCGCGCGACACGCCTATTGAAAGCTTTAGGAGTGCAGACGATTGCGACCGCATCGAATGTCGATCTCATGCCGCTTGTGCGCGTGCAAATCACCGTTGCCGAAGTTCGCAAGAACGAAGCTTTAAGCTATGGGATCAAATGGCCCGGCATGTATTCAGCACAAGTCCTAAATCGTTATGTTCCCGACACCAACCAAGAACCCATGACCGTGCGATTCTTAGAGCAAAAGGGTCTGGCAAAAGTTTTGGCAAGCCCCAATATTCTTTGCCGCAGCGGCAAGGAAGCGAACTTTTTCGCCGGCGGAGAGTTCCCGATTAAAATCATCAATTACAAAATCCAGGACGTGGTGTGGAAAAAGTACGGGATATCGATGACGGTGAAACCGGTCGCCGACTTCTCTGGCAAGATGAGTATTTCAATCGAAACCGAAATCAGCAGCATCGACAAATCCCGCGATGCCGATGGTGTGCCGGCCCTTTTCACCAACAAAGTGCAAAGCCACTTTGAGCTGAACGGTCCACGGACCATCGCCCTTTCCGGCTTGATCAAAAATGAGCAGGCCGAATCCGGAGAAGGCTTACCGGGCCTTTCTCGTATTCCAATTATCGGCGCACTTTTCGGAAGCAAAGATTTTATCGACAATCGGACCGAGCTTGTTGTGTTTGTGAAGCCAGAGGTGATTTCGCCTGGATCGTTGGAGGCGAACCTATGAACTTTCTCCAGAAAGCCCTGAAAATTCAAAGTGAGATCCAAAACCTCCCCGTCGAGAACATCGGATTTCAGACTTTGGAATCCCGCGCACAAAGCTCGGTCCGCATTTCCCAAGTTATTTCCGATGAAACGAAAGACCTGGATTGGCATGATCAAGCCCGCCTGCAAAACGAGTTTGAAGATGTCGGTCCGCTGGCAATCCTGATGGCGGACGAATCTGTTTCCGAAATTATCGTCAATGCCTTGGATCAGATCTGGTTCGAGCGTCGTGGACAGCTGCACAGATTAGACGATCGCTTTGCCAGCGAGCTGACGTTTCAAAATTTCGTCGAACGCGTTTGCCAGGAATCAAAAGTCCAAGTCAGCGTCGAAAGACCCTTCTGCGACGGAAGATTCCGCAATTTCCGTCTGCATTTGGTTTCATCCGAGCTCACGAAGTCGGGCTTCATCCTGACTCTTCGGCGGCAAAGCACCAATCCGTGGACCCTGAATCGTTTGCTAGAAGGCGGATGGACTTCGGAACAAGGAATGGAGATTCTGAAACAATGGATCGAGAGAAAGAAAAGTTTCTTGGTCGTGGGCGAAACCGGCTCGGGAAAAACTTCTGTTCTGAACGCCTGTCTGCAAAGCCTTCCCCGAAACGAGCGTGTGGTCGTACTTGAAGACACGGCCGAAATCGTGGTTCCGAACGAAGCCAGCACCCGACTTCTAACTCGTCATGATAGTCATGGGCTTTTACCGACGGTGGATTTAACCGAGCTGCTTCGTCAGTCTTTGCGCATGCGTCCGGATCGTTTGGTCGTGGGAGAGGTGCGTGGTGCTGAAGCGAAAGACCTTTTGCTGGCGCTATCGACTGGGCACCAAGGCAGTATGGGAACTTTGCATGCCTCTTCGGCTTCGCAGGCGATTCTTCGTCTGGAAATGTTGGTTCAGCTGGGAGCCCCGCACTGGAGCCTGACGACGATCCGTCGTTTGCTAGGATTAAGTTTGAATGGAATTATTGTGGTGGGACGAAATGAAAATGGAGACCGTCGTCTCCATTCCATTTGCGAGCTCAGCGCTGTCGAGGAAACCGGAATCCTGCTGGATCCGATTTACCAAGAAGATTCTGGGTTACGCTTCAACTGATAGATTTTGTGCCTTCAATGGTTCCGCCATTTCAGCTTGATACTGACTGACGTTTTCACGAGCGCGGCCGATGTCGGCGGTGGAAGTCTCGATCGCTTCGTTGAGATCTTGCACGATCTCTTCAGTGCGCGGGCCTGCCGGTGCGACTTCCGGTTTTTGCAAACGTGTTTCAAAAAAACGTTTGTTCAGTTCTTCGACTTTTTGAGCCCGAGCGGCTTCTTTCGGATTGCGAACCATCATCGTATCTTGGGCCGCCATCTCTTTCGCCTTTTGGCTGAGAGTGATGCGGTCTTGAACGGTGTTTCGACCTTGTTTTCTTCCAAAGGCGGGAGCACCGGGACGCGCGGGTGGTGCCTCATCGAGATCCACCGACTGGACCCGAGGACTTGCGGGCAAAATACTGCTGATCTTTTCCATTCCACACCTCCATGTGCGATGTTTCCTTATCGGATGGTCACGTTCCAACTTGAGACATGCTGCAGGAATCTAGACTTTCCGCTCGAGATTTGCGGTTTGTCAGATTGATGCTCTGACTCCCCGAACATGATGCGGCGAATGCTTTCTGGATCTTGGTCTGGCGAGTTGACACCGACCTAGGTCCTGATGAAGCTCTTGGGATGACGTTTTGAAACGTTCTAAACAAGGAGAACCCATGAAAAACATGCTCGTGATTTTTTTCGCTCTGACCGGCTTGTCTCTTCAAGGACTGGCGGCCGAGCTGCCGACTTGCACACCAACGATGACCGTTGAACAAGCAAAAGCCGAGTTGAAAAAAGGCATCGCTGAAGCCGATAAGAAACTGCAAGCGAACTATGCCGTGGCCTATTCTCAATGCGATCAAGCGCAACTGACGGCGAAAGCACAATACGACCAGCGCGCGACGGAAATTGAAGCGACTTACGCTGCTCAAGTTCAAGAGATCAAAGCTAATTTGGATTTAGGATGGCGCGAGCGTTTGGAAATGGCAACCATGGTTCACAACGAAGCCGTGCAAAACAACTCAGCTCAGTATTCGGCCCAAACTGCCGGGATTCTTGAGAACTACAATACAAATGTTGCCCAAGCCAAAGCCGCTTTCCAAGTTCAAGCCGAAACTTTGACAGCGAATTACAACAAGGCTGTCTGCGCGGTTCCCGCAGAACACTAAAGGTTACGACTGGGCAAGCTGCGGTCGCAGCTTGCTTGTTCTTTGCGAAGCCGATTTTGAAACCGGCGAGACGTCAAAGCCGCCCAACGCCATCAACACCGTCAAAGACTGTCCATAAGGCATAACCTGCGTCCCGGCTTTTTCCTCGAGATGGGCAAAATCCACCGCCGCTTGCATGTGATGATGAGCATGGTAGCCACCGCTGAAATAAACCAAATTTGAAATCAGGTAATGACAGTCAATGCTGTGTTGAGCCCGCACCGGCAAGAAATGGCCTTGCTCTCCCCGCGCACGCTGCAAACCTTTGTGCTCGCTGAATTCCAAGCCTTCCAGAAATAAAATCGCGTTCACGGAAATCAAAGCCCAGGCCAGCAACATCATGGGCCCCATAAAAATCCAAATCAAGGCGCCAAAAGCAACTTTCAGAAGCGTGTAATGCCAGAAACGATTCTGAAAGCTGAAAAGACCGACCCGTTGTTTTTCAAAAGCGAAAGCACCCTGCCAATTTCTGACGAAGCTTTGGTACAAAAAGCTCCAAATTTTTTGATCCGCTTTTGCCGTCGAAGGATCCATTTCGGTTCCGACATAACGATGATGAATTTCAAGATGCGAAATACGATAGGAAGCGAAATTGATCGTTGAAAGCGAAAGCACACCCAAAGCCCGCAAGGCCGGCGAAGAGCGATGAATCAGCTCGTGTGCGGCTGGCAAAACCATTACGCCGATCACCATGCTCACCGAGTAAACGGCGATCGCCCACTGCCAGCCCGAAAGGTCTTTGATCAGCCAAAATGCAGACGCCATATACGCGGCCAAGAGCACTGGCTGCAGCACCAAGGCCAGCTCACCCAAACCTGGATGCAAAATCCAGCGGCGCAAGAAAGGGGATTGGATCTGATAATCCTTTAAAGATTCGTCCAAGATCACATTGATAAAAAGCGAGAATAGAAGACCCAAACCCACCCAGGCACCGCCAATGGCGATTCCAAGCAAAGAAGAGGCGGTAACGATGTAGGAAATAAAAAAACCCATAGGGCGGCCATCTTATAGAAGCCGGGCCGTGGGTCAAATGAAGGAGTGATAAATTTCTGCAGGATGAAATAAAAACGGGGTTCTTGACAGAACCCCGCTTGAAGTTTGACTTTTAGCAAAACAGATTAGTGTTTTGCCTTTTTCTTGTCCGCTTCTTTGCTGTCTTTGGCTTCTTTTGCCGCCGCAGCCGCTTTCAAAGCTGTTTTTGGTGCCGGAGCCGCTTCTTCAGCTTGAGCTTCCAACAAAGAGCCTTCCGCATTCGCTTCTGGCTTATCCATTAAAAGCTTGCCGATTCCGTGAGAGGCCAGCACTTTCGTGCGAACTTCTTGGGTCACTTTCGGATTCTGGCGCAAGAATTCTTTCGCCTGATCGCGACCTTGTCCCATACGCTCGCCATTGTAGCTGAACCATGCACCCGATTTTTCGATCAGGTTCGCGGTCACGCCCAAATCCAAAACGTCACCTTCGACAGAAATACCTTCACCGTACATCAGATCGAACTCTGTTTTTGTGAAAGGAGGCGCCATTTTGTTCTTCACGACTTTCACCGCCGTGCGGTTACCGGTCACTTCTTCACCGTTTTTGATCGCGCCAACACGGCGAACATCCAAACGAACTGAAGAGTAGAATTTCAAAGCGTTACCGCCCGTTGTGGTTTCAGGGTTACCGAACATCACACCGATTTTCATACGAATCTGGTTGATGAAGATCACCAAAGTTTGCGAACGGTTGATCGCCGCGGTCAGTTTGCGTAGAGCTTGTGACATCAAACGGGCTTGCAGACCCATGTGGCTGTCGCCCATTTCGCCTTCGATCTCGGCACGGGGAACCAAGGCCGCAACCGAGTCGATGACCAAAACGTCAATCGCGCCCGAGCGAACCAAAGTCTCGGTGATTTCCAAAGCTTGCTCGCCCGTGTCCGGCTGAGAGATCAGCATGTCCGTTGTGTTCACACCCAATTTACGAGCGTAGTTCACATCCAATGCGTGTTCGGCATCGACGTAAGCGACAACGCCGCCTTTTTTCTGAGCTTGTGCGATCACCGACAAAGCGATCGTTGTTTTACCAGATGACTCTGGACCGAAAACTTCGACGATACGACCTTTTGGAAGACCACCGATACCCAGAGCGATGTCCAGACTCAAAGCGCCTGTACTGATTGCTTCCACGTCTTTATTCAAGTTCTCTTCAGCGCCCAAGCGCATGATCGAACCTTTACCGAATTGCTTTTCAATTGTAGAGACTGCCAACTCCAAAGCTTTGGTTTTTTCGCCAGATGCCTTGTCCGAGTGTCGAGCTTCATTGTTCAAATTTGCCATACAAATTCCTTCTTTCTTTCTCCGCAAACTTTTGCGGACGCATTTTATTGGCACACCTTTAGATGTGCTTTTTGTTATTCGTTACTTTCTTAGCTCCACCCTCTGACGTTCGGCTTTGCACCGATGGATTTGATTGGCCGTCAGATCCTAAATACTTATTTCATCGAGTCCCAAAGCAGATCGATCGCAAATTCGACCGCCTGTTTTTGGACATCCGTACGATTGCCAGAAAATAACTTCTTGGCCGTCGTTTCAAAACCCGGGCCAGCCACCGCGAACCATACAGTGCCCACAGGCTTCT
>CBIHNI010000008.1:0-198305 GCA_966211455.1 uncultured Bdellovibrio sp.
TCGCCAACTTTTGTGCCTGAAGAAGATGGAACTTCCATCAAAGCTTCAACAGTTGCAGGTTTTTTTGTTGCAACCAAAGTCGCCACGTCTTTTACGAAAGCTTTGAAAGCGTCGTTTTTCGCAACGAAGTCCGTTTCAGAGTTTACTTCAACCAAAACACCTGTATTGCCAGAAGTGTAAGAAGAAACCATACCTTCAGAAGCCAAGCGGTCTGCTTTTTTCGCAGCTGAAGAAAGACCTTTTTTTCGAAGCCATTCAACGGCAGCTTCGAAATCACCCTTTGTTTCTTCCAGGGCTTTTTTGCAATCCAACATTCCGGCGCTAGTTTTTTCGCGTAGATCACGCACCATAGAGGCAGAAATCGACATATATGCTCCTTAAAATTAACAAGCAGAAGAGAGAGAAAAAAGGGGCTTTGTTCAAGCCCCTTTTAAAAAATTAAGACTCAGATTCGTCTGAAGACTCGTCTTTGTTTTCGAGCTCAGCTTGGATCTCGACACTTTCAGCCATACCAGCGGCAACAAGTTTGCGCTGTTTCGCAACTTTAACAACTGCGGGGCCTTCAGATTTTTTAGCTTCAGGTTTCGCAGCGCCAGCGCCACGAGGAGCACGGCCCTTACGTTCAGGAGCCGCTTCTTTTGTAGAAGCTTCTTTTTCTTTCGCCAGGTCCGAACCTTTATCAGTTGAAGAGCGAGCTTTTTGTTCGAATTCTTTCGCGCCTTCCAGATAAGCGTCCGCCACCAAGTTTGCGAACAATTTGATTGAACGGATCGCATCGTCGTTTCCTGGAATCGGATATTCGATGCTCTCGGGATCTGAATTTGTATCGGCAATCGCAACAACTGGAATGCCCAAGCGTTTCGCTTCAGCAACCGCGATGTGTTCTTTTGGAAGATCGACAACGAACATCGCAGCAGGAGCACCCTTCATGTCACGGATACCGTTCAGGTATTCAGACAAGCGGATGTATTCCTTCTCGATGCCAGCACGTTCTTTTTTAGTGTAAAATTCGATTTCGCCCTTTTCTTTCATCTGGTCGATTTTGCGCAGACGATCGATTGAAGCTTTGATGGTTTCGAAGTTTGTCATCATACCACCCAACCAGCGTTTGGTGACGTAGTACTGACCGCATTTTTTTGCTGCTTCTTCGATTGGTTCGATCGCTTGTTTCTTTGTACCAACAAAGATCAAGCTTCCACCGTCAGCCGCGATTTTCTTTACGAATTCAGCAGCTTTGTTTGCACGGACAACAGTCTTTTGGAGGTCAATGATATGAATGCCTCCGCGAGCCGTGTAAACATAGTTTTTCATTTTTGGGTTCCAACGCTGGGTTTGGTGTCCAAAGTGGACTCCGGCGTCAAGCATCTCTTTCATGGTCACGTTTGCCATGGTGTTCCTTTCTGGTTAAGCCACCTTCCCGACAGTGACCAGCATGGAGGCTGGTAAATGCTCACTTGGAGACCAGTTGATATCGGGAAGTGAGTAATTAGTGGGCTCCAGGTAACACGGCTTTCAGACCCGAGGCAACAAAAACTTACTCCTGGGTTAGCTGTACGTCGACCAGCAGGTCTTTTTTGGTGTGGTACTTGTCTTCGAGCCATTTCAGCAAAGAGTTTTGGATGCTGGTTTTCGCAGCCAGTGCGGCTTCGGGGGTGAGCGGCTGGTTTGCCGGTTGGGACTCGAGCTTAGGTACGTAGGCAACCAGGGTTTTATCGTGAATGATAAACTTCCAGGCTGGAGTCAGGGGCGCAAAGAACTGGGCGCCTTCGGTTTGGGCGACCGGTAGACGATCCACTTTCGAGAAAGTTTGGGTGTAGGTTGAAAACTCGGTGGACATCTGTTCCGTCACCAAGTCCTTGTATTGTGGAGACTTTTGCAGAGCTTGGTAAAAGAAAATGCTCATGACCAGGGTGCTGAGAACCAGAACTAGAATCAGAGAACGGCCGGACATAAAATCTCCCTATAATGGTAGGTATCCTGTTTAACCCGAAATTATGATAAAACCTAGTCATGACAAATCGAGACCTCATTCAATATCGCAAAGCAACTGAAACGGACGCCGAGTCGATCACCCGGCTTGTCAATTCGGCTTACCGCGGGAGCAGCAGCAAGAATGGTTGGACCACCGAAGCCGATCTGCTGGCTGGTCAGCGAACCGATCCCAGTATGATTTTAGAGACCTTACATAAGCCGAAGACCTGCTTTCTTTTAGCGGAAAAGCAGGGGCAGGTGATTGGCTCGGTTCAGCTGGAAAAAATCAGTCCGGAGACCTGCTATTTCGGCATGTTTGCGATTGACCCGTGTTTGCAGGCGCAGGGAACAGGGCGCGGGATGGTGGCAGAGGCCGAAAAGTTTGCGAAGTGGGAGCTAGGCTGCGAGTTTATGGAAATGACGGTGATCACGGTTCGGCATGAACTGATCGCTTGGTACGAGCGTCTTGGATACGAAAAGACCGGGGAGACCCGGCCTTTTCCTTACGGAGATGAACGATTTGGTATTCCGCTTCGAGACGACTTAGCTCTCGGCGTCTGGCGCAAGCGCTTGTTGATCTGACAGGGAAACCTGTTGCAATGGATGGCAACCCATCGCGCTTGTGATCAGTTCGGCTTGTAGCAAAGCACCCAGCAAATTCTTTTGTGGATTCATTTGCGCAGATCCCACCCACAGATTTTCAAGGCCCGGAATGGTTTGATTGCCTGACAATTTCAGATCGCCATTTCCAGAATATGACGGAACCACCAAAATTCTTTCGAACTTCAGATTTTCCAAAGCATCTGGATAGGCGCGCTTGATTTGGCGTTTGATTTTTTTCAAGGCGGCGCCAACAAGTTCGGTGTCTTCGGCTTCCTCATCTTCCAGGAATGTCAGCCACTGTGAATATTGTAGATTTTCAGAAGTGATCTCGGCTTCTTGGTGGAAGTAGCCAACGCAAGGACCGATTTCATCCTGTGTGGTTCCGTTCAAGATGTGCACATTGCGAAGGTCGGTGACCTTGTGGTTGTGCAAAAGATCGACTCCGACCGCAGTCCAGAATTGGTTCTTTGAGAATTTCTGCATCGCTTTCGCGTTCAGTGCACCTTCAGGCAGAAGCAAGCGCAAAGATTTGACGGGACCGCAGTAAATGAAATTCAAGGCATGAATCGTTTTTTGGCCGTTCACCGTCAGATGAGTGATGCGATCGCCTTCTTGATGAAACTTGGTTACATAAGAGCGTGGCATGAACTCGCCGGTGAAGTGGCTGTACAAAACCTGAGTCCACTCGTGTGGCTCGAGCTTGGTCTTCAAAACGCGGGGATGATTGAAATAAGAAATTTCGTCGTAGAATGGCGGCGGATTGCTTCCGAAACCAACGAAAGGACGCAGCCCGCCGGCTTCGTAAGACATCGGCGGAGCTTCGACCGATTCTGGCGTCAGCGACGTCATCAAAAGCATTTCCAAAAACGCGATGGCTTTTTGTGAAAGCTCGGTGTCTGGCAAATAGCGCAGACCGTTGTTGACCGCTCCGAACGGGGTTTGGATCGAGCGATTCAAACCGCCGAATGTATCGGCGCTTTCGATCAGGACAACATTGCTGGTGATGCGGCTTAAAGCATTGGCGATGCTGAGGCCCGCAAGGCCGCTGCCAATAATGGCGTAATCATAAACGTGATTCGATTTTCGTGACACAGTTTGCATAGCTTTCAATTGTCACTAAAGGCTTCGGCGCCTTGCAAGAGTTAAGGCTGATGACGAGAAGCGGAATGTTTTGGATTCGGCAAAAATTTGATCAACTGCCGCAAGAACAAGCGGACAACGGCTTGCAGAGCGGGAATTCTGTCCAAAATGCGAGCAAGCGGCGGTGAAATTTTGTAGTAGGCGAACACAAAAGCCTTGCCTGCGCCCGATTGCAGCAGGTAGGCGTCGCGAAATCCAGTCAGCACGGCCACTTCTGGCGAGTGGTATTGGAAGGCGGCGGTGGCGATAAAGCAGCGGCCCTTATTTTCAGAGGCCATTTTCAAGAAGCTTTTAATCACGGCCGGATTCTTCGCCGTCTTTTGAAACGATTCGGCCTTGCGAAGAATGTCCGGAAGAATCGGAGTGAAGCGCAGAAATTGTGAAAGCTTTTTTGCCGCGATCGCCTGCCGTTCGCCGTAACGATCGCTGGTATCATAAATGCGAAGCAGATCCCAGTAGACGCTGGCCACGATGGTTAGCTCTTGCGTGCGGGCCGAATCTTTAAACTGCTCGGGGCTGAGTTCGCCCGATTTGGCGTCAAAGACCACTTCTAAAACTTTGATGTACTTTTCATAAGCGACCGCCGCATCCGAGAAAGCTTTGTCTTGCATGCTTTGACGAGCCTTCTTGATCAGGTTCACGCGGCTTTTCCAGAGCATCAGTTTCTTTTGCTCTTTGGCTTTTTCGCGGGCCATAAGCAGGCTTCCGCGAGCCACGGATCCCGCCAGCTGCGCGAAACAGTTTCCGCAAACCTGGGCCGGGATTTGTTCTTGATTGCCAGCCTCACGAAGCTTTCCAATCAAAGCAGCATCCATGCTTTGCAGTTCGGTCGTAGATGTGCCGCATCTGGGGCAGGACTGACTCATGATCTTTTTATTGTCTTAGATAAGCTGAAGTGGGTCAACATCCACACTGATGCTCACGGCGGCTGGCAACCATTTTTGGTCGCCCAAAACCTGACGGCAGAACGACTGCAGATAGCGCTGCTCTTTGCCTTTTAGAAGCAAGTGATAGCGAAATTTACCGCGCAGTTTGGCCATTGGTGCCTCGGCTGGACCTAAGACCTCAACGGGTTCGTAAGCGGCATGTTTGGATTTCAGTTGCTGTGCGCGCAGGGATAAAAGTCGAGCTGCTTCTTGCACACGACTGAGATGGGTCCCCTGAATGCGAAAGGAAATCAATTTGCCAATGGGTGGATAAGCTAAAGGTTCACGCTGAGAAATTTCCATCTGCGCGAAGGATTCGAAATCATGTTTTTGCGCAAAGGTCAGGCTGGGGTGTTCGGGATTGAAAGTTTGAATGATGACCTTTCCTGGCGGATCTCCGGGTTTCACGTGTCGGCCGGCGCGACCACTGACCTGCGTGATCAACTGAAAGCTGCGCTCGGTGGCGCGGAAATCGGGGATATTAAATCCGATGTCGGCCAGCACAAGACCAACCAGGTTGAGCTTCGGAAAATCCAAACCTTTTGCGATCATTTGGGTGCCGATCAAAATGTCGGTCTCGCCCGATTCCATACCGGCCACAAGTGCTTCCAGATCGTGACGGTTTTGAATTTCATCGCGATCCGCGCGTACGATTTTAGCTTCCGGAAACAGTCGCTGCATTTCGGACTCGAGCAATTCGGTGCCAAGACCCACAGGTTTGACTTCGCCGACTTTGCAAGAGGGGCAGTCCAACTTGTAATCTTCATGATAATCGCAGTAATGGCAGACCAGGTGATGTTTTCCGTGCAGGGTCAGGGTGATGTCGCAGTTCGGACATTCGTGCGTGTAACCGCAGGCCGGACACAAAACCACATTGGCGACACCCCGGCGATTCAAGAAAAGAGCGGCTTGCTCTTTTCTTTGCAAGGTTTCGCTGATGGCGACGTACAGTTTTTCCGACAGCCAGAAGGGAAGATCCGGATGGTGTTCGATCGTGCGCATATCCAAAATTTCGACATCCGGCAGGGCGCGATCTTTCACCCGCTGGCTCATGCGATGCAATTGGTAACGTCCTTCAACGGCATTTTTCCAGGTTTCAAGACTGGGCGTGGCAGATCCCAAAACCACCGGGCAGTTGACGAATTTCCCCAGCATTACGGCCGCGTCGCGTCCGTGGTATTTCAATTTCTCTTCTTGTTTGTAACTGGGTTCGTGTTCTTCGTCGACGATGATCAAACCCAAATTTGGCAGCGGACAGAACATGGCCGAGCGCGCCCCGATCAAGATCTTCTTGCGGCCTTCGACCATCTGCCACCACTGGTTGGTGCGTTCGCGGTCGGTCAGCTGCGAATGCAAAACAGCGATCTCGTCGCCAAAGCGCTCGGCAAATCGATGCACCAATTGCGGCGTCAGGGAGATTTCGGGAACCAGAACCAGGCCCTGTTTTCCTTGATCCAAAATTTCTTGCAGAAGTTGCAGATAGACTTCGGTTTTCCCTGATCCTGTCACACCGAAAAGCAGATGCGTGGAAAAACCGGATGATTTTTTGATAGAGTCAAAAGCCTCTTGCTGCTGCGGCGTCAAGGCCAGCGGAGCCCGCGCTTCGAGCTTTGGCACCACCGGTGGACGGCTGGATTTTCTCACCTTTTCCGTGCGCGGAAGGGGAGGATAGGCCGAGCTCATCACATGGCCAATTGGATACACATAATAATGCGAAAGCCATTCGATCCAGCGGACGAAAGATTCAGGCAAAACTTGATACTCGGGATCGATATTGGTGATCGCTTTGATTTCAAAGTCACCGGTCGGAGCCGTTTGCAGCGGAGACAAAAGCAGACCCTTGACCTGGCGGCTGTTTTTACCAAGCGGAACGTCAACAAGCATGCCTCGTCTTAAAACGCCGGCCAGCTCTTGCGGAACTGCATAAGTCAGCGGCTCGTGCATGGGCACGTCAACCGCAATACTCCAGAAATCGGACACTAGCGGAACCTCTTGTAAAACTCCTCGACCAGCGCAGCCGCCGGCAAAGCGTTTAAAGCTTCGGTTTTATTCACAGCTTTTTGGCCGAATTGCGCCCAAGCTTCCTTGGTGCGACCGCTGACCGAGATGGTCTGAATGGTGACCTGATTGTTGCCCCAGCGCACGACTTGGGTGCGTGGATACATCAGCCCGCGCGAATACGAACTGTATTTATCGGCCGTGACTTCCACTTTGGTTGGCAAACGGAACTTGCGCAGGACGAACTGATCTTGCTCGATCCAAAATCCCGGCAGATCCTGATCTTCCATGGAAGGTGATCCGATCGCGTAAGTGATGGTGCCGCCCGTGCGAGACAAGCGAATGAAGTTTTCGGGTTGGTTGTCGGCGTCTTTAACCGTGCGCAAAGTTTTCTTGGCCATCACGTTGGCCGGAACCAGCTTCATTTGCGTCAGCACATTGGCCAAAGAGTCCGTGTTGCGAAGGTGAAAATATCTTTCCAAGAAGTCTTCCGTGATACGCTTGCTGCTACCATTCTGAGTACGGGTCGCATTGTTGACCTGAATGAAAAACGAGACCTGGTCTTTCAGCTCTTTCGCGCCGGTGACCAAAAGCTTCATGTTGTTTTCGTTTTCGATGAACCAAGTTTCCTTCAAAACCAAAGTGTCTTGGCCATTTGGAAAGTGCACTTCTTGATCGATTTGGTAAATTCCGTTGCCGGCGTTTTCAGACGTGCGCTGCAAAATCATGCTGGCCTTGGGAATCGCGGCCTGTGCTGCGGAAACCAAGATGGCGGAGCTTAGAAAAACAATCAGAGAAAAAGTTTTCATCTTTATCATCCTAAAGCTGAGAGGCGATTTGGTGTAGGTATTTCTTCAATCCGTCTTTGACGTCTGGGTGCTTGAGACCGAGCTCGATGTTTGCCTTCAGATACCCAAGCTTATCGCCGGCGTCGAAGCGCTGAGAAATCAAAGGGCTTGCGAACATATCCTGAACCTTGGCCATTTCGTTCATCGAATCCGTCAACTGAATTTCGCCCAAGACGCCCGGCTTTGCCTTGCGCAAGAAATTAAAAATATGCGGCGAAAACACATAGCGGCCCGGCAATGCCCAGCGGCTGGGTGCCTTGTCCAGGCCTGGCTTTTCGATAAAGCCACGGACCTTGAAGCGATCCGACTGCATTTGCTGGATGTCGGCGATCCCGTATTTGGACACGTCCTCGTCAGGGACTTCCATCACCGCCACGGCCGAGCCTAAGGTTTCTTCATAGATTTTTGAAAGTTGCGCGACGGTCGCAGGCTCGCCATTTTTTGGAACCATGATTTCATCGCCCAGCAAAACCGCGAAAGGCGAATCGCCCACCACTTTTTCGGCGCACAGAACGGCGTGACCCAAACCCAAAGGCTGTTTTTGGCGAACGCTGATGATATTGGCCATCTCGCGAATGCGGATCAAACGCTCGAGCAAATTGATTTTGCCATCTTTTGAAAGCTTGTCTTCCAGCTCGTAAGAGGTATCGAAGAAATCTTCGATCGCCGTTTTGCCGCGGCCTTGAATCAGCACGATATCTTCGATGCCGGCTTTCACCGCCTCTTCGACGACGTAGAAAATAATCGGGGCATCGACGATGGTGAGCATTTCTTTGGGAACGGTCTTGGTCGCAGGTAGAAATCGGGTTCCTAGACCAGCAGCAGGAATAATGGCTTTTTTCACTTTCGACATAGGCCGCTGTTGTCTCAAAACCTAGGTCCTGATTCAAGTTTAAAAAACCGTCTCAAAACGAGATAAAAGCACGGAAGATCTGAGCTTTTTTTGGCTCTGAATGTCACTTTCTGATATTCTCAAAATGAGCATAAGGGGAGCACATGGGGCGCATTGCAGCGGCTATCGGAATGGTAGCGGTTCTGTCGACGGTTTTGTTATTTCAGAACTGCGGAAAAGCAGGTTTTGAAAACATGGATAACTTGGATGTGTCGAGCACGCAGGCCATCGATCCAAAGCTTTCCTCTCTTCCATTTCCATATCAGGTTTCCGTCAATCAAATTGCGCATATGTCCTGCCCGATGAATGTCAGCAATCCAAATGTTTCTTCGCCTTATTTTTCATGGAAAGTGGGCGCCTTCGACAATCCGGCGGATCAAGCGGTGGCCCTGCTCAACATTCGTGCGGCGGGCTTGCAGCTGACTTCGAAATTCCAGACCGAGTGGGCGAAAACGTCAGGCAGCTATGGCAGCCTGGTTCAAAAAGACAAATTGAAAGAGGCCTTAAAGGGACTGCCGTCCGTGACGAATACTCAGCTGCAGCTTTCATTTCGTAAAACCAACACGCCACGTGTGGATTTGATGATGATGCCAAATGGGGGCGCTTCTCCGACGAAGAATTTTATGGCGCCCCTGGCGACACAAGAGTTGGTGGATCAGTTTGCCGAAACTCCGACAGGCGTCTTCAACTTGTTTCCGAACGTGACCGATTTCTATTCGCGCTTTTTGGAAACGCAGATCTTGGTGCCCTCCGCCTTGGGTGCAACGGATGCGGCTTTGCGTGCGAACTATGACACAAGTTTTTTGACCATCGGTTTTGCGCAAGATGACGGAACCAATCTTTCAAGTCCCAACGGCGATCAATACGCATACGGAAAAGGTTATCGCATTCACTTTGGTGTGACCAATCAACATGCCAACACATCGCTGTATCCGTCGTCAGACTCGTTAGCGACAGTGGAAGAGTACGACCTGGATACGCAAACCCGCACCAGCGGTGTGGCTTGGGATTGCAGCTACCGTTTTAAAATTGTGCGTCCATCGGATCGTTACAAAACTTATTATCGTGCCAATCATTTTGTGACCTACAACGGCGCATGTCCGACAGCGCCGCAAACTGGCGACTTCTGTGAATCACCGATCGATGCCCGCTTCGGGATTCCGCCGGCAGCCTTTGGCGGTCAGTGTCCTTCGAATCGCAAACTGGTTCAGAACACCACCCGCTGTGCCGAGCAATATTACGCCGTTTGCCCGCACGAGCCTTACACAGCTGACACCGCCGATGCGACACCCAGCTTGCGCGATGACGGCGTTTATCACCCAAGTTATCCACAACGTCCGGCGATTCTGCAGGCTTTGCGCCGATTCTTACCGGCCAATCAGTGGGATATCAACGTTTCACGCGGGTGTATCGTTCCGAAAGTGGAAGACAACACCTGCTACCAATCGTCACAGATCGTATATGACGAAACCTTCTTCACCGATGCGTACGCCAACTCGAGCGTGGGGATGTATGCGGGTTGCGGTGTCAATGGACAGTACCCATGTGCAGCCTATTTGACCCTTTGTATTCGCCGATAAAAGATTTGAATTCGATCCGCATTGCTTGTTAGCCTTTTTGAAGCACAACTTTAAAAAGGGGAGTCTATGTTCCGGCAAGCTTTGCGTCGGTTCTCGGTGATCGGTCTTACTTTGTCAGTTTCGTCTCTCTCTCATGCGTACATTGGCTCTGTTTCGGCAGCGACCGGTGAAGCTGGACGAGCCGCCGTTGAGGCCAGCGAATCTCCTTACGGAAATCCGGCAACCCTGGCGCATATGAAAGGCTATTATCTGACGGCCGGCTTTGGTGCGACCAAGCAAAGCAATGCGGGCACCAATCAAGACCTCGCGGTCAGTGTCACTGACAGTATGAAAGAGACGGTCGTTCCGACTTCCTTCTCTTACGCGCAAAATACGACTCGGCCCGAAGGTTTTACGGATGATGTTTTGTCTCGCGCTTTCAAGCTTTCGTTCGGAAATATGATGCGCAAGGATTTTGCCTTCGGGTTGGGGATCAATTATCAAGACGATCGCACTCCGCAAGAACGTTATTCACAAACAAATGTGCAGACCGGATTTTTGTGGACGCCGAACCAGAATCTGGGCGTGGCCGTGACGTTTGATAATATGGTTCCGCCGCAGACTTCTGTTCCTGAAACCCATCGTTTGAAACAGACGATCAGCACCGGGGTCAGCTACAATTACCAAAAAATCGTGCGTTTGAAGGCGGACATCATTTCGGCCGAAAACAACACGGCTAATAAACCGACTTTGGCGGCGGGGATGGAAAGCTATATGAACCGCTGGATTATCCTGCGCTGGGGTTTGCAGCGTAACAACCAGTTAGAGGCGAATCTTTACACGGCAGGCCTTGGTTTTGCGGGTCCTAAATTCGGTTTGCACTATGCTTATCAAAATAGCCCTCAAAACGAGAGTTTGACCCGTCACTCGGTTGACTTGGCCCTGCCGATTTGGTAGCTCTGCCTCCTTCCGGAGGTCTTACATGGCATCAAAAACACGTGCTACTGAACTGAAACGCATTCGTCGTGACAAGAACATGGGTAAGAAACGCAAATCTGCGTCTCGCACTCAAGGTTCGACTAAATCTGCTAAAGCTTTGTTCAAAGACAAGTAATTGCCGGTTTTTTTGAAGGTCAGCCTTAATTCTGGCTGACCTGAGCTCTTCTTCGAAGAGTGGTGGGCAGAACCTGTGGCTCGCCTTTTAAATTCCAATTGTAGGGAATTTCCACCCAGCCTTCTTGGCCTGGATAAAACTTCCAACCTTTAATGGCTTTCAAGGTCTTCGCATCCAATTCGCGATGTCCCGAGCTTTTGACCATCTTAAATTGCACCAAGCTTCCCTCTCGAGAAACGTAAGCTAAGAACGCGACATCGCCCTGACGCTTGTACAGGCGATCTTGCGAATCATAGCTTGGTTTTGGATTGCCAGGCATTTGGCGAAGCTCATCCAACGAGCGAACTTGGTCGCCTGAACCTTGGCCGGCGGCCTGTGCTTGTTGTTGGTTTCCACCATTGCCTTGGCCGGCCGCTGCGATCGCAGCCGCCTGAGCCGCCACGGCCGCATCTTGACGAGCTTTCTCTTCGGCCGCCGCGATACGCGCTTGTTCCGCTTTGCGGGCCGCTTCGGCCTGGCGGATTTTTTCAGCCTGCTCGTGCTGTTGACGAGCCATTTCGGCTTGTTTGGCCGCTTCTGCTTTTTCGGCGGCTTGTTGGGCAGCAACCGCTGCGAGCAGAGCTTGTTTTTCTTTGGCGCGCTTGTCGGCGTCAGCCTTTGCTTGCTTCGCCGTCTCTTCTTCATTGGCTTTCTGAATCGCTGCCAGCTTTTCTTCCTGCGCTTTCATTTCCTGATCAGTTTCTTCGGCCAAGGCGGCGTGTGCGGCGGCGACTTTCGCTGACTCTTCTTGGTCGACCTTTGAAAGGTCGTCGGCAATGTCTTCTTCTTTCAATTCTGTCTGTGCTTCAGCGACCGAAGAAGAATCAAGATCTGCGTTTTCAACGATCGGCAACACGGCCGGAATTTCTTTTGGTTCGGTTTTTAGAGCTTTCGCCTCGATCGGTGCGGCTTTGGTGGCCTTCGAAGTTTTCGCAGCGGCCACCACTTTTTCAGAATGAGCTTTCACTTTGGGAGCCGGCGCAACGACGATCTCTTCAGGTTGCAGAACCGATGGCTCTGGGGCGAGGGCTGATTTTGAAGTCGGCGCTTCAACCGGAGCCTGCGACAAAGCGGCCGCCGCTGGAGAGCTGGCCGAAAGAATTTCGATTTGGGTCAGATCTTGCGGCTGTGATTTTGGAAGATCGATTTGCATCACCATCACGGCGGTCGCCATCGCAACGTGGGCGACAGTGGAAAGGGCGACAAAACTGTAGGTGCGTGCTTCAGAACGTGCATCCATGAAAAGGTCCTCCAACAGGAAGGAGCTATTCAAATTTCGGACCTGTCTAAGCTCTTGTTTTGGCTGATCTTTCGCCTGATTTTCGGAAAATATTTCAGGCTAATGACCACAACTTGGCGTCCCTTTGAATTCATCCACTTTCATGATTGTGAGGGCTGCCTTTTTGAGAGCGTTCTTGATGACTGAACTTGGGTTTGTGGGGGTATCGGTCATAGCACTTCGGAATACTGCGTGACCGATACCCCCAGTGAAGGACTTGCGGTTAGGAAAGGGCTAGAGATCCCAAGAAATTTAAAGGGGATAGAAAGGAAATGGTGAGAATCGAAGGCTGGGGTGTTAGCAAAAATTGCCTTCAGTTTAAAACCTGTACAGGCGCGATCGGCTGGGCCCTCATTTAAGACCAATCGGGAGTGGTCTTTCTTTCGCATTTTCAAAGGGTTGCCGGGCTTCCGGCGCTCTTTAGGAGAGGTTATGAAAAAGCTCGTTGGATTTGGTTTATTGATGGTTTCAATAGCGGCATTTGCAAACGAAGGCCGCGGGTTGAACCTCAGCGAGCAGGTTTCGTTGCGAATCCTTTCTAACAACGCCATCGGCACGGTCGCAGCTGAGCTGGCGGCGGAAAACAAGGCTGCTAGCGCATCAAAATACCATCGCATTGCCGTGCAATCGGAAGGTCGCAGCTACGCGATTCGTGCACCGAAGGTTGAAGACATCGCGGGTTCCGAGGCCATGCGAAAATTGGGAAAAGCTTTTTGCCAAAAACTGGGATCAAAATACGCGGGCTATGAAACCACAGCTCAGCATGATGCCGCGGATGGTGCGGTTCGTTTGGTGACTTTGGATGGGAACTCGGGTTTGTACGGCGACCTCACCGAAAAGAGCATGAGCATCGCCGCCATCAATTGCGAAAAATAATCTTTTAAGACATCGCCACAAGACCTTGTGGCACCTCTCCGTTGACGATCGCTTGTGACAATTTGAAATGCTCGGCATGTCCGATCCAATGAGTGGCCTCTTGCCAAGGCATCATCTCGGGCTGCGGAATGCATTCCTTCTTCATCGCCAAGATTCGTTTGTGAGTGTTTTCGAGATCTGACTTTTTCAGCTTGCCGTCCGCAATCGCCTTCGCAATGCCTTCGATCGCACGCGGAGGAGACTCGGGTTCGTTGCAGTACAAAAGCAGATCGGCTCCGGCTTGCAGGGCACGCACGGGAATCATCTCGCGACCATAGTGGCTAGCCAATGCTTTCATGTCCAAATCGTCGGTGATGATCAGACCTTTGTAGCGAAGCTCGTCGCGCATCATTTGCTTTAAGAAAATTTCCGACAAGGTAACCGGCCATTCGGGGTCGATCTTCGGAAATTTAATATGTGCGGTCATCGTCATGTTCAGACGGGATTTGAAAGATTTTTTGAACGGGACAAGCTCCAGATCGTTCAAACGGTTCAGATCCGCGTGTTCGACCGGAAGGTCTTCGTGCGAGTCAATGACCGTATCGCCATGACCGGGGAAGTGCTTCGCGCAAGGAATCACGTCGGCTTTCATGTAACCGCGGATCAATGCGGACGCGTGCTTGGCGACCATTTCGGGATCGGTGCTCACCGCGCGGTCACCGATGACGGTGTTCTTGGGATTTGAAAACACGTCCACGCATGGAGCAAAATCCAAATTGATGCCGACAGCTTTCAGCTCTTGGCCCATGGATTTGGCAAAGTTGAAAGACACGCTGGGGGAATCCAAATCGCCTAGCTTCTTGAGTGGTGGCCACTGCGTGAATGGGGCTTTCAACCGAGCAACGCGCCCACCTTCCATATCGATACCGATATACAGCGGAGTTTTATTTGGCGACTGCATGCGAAGGCTTTGGATTTCCGCACACAGATCGTAGATCTGCTTGGGCTCTTTCACATTGCGGCCGAACAGAACCACGCCGCTGATATCGTTTTCAACGATGAACTTTTTCTCGTCAGCTGTCAGGGCAAGACCTGAGACCCCGATGAGCATGTGCTGACCGATCAATTTGTTCATTTTCCTTCTCCTTTTTTGGCTTCAGCTGGCTGTGCGGGTGTGCTTCCGCCTTTGACCTGGATGCCTTTTCCAGCTGGAACACCTTCTTGTTTTGTCGGCGCAGGGGCGACCTGCGCGCGTTTTGATACTTCGTTCAATTGCCCGGTCGGGACATCGCCGAACAGGGTTTTCAACGTGGCCGTCGGAATCGGGAAGGCCGCCGTCGCTTCGCTGGGTTTCGCCACCAGTTCGGTCGCGATTCCTTGCACCGGAGATTTTGTCGAGATCACTTCGCCGCGCTCGGTGACCAGACTGATAAATTTCGTGCCTTTGAATTCGTTCAAGACGCGCAGAACTTTGATGCCATTGTAATCTTCGCCGTTCTTGACGTAAGCGATGCCCTTGTAAAGAGCCGCATCTTCTTCGGCCACCGCTTGAAAGTCATATTTGGTGTCAGCTTTCAAACCTTGCGGGCTTTTTAAAATCACGTAAGCCAAGAACGAGCTTAGGAAAGAGCCTTTGGGTAGATCATTGGTGATGTTTTCTTTTTTCTCGCCGGCCACCGTCGCGGTGAATTTGCCTTTGGCGAATTTCGCATCGATGGTTTTCACCTTGTTTCCGATCAGGGTTGTGTACTGATACGAAACCGGCGACATGTCATCGGCGGCGACCGCCTTCAAAGATTCGGTGAGATTGCCGCCGAACTCGTTCGTCTTCAGGAAAGTCGTCGCGACGAATTGTTTTTTCTTATTGTCATATTCGTATCGGGCGATGGTGTATCCGATGTGGACTCCGCCGGAAAGAATTTTCGAATAACCTTCGAATAAAACTTCGGCGCGAACCGCGTGGCTGATCAAAGCGATCGAAACACCAATCAAAAATGAGAGAGCGAGAAAAATCCGTTTTAAGACCATGGTCCAGAATCCTTTCCGGAAGATACCTTTCAATTTTTGACTGCGCTGTTTGAAGAGTCAAGGGTCGAGAATTCATCCAGACGGGTACCAAAATTCATCGCTTCGAGTGAAAATGTCAGAAGGAAAATTACATCATGCGGGCGCTTCGACATCTTCAAAATTCCAAAGGACAGGTCGCGATTTTTGTGGCCTTGATCTTTCAGGTCCTGTTCGTGTTCTTTGCGATGATCGTGAATGTCGGATTGCTGGTGCACCATAAAATCAATCTGCAGAATTCAGTGGACCTGGCGGCCTATTACGGGGCGATGAAGCAGGCCGAATCGTTAAATGCGATTGCACATATCAACTATCAAATTCGTCAAAGCTTCAAACTTCTGACCTTTCGCTATCAACAGTTGGGAAGCGCGGGATCGGCGGCCAGCGGTCAGCATCCTTACGATTACGCCCAGAAAGTGATCAAGAGCGAAGACGATAAGCCTTTGACCTACGATACCTCGTTTTGCGTTGCCTATACCCCTTGGAACACGGTCAACGGAACGGAAAGTTACTGCAAAAGCATTGCGCCCTTGTCGGTTCCGCAGCCAGGGATCCCGAGCTTCGGACCGAGCAATATCTTTTCGGCCTTTCAGGGCGGGATCATTTCGATCGCGAACACTTTGGCGGATAAAGCCGGCAAGTACTGTTCTTGGTCGATGGCCACCAACTGGCTGCAGCTTGCAAAGTACATCTCAGCTTATAAATACGACATTCGAAATCGCAAAAAACTTTTGCTCGCGCTAGCAAACGAAATCAGCAAAGAAGATCCGCGGGATATCCAAGGGGACTCGATCAAAGAAGGCGTTTACAAAACTTTGCTGCGCAATCTGACCTACCCCAGCCAAGAATCTCTTCGGGCTCGCTTCGGCGAAAAGGGCCAGGGGGCTGGCAGTCAAGAGGTGGACTTTAAGTTCATCAACTCGCTTTCCATGGGGGACTGCCGTGGCAGTCCAAGCGATATTGCTCCGCCAGGTTGGTTGAAAGAAATTTTCATCTTCCCAGTTTACGCAATGACTGACGGTGAATGCTCGGCCGGCGCCGGTGGCAATCTGGTTTTCAAGCCGACTTATTTCAACGTCAGTTCGCAACCGGCGATTTCCCCGAATATCACCAATGAATTTCCAAGCTTGGTGCCGATCGCGGAAAAATTGGCGGCCGTCGCCAGCGAGTACTCGACGGCGGATCCGAATCAGCTTTTGTTCCGCTCTTCGATCGGTTTCGAGAAGAATCCCTGGTGCATGGGTTATGTCGGTGTATCGGCGACGACGACCCCGAAAATCCCTTTTGCCCCGTTTGGCAGCGTGACGATGAAAGCGACGGCTTACGCAAAGCCATTCGGTGGTCGCATCGGCCCATGGTACGGAAGCGTTTGGCCGTCGGGCGCGGACGAGTCAGACAAAAGCAAGCCGACCGATGCGGTTCTGCCGACACGAATCGGTCCACAAGTGCAAATGACGGGCTTTGATCCTTCGCAGTTGAAGAACGAGCATAAAATCTTTCCCAATCACAGTCGTTATATGGGAGACAAAATCGGCACGATATCCCAGCTGACGATGGCACACTTTGCGCAGGCGATTTATGTGAAGCAGTTCACGCAGGGGCAAAGTCCGCTGATTCAAACCAAGTGGTGGGATCAGATTCAGCAGCAGGATTTCGATCAGAAGAATGTGATGGGGGATCCGCTGGCCTGGGATTTGGACACGAATCAAGCGCCGAACATGCGCAGCCTGGAAATCACGGCGATTGCGCCTGATCAATTCGATACGGCCAATTATTCGATCGATCCGGATTTCTACAATAATTATCTGCGAAAAATTCAAGACGGTTACGGGGCTCAGTTTCAATTTCAACTGCGTGGCGACTTGGGGTCACGCATGATGGGAAGCGATCAGGACAAGCGCTTCAGTGTTCGCAATCAAATCGACACCTTGAAAGATACGACAAAAAATCTGGTCGATTGGAATGGCAAGCTGACTTATTACCTCAACGAGTTTTCGCAGGTCCTGACGGCGTGGCAGCAAAAATCACCGGACGAATACGTCCTGGACACAGATCGTTTCGGAAAATGTTTGGATGTGAGTTCCGGCCAAGCGGTGAAGCAAGATGACGATCGGTTCTTTGTTCCGGGTTCTTGTAAAGCCGGGGGCCGAACCGGTTACTCGGTGAAAATCGTTGATGGCAAATTTTTGAAGAACGATGTCAATGGCACGCCCGTGGATTACGAACTGGGCGGTAAAAACCAGCGCGGTCGAATCAAGAATCCGCCACCGGATGGCTTCTAAACCGTCAAACGCTGTCTATGCGGCTGACTGATTCTTATTCAACACAGCTGGCGGGGTGACTGTCAGTTCGACAGCCCAATTCGAAGCAGTTTCACTCTGAAGATTTTTGCAGTCTCATTTTGAGATGCGGGCAATTCCCCAGATATTGCATTTAGATAAGAGCTGAAAAGACCGATAAATAAGACATGCGGGGGCGTATGAATTATTTCATTCTTGGGGCTCTGATCTTCTTGGGTTCATTGCAAACACAAGCTGATATTGCTGTGGATGCAGATGCTGGTTCTTCCGGCGGTGGCACTCCAGTGACGGCGGCCCAAGCCCAAGCCGCAGATGTTGGGGTCACCAAGGCCATCAGTGAAATCACCACCGTGCAATCGGCCGCAAAATTGACGGTGACCCAATGTGCAAATCCTGCTTTGGCGATCGATGCAGCTCGTTGCACACGTGCCGCCGAAAAAGTTGCAACCACGACCACTTTGCTGACTCAGTTGAAAAGCTGTCAGTCGGGCGGGGGTTACGCCAAGATTTGTCTGACCGACGTGAGTCCTCACATTCAAACAGCTTTGGGTGTGGTGGGAACGATGCTGTCGGTGATCCAAAATTCTCAGACGTCGACCACGGACAGTTGCAAATCTTATTCAAGCGGGATGGACAAGCTGAAGAATCTACTGACTTTGTACAACGGTGCTTGTGCGGCGGCTCAATTGAATTGTTCGAACTCTTGTGACACATCTGCGGCCAGCCTGAAGGCCGCGGCAGCGAAATACAATATGGATCCAGAGGATTCGGGATTCAAAGCCGCCATGGCTTCAGAAACTCCACAATCGGCGGCATGCCAAAGTTACAAATGGAACATGGCTGCAGCCGGCATGGGCTTGATGGGGATGATCACGCAAAAAGGCAAAATGGCCAGCTGTGAGGCGGCAACTACAGTTGTAGATTGCACGAAAAATCCTTACGATGCTTCCTGCGCGAAAACGGTCGACTGTGGTAAGAGCGAAAACTATCAGAACACGACTTGTATCTGTCAGCGCACTCCGACCGCCGCAGGTTGCGCGGGTTATGCGGGTAACACGAATAACACTCCTTCTTACAACGGTACCACCGGCGACGGATCTTCATCGAAGACGAGCGCTGGCAGTGTTGGAACGTCATCCAGCTCGATTCCGGTGACGGGTATGAGCAGTGGTTCTGGAAGCTCGGGTTCTTTGGGTGCTTCAGGCGGCAGTGGATCTGCTGGTGGCGGCTTGGGGGCCGGTGGCGGAAGTGGCACGGCTACGGCTGCAGCCAAAGGAACCGGTGTTGATGCAAAGAAAGAAAAAGGTCTCAACACCAACATCTTGGGTGGGTTTGATGGTGGTGGCGGAGGCGGCGGTGGCGGTTCGCGTTCGACAGCCAGTGCGAATGATTCGGCCTACAAAGCTTATTTGCCGGGCGGATCTCGCGATCCAAGCAGCGCCAAGACGACCTATGCCAATGGTCAGATCACAGGCGGCGGCGCAAAGTCGAATTGGGAAAAAATCAGCGAACGATACACCGAAGTCAAATCCGGGTTGAATCCGTAAGAAGGAAAATGGGGGAGCAGATGAAAATGAAAAATATCTTGTTGCTGATCGCCTCTTGCAGTTTGGTTTCTTCGATGGCTTATGCCCGAAACCAACAGCTTCCAACGATTTATGCTCCAAGTACGACAACCACGACGACGTCGACGACGACCACAACAGTTGGTGCGACCATTCAAACGATCGGGATTCAGGCGCAGAACAATACGAACAAAGGTCAAGCCTTGGCAACAGCCGGGATGGCCGTCACGGCTGCCGGTGCGATGGCCACGTGTTGGAATCCCAGCACGGCTAAAGCTTGTAAGTTGTTTGTTGCCGGTTTGGTTGCAACCACGGCGATTCGTATTTTCATGAGCAAGGCCTCGAACAAATCATCAGGAACGGTCGCGGCCGTCACCGTCGACGATCCTTACAATCTTGATACTGGCAATACCGGGACTTCGAATGGAACAAAGACAACAACGAATCAAACGCCAAGTTATGTCAACGAACCGGAATGGAAAAATGCTCAGCAGACCATCAAGAAGCTGACCGATGCCGGATGGAAAGTCGACACAACCACCGGAAGTATTACAGATCCATCGGGTCATAAATATTCATCAGCCGTTGTGGATTCAGCGGCGAACATGCAAGCGGCTGGTTTTTCGGGTTCCGATATCAAGGCTTTCCAATCAGCGATGTCCAAAGTTCCTGCGATGGCCGCTGAAAAAACAAAATCGGCCGACGCGACTTCTGACATGTTTGGTGACGATGCGGGTGGAGCTGGTGGCGGTGCTAAAGCTGCAGCGTCTGCCGATAGCGGTCTGACTCCATACGGAAGTCTAGGTACGGGCGCCGGCAGCGCCCATGCTTTAGGAGTCAATCGTGATCCGGCCCAAGTGGCAGGTATGGCGAAGGACTTTAATGGAACTCCGATCGGTGTTTCGCAGGACTCGATGTTTCAAATGATCGATCGTCGGTACAACCTGCATAACAAGAACGGATCTTTCATTTCCCCGTAAGATCAGGCATCCTGATCTTATATGCGGTTGTCTGCGCTCACTCGAAAAAAAGAGCTTCGAATTGTCGGTATCATGAATGGCACAAGCTTAGACGGGGTCGATTACGTCTACTGCAAAGTGCAAAACGGTTCGAAGCCCAAGATTTCCTTCATTGCGCAAGAGCACTTTTCTTTTCCGCAAGATATCCGCAATCAATTGGCAAAAGCGGCAAATCATCAGCTCAACGTTGCCGAGATTTCCGATCTTCATCACGAGCTGGGCCGGTTGTACGTGACCCAGCTCAAAAAAATCATGACGAAGCGAAAATGGAAAGTCGATGCGATTGGATTGCATGGACAAACCGTTTATCATGCGCCACCGAAAGCGACTTTGCAGATTGGCGAGCCTTCGTATCTTTCCGGTCAGTTTCAAGTTCCCGTCGTTTCCGATTTTCGCACGGCGGATTTGGCAATGGGCGGACAAGGGGCGCCGATCGCTTCTCTTTTCCACCGGGTGGTGTTTCAGTCTCGTTTTCCCAAGCAGAATATCAGCGTGCACAACTTGGGCGGCATCAGCAATTTGAGCTTCATCAATAAAAAAGGCGATGTCGAAAAGGCTTTCGATACCGGACCTGCAAATATGCTGATGGATCTTTTTATTTCCAAGATCAGCAAAGGCGAAGTGAACTACGATAAGAATGGTGTCTTTGCTTCGCGTGGATTGCCACTGCAACGCTTGGTCGATGATCTTTTGAAAGACGACGCCTTTTTCGCCGAGAAGCCGCCGAAGAGCTGCGGACGCGAGCAGTTTGGCGAGGCTTTCTTAAAGCGGCTTGAGGAAAAAATGGGGCCGTTGATCCCCGAGGACAAGATGGCGACTTTGGCCGAGATCACCGCACGCTCGATCGCGCAGGCTTACGAAGAATATTGTCCACAGGTTCCGCGCGCCGTGATTCTTTGCGGAGGCGGGGCTTTGAATACCTATTTGCAAAAGCGCATTCAATATCATCTTCCCCACACGCAAGTGATGACCACCGAAGATTTTGGCTGGCCGGTGAGCTCGATCGAAGGCGCGGCTTTCGCATTGCTTGCGGCGTACCGAATTTGGGAAAAGCCTTCGAATCTGCCGAAGACCACGGGTGCTCGCAAAGAAGTACAGCTCGGCAAGATCACCGAACTTTTATAAGCTGCCTTTTTTGATTTTTTGAATTGTGCCTTGCAGTTCTGACAGGCGCGACCAATCTTTTTCGATTAGATACTGATTGCGCGAATACAGACGGATCGTCTGCTTCAAATAATCCTGCCAGTAAGGATAATCTTTTGCGTCTCGCAGCATCGAATCCATACAGATTTCCGTCGCCGCCATAAAGTCGGTTGGATTTCCGGTTTCAAACCATTCGGCCTTCGTTTCGAAAGCATGGACCTCTTCACCGGTGGACATTGCTTTGGTCAACGTTTCGTACAGAATATTTTCGACTTCGACATTGTCTTTGAAGTAAGTGAAAACCCGTTCGGACAAAAGCATCACGCCGGTAAAGTGCAAACCTCGTGGTGCGCTTTCGCCGGGATTTGTCTTCGAGAAGCATTGGATTTTTGTGCCATCTTCTTTCAGCCAAGCGCCACCAAATTTCTTTCCGACTTCGGGGTGCCGAATGGTCAGAAGGGTGGCGATACCTTTGTGCCATTTGTGGAAGACTTGCATTTCTTCCAAAACGCCGTACTGGTGCGGAAGAATGATTTCGTCTCCGTTCAGCACCAGGAAATCACCTTTTCCCTGCAGCTGCTTTTGCGCATTGTGAATACCGCCGCCGCTTCCCAACAGCTGATTTTGCTCGGGGGAAAAGTAGATTTCTTTCCACTGTGGCGGAATCTGTGCGAACAGTGTCTCGATTTGCCGGGGCAGATGATAGGTGTTCACCACCAGGCGATCGATTTTCACCTGATCCAAAAGCGACAAAGAATAAAAAGCCAGCGGCACCGTCAGAAAAGGGATGCTGGGCTTTGGGGCTTGCTCGGTGAAGGGGCGAAGACGCGTTCCTTCACCTGCGGCCAAGATCATCACATTCATAAAGCTTCGTATTTTCTTTCGATGGCGCCCGAATCGATCAGGATATCGGCAAACATTTTGTATTCAGGGAAGTTATTCAGGCTCTTCATCACACGACGCAAAGTGTGCGAGATGTATTTCAAGTATCTTGTGTCATTGCGAAGATTGTAAAAGCTTGAAAAACTGCCGCAAGCCTTAAAGCAACGCTGAATGGTTTGCAGTTCATAGATGCGATCAAAATGCTCGCGCGAAAATCCCTTTGGTAAGAATTCTTTCGCCTTGGCCAGGTAATCTTGGATCAAAACTTCTTCCATTTGATCGTTCAAATTCACGTAAGAGTCGCGGAAAAGGCTGACAAGATCGTATTGGATTGGCCCCAGCCGCGCATCTTGGAAATCGATGACGCGCATTTCATCGTATTTGATCATCAAATTGCGCGAATGATAATCGCGGTGGGCGATGAATTTCGGCTCTTTGTGCAAACGTTCGCAGATGTCAGTGAAAAGAGCGATCAATTCTGTATTCGATTTTTCCGTGAACTGAAACTTGCACATCCCGGTCAGAAGATTGTCCTGACCGTATTTCATTTCCCACAAAAACTTTTCGACATCGAATTGCATTTTGAAGGCGGTGCAATCATTTTTGTCGCCGGTCGCCCAAAAATGAATTTTGATCAGCTCGTCGACGGCTTGTTTGTAGAAGGAAATTGATGATTCTTGATTCTGGCTTTCCCAGAATTTTCTTTCCAAGGTCAGATCGCCCAGATCTTCCAAAAGAACCAGGCCCAACTTTTCATCCATTGCGATGACGGTTGGTACGTGGACCTTGTGTTTGGCGAAATGATTTAAAACGGAAAGGAACGGATAATTCTTCGGGTCGAAGGGTTCCCAGCGCATCAGAACCATCGACTGATTGTTATGAATAACCCGATAGTATCGGCGATTGGACGCATCTCCGGCGAGCTGGTAAACTTTGAATTCACCATTCGGAAGATGCGCTTCTAAAAATCCCTGAAAAAATTCGTCCACTGTGGCTTGCATGCCACTCAATGTTCTCAGAACTCGAGCATGATTTCAAGCGACTCTTGCAAAAGCTTCGGGTCGCGCGGAAGACGTTCGACTTCCAATCGATGCATCTTCAGGATCTGAGCTAGACCTTGATGAATCATCTCTCGCTTCTCGAGATCTTCAATCGGAGTCGTGCAGCCGACCACCATCAAAGGCTCCTCTGCCGGAGTCGAGTTCGAAAGATAATCGAACATCATCTCTTGATGGGCTGGACTGATTTGCAAGATGTCATCAATCACCAAAGTCAAAGTTCCTAGACTGCGGATATCCTGAACCGTTTTAACCTGCGGCTGGATATCGGTGAACTTTAGGAAAGCCCAACGTTCGGAAACTTCGTGGATGTTGTGTGAAAGACGCGGAATCAGATTCGGATTTCGCGCTTCCAAGCAGATCACATTCGTCGACAACCCCATGCCTTCGGTGTCATCTGCTTCCTTTTCACCTAACATATCCGTTGGTTCATAAATAGAAACGACATTATCTTTTCCAGAGGATCGCATGTTGTGATCCATCTGCTGAACGTACCAGTTAAAAAGCTCCGGCTCTAAAAAGAGCCGGACCAACTGGCTGGCGGTCTCTTGCTCGACGAGCTGCAGTTTCCCACCCTTTTCTAAAACTGCAGTCGCCAAGAGCTTGTCTTCGACCTGAATCGGAATGTGCAGGTCTCCACCGTTTGCCTGGAAGCCGTCCTCTGCCCAACTCAGTGACGAAACTTCCTGCATGAATTTGACCTGCAGACCCATCCCATAGCGTTCCTGAAGAATGTTCTTCAGTTTCCCCATAGCGTTCGATTTCAAAATGTCCCTAACCATACCTACCCCAACTCCCATCGAGACCGTTGCTACTGGCTATATTCAAGTCACGTGCCGTAATTCGTCGCCACGGTTTGCGGATAAAATCGAGGAGAAGCCCATTTTCAAGAATCGCAAATGTTAGGAAATCGTCGATAACGAAAATATTCCATTTATAAGCAAAGCGAATCGAAGCCATGCCAAGCTCTTCTTGGAAAATTTTAGCTGGAAAAACTTTTGACGGAAGAGCCTCTCGAAAACTTCGCGAAGTGGTTGAGTTGGTTCTGACTTTCTTGCGTGGTGTGGGTTGCATTTGTCATATGGTCTATACAGACATTCAGGGGAGAGAGGTCATCCCTGTTAATTCCGGTAAACCGTCGGCTTCGCCGGTTTACCGGAATGGAGAAAAGGGGATCTCAACTTGCGCTCACATTGATGTGAAGAACACTCCGAACTCTGAAATAGGTCCCCAAAAAACAAAAACCCCTCGGTCCATCGAACCAAGGGGTTTTCCAAAACTCATTTTACCAAGCCAGGCGAAGCAAGGCTTGTATGTGGGATTAGCGAGCGATCTTACGCTTGTCCAATCCGTACTTTTCGACTTTCATGATCAGACCGGCACGAGAGATGCCAAGTTCTTTTGCCAGCTTCGATTTGTTCCAACCGGTGCGACGCAGACCTTCGCGGATCATCTCTCTTTCCAGATCTTCCAAAGCGTCTTTCAATTTACCCTGAAGACGGGCGCCTTGAACTTTGGATTTTTCTGAAACTTCCAGAATTTTTGGCGACAGTGTTTCTGGCAAGATTTTCGTTTCATCACCAGCCAAAACCACCAAACGTTCCATTTCATTCTGAAGTTCTCGGACGTTACCTGGCCATGGATAGTCATACAACTTCTCCAAAGCACGCTTCGTCAGCATGCGCTTGGCTCCGCCGTTTGCGTCTCCGGCTTTTTGCAAGAAGAATTCGGCAAGCAAAGGAATGTCTTCTTTGCGTTCACGCAATGGTGGAACGCGAAGATTGATGACGTTCAAGCGATAGTACAAGTCTTCACGGAATGTTCCGGCTTCAACCATTTCCTTCAGGTTGCGGTTTGTTGCCGCGATGATTCGCACGTCGACTTTGCGGATCTCAGTGGCACCCACTGGGATGAAAGTACCTTCTTGAAGAACGCGCAGAAGTTTAACCTGCATGGTCGGAGATGTATCCCCGATTTCATCCAAGAAGAATGTCCCCTTATCAGCCATCTCGAAAAGACCTTTTTTGTCTTTCAAAGCACCAGTGAAGGATCCTTTGACGTGACCGAAAAGTTCCGATTCCAACAGGTTGTCATTGAACGCCGAACAGTTCTGGATCACAAAAGCTTTGTCTTTACGATTTGAGTTGTAATGGATCGCTTTCGCGATCAATTCTTTACCAGTTCCGTTTTCCCCTTGGATCAGAACTGTTGAATCCGCACCTTTGATCTTATCAAGCAAAGCATACAAAGATTGCATTGGTTTCGATTTACCGATCATGTTGTCGTATTTGTAACGAGAACCGAGCTCTTTGTTCAATTCTTTGATGCGATCTTCACGGCGAGTGATTTCCAGGTGCAAAGTCACAACCTCTTGCGCAACCAGGTCGCAGATCTCACAGAAGTGAGTGCGCTCACTGTCGTCCAAGTGCTTGAACTTTTGCATTGATTTTTCGATCAGGTCGCCGCTGGCGCCATAAGCTGCCAAACGATCACGAACTTCTTGCAAACGCTGCGAGAAATTCGCATCGCGGAAGAAACCCATCGCGATCACGGTTCCCATGAAGTCGTTTTCGATCATGATCGGGAAGACACCGACATCGAAACCGGCCAGATCCCATTTGCGCATTGAATATTTATTGTCCGAAACGCGCAAGTCATCGATTGTTTTTGTTACCAGCTCTGCAATGCCTTGCTGAGTTGTTTCTTTTGAAACCAGGTAACCGACAGAAGGGTTGGCCCAAGCTGTCTTAGGACCATCAAAGCCCTTCAATTGTCCGCGTTCATCGGTGAAAATAACATCGACGTTCCACCATGAGCTGAGAATGTGTCGCAAGCGTTTGATCACGTGTATATGTTCAAACTCATCCCAATTGATCATAACAAATCTCCATTTGTTGTCGCACCAAAGGTGCGCCTATTTGTTCAAACTGTTTTCAATACTGTCAGGAAACTTGTCGTCAAAAACTTGGACAAGCTTAACGGGGGTATCGAATTTTTAGACGTATTTGCTGTCTTAAACTGGAGCGGTTCGCGACTTTCAGAGGGGAAATCATGACTTAGATTGTTTCAGAATGAGAAGCAAAAATGAAAAAACCCCACTTTTCAGAGGGGTTTCGATCAGAAACTCGACTGTTTCTTTCAGATTAATACTGTTTTGTGCAGTTCCAGCGGCCTTTGGAAACATAATCTTCAACAAGGACCGGGTTTGAAAGGTCGCCCTGGTTGACTTCGCCTTTCTGGAAAATTTCGGCTTCGACCATGGTGATCTGTTTCAAACTGGCATCGGTTGTGAAAATCAATCGGTGCATGGTCGCGTTGTCGATTTCATAATATGTGTTGTAGATCAAAAGCGGCTGCGCGGAATTGTTCGAAACCAAGATGTCTTCAACGTACTGAGTGGTGTTGAAAACAAAGTTCACCTGGCAAAGTGCAGTCGCATTTGGGTTGCTACGAAGAGCCGCCAAAACCGCTTTCTTATAGTCCTCCATACGAGACTCTTGGACTTTGGTATAGCCGGCGGGAAATTGAACCGAAGCAAAAGCAGTGGCACCGATCAGAAGTAGAATGCTGATAAAAAGGCTTTTCATAGAACCCCCTTGATAAGGCCGAAGCTACAAATGGATTTCAGTGGTTTCAAGAATAGACCGCAATGATGCGGATGGCCGCACCGATCTTAGCCGTCGCCCATAAAAATACTGCGTGGAACTGGGGCGCTATGGGTCGTGCGGCAAGTGCGAACAGCGGTTCGTCCAAAGCGAACAACTTGGCTATGAAAGCTGTAGCGGTAGTTCTGAGGCGAAGGAAGATCGCTTGGCGAGCGCACCAAACCGGTGGTGGCAATCAAATGAAGATTGTTCAGCTTATGGAGATTTTCCAGAAACTGATGATCTTCCGGCAAGAGCATGCGTTTGTTTGCAACTTTTTGTTGGAGTTCTTGAACGGCCTCGGTAATTCGGGGTTTGACCAAAGCACGCCACTGGTTTCGAACGGTCGCGGTCTCTTGCGTGTAAGCTTCGATCTGCAAATACTGACTCAGTTGTTGGGTCAAAGACCGAGCCGCCTGATTGAAGTGTTGATTCACGAAGGCGACCTGTTCGCGGATGATCGCGTCTTCGGGCAGCTGGTGATTGGCAGTTCCAAACAGACGAATTTTTTCCGGAGAAGGACGTTGATAAGCTTCAATGAAATGAGTCAAAGCGGTGATTAAGCTTTGGTTGGAGACAAGAAATCCATCCTGATAAGAGGCCGTGCGAAGACTTGTCAAAAACTGTTCAGGATTGCCGTCACTTGCCGTTGAAAAGCTGTTCTGATTCATGACGAATGCGATCAGCGAATCGGCCTCAAGGACCTGATCCGCCGCTTTTTGCTTGAGCATGGCGATACGAAGCTGGGACTGCGCATCCGGTTCATCGGCATGGGCAAAGGATGGGGACGCCACAGTTGCAAGTATAAGAAAAAATCCCAGTAAAGATCGTAACATAGTTATGAAGCACGAACAGAGCAATCAGGATGCCGGTCCGAGAGAGACTCTACTGAATTCAGATAAGGGATGGCTGTCGATCTTTTGGACGGCTTACAACTTTTGCAGTTGATGAAGGGAATGATACTCGCCCGCGTTGGCCAGAAGACTTTGATGAGTCCCGATTTCCACAACTTCACCGGCCTTCATCACCACGATCTTATGTGCCTTTGCGATGGTCGAAAGGCGGTGAGCAATCACAAACGCCGTACGACCTTGCATCAGTTGATCCAAGCCTTTTTGCACTTCGACTTCGCTTTGCGAATCCAGAGCGCTGGTGGCTTCATCCAAAATCAAGATCGGAGCATCTTTAAAGATGGCGCGCGCGATGCTGACCCGCTGTTTTTCACCGCCCGAAAGCAAGTTGCCACGATCGCCGACGCGGTTTTCGTAACCCAACGGAGTGCGCATGATAAAGTTATGCGCGTTCGCGCTTTTCGCTGCCGAGACGATTCCGTCTTTTGGTTTGCTAAAGTCGCCCGCCCAAATGTTGCGCTCGATCGTATCGCTGAACAAAAACACGTCCTGCGTGACCAGCGCGATATGGGCGCGAAGCTCTTTCAGATTGATCTCGCGAATTGGGGTCTCGTCCACGTAAATTTCGCCTTGGGTGGGATCAAAGAAGCGACCCAAAAGATTCACGATGGTCGATTTCCCTGAACCGCTGGCGCCGACAAAGGCGACCATCTCGCCACGTTGGATGGTGAGATTCACGCTTTTCAAAATCTGATCGGTGCCGTAAGAAAAGCTGACATTCTTATAAGTGATCGTTTTCCAATTGGCCGGGAAAGGTTTCGTTGATTCGGCCTGCGGAACTTCGCTGGGATTGTCGATGATTGAATAAGCGCGATTTGCCGCAACGACCGTTTCTTGGACACGCACGTAGCTTTCTTGAATCTTTTTAATCGGACCATTGATCTGAAGTAAGGCCGTCGCATAAGCGATAAAATCGCCAAGGGTCACACGATCCGCCGCCGCTTCGAAACCCATATAGACGATAATTCCCAAAATCAGAATGGTGGCGATGAATTCAGTGACCGGTCCCGCCAATTCGACCTTTTGATGGATTTTTTTGCGCGAACTTAAAAAGTCAGCCGATTCGCGTTCAAAGCGATTCGACATTTCGTTTTCCAGATTGAAAGATTGAATGATGCGAACGCCATCCAGGCTTTCTTTCACGGTCGCGGTGATGCGCTCGAGATCCTCTTGGCCTTTGATCGAATGCACCTTGATGGTTTTAGAAATTGTGCGCAGGAAAAACAGAACCAATGGCAAAACAAAGATGATGGTCGCGGTCAGACGCCAGTTCAAATAAACCAGCATGCTGATCGTAAAGATCAAGGCCAGGGGCTCGCGGAAAAAATCCGCAAACATCCGCAAACCATTTTGAATCACGGTGATGTCATTTAAAATGCGCGAAATCAATCCACCCGAACCCGCCTGAAAAGCGTTATGGAAAGAAAGATTCAAGCTCATGAATTTTTGTTGCAGGCGGTGGCGCACACGGATGGCGAACTTTTCCGCCACCATATTCATGTTAAAGATATGCACATAGCGGGAAACCCCAGCAATGAAGGTCACGCCCAAAAGCTGCAAAGCCGACGAGATCAAACCATCGGTCTGCTTTGCTTGAAACGAATCGATGATGGATTTCAAAAGCAGCAAGGTCAGCGGCTGCGTGATCGCTAAAACAATGCCGGCCAAGGCGATAACAATAAGGATCTTTGTGTGAGGTTTGAGCTCACGCAAGATTTTCTTTACTTCAGGTGCAATCATAATGACATCGAGTCAATATAACGCTTCAAGTACTGTCCCGTCAGGCTTTTTTTGTTCTTCATCACTTCTTCTGGAGAGCCTTCGGCAACGATTTTACCGCCTTTGGCGCCCGCTTCGGGTCCCAAATCGATCACATAGTCCGATCCCAAGATCACATCCTGGTTGTGCTCGACGACGATAACGCTTCCGCCCGCATCGATCAGCTTGTTGAGAACCTTCATCAACAAATCCACCTCGCGAAAATGCAGTCCCGTGGTGGGCTCGTCCAAGATGTAAAGCGTGTCTTTTTGCTGAATCTGTGACAACTCTTTGGCGATCTTCAAGCGCTGAGATTCCCCACCGCTCAAAGTTCCCGCCGGTTGTCCCAGCTGCAGGTAATCCAGACCCACCTCTTTCAAAACGCTTAAAGGCTTGCGGATGTTGGGATGAGCGACAAAGAAATTCATCGCTTCGGCGACGGTCATCGACAAAATTTCCGAGACGTTTTTGTCTTTGTACTTAATCTCCAAAATTTCATCGCGATACTTTTTGCCATCACAGACGTCACAAGGAATGACGACGTTATCCATGAACATCATATCAATTTCTTCAAAGCCCGTGCCCTTGCAAGCGGGGCAGCGACCGCCATCGACGTTCAACGAGAAAGTTCCTGGCGTGTAGCCGCGCATCTTGGCTTCAGGAATAGTCGCCATCAGGTTTCGAATCGCATCGAAAGCCTTGAGGTAAGTGATTGGCGAGCTTCGCGCTGATTTTCCAATCGCCGATTGATCGATCAGAAGAACGTTCTTCAAATGCTCGGTGCCTTTTAAAGACTTCAAATCCTGAGTCGGCAAATATTCAATATCCAAAGCGCGGGCCATAGCCGGATACAAAGTTTTCGTCACAAGCGTCGATTTTCCCGAGCCGCTGACGCCTGTAATGGTCACCAGGCGGTGCAAAGGAATGGTCACGTCCAGATTTTTCAAGTTGTGGCCGGCGGCACCTTTCATCTCGAGCTTGTATTTGAAAGAGGAAATGTCGACGGGACGCACGACTCGCATCGGTGACCAATTCTTTTTGGGTTTCAGATAAGGAGCCGTGTTGGATTTATCAGACTTGTAGAAATTGTCCGTTTCGCCGGCGAAAACCACTTGTCCACCAAGATATCCACTGCCGGGACCCATCTCGATGATGTTTTCGCTGTTCTTGATCACGTCGTGATCGTGTTCGACAACCACCAAGGTGTTTCCCAGTTCTTTGAGGTCTTTCAAGATCGAGATCAAGCGATCGTTGTCGCGCGGATGCAGTCCCACGGTCGGTTCGTCCAAAACGTAAAGCGCTTGTGACAATCCCATCCCCAGCTGGTTGGCCAGCATCAGACGTTGGTATTCACCACCAGACAGTGTCCGCGTTTCGCGATTCAAAGTCAGATAGTGAACCCCGACCCGCATCAAAAATTCCAGACGGGCGCGGATCTGCTTGAAGACCTCTTCGGCGACTTCCAGCTGCATCGGTGTCAACGTCATCTTCAAGAAGACCGTGCACAGGTCTTCGATCGTCATTTCAGAGAAATCTTGGATGTTTTTTCCTTGAATGAAAACATTCAGGGCTTCTTTGCGCAGACGCGACCCTTTGCAATCCGGACACAGGAAAGGCGAACGGTAGCGCGCGATGAACACACGCACGTGCATTTTGTATTTCATGTCTTCCAGATATTCGAAAAGACCTTTGACCCCAAAAAATTCGTCGGTGCCGTCCCACAATTTCTTTTTCTGATCGGCGGGAAGATCTTTCCACGGCGTGTGCGTGTCGATCTTCGCTTTCTTTGCGTAAGACATCAGCATCTTGCGATCTTGGGCCGCGCTTGGCATGGTGAAAGGATTCAAAGCTCCTTGCGCCAAAGACAAAGCCGGGTTGGGTACGACCTTCTTTTCGTCTATATCCAAAATATTTCCGAAGCCCTTGCAGGTCTGGCAAGCCCCCATTGGACTGTTGAAGCTGAAAAGTCGAGACGTGATCGGTGGCGGAGTGTAACCGCAAATCGGGCACGAGTTTTCTTCACTGAGCTGCAGCTTTTTTCCATCCGTTGTCAGCACGTTACAACGACGGGTCATGAATCCCGAATTGTATTTGATCGAAGCATCATAGGCTTGGGTGAGCGAGTCGGCCAAGCGGCCACGATCGTCGGCATTAAAGCTCATACGATCGATGACCAAGAAAAAGGTGTCTTTCGGTAAACCTTTTTTCAACATTTGTGGCGTGCTGATCTCGATGACCTCGCCCATTTCTTCGCTGGTGACCGCCGAGTACTCGGAGGCAGTTTCCGTTTCCACTTTTTTTGCCGAGGTTTTTTTTGCTGAAGCTTTCTTCGCCTTCGGTTCTTCTTTCGCCTTGGGAGGCATGTAGATACGAAGGTAACCGTCTTGCAACAGCAAAGAGTGCAGTTTCTTGCCTTCAGCGATACGGCTGCCAGCACCGATTTCCACCAAGATGTATCCGCGCTGACCATTGAAGTACTGGATCACGCGATCGGCAGCTTCGGTCACACTTTGCTTTTCGGTTTTCACATGATGGGTCGGACAGTAAGCATCGCCGACTTTTTCAAACAACAGACGCATGTAATCGATCAGCTCGGTGGTCGTTCCCACGGTCGAGCGCGAGCTTTTCACCGAGTTCTTTTGTTCGATGGAAATGGCTGGCGGAATGTTATTCACGCCTTCGATATCTGGTTTGGGAGCTTTATTCAGAAACTGACGGGCGTAATTGGACATGCTTTCGATAAAGCGACGCTGTCCTTCGGCAAACAAAGTTTCAAAAGCGAGCGAAGATTTCCCGGAACCGCTGGGTCCGCAAACGACAGTGAAGGATCCCAAGGGGATCTTCACTTCGATATTTTTCAAGTTGTTCTGCTTAACGCCCCAGAGATGAATGTCTTTCATATGCTGTCTTCCTTGGTGAAGAAGACAGCGACGGGGACAAGTGGATCAATCTGAAAGATCTTGCTTGTAGAAGTCTGTGTCTTCTTCTTTTTTGTTGCGAGACGAAGTGGGCTCAGTTCCCTCTAAGAAAGCTTGGCGGATGATATCCTTAGAACTGCTCGATGCTAGCTCGCCCGTTTCGCTATCAATATTGGCGAAAACTATACCGTTCGGAACCGGGAATGTCATCTGCGGCAGGTCTTGGTGGGCCGCTTTCATGTATTCTAACCAGATTGGCAAGGCCGAGCGTCCGCCGACCTCTCCTTTACCCAAGGTTTTCTCCTGATCGAAGCCAACCCACACACCAGTTGCAACCTGAGCGGTGTAACCGATGAACCATGCGTCATAATAGCCATTGGTTGTCCCGGTTTTCCCGGCCACCTCGCGACCTAAAGCCTTGGCGCGTCCGCCGGTCCCGCTGCGGTCTTCGATCACACCTTTCAGTAAAGAGGTGATCAAATAAGCCGTAGTTGGACGAATCAACTGATCGCCGTCTTCAAAGAAGATATTGGGCTCGATTTTCTTTTTGTCCACCACTTCCGGAGCGGCGGCCGCAGTTTCGCCCTCTTTTTCTTTGAAGGTCTCAAGGTAAGCTTTGCGACGTTCTTCGAATTCGGTGTCGATCGGCTCCATTTCCTTTTTGAAACGAAGGTCCAGAGACAGTTGATCTTTCAGCTTTTTGCCGGTTGCATCTTCCACGCGGTGAATGATGATCGGCCGAGTCCGCTTGCCCATGCGACCGAATTCTGAAAAGACCTTTGTCATTTCGTATAAAGTCACCGAGCTGGAACCCAAAACCAACGTAAAGTCCTTATTCAAAGGCGAAAAGATCCCCAAGCGCTTCGCGTACTGGGTGGCCCAGTCTGTTCCCAGGTCTTCCATGATTTTGACCGCCGGGATGTTCAGCGATTTCACCAAAGCATTTCGGAAAATGATGTCACCGCCGAAACTTTTCGAGTGATTGGAAGGCTTCCAGGTTTTTTCTTGCTCTTGGCCTTCGTCGTTTTCTTTTCCTTCTTCATACACGATCGGTGCGTCCATGATCGGGGTCGCCGCCGTGTAACCGCGATCTAGCGCTGAAGCGTAAACGATCGATTTGAACGAAGATCCTGTCTGGCGAGCCGCCTGCAATGCTCGGTTGTACTGGGACTTTTCGAAAGAGGTTCCGCCGATCATCGCCAAGATATCTTGGGTCTGCTGATCGAAGGAAATCAAAGAGCCTTCCGCAACTGGATCCTGATCCAAGAACAGTTCGATGTATTTTGACAGATCAGGCGCGGTTTTGGCCGCCGGCTGACCTTTTTTCGCCGGAGCAAAAATTTTCTGCAAACGGACCGAAGCAAATTTGTCGGCGCCGATTTTGACCTGGATGATGTCGCCCATCTTCAAAGCTTGCGACGGCTTTTTGATCGTATCCAAATCATAGCGCTTGCTTGAGTCCGGCTTTCGCGCCCACTGCATGGTCTCGATGTCGATAATCCCTTCAAGCTCGGCGACACGCACATAAACCAAACCCAGCTCGTCGTCGACTTTCGAAACGATCGCGTCGGTGACGGCACCTGATTTCAAATAAGCCGGAAGACCATCTTTGCGCACGTCGTATTCAAGATTCAGGGGACCTGGATCTTTGAACTTTCCATCTGGCTGAATGATGCGTTCGGGGGTCATCTTGCCAAGCAAACTGTTGCGGGTTTTCAGCAGGAACTCGCCGACCTCTTTTGGATCGGTGGTGTTCTTTTTTGAACCTCGATAGCCTTGGCGTTTATCCAAATCTTTCAGACCTTGGATCAAGGACTCTTGCGCGGCCAATTGTTTGGAAAGATCCAAGCTTGTGTAGATGCGAAGACCTTTATCCAAAACCATCTCTTCACCAAGCTCGGAAACCAGAAGCTGACGAACGGTTTCCAAAAAGAAAGGCGCGGCTTCTTGATAATTTTCTTCAACGTAAACGGTGACCGGTGCCTGAATCGCTGCCTGCGCTTGTTCTTTTTTGATAAATCCGACTTCTGCCATCCGATTTAAAACGTAGACCTGGCGCTCTTTGGCGCGGACCGGATTTCGTGTTGGCGAATAAGCTGACGGAGCTTTCGGCAGACCGGCCAGGATCGCCATCTCTTCCAGTTTCAAATCTTTTACATTCTTGTGGAAGTAGGTTTCGGCTGCGGCCTGAACGCCCGAAGCCCGCTGACCGAAATAAATCTGGTTCAGATACAGATACAAAATATCTTCTTTGGAAAGATTCTCTTCCATTTCGATGGCCAGCAAAACGTCTTTGATCTTACGAAGAATGGTTCGCTCGTTGGAAAGCATCAAGGTTTTTGCCACCTGTTGGGTGATCGTCGATCCCCCTTGCACCGTGTGTCCGGCTTTCAGGTTCGCCAGCTGTGCCCGGATGATCGCCAGATAATTGATCCCGCTGTGCTGGAAGAAAGAATCATCTTCCGCCGCCAAGAAGGCATTGATCAGATCTTTCGGGATATCTTTATAGGCGACCAGCTGACGGCGATCTTCGCGATAAAACTCGCCGATGGATTTTCCGTTTCGGTCGAAAACTTTGGATACCAACAATGGCTGGTAATCGGCCAAGGTGATCATTTGGGGCAAGGTCGATTTCACGTACTTGAAAACCGCAAACACGCCGGCAATTCCAAGAACCATCAACACAACAACAGCGATCAAAAATTTCTTCATAGAAAGGTGCCTATCTCTTTTTTGTAGCAACAACGAGCCATCATTTCAGAACCCTCTGATTATAGGGGGAAAGAAGGGGGAGGGGTAGCAAAGCCTGGTTCTTGGTCCAGCCTCGTTTTCAGAGGGAAGAGCTGCCGATTTGCACGGGTCTCAATATGAGACAGGACTTTCATCGAGAGAGTGTGGAGGAACCATTGAAAGGTCCAAGATTTGCTCCGATAAGAGATCATCTGGGGGTTTCAAATGAAAAGCATTTCACTGACCAAAAAGTATACGACCGTCATGGTTTTTCTTTTCATTGGTTCGACAGGTTTTGCTGCGGGCACGACGACACCAGCGGCAACAACATCGACAAACACAAACAGCGCGGCCGCGGTTCAGTACGCGCAGAAGTCACAAGCGCAACTGGCGGAAGAACGCGAAGCTCGCTTGGACGACAAAGAAACCCAATTGGGTGATAAGTGCCGGGCGGCCCAAGCCGACGCCCGAACTTCGATGTATGCCTTTCTTGCGGTCTGCAAAGAAGAGCATCAAGAGGGATTAAGCGCTGGTAATGGCAAAAAATATGACGATGCCACCAAGGCATGCCGAGACGAGTTCAATTCCTGCCAACAGGCTACGGGCGACGAAATCGATTTCACACAAACCATGACCCAAATCGGCGGGATGGATATGTCCGCGTTTCAGGGTCTTGGGGGCAGCACTGTTAAAAAGTGTTCAAAGTATTCGCAGGACAAGTACGATAGCTTGGTTGAAAAGATGGAAAGCCAGCTTGAAACCAAGAACAAAGACATGGCCAAACTGAAAACAGACCTGGTTACAGATCGTGAAAAAGCTCAAGAAAAGTACAACGATATGCAAAAGAGCTTCATCGAAGCCCAAGAGAAAAAAGAACAAGATGCGATGAAGCGCAAGGAAGCCAGCCGGGATCAAGAGGCGGCTTACGATAAACAGGTCAACGAATACAATGCGAAAATTCGTGAAACCAATGCTCAGCTTTTCCAGTTGCAACAACAACAAGCCTTGATGGTGAAACAACGCGGGATCGAAGTGACGATCCTGCAAGATGAGCTGATGAAATGTCAAAATTCGGCGATGGAAGCAAAAGCCAAAATGCAAAGCAATTTGGCTTCCGGCCAGGCGCGCGTCAGCAATAACGTGCAGAAAGCCTATGAAAACTGCCGCAGTCGCGCTTTCATGGCTCGCGACGTTCAGGTGCAAAAGTACAAGGGTGACATGGCAACCATGGATATGAACGTGCAAATGAAGTCCGCGGAACTTCAGTCCTTGCAACAAAGTGCACAGAAGCTTGCGCAAATGTACACTTCGGCCTTAAGCGACAAATCGACTGCAGAATCGAAAGAAGACGAAGCCTTCCTGCAAAAGCAACAGCAGGCTTGGTTGCAAATGAACACGATGACCCAGAACATGCAGCAGAAAGAACTGCAAAATCAGCAGGCCATCCAGACGGCACAAACGGCAATCAACACGGCCAGCAACAAATTGGCTGATTTGAACTCGCAAGAACCGGTTGCCGACACAAAGACGTTGAAGGACATGCGAGCTGAAGCCAATAAGGCGCGCGCGCTGGAAACAGTAGCGAAAGAAACTTGCGACAGTTTGACGACTTATAAAAATGACCGTGCTTCAGGACGATTGCCAGCTCAGAAGTCTCAATCGACTTCGACCGGCACGGGCGCCAATTAATTTCATGTCACTTTCTGACAGGTCTTCATCGGCCTGTCAGGTGTCACTCTGTGTGTTAAAAATTGCGAGCCCCAAAGATCGGTGCTAGATTTTTCGGGATGCAAAAGGGTTACAATTCCGACATTCAGGTCAAAGGTCAGGCCTACCACGTACAAACCGAAGATTGGGGACAGCAGAATCCATTTCTGGTGAGCCGCATTTTTCGCAATGGTGCCGTGATCAAGACAATTAAAACCAGCCATGACGATGCCTTAAGAAACGGCTCGATGCGCACATCGGATGCTTTGCAGTCGGCTTTGAAAACCCAACACAATCGGGTACTCGATCAGCTACTCTCAGGACAAATCAGCTAGGCAAAATTTGCCGGAAATCATCTCTGAAATCTGGACGGACCTTAAGTCAGACCTCGACTCTAGAGACTGAGACAAGAGTCGCAGTCCGTCCTAAAATAAGGGGATGATTGAATTCTCTCACGTCTACAAAACCTATCCAGGTCCCGTTCATGCATTGAAAAACATCGACCTCAAAGTCGATAAGGGCGAGTTCGTTTTTCTCACCGGCCCCAGTGGTGCGGGAAAAACGACGCTGTTTAAAATGATGTCAGCCTTCGATAAAATCACTTCGGGCGGAATCAAGGTTGCGGGTTTCGATCTTACCAAAATTTCAGAGAAAGAAGTGGCATTTTTCCGTCGTCGCATTGGCGTCGTCTTTCAAGATTTCAAACTTTTGAAAGATCGCACGATTTTCGAAAACGTCGCGATGCCGTTGCTGGTGCGCGGAGATCGTCCCGCGCAAGTTCAAAAACGAGTTTCCGATTTGCTTGAGCAAGTGGGCCTTTCCGAGAAAGCGGATCAGTTTCCCGAATTCATTTCCGGCGGCGAGCAACAACGAACGGCGATTGCGCGTGCGCTTGTCCACCAGCCGGGTGTTCTGATCGCGGACGAGCCGACAGGAAATCTGGATCCGCAGCTTAGCGAAGAAATCATGGATCTGCTCGAGCGTGTTTGCGCCCAAGGCACGACCGTATTTGTTGCCAGCCACGACCACGAGCTGGTGAAGCGCCGAAACAAACGCACGCTTGAAATTCGCAGTGGCATGTTGTCGGGAGACCTGAAGTGAAAAAATCGACCTTAAGATTTACGACACTTTTGATTCTTTCGGCCAGCTTCGCGGTGATTAGCGGTGTGCTGCTGGTCCGCGAAAACATGCAGCGGATTCTAACCCTTTGGGGCGAATCTTTGCAGATGACGGTCTATCTTTCAGAGAATGTTTCGTCAGATGCCACCAACGAGATCGCAACGAATCTGAAGAACAATGATCGTTTGGACAAGATCGAATTCGTCTCCAACGAATCAGCCCTGACAAAGTTCAAAGATCAAATGGCAAGTTACGCCCCGGATCTTTTGAATGATCCAGAATTGGCCAAGGCGATCCCTTCCAGCTTTCAGTTCTCTTTAAGCTCGCAGGTGCCCGCGCAAAATCAGCTTTCGGTGATGCAAGAAGTGGCGGCCAGTTTGAAATTGCTTCCGGGCGTGGACGAAGTTTCTTACGGACAAGATTGGGTGAAAAGCTATTCGCAGATCGCCAGCGCCATCAACTGGTCGGGATTCATTTTCGCTTTCGTTATTATCGGTTGTGCCGTGTTCGTGATTTCAAACTGCATCCGCAGTTCCATTCACCAACGTCGCGATGAAATCGAGGTTTTGGAATTGATCGGCGCCACGGCCAATTATATTCGCCGTCCCTTCTTGATCGAAGGATTGGCATTGTGCGCGGGCAGCGCGGCGGCCGGTCTGGCGATCGCGTTCGGATTTTTTATGGTGGCGCAGAACACTTTGCAATCGCAGATCTCGTTTTTGCAGTTATCGCAACATGTTCAGTTTTTAAAGTTTGAAACCGTCGTTTCGATTTTAGTTTGCTCTTTGGCGTTGGGTTGGGTGGCCACACATATGTGCCTGCGCAGTCTGAACGATGGATGGGCAGCCAGCAAAAGAAGTCAGGTGTGATGATTCGTTCGGTGGCCTTCAGCTTTATTCTAGCGTCATTCGCGATCTCGGCCCTGGCGGCGGAGAAAGCTCAGCAATTGGCCAACGAATTTCAGCAGACCAAAAACACGATGATCAAAGACGAAATCAAGCAGCGTAAAGTTTTGGGCGCGCTTTTCGATATCGGCCATAAAATGAAAAAGATTGTCGGTGAAAAGGCCGAGCTCGAGCAAGAAAAACTGGCGCTTGAAGGCAACGTCAAAGAGCTTGCGCAAAAGATCACCTCGCTTGAGCAAAAAACAAAAGAGCAAAAATCCATGCTGCGATCGCGGCTGGCCGCCATTTATAAGTTGGGCGGGCCTGGCGTGGCGCGCGTTCTGTTCTCTAGCTCTAGCAGCGCCGAGCTGGAAAGAAATTTAAAAATTTTAGGCATCGTCGCGCAGAATGACGTCGAGCTGATCAAGGATTATGCGGAATCCAGAAAAGATCTTGAATCTCGTCGAGAGAAGTTAAACGCCCGATACGCCCATCTAAAGAAGGTTGAAGCCCGCATCGTCGCAAAAGAAGCGAAGCTCACCGAGGAAAACGATCTGAAGAGCCGCATCCTTCAGAAAATCAAATCTTCGCAGAGTTTTGCCCGCATGAAAATGGATGAAATCCGCCGCAAGTCTCAACAAATTGCGGGTCACGATGAGTCCGGTGTTTTGGATCTTCTTTTCCAACCTTCGTTCTTCGAACAAAAACACAGACTGCCGAAACCGATTCAAGGCCGATTGACCCAGGGTTTTGGGTTGATCAAAGACGAAACCCACAATGTGGTTTTCAGTCATAAGGGCCATTTCTATTCGGCCCCGGTCGGTAGCCAGGTCAAAGCCGTTTTCCCCGGTAAGGTGGCTTTTGCCAGACAAGTTCCGGGATTTGGGCAAACTTTGGTGATCGATCATGGTGATCATTATTACTCGGTGTACTCGTACACCAAGGAAATCAAAGTGAAGGAAGGCGATCAGGTTCAGCAGCAGCAGACCCTGGCCTCCAGCGGCAGTGCGGGAAATCACTTTGGCGACGGACTTTATTTTGAAATTCGACACTTTTCTGAACCTTCGGATCCACAGCAGTGGGTGAAAGGAAACACCTTATGAAGATCAAACCGAACAAAACATTCAAACAGGCAGTCATTCTGACCGGGTTGATCGCGGTGGGCAGTTGGACCATCAGCGTCTTCGACATGAAAGCGACCACCGCGATGGCGGCCGAAAGATATTCGGAGCTGCAAATTTTCAGCAAGGTTTTAAATCTTGTACAGCAGTATTACGTCGAACCGGTCGATACAAAAAAACTGGTTTACGGCGCGATCAAAGGAATGCTGAAAGAGCTAGATCCGCACACCAACTTTATGGCACCCGAACTTTTCAAAGATTTCGAATCTGAAACCAGCGGCGAGTTCGGCGGCCTTGGTATCGAGATCAGCGTGCAGAACGGCGTTCTGACGATCATCTCTCCGATCGAAGACACCCCGGCTTGGGAAGCGGGCATCAAGGCCGGCGATAAGGTGATTGCCGTCGACGGTACCAGCACCAAAGGTTTAAGCCTGGTGGAAGCTTCGCAACTGATGCGCGGAAAAAAAGGTTCTAAGACGACCCTGACCATCGCGCGCGAAGGCGAAGACAAACCGCGTGACATCGCGATCACCCGGGGCAGCGTCAAGATCCGCTCGGTGAAATACACGGATATGAATGACGGTTATGGTTACGTGAAGATCACAAGCTTCATTGAAAACACCGGCAAAGATTTGGAAAAAATATTAAATGACCACGCCAAAAAGTACACGGGCGTGAAAGGTTTGATTATCGATCTGCGCCGCAATCCGGGTGGCTTGTTGGATCAAGCGGTGAAAGTCAGTGATCTGTTTATTCCGGAAGGAAAGATCGTCAGCACGATCGGTCGTGAAAAAGAAAAAGAAGAGGTTATCTTCGCAAGCAAACACGCAAATTTCACAGGTTTCCCACTGATCGTTCTGATGAACGAGTACTCGGCAAGTGCCAGCGAAATCGTGGCGGGCGCATTGCAGGACAATAAGCGCGCCATCATCATGGGCGAAAAATCTTTCGGAAAAGGCTCCGTGCAATCGGTTGTCAAACTGGGAGACGGTTCGGGTCTGAAACTGACTGTGGCTCGTTACTACACCCCAAGCGGCCGTTCGATCCAGGCTGAAGGCATCACTCCGGATATCGAAGTCGAAGATGTGGATACGGACGCTTTCGGAAAAGCGATTATTAAGACTCGCGGAACTCGTGAAAAAGACATTCAAGGTCATTTGCTCAGCGAAAAAGAGAAAGAAAAAGCAAAAGCGCTTGAAAAGCTGGATAGCAAAGACAAAGGCGCTCTTGACGCTTGGTGGAAGGACGCAGGCAGCAAAAAAGATCAGAACTTAGGACCGAAAGAAAAACTTTTGGCCAACGATTACCAAGTTTATCAGGCATTTAACTATCTCAAAGCTTGGAAATTGATGAAAGGCATCGGCGTGACACAAGCGGCTGCATCTTCAGAAGGCAGCACCTCGAAATAGAGCCTTGCTCTGATTTTTGAATCATCCTATCGTTAGGGGCCAAAGTGACGAAACACACGGAGGCCCTTCATGAATCGTTTCAAAAAAATCTTTCTCTCACTTCTCGTTTTTTCTCTGACAGTGATCATCGCTCAGGAATCCTTGGCGGCTGGTTTCAGCCAAGGAAACGAATTTCAAGTCCATCGTATTACCGGGAGCTTGATGGTCATTTGCTCGGGCGGGGCGCAACCCGGACAGCAAAATCGCTTTGTTCGTTGCGATGCCGATGTTTGGTCCCCGGCCATTCGTGACTATTTTGTTGGACCCGCTGTCGATGCGGACACCGTGGTGCTAAATTCAACCCGCGCGGACGGATCGCAAAAAAGCAAAGACTCAAAATATGATGGCAGCAAAGGCCAATCCAAATCTCAGTTCAATTTGGGAATCTGGACACTGACACAGAAGCCGCTTTTGCAAGAAGGGGCGAACCAAATCCACTTTACAATCAGCAAAGACGGTCAAACTGTGAGTGAAGGTGACTTCACCACCAACGTCACGCGCACGGCAACCAAAACCTGCCCCAGCGGAACCGAGCACGCCTTTGGCGACTGCAATTTTCCAGAAAATTATTGCGATCGTTATTTCGATCGTTATGACAATTGCCAGTAATTAAGGAACCAAATGACGCGAGAATTGGCCAGCTTCAACTGTCCAGTTCTCGTACTGAACTTCGGTATCATCCGGTCCGAAGGCCTCTGAAAAAGCCCACCGAGCGATATTGAAAATCCCGGTTCCCTGCTTCAGAACCCGTGCATCCATGGCATCGCCATTTTCACCTTTCCAAGTCAAAGGCTGACCTGCTTCCAACACTTCCGGTGCCGCACGAGATCGCAAAAAGTAAACGCTTCCCACACCATACACACGACCCGAACCCTGCTGGTTAAAGCAGAACGCAGTTCCTTCGTCCGCACCAATCGCGCGCAACTGTTGCACAGAAGCGATCTTCTGGTGAAGAGCCTTGGCCATAAATCCCATCAAGCGACCTTGGCGACCGCGTTGATCGAAATGCGTATCGGTGATCACATTCTTCATCACTGGAACCGAAACCACGCGCTTGTCCAATTCAATCATCGTTGCCGTCGGATTGTTCAAAGCATCTTGCGCGGTGATCATTCCACCCGTGGTCGGAGAATCATAACGAGCGGTGAAATCAATGCCGGCCAAAGTTGCCATCCCCGCACTGGTTCCAGCAATCGGAACATTGCGCTTCTGAATCGCGGCAACAACTTCTTTCTCAAAAAGCGAATCTCGGAACCAGCTGATATACAAAGTCTGATTTCCACCGGCAAAAAAGATCATCTCAGCGCCACGAATCACCGTCGCCAGTTCTGGATCGTTCAGATCCTGACGGCGCTCCAACACCACGGTCGTCACCGAATTCACCGCGGGAAGCTTCAGTTTGTCCGTATCTTTGTAAAGCCAATCCTCGTAGCCACCACGACGGCCATCTGCACGAACAATCACAACGTCGCCACCGCCGCTATTCTCCATCAAATACTTCCAGCCACCAATCCACTGGGCATCGTCACCACCACCGGCAAGACAAGTCACCTGCTTGGTCGGTCGAGTGATATCATGAGGCTTCCCGGTCCGATAAATCTCAAGCGCCTGGCTGGCCTGCGCACAAAGAAGAAGAGTTGTGAAGGTCAGAAAGATCTTTCGCACGGAAGACTCCTGGTTTGGTGAAAAGGCGAACAGTGTTTTATCAGGTTCCAAGTGACGCCGAAATCCGCCAGTCTTTTCGACGCCGGAAAGATGCGGTCGGGAGTCAATTTCGTGGCGAATCTTCTGGATTGTCTAATTTATGGACGGCAAAAATTCCTGTGTGCTCGTCCCAGCGGTGCCGATGATAAACGCAAGACTTTCCGTCCATGGAAGGCTGCACCAACGTTTACACCAAGGCACCGCTGTGACGAAGAGGCGCTGCCAAATAAAAAAACCGCCCCATCTCTGGAGCGGTTTTCAAATCTAACCCTTAACAAGCGAAGCGAGGCGGCCAGGCGATTAAGCCATGCCCTCTTTCAGTTTCTCTTTTGAAACTTCCTTCACTTTTGCGGACTTCAACAAGAATTCCACAACTTTTTCCTCGGTGATTGCGTAGGTGACGCGATTCATTTGTTCAGGGCGTTGGTAGAATTCTTTGATACGAGTTTTGTCGATTCCGGTTTGAGCTGCGTACTCGTCAAACTTCTTTTCCAAATCGGCTTCGTTCCATTGAAGATCGTGCTTCTTGGCGATGGCATCGATCAAGAAACCAGATTGGATCATTTCAGAAGCTGAACCTTCGAAATCCTTGTCCCACTTCTCAGCGTAAGCTGCGAAATCAGTTTCGCCCATGCCTTGTTCCAGCATGCGCTTCTTCATGTCTTCTTTCAGAGAGTTCTTTTGCTCTTGCAACATCGAAGGAGGAACTTCGACTGGGTTTTCAGCAACCAATTTGCGCAATAGACGGTTTTTGAAATCGCCTTCGATACGCTTTTGTTCGCTTTCAGAGAAATCTTTGCGGATGGTTTCTTTCAAACCTTCCAAAGTCTGCTCTTCACCAGTAGCCGACTTGCCCATCATCTGAGTGATGAATTCGTTTGTCAGATCCGGAAGCTTTTTCTTTTTCAAACCTTGCAATGTCACTTTGAATTCAACTGGCTTACCGGCGATATCGGCCGAGTGATATTGATCCGGGAATTTCAGGTTCAAAGTTTTCGTCTGACCGATTTTCATTCCCATCACGCCGTCTTCGAAACCTTCGATGAACTGGTTTGCACCCAGTTCAAGATTGTGGCCTTTGCCAGCACCACCATCCAAAGGTTTGCCATCGATCGAGCCATCGAAATCGATGACCGCGATGTCGCCTTTTTGAGCGGCACGGTCTTCCAGAACGTCAACCATCTCAGCGCGAGCTGAACGGATGTTTTCCAGAACTTCGTCGACTTTCTTTTCGTCGGCTTCGTATTTTTCTTTTTCAACGTCCAGGCCTTCGTACTTTTTCAAAGCCACTTCGGGCTTCACTTCAAAGTTGGCAGAGAAAGAGAAATCTTTGCCTTCAGAAGGTTGATCAAATTCAAATTCTGGATAGCTGATTGGATCCAGCTTGTGCTCGCGCAAAGCTTCGAAATAATGTTTTTGGATCAAATCTTGAACCACATCTTGTTTCACGCGATCGCCGTACATGCTTTTGATTGTCGCGATCGGCGCTTTACCTTGGCGGAAGCCTTTGATCGCGGCTTGTTTCTGAATGCCTTTCAGCATTTGATCGAAAGCTGTGCTCACAGCTTGAGCAGGAACTTCGATGTTCAAACGTCGCTGCAATGAGCTGACTTTTTCAACAGAGGATTTCATAAGTCTCCTTGGAAATTGAGGGATTTAAAGCCGTCGGATCCTAAGAGAAGACCCCCCTCACTGGCAAGAGACAAGGCACCCCCAGGCAAATAATGCAAGGCGAAATGCCTCTCAAAAGGGGGCTTGAGACACTTCAAAGCTGATGAAGCCAGGGCAGCAACAAAAGATCATCTTTGTGACGGGAAAAGGCGGGGTCGGCAAGTCCGCCGTTGCGGCCGCAATCGCCCTGAAAGAAGCCCAATCCGGCCAGAAAACTCTTCTTGTTGAGCTCGGCTACCAAAGCTTTTACCAGGATTATTTCAATCTCCCCAAGGTTGGCTATCAGCCGCAAAAGCTGAAAGATAACTTGGACGTAGCGCTGTGGTCCGGCCCTGAATGCTTGAAAGAGTACGCCAAACACCTGCTGAAGGTGGAAAGCCTGTATAAACTTTTCTTCGAAAACTCGGTCACCAAAGCTTTGATTCAGGTGGCTCCTGCTCTTTCTGAAATTGCGATCTTAGGCAAGATCACAAGCCATCCGCGCAAAGTCGGCCCGCCGCTGAACTATGACTGCCTGGTGATCGATGCCTTTGCGACCGGGCATTTCTTGGCGCTGATGCGGGCCCCACACGGGATGTCGGAAGCGATTCGTTTCGGTCCCATGGGCGAGCAATCCCGAAGCATCGAAAAGGTTCTGCAGGACCCAAAAATCTGCCAGTACTTTGTGGTTTCATTTCCCGAGGAGCTTCCGGTCGTCGAAGGTATCGAGCTGTGGCAAGGTATTTACGATAGTGTGAAAATCAAGCCGACCCATATTTTCAATCGAGTGCTGAATCCATCTCCACAAGCGCTGAAAGAAAAAGAGCCCGAGCTGGCTTCGTTTCAAAAGTATCTGACGAAAGTTTCGACGGCGGAAACAAATCTTTTCGGGCAATTGGAACAGCAAGGAAAAGTTCGTATGATTCCGCAGGTCTTCTCGGTGAAGGCATGGGACATCATCCAAAAAATGGCCGAGGCCTTTCCATGAGCCTGCACGAGATCCTGCAAAACGCCCAGGTCATCGTCTGCGTCGGTAGCGGCGGAGTCGGCAAGACGACCGTTTCATCGGCGATCGCCTTGCGGGCTGCGCAAATGGGACGAAAAGTTTTGGTGCTGACCGTGGATCCGGCAAAAAGATTAAAATCCACCATGGGCCTTGAATCCAAAGACGAGGCCGCGATCCAAGATCCCAGCATCAAAGGATCGCTGGAAGCTTCGGTCATCGATAACAAAAAAATCTTCGATGAATTCGTAACCCGGGCTTCGGGAAATCCCGAGCGGGCGCAGAAGATTTTAAAGAATAAGCTTTACGTGCAAATGTCGACGACCTTGAGCGGTTCGCAAGAATTTACCGCGCTAGAAAAACTGTACTCGAGCTCTGAATCCGGAAAATACGATCTGATCGTACTGGATACGCCGCCGACAAAGCATGCGATTGATTTTCTAGAGGCTCCACAAAAACTTTCGGCCCTGTTCAACGAAAAGATCACGCAGTGGTTTCGTGATCCGGCATCGGGAGAGAAGAGCTTCTTTCGCTCGATCATTCAAACGGGCACGAAGCAAGTGCTGCGAGCCTTGGAATCTTTGACCGGATCTGAATTTATGCGCGAGCTGGCCGATTTCTTTCAAAGCATTCAGCAATGGCAAGGAAAGTTGGAAAAGCGCATTGCGGATATGCATAAGCTTTTGGTGCATCCGAAAACGCATTTTGTTTTGGTGACGAGCTTTGATGAAGCAAAACTGAAAGAGGCCGAATTTTTCTCTCGGGAAATTCGCAAAAGCGGTTATCAGCTTTCGAACGTGATCATCAATCGCGCCTATCCCAAAGGCCTGGATTTATCTTTGAAGCTTGGCGGGGGTAACGAGCTCGAAAATCTTTATCTGCAATATCAGAACTATCTCGCCGATCGCGAAAAAGTTTATCAGTCTTTTTCGATTCGTATGAGCGGTCAGGGCCAGGTCCTGATGTTGCCTGAACTCATGAATCCCATTTCAGATCTTGAGGGCGTTTTGGAAATGGCTCAGAATATGGAAGAAGCTGAGGGCTCTTCGAAATGAAAAGAAAAATTCTGCTTTTCTGTGCGGCTGTGATTTTATCGGCGTGCTCGTCCATGCAAATGAACGAGAATCGCGATGCCACCATCGACCCCCAGATCCGCGCCGAGCAAGAAGCCGAAATCTCGAAGGCCGACCGCGCTTTCAATTCGATGCAGTACGATGTGTCCGAAGTTCTATATGCCGATTTTCAAAAGAAATTTCCGAACTCGGTTTTCTTTCAGCGCGCGCAATTTGGATTGGCGCATTCTTTAGAGGCCCAAGATCGTTGGTCCGAGGCCGCCGAACTGTATCGATACACGTTAGAGGCGACTCGCGATCGTCAGCCCGAAATCGCGGCGCAAGCTTTGTATCATCTTTCGTTTTGCTATGAAAACCTGGGCGATGAAACCCGCGTGCTGGCTTCTTTGAAAGATGCGATGGCGTTGAAAGAATATTTGCGTCCCGAGCAAGCTTTGGCCGAGGTGCCGGCGCGAATGGCGGCCAGCTACAATCGCATGGGGCTGACCAAAGAATCAGATCAGTATCTGCGTCAGGCCGAGCGCGGCATTTTGCAGGTGCGCGCTTCGCAAAAGCCTGAAAACTCGGCGGTTTGGTTGTCGTCAATCTATTACAACATGGGTGCTTATTCGACCCACCAGGTATCCGAAGAAAATCTCCAGGCGAGCCTTGACACCCTGAAGATCGTGCAGACGTTTAGCCTTCGCAGCAGCGAAGAAGGCGGACAGCCCTGGTCGAAAATGGCGGCCGATGGTTTGATCGCCAACTATCGCGATTTGTGGAATACGATCCAACAAATTCCCCTGAACAAAGCCATGGACAAGGGGGCGGCGCTGCGCGAACAAACGGAGCGGCAATTGAATCTGACGGGACAGCTTTTGGTTTTGATCAATGATCTGAAACATTACCGATCCCCGGATGCCAAAAGCGCTTCGGCCGCCGAAGGACTGTTTGCCTACCTGGCGAAACTTGAAACACAAGCTCAAAGCTTTTTGACCTCCAAAGGAGTCCGCAATCCTTTGACTCCGGAAGCTGAAAGTTTAGGGGGATTGAAGCGATGACTTTCCGAAATGCTTTTCACCAAAGCCTGTGCAGCCAATCCAGCAAGGTCGCCAATTGGTACTGCGATAAAACCAAGTCGCTGAATTATCCGATTTATTCCAGTTACGACATCCGCGATGCGGGTTTTAAAATTTCAAACGTCGATGCCAATATTTTCCCGGCCGGATTTAACAACATCTGCCCAACGGACAAAGAAAGCTCGATCGGGTTGATGGGCCAGTATTTGGATAAGCATTACGGCTCGGCAGTGAAAAAGATTTTGCTGGTCACCGAAGAACACACGAACAATGCCTTTTACTGGGAAAACGTCCTGACGATCCAAAAACTTTTAAAGCAAGCCGGCCGCGAGGTCCTGGTCGGGATTCCGCGCGTCTTGGCTTCACCTGTCAAAGTGCAATCGGCGTCCGGCCAAGAGGTCACGATCGTTTCCGCTTACGAAAATTCGGACGCGGTGAAAGAGTTCAAACCAAACCTGATTATTTCTAACAATGACTTCTCGGAATCGCATGACGAGTGGGCTGCGACGGTCACACTACCTATGAACCCACCGCGCGAACTTGGCTGGTATCAGCGCAAAAAGTCTCGGTATTTTGAAAACTATAACAAGCTGGTGGACGAGTTTTCTTCACTTGTCGGGGTGGACCCTTTCACGCTGAATGTGAAGACCGATTTCTTTCCCAGTTTTGATCTGAATGATGATCAATCTCGCAAAGAATTGGCCGATCGCGTGGACAGCATGATCTCTGGATTGAAGGCCGAATACAGCAAACGCGGCATCACCCAAGAGCCCTTCGTCTTTGTGAAAAACAACGCCGGGACTTATGGCCTGGCAGTCGTGCGGGTTGGCAGTGGTGCCGAAATCGAAGAGTGGAACAGCAAATCGCGCAAAAAAATGAAAGCGGCCAAAGGCGGTCGTGATGTCGAAGAAGTCATTATTCAAGAAGGCATTCCATCCCGAGTCCAATCTGAAGGCGCATCGGCCGAGCCGGTGATCTATATGATCGGCAACGAATTGGCTGGCGGATTTTTGCGGACTCATTCGGAAAAAGGATCAACCGACAGCCTGAACAGTCCCGGAGCGGTTTTCAAAAAGCTCTGTGTTTCCGATCTGAATGTGAGCCTTGAAGGTTCTCAATTGGAAAATGTTTACGGTTGGACCGCGCGTCTGGGTCTTTTGGCGATCGCGATGGAAGCCGAGCAAATGGGCGCCAAGTTCAAAGTCTAGGCCTTTCAAACTTAACATAAAATGCGTCTGAGATTCATGGTATCCTGGCGGCAGGAGATGGAGGATTTCAGGATGAAAACATTCATCACATTTTTGGGAATCGCGATATTTTTCTTGGGCGGTTTCTTCGTTGCGTGGCAATCAAAGCAGTTTCCAGATGCCGATTATGTGACGATCGTCACCCGACCTTCGCGCGATCCTGCCGCAATCAAAAAAGTTTACGACTTCTCACATCTTGAAGGCTCGGCTTTGAACTATGCAGCCAAGCAGCGTCTGTTGGACGGGGTGAAAGTCATCCACGATCAAAAAGATGTGGGCGTCGAGCTGGGTCATTTCGTCATCCGTGGTGAAGGTGGACAGAAAGCTTTTGCTTGCCAAAGATATTCGAAAGTCGTGCTGAATTTCGAAGGCGACGGCGTTGCCGTCGCTGGTGAACTGCCACAAATGGAAGTCGAAGGCACATGCGAAATTTCATCCGACATCAACAGCATCGCCGCGGTCTGGATTCCAGTTTCCAAAATCCTGGGTGAACCGGTCGCCGACGGCGAATTTGCTTTCAACGAAGGTCATCAAGCCAAATTGAAATTCGCAAATGTCTCGGATCAGTGGCCGAAGACATGGATGCTTCGAAGCGTGAAACTTGTCGATCCCACAGGACAGAACGGCGAGGTCGTGATTCCTCCAGCTGAACTGAACGGAATCATGAAGAAGCCTTTTGTTTTGAATTTCTAAGTTTGGGCGGCGCAGACTTCGCTTGTTATTCCGTCTCTCAAAACCGAGGCCTTCGCTCCGAGAGTTTCGCTCCGAGGCCTTCTCTCCGAAGCCAATAAACTGACATTTTCGCCAATTTATTGGCCTTCACGTCAAAGACAATAAATTGGAGTTTGGCCAATACATTGTCCTAACGGAATGAGGTGAGGTGCGTAAGCAGCTCTAGTACTGCTTCGCCAACTCAACGAAAGTGCGAATCATCACTCCGGAAGCGCCTTTCTTCGGGCAATACGGCAAGCGATTTCCAACGCTCCATCCGGTACCGGCGATATCAAAGTGCGCCCACGGAATTCCTTCACCCACAAATTGTTCCAAGAATGCAGCCGCCGTGCCCGAGCCCGCGCCTTTTCCTGAAGAGATGTTTGAAAGATCCGCGTAAGTGCCCTTCATGTCTTTCACGTGGTGGTCTGTCAGTGGCATGTTCCATACCCATTCACCTGATGCTTCGGCCGCGGCTTCGATCTTCTTTTTCAGCGCTTGATTGCGAGTGAAGTAGCCAGTGTGGATGTTCCCCAAGGCGATCACCATCGCGCCGGTCAAAGTGGCGGCATCGATGATCATCTGTGGTTCCTGTTCGGTCGCGTAGCAAAGAGCATCGGCCAAGATCAAACGACCTTCGGCATCGGTGTTATTCACTTCGAATGATTTTCCGTTACGGGCAAAGTGCACATCGCCTGGCTTGGTCGCTGAACCGTTGACCAGGTTTTCAGTCGCAGGCACCAAGCAGATCAGGTTCACTTTCAATTTCAGTTTGGCAACGGCCAAAGCCGCACCGATGACATTCGCGCCACCGCACATATCGTATTTCATTTCTTCCATGGCGGCCGAAGGCTTAATGCTGATACCGCCGCAGTCGAATGTCAGACCTTTGCCGACGAAAGCGATTGGCTTTTGCGAAGCCGGCGCGCCTTTGTATTCAAGAATGATAAAGCGTGGATCTTGATCCGAGCCTTGAGAAACGCCAAAAAGACCGCCCATTTTTTCTTTTTTAATACGAGCGCCGTCCCAGATGGTTGCTTTCAGGCCGGTGCCTTTAACCGCGTCGACAACGGTGTCCGCCAAAATCGTTGGCGTCATCAAATTGCCTGGCATATCGCCCAAACGACGAGAGAAATTCACGCATTCTGCCAAGATTCCAGCTTCAACGGCCGCTTTCTTCACCGCCGCGTCTGTCGCCAGTTTGGTGACAAGACGGACAACCGTCGCCATCTTTTTTTCAGTTGTTTCTTTCTTTTTGAATTTCAATTCGTCGAAGTTGTAATCTGAAAGCAGCAAACCTTCGATGAAAGCTTGAACAAACTTTGCAGCTTTACGTTTATCGCTCAAAACCGCATCCAGAGCCACGCTCGCGTCATTCGCCTTCAATGCTTTGATGTGACCGTGAACAGCGGCAGCCGCTTGACGAAGAGTCTCGGCATCAACCGTATCGCCTAGACCAACGACCACGGCGTGACGGAAACCATCGACGTCAATGTCTCGAAACAAAACAGAGTCCTGTGCCTTCGATGACAATTCTTTGCTCTCGATGGCATTTTTCAGTCGTGCTTCCAAACCCGAGTGTGTCAATTTGAGACTGTCGGTTTTGCCCCGTTTCGAATTAGTTGCAAATGCGACCAAAACTGATCCGGACTGAGACGTTTTTGTGAGTTCGATATTCATAGCACTCCCTTTGCATATCCAAACATTGCGGACTGGCAGAATTGTAAGACCTAAGTCGATTGAAACTATGCTGTTTTTAGCCGAAAAGCAAATGACAGCCAGCTGAAAAAGGAGAACACCGTGAACCTGATCCCTTACGTCATCGAACAAAGCGCCCGTGGAGAACGAAGCTACGATATTTATTCGCGTCTTTTAAAGGACCGTATCGTGATTTTGGGTTCAGCGGTGACCGATGAAGTCGCCAATAGTTTGATCGCACAATTCTTGTTCCTCGAGGTAGACAACCCCGAGAAGGATATCCACCTTTACATCAACTCGCCAGGTGGGTCGGTTTCGGCCGGACTGGCGATTTACGATATGATGCAATTCGTGAAATGTGATGTGGCAACATATTGCCTTGGAATGGCCGCTTCAATGGGTTCTTTGTTGCTCACAGCGGGCACTAAGGGCAAACGTTATGCTATGCCGAACAGCCGAATCATGATCCACCAACCTCATCTCGGCGGTGGCGGAATCGGCGGCCAGGTCACGGATATCGAGATTCACGCTAAAGAATTGGTGAAAACCAAGGAAAAGCTCACTCGCATTTACGTGGACCACACCGGACGCGAATATGATCTTCTCGCCAAAACAATGGAACGGGATCATTATATGAGTGCGCCTGAAGCAAAAGAATTTGGATTGATTGATTCTGTCGTCGATTTCAGAAAGGTCAAAGGAAAGTAAACCATGAGCACAAAAGACACCGGAACACTTCGCTGCAGCTTCTGCGGAAAAGGCCAAAAAGAAGTTAAAAAACTGATCGCGGGACCTGGCGTTTATATCTGCGACGAGTGCATTGACCTTTGCATGGACATCATCGACGAGGAAAAAGAAAAAGAGACGGCGGTGAAAGGAACTTTCAAAGTTCCAAAGCCATCGGACATCAAAGGCTTCTTGGACGATTACGTCATCGGCCAATTGAAAGCGAAAAAATCTCTGGCGGTAGCGGTTCACAACCACTACAAGCGTATCAACGCGCTTCAGAACGGAAAGAAATCTCAAGATGTCGAGTTGCAAAAATCCAACATCCTGCTGATCGGTCCAACTGGATCCGGTAAGACGCTGCTGGCGCAAACGATTGCAAAAATCTTGAACGTTCCATTCGCGATGGCGGATGCAACGACATTGACCGAAGCCGGTTACGTTGGTGAAGACGTCGAGAACGTGGTTCTCAATCTTCTGCAGGCGGCCGACTGGGACGTAGAAAAAGCTCAACGCGGCGTCATCTACATCGACGAAATCGATAAGATCTCTCGTAAATCTGAAAACCCATCGATCACTCGTGACGTATCGGGTGAAGGTGTTCAGCAAGCACTTTTGAAAATCTTAGAAGGAACGGTTGCAAACTTGCCTCCAAAGGGTGGTCGTAAACATCCTCAGCAAGAGTTCATCCAGGTTGATACTTCGAACATCTTGTTCATCTGCGGTGGTGCATTCGTTGGTTTGGATAAACTGATTGAAAGCCGCACTTCAAATAAGACAATGGGTATCGCGGCGGAAATCCGCACCCAGGCAGAAAAAGATGCGAATGAAAATATCCTGCAAAAAGTCGAACCAGATGATTTGACCAAGTTCGGTTTGATCCCAGAATTTATCGGTCGTTTGCCGGTGATGGCGGTCCTTGATCCTTTGGAAGAAGCCGCTTTGGTCGACATCCTTGTCAAGCCGAAGAACGCTTTGACCAAGCAGTATCAAAAGCTGTTTGGATTCGAAGGTGTGGATCTGAAGTTCACGGATGCCGCGATCAAAGCCATTGCGCAACAAGCCTTGAAGCGTCGTACGGGTGCTCGTGGTTTGCGCGGTGTGATTGAAGCCTCCATGCTGGATATCATGTTCGATATTCCGTCACGCACCAATGTGAAGGAAGTGATCATCGATGAAAAAGTGATCGATGAAGGCGCTGCACCAAAACTGGTCTATAAGACCGAAGAAGAAATGCGCGCCGAGGACACGGCAAAAAAAGGCTCGGCCGAGAGCGCTTAAAAGCTCCACGATCGAGACTGAAATATTTTTGTAACAACACAGAAAACCCCTCGTGAAAATGAGGGGTTTTTTCATTTGAAGAAAGCAAGACTTTTGGTCCTGAAAAGCTCTAGTTTTTATTAGTCATATCATGAAAATTTCGTTCACTTCGCTTAGGACTCTGGATACCATCAATATTAACGAAGCTCCCTAACTGTTTTCGGAACAGCAGGGGTCATCACGGAAGACTTTCGGAAATTGCAGGAACAAGTTTCGAAGATCGATCGATGACAGCCAGACCATAGTCCTGTTCAGACAACGTTTACGGAAATTCATCTTCAAGGAGGGAGACAGAATGTCGGCGACCAACAACTCGCAACTACCAATGCTACCACTCAGGGATTTGATCATCTTTCCACACATGATGATGCCCCTGTTCGTCGGCCGCGAAAAGAGCATCAATGCTCTTGAAGAGGCGATGAGCAAACAGACCGACATCGTGTTGGCGGCTCAACGAGACGCGAAAACCAACAACCCTGAGCCCAAAGACATTTACAGTGTCGGCACAGTCGGAACGATCATTCAGTTGCTCCGCTTGCCGGACGGAACTGTGAAAGTTCTGGTGGAAGGGAAACGTCGTGTAAAAATCAAAGGCTTCGTGCCGAACGACAATTTCTTTGTTGTCAGCACAGAAGACGTCAACGAAGAGATCGCAAGCCAGGTGGAAACTCAGGCTTTGATCCGCTCGGTAAAAACGACTTTCGAAACATACGTGAAACTGAACAAGCGCATTCCACCAGAAATTTTGATGCGTGTATCGACCATCGAAAGCGCTGGCGAATTGGCTGACATTATCGTGGCTCAGCTGAACCTGAAGCTTGAAGACAAACAAAAAGTTTTGGAAATCTTCGATCCAGGCAAGCGTTTGGAACATTTGTTGAACACAATGACAGGCGAAATCGAAATTCTTGAAGTCGAGAAGAAGATTCGCACTCGCGTGAAAAAACAAATGGAACGCTCTCAGAAAGAATACTATCTGAACGAGCAAATGCAGGCGATCCAAAAAGAGTTGGGCGAGAAAGACGACTACCAACAGGAGCTTGCGGATCTCGAGGAAAAAGCGAACAAAAAGAAGATGTCCGCTGAGGCCAAAGAGAAAGTAAAAAAAGAAATCAAGAAACTGAAAATGATGTCGCCAATGTCGGCGGAAGCAACGGTTGTTCGCAACTATATCGACTGGGTTCTGTCATTGCCATGGCAGGATTACTCGGAAGAGAAGCACGACATCCGTTTCGCCGAAGACGTGTTGAACGAAGACCATTGGGGTCTGGAAAAGGTCAAAGACCGTATCCTGGAATACCTGTCGGTTCTTTCGATCGCTAACAATATGAAGGGCCCGATCTTGTGTCTTGTGGGCCCTCCAGGGGTCGGTAAGACATCTTTGGCTCGCTCGATCGCGAAATCTTTGAATCGCTCTTTCGCCCGCATCAGCTTGGGTGGCGTGCGTGACGAAGCCGAAATTCGCGGTCACCGTAAGACATACGTTGGTGCGATGCCAGGTAAAATCCTGCAAGCGCTTCGTAAAGTCGATAAAGGCAATCCGCTTGTGTTGTTGGATGAGATCGACAAAATGGCTTCTGATTTCCGTGGTGACCCAAGCTCGGCCATGCTCGAAGTTTTGGATCCGGAACAGAACAACAACTTCCAAGATCATTACTTGGAGCTTGAATACGATCTTTCAAAAGTGATGTTCATCGCGACGGCGAACAGCCTGCACACGATCCCGCGCCCATTGTTGGATCGTATGGAAATCATCAGTCTCGAAGGTTACACCGAGACCGAAAAGTTCCACATCGCGAAGAATTACCTGGTTCCAAAACAGTTGGAAATGCACGGTCTTTTAGACCGCAAAGTGCAAATCCAAGAGCAGACTTTGAAAAACATCGTTCGCTATTACACGAAAGAAGCGGGCGTGCGTAACTTGGAACGTCAGGTTGCAAACGTCGCTCGTAAAGTGGCTCGCGATATCGTTCGCGCCGAAGCGGTTGCCGACATGAAGGGCAGCAGCAAAAAAGCGAACGGCAAGAAAGCGGCGGCTCCGAAAAAGGTCACGAACTATGTGGTCACTCCGAAAAAATTGGTCGAGCTCTTGGGCCCAGAGAAATACAAAATGGGCAAAATCGAAGAGCAAAACGAAATCGGATTGGTCAATGGGATGGCTTGGACCGAAGTCGGCGGGGATCTGCTGGCGATCGAAGCGACCGTCGTTCCTGGAAAAGGCAAATTCACCGTCACCGGTCAGCTGGGCGACGTGATGAAAGAGTCTTGCTCGGCAGCGATGAGCTACGTGCGATCACGCGGACCTTTGTTCGCGCTGGATAAAGAGTACTTCCAGAATATCGACGTGCACATCCACTTGCCAGAAGGTGCGACTCCGAAAGATGGCCCTTCTGCTGGTATCGGTTTGTGTACGGCGATCGTATCTGCGATCACTCGCATCCCGGTGAAACGAACTGTGGCGATGACTGGAGAGGTCAGCTTGCGCGGCAAAGTGTGGGCGATCGGTGGCTTGAAAGAAAAAGTCATGGCTGCTCATCGTGGCGGTATCAAGACGATCTTGTGCCCGAAAGAGAATGAAAAAGACCTGAAGGATATCCCAAAAGAAATCCTGAAAGATCTGAAAGTCATTCTTGTCGACCACGTCGACCAGGTGCTGGTGAATGCGCTGGATATCAAGAATCCAAAAGAGCTGTTCAAGCTTCAAAAAGAGCAGAACTTTGGAATCAAGGCCCATTTCACAGGTCAAGCCTTGGCGCAAACTCACTGAGGCTTGCAACAAAGCTGATCTGAACGAAAAATTTAAGATTTTTCACAACGGCTCCCGATCAGGGGGCCGTTTGCATTTAAAGACCAGTGTTCTTCATCAGTTAGGACAAAATGCGCGCTTCAAAATCACACTCAGCCCATAGGCATCATGCACAATAAATAAGCATCATCGATGACAGAGTTGATTGACGTCTTGTCAGGAATTTGTGAGAACGGTCCGACTTTGCGATGACGACTTTATCACCGAACAAAAAAACCGAGTCCGCCTTTGATCGTATCCACGAGATCGGTCGACTTTTATCCGAGCGCGGAGACTTTTTGTTAGCAGCTCCCAAGTTGTTGGAAGCGGCTGAAGGTTATTTGCAAGAAAAGAACTTTAGCTCTTATCTGGATTGCCAGAATCATCTTCTGCGCATCTATGCCGAGCGCGAGCAATTCGAAGAAGTTCAAACGCTGAAAGAAAAAATCCAAGATCTGGTTCTGAAAGAAGGCTTCGAGCTCAACTCGAAGACCTACTATACGCTGGCTTTATGTGCGTCTTACAAAGGGCAAACTGAAACGGCGCTTGAATATCTGCAAAAGGCTTTGGCCATCGCACTGGCGACCGATCACAAACGCGACATCTGTTATGCGATCAACGGTCTTGCGATCTGCTATAAGAATCTTGGCAAATATGCCGAAGCTTTGAAAGAGCTCTACAACCTGCAAATTTTCTTTCAGGTTTTGGATATTCCAGAAGTTCGTATTTCGTCTCAGATTCTGAACGCGCAGATTTTCAATGAACTGAAGCGGTACGATCAGGCGCTGGAACTTTTGTGGCAGACCTACGATCTGTTGAAAGAGCATAAGATCCTGCATCTGCATCTACGCGTGATTTACAACATGGGTCGCACCTATATGTTGATGGGCGATAAAGAGGTGGCGCGTACGCACTTTAAGCTCGCGCATCGTTCAATGGATCCGCAAAACATGGTTCGCATGGCCCGAAGCGTACAAGAAGCTTTGCAAGAGCTGGGCGGCGACTCTGTGAACAATTACGACCTGATTTTCGAACTGGAAAAGCATTCTGTGGTCGAAAAGAAATTGGGTCGTATCGATTTCAAAAATCAATTTATCTTAATGGATCTGCTTCGCCTGTTCGTTCAGAATCAGGGACAAGTCTTCTCGAAAGAATACTTGGTCGAGCAGGTCTGGCGCCAAAACTACGATCCAGCGATTCACGATAATAAAATCTACGTGACGATCAAGCGCCTGCGCAAAATGATCGAGCCGGATTACGACAAGCCGAAATACATTTTCCGTGCGAAAAACGGTTATTTTATGAACAAATCCGCAAGGGTGCTCATTGAAAGTAGAGGGGAACAACAATGAGAATTTTAGCTGCGATTATTTTAAGTTTGGGGATTTCATTTATCGGCAAAGCCGATCCGGGTGATGCTTGGCCTTGGGGAGCAGAAATGCCATTCCCATGGAAAGGTATCCAGGGAACATGGTTGGTTTACCTGGATGGACAGCCGACATTGTATGCTTTCCGCACGGTTCAATCGAAGAATGGAACCAATCAGTTGGATGTCACTCAATACGACGCTCACACCTGTCAGGTGCTGGCACAAGGGGCGGGATTTGAAGAAGAGCGTGTCGTTCGCGGTTTGATCCTGACGAATAAGACAACTCAAAATATCACGATCCACGTCTTCAGCGAAGCAGCCTTAAAGTACAACAAATACGACGAAGGCAAAGCGCGCGCCAAGGCAGTGAAAACTTATACGGTGATGAACATCACGAATTTTGGCGCCGAAGAATCAGAAACTTTCGAGCTGAAGAAGGTTCATAACAGTCCGACCGGTATTTGCGCCGTCAAAAAGCGCTAATTAAAGAGCCCCTTGTTTATCTAGGGTTTCCAGGCGATCCGCCGCTTTCTCAAAAAGCAAGGTAGGATCGCCTTGTTTTTTCACAGGACCTTTTGTGAGGGCCCCAAGATGCTCTGCTTAAATTGCGAGCACAATTTCACACCAGGTCCAGTTATATTGTGACTTAACCCCGAACTTACCGAAATCCTTAGAAAAAAAGTCGAGCGCTCGTTGACGAGAAGCTTTGTCTATCCTCACAATTTGTCTTGAGGAGGAAACGATATGAAGTTCCCAATGACAATCTCTCTGGCTGTATTGCTGGTGAGTGCATTTGCTCTGAATGCGAATGCAGAGAAAAGTAAAAAAGAACAGATCGAAGACGCAATGAAAGCCTGCGGTAAACCCGCTGACGACATCCCACGTTTGACGAAGGTGTTTTACCTTTGCGCTCCAGGTTCGAAAGTGGACGCGGATGGATGTACAACGGATTGTTTGAAAAAAGTTGAAGGCGCGGAAGCCGGAAAGCAGTAGGAGAAAAATATGTTTAAGAATATTGCAAAGAAATCATTGCTCTTGGCTTTGGCTCTGCCAATGGCCGCACAAGCGCAATCCAAAATGTCATTGGAAGATCGTGTAACGGAACTGGAATCAAACGCTTCTTTGAACTACTTCAAGTTCGGTGGCTTCCTTGAGACTTATTATGACTCTTATGTTTACAAGCTTGGAACGGTTGAAGATAACAACAGCTTGATGCGCATGCGTGTTGGTTTCGATATCAACGCCGATGTCAGCAAAGCCATCAAATTCTACTCGCGTATCTCTGCTTCTAAGTTCTTGAATCAGATCGGTACTCAGTCAGGTACGGGCGCAAATGCTCCAGCGGCAACATCAGAAGGTCGTCAAGGTCGTGATTGGTCAGGATCTCAGCTGTATCTTGAAAAAGCATACGCTGACGTTTCTTTGACTCCATCAACAATCTTCTCTTTCGGTCGTTTGCCAACAGAAGATGGTCCTCCAGCAAACTGGAACTTGGATAAGCCTCGTATGGGAACTTACCCAATGGTTATCTACAATTCAGTCCTGGACGGTTTCGCTTTGACTCACAACATGAAGTTCGATGCTGATACATTGGCATTGCGTTTGATTTACACGCCGCTGATGACAGTTGCGAAAAGCGGATCGAACACAATCGCTTCGCCACAAGGTGACGGTAAGAACGATAGTACGACTCATCTGACTTCTTGGATGGTCGACTATAATATGAACGGTGGTTCATTCGCTAAGAATCTGAGCGTGATCTATCAAGGTGTGAACAGCGGTTATATCTGGATCAACGGCTCAACTTTGGCTTATCCACCAAGCAGCACTGGCGCGACTGCGTTCAGCATCATGTCTCACACTTTGAACGTGTTTGCTGAAGACATCGCGGGTTCAGGCTTCGATTTTGGTGTGGCTTACTTGTCAACAGAGCTGAAGAACAAAGGGACATTGTTGTTGGCGGGTGTTTTGCCTAGCTACGGTTACGGTGCAGAGTCTTTGGAAGACACAGCACGCGGCAGCAGCACATTGGCTCACCTTCGTTACAACTTCGGTAACTCGGCTGTCGGTGTTGAATATGTGAACGGTACTAAAAACGTATTCATCTACGACTTGGGTAACACGAACCTGACGAACTTCTACGGAACTCCAGGTGATGCAACTCAGGTTTACGTCACTCACCGTTTCATGCCAGAACTGACAGGCCGTATTGGTTATGCTCAGCAGAACTACAAGTACAACGACATCTCGTTGGGTAAAACTGCTGAATCTGACAAGAAAATCACAACGACTTCAGCAATGTTGCGTTTGGATTTCTAATCTCGGCGTCAGCTGAAATTTGAAAGTGGAGACGGGTCCTTTGGGGCCCGTTTTCTTTTTTGGGGGGGCTGGCAAGGACAGACTTAACTGCCGGGCCTTATTTTCACTCGGCCGCGCGGATCGGGCTTTGGGCTTTGATTGGGCTCTCGTCCGCTTTGCTGACCCCGATAGGGGTACTATCAGGGTCTCTTTTTTTGCTGGGGAGGGTGTGGGTTGCGCCTTTCGTGCCTCTCAACAAATCGACATTCAGAAAAATTTTTCAGGATTCTTTGTCTGGATTTCATTGAGCTTGCGGATGGCTGGGCATGGTCTTTGTAGATGTCTGGCCCCAGGGGAAAAGAATCTGGGGAGATTTTTATGAAGGCGGGGGCGTTCTTCACTTCGGCTATTTTATTGGGGCTGTCTTTTTCTTTTTCGGCTTTTGCGCAAAGTGCAGAGCTGACCCAATCACAAACTTTCTTTTTGCCGACGCTGCATGGGAAACAAGAGGTCTGTAAGATTCCGGCGAAGCTTCATCTTTTGCAGGATGGATCCAGCAGTTTCAGTGCTGGCGATCTGAAAGATGAAAAGAAGCTTTGCGAGATCAATTTTTATCAAAATGTTGGCATCTGTCCGAAGCTGAATTCGACCAATCCTGGTGTATTGATCAGCTTGATTCCGGATGGGATGTCGAAAGAAGTTTTCGAAGACAAACACTGTGGCGACGACGATCCATCCCAGAAAATTAAGGCCAAGTTTAAACAAAGCATTTCTTGTTCTTATACAGCTTCCGGTTTGGCCGCGTATCAGCTTTCGCGTTTATTGGGTGGTGGTCGTGTTCCGGTCGCGGTTTCTAGAACCATGGACAAAGAAGAGCACAAAGCCGTGGTCGAAAAAGCTTTGAAGATTTTGGGTGGAAGTTCGGATGTGATCGCCACCACTTGGAATCAAATGAATAAGGCCCACTCGACCGTGCCGTTGTCGAGCCGTCTTTTCAACGATCAGAATCAGCTTTATGGATTCTTGTCCGACAATCCAACCGGTGAAGATCAATACACCGAGGTCAGCGGTTCTGGCGATTATGAGACTCGCTACCAACGTTTTGTGCAGCAGCCGCCATTCTTACGTGTCAGCAATCCGGCGGGCTTGGCTGCGATTGCCAACAGTTCCGAGGCCAACAAAATTTTGCCGGTGCTGGTTCAGATGAAGGATGTCTCGGACATGGTGATCTTGGATACTTTGCTGTCGCAGGATGATCGCATCGGAAATATTCATTTTAAGTACGTTTGGTACATTCCAGAAAACGGTCAGATGACCGAAGAAAAATCAAAAGCCCGTAAGCCCCGCAAAGGCGAAGACAGCTTGATCAATTACCGCGGCTTTTTCACGGCGATCGTTCCGGCTGAAGAGCTGAAAGCGATGACGGCCAAGGGTGGGATCTTGATCAAAGAAATGATCCTGAAAGACAACGACTGTGGCGTCGACGTCACCAAGCGCAGCAATATGATGCGACAGATTTCTGCGCTCGAAAAACTTCGTCATATCAGCCCGCGCACCTACACCAACGTGATGCGTTTAGCGAAGCTTGTGAAAGACAAGCCGGGCCTGGTTCGCGATTACTTTATCAAAGAGCTTCTGTTCACCGAAAAGGACTATGAAGGCACAGGCAAAAGCTTCTTGGCCAACCTTGAGCTGGTCCGTGCGACCCTGGCCAAGAACTGCAGCGAAGGCACCCTGAAGCTGGATCTGGATCGCAAGACCCTGATCCCAGGGGCAGCCGCGGAACCAGTCAGCTGCAACTGATTCGATCCGGGTGTGTAAAAGGGGCTCAATAGGCCCCTTTCCACGCTGTTTTTTTCTGCGAAGCGTTTGACAAAGCCCATGAAGGGTCGTAAACCAGTGCCTCTGTTTACCAATAGGGAGTTAGCTCAGTTGGTAGAGCGCCACCCTTACAAGGTGGATGTCGCAGGTTCGAATCCTGTACTCCCTACCATTTCTGCTTCTATTCAATTTTAAAAGATTCTGAAGGTAAAAAATAAGATTTGTGGGGATTTGTGGGGTTAGTCTGCCAACTAACCGTCACTTCTCCCATGTTTTCTTGGCGAATTCTGTAAGCGCAATTGGGCTTCTATGGGAATAGACCAAAACGGTCTTTAAATCCCTATTTCCAGTAATGGATTGAACCAAGGAAAGGTCACCATTCGATTCATTGTAAACGTAGCTGGCTCCGCCATGCCTCATGACGTGAGTGCCTGAGTAAGGTAATCCAGCGCGTTTAAATGCAGAGTCATAAGCGTTCTGAATCTGACGGTAGGTTAAGAGCTTTCCATCTGGTTGTTTGAATATTTGTCCTTTTTTTTCAAATCCTTTCCCATAATCCAAAAGTGCATTGCAGGACTCTTTGAGTAGAGGAGCAACTTTCAATCCATTGTTGGACTTTGAGTTTTTAAATGAATTTAGAATCTCAGGTTCTGTATTGGCTTGTCTGCTGAAGAATACTGATCGGGATACATGTAGTTGGGAGTTCTCAATATTTTGAGTATCCCATTTAACATCCTCCCAAAATAACCCAGCAGCTTCCGAAATTCTTAATGCCTGGAAAAACTGAACAGTAGACATTGTCCAAAAGAGAATTCCATTCGGACCATTTAAAAGTTCTGCCCTAAATTTAAAAAATTCCTCTGGAGTTAGAAATTTGCTTTTTGAACCTTTAAAGCTTTGAAGTCGAATATTCTTCCTATGTCTAGGCTTTATTGGAGATTCAAAAGTATCGTCAAATTCAGCGTAGAATTTTAAAATAGCCGATAAAAGATTAAACTCATGTTCAAAGCTCTTGCGTCTCTCAGTTCTAGGCAAAGATTTCAGGAAATCAATCCAGTCATCGATTATACCTGGAGTAATTTCGTTCATTCTGATTGCCTTAAGAAAACTGAAATAATTCTTTAGCATCTTTCGGTATGATTCTTGGGTACTTGGTCTAAGCTGATTTATTCGTTTATTCTCGTACTCCAATATTACATCTTGAAACAGCGGAAAATTATTTTCAGTAGATTCAACTAAAACAGTCTCAACAGTTTCGTACTTCCATGCTCGAGCTAAATCTATATTTTCAAATGCTCTTTTTTCTTCAACGACAGACTTTCCTGAAATACGTTTTCTTACAGCAAGATAAGGTTTGCCTCTTAAGGGTGGCAAGTATTCTTGCTTTAACTCATCCCAAACCCATATCTTAGAGATTCCAGGATTTCCTTTAACGGCTTTCTCAATTCTTTTCTTATTTAAGTAAACTTTTGGATTAAATCTAGTCATAGCTTCTCCTTTTTAGTGAAGCCACAACTTCAGCCATTGAATATCTGACGAATCTTCCAAAGCTTATTGATGGTCTAATGATGCCAGTTCTTTTTAGCTTTTTCACATACGAAACAGATATACCTAGAGCCTCCGCAAGTTCCTTAGCTGTTAATAATTTCTCATTCTTTTGGTTTTCAAAGAGCAAAGGCTGTGTATTAGGTGTGTTCTTAGGAAAAAACAATGATTTACTCATCACTTCCCCCAGTTAGTTTAGGCAGCAATGGTTCTTTGGGTACCAATGAGTTATTCAGGATCATAGAGACTTCTTCAAATATTTCTCTATATTCTGGACCCAATTTTTTCTCGATTTCATCAATACCTAATCTGATTTTTTCGAGATCAATCTTTGATGCATGTTTAATTTTTGATGGAACAGTCTCAAACCAAGTCAAGTAATTGGCTTTCGGATGATATCGTTTTCTTGCCTTAGCTATGAGTATCTCATTGTTGAAATGAATAAAAAAATTTTCGATTTCCTGAAGGGACATAAAACGAATATTTTCATTTTCTAATTCTTGATCTTTAGTCTCTATTTTCTGACTACTACTTACTAAATTTTTATTTCTATTTTCTTGGTCCTTTGACTGGTCCGAAGTTTGGTCCTGAGACAATATAACTCCACTAAATTGTAAGGCTTGCTCTTTCTGAGAATCTAGATCTTCATCTCCAATAAATTTCAATATTTCAGGATCAACGACTTCGAAGGTATCTGCCTTACCTATTCCTCTAGCTCCTGAAGCGAATAGTTTGCAATACTGGGCCGTATCTTGGATAAATGCTCGGACACTTGGATAGCTTTTATGAGCAATTCCTGCATTGCCTTCGTGATTCGCATCCATTTTAACTAATTCCTCAAGGCTTCTTCGTGTCAGAGAAAAATATTTTCTTTTCTGTGTGTATAGGGCGTTTAGAATGGAAAGCGCAGCTCTAAAAACGGGATCTTTGGTATTCAGGTAAAACTCGGCAAGATCTTTCCACGGTTGTATTTCCTTTAGTTCTTCAGTTATGAATGTAGTTTTCTGCAGAAGAACTACTCCGCGATTAAACTTTTCCATTGCCTTCAAAAACTTCGTTTTCATTTTAATCTCCTTTTTTTTTTGAATCCATCTGCAGCTGGATTCTTGACTAGGATCTCAAAGGAAACGTTAGATTTCCAATCAACCTTGGTATACCATTTTACAAGCATATGAAATCACGGAGAAAAATTAAAAAGACAAACACATCATTTTCCGAAAATATTGGGGAGTTATTAACATCGGAATCTGATTTGGATATTAAACGAAGGCAAAAGTTACTTCGTCGTGCTTCAGAACGAGACGCAAAAAAAGGTAATTTTAAGTCTGCCAATCAGGCAATTCATGCCTCCAATTCCAAAGGGCAAATATTCAAGTGTAGAGAGATCTACAAACCCCAGGTTACGAGAGTTAAGGCAGTTACATATTACTTTTTTGAGGACATTTGTAGCCAGCGCAAAATTACCAAACAAGAAGGAATGTCCGAGGCATTGGAGCAATGGATAAGTTTCAATAGAGATTTTCAAGTTTCAAATAAAAATATATTCCAATGTGCCGTACTTGTTCAGGACAAATTGATCACTCTAAAATTATGTGAAGAACTTGGTGTTTTCTGTTCAGAAAAAAAAGTAATAGGTGAGTACTGTAGTCTGGTATTTGCTAGAGGAAAAACTTCTATTGAAATTTGGATAAGGGTAATTAAAATCCTTCATTCACTAGGTGGTATTTTCTCAAAGTAACGAACTTTCATCAGAAGTTGCTATTTAGAATTTTCGATAAAATCTTTCATAAGCTTTTCCATAACCTTTGAAGGGCTCGCAAGGCCGCAAGCCACTTTAAACTCAGCCCATATCTCCTTTGAGAGATATAAAGATGTTTTAGTGCGAGTTGGTTTATCTTTCGGATTTAGCTTTTTTTTATCTGTAGATTTAGACTGTTTCATATCTCAATTATAATCAATATACCGAATTATACCTAATTATCTTGAAATATACCGCAAGGCGGCATATTATTGTTAACAGAGGAATTTATGAAGAAAACAGCAATTTACTGTCGTGTTTCTACCAATACTCAATCTAATGGGCTTGAATCTCAAATATTGTCTTGTAAGAGCTATTGTGAACAAAACGGCATTTCAGAATATGAAGTTTTTCAAGACGAAGGCATTTCAGGAGCAAAGACTTCTCGACCAGGCTTGGACGAAATGATGAAGGCAGTACGGGAAGGTAAGATTAGTGCCGTTGTTACCTTCTCCTTTAGTCGATTTGGTCGAAGTACAATTCATCTGATTACAGCGCTAGAGGAGTTTAACAAGCTCGGAGTTCAGTTTGTCTCAGTTTCAGAAAGACTTGATACTCAGTCTCCGATTGGTAAGGTTATTTTCCAAATCCTCAGTTCCCTAGCTGAATTTGAAAGGGAACAGATTGCAAGCCGAGTAAAAAATGGCCTGGTCAATGCTAGGGCCAAAGGTAAGCGCCTTGGTGCTCCAAGGAAACCCATTAATCGGGAGTTGCTTCTACGTCTCAAGAATCAAGGTTTATCTCTTAGCGAAATTGGAAGGCTCATGGGTTGTTCTAGTGCGACCATCTGTAGAGCATTGAAGATTATTTCAAAAGAAGCAGCATAAGGGTTTCTGAAATACCTTAATATTTTTTTAACTCTTACAAAATTAAATGTTTTTGAAACAGATTGTCTCGGTTTAGAGAGGTTTTGGGAATAAATCGGGGAGAAATCCTCTAATAAGAGAATTTAATTAAATAACATTTTGGGAAAGCTGAAACTTAGTTATGAGTTTAGGCAAACAGTTAAAAGCACTATTGCAGCGGGATGGAATGACTGTCCCGCAGCTTTCTCGGAAGACCGGAATCTCTGCAAAGAGCATCTACCACTACTTGGACGGAAGAACTCCTCGTAATTTGGAGCATCTTTTAAAACTTTGCGAATGTTTTAACGTCTCATCAGACTACTTACTATTTGGAAAGCTAACTCAGTTTAATCCTGGAGAAGAGTTGATTCCCTTCGGTGTCTACGACGTTTTCCTTAAGAAACGAACTCTAGGAAAGGAAGAAAAATGAAGAATGCTATTGCTATTTGTATTCTCATGTTTGCGTTTTCTGGATGCTCAGGAAACAGTGGTGGTGGTTCCTCGGATGATTCGCCTGGTGGCGGTACAACTTCACCCACTATGTTTTCTGGCGTGATATCGATGGCAAGCGGGGATTTTCATTCCTGTGCAATAAAATCTGGCGGTTCAGTTTATTGTTGGGGAAATAATTTCTTTGGGCAGCTTGGTCGATCAAGCGATGAGAGAAAACCTAGATTGGTCGTCGGCTTGTCTGGAGCAGCAACAGGAATAACGGCGGGAACTTCTCATTCCTGCGCTCTTATTGCCGATGGGACAGTTCAATGTTGGGGTCTCAATTCATCTGGACAATTAGGAGATGGAACTACCACTAACAGCCAAGCGCCAGTCACGGTCGTGGGAATATCAGGTGCAACGAAAGTAATGGCTGGTGGATTTACAACTTGCGCATTAGTTCCGGGCGGTGGTGGTGGAACCAGTCTTCACAAATGTTGGGGAAATGGTGGGTATGGAGTTCTTGGTAATAATGGCAACTCAAACTCAACATCTCCCGTGCTGACTTCCAATTTTACTTTTGGTCAACTCTCGGCAATTTCAAATTACTTTGGATGTGGAATTGCTGGCGGAGTCGCTAGATGCTGGGGAACTGTCTCAAATGGTGAATTGGGCAATGGAACAACCTCAACGTCTTCTTATATTCCTGTAGACGTGAGTAACTTAAGTTCAGGAATGTTGGACCTGGATGTTGGAGTCAACCATGCCTGTTCTGTCACTAGCTCCAAAGCTGTAAAATGTTGGGGCAAAGATTCAAATGGACAGTTGGGTGACAATACGACGACTCTTTCTAATGTCCCTGTGCAAGTTTCTGGATTGACGAGCGGTTTTGATAAAGTCGTAGCAGGAGATAGCTTTTCCTGTGCTTTCAGTATTTCGCTCAACCAAGTTAAGTGCTGGGGATTAAATAGCTCGGGTCAGCTTGGAAATGGAATGACCACTGATTCGTTCACTCCAGTGGACGTTAATGGCCTCTCTGGCTTCAATACGGCTCAGGTCACTGCGGGATCAGCCTTTGCCTGCTCTCGAAGCTCAGACGGTTTTATCAAGTGCTGGGGGTCTAATACAACTGGATATCTTGGAAATGGGACAAACACTAATAGCTCAATTCCCATTGACGTTCTGGAATAGCCTACCACCCCCTTGTGGGTTTTCGCAGGTATAATTGGTCTTATATTGTGAGCGCAAAAATTTGCCTCAAAAGGCGTCTAATCGACTCAGTCGATAAAGGGTGTATGTCTGTCATACGGAATTCGAGTTTAACTTCTAAAATGATTACTAGCTGCGAATATATTTGATTTGAAAGCGGAAAACTTTGCTCGGACACTAAGCAAAATTATTAAACACTAAGCATATTTTTTTAAATTCAAATATTCCTAATCGACTTTTCGCCGAACTAGCCTCTAAATATAATAATTACTAGTCAGTACAATTTTTTAAAAAGGATTTAGCGTTCGCATGAAAGCATTTTTTATATTTTGTATACTATTTTCTCTTTGGACTTTCGGTCAAGTCTCTTTAGAAACTGAGGTTAACCAATCAAAATGTGCCCAGGAAACTTGTACCAGCGAAAAAACTAAAGAGCTTTGTGGACAATGCTGTAATAGAAAATTTCGCTTTACTAACCAGGATGATGGCTCTGCAAATTATAGCCAAAAGCAAAACGCGGCAAATGTTTCTTTAGGCTGGGACGAATGCATAGCCTGCTGCAAAGATGGTTACCCAGAGGGAAGTAATTCAAATATAGGAAATGAAAATGTCATTATCTCTAAATGAAAAGATAACTCAAATTCTTGCCGGACTTGCGCTTTTGGTTTCTGTCGTCTCTGCTTTCTTTACAGGATGCCAAGGGATGGAGTTTACAAAAGAGAAAAGAAATTCCTGTAGGGATGCGGTTGTTAGATTTCAATCTGAAATAAGCTCTAAAAATGATATAGTTTTAAATGAGGCGATGAAAATCAAACTGGATATAGATACCAGCAGGTCTAAGTTAGATGATGCATTAATTGATTATAAACGTCATGTAAGATTGTTTGAGCAAAACTCTATTTGCGAAAACAGGAAGCCATCTCATGTCCATCAAATTGGCGAAGCAATCGATTCTGTGAGAAAAACTAGTACAGAATCATCAGAAATTTCATTGGATGCACTAATCCGCATTGGACAATCAGTTGCGCAAGATTCAAAATTACCAGAATGCTGTGAGTAAGTTCTCATTATGAAGTACTCCTAACGTCGTGACAGACTATTTCAGCAATATAAAATTCAGGCCTTAATCTAGTTATATTTGTCAGTCATGCTGACCTGATTTTCCTGACGTTTAGCAGTTTTGGACTTGTTAGATGCCAGATTTACAGCTCAACAAATCGTTACACAAACACAAGTATATGAAATTACTAGGTATATATCTGTAATCAATATACTACGAAATTTTGTTGTAATATATTGATTACATAAATTTGTAGTGATATATTGATTACATGAAAGAGTGCTTTAAATGTAGGCAGGTGATCGAATCGAATGAAGTCTATGGGTTACACGAGCAGTGCTTTATGGACTGGTTCTCAGTACAAAAAATATTGGAATTTCATGATCTTGATCCAAAAAATAACTCTGCAAAAACTCAAAGCCAGGAAATAAAGAAAAAGGTAGATACCTTTCTTCATGGAAGATACTTAAAATACTCTGCTCGCTTGGGCTCTATAGAATACATTTTAAAAATCCAAGAAGACGAGTTTCCTGAACTGCCTGTCACCGAATATGTTTGCAATGGAATTGCCGAAATTCTTGGAATAGACATTCCTCCATATCATCTTATTGATTTTAACGGTCGGGTCACATTTGTAACTCGAAACTTCATGCAAGATCATGTCGGGACACTTCATCACATTTACAAGTTTCTTCCAGATGGAGAAGAAAATCATAATTGCGAGGAAATTATGAGACTAATTTTAGAACAAACTGGCAAGCTTGCTGATGTCGCAAGATTTATAGAAATTTGTCTGTTTGATTCATTGATCGGCAATCATGATAGGCATGGACGAAATCTAGGCATCATTGAAACCACTAAGGCGAAAAAATTAGCACCGATGTATGACAATCCTTCTTTATTCGGGACAGAGAAAGAATTTATGTTGGGAGCACATTTCAATCCGAGTGGCTGTATCTGGACGGTAAAAACAAAAGAGCCAAAACCAAGAGACTATATCGAAGAATTCAACAGACTAGGGCACAAGAAAGTTGTGAATCTATTTAGCGGCAAAGCAATCGCTCGCTTTCCGAAAATAATAGATCTTGTACGAAATTCGGCTCTCTCCCAAAAGAGGAAAAAAGCCTTTGTTAAGCTTCTTGAAGAGCGAATTGGAGAATTTGAATATGGCAAGCAAATTTAAAACTATTGAAGCCGTAGATGTATATTTTGAAAGAAGAAAAACCAGGGAATACGTTGGCCGCTTGTCAAAAGAGGGTTCCAATTTTGTTTTCAATTACGATGATGGTTATGCATATGGAGAAAGATCAATACCACTTGGACCAGATTTACCATTGTCTTCAAAGAAGTTTGTATCTAAAAATCTGTTTCCGTCATTTGAAGATCGGATTCCTTCAAGAAAGAATCCTGCGTATCAGGAGTACTGTAGAAGTGTTGGGATCGATCCCAATGAGAAGGACTTGATTGTATTGGTAGCAACAATAGGTCAAAGAGGGCCATCTTCATTCGTCTTTGCACCCTCCAAAAAAGATGGCGTAGGAAGAGAAGATGTAATGAGATTTAGAAACGACCTAAAACTCTCAGTTAGAGAGTTTAGCGATTTATTCGATTTCTCACCTGCAACTATTCACAGGATAGAGACAAAGAAAACCAGTGGCAAAGATGCTTTAAAACGACTTGAAGTCTATTATCTGTTTCCTGAAGTAGCGTTACATGAAGTAAAGAAGAACGGCTTTAAGATAAATGACAATAAGCGAAAATTCGTAGAGGACATTCTGAAGACAAGAATGAATAAACTTAGTCAAAAAAATGACAAGGGTATTTGAAAGCATCCAGAAATATAAACATTTTTCATCAAGGTATCTATTGGTGAAGAGTGCAGAGAGGCCAAGTTTTTACCAAAGATACCAATTTATTTTTCGATCCCAACATTTAATAAGTTCGCCGCCGCCCTTTTCATTTGGGTCGCTTGTTGTCCATATAGAGCGGTCGCGGTTAATTGTGAGAGTTGCATCTTTATAGACAATTGTCGCAGTCTTAGCATCCTCATCTATGGTAGAAAGGGTACACTCTTCTGGATCAGGAATTATGATGCTCGACCCGTGATCCCAGACATCCAAGATTGTGCATGTAGAGCCTTTCTTTGTGGCTGTAGCCCGAATTTTCCAGTATTGCCGAAATTCCTTCGATTGCTGTTTTTCATCATGCCAGTCAAGGCAGCCGTCGACCTTCAGAATGATTTCGTCGCCATAACGAAAAAAAGATGCTTCGTTGCCGCCATTGATTTTGGTATTTTTTCGACTCATATAGGTAGTGAAGTTGGCAAATAGACTTATTAGCATCACGATAGCTGCTGCACTAACTAAGACTTTCTTTTTCACACCCACTCCTTTTGTAAGATTCGTTGGTTGAAGATGGAATTTATTTGTCGATTATTTTCTTTAGCATGATAGAATTCTTATTTATGAAATACACTATATCTTTATTTTTGCTCTCATTTTCGTTCTGCCATTATTCTTATGCAGATATGAAGAAACCTAAATGGACCGTTTTCTCAGACCTAAAGATTGTCAAGGTCATTACCAGCCAAGAGGATACTGTGGAAGTTAGTGACTGGAAATGTACGGTCGGAAAAATTTCTGTTGATAAGTTCGGAAATGAATCGCGCCGATTCGGATGCTCGGTTGATGGCAGCCCACAAGTATTTGTGAATCCAATTTGTTCATATTCAAAAAAGCATGGACGGTTTATTGGAAGTGACAGTGGCTTTAATCTTCAGATGAAACATCAATCAGCGATTTTTGTATCTTTAGCCTGTTCAGATCAGCTTTAAACTAATCTAGATAAAGGTTTTTGAATGGCTAATATCGACACGCTCGAGGAATGGCATTTAACTCCACAAGGCTGGATTAAAAATGATCTAAAATCCAAATCTAGTGATCGAGATAAGCCAACCGGAGTGCCTCAGGACCGACTATTAACAGTTCAAGATTGGGAATATGAACGAAGCAGTTGGAGTGAATTAAATGGGGGGTGCAGTTATACGTTTATTTCTGAAGATAGGCCTCAGCTTTCTGCGGCAATTGATAAATATGGCAAGGCACCAGATCCGTACTTGGCCCAGCTATCTGATAAAGATCCCCTAAAAATGGACAATATTCCGTTTTCTAAATTTGAAAAGGGTACTGGTAAGATATTGCAAAGACACCATAACGGTGAATGTTTGAATTGCGGTGGAAGCGGAACTACCGGTAAGGACCGTACCGGCGATGACTTTACATGCCCAAGATGTGATGGATCGGGAAAAGTATATATCTGGAAATAGTTATTTAAAATTTTTGTGGGGTTTGTGGGGCAGCTAAGAGAACCTGCAGACCCCTTGGTAACCTTCAGTGACCTTGGTTGTAGCCTACATTGTTTTATGAGCAAAAATGCTCTGTGTTATTCATAACTTACGTATGCTCGCCAATACCTGTACTCCCTACCAATTCCAAAAAAACACTGCTATCGTTAAAGAGTCTGGAAAGGACATGAAATGAAAAAATTGATTGTTCTAACTGCGATTCTTCTCGGCCTGTCTGTTTTATTCATTCAAAAGGGCCAGACAGTTGCCGAATGCAACTCGAAAGCCTGTGCCCCGATGCCTTCACCCATCGTGAAGAGCTAGTCTATTTAGAAAATTTCAGCTGGACCGAAGGTCAGTCGTGAACATTTGTTGATGTGAAGTTTAACTGTCGGATTGGGCCGAAGTTATTTTAAAATCAGGTGATGTCTGCGGGTGATGACGAAGATATTTCGGAAAAGACGAATATCTTCAATACAAATACGGTCAAAATCAAAGCGGAGCCAAACGCCAAGGTTCCGTCCTGCTTGGTGCTTTTGGTGGGCCCCCCGGAAATGTTGGGAAAGCAGTGGCAGATTGATCGTGCCCTGACGGTCATCGGTCGCAGTGTGGAATCCGACATTCAAATTGCCGACACCAGCCTTAGCAAAAAACACGCACGCATTGATTTGAAAGACAATCAGACCACCATCACCGATTTGGGTGCGACGAACAAAACCTTGGTTGACGGCCAAGTGCTAGAGCCGATGCAGCCACGGACCTTGAAGAACAATGATCAAATTCAGTGTGGCGCTTTGATCTTTAAATTTTTAGAGCGCGGGATTCTTTCTGAAACCGCGGAAAAAGAGCGCATGCAATCCGAACTGGAAACTGCGCGAACTTTGCAAGAAGCCTTGTTCCCAAAAAACAAACAAGCGACCTATCAATGGGTGAAGGTGGGTGGACAGTACCGTTCGGCCAGTGAATGCGGGGGCGATTGGTGGTGGCATTGGACCTGCGGGCAGCGGGCCTTTGCTTTGATCGCGGATGCGACCGGGCATGGGGCGGCGGCGGCTTTGTTGACCAGTGCGGCTCGCTCGGCGATTGCGATGGTGCAGAACAATGCCTCGGCCGGGATTGATTCGGTGTATTCGACGTTGTCGCATGCGATCCGCAATTGTTCGGGCGGCATGATGACCATGAGTGCCTTTATCGTGCAGGTCGACCTGGTGACGCGAAAAATGATTTACGTCAACGCCAGCCATTTACCGGCAGCCCTTTTGCCGAAGGATGCTTCGGCCTTGAATTGGAAAACGATCCGCTATTTGATCGGGACGAATTCGGCGCCGCTGGGGACGCCGACCAAAAAGGTTCTGATGACCGAAACCATGGCGCCACCAAATTCGCGTTTGGTTTTGCTGACGGACGGATTGACGGAAAGAATCGATACGAAGGGCGAAATGCTCAGCGAGCGCGCCTTTGGCCAAATGCTTTTGAAAGTTCACAAAGCCAGCAACTGGCAGCAAGACAGTTTCCTGACTGGCATTATGGGCGAATCGGACCGCCTGGCCGAATCGGCGCCGCTTGCGGATGACATCACGGTCGTCGCGATGGATTTTGAGTAAATACAAATTTAGCTTTAAGACGCGATCCACGGACAGTTGTCGAGAAATCTTCAAAAGATAAGAGCTCAGCTTCACCCTGCAGATACCGAAAAGAACTTGGGGGCCTACGGCGGCTTCAGCTGTCTTAAGGAAAAAGACCATGAGCAATATCGCAAAAATTCGTCTATTTATCTTTGTTTGCTATTCGCTCTGTTTTTCAGTTTCCGGCCAGGCAGAAGAACCCAAACAATGGATTGGCGCCACATTCGGCGCTTCCTATGAATATGGACAACTTGGTGATAGCGGCATGGGCTTGCAAAATCGGTCCATGAATGCGCAAGTCTTCGAGCTTCTTTTGGGGTACCGACCGAATCCAGAATGGTTGATTGGTGTTGAGGCGACCTATCGCATTCAGCATCAGCTTTCATCGCTTGATTCCAGTGGTGGAACCAATTTGGCAGGTAAGGGATACTGGATCGGTCTTGGTGCAAAACGCAATCTTTCTCCGAATTGGTCGCTGCAAGGTGCGGTCGGCTTAACGGGTCGGTACGATTTTGACCGTCAAACGGATCAACAGCAAGACGATCATCTGCATTCGCCCGTGAGTCTACGCTTCAAAGGTCAGTATTTTTTCCGTCAAGATTGGCCTCTTTCCGTCGATAGCATTTTGGATTACCAAACCTGGAGCAAGTTTCACGTTTCAGGTGTGGATCATTCTCAACCGGCCCAGCAATGGATGATTGGCATTGGGTTGACATACCACTTTGGCGGTTCAGAGCCGATGCCAGATGATGCGACTTTGACGGGGGAAAAATGAGAGTCGGGCGCTTGTTGATTCTAATCATCTGGGTGATCGCTTTTTCCGCGTGCAACGGAATCTCCGACGGTCCTTCTTTGCTCAGCACGATCGGCCCGATCACGTCGACTCCTGGGAACTCGGAAACCTGGGTGGACAATACGGCCGCAAGTTTTGCGCAAGGAACATCATCGGGTCTTACTTGGGATGCGCCGAACTCTTATTTGCGTTTGGACACCTCGGCGCAAATCAATAATTCGGGATTAGATTCCAGCTGGACACCACAGTGGTCGCATGTTGTCGGCTACTGGAAAATGGATAACAACTGGACCGACTCGACTGGAAATCACAATGACGGGGCGGCGGTTTCGGCGCCCACGTTTAGCACCAACGCAAAAGTCGGATCGGCGTCAGGAAATTTTAACGGAACGTCGGACTATGTCTCAGTGCCGGATTCAGCGTCCTTGGATTTTACGAATGAATTCACCGTCATGACTTGGATTTACATTTCATCTTCAAGCACAAACTTTTGGCTGTTCAGTAAGAACCCACCAGGATTTGGAAGTGGCTACGGAATTGCCTTTGAAAACGGAAGCGGAAAAATCTGGCCGCACCTAGGTATCGGCGGTTCTTTGCGCAATCCCAAATCGAATGGTGGCACGGCATTTGGTCAGTGGAATCAGATTGTGATCACTTACAACGGAAGCCAGATCGTGATTTATCTGAACGGGCGTTTGGATTCGACCATTGCGCAAACAGGTGCGTTCGATATCAACAACGGCCCCCTTTACATCGGAAACGCTCCGGGTTCGCCGACCGAGTTTTTAAATGGAAAAATTGATGATTTGGCTTTGTGGGATAAAGCGCTGACAGATACCGAAGTCAAACTGATCTATTCACGTCAGCAATCAAAGTACGGAGGAACATTCGAGTCCAGAATCTACGATGCTCAGTCTGCGATTGCGTGGCCCAGTATCGATTGGTCCGCCACATTGCCTTTTGGAAAAGAATTGCCTGGTGCAGTGGGAAGTGAAACCACGACAAGCTATACGTCGCTGGCTTCCAGTTCGCTGATGACGGGGCTTAAAAGACTTTGGCATTTTAACGAAGCTTCACTTTCAAGTGGTGGAGCGGGAAACGATTTCATGGATTTGTCTGGCCAAAATCAATGGCTGACTGCCAGTGGGACAGCGACATTGGGAGCGACGGGTCGGTTTCAGGGCGCCGTTCAATTTGATGGTGCGACGGCAGGGGTCACCGGTTCGGATGCTTCGCTTCCTGTTGGTGCCGGTGCTCGAACCGCCAGTGTTTGGGTGAAACCGTATTCGTTACCAACCGTGGGCAATGCCATGGCTATTTTTGGTTATGGGAGCACCAACAACGATCAGGCCTACGGCCTTGATCTTTATAACAGTGGCGGGACTCAAAGCATCGGTAACTTTGGTTGGAATGACGACCTCGTTTTAGCCGGTGCTCTTCCGTTGAATGAATGGTCCCATATCGTGACAACTTACAGTGGGACCACGGCAACAATATACCTGAACGGAACCGAGCTTGGTCATGGTACGCGAGCCTCTTGGAACACAGTCCTGTCCGGAAATCTTTCCGTGGGAAAGAATCTGAATAACACTTCTTTCTTCAATGGCGTCGTTGATGAGCTTGGAATATGGGATCGGGCTTTAAGTGCGCAAGAGGTTCTTCAGTTGTATAGGCGGGGTGCAAACCGTATTTTCTACCAAGTTCGAAGCTGCTCTGAAGCGACATGCACAACTGGATCACCAAGCTGGCTTGGCCCGGATGGAACCAGCCAGACTTATTTCAGCGAGCTGTACAATCGCATCACGAACTCGTTGTCAGGATCGGTGCAAACGGGCTTGCCAGCCATGCTCTTCTCGAATTTCGCAGCCCCTTTATCGGCGAATCTCACGGCGAATCGATATTTTCAGTACCGGACCGTAATGGAATCTGACGATGCGAACGCACTTTGTAACTATGGCTCTGGTGCAGCGACTTGCTCTCCCGAATTGAAGCAGGTTCATATCGGACATTAGATTGAATCTTCTGACAGCATTTCACCTTGAAGATTTATTTCGCGCCTTCGGATGATTTGCGGGCCGAGCTGGATGAGCTGGGCACTCGGCAGCCGGGGGCGTTGAGCAAGCTTTTCAGAAGAATGCCGGGCTTTTCGTTGTTTTGAGAGTAAGCTTTGGATTTGAATCCGCCAAAGTATTCGGCCTTCAGACAGGCGAGCAAAGCTTTTCGCTCTTTATCGGTCATGCGGTCCTTGCTGCCAGGATCAGAGGATCCCAAAGGCATGTGCCCGCTAAGAATGACATTGTCGAAAACCGTGAACTCGAAATTTGTGGCGTGAAATGGATACCGAAGCACATGTCCGCGACCATAGCTGTGACAGCTGGCGCAGTTCATATTTTCGCGAATCTTGATGGCCTGTGCATCGGTCATGTTCGGAATCGATTCGCTGGCGCAATTTTTAACGAACGCCAGATTGCGTGAAGGAGTGACCTCTGGGATAGAACCGATCATCGGTCCCAGATGCTCGAAACTGACTTTCGAAATGTCCATCTCGGTCACGCGATTGGTGTTCCACCAGGTTTTCATTTCTTGATCGGATACACCCGGGGTGTGCGATTTGAAAATCCCGCCTTTGGGTAAGACAGCGACAGTTCCGGTGCGGTGGCAGGAAACGCATTTGCTGTCATTGATTGCGTTAGCCGCCAAGGTTTTGCCATCCACCTCGAAGAAATCGGCGGTCGGTGGCTTGATGTCTTCGCCACTTTCGGTTTTTTTATTCATCCGTAGAACAACGTAAGTTCCTTGATCGCCCACGTGTGCATGCACGTAGACGTCTTCCTTTTCCGACGGCAACACGGTCAGATAAGAACGATTGTTGATGACGGAACTGTAAAACTGAAAGATCCGCGCGCTGCTAGGAAGGCTTCGGCCTAGATCCGCAAGTCTGCGATCAATTTCGGTTTGCGAAGTCGATGCCTTGTCTAAAGCTTGCGCCAATCCCTTTTCGGCGAAAGCGCGCGGCAAAACCAGACTGCGCGCCGGTTTCGACGTCGATTTCACGGCGGCCGAGTGCATGGTATCGGCAAAGCTTTGGCTGAATTTGATCAAGGGCTTCAGGCAGGCGGTGGTCGAAGCGCTGGGGCGACCCGGCAGATCTGCCAAGCATTGCTGAGCTCGGGGTAAGAGGAATCGACTCATCTTTTCAGGATCTTCTTGATTTAGCATTTGGGTGCGAAACCAAGAATGAAATTCAGCTTCGGTGTTGGGACAGATCAATGAGCTTGGATCGTACTGCGCCAGCGCGGAACTTTGTCCGGCCAAGACCAATGCCAAAATGAAAACCGATCGAAATAACCCCACCCCTTTATTATGAAGGCAGGGACACCGGTTCACAAAATTCAATTTGGTCTAGGCTGAGCCGAAAACGGATCTAGGCTTATTCTTGGATCTTGAGACCGTATCGGTCACGCCGCAGCTGGGCTTGCGTGCAGACGGCCGGGCATGAACGAAGTGGCGGTCCGAATTCAGCGTGATGTGGCCGACATGGACAAAATCCAAGCCAGAACCTTTTATCAGTTTCCGGCTTTGATTTCGAAGCTACGCTAAGTTTGATTAAAGAGTATTCGTGATCTTGCAGCGGAATGTTGGGTTGCTGTAGATGACGGATCCAGACAAACTTGAGGCAAATTCCGGGCTAGACCAGGCGTGCTCGTATGTTTGCTCTGAAAGCTTTTTTTGAAGTGGATAATCCATTCTCAAGCTCAGCATAACGTTACCATTGCGATCCATCAGATTCATCGTCGTCTGACCGCCCGATTCAGAAAGAGTACCGTCACCTACTGCGGGTGCGGGCAGGTTGGTGACATCTTTATAGACGCCTGAAACTTGAAGCTCAAGGACGCTGGCTTGGACTTGCCTGCCACCGGTCCAAGTTCCTTCTAATTTCAAAATCGAAGGCGCACATTTGCTAGCACCTGGAAGATCGCAAAGATATTCGTCACTGCATGAAATGGAAAATGGATAGTCAGCCTTGGCAAACTGGAATGAAAGCAAAGCGAAAAGTAGAATCATTTTTTTCATAAAAACTCCGGGGTGTGTTTGGGGGTTTAGCGAACGGAACAATTTCGGTAAGCGGTTAAAGCGGCCAATCTTTGCAACAAAACGACTCCGTACGAATCGTCATGCAGATCGTATGGATCTTGCTGGGCCAGGTAGCTTAAGCAACGGGTCGCCTGCTGGCACAGTTGAAACTGCATGTGCTGAGGAGTGTTCGGAACCGTTTGTGTCGTGCCTTGCCAGCAAGAATAGAAAACTCGCAAATCCGTGTAAGAGTATTCGGAGCTTGTATTGGCGTAATAGCCTGATTGACTTGTGGATTCGGTGTAGCTGCGCAAAACCTGATGCCCATCGACTTGGTAGGTGGTTCCTACTGGACAGCGACGATAGCCTGAGCTGCGGACGAAGAAAGTTTCGACCGAGGCTTTGTTCCAAACAGTTTGAACATTACTTCGGGTTTGGATTTTCAGGATGTCGATCTGACCTTCACTGACGGGACGATAGCGAGTCGTCGTGGTTGTTGTTGTCGGATTGAAGGGGCAGTAGCTTTGCGTAGATTCATAGGCGGCATTTGCGGTTTGTGCGAAGCACACGTAGCCAACGCAAATTACAAGTGCGAAGAAAGAATTTAGATTTTTCATTGGGTTTCCTTTTTTCAGATTTAGGAGAAAGTTATCTTTCTTTTGGGCATGCTGGATTGTTCTGAATCGCATACAAGCAGCCGTCATAATTGTTTTCACCCATATCAAACTGCTGCATTTCTCCATTTCCATTTCTGGCAAGAATCTTCAGTTTGTAGACGTATGTGCGGCCCCCATTGCGGTCCTCTCGTGCGCAGCTGCAGACCAGGACGACTGCTTTTGCAGGTGCAGGCGCTGCCAAAAGTGCGGCGGCATCTTGAGCGTTGCTTTGTTGGTTTTGGTACATCACTCGTTCTTGAGCAGAGCTTGTCAGTGAAAAGAAAAGGCTGAAGGCCAAAATAAATGCAGAAAGAGAAGGCTTCATAAAAACTCCTTGGGTGGATAGGTCGGGTTCGGATGGGAGATTAATGCAATGCGGTAATGAGCTCTAGATGATTAAAATAAATAAATCACATTTAACTTGATTTATTTCATCTAAATGCCGACTAAGTATATGTGAACACTGATAAAATATATCTATTCGATTATCGTTCTTATAAGCCCTATTTGCTGGCAGTTTCGGGTGGGAAGACCCTCCGAAGGGGTATGAAGGCGAAGTTGGCTCAGGCGGCCGAATGTCAGTCGACTTACATTTCACATGTTCTGCACGGGCAGGCTCATCTCAGTCCCGAACAGGCCGAAAGGATCTCGCGCTTTCTTCAGCATGGGAAAGAAGAGGCGCAGTACTTTTTAATGCTGCTTCATCATGATCGTGCTGGCAGCACCGAGCTGAAGAAATTCTATCGCGAACAAATCGAAGAGCAGATTCAAAAGCGCATGAACTTGGTGAATCGATTAGGTGCCAAGAACGCCCTGACCGAAGAGCAGCACACGATTTATTATTCGTCTTGGCAGTACGCGGCCGTGCACATGGCGCTGACCATTCCGCAGTTGCAAAGCAAAGCGGCTTTGGCGCAGCACTTTCAGATTGGTCACGCACGACTGGATCAGATTTTGGATTTCTTGGTGCGCACGGGGCTGGCGCGCCAAGATAGAAATCAATTCACCACGGGCGAGCTTTTGGTTCGTATCGGAAAAGAATCACCGCATTTGTTCAAACATTTAAGTCACTGGCGACAGCAAGCGATCGAATCTTTGGAAAGGCAGCTGCCGGAAGATTTGCATTACTCGGCGGTGGTAACCTTGGCGAAATCGGATGTGCCAAAATTGCGTGAAAGAATGTTGGAAGCTTTGAAAGAAAATATCAAAATCATTCAAGAGTCGAAAGAAGAAGAGGTCTACGTTTACAATATCGATTTCTTCAGTCTTAAAAAATCCGAGACCGCTTAAGCTCTTCGCAGAATTTATTGGATTTAAGTGGCAGCAGGCGATTTTGTTTCACCACGCGCTCGGGGGTCATTTGTTCTTTCAGGTCCGGATTTGGAATTAAGAAGTAGACCGGAGACAAGCGACTTGCATATTTCTCGAGACCCGAAATCCATTTGCACTGGCTCTGCAGTCGTTTCGAACTGACGACGTCAGGCTGGAAAAGACTTTCGAAGTAAGAATCCTTTTGCGTGTAAGACAAAAGCGCAGAGAAGAAAGTCCAAGAAAACGCATCAGATTCATCTAAGATCTGTTGCGGAGAAAGATAATTGCTCCAGAAAAATTCGAATTGACGTTTGTCGTGCGCGGTTAAGAAGTGACAGTCCATATCGGGCCATTTTTCCTGCATGCGATCGCAGAATGAATTCTGAAATCGGGAGTTTTTGTTTCTTTCGGCATTGTGAAGGACACGAAAGACATGCGCCAAGGTTTCCAGCCTTTGATAGTCTGGCGATGATGACGACAGATTTTCGTAGCCGAAAAATTCGGGGCTCAGGTAACCCAAAGAATCTAGCATCCATAAAAACTCGAAGCTTGTTTTGACGCCCATGATGTAGGTCATATTTGATAGCAGGGCGCGTGTCGCGAAACGGGCTGGGACCGAATTCTGATGTCCCAATTGGACACCCAGAGCGTATAGAGCTTCGTGCATCCACAGCGCTGCTTTGGCGACAACTCCTTTTGTAGGATTTGATTTGTCGGCAATTTCACTGATACTGATCAGGCGTTCGTAAAGATCTGGATCATATTCGATGCGTGCGACAGAAGCCGAGTAACCCGTCGCTTCTGATGGTGGATGATCCATCCGACGTACGATTTGTACTTTCCGACATAGATTCCTCATCGTTTCTAGGATGGTGCCATGGATGCCGGGGGTTGTTCCAAGATCTGGAATGCGTTTTAAGCCTTCAGGAACGGGTATCCAATTTTTTGGATCTGTCGCTTGTAAAGCGCGATGCAAGTGATCTGCGAACAAAGGTGACAGCGGTTGAATTTTCGTTTCAATGATTCTTTGCAAATAGGTTTCCGGCGTCTCGCCTGGCAAGGCGGGATACAAAGAAAGACTTTGCCCCGCGAGGCCACCTAATTCTCGATCTTCGATTAGGCTTTCGGACTCTTCTGTCAGGGTCAACCAGCGAATCTGAGATCGATAGCCTTCGCGAATTTTTCCTTCTTCGTCGATCGCGCGAAGGGCAAGATTGTTATCAAAGACTCCAGTTTGCTCATTATACGCTTTGAAGCAGACTTCGCCGGTGCCGCTGCCGCCATCGCTGACGCCGCCGTCCTTTTCCAGCAGGCTTTTTTCAGGGCGTAGTTTCTCCAGTTTTCGTTTGAGGTCATTTGAACCACGCTCTTCTGTCCCAGCCGGATTCAACAGCCGGCTTTTGGCGAAGGGGTTTTGCTCTTTGGATTGAAGATCGATTTTAGGAGACAGCGCAGATTCGCCTTTAGAGGCCGCTGGTGGCTTCAAGGGCGAAGGCTGCTGTCCCAAAGCGGGTAATGACGAAAAACAGCCACCGACCGTTAAAAAGATCAGCAATCGCATGCTGTGATGTGGAATCCACTGGGACCTGAAGCGCATGTGGATTGTCAGATCAATAAGCGTACCATCGGTTCGAAAGGCGTCTCATTTTAAGACGCCTTTCTGTTGATTATTTTTTGAAGTAGCGAACGATCGCAGGTCGCGCCTCTTTGCACTCTTTGGGGCCGCCCAAAGCAGTGGCGATGACTTCGACGTTCTTTGCCGCCAAAACCGTGTTGTCGATATCGTTTCCGTAGCGGAAATTCAAAGGGGCCGAGTTTTCGCCCAAGATTTTTGTTGGGTCGATGGAAACGCGGTATTGGTTGGCCGCATTGTTATCGTGAGCATAAGATTTGCCGCCGCAAACAACGCTGGTGCCGTTGTCGATATATTTTAAGCCGGTCAAAGGTGACATATCGAATTCTTTTCCGTTTTCAGATCCACGAGCCAAGTCGTCACCTTGAAGAACAACTCCACCTTTAAAAGCCAGCAGTGTCGCCAAAGTTTTCTTTGAGCTCATAGGATGGCCTGGGTTGTTGTACCAAACCAGGTCAAAATTTTTGATGTCATCCGCTGTGATGCCGGTGACCGGAGCTTTGATCACACTGACGCTGTATCGAACCAACAATTGATCCAAGATATAATCGATATCTTCCAAATCTTCGTTGGCGTTCACGCTATCAAGCACCACGGCGATTTTTGGATTCTTCACAGGTGTTGTGGAACGAATGATGGTTTCAGCAATCAATTGCGACGAAGCCCCATTGATCACCAAAGACGAGTGGGATTGATCACCCAGGGTCAGCAGAATGGTCGAAACCGCGACCTTGTCTGTCAATGGATCTAGATCACAAGAAACACCCTGACATGGCATCACGGGATCATCTGGTGTCGTCACAGGTGGAGTCACCGGATTCCCCGATGTGTCAACTGGGTCGATCCCAACAGTGACTTTTTCTTCTGAAGCCAAATCCGCGACCGAAACTTTCGAGCAGTTTTGGAAAAGCGACATTGGAATCAGGCTCAAGGTGATGATGGCGATGGTGCGTTTGTGATTTGCTTTCATTTTCATATTCCCCACTTCAATCAGTGTAAAGCGGGTCCGTGAAAACATCGAGATAGCAAAGTTTTGGTCGATTTCACAGGGATGGCTAGAATGTGGACAGCGGTGTCTAGCAGAAAGCAATAAATGAAGGTGAGATCGCTAGGGAGAGCATCAAAAAGGCGAGAGCTAAATCATCGATGTCAAACCTATGCTCGTCGAAAAGCTTTCCGTCTCAAAATAGGATGAAATTTGTCTCAGTGTGAAAAATGCTCTGTGGACCTGTCTTTTCAACAGGCCCACAGAAAGACCTTAGCGATTGCCAGTGCCCGAGCCTGGGCTTGATCCCGGGTTTGTATCCGGATTGAGCATCGGATCATTGGTTGTCGATCCGCCAGTCGAACGGTTGTCCGCGCCACTGACGGTTGAGGATGTCGTTGTGGATTCAGTGGTCGTTGCGTTATTGGGTTGCGTGTTTGTCGCGGGGCTTGCGCCTGTGGGATTGTCGCGATGGCTATCGCAAGCCAGGTTTAAACACAGGAGAGCCGCTACTGCTGCCGATAGTTTCAAAGTTCTTTTCATCTGTTACCTCCTTTTGGAGGCCCCATCATATGAAGATAAATCGATAGAAAAAATGGAGATGCGTCGTGCTGTGTAGGTAAACATTTTTCCCACGAGCGTCGATCAGTCGATTGTTGCGGGTTTTATTGACTGTCAAATCAGTGGCAGAAAGAAGCCTTTGGATCTTTCTCGCAAAGATAAGCCTTCATCGCCGCGTTTTCCTGTTTCAAAGCTTCCAATTCTTGATGATCGTCGAACCATTTTTGATACAGCTCTTTCACCGCGTTGATCAACATGTACGAGAACTTTGAATAATCGACCACTTTGATTTCGGTTTTTTCACTGTCACTGGCGTGCATTCGTACCATGCGGGTTTTGACCAGTTCTGGATTTGTTTTTTCCAGCTCTTGTGCGATCACGCCGACCGCGACCTCGCCGGTTTTTGGCATTTCACCCAAACCGTTGAATTTATATGTGCGAAGGCGAACATTTAAAAGATCTGACAGGCCTGCATTGTAATCATGGATGTCTTCTTTTAAACGTGCATCCGAAGTACAAGTTCCGCTCACAGTTGTCGCGCCAATGCGGAAGCAGGTCGACGTGTTGATATCGCCCGCGACGTCCAAGCGGTAAGAAGGCGTTACCGCGATCCCCATGTTTCCGGACGAGTTGATCGAAGTGACGACACCACCCGTGGTTGTGATTTTCAAAGCATTACCGGTTCCGTTGCTGGAGATGCTGACGGTGTCTCCTGAAGCCGAGGCGTTCGAGTTGCTGATCACCACCGGTCTTCCGGATCCAGTTCCCGAGTAGGTGACATTGAGCAATTGTCCCGTCAATGCCGTGTTGTTCGAGTTGACGTAAAGACCAATACCGCTGGTTAAACTGTTATTTTGTAAGGTCACGGTGTTACCGCTGGTGTTACCGCCCGTGTAGGAGAGCGTGCTTCCCAAAGACCAACCGCCACTGCCGGCACTTAAGTTTCCGCTCATATTGATATTGCCGGTCACGGCGATCGAGCCGCTGATCGAAGCACTGCTTTGCAAGAACATAGCACCGGCATTTGAAATCTTAAATTTCTGTACGCCTGCGACCTGACCTTCGATAAAGTTCTGCGCTCCGGATCCGACGGACGTTTCCGTTCGGTTGATCAAGATGTCGGTGTTGGCCGTGGTGGCCGAAGCCTGATTGTAAGTCGGCGTGATTTTCATCGAATAAGTCGTGCCCGAAGTCGTCGTATCGGTTCTAACGATGTCCAACGGAGCCGCCGGCGAGGTGTTGCCGATCCCGATATTGCCATCGTTGCGAACAAAGAATTTTGAACTGCCGGCCGAATCCGTCACATTCAAAGCGGGACGCGTGCTATCGGTCGTTGAGCCCATCACGGTCACCGCCGAAGAAATCGGAATGGCGACGGTCGTGCCACCGCCGAGCAATGTCATCCCGTTCTGGAAGATCATCATCGCATTGCTGCGAGAACCAGAGCTTGTCCCGTTACCGACCGTGAATAAGGGGTCGTTTCCATTCCAAGATGCAGCGGTTTCGGTGCCGACGGCTTTATTGAAAGTTCCGATCGTCGTCGAGTAAGCAGCACTTGCGACGGAACCGTTTCCCATGGCGTTTGCGTAAGCGCCACTGACGGTTGCATTGTGTCCCAGGGCTAAACCATTTGTTCCGCCAGATGAGATGGTCGAAGATCTTCCGACAATGATACCGCTATTGGATAAAGTATTACCGGCTCCAAGCACATAAGAAGTTCCAGCCACATTGTAACGAAGCACGCTGTTTCCAAGACCGATTCCCACACTTCCGTTGGTCATCGCTTGGAAAATTGGACTGGTCGATGCTGAATACGGCATCAAAGTTTGAACGTAAACGTTCACAGTGGCCCCGCTCGAGTGAGTGGCCGCCGTTGTGCCATAGAAAGCGCGGGTGAGGCCGTCGAACGTAGTCCCAGTTTTGCTGGTGTAGTTAATGGCTTCAGCGTCGATCACCAAAGTTCCCTTGTCAGGATATCCGGATGTTGAAGCCACCGTCATCGACGTATCAGAAGCGCTGATGCCTGCACCCAAGGTCGTCATTGTGGCGACACCTTGACCTACAAACTTGGCGTTACCGACAATTTCGACAGCTTCGCTGGGCGATGTCGTACCAATCCCGATACTGCCATCAGACGAGACGGTCATTCGTGTTGAATTGTTGGTCTTGATTGTCACGTTGCTGGCATCGCTGGTACCAACCGCTAAGGCTCCGGCCTGTCCGCCATTCATCGCAAATGTGGTGGGCAGTGAAGTCGTGCCTGTACCGCCGTTCGCAATCGGAAGCGCGCCACTGACCTGTGTCGCCAGGTTCAATGTTCCGCTGACTTGGGTCGCCAAATTCAAACCGCCGGTGATACTCGAAAACGGAATCGAAATATCCGTGCAAGCCAAGTTGTCGGTCGCAGCGGTCCAAGTTAAAGTTTGTCCTGCGGTACAGCCGACTCCGCTAAATGCAGAAGTGCCCGTGACCGTCGAGCGCAAATCGAACATCGAAACAAAGCTTGGCGTCCAGCTGTTGGTGGCGCCAACATAACGAAGCACCTGTCCCGAGATGGTGGCCGCCGTACTGATTGCCTGACCTTTAATTTTCTCCACAGTTAAGGTCGGATAAGTTCCGCTGACGTCACCACTGGCCGCACCCGCGACGCCGCCACCGGCACCCACGGTCTGCACAGTTGTGCCGTCATAGTACTTGATCAAACTGGCCGTGCTATCAAACCAGATCTGTCCGGCAGTCGGAGACGTCGGCGCTGTCGTCACCGAAGGAATCGTCGTTCCGGCGGTGCTTGAAGATTTTAGATACTTGGTGCTGCTGCCAGAGATCAAAGCGGAAAGCTCGGTGTAAGCTGTTGGCGCCATGATCGTGTTCAGTTTGGCTTGTGTTGTGTCGGTCGTCGTTTGCAAATATTCGGTCGAAGTGCGACCATCCAAACGTTCCGCTTCCAAAGCATAGGGAACCGATTGCACGATATAGGGCGTATTGAACGAAACCGTATCGACACCGTTGACGAACGAAACATAAACATAACGGGTATCGCTTGGCGACGGAGTATAAGACGTAGCACCGCTGCCGCTGCAGTTCAGGCTTGTGATCGTGGAAGCGCGATTGCTAAAAACGTTGATCAGCGAAAGGCCTTTGTCATGTGCGGTGCGAGTCCCGCCACCGATTTTAACACTGAAGGTTCCGCCCGCATCCGCCGCGATGGTGACGTTATGGGTTTCTTCGTAAAGCAAACACACGTCGGCATTGGGGCTGACGACTTGAACAGTTAAGGCAACCGAGCCGGTAACTGGAACATCGTTTTTGACAAGACGGCCTTGCAAAGTAAATCCGGCAGGCGCCGCTAGAACGGCCTGCGAAAGCAGAGTGAAAACAAATGCAATGAGGATGGCGGCTGTTTTCATCATCGCGAAACGACCTCGCCATGAATGCCGCCGTAAAGTTTGTAATCACCGCTGGATTTCATAATGCTTGGCATTTGTGGACCAATGCTGCCTTCCAGTTTGTATGCACCCGAGGTCAATGTTTGCGCCGCAGACGAGTGGCCTAAAAATGGATGGCTGACTTCGGCAGAGGGGGTTGGGCTCGGAATCCCAATGCGCTCGAACTGTATATCGACAGCATTGGTGATCTTCCCGCACGCCGCGAAAGAGAGCGCCAACGCCACAAATAGAGACAGTCGAAATATGAAATTAGAGCCGATCTTTCCCATACTTATTAAATAGATCGGCATATTGGAGAGTGAAATTGACTCATTCTTTATGAAGATCTTAAGATATTGGAGCAAATTTGAGGCAAAGCTTCAGATTCTCGTCTCAATCTGAGAAAGCTCTAGAATTCCCAGCCAAAACGGAATTCTAAGTTCGAGTAGAAGAGACTCTGCTTGCCAGTGAAAGTGCTGGTCTTAAATCCGAACTGCTGCCACTGACCATACCAGTACAAGCCAAAACGAAGGGCGCTGTCAGTTTGGTAGACGGCACCCAAAGACCCGTCGAACGAAAGCTCTGGCGTGATGGTGAAGCTTTCGCCATTCGTGCCGCCCGAGCTGATCGGTTGTTGATAGCGCATCAACCATTCACCGCGCAGATGATCCGAAATGCGATAGGTGTGATCAAAGCCCAAAGACAGTGCGGTTAAAGAGTTCGACTTGACCGTGACGACGGCGGTGTATGGATTCAGATCCATAAAAGGGATGACATGATGTTGAACACCGAAACGCAGACGCGAATTTTCACCGACTTGATAAAGACCTTCACCGGATAAATTCTTCCAGGTGAATTGCCCGTCGACGACCGAAACCGTCGATGATGAATCCATGCGTCCCGGGGTTTGCTTGTAAGAAACCTCGGCACCGAAGATTTCCCCCATCACACCGGATGTGAAAGACAAGGTCGGACCTTGGACGTTTTGAAATTTGGCTTGGCCCGTGCCGTTTGGAATCGTCTGTTGGTACAAAAGATAGTTCTCGCCCATACCGACCCAGACCCAAAATTCTGGACGGAAAAGCGGTTTGTGGGCTTTCTCTAAAAGCGGAGCGGGCTTTGAATCCGGAACCAGCGGGATCGGTGGAATGACAACCGCCTCGACCTTCATAGGTAAAGTGGTTGTGGTCGTCGTCGTGGTCGTTGTTGTCGAAGTCGTTGAAGTCGTGGTGGTGGTGGACGGTGCCGGGAGCGGTGGCAAAGTTGTCGGTGTCACAATCGAAGTCGAAGTTGTTGAAGAAGTGGTCGTCGTCGTGGTCGCAACGAACTCCGGCTCGGGCTCTGGATCCGATTCTGCAGTTTTAGCAACGATCGATCTTTCGACAAAGGGCTTTTTAGGAGCCTTCTTCACCGGAAGAGTTGGAGCGGCGGTCACAGTCTCGACCTGTTCAGGTTCGGCTTCGACTTTTTCGATTTGTCTTTCAAACTGCGGTTCCGGCTCGACTTTGGGAGATGACTCTGCGACTGGAGCTTCAATGCTTGCGACTTTGCGTGGGGCTTTGTCAGAAATGAAAGTATAGCCGGCGGCCATCATGCCGAAAAAGATTGCGATCCAAATCAAGTGTCGAGGTTTGAAAGACCTCATTGACTTTGCCCCATACCAAAGGCTCATCGGTTAAATCTTTAAATTCATTGAGATCTGAGCGGCAAGTTGGGGAAACCCAGACTTTGGGCGGTGATCAAAAGAGAAGCGGGGTGCTAGACCCCGCTTCCGTGTACTGATTTGAAACAGTTTGATTACTGTTTTTTGTATTCGTTCAAAAGGTCTTGGGCCTTCATCGCCTGGGAAGCACCTTTGTCATAGTAGAAATTCATCTGCTGTTGACCTGGCAATGTGACAACGTAAGTTCCCCAACGTTGAGCGATTGTCACCCATGGTTTGCCTTTGCTTTCGGTCCAGATATCGGCTGAATCGGGGCTGCGAGTGTCCATTTTGTGCAGAACGATTTTGTTGTTCCAGTCGCCCTTCACTTTGGAAAACTTGGTCAGATAAAGATCCGTACCTTCAATCTGCGCCATTGTCATCTGTTCGCCTTCCGGACCGGCGTAGACCTTCACGTTTTCGTGAAGCTTGATCGCGTTTTTATCGACAGTTGGCAACTTTTCGGCAGGAGCCGGAGCTGCAGCCGTTTCAGTTTTCGAGCAAGGCTCGAATTTGGTTCCTTGTTTTGCGGCGATCGGGCAGACAGCACCTTTGAATGCCGAATTTGGAATATCGCTCATTTCTTTTGTTAAAGCCGCCGTCATTTCTTTCCAGCAGTTGTTTTGCAGAACTTGCGCCGCCAAACGGTGTTGAGGCTGTTCTTCAGGCTGAGACAAAGCCGAAGTCATCGCCATTTGGAAAGTTTTTTCCGAGCAAGTTTTTGCATCCAATTTGTTTTTTCCGTTACCGACGAAGAACTCGAGCGCCACCCAGTGCTGAAAATGACGAGTCGCCATTTGACCGGCTGCAAAGGCTTCGTTTGGATGTTGTTTCACGTATTTCTGAAGCGGCTCGACGCAGATGCTTGTGTCGTAAGAATTCGACTGAGCACATTTCTCAAGATCGTTCAGATTGTTGAATTTGATTTCTTCTTTTTTGGCCCAAGCAGTTGATAATGAAAGAACGCTGGCCAACAGCAAAATAGTTTTCATGGTTCACCTCTGAACTCAATGAAAACAAATTATACTCGTAGCTCCAAATCATTATTGAACTGCGCAGCTGTGCGCAAAAATTCAAATCAGACTTTGGTCGGGTCGATCTCTGGTGTTGCAGGGGAAATAATCCATTGCTCCATTTTGCTTTGCAGAGCTTCTTTGCGAATCGGCTTTGAAAGATAATCGTTCATTCCGGCTTGCAGACAACGCTCTTCATCTTTTTTCATCGCATTGGCAGTTAAGGCCACAATCGGAATCGATCTTTTTCGGGCGATTTTCAGCTTGCGAATGGCCCTCGTTGCTTCAAAGCCATCCATAACGGGCATTTGGCAATCCATCAAGATGAGATCAAAATCTGCAAGCTCCAGCTGTTGGATCGCCTCTTGACCGTTTGCGACCGGCAAAACCGAATATCCCATTTTTTCCAGCAAAGCTTTGGCGACGAGTTGATTGACCGAGTTATCTTCGGCCAGCAAAATGCGTCCCTTTCGAGAAAAAGATTTATCTTCGGCAGGCGGATTTTCGAAACTAGAAATCGCCGGAGAAACCGGAGTTCCTGAAATCACCGAAACAATACAGTCAAAAATCTGCGACTGCTTGAAAGGTTTTTCGATGCAAGCGCGGAAGCCGGCATTGATATATGTTTCCGGATTGATGTGCTGATCATAATTTGTCATTAGCACAAGCTTGGTTGCTTTCAGTGTGGGATCCGCCAAGATCTTTTGACCGATGGCCAAACCATCTGTGCCGGCATCGACCAAAGCCAAATCATACGGACGACCGCGAAGGGCTTCGCGGGTCAGAATTTCGATGCAATTTTCAAGGTTGGCCGCACAGCCATTCGAAGCACCCCAACGGATGATATAATTGTGCAAAATATCAGCAGCGATCTTATCGTTATCGACCACCAGGATTTTGAAATTATGCAGATCTCCACGGGGAATCACCGCATTGCCCGAGATCGATTCGCCGGCTGACAGAGGAAGCGTAAACCAAAAACATGAACCTTTCCCCTCCTCGCTGTCGACGCCAATCTGGCCGTTCATCAATTCGACCAATCGTTTCGAGATCGAAAGTCCCAAACCAGTTCCGCCAAATTTTCGGCTCATGGATCGATCAGCCTGCATGAAGGGTTGGAACAAAATCGCCTGGACGTCTTTGGAAACACCGATGCCGGTATCCTGCACCGAAAACTTCACATGAAACGGTCCCTTTGCGTTGATAGGCAGGGGAGATTTCAAAAGTTCAGCTTTGATCGAGATCGAACCTTTTTCAGTAAACTTGATAGCATTTCCAACCAGATTCAAAAGAACTTGTCCGATGCGTCCCGGATCGCCTTTTAAGAAAGGCGGAATTTCAGGATCGACGTAAGTTAAAAATGAAAGATGTTTGCTTTTGTATTTCGGGGCCAGTAAATCTGCTTGGCTTTCGACGACCTGGGTGACGGCAAAATTGATAATCTCGAGATCCATGCGGCCAGCTTCGATCTTCGAAAAATCCAGAATGTCATTGATGATCGTCAGCAGGCTGGTGCAACAGTCTTGAATGATTTTCGAAAAGCCTCGCTGCTCGTCGGTCAGACGCGTGCCCATGATTAAATCCGTCATTCCCATAATTCCGTTCATCGGCGTACGGATTTCGTGGCTCATCGTCGCCAAAAATTCGGATTTCAATTGCTCTGCTGCTCGCAGCTTTTCATTTGTTTTCTGTAGATCCTGGGCGCGCTGGAAAAGTTCGACTTCGAATTGCTTTTCTTGCTCGCTTCCGCGTTTTTGCATCTGGACGTATTCCGTGACGTCTTCTACGCGATGAATGATGAATTCGACTTCATGATCCGAATTCAAAACCGGCGAATTGAAGGGGCTCCAATATTTTTCCTCGAAGCCACCGCCGAGTTCCGCTGGACGCTGCACATCGTATTTTTGCACGGCCATTGTATCGGATGATTTGGTTTGCAGAACGCGCTCTAAAGACGCACGAAGGTTGCGTGTTCCCGAAGCATCGGATTCGTTTGGGTTGTCAGGAAAGACATCAAAGATATGTCGACCCAGAATATCTTCACGTTTCGTCAAGGTCGCTCGCAAATAGGCATCGGTGACGCCCACAATCATGAGTTTTGAATTGAGAATCAGATTCAGGCCTGGAGAAGCCTCGAATATTTTCTGAAAATCCGCCGCAGCAAGAGGAGATTGTGTCATATTCAAATTTTCCTGACAGGTGACAATTGGGGTCAAGCAGAAATCAAAGTGAACTTTGTTTAAGTTCCCTATAAATGAAAGCAAGGCGACCCACACGGTCATAAGTCCGATCAAAATAAGGACAATCGATTTCGCACAGAGACGTTTTGTGCTAGAAAAGAGGCACGATGAGCCTCGAGAAGTACTTTAGTGAGCTATTGAGAAAAGTTGAAGAGTCCGACCTGCAAAACAATGGCAAAGACAAAAACGGATTCTTTGAGCCCACACGAGCGTTGGTGGTCCAAAGACTGAATTTGTTAAAGGATTTGCATGCTAAGCCTGCGGCCAAGGCGATGGTGCAAGCCGCATGGGAATACGTGGTTGAAAAGCTTCCGCCAGAATGGCTTGTTTTGTCCGAGCCGGAAAAATCAGAGCTTCAGAGAATTTTGAAGCCCTCATCTCAAAAAGAATCTTAAGAAGCGTTTTTCGAAATTTTTGAAGAGCGGATCCAAAGCCGAATTGGTGTCAGCTCTTTTTCCGTCATGCCGACAAAGTGCAAGCCGATGTGGAAAACGCTATTTGCGGGTCGCCATTCGCAAGAGATCACACGTAAGAAAGGAGCCGGGATGCCAATTTCGGCAAAGAAATCGCTTTTTAATCGGACCTTGTGACCCACTGGAACCGGCAGAGATGATTCGACTTCGATTCCCACTTCAGAGATAGCGACGATTCCGGTTGGCATGTCCCAATCTGCCGTAGATTTCACGGCAACGGACGCAAAAGTTTCCTTGGTTTTTGATTTTCTTTCCAGAAGGCTATTCACCTTCGCCACCAAGATTTCGGGATCCACAGGTTTAACCACATAATCGTCGGCGCCGACTTCAAGGGCTTTTTCGATGTCTTTTCTTTCGCGGCGACCGGTCACCATGATGATCGGAATGGAGGAGAATTGCGGCTGGCTTCGCAGGGTTTTGACAAAATCAAAGCCGGTAATCCCGCCTGGCATCATAATATCGGAAATCACCAGGTCATAGTGTTCGCCCTTCAGCTTTTCCATCGCATCACGCGGTTCTAGCGATTGCACGGTCATATGTCCGCGAGAATAAAGGATCGAATTGACCAGTTTCTGAGTGCTATCGTTATCGTCGACAACAAGAATTTTTGCCATACTAGATTTCCTTTTTCAGATCATTTGAGTATTGAAGTAAAATCTTTTTCAAATTTTCGAATTCTTCTTCGCATCCGGCGACCAATTGCTGTCTTTGTTCTAGCGTGGTCGGTTGATTTTCCAGATACTCAAATATCTGCGCCAAGCGTTCGCCGCCGACGGCCGCCGTGCTGGATTTCAAACTGTGGGCAGCACGCTGGAAGCGCTCCAGATCCTGATCGACGAATTCGTTCAGCTCTTTTAAAGTGGCCGGCGTCGTCCCAAGATAGGTTTCAATCAAAGCAATGCGCAGATCTTGTCCATTTTCGTCTTGATAGCCTTTCAGCATGTCCATTCGTTTTGAATCGAACTCGCTGGCCTGAGATTTCAGATACTGTTCAATGACCGCTTTGAGCTGGTCTTTGCGGAAAGGTTTGCTGAGATATCCATTCATTCCGGCCTCCCGACATTTTTCTTCGTCGCCTTTCATAGCATTAGCTGTCAGCGCCACAATTGGCAAAGTCGTAGAAATGTTTTTGCGAATTTCCTTGGTCGCCTCGAAGCCATCCATTTCTGGCATTTGACAGTCCATCAGGATTAAATCGAAATCCGTTTGATCGAGCGCTTCTAAAACTTCTTTTCCGTTGGCGACCGTATGAAAAGAGTATCCAAGCTCTTTCAAGAAAGCCTGAGCAATCAATTGGTTCACCGAGTTGTCTTCGGCGATTAAGATGCGTCGCTGTTGAGTTTCTTGATCTGCACCTTTGGTCGGAAGTTTGATCTTTGCGTTGTGCAGGTGATCAAAACCGCCGTCTTCAGAAAGCATTTTCATCAGATGATTGTAAAGGCCACTTTGTTCGACCGGACGAATTAAGAAATTGTCCACACCCAAATTGCGGTAGTGTCTTTGCAGATCCAAATTGTCGTCATCCAGAATCAAAGTGACGCGCGGGCGATCCACGCGTTTTTGCAGGCTTTGCAAAATGCGTTCGATGGATTCTTGCTGCGGATAAGGGCTCACCATGAATAAATCGAATTCGGTCAGATCTTTTTCGCCTTCGACCAAACTTTGCAGATCCGATACCTGCTTCAGATGTCGTGCTCGCAACTTCCAAGAAGCGATATAATCCGTCAGGATTTGCGCCGAATCCGCATCGGCATCGAAAATGAGGATTTCATTTTCCGGCGGAAAATTTTTGCGTCGCTGAGTCGAGGCGGCTGACGATTCGGCCTCGTCCAAAGGCAGCGTGAACCAGAATGTCGATCCTTGTCCCAGATTGGATTCAACGCCCATGGTGCCGCCCATCAGCTCGACCAATTGTTTGCAAATCGAAAGTCCCAGGCCCGTGCCGCCAAAGCGACGGGATGTGGAAACATCCGCCTGACTGAAAGGCTGAAACAGCTTGTCGATTTTCTGCGCATCAAGACCGATACCGGTGTCTTCGACTTCGAAGCGGATGTGAACCTTTTGATCTTTCTTTTCGATCAAGTCGGTTCGCACCATCACCTTGCCTTTTTCCGTAAACTTGACGGCGTTTCCGACCAAGTTTAGCAGAACCTGTCCGATCCGGCCGGCGTCCCCGGACAGACGATCCGGAATTTCAGGGCTGACGTAGGTTAAGAGCACCAAATGCTTTTCATGTGCCTTGTGCGCCAGCAGCTGCACGGTGCGATCGATCGAATATGAAAAATTGAAATCGGATTTTTCGATGTCCAGCTTTCCGGCTTCGATCTTTGAAAAATCTAAGATATCGTTGATGATCGTCAGCAGATTTTGGCTCGATTCGGAGATCAAGTTCAAATACGACTTTTGCTGCAGATCCAGTTTGGTTCCGCTTAAAAGCTCGGCCATCCCGATAATTCCGTTCATCGGTGTGCGGATTTCGTGGCTCATGTTGGCCAAGAATTGCGACTTCATATGAACCGCATCCATGGCGGCCCTTTCGGCTTTGATCAGCTCGTTCTGGATTTTGCGTTTTTCGGTGACGTCACGGAAAACGGTGACGACGCTCATGATCTTTCCGTCTTCATTCAGCACCGGACGGCTATTGAAACTTAAAACTCGGGCCGGCAGTCCGGAAGATGGATTCTCCATCAACACTTCAAAATCCGTGATCGTTTCCCCCTTGAAGACACGTGCCACCGGGATCTCGTCGTAGCTAAGCTCCCTTAATGTCACCGGGTCACGACGGGTCAGCTTGTTGGTGAAGGGAATGGATTCCAATGGCTCGTTTTCCAGTCCCAGCATTTCGCGGGCCGCGCGATTGAAATGCGTGGGTTTCTTTTCGCCGTCCATGATCACCAGACCGTCCGCCATCGCGTCCAGTGTCAGATTCAAGTATTTGGTTTGCATTTCCAGCGCGTCTTTGGACCGGCTCAGATCGGAAGCTTGCTTTTGCAGAACGCGATCTTTTTCCAACAAATCTAGAAGGTCACGCTTGGTGATTCGGTTGGCCATGTAAATCAGAAGGCAGGCAAACAGACCGCCGATCGCAATTGGAAAATCGATCAGATCGATGCTTGATCGCGAGTGAGATTCGCGCGTGCTTAAAAGCTGATCCTCTTCGGCGACCATCTCGTTGATCAAGACAAGAGCCTGATTATCAAGCTTCGAAATTTGAACTTGCTTGAGATCTTTTGAAAAAGCGGGATCCAGCAGAACCGAAAGTTTCCTCTGATAGGTCTCGCTCAGCGACTGCAAGCGGTCAGTTTGTCGGGGATTGTCGCGGATCTGATCGCGAATGTTTTCAATTTGTGTTTGGACCGAATCGCTTGGGGCTTGGAGCTGGATCGACAAAGAAAGCTTCATCAGCTCGCTTTCCAGGTTGGCTGTATGGGTGACCCATTGAAAATTGCTTTGCAGGTTCTGCTTCTGCGCATAGTAAAGGAATCCGACGAGAACCAAAGTTCCCAATCCGAGACGGAATCCATATCGCACGAACCAGCGGTTGAAAGACGAAGACATACCTTTCCTTTTCGGCATATCTGCGATCTTTTTTGCTGGACGAAAGGGCGAACTGTGTCGAATTTACGAAATATTGTTAATCACTTATGTGCTTTCAAAAACTGTCGCAGATCCTGGTAAACCTCTTCGCGGCCCAGGTCGTTGTAGATCTCGTGCTTTCGATCTGGATAGACCTTCAAGACCTTTTGTGAACTGCCAAGCTTGGCAAAGAGATCGCGACTGGATTGCGAACCCACCACGGGGTCGTTTTCAGGGATTTGCCACAAGGTTGGTGTCTCAATTTTATGCATGTTCGATCGCAAAAGTTCGATGGTCGAAACAGCGCCCAGATAGGCACCGGCCGAAATGCGATCGTGTCTCATGACGTCGAAATTGAATTCTTTGATTACATCCGGATCGCGGGTCAAGTCCTCGAAATGGATTTCATTGCTCAAGGTCAGGCTTGGCAGAACGCTACGGAAAACCAAAGCGGCCAGGTCTTTGTACAAGGGCACATCGACGGCGACCCCCAGCATCGGACTGCTAAGGACCTGTGCTTGAAAATCCCAGTGCAGGTTGTTGAGGAGCATCTTCAATTGCACCAAGCCGCCCATCGAATGACCGATCAGCGCCAAATCTTTTGGATACAGTCCATGTTCGTCGCGCAGGTGCTGCAAAAAAATCTGAAAATCTTTAACGTAGTCCTCGAAGTCCTTGGCGAAACCGCGCTTTCCTTCCGAGCGGCCATGGCCGCGCATATCCCAGGCGTAAACCGTGTAAGACAGTTCTTGCAGACCTTCAACCAAGCGCTGGTAACAGCCCGAATGCTCGGCTTGGCCATGGGTGATCACCACGTTTCCCTTGGAATGAGTGGGCTCCCAAACTTGGTAGAAAAGGTGATTTTTTTGCGATCCGGTAAAGAAAGATTCTGAGCGTTTGAACATGACATTTAGATTCTCAAAAAGTCTGATTGACTGCAACCTTTGGAAGGGATTTAAAGGGCGCATGACTCTGCATGAAATCACTCAGACGCCAGACGCCGAACGCAATCCCCAATGGGAAAACCAATTCTTCCATGCTTTGAGCCAGGGAAAACTGCAGCTCATCACACCCGAACCGCAAACTGGACCAGACAGCTGGCCATATATGCTAGCCGAAACATCCGAAGCCGCTTCCGAACCGACGTCCAATCTGATCCACTGGTTGGCTGACAAAGGCATCGGTCTCGCCATCAATCCAAGAAAAGAGTATCCGGATTACGTGTTTTCGTACGGCATGATCTGGTCCTTCAAAGAAACAGGATTTTTCTTCAAGCCAACACAAGAGCGTGAAACCGGCAGCGTTCAATTCGAAACCAGCAAGCTGGTCCATGCCGGCCCACCCACCGAAGAATTTCTGCCAGGATACGTAAAGAAAGTGATCCGCGATTTCTTCCGCGACCAGGGAATCCTGAGACCAAGACTGATTGTAATGAGCACCGACGGAGAAAATTATGATCTATGCCTGTCGTTGGAATCTCTGGGCAATCCGCCAGAGTCAGAGCACCAGGGGATCGCGGAAGCGGTCAGCTGGTTCTTGCCTCCGCATTATTCGCTGATGTTGATTTCGGAGAAGGGTCTCCCGCCGTTTTCGGATCTTTAGGAGAGGCGAGACGAGGGGGTGGTTTCACTCGGCCGCGCGGATCGAGCCCAGGGCTTCGATCGGGCTCTCGTCCGCTTTGCTGACCCTGATAGGGTACTATCAGGGTCTCTTTTGGTAGGGGAAAGGGGAGAGCAGGACAGATTAATTGTTCACTCGCCCATCTTTTTCCCCTCCCCAAAAAAAGAAATCCCGATAAGCTTTGCTTATCGGGATTCAGCAAGTCCGCAAAATTTCCAGCCAAAGCCCAACACCCAATCGGACGCGCAAGTGAAGCAAAAAGCCTCGCCTCACCAGCGGCCGCGAAGCGCAGCTTACTACTCGTCAAACTCTCCCGGTGCCGGCAGCAGATCGACAAGACACTCTCTCCAGTACTCCGGAGCATCCTCTGCATAATCGATCCCGATCTCGAAACCCTGCTTCCCCAGAAGCTTGGTTCTGGCAATGCGGCCCGAGATCTCAATATTCATCTGTGGCAGATGCAAAAGCACCTTCTGCCCATGGATCGACTCTAGAGTCAGATTCTTTCTCAGCGCCGAAGGAATCAAATCCTCGCGACGTACGATCAAAAGAAATCCGGTGGTCGAAGCTTCGACGATTTCACCGAAACGCGCGATCTTTGCCAGATTCTCCATTGATGAGACAGAAGATACCTCTAGTGGTGTGATCTCTCGCCGTGGAGCTACTCTTCGATTGGCCTGCATGGTTCACCTCTCAATATACTGATCGGCGAAGCTGGACCAAAGTTAAGCTCTGGCGATGAAAAAAGTCAGGCTGTAGGGATGTTTTTTAACCACGATTCCCTGTATTCGTGCGTAATTGAATTGATGCGGATCTTTCAAGGTGGCCGTCTCATATTGAGAGCCATGTGTCTGCCAGTTCGTCACCTCGAGATCCGAAACAACAAGTGGCTGTTTAGGACCCTTCAAACACTTGAAGGCGGCTTCTTTCGCCGTCCACAAAGAGGCCGGCGAAGGGGCGCGCGCGAATTCATCTTCGGTCATACACACACGGCGTGCGATTTCGGGACGAACCCGGGTGTCTTCTTCGATGTCAAAGCCGATTTGCAGAACGTGATCCGAGTCAAAAGTGGTAAAAGCAAATCCACCCATGCTGCGGCAGTGAGAAATCGACGAATCCGAAAATGGATAGGCCTTGGCCATGCGCTTTTTCAATTCGCCATGCAAGCTTTCGCGAAAATCGGGGTGCTCGCTTCCCCAGGTGGGGCGAAGAGCGATCTCGAGCTTCGGTAGCTCAAGAAATTTTTGAATCGTTTCGGTTTCTTCGGCCGATAAGATCAGGCCGGCCATGTCACCGATTTTCCAGAGGTGATATCCATCATGCGATTGAGACCCACTTTCGCGGACTCTTTCAAATGATCGGCGATGCGGACCTCGGGTTTCAAGGTTTTCAGCGCCAGTTTGATTTTTTCCAAAGAGCTGAGCTTCATATAAGGACAGTCGTTGCAAAGGCATCCGGGGTCGGCCACCGGTGCCTGGATCAGGGTGGCATCCGGACGGCGTTTTTGCATTTGGTGGAAGATACCGGTTTCGGTCGCGACGATAAATTTTTTGGCCGGGTTCTTTTCGACTTCTTCTAAAAGGCGCGAAGTCGATCCGATGACCTTCGCCCACATCAAGACGCTGTCATCACATTCGGGATGGGCAATGACAACCGCATCGGGATGCTGCTTGATCAGCTCCATCAGTTTTTGCGCCTCGAAAAGCACGTGCACCTGGCAGCTTCCGTCCCACATCACAAATTTGCGACCGGTTTCTTTTTCCAGATAAGCACCCAGGTTTTTATCCGGTCCGAAAAGAATCGGACGATCTTTCGGGATGGCATCGATGATTTGTTTGGCGTTGCTGGAAGTGATGATCACATCCGAAATCGACTTCACCTCGGTGGACGAGTTGATATAGGTCACGGTGATGCCGCGGGGATGTTGCTTTTTCCAGGCTTGGTATTTGTCGAAAGGAGCTTCGTCTACCAGCGAGCAGCCCGCCTTCAGATCCGGAACCAAAACTGTTTTTGAAGGATTTAAAAGCTTCACGCTTTCGGCCATAAACACAACGCCGGCCAAAAGGATGACTTGCTCTTTCACCTGTTGACCCATTTTCGCTAGATAAAAGCTGTCACCGACATAATCGGCCACATCTTGAATGGCGCCTTCTTGGTAATAGTGGGCCAAAATAACGGCGTTCTTTTCCTTCTTCAGCGCTTTGATTTCATCAACAATGTTCATGGTGAGCTCGGTGTATCACACTTCCGGGGCGTGAGAAATTCGATCAGTGATGCCTTGTGGCATAACAAATGATTTGAGTTTAAGCCGCGAATTAATAGGCTCTAGGGTATTACAACATTTCAACAGACAAGGATGTTCTGCATGAAAATGGTTTTAACTGTTCTGACAGTGATGATGGGTCTTCAAGTTCAGGCCGCATCGGATCTGCAAGTCGTTACCACTCCGGCCGATCCTTATATTCTCCCGGTGGCCATGCAGTCTTGCTTCAATGCTTCTCACAACAACGCAGCTTATGATGTTCCGGCGAATTCCTTTGAAATCCGTCATATCAATATGGACTGGAACGGAACCGGCGATCTGAAAATCAGTCACGTCGAAGTCCGTCTTCCAGAAACCAGCGCAAACTCGGCTTACCGATGCGTGATCGCGGCTCAAGAATTGGCGGCGGTTTTCGGGGACGATCCTTCGGCTTATTCGGGCGGCAGCGTCAGCAATCAATGCCCTATCCGTTGCGGAGGCGTGCCGGTGAAACCGGATGTGGGTTCATCTTTGATTCCGGGAATTATTCGAATTTACGGTGTTGTCGACGATAATGGAAACATTCAGTCCCGTATCTTCGATGCTCCGATCAGTTTGAATTACGAAGTGTTTTAAGAAACTTTCTGACTCGGAAAAATTAAATTTATTTCTTCCATAGGAAGGTGAGATTTTCGATCTCATCTAATATTTATTTACATTATTTGCTTAAGTTCGCCGGAGATTTTTTGGCTACCGGTAATGACAGCAGTGTGTCGTGATGAATTTTTTTGCAAAAAATTAGATGACACCTAGACCTCACTTTGTTCTGCTTGAAGTCAAACTTTAACAAAAAACTAATTTTTGCAGAGGGGTGTGAGATGGATCTTATGACCAAAATTGCATTGGCATTTGAACATGGTGGTTTTTGGATGTGGCCTATTTTGGCGATCCAAGTTGTTTCAATCGCAATCGTGATCGAGCGTGTTTACGCATTGTACGTACAGCGCAAGGTCAATCAGGCCGCAATGGCCGAAAGCTTCGAGGATAACATCCGTCGTGGCGAGCTGGATTCTTTGATCGATAAAGCTCAAAAAGCCTCGAAAACTTTTGCCATCGCACGTGCCACTTTGGCTGGCGCGAAAGCGGCGAAGTTCTTCGGCGGTAAAGAAGAAATCCAAGGTAAAATGGATGAAGTTCTTCTGGCGGAAAACGCGCACCTGGATCGCCGGGTCGGTTTCTTGTCGATGTTGGGTAACGTTGCCACTTTGACCGGTCTGTTGGGAACGATCACCGGTATGATCAAGTCGTTCGCGGCGGTTGCTTACGCAAACCCAGCGGAAAAAGCAGCTTTGCTGGCGCAAGGGATTTCGGAAGCGATGAACGCGACCGCTTACGGTCTGATCACGGCGATTCCGGCCCTGGTTGCTTACGCGATCTTGCAGAACCGTTCGAATCACTTGGCAGAAGACCTGAATGGATCGGCTTTGAAAGTGTTCAACTGGTTGAGCTTCGCTTACGAGCCAGTGGGTTTCAAATCTTTGAAGCCACAGCAGCACGCAAATAACTCGGCTGAATTCAACGCTTAAGACTGATTTGTAGGTCTTTATGATGCACAAAAAGAACAAGCATTTGGATTTTGAGATCAACCTGATTCCATGTATCGACTTGTTGTCAGTTTGTATCTGCTTCCTTCTGCTAACGGCAGTTTGGCTGAACATCGGCTCCATCAACGTCAAACAGGCAGTCGGCGGTCAGCCGGCGGCCGAGACGGAAAAAAAGCCTGTCATGTGGGTGTTTATGGGCGAAAAAGGCCAGCTGAATTTGGATGTGCAACAGGCTTCGGCCGTCCCGGCAGCCATGCGAAAGCTGGCGGTTCCGGGATTGGACGGAAAAGCCAACTTGCCTGAACTGAGCAAAGTGATCGAGCAAATTAAAAATCTCGAACCCAGTTTGAAAACAGCTCTGATTCAGCCCAAGGCGGATTCTCCATACGAAGACATTATTGCACTGATGGACGAGTTCAAAAAACTGAATGTCATCGATCTCGGCGTCGCGCCGCTTTGATCGAAGTGAAGAGGGGACAGGATGTTAGCCAATCAAAGCTATCTCCGTGAGACGGCGATGCAGTCCACTGTTGGATCTGTATCCTATATCAAGCCAAAGAATGGAAAATGGAAACGCAATCTAGCAGCGGATCTTCTGCTGACCGCTTTGATCGACGCCTTTTCGATCTTGGTGATCTTTCTTTTGATGAGTTTCTCCAGCACCGGAGACATTCTTTACATCAATAAGAGCACCGAGCTTCCGAAGGCTTCGCGCACCGACGTTCTGGAAAGAAATCCGGTCGTGAAAATCGAAGAAGGAAAGATGTATCTAGAAGACAAATCTGTCGACAATGAAACATTGGTCGGCGCGCTTCTAGAATTGCGCAAAAACTTCACCGAAACCCATCCAAATCAAGAGTACCCAGGCACCGTCACGATCCAAGCGGATCGCCGTGTTCCGTACTCGGTTTTGAATGCGGCTGTGCTTGCGGCTTCGCATGCGGGTTTCAGTGATGTGCATTTTGCTGTTCTTGTGAAATAGAAAAAAGAGGGACGTGTGAAAAGGATTTTACGCTCAATTCCAGCTGTGGTGCTGGCATCTTCGGTTGTAACCAGCGTGGCGTTTGCCGATGCTGATGGCGATGCCCGCAATCTTTTGATCAACAAACTTGAAAAAGTGCAGATGCAGTTGGCGCCCAACGATTCGTCAAAAGTATCGGTGACCTTGCGTTTGGCAGATTTGTACGCCGAACGGGCTCGTATCAGCTCGATGCAAGAGCTGAACGAGGGTTGCCAGAATTGCGTGGTCGGCGATGCCGATCGAAAAAAAGCTCTGCGCTTTTACAACGAAGTCATGAACCGTGCGCCCGAGTCGACTCGCGGCAAAGTGATGGTTCAAGTTGGTCATTTGTATCAGCTGACGGGGAACGAAGACAAAGCGATCCAATTCTACAATCAGGTCCTGACAAAAGAAAAAACTCCGGCTCTTCTGGCCGAAGCCAATCTTTCTTTGGGCGAGCTTTATTTCAAACGTCGCGATCACGCCAAAGCCCAAGGTTACTATAATGAAGTTTTAAAGAATCCGGCGGCGACCTCGAAAGGTCTGGCGGCTTACCGTAAGGCTTGGTGCGCTTTCAACCAGGGACAGATCGCTTCGGCCATCGAGCAGATCCAAACCGTGTTGAAAACTCCGGCACTTTTGAATCGCAATGGATCGCAAGGTTCACAAATCGATCCCCAGTTCCACGAGGAAGTGTCGCTGGATTACGTGACTTTCCTGGGTAAAGAAAAATTGGACATGAAGCTGGTCCAATCCTTGTACGACCTCAGCCCCGAGCGTTTGAAAGTTCAAAACGTTCAGGGTCTGGCGCTTGAACAAGAGCGTCTGGGAAAAAAAGCCGAAGCTTTGACCGTTTGGAAATTCGTTTACGGCTTCTTAAGCAAGCCGGAAGATCGCTTGGCCGCCCAGATTTCAATGACCCAGCTGGAATTCGATGCCGGAAATCGCAAAGCGGCTTTGGAAAATTACGAAAAAGCATTGCAGGTTTGGCGTGAATTCAAATCGTGCGGTAGCAATCAGTGCGAAGAGCTCCGCAAGCGCGCTCGTCAGTTTGTGGTATCTTGGAATCAGCTCGAGAAAAAACAGGTTTCGCCAGAGCTTTTGACGGCTTACCAGCTTTACACGGCGACCTTCCCAGAAGATGTGGACATGCACATCTATATGGCGCAAGTGGCGCAGGATCTGAAAGATTATCCGACCGCATCGGCTGCAATGACCAAGGCGATCCCACTTTTGGTTTCAAAGCAAGAAAACGACAAGCTTGAAACCATGCTTTTGAAACAAATCGAGCTCGCGGAAACGGCGAAAAACGAAGACATGCAAGCGCAGGCGGCGGACGCCTATCTGAAGTACAGCCCGAAGAAAACGAAAGCCTTCGAAGTGCAGTATCAAAAAGCCCGTGCTCAGTATGAAAAAGGCAATTACGCGGTCGCAGTGGAAGATCTCAAGAAGCTGGCTCTTTCAAACGGTGGCGATATGAAGGTTCGCAAGCAAGCGGCCGATTTGTCATTGGACGGATTGGTGCTGTTGAAAGACGAAGCTCGTCTGGCCGCCTGGGCAAAAGAGTTCGCGGCGACTTTCAAAGATTCTTCGCAAGAGTACGCAAAGATCGTACAGAAATCGATCCTGACAAAATCGGCGCAAATGGCGGATCAAAGTTCAGAATCGGCCTATCGGGAACTGTTGGCTTTCAACGTTTCTCAAGCCGAACCGCAAGATCGTTTGAAGTACTATAAAAACAAACTGATCTTGGCCGAAAAGCTGCAAAAATTCCCAGAAGCTTTGTCTGCGGCTGACGATCTTTTGGCGCAAAAGGAATTAAGCGCCGAGGACCGCGAATTTGCATGGGCCCGTAAAGCTTACCTCAGCGAGCTACTTTTGGATTTTGGTACGGCATTGGCTGCGACCGAAAAGATCGAAAAATCGATCAATTCTGAAGACAAAGCTTTGAAGCTTGCGATTTTTGCCGAACTTTCGGGATCGCAAAGCGAAGCGTACTATCAACGTTATCTGACGGCTTCAAAAGATGAAGAGCAGAAGCGTTTGGTGGCAGCGGAACTGGTTCGCAAATCGAAAACTCCGGAAAAAGCGTTGGAAGCTTATCGCCCGGTCTTGCAGAAATCTCCGGCCTTGTTGGCGCAGCTGACGGCCGAAGTTTATGCCAAGACTGGAAATGAAGCTTTGCTGAAGAAGACAATCAAAGATCCGGCTTTGGCCGCAACCGATGCGGGCAAACTGATGGCGCGGATTGAATTCTTGAAAACTTTCTCCGGCTTCAAAAAGAAAATTACCGGCTTGAAGCTGGAAACGGCCAACGATCGCAAGCTGGCGGCTTCGATCAAATCCCGAGCAGGCGCTTTGGATGAGCTGGAAAAAATGACCAAGCAAGCGATCCAAAGTTCAGATTGGACATCGCAGTTGGTGAGCCTGGATCTGCTGGCGAAAGAAAGCGACAGATTTTACTCGGAGCTTTTGTCGGCCCCGGTTCCAGCAGGTTTGTCGGGCGAAGACGAGCAGCAGTACTTAAGCCTGCTGTCAGCCCAAGCAGCTCCTTACCAGACAAAGGCGGCTGCAGCGAAGGTGAAAGTCGACGAATTCTGGAAGAATCCAAACTGGGAGTCCGCTTTGACCCATGCTTGGAACGAAAAAAGCCTGCGCGCTTTGATCCAGGTTGAAATCGCCGCTCTAAAAGAGACAGCTCCCGAGCAGACACGCAATTTGGCTTCATTGGAAGCTGAACCTGCGACGGCTGAAATCGCGGCTCGCCCCAGCACGCAGCTTGTTCAAGATGCACGTCGCAAGGTTTATCAAAAGCCGTTCGACAAGCAGGCTTTAGAAGATCTTTTGTCAGTTGAAAAGAAATCAGAAAATACAGCCATGGTTCAGTATCTGCAAACTCGTTTGGCAAATCTGGACAAGGAGATCAAATGAAAAAATTGATGTTGGTTCTGCTCGGCGGATTATTGGGTTTGGGTTCGGCTGCGATGGCGGCCCCGAAGGCGGAGGAAGCAAAGAAAAAGGCCGACTCTTCAACGGCGCACAACTTCGAAGATCTCTTGGTTCAAGGTAAATATCACTTTTCGGATGAAGCGGTGACCACGGTCGAAGAAGACAAGGTTCTCGATTCTTTGATCGGTGTTCGCTCGGATTTTAAAGATCGTTTGAAAAAATCGACGGCTCGTCGCTAGTTATCGAAGGATAGGTCATGGAAAAAAGACTGGTACTGGAAGATAAAGAGGGGAAAGTTCTCCGCGCCTACGGATGGCAGGGGCAACCCGTTCAGGTGATTCGTCGCTCGGATACTCGCCGCCTTGAGCTGGTGACTTCGACCGAAAATCTAACGAAAAAGAAAATCGCTTTCGAAAAAATTGGCGATCTGAAAAAAGAGGACCTGGCGGGAAAGCCATTCTTGGTGGGACAGCTGGGCCATCTTCGTTTGGTCGAAGACATCAAAGAAACAGTCAAAGACGAAAAAGAATTCAAGATGTCAGATCGTCACTGGTACCTGGTGATGATCCTGATGTTCGCGCTGGCGGGTTTGATCCTGGGCTTCTTGTTCACGCGACCGCCACAAACGGCAAAACTGGAAGAAGACCTGAAGCAAGAGCTTGTAAAAATCGTTAAGCAAATGCCACCCAAACAAAAAGTCGAAGCACCCAAGGTGATGACGAAAGAGGCGACCCAGGAAACGAAAGTTGCAACAAAAACGCAGACCAATTCGTTGAAGCGAATGGGAGCTTTGGCCGTTTTGGGAAGTCTTTCGAAAAGCAAACAGCGGGGCGGGGTTGATCTGGGTGCGGTGAACACCTCAGCAGGTCCCGGTCTTGGCGGAACCCAGGGCAGCGGTGGTGTGCAGACTTCGTTGTATGGAAAAGGAATCGTTTCGGCTCCGGTCGGTGCGGGCGGCAATGTTGAAGGTGCCGGTGGATACGGAACCAAAGGCAAAGGCGGCGGCCAAGCGGGATACGGAAAGCTGAGCTTGATCGGTTCTGCGGGTAACAACCCCATGCCTTTGGCCAACGAAGCAACCGTTGAAACCGGGTTGGATCGCGATGCGATCGCGGCCGTGATCAATAAGAACCTGGGCCAAGTTCGCTTTTGTTACGAGCAAGGTCTGCAGGGCGATGCGAATCTCAATGGACGTGTGGCAGTCGATTTCACAATCGGCGGCAACGGTCTGGTGAAAGTGGCCGGTATCGGCAGCAGCTCGATGGCTTCGAAAATTGTCGAAGACTGCATCGTGATGCGTTTGAAATCATGGAAATTCCCCCTTCCGCAGGGCGGGGTGGACGTCAAAGTTTCTTATCCATTTGTCTTAAGAAGGGCAGGGCAAGGTTGATATGAAGAAAACAAATCTCGTTCTTTCAGTTTGTGCAAGTTTGCTTCTGATCGCGGGCTGTTCATCTAGCGAAAAGGATCTTCTTTTCGGTGGAAAACAGGATCCTTTGGCGGATAAGGACCACTCTGTTCAAAGCGGCGGCGAAAAACCAACGGCACCAGAAGGCCCGAAGCCCATTCAGTCCGATGCGATCCGTATCGACACGGTGAATTTCTACTCGTTCCAAGCGGGCGTGGCCGATGAATTCAAAATCTCTCACCGCGTTTTGATTGATGGATACACTGGCAATCTGGAAATCTTGAATCTGGCTGATTTCACGGGTGCGACTTACGATAAGACGACGGGTGTGTTCAGCTGGACCCCGCCGACCGATTTTGTTGCCGGCGGCAACCTGTATGCGGATCTGATGTTGAACATCCGTGTGACGGCGACAAAAGCGAACAGCGTGGTTCTGACGTCAACCCAAGATGTCAGCATCCGTGTGAATCGCCTGCTGGCCACCCCAGATATTATTTCAGCACAGGGAAATACGAACTCGATTCGTGAGGGCGAAAAAACCTTCATTACCATCGAAGTCGCCGACCCCGGTGCGACCAACGACACGGCAACCTGGCCGGTGCTGAACTTCACGCCGACAGGCTCAAGCAATGTGGCCGGAAGCTTGGTTCCTTTCTTGAACGAGTACTCGAAAACCCGTATGGCGAACGGACATTTGCAGTACACGATCGAGCTGGACCTTGGCAGCGCCGAGCTGACAAAAACACAAGGAACGTTCGGGATGGATATCCAGGCGGTTTCCAAGTTCAACACGATCAGCACGAAAAAGACCTTCACGATTCCGGTTGCGAACAATCTGGCAGATCCGGTTCTGACCTGGAACCAGGCGGTAGACGCGGCGGCTGGACACACGCTGGAATACCAATTCCTGGTTTTCGATCCGAAGAATGAAGGAAAAGTCGATTCGGTGTCATTCAGTAACGTTCCGACCGGCATGACGACGGCCTGCAAAGACGTGAACCTTTACACGAAATCTTGCCAGGTCAAATGGGCCGTTCCGGCGTCTCAGCCGACAGGAATCGTAAAAGTCACGGCAACGGCGACGATGAAGAACAATTATTACTATGACACCCAGACACGTGTGAAATCTTACTTCCTCGAAATCAACGTGACGAAACCTGCTTCTCCAGCACCAGAAGGAGCTTTGTAATGAAAAGCCTACTCATCATTCTGCTTTCGATGTTCCAGGTCGCCATGGCGGCTGAAAACAGTTCGCAAGATATCAGCTCGGATTTCGACGCCTTAGGTGGAAACAAAACTTTGCTGGAAAGAGCAAAAGCTTTGGAGCCCGAAGTGCAAACGACCATTGTTCAGGACCGTGTCGTTTCTCGTCGCAATCGCATCGAGATCGCGCCAGAGCTTTCGGGAACTTTGGGTGGCGACACTTACAACCGCACGCGCAGTCTGGGATTGAATTTAAATTACCACTTCACGCCTCGCTGGTCGGTAGGTGTGAAGTACAATCACTCGTTCAACTCGCTGACTCCGGAAGGCGAAGCGCAGATGAACAAGGCTTACGATGATTACAAAAAGAATCCAAGCAGCCCAAGCGTCGCCTTCCCTGATATCAATTATCCAAAGTCCGAAGCTTTCGCGCTGGTGAACTGGTATCCAGTTTACGGAAAGATGAACCTGATGGACCAAGGTATTTTGCACTTTGACCTGTATATGTTGGGCGGTTTGGGCCAAGTTCAATTGGCTTCGGGCACGGCATCTTCATACACCGGCGGTGGCGGAATCGGTTTCTGGTTCACGCAAAATTTCTCGTCTCGTCTGGAAATGCGCTACCAAAACTATAAAGCGCAATACATCGACGGCGAAAAGAATATGGACGTCACCGTTGCTTCAATGCAGATGGGATGGATGCTATGATATTGCGAAAATCGGTTGCCTGGTTGACTGTCGGCCTGCTTGTGGGTTCGCAGGCGCCAGCACAAAATTTAGAAAACCTTCTGACAGATGCAGCGGAACCCGTCAAAGCGACGGATACCAAAAAAGAAACAGCGGTGAAGCCACCGTCGACTTTCGTTCTGGCTTTGTATGAGCTCTTGCCAAAGCGAAATCCGGAACAAAATATTTTTATCCGCATGGTTGAAGCCGGTAAATGGAATCAAGCCCTGCTTCAGTACGCTCAAGCTTTTGAAGGAACCGCTTTCCAGAAATCGGAAAGTGGCTTGGCTTTGTACGGCCTTCTTCAGTTCCGTTCAGGCCTGCCGATCACGGGAACCGAGACCTTGTTCACGGTTGGTAACGCAAAAGAAATCCACCCGGAACTTCGGAACGAGTGGAAGCAATCTTTGTCCACCGAACATTTTGCTTGGGATATGGCCCAGATCAAATGGTCGCCATCGTGGACCACGGTTTTTGGCCCGGCCCCGGGGATGCGCATGATGACCCGCGAGCTTCAGGCTGCTCAGAACGTCGAACGTTTGAAGGCTTTGGCATCGGAAGCTCCGGAAGATTCGATCGAAAAAGGCGAAATCGAATGGCAGCTTTTGCTGGCTTATTCGATGAACGATCAAGCCGATCAAGCGGGAAAAATTTTGGCTCGTTTGATGAAGTCGTCTCACCCGCCGGTCAGTCCCGAGCTGATGCAGATGACGGCGGCCCGCTTGCTTTTCCAGAACGGGTACTTTGACTCGTCGATCAAGCTTTACGAAAAAGTCACGGTCAAATCCGAATACTGGCCCGAAGCTCAAGAAGAAATCGCCTGGGCCTACATCCGTAAAGGGGAGCCCCAGAATGCGATGGCGGTCAGCCAATCTTTGGTGAAGCCGGTTCTCAGCTCACAAGTCAGCCCTGAAGCGTATTTTGTGCATTCGCTTTCACAGCTGAAAGTGTGCAATTACACGGGTGTTGCTTCAAGTTTGGATCAGTTCTCGAAAACTTTCAAAGCTCGGACCTTGGATCTGAACGAAATCGCACAAAATTCAGAATCACCAGCGACAACGAAAGCCATCGAACTGTTGCAGTCGAAAAAAGCTCAGATCACCGATCTTGGAGCCGAAGGACGCAAGCTTCCGCGTTTGATCACAAAGGACGAAAACCTGTACCGATTCGCCCAAGCCGAAAAATACATGGCGCAAGAAGCGGAAGCGGCGGACGTTCTTTACGCTCAGTCTTTGGCGCAAACCGGACTGCAGGCAAAGTTCGCGAATCTGAAACAGACGACGCAAAGCCGGGCGCACCGGGCGAAAGCGGCGGCCGTGCAGCGTGTGCAAGAGCTGGCTCGTGAAGAAGTTCAAGAGACCAAAGACATCTTAAAGAAAATGCATATCATCGAAGCTGAAGTGATTCAGCAAACGGTGATCGCCGACAAGCTGGCCAAAAATGCGACCGAAGTTCCGGACAAAATCGGAACCACCGGATCCAAGAGCCAAGACGTTCTTCGCTTTCCAGCGGACAGCGAAACTTGGTTCGACGAAATCAGCCATTACAAAGTCGACGTCAAAAAATCCTGCCACGCAAAGAGGTAAGAGATGAAACTGAGAATCGGAACATTGTTGTTATCTTTGGGTTTCGTTCTAAGCTGCTCGCCGGAAGCCAGCAAACAGTACGTGCAACCGGAATATGAAAAGACAAACGTCTCTCAGGATCCAAATATCCAGTACTTCGATCCGACGGTGGATATTCTGTTCGTGGTCGATAACTCGGGAAGTATGGGAACGCATCAGCAGAACTTGGCGGATAATATCTCCAAGTTCACCAAGACTTTCTCGAAGAACTCGATCTTGAAATACAATATCGGCGTGGTCACAACCGACATGATGGGTTGTTACTATAGCAATTGCGATTCGATGGGCCGACTGGTTGGTGCAATCAAGGTCGTCTCGAACGGGACTCCGAATAAAGATACGGTCTTGGCGGATAACTTGACGGTCGGAACGGGTGGATCTTCATTCGAAGAATCTTTCGCTCCGGTTTTGGCCGCTTTGGATCCGACCATGCTGGCGGGAACCAATGCGGGCTTTTATCGTCCCGGTGCTTCGCTGGCGATCATCTTCATCACCGATGCCGAAGATCAAAGCCGCAATATCACACCGAAACAATTCTACGCTTCGCTTGTACAGATGAAGAACCAGGATCCGAAGAAAGTCCTTGGTTACGGCGTCATCGTGCCGACGGGCGTGGCGGATTGTCCGCGTGACGAATACGCAAATCCGGACCGCATCGAAGACTTTTTGGGTATGGTCGTCAATGGCAGCAAAGGTCAGAACGTTTTCAATCTTTGCGATCCTGATTTCGGTCAACGTATTGCCGGGATGGCCAAAGATATCGTCGACGAAGTCGGCGGCGTCTTTTATCTGAACCGCATGCCGGCCGTCGACAGCATTCGCGTGACATACGGAAAAGCCCTGCTGCCACAGGATGCAAAAAAGGGTTGGTCTTTCGATGCCGGTCGCAACGCGATCGTCCTAGGAGATCAAATCGATTGGGAGTCGCAGCCAACCGGCAGCCGCATCATGGTCAATTACGAAGTCGCCGATACCAGCGGCTTGTAATCGCAGTTAAACCGAAATGAAAAATGAAAGAAGGCCGGTCGAAAGATCGGTCTTTTTATTTTGGATTGATAGAAAATTTTAGCCTTTTAAGACTTGAACGATGGATTTCGAAACCGTCTTCAGGCTTTCCATCACGCCACGACCTTCGCTGGCGGTCGCTTCGAAATCCGGAGCATTGAATTTGTTCAGCTGAAAGCGAAGCTCTTTCATCGAGCTTGCGGTCGGAAGATCGCGCTTGTTGTATTGGAAGACCAGCGGGATTTCGTTGATATCCAAACCTTGCGCTTCTAGATTGCGTTCCAGATTTTGCAAAGCTTGCTGATTTTCTTCCATACGCTCGGCTTGCGAGTCGGCCACGAAGACGACCCCGTCCAAACCCTTGATGATCAGCTTGCGGCTGGCATCGTAAATCACCTGACCCGGTACCGAGTACAAATGAAAGCGCGTTTGATAGCCACGGATATCGCCAAATTCCAGAGGTAAGAAATCAAAGAAAAGCGTGCGTTCGATATCGGTATTCAGGGCGACCAATTTTGTTTTTTGGTCTTGCGCCGTCTGCTGGTAGATCCAGCGAATGTTCGTCGTTTTTCCACCCAAAGAAGGACCGTAATACACAATCTTACAGTGAATCGTTTTGGTGTTGTGATTGATAAACGACATTACAATTCCACTCGGTTTTCCAGAGCGCGTCCCATGGTGCGATCGTCGATATAATCGATGTCGCTGCCAATCGGTACGCCATGAGCAATTCGGCTCAGGCGGACGCCCTTGTTTTGCAAATGCTTCGCAACGTATAGAACGGTGGTATCGCCTTCAAGATCCGCGTCCAAAGCCATGATCACTTCGCTAATCTTTGGACCTTCACCTTGAAGACCGCGATTCACTTTGTTGATCAGCTCTTGAATTTTCAGATCTTGGGGGCCGATGCCTTCCAAAGGCGAGATCACTCCGTGCAGAACATGGTAGCGACCGCGGAAAGCGCCTGAAGATTCGATTCGCAAAATATCCGAAGGCTCTTCAACCACGCAGATCGATTCATCCGAGCGGTGCGGATCCAAACAGTAACGGCAGATATCCGCATCGGTGTAATTAAAGCAGCTCGGGCAGACATGCACTTCGGATTGCACACGGATCAGCGACTCGGCCAACTGATGCGAGTACTCGGCCGGAGCGCGAAGGATGTGATAAGCCAAACGCTGCGCGGTCTTCGGACCGATTCCCGGCAGACGTGAAAGCTCATGCACCAATTTTTCGAGTGCTGAAATATGAAGCATATGCTTGAGAGTTTAACTGGACTTGCGTCTTAGAACAACCCCGGAATGTTCATTCCGCCGGTGATTTTTTCCATTTCCTTGGCAGAAGTGTCTTTCGCGGTTTTCAAAGCATCATTGGCAGCCGTCAAGAGCATGTCTTGAAGCATGTCTTTGTCACCTGACTTGAAAACATCGTCTTGGATTTCGATGGCTTTGATCTGGTTTTCGCCATTCACAGTGACCTTCACGGCGCCGCCGCCCGAAGTGCCCTCGTAAGTCTTCTGAGCCAGCTCTTCCTGCAGCTTTTTCATCTTCATCTGCATCTGATTTGCTTGCTTCATCAATTGGGCCATCCCGCCCGCGCCAAAACCTTTCATATTCCCTCCAGAGACTACGATGTCTGTTGATTTTTAATCGATTTGATCTGCCCTTTGAAAGCCGCCTGCGCCGATTTAATCATCGGATGGTCGGCCACCTTCTGGGCGATTTCGTCTTGTTTCATTTTTGCTTTTTGCTGAACCATGGCCTGCGCCGAAGTTCCCGCCGCTTCATCTTTCGCCGCTTGGATCTGGTAAGTGTAATCTGCGCCAAAATGTGCAGCGACAGCGTCTTGCAGTTTAGCTTTGGTGCCCGAATCATTCAGCTGATCGCGCAGAAAAGCAAACTTGCCCGGAACTGTGAGATCCAACACTTTGTTTTTCTCGCCCAGGAATAAAAGACTTTCTACTTTCGCGGCCAAGATCGCATCCGAGCCACGCAGTTTCTGCACGAACTCGAGCCACTTGTCTTGCGGATTCTGTCCCACCGGATCGACACGGTGATGGCCGACCGGTTTTACTGAAGTCGGAGCCGAAGCCGCGCCAGAAGAAGCGCCAGCCGATGCTGAGCCTGCAGAAGCCGTCGAAGCTTTCGCCATAGGTGCGGATGAAGTGCTAGCCACCATTGGGATCCCGCCTTGCAATAGATTTGCAAGCGAGGTGATCTTCGGAGCCTGCGCCATTCGCAGCAACACCATTTCCAAAACGATACGGGGATCGCTGGATTTCGGGATATCGGCCGCGCCCTTCAAGGCCATATCAAACAGCATGTGGATCTCTTCTTCGGTCAGATCCACCGCCAAGCTTTCCAGGAAACGGATTTCCGAATCGGGGAGCTCTAAAATTTCTGAAGGATTTTTGGCGATCTTGAACATCAAAAGATTGCGGATGTTTTCCAGCAGATCTTTGGCGTAAAGACCCGGTTCGTAGCCGGCCTTACGGATTTTTTCGATCACTTCCAAAATCAAAGCCGTGTCGCGATTTGCAAGCCCGGTCAGGGTTTGCAACAAAAGCGCGCGATCGGTCAGACCCAAAATCTGCACGACGTTTTCACGCGTCAGCGGACCGTTGGCGAATGTGATCACCTGATCCAGCAAGCTTTGACTGTCGCGCATCGAGCCTTCGCCCTGACGAGCGATGATCCACAAAGCGTCGTCATCGGCCTGCACGCCCTCTTTTTTGCAGATCGCCGCCAAATGATCCGACACCTGACGGGTCGAAATGCTACGGAAATCAAAGCGCTGACAGCGAGACAAAATCGTCTGCGGAATTTTATGAACTTCGGTGGTCGCCATGATGAAGACGACATGCGAAGGTGGCTCTTCCAAAGTTTTTAGCAAAGCATTGAAAGCTGAAGTCGACAGCATGTGAACTTCGTCGATGATGTAAATTTTAAATTTACCGCTGGAAGGGGCGTAGCTGACAGTATCGCGCAGTTCACGAATGGCATCGACACCGTTGTTGGAGGCTCCGTCAATTTCCATGACGTTGACCGAACGGCCCAAAGCGATGTCCTGGCATTCAGGGCAAACATTGCAAGGAACAAAATCCACGGCATTCGGGCAGCGCAGGCTTTTAGCGAAGATACGAGCGGAAGATGTTTTTCCGGTCCCGCGTGGGCCGGTGAAAAGCAAAGCATGCGGAACGCGGCCATTGCGAAGAGCATTGATCAAAGTTTGAGAGATGTGTGTTTGCCCAACGAGCTGATCAAAGCTCTGCGGTCTCCATTTTCGGGCAATCACTTGATAAGACAAGGCGGGGTCTCCCAATCAGTTTGCAAATCTTCGGATCCGAGAAAAAAAGCGGCCGGGCACCCCATATCGCAAGGTCTTCTGTGTACCGTTGCTCCCTTCCGGGCCTAGCGGGGTTCGACAAAAGGGCCATCGTATGGGACCCGACCATGAATGGTTGTAGAAGAGATGCAAGGCGTTATCAAGGATAGACGCCTCTCTGAGTGAGCTTTTTCGGCTTCTTTCAGGCTCCCAGAAAGGGAGCCCGGGCTTAGCGTTTGATCAGAGCTAAAAAGGCTTCGGTTCCGTCAATGGTTTGATCGCGTAGATCCAAGTTTTTAAGCTCGATATCCTTCAGCTTCACATTGCGAATTTGCAGGTTTTCCAGACGGCAGTTCAAAAACTTCACGTCGTTGAAATCGCAAGATTCAAACTGAACGTTGGCAAATTTCTCGTTATTGAAAAAGCCGAACTTGTGACCGCTCATGCGGATTTTCACGTCGTGCATTTTCGAATTCTGGAACTTCACTTTGTCCATCGCCGTGGCTTCGATCGAGCAGTCGGACCACTCGGACTTTTCAAGATTCAGGTTTTGAATCGCACAGCCACGCAAATTCACATCATGAATTTTGCTCTCGGTCATTTCCAGGTTGGCGCAGTTCACACCTTCAAAGCGGGTGTCTTCAATTGACGAACCCCGACCGATTTGCCATTGCTTGGCGTTGACGCCATGAAACTGACAGTCTTCGATTTTGGCTTCGACCATGTTCCAGCGGCTGGCTTTCGAACCGTGAAATTCGATATCGTCCCACTTGGTTTTCTTCAGTTCGACTTGCGCCATGTGTGAGCCATGGAAAGCCGAATCTTCGATTTTACTTTCTTCCATCAAGAAAGAATCCAGCTTCGACGCATTCACCGAGCAGTCTGAGAATTCGGATTTGTTCATCTCAAAGCCCGCGACGTGTGAAGCATTGATGCTATTTTCTTCGAAGCGAAAGTCTTTTCCCTCTGGGGCGATGACTTTTGAAAGCACGATCGAATTGTCCGTGCCGCCATCAAAATTCATAAGCTTCGAGAAAAAATCCCCGCCAAAACCACCGCGACCGTGCCGGCCAAAACCATGGCCAGGGCCACGGTGTCGACCATGCCCGAACGGGCCGCCGCGGTGGTGGTGGCGACCACCTTCGTGGCGACGCCCTTCGCGATGTGCATGCCGCCCACGTCGACCTTCGAAGGGTGATTCAAAATCGGGAGGGGCTTGAAAATCGTCGTCGTTGGGTTCGTCATTCTGTTCACCTCGAGATGCGGATGAGGATTTTTCTTTCAGAGCTGCGATCAGTTCTGCGGCCTGTTCGGTCGTGAGCTTTCCGCTTTTGCTCATTTCTAAAATCATTTCGATTTCGTTTTTCATAAGTTACTTCTTTCCTTTTTTGTTGTTACGAATCGCGGCCAGAGCGGCCTCGTAAGAAAGATTCCCGTCATCGAGGTCGGCCAACACTTCGAGGGGATTCTTTTGATCCAAGGTTTTGTTTTTCTGGGATTCGTTGAAGAAAACGGCCGATTGATTGAAAAGCCGTTCTTTAAATTCGGTGATGCGATTGCGGATGGTCGGATAAGATAGACCCAGCGGGGCCTCCATATCGCGAACACGCCCTTCGAACTGAATAAAGATCCGCAAAAACTGCAGGTCCTCGTCAGACAGAAACATAAACTCGTGCGCCTGAAAGGGGCCTTCGAGTTTCACCCCACAGTTTTCGCAACGAAGACCGGCAAGGATCATCCGCTGAGAACAGCAAGGGCAAGGAGTTGAGATTTGAAGAGCTTTCAGTTCATTAGGTTGGTTCTTATCCATAAACCCAATATACTTAAAATATTAAAAAATAGCGAGATCGAATTTTAATATATTAAAATACAACACCTAACCCATTGAAATCACTGAAAGCAAAGCCAGCCTAAAGGTACGCCGTACCTTTGGACGCGCCATGCCTTGAAACATAATATCTATAGAGTCCAAGCGATCCGCTCAAGGGCTTCGGTTTCTTCGGCCCAGAAGGTGTAGCTTTCGAAATCGGGGAAAAGCTTGGGAAATGAGGGGTCGCCCCAGCGGCGGGCGATCCAGGCCGAGTACGAGAAAATTCGCATCCCACGAAGCAGCGGAATCCAGTTCCATTGCTGATCAGGAAATTCTCGCAGCTCTTCGTAACCCGAAACGATCAGATCGCGTTCGCTGGCGTCTTCAGATCCGGATAACAGCATCCAGAAATCTTGCACCTCGGGACCCATGGCGCAGTCATCGAAATCGACGAAGAAAAATTCGCGCTGATTTCCGGGCAGCAATCGGGCGAGCAAATTTCCTCGGTGGCAATCGCCATGAATACGAATGAAATCTTGCGGATTCAAATTGTCTTCAAAAGTCTCAATGATCCGAATCGCCGCCTCTTCGTAGCGATGCCAAACTTCGGGGGCGACGCGGGCGGAAAGCAATTCCAGATTGTCCCATGATGAAAACGGCGCTTCCCCTAAAACCGCGCGGTGTTTGAAATTCTTGCGGCCCCCGATGTTGTGAATCTGTGCAAGCCTGCGGCCGACTTGGTACAGGTCTTTTTCCAGAAACTCTTCGGGCATGCGGCCCATAAATTTCGGAAAGAAGGCGACCGACATCCCGGAAATCTGATTCAGACTCTGCCGGTTTTTTTGCATCAAAGGCGCAATCACCGGCACGCCTTCTTTTTCCAGATCGAAAAGAAATTCGTGCTCTTCCTGCAAAGCCGCATGGGACCAGCGTCCGGGGCGGTAGAACTTGGCGATCACACGTTCGAATTCGGCGCTGTCTTTTTCCAAGCGGATGTCAAAAACCCGATTTTCGTAGGAATTTAATTGAGTGAATTCGCCCGTGGGACGAAAGCCCGCGTCTTCGGTTGCCGCCAGAACCAAAGCGGGGTCTAATCGATAGAAGGATGTGGTCAAATCGTTCAAATTCACAGTCGGTGATTCAAACACAAGAGTTCACTTTTCGCCAGTGGCACGTGCTTGTGGAGCGCAAGGCCTTTCGGCGCAGACTGACGATTTCCTTGAAGCCCGGAAAGCCCATCTGCGTAAAGGCTTCGCTGCGCACACCCATGTCTCTGATTGAGACATTCCTGCTTGAAAAAGAGCAGTGGATCGAAAAGCACCTGGCGGCCTTTGAGCAGCAGAAGCAAGAATTCCCCGACAAGAAACTGGTCCAAGCTGAAACCTTTCCTTTCTTAGGCGAAGAGCTCAGCCTGCGATTTGTACCCACACCGCTGAAGCAGATTTTCTTCTCGAGACATGAAAAGCACCTGCAAATGCATTTACCCGAAACGCTGTGGAACGAGATCAGTGAAGAGGAAATCCAAAATCACTTCCCAAAACTGCAGAAATTCTACCGGCAAGAGGCCGAAAAACTGGTCCGTGAACGCATCCAGATCTGGGCCGAGCAAATGCAGCTTTTCCCCAAGCACGTCCGCTTCGGAAATCAGAAAAGCCGATGGGGGAGCTGTTCGTCCAGGGGAACAATCAGCATCAATTGGCGTCTGATCGGGGCGCCCCTCTATGTGATCGATTACATTCTGATACACGAATTGGCGCACCTTCAGCATATGAACCATTCGGAACGTTTCTGGACCCTGGTGAGACGCTATTGTCCCGATTACGAGACATCGGAAAAGTGGCTGAAAGAAAAGCAAAATGCCCTGTCATTTCTGCTAGAAAGCAAATAAGTAAAATACTTACTTCGATCCAGTGTTATGACATGTTCTTCATATAAACCAAACCATCTTTAGATCAGGTAAACTGAACCCGAAAAGTAAACAAACGGGCAACTGTTTAGACGAAGGGGTCTCAAGATGAAGAAGATTTTAAATCTGAATGACGAGTCTCAACGCATTCAAGAGCTTCAATCTTATAAGGTTCTGGATACCGCGCCGGACGCGGGTTACGACGATCTGGTATGGATGGCCGCACAGATTTTTCAGGCGCCTATTTCGTCAATTGGATATATGGATTCAAACCGTTTGTGGTTGAAAGCAAAACGCGGGACCACGGCCAAGGAGCATCCTCGCTCCCAGGCTTTTTGTGACTGGGTGGTTTCCCATCATTTGCCGTTGGTCGTGCCGGATCTTTCCGAGCATCATTATTTTAAGACCTTTCCGTCAGTGACAGATGATCCAGGTCTGCGCTTTTATGCCGGATATCCCTTGAAATCATCGAATGGTTTCGTGCTGGGAACTTTGTGCGTGATGGATATTAAAGCTCAAAATCCCACCGAAGCTCAGCTGCGCAGCCTTTCGATTTTGGCTGGCGTGGTTAGCGAAAGAATGGAAAAGGCCTTGACGCAAAAAACGGTCGAAGTGCAGCAGCAAAGTTTGGCGGAAAGCCAAAGACTGCGTGCTTTGGGCGAGCTCTCCAGCAAAGCTGCACACGAAATCAACAATCCTTTGACGATCATTTTAGGACGAGCGCAATTGATGCAAAGATTGATCAAAGCGGAAAACGTCGATCGCGAGCGTATCGCGAAAGATTTAAGAGCCATCGAAAATGGCTGCGATCGCATTATGAAAGTCACCAAAGGTTTCCTGCGCATGTCACGTGATGCGCACGACGATCCATTTGAAAAGGTATCGGTCGGTTTGATGGCCGAAGATGTGGTTGAAATGTTGAAACCACGCTTAGAGCGCATGCAGGTCAGCGTCGAAATGCAAGGTCCAAACGATTTGATGTGTGAATGCCGCCCCATCGAAATCACTCAGGTCTTGATCAATCTGGTTGGCAACGCCATCGACGCGATGAACGAGTCGAAAGAAAAGAAGATCACGATTTCTTGGTCAGCGCCTGATCACGACCAAGTTTGTTTGAGTGTTCGTGACAGCGGTCCGGGCATCCCGCAAGAAATCCGCGAATCGATCATGCGTCCGTTCTTTACGACCAAAGCTGCGGGTCAGGGTTCGGGATTGGGTTTGAGCATTTCAAAAACAATCTGTGAATCGCACGGCGGAAGTTTGCAATTGCAACACACCACCAACCAAACCGAATTTGTCATCGCACTGCCAGCTCTGCAAAAGCAAACCGGCAAAGCTTTCACAGAAAGAAAACCGCAAGCCGCCTAAACAGCGATCTCATGAATCCAGCCTCCGCGTTGCTTATTTCTCCATCACTTTGAAAAACTGGGGTGAAATCCCCAAAAGGGATGGGGAGATCTGTCTTTCATCTGTAGAAGAACTCCCCAAAATTTGCTTCAAATCAAAATAATTCAGGGCATAGCCCTTGCTCTGGCCTTCAAGCAGTCATTCGCATGGAGGAAGTAATGGCTCGCTGGGAGCAACCCATAAAGGACTATGGACGTGATGAATCGCTAAGCGGAAATTCCGCGCCTGCGTATCGAGTCACTCCTGCGCCTTTGATGTGGCACCGCGAGAACAACAATCTCATCTATCAAGCCTTCATGGTTTTGCAAACCGGATTGGTGGCCGTGCCGCTGATCGCCGGTTTGGACAAGTACGCCGAGATCTTGGCCAATTGGCCACAGTATCTGGCGCCGAATGTGGCTCGAATTTTTGGGCTGACCGCGCAGGGTTTTATGTACCTGATCGGCGCAGCTGAAATCATGATCGCAATCGGGCTAGCGCTTTACCCACGCGTCTTCAGCTATGTGCTGATGGGTTGGTTGGGGCTTGTGATCTTCGATCTTCTTTTATTGGGACAATATTACGACATCGTTCTTTATAATTTCGGTTTGGCGGTCGCAGCTTTTGCGCTGTCACGCTTAAGCCAACTGAAAGAAGAAGTTCCGGTCGTCGTCAACGACACCGCAGACCTTACATCACCGGAGTTAGCACATTGATCTACACATTTGTAACCCACTCATCGCCACGCTCTGCACACTCTCTCTCTTCGGCGGGACGACGAGGCCGTAAATCATCGAAATCAAAAAATAATGAACTCGAGCTTTTGCCGAATATGGAACGTAGACGAAAAGGCAGAAGCTGGGTTCCGTATTCCGGGCTCGAAGAAACCTTCTGGCCCATTTAATTCAACCTACCGCACGAAAGTGCTCTCTATATCCCTTCACACCCCTCTCACACACCCGACAGGAGCCCAATCAGGGCTCCTGTCCACCTCTTAGTCAGATAAAATTTCCCCAGCTCTCATTAACGCGATCCTGACATTGGCGCTGGCTTTGCTCTTTTGCCAGTCGGTTCGAAAAGCCGCTCGGGAAGGACGTTGTTATGAATACGAAGCCAACGAAAATCATTGCGATTCTTGCACTTTGCTTGATGGCCGCCTGCGGTTCCAGCAAAAGCTCGTCCGGCGATGGTGGCGGTAAACGCGTTTCCGACCAAGAGCTTCCGGATGCAAGAACGCAAACCACAAACGGTTCGACGACTTCGACAACTGTCCCTGACATCAAAGAAGAACCGGTTCCCGAAGAAAACACCGGCAGCGGAATTAATTTCTCCGAGAACATTTCAGAGCAAGAAGTCGCCAACATGCTGAACGAAGCCCGCCGTTATTCGGGTACGGCTTCGGACGGTCTGCGTGAATATGTCACCGACAAGGTCGAGCAAGAAGCAAACGGCGTTCAACGCGCCAAGAATTTGAAATTCGCATCCAGCATCGTAACGGCAAAATTGAAAAAGTCGCCCAAAGGCAAATACGTTTTGCTGCAGGTGAAGATCGTTGAAACCGGTAAGGAAAAAGAAAAGGACCGCGAACGCACGATCACTTACAGCGGCGTTCTGAGCACGCAAAAGCGTTCGAACAAAATCGAACTTTCGTCGCGCGATAAAGATGGCAAAACTTTGAAAGAGCAAAAAGGTTCATTGATTTGTTTGGATGAAGGCCGTCCGCAAATGATGGACTGCCAAACCAAGGTGGCCGAAATCACTTTGAACAAAGCGGTGGCGCGAATCATCTTGCGCAAATCACCGATCGAGATCAACGCGGACTTTGGTTCGACGAAATGTCGCACTCAAGAATGCGAAGACGTTTACGCTCTTTTCTATGATTACGGTTCGGAAAAACAGGGCAAAGTGGCGGCCGCTTTTGATCCCAAGCAGACTTACATGGAAACATTCGAAGTCATCCAGGGTCGTTCGGCTTTCAATATCTTGATCGTCAGCCGCGGCGGCGAAGCGATGAAGATGGAAGGCCCTTTGGCAAATCCAGAATTGTATCCGCAGTTGGATACGGAGCTGAACCGTCGCTTGACCCAGGACGAGCTGGTGGATTCAGCGACGCAAAAATTGCGTAAGACAAAAATGAACGAGTCCTTGAACGATGTTCGCCTGCAGGCAAACGACGGTCAGGGCAATTTGCTAATCAAGGTCCGCATGAAGGTTCTGGAAAACGGCAGCCGAGACATGTTCGACCTGACGGTTTCACGCAACTTGAAACAGGTCCGCGCCGAAATGCCCGAGATCCAAAGATCGGAAAGATCTGAAATCCCGCCAAAACGTTTGGCGGATTCTGGCGGGAAGTAAGTTGAACCACCGGCTCTGACGCTGGACCGACAAAGACCCAAATTTGAATCGACCTCTCTTGAAGTGACCCCGGTTGGACGTATGCTGGTGGGGTCACTTTTTCTTTTTTCCCCTTGGTCCATCCCTTGCTTTACCCCCTTCTGAGTGACTAACGTTTAGTCAAAAACACACCAGGGGGAATATAATGAACCAAGTCAGACTCGTTTTGGCCCTGCTTACTGTCAGCAGCGCTTTGAACGCCAATGCTCAGTTTATCGATGACACTCAACCCGGAGTTTCCGGCGGGATTTGCCAAGTGGGACAACATTGCCCTCCCGGAGTTCCTGATCTTGGGGGCGGCGCGCCAGTCGATCCTTCTCCTTATGATCCACGTCCAGGTCGTCCGAACGATCCAGGTCGCCCCAATTATCCAGGCAACCCAGGTTACCCTGGCCAGCCTCAGTATCCAAATTACCCAGGTTCCGATCGGCATGAAATCTATGTCGGCCGTCGCGTGACGAACGAAAACATGGATCTTTTGCGTTTGGCGGGATTGGACAGCTGGAGCAACCGCGGTGACGAAATCGACTCTGTCGAAGTGATCGCGCAACCAGGCGCGGTTCGTGCGGAACTGAACTTGAACGCTGACGGTTACATCGTCGCTTCTCAAAACTATCCTTCAAACTACAATGTTCTGAATCCAAACCGTCACTTGGTGATCGGTCAGAACTTGAACCAGCTGAGCCTGGGTGTGCGCGGAACTTTGCAGATCGATCGCATTGTGATCAATTTGCGTGGCGGGTACAATCCAAACCCAAATCCTCCGCCATATGGCAATCAGACAGCGGTTGGTTACATCAACCAAACTTTCTATTCGCAGGCTTACATTGATATCGCGCGCGTTGCGAATCTGTACCGTTACCAAGGATATCGCATTCAATCTGTGACTGTTCGCGGTCGCAACTTGGATTACCGTGGGTCGGCACGTGTGAACGTGAACGGAATCACGGCGGGCCGTGTGGATCTGGCTTACGGTGGTGAAACCATCAGCATGCCGATCAACGTGGTTGTCGGACAAAACCTACAAAGCTTGGATCTGCAGGTAATGCCATCGGTGCAAATCGATCGCGTCGAAGTGCAGCTCAGCCGTTACTAAGATCGATCGTGTCAGTGATCAAAAGCGCCTGGAAACAGGCGCTTTTTGGTCTGTTCAAGTCCGGTAAAAATAAAGTGATACAAACACTTTAACCGAAACCGGACAAAAATGTGTTTGAGTTCATGACGAAGCTGTTGTGAAATTTCGAAAAGCAAAATGTGCTGGTGAGATGGGGGAAACATGGAAACAAATTCGATGAATTCAGCGGGTTCAAGCTCGATTGAAACTTCGATCGAAAAACTGGCGGGCGAAAAAGCGGCGACTCAACAGTCGACGGTTGGTGCGGCTCAGGCTTCCATGATCCAAAATAAAATGCCGGGCCTGGTGGAAGCACCGATCGTCGGCAACTATCTCGATTTCCGAAAATACTTGCAGGATTATTACAGTTACCGTCGCGAGATCTCGAAAAAAGATCTGCGTCCTTATAACTATGCGGTGTTTTCGGCAGCGGCGAATATCAAATCGCCCAATTACCTGAAGCTGATCATCGAAGGCCGCAGAAACCTTTCCGAAGAAATGGTTCTGAAATTCGCCAAAGCGATGGGTCTGCCAAAAGATCAAACCGAAGAATTCCGCATGCTGGTCGCTTTCGGCCAAGCTTCGGATCCGGCTGAACGAAACATGCACCTGAAAGCGCTGAATGAAAAGCGCGTGGATTCAAAACTGAAATCCGGCGAAATCGATCAGAAGACCTGGGAAAAAATCCCAAGCTGGATTTCGTGGATCTTGTATTCATTGATCGATCAAAAAGACGTCAAGTTCGATGCCGAATCGTTGCGAAAAGTTCTGCGTGAAAAAGCCAGCGTGGATGAAATCCAAGCGGCAATGGATTCGCTGATGCAAGCCGGGGAGATCGTCAAAGACGAACAAACGGGCGAAATGAAAAAAGCCCGAAGCCTGATGGAATCGGCAGAAGACGTACCGGTGGCGCTTGTGCGAAAACTGCAAGCCGAACTGATGTACCTGGGTCTTGAATCCCTGTTCCGAGACGCCGCCACCGAACGCGAATTCGGATCCGCAACCTTGACGATGACAAAGCAAGAATTCGAAGAGCTCAGATTCCAACTGCGCAAGATCCGCAAAGAAGCGCAAAAGAACATCGGCGTCAAACGCCTGACCTCAAAAGGCGAACGAGTCTACCAACTGAACCTGCAACTGTTCCCCGTCACCGAATAAATATCGCCCATCCCTTTTTGGTAGCGCACTTGCGTTAAGTGCGCGATTTTTTTTAGTTACAGATTTCATCACAATCCTGTCAGAAAATGTCATCTGCGAGCCCAATTTTCCAACATTATGTGGATAACTTGGTGGATGGCGTTGATAACTCGGCATTTTCCCTTGGGAAAACACGTGAAACGACGTGTTTCCGTGTCAAGATGACATGCTCAATAAAAACGCAGATGAATTTTTCGCGAAAAAAAAGTTTAGGTATCTGGCGAAACTTAGCGCTATAATTTGCGTCCTTGTAGTTAAGACCGTTCGTTCAAAGTGGGGGTGACCTGGCTTCGACGTGGGTGCTGAAGCTTCAGGAGCATTCCGGGGAGTATGAGGACCTCGTTAAAAACATGCACTTTGTAATTGGAAACGATTACGCTCTTGCTGCCTAACTTAGTTAGTTGCTAGCACGAACTTCCTAGATTTGATCCCGTTCTAGGTAAGTTCGTCATTTAGGGATCTCGATGCAGACTGGTTTCTCCAGGGTCTGCATTTAAAAAATCTGGGGGAGTGACCATCGCAATTTTGTCGTTGTAAGAGCGGTGGTCAAACTTAAACAGCGACTAAGAATGTAGCGCCTGTTTGTGGATCGCTTGCGGACCGGGGTTCGATTCCCCGCACCTCCACCATATACGGAACCTGGAAATGGTTCTAAATAATTGAAATGATTAGATACTGCCCTCTGGGCGGGGGATCTCCTGGTTCCGAGGTTCTTCGAGGAATCAACAGCTTAGGAAGATGTTTCTAAATTGAGTGATTTCAATTTTGGATCTACATTCAGACAAAATGAAAATAATTGAAATTGAGAATCCAGAAGAGAAGAGCCAGATCTGCGAGAAAGTTCTCAGAGCTTTGCCGAAGTGGTTTGGAATTGAATCCGCGATTCAAGATTACATCAAAGATGTTCAAGCCATGGAAACATGGGCTGTGGTTGATTCAGAAGCGATTGGTTTCCTGAGCCTCAATAAGCATAGTCGTTCAACAGCTGAAATACACGTGATGGGTTTCCTACCTGAGTACCATGGGAAGAAACTGGGAAACGATCTCATTTCAGCGGCAGAAAAAAGTTTGATGTCTCAAGGCTTTAAATTTCTGACAGTCAAAACTCTCAGCGAGTCTCGTCCTGATGAAGGATATGACCGAACTCGCCGATTTTATCTGAGATCAGGATTTTCTCCATTAGAAGAATTTAAAACTTTGTGGGGTGAAGCAAATCCTTGTCTTATGTTAGGTAAGGCTCTTGAACCAAATGCTAAGCCTTATCGATCGACTTTTCTTTCCCATGTAGAAATCTATGTTTCTAATTATGCAAAGACCATTCGCTTTTATGACAGAATTCTGATCCCTCTGGGGTGGAAACGATTGGTCTGCCAGAAAAGTCATACCACTTTTTCAGATGGCGCAATGAAGATCGTCTTTTGCCCCACTGAAGAAAAATATCTTCAATATGGTTACCATCGAAAGCGGATTGGACTTAATCATTTAGCTTTTTATGCTCCTTCAAAACAAAGTGTCGACCACATATATGAAAACATCCTGAAGCCAGAAGGTATCAACTGTCTTTATGACAAAGCGCCAACTGGTGAAGAAGATTACTACGCAGTTTTCTTTGAGGATCCAGATCGCATGAAAGTGGAGATAGTTTATTCTCCTGGATATTGCTTGCAGGGACATTGGACGAATCAAATCAAAAATGATTTTGATCCTTATGGTGAGGCTTAAGAATGAAGTCTGAAAATACAATTGTCATTCGAGAAGCTACCGTTGGTGACGAAGCTGCGATTGCTAAAGTTCATGTACGGTCATGGCAAGAGGCATACAAAGGACTGATGCCGCAAGCCTATTTGGACGAGCTTTCAGCTGAGCTCGAGAGCAGAATTGACATGTGGAAAAGAACTCTCACAAATCCGAAACGGTGGGCATGGGTTGCTGAAAGTAATTACGGTATTGTTGGATTTGTCTTGTTTGGTCCTCCAAGAGATCCAAATCGTGAAGGTTACATCGAATTAGGCGCGATTTACTTATTGGAATCTGAAAAAGGAAAAGGAACTGGTTTTTCGCTTCTATCTGCAGGCTTTAATAGGATGAGGGATCTCGGATACAAAAAGGCGTATTGTTGGGTCTTAGAAGGCAATCCAACTATAAAATTTTATGAAAGATCGGGCGCAAGTTTTTCGAACCAAATCAAAGATGATGAGATTGGTGGAAAGCAATTTAAAGAGCTTGCATACGATTGGGAGTCATTAAACATCGGTGATTATAATTGGAAGCCGTTGTCAATTGATGAAGTCAAAAGAGTATTCGAGTCGTTCAAGTATCGATGGTGGCTTGCTGGAGGATGGGCAATCGATCTTTTTCTCAATAAGCAAACTCGTCATCACGAAGATATTGATGTACTCATCCGGCGTGAAGACCAGTTGGAAGTGCAAAGCTTACTTCAAGATTGGGATTTGTGGGCCGCTGATCCTCCGGGCACATTGAGGCCTTGGAAGAAGGGCGAGTTTCTGCGAAAAGGTCTCCAAGATATTTGGATCCGCAAAACACCAACAGATCCATGGCAAATTCAAATCATGCTTTTTGACTCGGAAAATGGAAGTTGGATTTTCAAAAGGAACGAGTCTATTCGTAGAAGTTTAGAATCAGTAACTTTCAAAACACGAGATGGTTTATCTTTGTTAGCTCCAGAGGTGCAACTCCTGTATAAGTCCAAGTCCCTTCGAGAAAAAGATCAGCAAGACTTTGAAAGTGCGTTGCCTGAAATGTCTTCTGTTCAGAAAAACTGGTTAAAGGAAGCGCTTAAGATTGTGTATCAGGACACTCACCCATGGATAAATCGTCTTTAATGTTTTCCTACGCAAATAACTTGGAGAGATGTTGAAATACCTACTTGATCAATTAGGGATTGAGAAAGATCTTGTTCTTGAATTCCTATTTTATTTTTCCAGATTTGAATATCTATAAGGCTTTTATGGGTGTAGACCGCATACACGTCATCATCGAAAGAGCACATCTATGGCGACGATCTTCGCCTAAGCCGCTTGCTGCTGCTGCTGGGGGCTGCAGTGCTGAACAATCACGGAAACCAAATTTTCACGTTGGAAAGGTTTGCTCAGGTAATCGTTGCAGCCAGCGGTGATGCATTTTCCAAGCTCGTCACGCATGGCATTTGCGGTTAAAGCGATGATCGGGACCTGACAACCCATTTCTCGCAATTGGGCTGTTGCCGTGTATCCATCCATGACAGGCATCTGCATATCCATCAAGATCAGATCATACTGTCCCTTCGAAACAGCTTCGATCGCTTCCAAACCGTGATTCGCCATCTGTGTCGTGGCTCCTTCGCGGATTAAAAACTGCTCGGCCAGAACTTGATTGTCCACCGAATCTTCGACAACCAAGATTTTCAATCCGTCTAAAGGTCGAACCGGCTTTGGGGTCGAAAGTGATTTGCGAATCTTCAGATTTTCTTGCAGAGCCAGTTCCAGCTCGATGGAAATGGTGAAACGGCTGCCACGTCCTTGTTCCGACCAATCTAGGATCAAATCTCCGCCCATCAATCGGGCAATGCGTTTCGATAGAATCAACCCAAGGCCCGTGCCCCCGAAGCCTTTGCGGATGGAGGGGTCAAGCTGTGAGAAGGGCCGGAATAGTTTAGAGAAACTTCCGGGTGGGATGCCGATCCCCGTATCCTGAACCTGACAGGTTAAAAGACGATCTTGAATTTCGAATGTCACTGTGACCCCGCCGCGATTCGTGAATTTGATCGCATTGCCAATCACGTTCAAAAGAATTTGTTTGAAACGGGTGGCATCGATATTAACAGCATCGGGTAGATTGCTGTCATGAAATTTAAGAGTGATTCCCTTTTCTTCGCATCGTAAATTCAGCAAGGCATAGATATCCCGCAACAGCTGTTTCAACGAACAAGGTGCTTTTTCGATTTCCAATTTTCCAGCTTCGACCTTTGAAATATCCAGAATGTCATTGATGATGGTCGCCAGACTGTAACCCGTACGCTCAATGATCTCAAGATAGCGGCGATTTTCCGCTACGTTTGTGGACTCTTTCAAAAGCTGAACGAAACCTAGGATCGCGTTCAATGGAGTGCGAATTTCATGGCTCATGTTTGCCAAGAACAGACTTTTGACTTCGTTGGCGCGTTCGGCGACCAGACGATCGCTGGTGCTTTCTTTCAAATTGCTTGCCATTTTGTTCAGTGCCAAAGCCAATTGGCCCAGTTCGTCTTTTGAATGTACGGGGATGGATTGGGACCAATCTCCAGCGCCAATATTCAACGCAAATTGATTGAGATCATGAAGATCTTTTGAAAGGCGACGGCTCATCAGAATGGTCAGTGTCAACCCCGTGCATTCCACTGTCGCGACAGCCGTAATCAGCAGAATCATCAGCAATCTTTCCAACCAGCGGCTGCCTTCGCCCAGAATGTATGAAAATTTGTTTTCGATGATTGTCAGACGCTCGTTGATAACAAATATTCTTTCAAGCAACGCATCGATTTCGTTTTGATTCGCTTCTTTGCCTTGACCGGCTGCAATCGCAACATGAAGCTGTTCGCCGGTATCCATCAATTGCAGGATCAATGCATCCCCTTCGTTCCAAGCTTGGATTGCGTCTCGGATGTAGGGAACTTGATGGAATCGCCGCATCAGCTTGACCATGGAATCGATGTCTTGGGGATGCACCTGGCCTTCGATAAATCCCTGACGAACAATGGCCATATCCATATCCGGCTTTTGCATTTCGACCCGGGCTTTGTGATCCCCCAAAGGAATCCGCAAATGCTCTTTGTAAGCCAGGTATCGATTGTGATTGCGCGTACGTGCGTAGGCCTTGATTTCCAGAACCGCGCTTTTCTGCGCCTTGGACCAGATTCCTTCCCCGCCAACAAAGGCTCGCACCGCCGATAACGTGTCCATGGCAAACAACAAAGTGAAAAGCTCCAACGCGATCAGAAAGGCCATGACGCCGACAACGGTATAGAGCTTGTGTGCAATCGAGATGTCTTTCCAGACATTCTTCAGTCGTTGAAGGATTTTTTGCATGCAAACCCACTTTCATTGTGTAGCGAGATGGTGCTTTTATAGATATTCTTTTATTTTGTCTGATGAAAAGTCAGAAAGGTGTCGTAAGATTGCTGAGATTTCTCGACATTCTCGCAATGAAATTCTCATTTTGAGACGCATCTCAAAATGACAAGCTAAGCCGTGGAACATGGTTCCTCTGTTTGAGATTTGGTAAAATATAACCGTCAGCAACCTTGGGAGGTCTTTATGAAGAAGATCCTTCTTATTGAAGATCACGCGGACACAGGCGAGCTGGTTCGGCTGGGCTTGACGACCTATCATGTTCAACAAGCTCTTAGCGTTCAAGAAGCCAAAGAGGCTCTACAGAAGTTCGTCTTTGATTTGATCTTGATCGATGTCACACTGCCCGATGGAAGCGGTTTTGACCTGTGTTTCAGTCTCACGCAAGATCCGAAGTATGCTGGCATTCCGAAAATTTTGCTGACGGGTAAGACGGATCCTGCGGATAAGGTCTATGGTTTCAATTGCGGAGCAAGCGATTATATCACCAAACCCTTTCATCTTTTGGAATTCAGGGCCCGAGTTGATCGTTATCTGACTCCCAGAGGCGATCCGGGGAATGGCGAGCAGATTTACGATTGTTTTTCATTCAATCTGAGTTTTCAAAGATGTGAGATTCTGAGCGATCATCAGCGACTGGATTTGGGGTTAACGCCGACAGAGTTTCGCCTCTTCTTGGCGTTTGTCAAAAGTGAAGGAAAAGTTTTATCCAGGGACACGCTGGAACGCATGGCCTGGGAATCCAATGGCACCTTTATTCAAGCCCGGGGCATCGACACTCACATCGCGCATCTGCGAAAGAAATTAGGCCCTTTGAGCTTCGTCATCGTCTCTGTTTATGGACAGGGCTACACTTTTCAAAGCGTGGCAGCCCGTCAAGTCGCTTAAGTCACTTAAGTCACCCAAAGACCGGGTTCGACAAAAATTCGCCATTTTCATAAATCAATTTGAGATTGTTGAGATGTCTCGACACGGATTCGACCCTATCTTCAAAGTCAGAAGTTCAAAATGAATTCATGACCAACAGAAGAAAAGGGTGGAAGTATGACAAAAACAGAGCTTGAGAATCTAGAAAGACAACCGGTCCATGTTCTGATCGTCGATGACGATGCCGATTCGGCGGCATTGATCGCCTCAATTTTCGATCATCTGGGGTGTCGCACGGTCTGTACGCTGACGCCAACCGATGCCGAGAAGAATATTTGCGCTAGAAATGTAGATCTCATCATATTGGACTGGATTCTAGACGAGCACACGGATGCCAAGGCCGTCATGGACAAGTGTTCGGCCATTTTTTCGAAGTTTGGGATTCGAATGTCGAATGAAACCAAACCTAAAGTGATCACTTACTCGGGCCTGAAGGCATCCGAGGTCGAATTGCTGACCAGTCCGTACTTCAATCATGTGGACCATTGGCAAAAGCCGATCTCATACATAAATCTTCTGAAGCGAACGTTAAAGGTTTTAGAGGAGATCGAGCATTAAATGGACTTGGATCTTTTGTGCGACGAAGGAGGTATTTATGGGAAAGTTTTTGGATATCGATGAAAGGGAAGCCGCCGAGCTTCAACAGATAGAGAATTATGAACTGCCAAAACTGATCGACAGTTTTCCGTCGGACTGCTTTCACCACGAGGAATTTTCGCAAGAAGGAGGGCTTTGGAAGTTTCATTTCAAATGCAACTTCTTGGACGGTAAATTTTATGCTTCGACGGTTCATTGCAGCCCCAAAGAGGCGTTCACTTCGGCGCGGGATAAGATATTGAAGCAAGTTCAAGAGTGGCGGGACACAAGGTTCGAACTGAGTTCTGAAAAGGCGCACCCACAGTTCGCGGATGCGAACAATCCAAGAATTCTGCTGATCGATGATGATCAGGATTTTGTTCTGACAACCGCTCTGGCCTTTGAGAAAGCGGGACTTCATACGGACGTCGCCATCCGACACGAGGAACTGCATCGAAGACTCATCAACGAGGACTTTGATTATATCGTTTTCGACTGGACTTTAAATGACGCCGTCACAGCCGAGATGGTCATGGAAAGAGCCATTCGATTGATCAAGACATTTTCTGACCTGCGCAAAAAATTTAACGACCACAGGCCACGCATCGTGACCTATTCGGCCACGGATCTTCGGGATATCCATATGCCGGAAGCGGGGAGCGAGTATTTCGAATACATCGGTCACTGGCGAAAGCCGATGCCATTCGCCGAAGTCGTATCGCGAGCAAAGAAATGGCTTTATTAAAAAAGGAGGAGCCTATGAAACAGAATCACGAAATGCCAGAGGACCCTGTCAGTCCAGTGCCTATCGAGGTCTATCCAATGGTGCCATCTTATTTGAATCGACGGGAAGCCGACGTGGTCCAGTTGAAACGAATGTTAGAGATGAACATGTTCCAAGACATCCAGTTCATCGCTCATCAGCTCAAGGGTTCGGGTGGGGGCTACGGTCTGCACGTGATCAGTGAAATCGGTCAAGATTTGGAATTGGCTGCGATTCAGAAAGACCGGGAAGAAGTCGCCGAGTTGATTCAACATCTTTCCAATGCCGTGAAGTATCTGAAGCCGCATTTTCATAATTAAAGGCTTTATACGAGGGGAGGATACATGAAGATCTTAGTTGTAGATTCAAATCAAAGTCGTTTTGATGACTTTCAAAACCTGCTTAAGCAAACCAGTCTTGCGGCCTCATCTTCGGTTTTTCATGCCGCCGATATCGCTGGTGCGCTTCAAATCCTCGCCAATATGCAAATTGAATTTATTTTTTTGAATTGCAGTGCTTCTCGCAAACCGGTGGCGCAAATTCGACAACTGCACATGGCGGCCAGTTCGACTCCGCTCGTGGCGTTGGTTTCGCAAAATCAGGACAAGAAAGGTTCGGATCTGCTCCGGGCAGGTGCGGATGATTATGTGATTTCCGCCGATTTGAACAGGCATTTGTTAGAACGTGTATTTCGATATGTGACAAGCATCCGACATCAGATTCAGGCCAAGGCTGATTTATTCGCCAATCTCAGTCATGAAATGCGGGCCCCTTTGCATCTAATTCTGGGAACATCTGATCTTTTAGCAGAGACTGAGCTCAGTTCTAAGCAGAAGAAGTTGATCCATACTCTTTACAGTTCAAGTCGACACTTGCAAACGCTGCTAGACACCGCTTTCGAGGTCAGCCAATCGCATCTTCAATCCTTTGGGAAGTCGGTTTTATTCGAGCGAGGCGACATAAAAGAGTTTGGCAAGCTTTTGCACAGACCATTTTCTGAAACCAAGTTCTTGGATCTTTTCGACCAATTCATGCAGAACCAATCGCGACCTTTTTTTGGTGATCAAGAGCTTCGCATTTTGGTGGTGGATGATGACAAAGAGAATCACAAACTGATTTCGGCTTTCATGGAAAGCACGAATTGCCACATCACTTATGCAAATGACGGATATGAAGCGCTGAATCTTGGGAAAAACCAAAAATTCGATTTGATTTTATTGGATATCGAAATGCCAGGATTAAGTGGGTATGAAACGGCTGAGATGCTAAAGCCTTTGCAGCTGTTAGAGAAATGCAAAATACTGGGCTTATCGGCAAAAGCTTTTCCGCAAGATATCATCCAAGCAAAAAAATCGGGCTTTTCCGGCTATCTGACGAAGCCGATTAGCAAGCAGTCTCTTTTGTCATCCATCTCGGACTGCTTGAAGGCCGATCATTTTTATCAACCTGTTAAGGATTGATTTGGATGATATATCTGGTGAGATTCAGCAATCCGCGCTAATCCGCCGACACAGATTCAATATGCAGCTTAAAGCTGCGATACATCGATTCGAAAATCTTTCGATCCCCCAGCGCCTTACCCATGGCGAAAGTACCTTCTTGAAAGGTCACGATAAACTCTGCAAGCTCGCGCGTGTTCACGTTCTTCTTCAAATACCCGTCATCCTTCGCGCGATCCAGATGCGTCTTTGTCATTGCGATCCAATCATTCAAGACCGCGGTGGTTCTTTCTTTGATCGAAGCGTCTGATGATGACAGCTCTTGCGTGAGATTGTTCAGCGGGCAGCCCAGGCTGGTCAGTTCGTCGTTCCAGCTGTCGAAAGTGTTTTTGAAGCATTTCAAAATTCCTTGCAGGGGATTTTTGTAAGCGGCCAGCGGTTTGATCCAACGGTCCATGATGCCGACGCGGACGATTTCTTCGATGATGGCGTAGGCCACGTGATTTTTGGTCGGGAAGTAATGAAAGAACGCGCCGATGGTGACGCCGGCCTTCGCGGCCAAGTCGCGCACGCCGACCCCGTTGTAACCGTGGCGGTAGATTTCTAAGAAGGCCGCATTCAGGATGTGGGCTCTTGTTTTTTCGGGGTCCCGGGTTTTGGTCTTGGCCATAAAATTAACATATCACATGATATCTAATAAATCCATATATTTAGCTTTAAATCGGTCCAGTGTCTCAAAAATGCTATTTGCTACATATCAAGTGATATGTTATTCTGCCGATGAAGTCAAACAACCAAGGAGACCAAAATGACAAACACCAGCTCTAAAGGACAACTGTGGACGGGTCGAATTTTAAGCGGCCTTGCCGTGGCCTTTCTTTTGTTCGATGGGATCATGAAATTCTTTATGGATAAACTTCCACCCGAAGCTTTAGAGGCGGGTGCAGCCCTGCAATGGCCGATCGAAAAGATGCCTTTGGTGGGAACAATTCTTCTGATTTGTTTGTTGCTGTATGTGATTCCTCGCACGTCAATTCTGGGGGCGGTGTTGTTGACTGGATATTTGGGCGGTGCGGTGGCAAGCCATGTGCGTGTCAGCAATCCTCTTTTTACGCACACGCTGTTTCCAATTTATGTGGCAATCTTAATCTGGCTTGGTCTTTCTCTTCGAGATAACCGCGCCAAAGGCATGATTTAAAGGAGAATGAAAATGGGAAAAATCACAGTAGAAACGGTCGTCGCAGCAAATCCGAAAAAAGTTTGGGAAGCTTATGTCGAACCCAAACACATCACCAAATGGAATTTCGCATCCGATGATTGGCAGTGCCCCAGTGCGAAGAACGATCTGAAAGTCGGCGGCAAATATGCGGCCCGCATGGAAGCCAAAGATGGAAGCTTCGGATTTGATTTCGAAGCCATCTACGACGAAGTCCAAGAGCAAAAGACGTTGACCTACACCATGGGCGATGGCCGCAAAGCGACCACCCGGTTTGAAGACCTGGGCGGTAAAACAAAGGTCACGACGACTTTTGATGCCGAAAAAATGAACCCCGAACAAATGCAAAAAGATGGCTGGCAAGCGATCTTAAACAACTTTAAAAAATACGTGGAAACACATTAAAAGGAGAATCTTATGCCAGGAACAGTTACACTGCACCGAGTGATCGCCGCTCCACCCGAGCGCGTTTTCAAAGCTTTCGTCACCGCCGGTGCTTTTGCCAAATGGCTTCCACCCAATGGGTTTTTTGCCACCGTTCATGCGATGGATGCGAAGGTGGGCGGATCGTATAAAATGTCATTCACGAACCTGACCACTGGGGGCAGTCATTCTTTCGGCGGCAAATATATCGAACTGGCTGAAGGCAAAACGATCAAGTACACAAGCCGCTTCGACGATCCGAATATGCCGGGCGAAATGCACAACACGATCACACTGACCAAATCGATAGCGGGGACCGATCTAAAAGTCGTGCAAGAAGGCATTCCGGATATGATCCCGGTCGATATGTGCTATCTGGGTTGGCAAGAATCTTTGGACCAATTGATTGCCCTGGTCACACCCGAAATCAATCAGTAGCTGAAAAACGATGCCCAACCACGAGCTGCATCCCGGGGTTTACTTTGGGATGCTGACGGATAAGTATGGTTTTGATTGGATGTTCAGCTGCGAGCTTTGATCTGAACTTCAAAACCAGACAAGAGCAATGTCGACGCCCGCAAGGCGGCTTCGATTTCTTCTCGCGAAAGTTCTGGCCGGCGGGACATCACAAGGTCGACGACTTCGTCGCATTCGAGCTCCCAAGCAATATCAGATAAGCCCACGTCTTTGCCGACAACTTTCAGTCCCATCCGATGCTTAGCACCGAGGCTCTTCTCGGTGAAAGTGCCGTACTCGATATGCTCAGAACACGCGATATTGTCTGGCGTGCTCGAGGCCTGTTGTAGCAATGCTGAACGAATGGCTTCTTGGTCGACTGAAGACGTTGGGTCCGCTGTCAATCGCTCGACGGTCGAAAGCAATGCGCGCACGAAATTATCACGAATCTGAATCATTACCTTTGTCCTTTCATTCATCCCAGCCGCCACGCAAGATTTTGATCATCGCCTTCAGAGCTTCCTTCGGATTCGTATCGGCAATCGAGCGGTGAAAGGCATCCAAAACAAAACGCGCGACTGATTCGGATTCGACTTTGCTGATTTTTCTTCGGGATGCGTTTCGGATCGCGGTCGCCAAAGATCTTTCGTGGCGCAGCCACATTTGCTGGGCGTACAGGTTCAGCGCGGGGGTTTCGCGGATCAGCTTCATAAAAGCGTTGGTTTCTTTTCGATGCAATTTCTGAATCACATCCAGCTCGGCCAGGCCCGCGTCCAGCAAGGCCTCTAAGATGCTTTGGCCTTTGCGGCGATTTTTCACGGTGTCGATCAGAAACTGTTCACGTTCGGCGTCTTCGTCAAAGACCAAGGACTCTTTGCTGGGAAAGTACTTAAAGAGCGTTGGCACCGACACTTCGGACAGCTCGGCGATTTCGGCCGTGGTGACGTGATCGTAACCCCGTTCGATAAACAGGCGGGTCGCCAAAAGTGATATGGCAGCCCTGGTTTTTTGCTTTTTGGCTTCTCGCAGTCCCATTTTGATATGTTAACTTACTTAAAAACTTAAGTCACTTAACATTTTGCGTAAATCAGGATATTCTGTGTGCAGATCCACCAAAGACCATAAAGGAGTCCTTTCATGTCACAGCCTTACCACCAACCTCACCAACCGATCGCCATTATCGGAGCCGGCCTTGCCGGTTTGGTTCTGGCCCGTGTTCTTCACCTCAACGGCGTGGCTTCGATGATTTACGAAACCGAGGTTTCCCCAGATTCGCGCCCGCAAGGGGGTATGCTGGATATCCACGAATACAATGGTCAGCTGGCTTTAAAAGATGCCGGACTTTACGAAAAGTTTCGCACCTTAATTTTGCCGGGGGCGGATGCGCAGCGGATTTTAGATAAGACCGGTCGTGTCTTGCACGAAGATCTAGACAAAGGAAACGGTGGCCGCCCCGAGGTCCACCGCGAAGCTCTTCGCCAGATGTTGATCGACTCGCTTCCGGCTGAAAGCATCAAGTGGGGTCACAAGCTGGCTTCTGTGAAATCGATCGGCCCCGGCAAACACCAGGTGACTTTTACCAATGGGCGCACGATCACCACCGATCTTCTGATCGGAGCGGATGGCGCTTGGTCCAAGGTGCGTCCTTTGGTTTCCGACGCAAAACCTGCTTACGTGGGGACCTCGTTCATCGAAATGTATCTGTTCAAAAGCGATGTCCATCACAAAGACAGCGCAAAGGCCGTTGGCTTCGGAACCCTGATCGCGGTCGAACCTGGAAAAGGGATTTTAGCGCATCGTGAATTCAACGGGACTTTGCACGCCTATGTCGCGTTCAATAAACCTGAAGAATGGATTGGGGCTCTTGATTTTTCAAACCCCGCAGTGGCCTTGGCGTGTATTCAGCAAGAGTTCGCCGATTGGGCCCCTGAACTGCGCGCCATCATCACCAACACCGAAACCAAACCCATCCCACGCGCCATCTACGCCTTACCTATCGGACACAGATGGGATCGCGTCCCCGGTGTCACCTTGATGGGAGATGCGGCCCACCTGATGTCGCCATTTGCCGGCGAAGGAGCAAACCTTGCCATGTTCGACGGGGCCGAGCTTGCAAAAGCCATCCTGGCAAACCCCGGTAATACCGAAGGCGCTTTAACCCAGTACGAGCGAGCGATGTTCCCGCGGGCCGAATCGGCTGCGATCGAATCCGATCGCAATTCGAAGCTGTTCTTCAACGAAAACGCTCCCCAAAGCGTGCTGGATCTTTTCGCCAGTCACCAAACGGCGCGGGGCTAAATGATGCGCGGCCGACTTGAAAATTGTGGATGCAAGATCGACAATTGAATCCGCAGTTTTTTCAAGCAGGAGCCGTCATGAACCAAATCCCCACCATCACCGCATTTCAAGATTCCCCAGACCGAGGCCAGGGCTTAGCCCGAGATATGACCGTGCGTTGGGCTCTGGAAGAAGTGGGGCAGCCATACGAAGTTCGGCTGGTTCCATTCAAAGACACCAAAGCACCCGGGCATATGTCCGTTCATCCATTCGGAAAGATTCCCACTTTCGAAGAAGGAGATCTGACGATTTTCGAATCGGGGGCTATCGTTTTTCATATTGCGGAAACCCGGGCCGGATTATTTCCAAAAGATAAAAACGGAAAAGCGCGGGCGATCACCTGGATGTTTGCGGCCCTTAGCACCATCGAGCCTTCTATTCTTGAATTTGCGGCTGCCGTCATTGGCGAAAAAGACAAAAGTTGGTTCGAAGCGCGCATGCCGATGCTAAAAGAAAATGTCCGTATGCGCTTAAGCCAGTTTTCCAAACACTTGGGCGATTCCGAATGGGTCGAAGGCGAGTTCAGCGCTGGGGACCTGATGTTGATCGCGGTGATGCGGCGATTGAAGAGATCCGGTCTCTTGGACGAGTATCCAAACATTGCAGCTTATGTGGCTCGCGGTGAGGCGCGGCCGGCATTTAAAAAAGCCTTTGCGGCTCAACTTGCGGTGTTCGAAGCAAACATGCCGAAACCTTGATGAATGCGATGATCGAAACGGATCCGTCGGCACCTTCAACGACGGCGATGAAAGATCTGACTGGTGTCGCGATCAATGGCGAAAATTTGTATGTCAGTGATTACACTTACAATCGCATCCTGATCTTCTCGAAACAGTAGCTTGCGTTATGCGAAACTGCATCGCATCTGTATCTAGACTTTAAAGAAATCTTGTTCGAATCTCCTTTCAATAGACGAAAGGGGATTCGATGTCCGACAAAATTCAGCTCTACTCATTGGCGACTCCGAATGGACAGAAAGTCAGCATTGCGCTGGAAGAAATGGGTCTGGCTTACGACGCCCACCTGGTAAACATCACGAAGGGCGATCAGTTCAAACCTGAATTTATCAAGATCAATCCGAATTCAAAGATACCGGCGATCGTGGATCCGAATGGACCCGGCGGACAACCGCTTTCGATCATGGAATCCGGCGCGATTTTGATTTATCTGGCACAGAAATCTGGAAAGTTCTTACCGACCGATGCCAGACTTTACAGCGAGACATTGCAGTGGCTGTTTTTCCAAGTCGGTGGCGTGGGTCCGATGTTTGGTCAATTCGGTCATTTCTTTAAATACGCTGTTGGAAAATGCGACCATCCCTATCCAATCGAGCGTTACACGACCGAAGCAAAAAGGATATTGACTGTTTTGAACACTCGATTGGAAGGCCGGCAGTTCTTGGTTGGCGAGCAGTACACCATCGCTGACATGGCAACCGTCCCATGGGTGAACGGGGTCGACGTGCATTACAAGGGAGCTGAAAAATTGGGTCTCAGTGAATACAAAAATGTCAGTGCCTGGGTTCAGCGCGTGCTGTCGCGACCGAAAACGAAACAAGGCATGTCAGTTTTGCAGCTGTCATAGAATAAATTCTCAGAGCCAAAGCTTTGGAACAAGGATGCGGACCATGTTCTGAAGATTGGCTCTAAAGAAATGTTCCTTACCAATACTTTTCAACCGGGCGGATTTCGATGGCGCCACCCAGGCGTGCGGCCGGAATGGATGCGGCCAATTTGATCGCAGCTTCCATGTTTTCAGCTTCGAAGACGCAGTATCCACCAGCGCCTTCGGACAAATAAGTGCCCTCTTTCACTTCGATTTGACCTGCTTGCACTTTCACGGTCTTTGCGACATTTGGTAGTCCCAAAGGTAAGCCAGGCGATACCCCCGGTGCTTTGCTGAACTGGTTGTAATCTTGGTAGATCTGTTTTTGCTCTTCCGGCGAAAAAGCATTCCAACGATCCGAACCTGGCAACGGAGTGCTTCCTTGATAAATAATCAGTACGAATTGCATCTATTTCCTTTCCTTGTTTCTTTTGTTATTTCAAATGGTTACGATTGTGCCTTGGAATCTTGAAAGATTCTTGTCACGTTTTCGCCTTCCCATTCGTCAAGGTGATGACGGATCGAAAACGCCAAGTGTGACAAAAAATTTTGGATGCAAAGAAAATGAAGAAGAAAGACTGGCTTGAGAAAAATTTTGAAGAATCCCGCAGTCATTTAAAGACTGTCGCTTATCGCATGCTGGGCTCGACCAGCGAGGCGGAAGATGCAGTTCAAGAAACATGGATTCGCCTTTCGGGCGCGGATTCAGAAAAGATCGAGAACTTGGGCGGATGGCTTACGACCGTCATCGCGCGCGTTTGTTTGGACCGATTGCGTTCGCGCAAATCAAAAGGTGAAGAGTCTTTGGACGATGTCGCGACAGAAATTCCGCATGAAAGTTCGGCCAATCCCGAATCACAAGTTTTGCTAGCGGACACAGTGGGGGCAGCCTTGCTGGTGGTATTAGACACGTTAACTCCGGCTGAAAGAATCGCTTTTGTTTTACATGATTTATTTGACCTTTCATTTGCCGAAATCGCACCTGTCATCGATCGCACCGAGGAGGCGACAAGGCAACTGGCCAGTCGCGCGCGCCGGCAAGTGCGCGGGGCCAGCTCGCCGCAAGAAGATCGCGAACGGCAGAAAGAAATCGTCTCGGCATTTTTGACCGCAACCCGCGAAGGAAATTTCGAAGCTTTGATTCGGCTTCTGCATCCGGACGCAGTCCTGCGCGCTGATGCGACCGCGATCAAAGTGGCGGAAATGAACAAGGCCCGTGGGGCTCCGCAATTCCAGGACGAAATCCGCGGGGCGAAGAATGTGGCCAACACATTGAAAGGCAAAGCGGACGAAGCGCAGCTGGCCTTGATCGACGGCATTTTTGGTTGGACCTGGGCGCCGGCTGGAAAACCGGTGGTCGCGTTCCGTTTCACCGTTCAAAGCGGCAGCGTTCAAGCGATCGATATCGTGATGGATCCCAAACAATTGCAAGCAGTCGACATTGAAATCGTCGGAACAAAAAAAGGAGTGCAGTCATGAATATATTCTTGTGGGTTCTTCAAGGTCTTTTGGCTCTTCACACGTTAATGGGTGCCTTCTGGAAATTTAAGAACACCGCCGAGCAAACGATGCCAACGCTGAAGGCGATCCCGCCGACGATTTGGATGGGATTGGGGGCATTTGAAATTCTGTGCGCGATCGGCTTGGTGCTTCCGGGATTTTTTAAACCTTATAATTTTCTGGTTCCGATTTCGGCGATCGCGATTGCGCTGGTGATGCTGGCTTATTGCGGGATTCATCTGATGTCGGGTGCAGAAAGCAATGGTCCCATGATTTACTGGCTGGGGGTGGCAGCGGTTTGTGCTGTGATCGCATACGGCCGGTTTACAATCGATCCTTCGTTGTGATATCTGATATCCCTCTTTCAAAGATAGAGGTATCGAATGAGTTGGGGACAGACTGAAAAAGACAATTGGTTTCAAGAACAGAAAATTCAACGTTCTTACCAAGAACAGGTTGTCCCCAAGATTCAGGCTCTGAAAGGGAAGTACGATGTCAGCCAGTATGGTGCGCTTTCCATCAATCCTGATTTGTATCCTGTGTTTGTGATCAAATCGAAAAATTTTGATCCAACGAAAAAGACCATTTTGGTGACCGGTGGGGTGCATGGTTATGAAACCAGCGGCGTCCACGGGGCGTTAGGATTTTTTGAAAAAGCCGCAGACGTTTATTTGAGGCATTACAACTTCGTCTGCTTTCCATGCTTAAGCCCTTGGGCTTACGAGACAATCAATCGCTGGAATAATAAGGCCATTGATCCAAATCGGTCTTTCCGCGCCGACTCGCCAGCGGAAGAATGCCGCTTGTTCTTAGCGGCGGTTGCTGATTTGAAGTTGAAGCCATTCGCACATTTTGATCTGCACGAGACGACAGATACCGACAATTCAGTTTTCCGCCCCGCGCTTGAAAAGCGAGATGGCATCACGATCGAGTTTTCAGAAATTCCGGATGGCTTTTATGTCGTTGGAGACACCGAAAAGCCACAGAAAGCTTTCTTAAAGGCCATTGTCGACGAAGTCCGCAAGGTCACGCATATTGCACCAGCCGACGGAAACGGCAAAATCATCGGCGATCCAATCGAGCAAGAAGGCGTGATCAATTACCCACTCAAAAAACTTTTCTTGTGCGCCGGGATTTCAGATGCCGAGTACACGGCCACCACCGAGGTCTACCCCGACAGTCCGAAAGTGGATGCCCAGAACTGCATCGATGCGCAGATCGCGGCGATTCGTGGTGGCCTGGATTATTTGATCAAGAATGCGGATTAGAAGAAAGTAAAGCCGACACCAAATCGGTAGTACATCCCGGAAAGATCCATTTCCATAGCTTTCGAGTTGGCATCCAGTATTTCGGCGCCAGCATCGTCTTCAAATTTCTTTGTTACGAATGACATATAGCCAACCTCGATGCCCACCGTGAACGTCTTTTCCAAGACAACTCCACCGTCAATTCCGACGGAAAAGCCAGTTTCGGGTTTCCCGTTGAAAACAAAAGAGGTCGTGCCACCATTCACTGTGCTGACCGAATCGATCGTGTATTTCAATGATTGCATCACCGGAACGGTAGCAAGAAGTCCACCGTATCCCGAAGCATTTTGGAAAAAACGCCAACCAGCCATCGCATTCAAGCGCGAGCCCTTGAGCTTTGTTTGCGTCGCCACCAATTGTCCGCCGCGTGTCGCATTGTCGCCTTTATCAAAGTCGAGAATATCATATCGAAGTCCGGCCACTATGGGTTTCGAATCAAAACGCCACAAAAGATCGATGCTATTTGATTTCATTCGACCGATATCCGGATTATCGGTGTAGTAAGTTTCCATGCTTTCATTAAAAGAATCTGGCTTCGCTGATTGCTGACCCAACATAATGCGAAACTCAAGATTGCCTAAAGTGGTGCTGCCGCCAGATGAAGCCAATGCAAATGAGCTTGCGAAAACGAGGATGGCGAAAAGCAGGTTCTGCACAGATGGGTCCTTGGTTGGTGATTGGTTTGGTTCTTATGTTTAGCATGCCACTGCCGGTCGAAAAGGAAAACAAATGCCCCGTCGTATACATCCTAAAGACCAGGTCGAATGGCGGCATGGGCCATCACGCTTCCACCTTCTAAATGGAATGAAGGTCATGTTATTTTTGGACATGATCCCGATGTTCAATAAGGAATTGACGAATGCAATTTCAGATCAGCGACGACAAAGATCTTCTTCAACTTGAAAAAATCCACTCTCTTTTAAAAGATGCTTATTGGTGCAAAGGCATTCCGAAAGCGACCGTGAAATCGGCGATCCAAGGATCCTTGTGTTTCGGTGTCTATGACAATGGAAGCCAAATTGCATTTGCCAGGATCATCACGGACGGTGCAACCTTTGCCTGGATTTGTGACGTCATCGTTGAAGAAAAATTTCGCGGACGGGGTGTTTCAAAATCTTTAATGAAAGCGATCCTGGCCCACCCAAAACTGCAGGGGCTCCGCCGCATTTGTTTGGCGACGAAAGATGCCCACTCTTTGTATCAACAATTCGATTTCAAAGTGACCGAGACCCCACAGAACTGGATGGAGATCAAAGACAACGACATTTATCTTGGAACCGGTACACAGAAAGGTGGGCTATGAAATCATTCGCGTTCTTTTCTCTTTTGATGGTTTCGACTGCTTTTGCGGAAATCAAAGTCAGTATGAATTATACGCCGACGGCCAACCTGGTTTACCAATTGGACTGTCTGAGCGAATCGATTCCGCATTGCAGCCGCGAAACCTACCGGGATCTGTGGCAAAAGCAGTTTTTTATGACGGATGAAGATCAGGCCATGGTCAAAAGCTGGGGCGAACTGATGAAGCGTTATCACCCCGAGCTCGAGCTATCCGATTTGAAGGAGCAAGAGATCACAGGACGTTTTGAAGGAGTGCAACTGGCAAGAAAGATTCGTATTGCCTCTTTTCAATCGACCAGCATGGCGGATTACTTCAACCGTCTAGATCTTGTGATTCTGCCAAAGGATCGCGAAAAGTTTGAGAAAGTGGTTCGTCACTTCTATCCACGATTTGAAAAGTGGTGGAAAACAACGGCCCTTCCGGTTGGAGCAAAATTCACTCAGCAAACGGATGCTCTTTTAAAACGTCCGGACATTTCTAAAAAGTTGAAGCAGTACGCGCATTTTTACCAGGCTAATCTTCCTGATGCTTACGTGGTTCATTTCAATTTGTTTTACAGACCAGAATTCAAAGAAGCGACCTCCGGCGAGCAGATCGAAAATTACTCGGTGGCCGAATTTCTTGCGACCGAAAAACCGGTCGATCGAATTGATGTGATCATCCACGAGCTTTGCCATTTCTTTTACGAAAGCGGGGAGGGCGAGAAATTTGTCGACCTGGTTAAATCGTTTCAAGCTGTTGGCAAGCCCGAATCCAAAGGAGCTTACAATCTTTTGAACGAAACCTTGGCGACGACCATGGGAAATGGATTGATCAACAAGGTGACCATGGATAAAAGCAAGTGGGAATCTTACCTGACAAAGCCCCAGTCTTTTTACAACAGCTACGCGATCGACAAAGCAGCGAAAACCACCTTGCCCTGGCTTGAGACATGGATGAACGAAGGAAAGACCCTTTACGATCCACAGTTTGTCGAAACCTATGTTTCCAATCTTGAAAAGACATTTGGCAAAGAGCTGACGGCGCCAAAATTAATCTTGAACGAAATGGTTTTCATCGCCGATGGGAAGTTTGAAAGAAAATATCGGGATACCGCGCGCAAGGCTTTTCGGGCGTCATCGATGTACAGCGGACAAGGGGACTGGGAAGATCCAAGAACTTTGAATTCGTACAATAACAAACCGGGCCTTAGCGTCCTGATGATCGTACACGCTTCGAATATCGCGAAACTGAAGAACGCAAAAATCTTGAATGACGCTGATTTCGAAACCGTCAAAAAGCAGCTCAAAGAAAAGAATCAGGCTGTTTATTCGTTTCAACGAAATCCGAAATCATCTGTGTATCTTGTGATCGCCTCGAATGAAGAAGAAGCCTCTGGCCTGATCGAAAAGCTGTCCGAGGTGAAAGAAGGTTTTGTGGGAGTCTTAAATTAGGATCTAGGCTCTTCCTTTGCGATCGAAGCTTTGTAATCCCGGGGTGAAAGCCCCTGGATGCGCTTAAAGACTTTTGAAAAGACAAAAGCATCGTTGTAACCGACGGCTGTTGCGACCTCTTCGACATTATAAGAACTGTTGCGGAAGAATTGCGTCGCCTTTTGCACGCGTACTTTGGTGACATAGTGGGCCGGGGTGTCGCCGGTTAACTTTTTAAACTTCTGCGCGAAAGCTGCGCGTGACAAGCCACTGACCGACGCCAAGCTTTCGACACTCCATTCTTGTTCTGGATTTTCGTGGATCACTTTCATTGCTTTTAAGAGATGCGGATCCTTCAGAGCCGTGGCCCATCCTTGCTTCTTGCCGCTGGCAGAGTTCATCCAGTTGCGAAGAATGTAATGAAAAAGGATATCCAACAGATTGCGAGTCACAGCGTCACTGCCGACTTGGAACTGACTGAGCTCGGCCGATAGCAGCTGCAAAGCCGAATGAAGCGGATCGTGCGATGGAATGTCCTGCGCACGCAACAAAATTGTATCCGGAATTTCACGAAAGAATGCATGCGTGGGCGTATCACGAAATCTGTAAACGCCAGACGCAAAAGTCAGAAGCGGCTTTTGGCCGGGGATGGCTTCCATCCACTCGCCATACTGAATGGTTTTTTGCGCTTTGGTTTTCAGATCGGTTGCCACTTCGTGATTGTAACCGCGGGCCATTAAAAGCAGATCGCCTTTTTGCAGATGCAACGGTGTCTTGAGATTTGCGGAACGAACGTACATCTCGCCTTGCGTGACGACGTGAAAGCCGAAACTTTTTTCGCAAGGAAAGCGCATCGCCCAAGGCTTGTAAACCGAATGATGGGCCAGAACCGATTTTTCAATACCCGAGATTTTCAGAACGTCCGTTAAAATATCCATAAACTCAATATATCAGGCTATTGGCCATTTGTCTTACAGTATAGACGAAAAGACATGTTTTATGGATTTATACCCATTATAAATCCATTTGAGACGCCGTAATATGAAAGAGACGAAACAATCGTCTTTTAAAGGAGTCCCCAAATGAAACACACCATCTTAGTCGTCGGCGCCACGGGTAACGTAGGAGCTGAACTTGTTAAAACACTGAAAGCCCAAGGCCACACCGTTCGCAGCACCACCAGCAAAAAGGCACAAAGTCCCGATCAGGTGCACGTGAACCTGGTGACAGGCGAAGGCCGCACCGAAGCTTTTAAAGGGATCGACCGCGCCTTCTTTCTGTCGCCTGCCGGGTACCATGCTCAGGATCAGATCCTGATTCCATTGATTGAAGAAGCTAAAAAGCAAGGACTGAAGAAAGTCGTCTTGATGACCGCGATGGGTGCAAACGCCAACGAAGAGGCCCCACTGCGAAAAGCCGAGGTCGCGTTGGAAAAATCGGGTCTGACCTACAATATCATCCGTCCCAATTGGTTTTTGCAAAACTTCAACACTTTCTGGATTGCGGACATCAATCAAAAGAACGCCATTCTGCTTCCGGCCGGCGATGCAAAGGTGAGCTTTATTGATTCGCGCGACATTTCGGATGTGGCTGCGAAGTTGGTGGTCAGCGATGATTTCAAAAACCAAGCTTTCGATCTGACCGGACCCGAAGCGGTCGATCACACCGTGGTCGCCAAGGCGATCAGCGAAGTCAGCGGAAAAAAAGTTATCTACAAGGAAATAACGCCAGAAGAGTTTAAGAAGAACGTGATGGCCCACGGGATCACCAGCGAGTACGCCGATCTTTTAAATATGATTCTGGGATTTTTGAAAGCCGGCTATTCAGCGGCAGTGAATGGCTCGGTCGAAAAAATCACCGGTCACAAACCACGGGGCCTTGCGGGGTACGTGAAAGATTATAAGAATCAGTGGTCTTAAATCTAGTGGCTGGCTGAGCTTAAGTCGAGGAAGAGGTAGGGCTGGACCACGGAAAATGGAAGTCTCGGCCCGCCTCTGCTAAGTTTAAAATATGAGAATATTTATTCTTTGTATTTTAACGGTTTTAGGGCCGACGTTCTTATTTGCTGCTTCGGCACAAAAAGAGACTGTCGGAAACATTTTTCAGATCGAAATGCGGACTGGGGATCAGCTGGTGCGGACCCAGTCATCGGCACTGAATAGCGGCTTGCTGCTTTCAAGAAAGTCTCGGACTTATTTTTTTGCGCAAGAGCATCCGGCCCAATCGTTAAATTCAGTCAAAATTCGCGCCGAAGAACTTTCGGTCAATCCGAAAGATATCAAGCTTCGTCGTACCAAGAATGGCACCATTTTCTTTTTCGAAGACAAGGAATATACTTATTTCTATTCGACCAAGGGCGGTCGATTGCTGATCAGTCAGAATGAAAAAGAGAAGTTCGATGCCTCTCGAGTCCATCTAAAGTTAACAAGAGGGGTCGCGAGCAAATGAAAACCCTTCTCTTGATCGCTGCTACTTTTGTTTCCATTTCCGCTCATGCTGAATTAAGTGCGACCGCCGGTCAAACCTTGATGGAGTCGTTTCGTTGCGAAAGCACAAATGGCTCGGCGGTGCAAACAGTTCGAAACTCTCTGACAAGTTTGAAATCCACACTTGAAAAAATCGCCGAGCAACAAAAAGAGTGTTTGGGCGATTTTGCGGGCGTCGGAAAGCTTCCGGAAATCGACAGCATTTTAAGCCAAATTGAAAACTATGGCGTTTCGGAAGATATCAAGAAGCAAGAAAATGTCATCACCGAAGCATTAACGGACCTGGCCCGATTGAAACAGATCCCGATCAATCATCCGGATCGAAACCTCTATCCCGATGAAGCGACATTGCAAAGCATCGTAGCCCAGGCTCGAGCAGATCTGATTTCTCTCCGGGCGCAATACGGAGTGGATCGGGGCAAGGCGGACCGAAAAAAGTACTTAGACGGTGTTCGCCAGTTAGATTTATTAGCCACCGAGCTTTCGACGGCCCTACAAAAAAACAGTCAGTGCTTTCAAAAGAATCCAATCTTGCGAAAGCAAGTCATGGGCGGCTTGGTTGGTATCGCGGGATTTTTTGCAAAAACGCCGGCCGGAATTGGAATCACCTTGGCAGGTCGGGTGCTTCAAAACATTTTCAATGTTTCGGATAGCGCGAAGATTAATGACAATATGAATTTTGAAGCCAGCAATCAGACGATGTTAGCGGCAGGTATGGCATGTACGATGGAAAATCTTTCGACGCAGCATTGCCGACTGGTTCGCCAGAATTCGCTGTTCCAACAGCTAAAGGAGCCCGCTTGCCGAGGCTCCGAATGTTCAGCTGAACTGAAGCAACTGCAAAAGTTAGTTGCAAGTGGGCGATCTGCCACGGATGCCGTTGCCGCGGTCACAAGCTGGATCGGGGGAAAGAGTGAAAATACGTCGGATCAGGCAATTGCTTCTAAGGTGAATTCAGACTTTTTATCCGCGACTTCAAAGTTTGAAGCCCCAATGGCAGAGGCTTTGGATAAAGCTCGCCAAGGCGAAGCTTCATCTCTTTCAGAGGTCCAAAAGCAAAATCAATTCAATGCGGTCCAAAAAGCAATTCGTGATTATTCAAAGCAGATCTACGGTAAGAATTTTGCCACCCAAGGCGAAACTTTTGGTGGAATGTATAGCAGCGAAGAGGTTATTCCGGTCGAATTACAGTCGATGTTTACGACAGCCGAAAAACGCAAGCATGTCCTAAATTTACTTTTTGATGATAAAGAATATGAATCTCTTTTGACAGAAGCCATGCAGACAATCAATGCCTCGGCAAGGTTGCGCCAAAAGTTTGGTGTCGAAGGCGTCGGTGGTATTGCAGGTTCGAAATCAGTTGAAGAAGCAGCCATCGAAATGTTGCATAAAACTTTTGGTGGGGTCGAGTATCCGGATATTCCAGCCGCGCAGAAAGTCAAAGAGCGCATGAGTAGCCGAGTCGTTTTTGATCGTGTCAAAGCAAGACTTGCGCAGTACAGATCTCAGATCTTGCAAAGAACGGCCGTGCAACCTAAGGATGAGCAGCTTGGAAATTTCCTTATGGCTTTTCAGCAAGAAGACCTGGGAAAGCCCAGTACGCTGAAAAACTTGGAAAGCATACAGACTTTTTTTGGAAACTTGCCGGAAGATTATGTCAAATCTAGAGACGGAGTTCTAAATATCTCCGCCCTGAAGCAGGAAGTAGACGATGTCGTGAATCTTGGACGGGGACTTGATTCTGGTTCGGTTCCTATCACGAAAGAGAAGGTGGCCGATCTTCTGGCTAAAACGAACAGACTATTGGATCCGTCTCGGGGTTTTAAAGAAAGATTGACGAATATCGCTTCCTCGGCAGCAAGTTACCAAACGCAAAAGATTTCAAGATCGGTAAAGAATCCTTCTGAAATCAACGACCTTGTATTTCTTCAGAATAAGGACTTTATCGAGCAAGTCTATGATCTACGTAATCCTTACGAGCGAGAGATGGATACAAAGACCGCCATCGCTTTAAGTGCATCACAAATTGATTCGTTCGGAAAGTTCTTTGAGAACTATATGGATCCCGCACTGCAGGTTTTGAATAAGAAAAACATCCGGGATTCAAATTTCAGCGATGGCTTGGCCGAAAATATTGATCGCTCGCTGAAAGACCATTTCTGCATTCAGGCATTGGGCCTAACTTCGATACCTGAAAAGATCAAAAATGAATGTGGAAATGCAAGATTGAAGATGGGTTCAAACGAACTGCGTTTCGATGACTATGCGCGAGCCCCACATCAGGAAAGAGTTTGCGCTTATCGAAACTTTCTTCACAAAGTCGATATTCGAACCACACAAAGACAAACAAATTCTGGCGCTCAATAGCGAGCGCCAAAAATCAAGTTACAAGACTACTTACAGTGACGAACAAAAATCGACCAGTGATCAGTGCCGTCTTTGATTTCTTCAAAGGACACCAACTGATTGCTGGTTTTATCTGTCGAGCTGAAAACCACGTCGGCCGTGCAGCTTTTGCCATCGCCGAAAGAATCGCGGAAGGTGATTTTGCTGACCTGATATCCGGTCAAAGCCAGGGCGGTGAAGTCTTGGCGCTCGCCTGTTTGTTGCGCAAAGAAAAGCCTTTCGGCTTTCAACAGGTCTGTCAAAACGGACAAAACTTCGGTCTGTTTGGTGATGACGTTATAGATTTTGCTTCCTTCTGCATTTGCAAAAGCGGAAGCGAAAAGGATGGTCGCTAGAATCAATTGTTTCATAAAATCTCCTTCATTTCGGCGTTAGCATTCACCCAGACCGACAGGGGGTGCAAGAAATAACAGTGCAGAAAATGTCCTGTGACAACATTCTGCAGTGCAATTCTCTTGGTCACTTTGCTTTCCATTTTCCATAATTGAAATCGAAAGCGAGGTTCCCATGGCAAAGACACAAGAATTTACCATCAGTTTGTGGTTCGATAACGAGGCCGAAGAAGCCGCCCGATTTTACACGTCGATTTTCAACGACGGGGTGATCGGCAAAATTCATTATTATGGGAAAGAAGGCTTCGAATTTCACCGTCGCCCCGAAGGCTCGGTGATGACCGTCGATTTTGTCGCAAACGGAATCAATTTTCAGGCGCTGAACGGTGGCCCACAATTTAAATTCAACGAATCGGTCTCATTTGTGATCACTTGCGATACCCAAAAAGAAGTCGATTATTTTTGGGAGAAGCTAACGGGCCAGGGAGGAAAAGAAGTGCAGTGCGGATGGCTGAAAGACAAGTTCGGCGTTTCGTGGCAAATCGTTCCGCGCGCTTTTCAAGAAATGATGGATCGTACGGACAAGAAAGCCATCGGCCGCGCGATGAATGCTATGTTCCAGATGAAGAAGCTGGATATTCAAGCTTTAGAGCGGGCTTATCAAGGGCACGCGTAAATCATGCTTCCAGTTTTGATCGTTGGAGCTGGCCCCACAGGGTTGGTTCTAGCTCTTTGGCTGACAAAGCGAGGCATCCCCGTTCGGATTATCGATCAAGCGGAAGTGCCCGGGACGACTTCACGCGCCTTAGTGGTACATGCTCGGACTTTGGAGTTCTATCGGCAGCTGGGGATTAGCGAGTCAGTTGTTGAAAAAGGCTTTCGTTTTCCGCGCATCAATTTATGGGTCGATCAATCACCGAAAGCCAGATTTGATTTCGAGAAGATGGGAAGCGGTCTGACCCCGTTTCCCTATTTGATTATCTTTCCGCAAGATCAGCATGAAAAGTTTCTGATCAACAAACTGAAGGAAATGGGTGTCGAAGTCGAGCGCAAGACTGAGCTGCTGTCTTTGACGCAAACTGAAAGCAGTGTGAAGTCTAGGGTGCGCACGCCCAGAGGCGAGATGATCCTTGAATCGCAATTCGTGGCCGGTTGTGACGGAGCCCGCTCGGTCGTCAGGCATCAGATCGGAGCGGAGTTTGAAGGCAGCACTTATCCTGATTGGTTCTATGTCGCTGATGTTCAAGGCAGCGGACCTATTCTGAATGGCGAGCTTCACCTGTCTTTAGACGAAGCGGAATTTTTGGCTGTTTTCCCAATGAAAGAAAAGGGCACGGCTCGCTTTATCGGTGTGATCCGTACTGAAGACGACGGATCGAAGCTGCGATGGGAAGACGTGAACCCAAGAGTTTTCCGGGATCTCAATGCGCAAGTTGAAAAAGTGAACTGGTTTTCGACTTATCACGTGCACCATCGGGTTGCGAAAACCTTCCAAAAGGGGCGTGTTTTCTTATTAGGGGATGCGGGTCATATTCACTCTCCGATTGGGGGACAAGGAATGAATACGGGCATTGGCGATGCCGTGAATTTGGCCTGGAAGCTAGGCGAGGTGATCAGTGGAAAAACTTCGGTGGATTTGCTGGCGACTTACGAAATCGAACGTGTCGCTTTTGCGCAAAGATTGGTCCGTACGACCGATCAAATGTTTAAACTGGTGTCTGCGGCGGGACCGATCGCAGGTCTGATGCGAACCAAAGTGGCGCCATTCCTTGTGCCTAAGATCTTTCATTACTTTCGGCATTTTCTTTTTCGGACTGTTTCTCAAACCGCAATCAATTATCGCCATTGTTCTTTGAATCAAGGCTCGGCGGGGAAGTTGAAGGGTGGAGATCGTCTGCCTTGGATCGAAAGCGTGGATAACTTTGCACCGCTGAAAAGTATGGAATGGCAGATTCATATTTACGGTGAAAAGAAACTTGAAGGCTTTGCTCCCGTTCGTTTTCCTTGGAAGGAAGAAATGCGGAAAAAAGGATTGGTGAAAGATGCGGCCTATGTCATTCGTCCGGATGGATACATCGGATTGATCTCTGAAAATGCAAATGCGACCGAAATCGCGAATTATCTTCGGTCGCTTTGAGTTCGCCGCCGCCACGGCGGTGACTTGCACTTACTGAACCTGAATCGGCTTTACGCCCTTGGCTTCAAGTTTCTTCATCAAAGCGGGACGGTACTTCACAACCAAGTTGCCGAGCAAAGAGGACTCTGCACCTGACATCAGCATGTAAGCCTGGAATTCGTTTTTCATCAAAAGCTCGTCGCTGCCATCGTAATATTGGCTTAAAGACGCGATCACCAATGCCTTATCTTGCGCCGAGACGTCGGTTTCCCAGAAGGCATCGACCGTTTCTTTATATAAGGGCTGCGTAAAGTACTGGGCATGCATGATTTCGTGGGTGACCACGTCTCTCCAGCCCGAGCCATCGCGGCTTGCGAAAGTGATCACGACAAAGTTCTTTCTTTTGCTAGCTTCCGGAACAATGAAAGTTTCGAACATGTCTTTCTCGAAAGCGTCGGCACAAACTTTTGCATCATTCTTTCCGGCCGCACACTCTTCTTGCGATTTTTTGTGGAAACGAAGAAGGTCTTCGCCGCGCAGATCGTGCCCGCCGATGATGTCTTTGTAATACTCATAATCGGAATCGTCTTGGCGTTTGATACGTCCTTTATTGGAAGGATCGCTAAGGCCTTCAATAAAAAATGAAGCGCGCAGCAAGGCCGAATTCATTTCGTCCCGGGTTGAGCTTTGGCAAAGGAAAGCATCCGGAATTTCGACGGTTTCACGGCACTGGGTGTAGCCTTCGGCAGGATAAGAATCTGTTTCCAGCATCTTGTTCGTCTTTGCGGAATAGTCCTGCAGCCAGGTTTGAATTTCACTGGCAGCCTTGATCGGCGAAAGCACTTCAACTTTGGCGGAAGCCGAAAAGCTAAGGCTAAAGACAGAAAGAAGTAAGATCAGTGACGATTGCATGAAAATCCTTTTTTGACCCGTGAAGTGAGGGCCCAATATACTGGGGTGATCTTTGGGTCTCACCTGTTAGGATTTCGTCACCACCTATTTATATGTCTAGAAAATGGTCGAAGGGAGCTTGTGCCAAGAGATCAAATCGGTCGTTTTGATTTTTCGCACAGGACAAGCTAGGGGTGTGTTTGTTGCATGAACTTCTTTCATAACGAAAGGACCAAATATGGCGCAGATGACATCCAATTTAGAGAAAAATAAGCAGGGCCATCGGGAATTTTTGGACTCGTTGCCTGTGGAATTAGACCGTGTTTTTCGGGCGCCGATCGAGCTTGTTTGGCAGGCTTGGACATCGGCCGAGATGGTGAAGAAATGGTGGGGACCGCAGGGCTATTCGGCACCCGAGGCCCGTATGGATTTCCGCGAAGGCGGAGCTTATAACTTTGCGATGAAGGGCCCGGACGGAAAAGTAAACTGGAGCGGCGGGGAGATCGAAGAGATCGTGCCAATGAAAAAGCTGGTTTACACCGATCGCTTCACTGACGAAAGCGGCAGAGCAATCGATCCGAAGGAAATCGGAATGCCCGGCAACTGGCCCGAAAGCTGTTACGTGACGATCACATTTGAAAAGTTAGGAGATCACGAAACCCGCATGCATCTTTTGCATCAGGGGATCCCCAAATCGATGCACGATGATTGCGTGCAAGGATGGGATTCGTCCCTCGACAAAATGCAAAAGCTTGTCGAGGGTGGGTCTCGTTCGATTATGGATCAGTAGGAGAATTATCGGCCTTGGCGCGGACCTTGTCCGCCGCCACCGCTGCGTCCACCACCGCCACCGCCGTGACGATTGCGTCCTCCGCCACCACCACGGTTCGGACGACGTCCGCCGCCTCGGCGGCCACGACCCCCGCGTCCGCCACCGCCATCGCGCTGACCTTCGATCAGAGCCTTGGCTTTGCCGACACTCATGACCGCAGCTTTGGCCGCGTTTTCAGAGTGATAAGGTTGATTGGTGATCACAGGGATCTGTTGGCGTGTCGTTTTTTCGATCGCAAACAGATAAGACTTTTCTTCTGACGTGCAGAATGAAATCGCGTCGCCATCTGTTCCGGCACGCGCTGTACGACCAATGCGGTGAACATAATCTTCAGGCACATTTGGTAGATCGAAATTGATCACATGAGTGATGCCTTCGACGTCGATCCCACGAGAGGCAATATCGGTCGCAACCAAAACGCGAACCTTATCGACGGTGAAATCTTCCAGTGCGCGCTGACGGGCTCCCTGCGATTTATTTCCGTGGATGGCAGCTGAAGAAATACCATTGGATTGCAGTTTTTCCGAAATGCGGTTCGCCACGTGCTTCATGCCGGCAAAGACCAAAACTTTGTAAAGGTCATTGCTCTTTAGAACGTGAACCAAAAGATTCATTTTGTCTTTTTTCTCGACGAACATGACGGATTGCTGAATGCGCTCGACCGTTGTCGCCGGCGGGGTCACCTCGACCTTACGAGGATTTTTTAAAATCGTGTGGGCCAGATCGCGGATTTCATTCGGCATGGTTGCCGAGAAGAAAAGGCTGTGGCGCTGCTCGGGTAAAAGCGGCAGAACTTTTTTGATATCGCGTAAGAAGCCCATATCCAACATGCGATCGGCTTCGTCCAGAACGAAAATTTCGACATGATTTAAGCGCAGATGTTTCTGCTCGATCAAATCCAGCAAACGTCCCGGTGTCGCGACCAAGACATCGACACCGTTGGCAAGCTCGCGAACCTGATTGCCCTGGCCAACACCACCGAAGATGACGGCGTATTTTTGGCGAAGGTTCTTACCGTATGTTTCCAAACTTTTTTGAATCTGAATCGCCAGCTCCCGCGTCGGCGTCAGGATCAAAGCGCGTGGGCTTTTGGGCTCGCGACGCGTGCGACGATCGTGCAAGAGATTAAGGATCGGCAACGAGAAGGCGGCGGTTTTTCCGGTTCCAGTTTGGGCGATACCCAAAAGATCGTGACCTTCCAAAACGATTGGAATCGCTTGGCGCTGGATCGGCGTCGGCTTTTCGTAGCCCGTTTCTTTGATCGCCAATTGAATGGGCTCGATCAGTTTCAGATCGGCGAACAAAATCGAGGAGCCCTCGTCTTGTTGCGGTGGAGCTTGCTGAGGTTGATGGGCCTTTTGAGGGGCTTTTTGCTCGGATTTGTTATGAGATTTGTTTTCAGAGGATTTCGGACGGTTCAGTAGGCCAAATAATTTCATGCGGACTCTTACCATTCTGCCAAAGTATCCACAATCACAAAGATTGCGAACAAAGCCACGGAAAGTTAAGCTCGTTTATAGAGGGGGTGGGCGGATGGATGAGCAGGATTTTGAAGGAACTTTAGTGCTAGAGAAACTGGCTGAGATTGGGAAGGTCGATGCTTTTTTCGAAGCGATTGATTCGGATGACTTTGGTAAAGCAAAGGCCTTGATGAAACGGGCCCAAGTCGATTCAGAGACCATCGCGACCGTTTTACAGAAAATGGGCGATGCCGACGGGGAGCACTGAGCTCCTGCCAATCTACTTAAAGTACCAGCAAGGGGCGCGCAGACCGATCGCATCACCGTTATCGGGATGACAGAAACCAACAGCGGCATCTGTATCCGAGATCGCCACGCTCATGTCTTTGTTGCATAAGGCGGCCTCGAAAAACGTGTCCATTCGGCATTGAGCCCGCGGATGCATCTGAATGGTGTTGGTCACAACACGTGGGTCTTTGGCTTCCATGCTGACCGCGCCGGTCTCGCTACCGGCCGATTTGAAGACAAGAGCTGTTTCATAGCCTGCAATCACGCGACGGATGCAGTTGAATTTTTCGGCCCGATCACCGTACATGCTGCATTTTTCTTCGACCACGGCCGGATACTGTTTTTGGCTGACGATGGCTTCGTTGTCTTCATCCTGGAAGAACAATCGCAAACATCGCATCGTTCCCCAGTAATCGGCCTGTCCTTCGTAGCTGGACCAGGACATCTGGGCTTTGTATTTTGGGTAACCACCCATATGATGGGCAACTTCGTGACAAGCGACCGTGGCCAAAGCATCCATGGTCATCAAGGGAAATCGGGCCAATCCGCCGGCGATCAAAACACGAAATGTTCCCGGAATCATGTGATCGGCAAAAGCATTGACCTCCGAGTATTTCCAGTCGGCCGGGATTTCAAACTTGTAACCGGTCGCCGCCACGGGCTGCTCGAATAAGCGGAAAGTTTTCTGCAAGATAAAATGATACTGATCTTCGGTGAGACCCGCACCTTGGGCATCGTCCGGCAAAATGCGAAGATGGTTGCGTGGAAATGCCGTGCAAAGCGGCTTGTGATTTTCCGCAGTGATCGAAGAAAACGAAAAAAGACCGATCAAAATTGTAAACAAGATTTTCATAGGCCCCAGTTTAACGGGGCCTGTTTTTGAAAATCAATGCGAATGCGATTTTTCCGGCATCAGGTCATAGGCCATCATATGGCTTCTGAGGTCTTGACGCGTTTGTAGAATCTGTCGGCCCAGATCTTCGAGGGCGCCTTGAATCCTGAACCACTCTTCTTCAAGCCCCTCTTGGCTGAGTCCCGTCAGCTGGGTGTAATAGTTCGTGTAGGCCTTTCGATACCAACCTCGGAATAAAGTCATGACCAGCTCAGAGCCTCCGACGGCCACGGCCCCTGCGGCTGTGGCTCCCAGCAAAGGTCCAATAAAGCAGCCGCAACCACAAGCGTCCTGTCCCAGTTCTCTAAGAGTGAAATAGAAAGCCGTGCTGAAGACTCCGAAATCGATTAGGTACCGGACGGGGAGGTCTGGTGACATAAAGAACTCGATGACCGCAGAAGTCCCGGTTTTAACGGCGTATCGCTTCAGCACCACTTTCTTGAATTGCCATTCGGTATACTCGTTCTCGAGACCTTTCAATTTTTGGGTCAGAAAAAGCTCGCGGGCCTTGCGCACCGTCAGCTCTTTTTCCGTCGGTGCCATCGGCTCGGTCGGCACTGTCTGAGCCATAGTGGAAAAACCGATTAAGAAACTGAATGAGATCAAAATGATTTTTTGAAAGATTGCATTTTTCATTTATAAGATCCTTTTAACTGTTCCAGTTCTGCGGTCGCGACGTCGATCTGACCTGAAACCTCTTCAAGCATTTGGGAATTTTCTAGGAACATGCTTTCAAGTTTTTCCGGCGAGGCCCCTTTCACTTCGTCATAGAATTTCGAGTAGTTGATATTGTAGAGGAACCAAATCAATCGCAGCAAAGCTTCAGTTCCAATCGCCGAAACCGCCGTCATGCCGACCCCAAACTTGATGGATTCCTTGCGAACACGCAGCTGATAGTGTTCTTCGCTTTCATACCTCGATCTAAAGACCTTAGGATCCATTTCTTTCTTGTAGTTTAGTTTTCCTGCCAAAGCTCCCGCGATCGGCGCCGTTGCCATGGTGATTTCTTCGGCGTTATTCAGAATCAAGTTCAGCCCGATATCTTCGCCGTAGCGAAGCATGATGGTTTGTTTGAACTCATAGTCCTTCTTCGTTGCTTCTAGATTCTGAAGCGTTTTTTGCAGAAAGAGAATGCGCTGTCCTTTTGCGACCGAAGCTTGTTGGGCCGTGGCAGTCAGGCTGTTTCCAAGCACGAGCAAAGAGACAAGTAAGAATTGAACGGTTTTTTTCATGACTGAACTCCTTTAAGGATTTTTTCGGTTTCGATTTTAATATCTGAAAGCTTCTTCTTAAGTTCGGTGTCGTTGGCTTGGTCCGTCTGCAAGCGATCGATCGCTGAAATGACGGTGGTCGCCATTTCTTTGATTTCTGAAGCCTGTTTGGCGTCTCGGCTTTTTTGTTGTTGAAGCGCTTCTTCTTTCAGAATCGCAAACATTTCGTGAATGCTTGTCAAACGGCTATCGCTGAAGCTTTGCTCGGTCTGAGAGTCCTCTTGTTGTTGCTTGTCTTCGGACCATGCCGAATAGATCTCTGGCAGAACAATCATGCTGACGGCTGCGGCCAGGGCAAACTTCTTATTTGTAAAACGGGTGACCAATGGCCACACCCTCGAAAAAATTTTCGGCATCAGACGGAAAAGCGTATAATAAGTCACGATTCCACCGGCGACGCCACCCGTGATCGTTCCGATCTCGTCTAAGATCAGCAGTTTCCACACCATGACATTCTTTTCTGTCTGGTTGTTGCCGTAGCAATCGGTCAGTGCTTGGTGAAACCCATCGGTTCTCATCAGGCGTTTCAATCCGCCGCTAAGACCACGGTTGTGGTAATAGTTTTGGGCCGGTTTGAAATTGAACATACCGGCATGCAAGACGGTTTCGGCGGCCGAAGCCATGGATTGCTCGTACAGGCTGCCAAGACTTTTATTGTCTTTTGAGCAGATCCCTTTGGTTAAAGAGTAACCCCATTGCTCGATCATTTCGGCGCGATTTGCGGTGGTCGCATGCGTTTGACCGGCGATCAACGTGGCGATGAAAAACAAGAAAAGATGTTTCATGCCCTGCAAGTTAACAAACGGGAGATGGAACAATTTTTCTTTTTTGGAAGAAAAGGTCCGAAGTTTTTTCTTTCGCTGGTGCCCATTTTTCGATTTCGTCTAGAAGTTCGACAGGGGCGCTGCTACAGTTGGTTTCAGTCGAAAACCACTTTGGCGAAGGAGAGCTTTATGGGTCGATATGTCGATGGATACGTGATTCCGATCAAAAAGAAAGATATCAAGGCTTATAAGAAAATGGCGAAGATGGGTTGCAAGTCTTGGATGAAGCATGGGGCCTTGGATTATTACGAATGTATGGGTGACGATCTCGATACGCCTTACGGGATTCCGTTCAAGAAACTTTGCAAGCTGAAGGCAAATGAAACCCTGATCTTTGCGTACATCGTGTACAAGTCAAAAGCGCACCGAAATGCTGTGAACAAAAAGGTTCACAAAGAGATGGAGCAGTATTCCGGGATGGAAATGCCGTTCGATATGATGCGTTTTTCCGCAGGCGGATTCAAGGTTCTAGTCAACGCTTGATCTGTACATGCCTCGAAGAAGGATATCGCTTCACTTCGACAGCTGGATAGTCTTCCACGTACTTTTCCCCTTGGGCCCCAAAGTACACGACTTGACGGGCTGTAAAATCGACGTCGTATCCGATGCATCCCGCTTTCCAGGCAGACTGTAAAAATTCGGGGAACGTACTTTGACCGGCCTGATCCGTGCGAAGAGCGCGAATCAAAGCGTCTGGATCGAAGCGTGCAATATCGTGCACGCCGGAAACCAAGGGTGCGCCTTGCTGAACGACGTTTCCCTCTTGCATCACATAAACTGCTTGGCAGCCCGGCAAAGACCAGTGATTGGTTTTGACGCCGGCTTGACGAAGAACTTCGGCTAGAACGGGAAACCCGCCGACCTTCGGACGAATGGACATTGCGTATTTTTGCGCTTCAATCAGTGTATCTAAGGCTTGGCTCATTTCGGTTCTCCTCTTTATTCCATAGGCACGGTTTTGACTTCGTGCTCGCGGGCCAGTTTCTTTAAAATTTCAAGCAGGTCGCTTCGCTCTTTGCGATTTAAAACGGAGAAAAAAGTTTCATCATTTGCGTCGGCCAAGGAAGCAAGCTTTGGCACAAGTTGTATTGCTTTTTCGCTCAATTCGATTTCTTGCCAACGGCGATCGTCCGATGATTCTTTGCGATGAACCAATTTTTTGTCGATCAAGCGGCTCATCAATTTTGAGATCGCTCCACGGGTCAGTCCGGTCACTTCGGCAATATGACTAGGCGAGGTCACACCGTCTTTTTTGTACATTTCACGCAGGATCACCCACTCGGCGACGGTTACACCTGTGGCTTCAAGTTTCCCGGCAAAAGAATAGGAAACTTCGTTTGAAATCATGCGCATCCAATAACCGATATGGTCAAAGAGCTCGCTGACATTCCTTTTCTTAGGTTGACTCATAAAGTTCATGATAGTTTACAAGGAAACTAATTGCAAGAAAAATGGCATTCTGCGGCTCCAAATGAGATTGCAAACGGCGCAAAGCCTTTCGATACTGAAGAAGTTTCAAGAGGACCAAAATTATGAGCAATGCCAACTTTGTCGAATTTTTTGATAAGACGCCGCCAGAGGCCTACGACGAACGCAATCAAAAGATGGCCGCCATCAGTCAGAATATGCATTTTTTGACCAAGCTGGTTTTGCAGGATCTGCCGGCCAATGCAAAAATTCTTTGCGTCGGGGTGGGTACGGGCGCTGAAATTTTGGCGTTGGCCAAAGCTTTTCCGGGATGGACGTTTCAAGGATTGGACCCTTCGGCCAATATGCTGGAGGGCTGCCGCCGCAGTTTGGACAAAGAAGGCCTCAAAGATCGGTGTCAGCTGTTTCATGGATACCTTTCGGATTTTTCTTCCACGGAAAAGTACGACGCCGTTCTTTGTTTTCTGGTGATGCATTTTATAAAAGACATAAAGGTGCGGGCCGAAACGTTTGCCGGAATGGCGCAACGTCTGAAGCCGGGCGGGTATTTGGTTTCAGCAGAGATCAGTTTCGATGTGAATTCGAGTCAGTTCCCGGAATTTGTCAAAAAGTGGAAAAACCTACATCAGCTGTCCGGCGCGACACCCGAATCTCTTGGTCAGATTCCGAACCAGCTTCGCGAACAGCTGGGGGTCATCGCTCCTGAAGAAACGGAAAGATTGATCAAACAGGCGGGACTGGCAATGCCGATCCAGTTTTTTCAATCGCTGATGATCAGGGCCTGGTACGCGCGCAAATAAAGCGGGCCTAAGGGAAAATACGGATCAAAGTCGGGAGTCTGACGCCGGTCGTACGAGGACTGGTCTTTTCAGCCGTGGCCCTGACTTCTAGAATGAAACAATGAGAAACATTCAGAAATCCGTCCTTTTCTTTTTCGTCGGCCTTTCATTGTCATGTCAATCAACAAAGCTGGTTGATACAGTGGCTTCAACGGATCGGGACGTCGCCGGTGTGGTCGTGAAATATGACATCAAGGTGGCTCCGGATCGCAAAGAAGCGAAAAAGTACTTTAAAGCCGTGCGACCCGAAGAGCGCGTCGATGCCTTGCGGAAAGCCGAAGTTTTTTTGCCGGGCTGGAATGCAGAGGATGTTCGAAATATTGATCTGGTCGAAAAGTATCTGAAAAAGAATTGCGATCGCAATTTCCAATATCGAAATGGAGGCCAGATCGAATGGCCTTCGATCACCTGTCAGTATCGGGCAGACGATTCGAATAATCGCACTTTGGGTGGAGGATCGCCAAAATTTCTTTGCGATGTTCCCGATGCCAAAGAAGAAAAGGGATATTCAACAAAGCAGATCAAGTACTCGGCACGAAAAGGATCGGGCGTCAGCGGTGAAGTCAGTGAAGTGCTGGCGGCCACGCATTTGGCGCTGCTGATGGGATTTCCGGCCAATTACTATTGCCCAGTGAAAGTGACCTGTGAAGGATGCCCATCGGCTGATCCATGGGACGACAAACACGCCTCAAAGTCGCCTTCAAAGAAAAAATATCAGTTCGATTTGGCGATGATCGAAGAAAACTTTTATGCACCGACGATTTCCGAATTCAAGTCAGGAGACTTGGCGCCAAGAGGTTTCGCATGGGACGAGACAAGATTGGTGAATGTGATCGATCCGGTCATGGCGCGGCGACAGTTGGTCGAGCGTGAAGCGCTGATTTTATGGGGACATTTTATTCATGCGACGGATGCAAATGACACCAATCATCGCTTGATTTGCACCGACTGGGAAAAGGCGGCCACCGGATTTAAATGCAAATCTTCGATGATTTTCATGAACGATTACGGACACGCCTTTAATCACATGGATACCGAAAATCGTTATGACTTGGATGATTGGAGCAAAGGTCCCGTTCTGAAAAGCAGCAAGGGATCGTCGCAAGAATGCCGAGGCATCGTCACTAAGAGCGACAAGAAAGGAATCATGTCTCGCAAATCCACGAACGGTCTTTACCTAGATGCGAGCATCAGCGAAGAAGCGCGGGCGCTTTTGCTGGCCCGTTTGAAGGCGATCACCGACGATCAGTGGGCAACGGCTTATAAAATCGCCATGCGTGACAAGTCCGACGCCAACGGTTTGAACCGATGGATGAGCAATGTTTATTCGAAAATCGGTGAGCTTGAAAAAGCTCGTTGCAGTTCGATTGATACAGGATTGACTGTGCTTGGGAAAAGCCAATAATCCGGATGTATAAATCTTTGGCCAAGGATTTGTAACCATGGCATCCGCGTTTTCCCATATTGCGATTCCGATAGGACTTCGTCTCGCTGCCGGCTCCAAGAAAATTTCCTGGCGCTTGCTGCTGGTTGGATTGTTTTTGTCGGTGGCGCCGGATTTGGATGCGATTGCATTTTATTTCGGTATTCCTTACGAATCCCAGTGGGGACATCGGGGTTTCACGCACTCGATTTTATTTGCGGCTTGTTTTGCATGGCTGCCGATGTTTTTTCACCGATATCTTAAATCCAGTCGGGTCGTGGTCTATTTGCTTTCGTTTGTATCAATGCTTTCACATGGAATCTTGGATGCCATGACCACGGGTGGATTGGGTGTTGCGTTTGTATGGCCCTTTAATGACGAGCGATACTTTTTCCCCTGGAGGGTGATTGAGGTTTCCCCCATCAGTGTGAACCGCTTTTTCACCGAGCGTGGCATATCGGTGATCATGTCAGAAGTGGGATATATTTGGATTCCGACCCTGGCAATTGCCGTTCTGTTCTTCGGGGTGCGACTGCTACGGGATAAACGAAAGAACCAAGTACGACAGCAATAGCACCAGGTGAATCGAGCCTTGCAAAGCCGTGGTGCGGCCGGTTCCCAATGTCAGACCACCGGTAATAAAAGTGATTAGCAAAAAAGCGATCCCTTTAGGATCCAAGCCCAAAACCAAATTTCGGTCTGTGACGATCGAAAAGAAGCTGACCGCCGGAATGGTCAGCGCAATGCTGGCCGCGCCCGATCCCAGGGCCAGATTCAAACTGGTTTGCAATTGATTGTTTCTGGCTGCTTGAATGGCTGCCCACATTTCGGGAAGCAAAACCAAAAGTGCAATCACGATACCGACCACGCTGCGTGGGGCACCCATGGCTGCCACGCCAGCTTCGATAGTGGGGCTTAAAGATTTTGCCAGGCCAATCACCACACTGAGACTGACCAAGAGACAAATAAAGCTCAGGTAAGTTTGCTTGGCCGATGGTCGTTCATGTTGGTTTTCGCCTTGGCTCGAGGGTGCTTCAAAGTAATCGCGATGAGATTTGGTTTGAAAGAAAACCAACAAAATATAGATCGCAAGCGACGCCATCGAAGCGAAAATCAATTGTCCGTGGCTGTAAGTCGAGCCTTCGGTGGAGGTCGTATAGTTCGGAAGAACCAAAGTCAGCCCCGACAAAACCGCCAGCACCGAAAGCAGTGAGCTTGCACCCTGAACATGAAATCCGAGCTCTTTGTAACGAAGACCGCCCAGCAAAAGGCAGATGCCGATGATCCCGTTGGTGACAATAATCACCGCCGAGAATACGGTATCGCGGGCGACGACCGCCGACTCCGGAGTGTCGTTCGTCATCAGCGCAACGATCAATCCGACTTCGATCACGGTGACGGACAAGGCCAAGATCAAAGCTCCCAGTGATGCGCCCACACGATGAGCGATCACCTCGGCGTGATGGACAGCCAGCATGACGGACACGCCCAAAGCGGCAATCGCCAAAGCGACAACCCAACCCGAAGCGCCCAACGCATAGACCACCGCCATCACGGCGGGCGAAAGGATCGACAAAATGTGAGTGGCATCAAAGATGTTTTTAGATTTAGTTTGGGATTTGGTCGTCATCACGGCCCCAACATGACATAGAAGGGGCCGGATTTTCAAGGCGCACTAGGACTTGAGGGTCTTGCTAATTTCCTTCGCCAGCTTTTCATAGTTTTCCCATGTGTCTTGCGTTTGTTTTTCATCGTCATTGCGGAAATGATTTTTCTTTCCGAAAGTTTTTTTAACCGCCTCCCGGAAACTGTTGGGATCTTGGTAAGGTTCAAAAGCACTGTAATAGTTCATCAGATCCTTGCGATCTTTTTCGGCCAGATCTTTTTCCCAAAGCAAGCGACCGCAAGTTTCATTGATAAATTGCAGGGGCGTTTTCATCCCTTGGCGATAAGGTTTGATCACGTCGTCGGTGAACTTTTTCGGATCCAGTTTGTTATTGAGGGCACACCAAACCGCAAAGAAGGCATCTTCAACATAAACCAAAGGTTTTTCCGCTTCGTACTCGGCACTGGTCGTGATGATGTCGCGTTCTTCATTCAAGATCAAAATGACCCGGCTTAATTTGCCGTCTTCAAATGTCGTCAGCAAAGAGGCTTCAGGTGAAATCTCCATTTCAAAACTGGGATGTTTTTTATTTCCGCGATTTTCGGCTGTGACTTTTGGGTCGGCATCTTTCACATCTTGACCCCACTTCAAGCCATAGGGCATTGGCTGTTTGAAATCTTCGTTCAGCATAAAGCGTGTGATGTAAGTCACATAGATTCTGCCTTCTTTTTTGGTCGGCCACAAAGGACGGAACTTTGGATTGCAATCGCAAGAGATCTCGTCGATACCGATTTTTTCTCCGGAATCATTGCCATCGGTTTCGTCCGAAGGGTTGGTCGTGCGATTGGGTTTGAGCTTCAGCTCGGCATAGAATGCCATCGCCTCTGGCGAGTCGACGCGTTTTCCCAGCAGATAAATCATTTTATCAAAGACTGATAGTCCCGCGAATTTCGGATCGATTGCGACGGGCTCTTTGGTTTCTTTGGCTTTTTTTGCAGCCGATTTCTTTTCTTTTGGCTCGTCGTCCATCAACCAGCCATAAAAATCGGCATGACGATCCTGGGCCGGATCGACGATCTCGGATCCAGTTTTTGGTTTTTTTAGCTTCTGCTCCTTTAAGAAATCCAGATAGTCGGGATTTAAGGATTCCATCTCTTCGTCTTCGGGTGGTTCATGCAAAGCCGGATGCGCGGCAAAATCATATGGCAAAGCCAAAAGCCGCAGGAAGTCGTCGAAACTTTCCGCTAGCGCAAACGCTCCGCCTTCGGAATCTAAGAAGACAACAGGTTTCTCTTTAGCGCTTTTGGTCCAAATGGCAAACCACGAACCATCGGGACCGCAGCCAAATAACTCGAGCGCGGCTTCGACTTTCTTTGTGTGAGCCGTTTTCTTTCCCAGCCATTTTTGAACGAGATCAGGAGAGGGTTCCACCAATCCAAATCCCAAATGAATCTCAGTTCCATGAGTTTTTGCCCATTTTTTAAATGCTGTCAGCGTCGCCATCCTTGTGCTCCTTGATCTGAAAATTTACGAAGGCTTAACTATTCTAGAAATGAAAATTTGTTGCGACAAGTGATCTTAGCATCCGAGTCATCTCCTTGAAGTCCGCGAACAAGACTTTTGTATGTATCGCAGTGTTGTGCTGAAATGGCTCGGCACAGGAGAAGTGAATGTTTTTGATTTTCAGACTGATTTTGTTGGTAACAGGTATCGCATTTTTTTCCCTGAACAGTTTCGCGGCAAACGAAACCAATCAGTGTGTGTTTTCTTTGAACTGTGAAAATGGCGGAACGAAGTTTTCATTGAAGTTCAAATCGCCAACCAACGACTGCACAAACGACGACATGCAGATCTCCTACGAAAAATCGAAAAAAAGCCAGAATCTGGGATTGCCAAAAGCTTGGTACATGTACACGCCTCACATCGCAAAAATCCAGAACTCGATTTGCAAAAGCACCGAAAAAGGTGACTTGGATTTTGCTGCCTATTCGGTGAATCCAACGCAGGCCATGTTCTTTGTGAAAAAATCAAATCGTCCGGGTCTGGATCAGGTCGTGGCCGTTTTGATGAACAGCAAGAATGGAAAAGTTCTCGACACAAAATTGCTAGGTACTTCGAAGAATCAGTACGTCGCCGTTTTGAAATCGGGTAAGGGTTTTAAAACCCGCATCGTCAACGATGCCTTGTCGTTTCATGACGAGGTCGCATGCGATTGCGATGCGCCCTTCGTCGATGATTGGCTTCAAGTTTCAGTCAATAACAACAAAATCGAAACCGAGTGGATGAAATAAAATCAGTGCTTGTGGAAAAGCGCTTTGATCTTCGCACTGTAAGGCGAGAAGAAAGCCAGGTACACTTCCAAAGCGCCAATGATCACGGCTAGAACCAAGCCTTCTGGTGCCAAGAACGCGTGGATCAAGAAGATATTCAAGATGATCGGTGCTAACACCACCAAAGCCAAGGGTACGAACCAGCCGCTCAGAAGCATGAGCCCCGTGACGATCTCGGTCCCTTTCAATAAGTAGAAAAAGTACTGGGTTGCGGCCATCCCTTTAAAGAAATCAGCCATTGGGCCTTCCATCGGTGGCGGGGTGGTAAAGAAAAATGCGACTCCGGAACCAAAGAAAACCAAACCTAAAAGAATGCGGGCGATCATCGGTAGTTTACTCATAAAAGTGTGTCCTCCTTAAGGATTCATCCATGATTTTACGCGTGCAATGTAGTCGGCGGGTAGTCCAGAGCTTTCGGCCCCGCGAGCCAGCGCTTCGATAAAACCATCGCTGATGGGGCCATCGAAGGTTGCTCTTTGCGGCGAGGTGGTGAAAGCAATGGCGTCGATTTCTTTGCCATTGACTTGCACTTTGATGGGCCGTTCGATGCACATGCCGGTCACGAAACCTTCTTTGTGCTGAACCACGGGCCAATCTTTCGCCGGAATTTCGAACAGCATGCCGTAAACCTTGGAACCTGGCTTATCCACCAAGCCGGCCACACGGCCACCCCACCAACGCGACAGGAAATTAAATTCCAAATCGATATCTGGCGCCACCGCCAATTTGCCTTCGGGGAGATTAAAGAACTGATAACTGTGCTCATCGCGCCATTCTTCAAAGGCGGCCCGGTCTAAAATGGTCGAGTAAGCAAAATACAAACGAGATTTTGTATCAGTAATCGCTTCGCGTGCTTTCATCACAATGTGATAGTGTGCATCCATGCCATAAATGTACCACGATGAATTTGAATAAGCTAATCTTAACGCCGAGGTGACGTATGTCGAAGACAGTTTTTATTTATCTTCCAGAAGGTTTTGCGGATTGGGAAGGAGCTTTGCTGATGGCCGAGCTTCGTGAAAGCAAACGATCGCTGAAAATTATTTCTGAAAACGGCGAGCCGGTGATGTCAATCGGCGGAATGAAAGTTTTCGTCGAAGGCAGTCTGAAAGACATGTCACCTGAAAACACAGAAGCCCTGGTCCTGATCGGCAGCGATTCGTGGGTCGAAGCGCAGAAAAATCAAAAAGTGCTCGAGATGGCGAAAGATTTTTACAAGCGCGGGATCATCGTGGCCGGCATTTGTGCCGCGACCGTCGCCTTGGCTCGGATCGGATTGCTCGAGGAAAGAAAACACACCAGCAACGATTTGCCGATGCTAAAAAAGATTGTTCCGACATATCGGGGAGACAAGAACTATCAAGAAAAGCTTGCGGTCACCGATGGCAATCTGATCACCGCGCCAGGGATCGCGCCGGTGGACTTCACTTTTGAAATCATGAAAGCCATCAACCTTTACAATGAAACCAAACGTCAGCAGTGGTTCGCCATGTTCAAACACGGAACGAAACCACCACTGGAATTCTGGACCAGCTAGCTTACTTCGCCGCTTCGACTTTGGTTTTCAAGGCTGAAAGGCCTTGTTCGAAGCTGCCGCCAATCATTTTGTCCATATTCATAAAGAGACAAAACACACGGCCGATGATGTTGTTTTCACCTTCAACGGACCATTTGACTTTGCTCGCCGTCCCTTCGCTCGCGATCGCGATTTGTGCGAATTGAATGCCTTCAAATGGTTTTGTATATTCTAATTTGGTTTTCACCAGTTGATTGGGAACGCTTTCAGTGACGGTCGCAGAGCCCACGCCCATTTTTCCTTCGCTATTCCATTTAGAGCCTGCACCAACGCCTTCCTCGGGGCCAACATAAGTCATCGTCATCTGAGGATCCATCGAAGCCCAGGGCATCCACTCGCTTGTTTTTTTCGAATTGTTAATCCAAGGAAAAATAACCTCGGCCGGAGCATTGATCGTGATTTCACGGCTGATGCGATAATCTTTGGGTTGAACGGCCGCGTAGATGAAGATGGCACCGACGATAACAACAAGACCGACCAGAATTTTAACAAGCATGGGTTTCTCCTTATGTGTGGTTATTTTTTAAATAAGAGTTGAACGTAATTTTTGAGATGATCGATGCTTTCGGCAGCCATAGAAGCGTCGCCTTTTGCCTTTGCTAAAATAAAAGCACCTTGAATCACGGTTTGTGTATGCAAGGCCAAGCTTTCGGCCGAAACATTTAAATTTGGTTTGTGAAGACGAATGGCTTCTTTCACGTCTGGAACCAAAGTTTCGGCATGACCAAAAATGCTGTCTTCGCAGGCTTGGCGAATTTCGGGATTGGACATGTAAGCTTCTTGCACCATGGTTCCGATCAGGCAGGTGAATTCTGGCAGCTTGCCGCGCAAAAGTTCTTTGCGAAAATCGATGTAACCTAAAAAGCGATCCAGCGGATCTTTATGCCGATGAAACGAGGCTTCGCGAAAAAGTTCTGCGGTTGTCGTGCTCCAGTGTTGAGCGGCGGCAATAGCCAAAGCTTCTTTCGTATCGAAGTAATGAAAGAAAGATCCTTTGGTCACACCGGCTGTTTCGCAAAGCTCGTCAACAGTGGTTTGCGAATAACCCTGAGTTCGAATCAAAGAAAAAGCCGCTTTGAGCAGTTTGTCCTTGGCCGTGATTTTTTGGTTCTGGTGGAGAGGCATATGAAGAATATACCAACTGGTTGGTATATTTGCAAGCATTTTTATAAGATATTGAAATTACTTGGATAAGTGATCGATCTGGGTTGGTGAAATCTCATTTTTTATTACTCGCCACAGCTGATTTGGATACAGCGAAGGCCGTCCGTCCATGGAGGGCTGCCTGCCGGCCGTCGTGGCCGGAAGTAAGCCTTCTCATGGACGGAAATACTGCCAATTACCTTCGGCACCGCTGTGCTTGAGAGAATCCGTCCACACGGCCGAGGGGGCAAGAATGCCTATTCCGCACTTTCTAAGTACTCTTCCAACTTATCAAATGACCCGGTCCAGCCTTGGGTCATGCCGGCGCGTTCGTTGATGAATGTTTTCATCTCTTCGGCGGAAACATTTCCCATTGGTTCCCATAACACGGTCACGCGCGTGTGCTCGTCATCTTCGGCGACGATGGTGATCGTGGTGTGCATGGTTTCGGGCCACGTCGGGACCATCGGGTGTCGGGTGATACTCTGATTTTCATCGCAGAAGTTTTGCGTGTAAACGATGCGATCAGTTCTTTGCAGCTCTTTGTAATGGATCTGTCCAAACATTTTTAAACCCGCATCGAATTTCATGGCAAAGAAGCCGACGCCGCCCGGACGGATATCGGCTTTGATGAATTCCATATTGGCACCCTTCGGCGCCAACCACTGCGAGAAATGTTTTGGATTCGTCCACATGTCATACATGGTCGCTGGATCCGTGTGGAAAGTTCGGTTGATAAAGAATTTTTCTTTTCCGGTTTTGTCCTTTTCCAAGAACTCGCCCAGACGGTCCCAGGTTCCGTCACCGCCGGCACTTTTAACAAATTTTCGAGTTTGCTCGGCCGCTTCCGCCGTCGGCAAGGCCATGGTCATTTCCATTTTGGTCTTGCCTTTGACGTCGGTGAAGTTCACGGTGACGCGGAAAAGGGGCGGGCGGTCGTCGTTTCCGCCGTGGTCGTAGACCAGACGCTGATACTTTTCGACTTCGTGATAAATCGTTTTATTTTCCCAGTTGGTGCCATCGGGTCCATGCATGGTGTATGCCCAGTGACCGCCGGGACGAAGATCTTTGCTGTGAGTGGTGATGGTAAATCCACGTGGGCCCCACCACTGCGCGACTTGTTTCGGATCGGTCCATGCATCCCAGACGGCTTTTACAGGGGCGTCGTAGATACGATTGATGGTCAGCTCATTCGGTTTTCTTTTTGAGGCCATGGCGTTTTCCTTTTTTTGATTTGGTTTTCTTCTCTTTTTTTTCAGCAGTGACTGTTTTTAGGTAAGCATCCAGGCGATCGAAGCTTTCTTCCCAGAACTGGCGGTAATGATCCATCCAATCGGCCACATCCTTCAGACCCGATCCGTTCAGCTTGCAGGGGCGCCACTGGGCTTCGCGGGTTTTGGTGATCAGTCCGGCCTTTTCTAAAACCTTAAGATGCTTGGTGATGGCGGGAAGACTCATCTCTTTTAGAAAAGGCCGCGCCAGATCGCTGACATTGGCCTCGCCTTCCGACAGGCGCGCCAGCATCGCTCGCCTTGTCGGATCGGCCAAGGCGGCAAAAGTGAGACTGAGAGAATCTGGTTGGGCATTCATATTTCACCTAACGGTTAATTAACCGATAAGTTAAGTATCGGAGGATTTCTGAAGAAAGTCAAGCGGTCGATATTTGTCTAATAGATTCAGCATGTTAGAGAATTATCGAGGCCCATGACCACACGCGGATTTGCTTTCGAAGACAGAAAATTTAGGATGAGAACTGAAAGAGGTGGCTCCATGAACAAGACGGCTGCAATTCAGGATGTTTCGGATACTTCATTTTGGGTGGCTCATTACCGCGCGATCGAAACGGAACGAAAGGATGCTCTTTTCAAAGATCCATTTGCCAAGAAACTAGTGGGCGAGCGGGGAGAAAGAATCGCGGCGTCGATGGCCAACATCAGCCGCTACACGCAGTGGTCCGTTGTTTCACGGACGCTGATCATCGATCGTATGATTGAAAAATTCATTCAAGAAGGTGGCGAGGCGGTTGTGAATCTGGGGGCCGGGTTGGATGCCAGACCCTATCGCATGAACCTGCCGGCCAATTTTCAGTGGGTCGAAGCGGATTATCCAAATATCATCCGTCACAAACAGCAGATCCTGCAAAACGAAAAACCAAAATGCCAGTTAAAACGCGTCGAAGTGGATTTGGCTGATGCAAATGCACGAAAGGATTTTTTCAGATCTGTGGTGCCGGCGGCAAAGAAAGTTTTGATCTTAACGGAAGGCGTGATTCCTTATCTCAGTCCCGAACAGGTTTCAGATCTGGCAAAAGATTTGCTGTCCGAACCCCGATTTATTTATTGGATCACCGAGTACTTTCATCCCAAAGTATATCGCTACATGAAATCAACCTTGCGCACGCAAAAAATGAAGAACGCACCTTTCAAATTTTATCCGGATGATTGGTTTGGCTTTTTCAAAATTTTAGGATGGGTCGAGAAAGAAACAAAATTCAACGGCGATATCGCAGTTGAATTCAAACGCACGCCACCGATGCCCTTTATCGCGAAATTGGTTTTCCCATTGCTACCAGAGAAGGTAAAAACCGAAGCCCGTCATATGACGGGCTATGTGTTGTTTCAGCGATCGGGTGTCTAGATCAAACTTGGACTTCGCGCCATTTGCCTTTTTTAAAGTACAACCATGCGACCAGTGTCAGCAGCACATGTGACACGGGGATCACGACCATGGCACCCAATGCCTTCAGTTCGGTGTGATGAACCAAGAAGTAAGCCAGTGGAATCTGGAAGATCCAGAAACACAGAATATTGATTCGGGTTGGGGTTTTGGTATCGCCGGCACCGTTCAGCGATTGTGTCAGCACCATCGAAACGCCGTAGAAAATAAATCCCGAAGCGATGATACGAAGACCTTCGACACCGTAAGTGAAAACTTCTGGATCATGCGTGAAGATTCCGATGATCGGCTCGGCCAGCGCGATCAAGAAGATCGTGACCGCGATCATAAAATAAGTGGCGTATTTTGCCGTGATGCGGACACTTTGCTCGGCGCGGTCGTACTGTTTGGCGCCTAAGTTTTGTCCCATCAACGTGGCGGCGGCATTGCTTAAGCCCCAGGCCGGCAAAATAAAGAAAACAAAGTTTCGAAATGCAATCTGGTATCCGGCCGATGCCACGGTACCGCCAGTTTCGGCCACCCACGCGGTCAGAAGAATCCAGCTGCCACTGCCGATCAAAAACTGAATCGAAGCCGGCCATGCGATCGAGAAAATACTTTTGATCACGGTCATATCAAAGCCGAAATGTCGACGGTGGAATTTCAAACGACCATCGCCTTTCATCAGATGATAACACTGATAAACGACCCCAGCAGAGCGGCCCAACACGGTCGCAACGGCGGCGCCCGTCAATCCGTGGTAATGGATCAAGATCGGACACAGGATGATGTTGACGCCGCTTGCGATCCACAAGCTTTTCATCGCCATTGCGGCATCGCCCACACCGCGGAAGATCCCGTTGATCAGGAACAAAAGCAAGATTGCCAAGTTTCCACCCAGCATGATGCGGGCGAACATCGTGCCTTCGCGGACGACCTCGGCGCTGGCACCCATGGCTTTCAGAATATCGGACGCAAAATAAACGCCGATACCGGTGATGAAAAGCGAAACCAGAAAGGCAATAAAGATCGACTGCGCACCAGCGTGGGCGGCAGCTTCGTCATTCTTTTCACCCGTACGACGAGCCACCACGGCCGCAGCACCGGTGCTCAGTCCAATGGCGATCGAATAGACGATGGTCACCACCGATTCCGTCAGTCCGACGGTTGCAATCGCGTTTGGCCCTAAGCCGCTGACGAAATACATGTCGACCACGGCAAAGACGCTTTCCAGCCCCAATTCTAAAATCATCGGGATGGCCAGAAGAATGACCGCTTGAGAGATGTCACCTTGAGTATAGTCGTGATGTTCGCCCTTAAGGGCCTGCTTCAGTGTTGCGAGCCAATTTTGTTTCTGCATCGTCGAAAGATAAATGTTTTGGAAAACTTTGTCTCGTTATTTTCGGTCAGTCTAGACCCAACAAAGCTTTGCAGGACTCCATTTCGGCATTGATTTTGGCGATCGAGCGCTGCAGTTGTTTGATCTCTGGCTCGTCTAGACCCCGCTCTAGGGCGGCAATCACCATTGGATGCTTTTTCAACCAGGCGCCCTGGCGGGCGGCATAGGTTTCAGGAATTCCCGAGCGCAGGGCCGCTTGTCGAGCATTTCCATCGACCAGATATTCGGAAATGAACTTCAGGGTTTCTAGGGTCAGGATGTGGCGGTGAGCTTTCAATCGGGAAGAAAATCCCATTTGTCGAATTCGCATAGTGGACTCAGGCTAACAAACCCAGGGATGGGCACACAAGCGCGATGTCTAGAGATTTGACAGGTTTATTTTTCCGGCGATCTAAATGCACGAGTTCCGTTCTGTTTCTGACAAAAAGAGATGGGATTTTTTGTGAAAATCAGATTCCCCGGCTGGGGGAAAAAGATTCGGTATACTGCGAGATCACGAGGTCTTTATGCGAAATACGTGGATGACGGTTGCTGTGATTTTGGTTTCCTTTGCGGCCCTTGCTGGCGGCGATAGCACAGAATCCCAAATGATCGATCAAGAGGTTCGTTCGGTCACCGGAATCCAAGACCTTTCGGAGGCCTGCGTGCTGAAGGCGCAAAAGGCACCGAAGCAAAATCCATCGGCCTATTTGGTCGTGCGTATGAAATCTGAAAGTGTCGCCAAAGATATTTCAAAGGGTCTGGCCCGACTGTCGCCTTCGCAAAGAGATCACAGCCGTATCGTGATCAAGCATCAGCGTGTTTTCAACTGCATGGATCTGCCGGTCCCGGACACCAAGACCGATCGAATCAATTACGTAATGGATGCGGCTGGAAACGTGTACCTGTTTGACGAATTCACTTTTGAAAAGGTCCGTCACTCGAGCATCTTGTGGAAGACGGAAGGGGGAACGGTGCAAGGAGACGACGTCGCTTCCGCCGGTGAGATCAAGATCAAAGATCAAATGATCGTGATGCTGAATTCAAGCAGCGGTCATTATCCGACTTCCGGTACGGTTTTTCATCAAGTTCGCAAAGAGCTTTCAGATGTGCTAGTGAACGGCGCGGTCCGAGACACCAAGTAACCGAGATCCAGAATCTATCATTCTTGTCGAAGAGCACCTCAGTTGAGCAGAAGCATTTTCGGGATACTTGCTAAAGGCTCGAGGAGAATGTCCCCGCTGATCTAAATGAACTGTATCAAGTTTGCCGCAAATGCTGTGGCATGGCTCTTGTAAAATATAATGTCAGCTACTGGCGGCTTGAAGGCGCAAGGAGATGTAGGATGGCATTGTCAGCAATACAAAGGAAAAATGACCTCAAGCCTTTAATCGAAAATCTGGCGCAATCACGAATCGTCATGCTGGGCGAAGCCAGTCACGGTACCAAAGAATTTTATCAATACCGTCGCTGGATTTCGGAAGAGCTGATTGCCGAACATGGCTTTCAATTCATTGCGGTCGAAGGCGACTGGCCGCCGTGCTGGCATGTGAACCAAAATATCCGCGGTGAACGTCACGACGAACCCAGCGAGGCCATTCTTCGCAGCTTTCAGCGATGGCCGACGTGGATGTGGGCGAATACCGACATGGTGGACTTGATTCGTTGGTTGAAAATCTGGAATTTGGAAAGAAAAGCATGGCAGCAAGTCGGCTTTTATGGACTGGATGTTTACTCGCTTTTTGAATCGATCGATGAAGTGATGAAAGTGCTCAAGAAAGTCGATCCTGATCTTGCACGGGCGGCGAAAGCGCATTACGCGTGCTTTGAAGTGCATGATCGTGACGAGATGGAATACGCCAAATCCTTATGGCAGACCCCAGAAGGCTGTCGGGATGAAGCGATGAGCGTTTTGCGTGAAATCCTGATCGCCCGCATCGAGCTGCAATCCAAGCATCAGCATCACAACGAGCTTTTCGATGCACAACAAAATGCGCGTATCGTTCGCAATGCCGAAAGCTATTACCGCGCCATGATTCTAGGTGGGGAAGATTCGTGGAACGTGCGCGATCGCCATATGCTGGAAACTTTGGATCTGCTTTTGAAGCATCACGGGGAAAATTCAAAATGCATCGTGTGGGCTCATAACACTCATATCGGTGATTACCGGGCGACGCCGATGTTGGCGGCGGGCAATATCAATATCGGTGGCCTGGCCCGTGAAAAATGGGGGGGCGAACAAGTCGCCCTTTTGGGATTTGGAACTTATCGCGGCGATGTATTGGCTTCGGACATGTGGGGCGGCGGGATCCGGCGCATGCCGGTGCCAGAGGGGCGCGCCGGCTCTTACGAGGAGCTTTTGCATCGCCATTGCTTAGAGAACGAAGCGGAAGCGATTTCGCTTTGGTTTCGTGGTGACGAAATGGCGACCGAAAAATGGAAGGAAGTCCGCGGTCATCGTGCGATTGGTGTCATTTACGATCCTTATCGCGAACGCGGTAACTATGTGCCGACCTCGCTTTCGCAAAGATACGACGGATTTATTTTCATCGACGAAACCGAAGCGCTGACGCCGCTTGTGCAAAAATTCAATCGGCACGAAATCCCCGAGACTTATCCGGCGGGGATGTAATCTAGAAATATTTTTTATGTTCGATGATCAGGCAGCGGTTGGAGACGACCTTGATTCCGGCTTTTTCGGCGCGGGCTTCGGCTTCGGGATTTGAAATTCCCAGCTGCAGCCACAGAACTTCGACGCCGCCGACGGCAAGAACTTCATCGACCACTTCGGGAACGCGGTCTGAACTGCGGAAGACATCGACGAATTTTCGGTACTCGGCAGGGACATCTTTCAGGCTGTTGTAAATGCGAAACCCGCCGGCTTCGTGTTGGCGTGGGTAGGTGCCGACCATATCCCAGCCATGTTCGCGCATGTATTCTGGAACATAGAAGCTGGCTTTTTCAGAGTCGGGGCTCAGCCCGTAGACGGCGAATTTTTTGTATTTCTCGAGAAGGCCTTTGATTTCACGATCTGCGACGTTCATAAAAATCCTTTCGGCTGTGAATCACGCTACTCCTAGGGTGAAAGGCGGGAAAGTCCAAAAGCGTTAAACCGTGTAAGCTTTCATCAATTCGGCGAGCCAATCCATGAAGACTTGGACTCGGCGTGCGAGATGACGTCGATGCGGGTAAACCAGTGAGACAGGCATCGGTTCGGCGCGAAATTTCGGCAGAACTTCGATCAGCGTGCCATCTTTAAGATGCGGACCGGCTCCGACCAGTGGAACTTGAATGATGCCAAGTCCTGCTAAACAACTGGCCATGTACGAATCGGTGCTGTTCACTGTCATAGTGCCGCTCATTTTTTCGCTGCGATACTTTTCGCCATCGAAATATTCGAAGCCATCGGGTTTCGAGCCCAATGTCGCGACATAATGAATGAGCTGATGTTTTTCCAGATCTTGAATCTTCACAGGTTTCCCGTATTTCTTTAAATAACCGGGGCTTGCCACGTTCACCAATGTCAAACTTCCCAAATTTCGCGCAATCAATCCCGAATCCACCAGACTTCCCACGCGGATCACGCAATCAAACCCTTCGCGGATCAAATCGACTTTGCGGTCGGTGCTGCTGAGCTCGATTTCGATTCCCGGATGCGAACTTAAAAATGTCGGCAGTCCTGGCACCACTAAATTGCGTGCCACACTGTTTGGCATATCGACCCGAATGCGTCCCTTCAGATTGGCCGCACCTTTTTGAAACATGGACTCAATCTCTTCGGCGTCGGCCAGAAGATCACGGCAGCGCTCAAAGAAGGTCACTCCATCCTGGGTCATCTGGACTTTGCGGGTTGTTCTTTGCAGCAATCGCGTGCCCATGCTGGCTTCCAATTTTTGCACCGAAGTCGAAATTGTTGCTTTTGGCAGGCCTAAACTTTCTGCCGCTTTGGTGAAACTTTCCAGCTCGGCGACCCGAACGTAGATTTTCATGGCTTCCAGGCGATCCATTGGGCTTCCCTCTGTGATTGTTCATAAAATGCGAACAGTATGTATATAAATTGCCTATTTATCAATTATTTAAAGAACAATATCCTAGAGCCAGATGAACCCCACTTTCAAAGGAGAAAGTATGAAAATCGCATTGATCACAGGTGGCAGCCGAGGCTTGGGAAAAAGCGCGGCTCTGCATCTAGCACAAAAAGGAATCGACGTTATTTTGACCTACAATCAACAAAAGGCCGACGCGGACGCCGTGGTAAAAGAAATCGAAGGTCTGGGTCGTAAAGCTTTGGCCCTGCAATTGGACGTGGGCCAAAGTAAATCTTTCGCCGCCTTCGCTGAAGCGGTGAAAGACGGATTGAAAACAAAATGGAACCAAGACCGATTTGACTTTCTAATTAACAACGCTGGCGTGGGCGCCCACACACCATTTGCCGAAACCACCGAAGAGCAATTCGACAATCTGACGAATATCCATTTCAAAGGAGTCTTCTTTCTGACGCAAAAACTTTTGCCGGTCTTAAACGATGGTGGCCGCATCATCAATCTTTCGACAGGCCTAGCGCGTTTCTCGCTTCCGGGCTACAGCGCTTATGCTTCAATGAAAGGTGCTATCGAAGTTCTGACCAAGTATCTGGCGAAAGAGCTGGGGCCGCGAAAAATCGCGGTGAATGTGGTGGCTCCGGGTGCGATCGAAACTGATTTTGGCGGCGGCCGAGTGCGAGATCAAAAAGATCTGAATGCTTTCGTCGCTTCTCAAACGGCTTTGGGCCGCACCGGTCTGCCTGATGACATCGGCGGCCTAATTGCCACCCTCTGCACGGAAGACGCAAGGTGGATCAATGCCCAGCGCATTGAAGCTTCGGGCGGAATGTTTTTGTAATCGCGATGGAACAAGCGTTGCACCTTCTTGAAGAAAAGAATCCCAAGGAGGCAGCTTGCCACACGTTCAGGCTGAGCCTCTTTTCGTTCGCGGGAGGCTCTGCATTATGACACAAAAAAAATATGACGTTTTAATTCTAGGGGCGGGTGCGGCCGGTTTGGCCTGTGCCCGCAAGTTGTTAGAAAAGAATCTCAACATCCAAGTCATCGAAGCCAGGCCCCGCGCGGGTGGGAGAATGCTCAGTCTGCAAAAGCCGGGTTCTGCCATGCCGATCGAGCTCGGGGCTGAATTCATCCATGGCGCACCGGAAAGCACTTTGGATTTGATGCGAACATTTTCGCTTCCGTTCTATGATATTCAAGATTCACATTTGCATTGGACCGGCAAAAAAATGACCGAGCTGCCACAGTTTTTCGAGAAGATCGAAGCGCTGAACGCCAAGCTTGCAAAGACAAAAAGTAAAGACGCTTCGGTCGGACAGTTTTTGCGCTCCCAAAAAAGCTTATCGCCACAGTGGAAGCAACTGTACCGTCGATTTATCGAAGGCTTTCAGTCCGCCGATATCGAAGTCATCAGTCAGCAAGCGCTGAGCTACGAGCCCGAACAAAGTGCCGCGACCGAGCTCAACGGCACCAACATGTTTCGGCTGGCGCGTGGATATTCAGAATTGATCGAACGTCTCAGCGAAACGCTGCTACAAAAAGACATTCTAAAACTGAATCTGTGCGTAAAGAAAATTCGGTGGTCACAAAACGATGTCCAAGTCGAATGCCAATCCGATTTCGGTGACGAGCGGGTTATCTTCCACGCTTCGAAACTGGTGGTGACTTTACCTCTCGGCGTTTTAAAAAATCAGCACGAGACATCGAAGATCGAATGGACTCCGCTGCCGACACAACTGGATTCGATTCTCGACGCGATGGAAATGGGAAACGTGCAGCGATTGGTTTTTCGCTTTCGCACACGGTTTTGGGAAGAGCTCGCCACAGACAAACCCTTGTCGTTCATTCACATGCAAGAAGACTGCGACTTCCCGACATGGTGGACCTTGGCGCCGATTCGCTCGACCACCTTGGTCGCTTGGCAAGGTGGGCCGCGCGCCAAAACTATGTCTCAGTGGAGCAAATCCGAGCGCATCCGCGCCGCTTTGCAGACCTTGTCGCAATGGAGTGGAAGACCCGTTTCCTGGCTGATGCAAGAGATGGAATTTTGTGAAACTCATGATTGGAATCAAGATCCCTTCAGTCTAGGGGCCTACAGCTACATCAAGGTCGATGGTCTACAGCTTGCGCAGAAATTTTCACAGCCTGTTTCAAACACCCTCTATTTTGCCGGAGAAGCCACCTGCATGGGCGAAGCCCGCGGCACGGTCCATGGTGCGATCGAATCCGGCCAGCGCGCAGCCGAGCAAATTTTGAAATCACCAACCGAGCGGAAATCCAAAACACGCCCGTTCAAATCTCGAAAACCCCATCATGCAAAGGACACACATCATGCGCAAAAACACTGAAACCGAAAAACGAAAGCCGAAGCCGCCATTCCCCGGACAGAAGCAAAAATCACCGGGTCTTGAAGCCAAGATCCGCCCCCGTCCCAAATTCCAAGCGGTGAATTACAAAGCCGCCGGAAAATTAGAAGGGAAGAAAGCTTTGATCACGGGCGGGGATAGCGGCATCGGTCGCGCCGTCGCGGTTCTATATGCCAAAGAAGGCGCGGATGTGGCGATCACCTTTTTGCCAGAAGAAATCCGGGACGCCGAAGAAACCAAAGAGTTTATCGAGGGTCTGGGACGCAAATGCCATTTGATCGAAGGCGATTTGATGGAAGAAGAATTCTGCATCGAAGCGGTGGAAACGGCCGTCGATTATCTGGGTGGACTGGATATCTTGGTCAGCAATGCCGCCCACCAGATGCGCAAAGAATCCTTAGAAGAAATCACCGCTGAAGAGTGGGATCGCACCTTCCGTACGAATGTGTATGCCTATTTCTTTTTAGCCAAGGCGGCCTTAAAACACATGAAGGCAGGCTCGGCGATCATCGCCACCAGTTCTGAAACGGCGATGATGGGTCCAAAAGAACTTCCGGATTACTCGGCAACGAAAGGTGCGATCAACACCTTCACCAAGTCGTTAGCGCAGATGTTGGCAAAAAAGAAAATCCGCGTGAATGCCGTGGCGCCGGGTCCGGTGTGGACTCCGCTGAATGTCTCGGATGAAGGAACGGGCAAAGAGAAAGTGAAAAAATTTGGAAAGGATCAACCGATCGGTCGACCCGCACAGCCCGAAGAAATTGCGCCCGCTTACGTGTTCTTGGCGTCGGAAGCGGATTCGAGCTACATCACCGGTGCAATTTTAGCCGAGACCGGCGGTTTGCCGATCTCATAAGTCAGAAGATTGAATCAGATTTCCAGTTGTTTAAACTGATTGGAAGCGTCGTCATATTCCCACAGCTGGCCTTGCTCGAGATCGAAATAGATTCCGAGCACGGTCAGATGACGATCCTTGATCGCTTCTTTGACGAATGGGAAGGTTTGCAGGTTCTGCAGGGAAACTTTGATCGATTCCATTTCCGCTAAACGCCAACGGGCTTCTTCGTCGACGACGGTCGCATTGGCCAGCACGCGGGTGCGGGCTTCTTCGGCGATACTCATCCACTGGCCGACGAAGCTGTTGGATTCAGTCACCCCACGCATCAGCGCCAAGATGCCGCCGCACTGACGGTGTCCCATGATGATGATGTTTTCAACGCGCAGATTGACCACCGCAAATTCAATGGCCGAGCTGGTTCCGTGGAAACCGACCGAAGAAGGTTCACAGGGCGGAACCAAGTTGGCGATATTTCGCACCACAAAGATTTCACCAGGTGAAGCGTCCGTTAAAATCGCCGGATCGACGCGCGAATCACTGCAGCCGATCAGCAATGTCTTGGGTGTTTGGCCCACAGACGACAGACGGTGGTAAAGTGAATGCTCGGGATCGGGAGAAAGGAAATATTTCTCGCGAAATCTTCGAAATCCAGCCAAGAGGCGAATAATAGGCTTGTTCATGGATGCCCCCGAGTAAGCCACAATCTGAGCCCAGGCTCAATCGAAAGCTTATCATTACGCCTTGCCACTCATTGCAATGCAACGGACACTGTTGGCAAGAGGTCATCATGGAACTTTTATCAAAGATTTTGATCGCACTTGTGGCGTTTTTGCACTTTTACTTCTTGGTTTTAGAGATGTTTTTATGGACCAAGCCAAAGGGTTTAAAGGTTTTCCGCCAAAGCCTGGCGCAAGCTCAGGCGTCAGCCAAACTGGCGGCCAATCAGGGGCTTTACAATGGTTTTTTGTCGGCCGGACTGATCTGGAGTTTGATCCAAACCACTCCCGAGTTTGCGCATTCTTTGCAAATCTTTTTCCTGGGTTGCGTAATTGTGGCAGGTCTTTACGGTGCTTACAGTGTGAATAAAAAGATCTTTTTTGTTCAAGCCCTGCCGGCGCTGATCGCCTTGGGGCTTTTATTCTTGGTTTAAGCTTCGTTGGGAACACGGAGCGATTTTGATTTTTGAAATCGGCTCAGCAAAATTTTAAAGAAGCCGACTGCGCGGCTCACGGGTTCTGCGTGTGAATGGTAGGTCCGAAGCAAATCCATCACATCGCTGCGACCAAACGTATTGGCAAAATCAAAGGCCGTCATTCCGGAAGAGTTGCGAACCGTCGGATCCGCGCCGGATTCCAGAAGCAGACGAGCCAGTTCAAGATGCCCTTTGAAGGCGGCGCCCATCAAAATACTGTTACCCGAAAAATCGGAGCTATTGGCGTCAGCACCTAAATCCAAAAGCAAAGCGGCCGCTTCTTGCTGGCCACCGTAAACGGCCAACATCAAGGGCGAGTATCCACGGTGGTCGCGCTCGTTGAGATCGGCACCATGGTTCACGAAATAAGAGATGCTATGCAACTGGCCGGATTTGGCTGCGGTCCAGAGGGTTTCGTTCGATTGCATTGTCTTTTTGTAGTCATCCCAGCTGCGCATAGCACCTCCCAAGGGGTTTGTTTCGATCCTGTTGGGATCTCTTTCAGGATCGGCGGGATTCGGATAGAAATAAAATATGGATTTTTTATATTATTATAGGTTAAAACTATCATATGACCCTGGATCAATTGCGATACGCTTTGGAACTGCAAAAGACCCGCCATTTCTCGAAGGCGGCGGATAACTGCTTTATCACACAGCCGTCTTTATCGATCCAAATTGCGAAACTTGAAGACGAACTGGGCATGAAGCTCTTTGTGCGCACCCGCGCAGGCGTCGAAGTCACCGAGTATGGAGAAGAGCTTCTCAAGCAGGCGCGTCTCATTATCGACGAGACGGAAAGACTGTCTCAAAAAGCGCATGATCTCAAAGGCGAAGTGCAGGGGAGCTTTCGCCTGGGAATTATTTCGACCCTGGCGCCTTCGCTTTTGCCCTTGTTTGCGGCCCGCTTTGACCGCAAATATCCGAAAGTTCAGCTCAGCATCATGGAAGAGCGCACCGAGCGTCTGGTCCACGATATCGATCAAGGAAAACTGGATGCTGCGATTTTGTCGACACCGTCCAAAGCGCCAGAGTCATTGGTGGAAAAAGTGCTTTTCTATGAGCCATTTGTGCTTTTTGGTTCCGATGGCAGTCCGATTTTGGAAAAGAAAAAAGCCAGTGTCGAGCAGATCTCGTCCGATGAAATCCTGCTTTTGGACGAGACCCACTGTCTGCGCGATCAGGTGCTGCAGCTTTGCAAGGCTCAGTCGGCTTCAGCCAAGCAAAAGCTTCGCATCCAATCGGCAAGCTTGCAGACCCTGGTTGAATTGATCCGCCGGAATGAAGGCTACACGCTGTTGCCGGCGTTGTCGGCCGAGCTTTTAACCCCTGGTGAACGCAATAAAAATGTCCGTCATTTTGATAAACCCCTCCCTTCCCGCAAGGTGAGCCTGGTGTTTCACCAGGCTCGCCTCAAGCGCTCGATCGTCGAGGCCTTGGCCGAAACGATTTCCGCGTCTTTGCCGGACCAGGTCTTTACCGCCCATGCGCGGGGAGACCTGCGCGTTCTTTCGCCAAACCCGGATCATTTCGAGATCTAGATAAACTATTGAATCATTTAAATACGATAGTTTTAAACTATTAAGGAATCGCTACTTCCAATTTCAAATGGAAGGGCATTTCGTCGATCCTAGACATGTAACTTTGCACAGCAAGGAGAAGACACATGTCAAAGAAGATTTTAACCACAGCAACAGGCGCTCCGGTCGCCGACAATCAAAATTCATTATCAGCAGGGGCACGGGGACCTTTGGTCTTTGAAGATTTTCATTTATTTGAAAAACTGGCTCATTTCAACCGCGAGCGCATCCCGGAACGCGTGGTTCACGCCAAAGGCTCGGGCGCATTCGGCGAATTTACAGTGACGAAAGACATGAGCAAATTCACGAAGGCGAAACTTTTTAATCAAGTCGGAAAGAAAACTCCCGTATTTCTGCGCTTTTCGACCGTCGGCGGAGAAATGGGATCGGCCGATACCGAGCGTGATCCGCGCGGGTTTGCACTGAAGTTCTATACCGAAGACGGTATTTGGGATCTGGTTGGAAACAACACGCCGGTTTTCTTTTTGCGGGATCCGTCGAAATTCCCCGACTTTATCCACACCCAAAAGCGGGATCCAAAAACCAATCTGAAATCGGCGACCATGCAGTGGGACTTCTGGTCTCTGCATCCTGAATCTTTGCACCAGGTGACCATTCTGTTCTCGGATCGTGGGATCCCAGACGGCTATCGGCATATGGATGGATTCGGCAGCCACACGTTCAGCATGATCAACGAAAAAGGCGAACGCTTCTTTGTGAAATGGCATTTCAAAACCAAACAGGGTATTCGCAATTTGCCACCGAAGCGCGCGCATGAGCTGGCGGGTACGGATCCAGATTATGCTCAGCGCGATTTATTCGAAGCGATCGAGCGCGGTGAGCATCCGAAATGGAAAGTGTCTGTGCAAATCATGCCAGAAGCGGAAGCTGGCAAATACCACATCAATCCTTTCGACCTCACCAAGGTGTGGCCGCATCAGGACTATCCACTGATCGAAGTGGGCGAGCTGGTCTTGAATCGCAATCCGGAAAATTACTTTGCGGATGTCGAGCAAGCGGCTTTTGCTCCGTCTAGCGTGGTTCCGGGTCTTGGCTTTTCACCAGACAAGATGTTGCAAGGTCGCTTGTTTGCCTATGCGGATGCTCATCGATACCGCTTGGGTGTGAATCACCATCAGATTCCGGTGAATCGTCCGATCAACGAAACACATGCTTACCACCGCGCGGGTTCGATCCGGGTCGATGGCAATGGCGGCGGGGCTCCGAACTATCATCCCAACAGCTTCGACGGCGTTGAAACGTCGAAGGCGGCCGAACTTCCACCTTATGCAGGTGTCGGACCTGTGGATCGATATGATCATCGCGCGGACGGTGATTACTATTCGCAAGCCGGCGCTTTGTTCCGCTTGATGAATGCCGATCAGAAAAAACTTTTGATCGACAATATCGTTGGCGCCATGAAATCAGTCCCTGAATTCATTCAGCTGCGTCAGCTGGAACACTTTGACAAAGCCGATCCAGCTTACGGTGAAGGTGTGCGCAAAGGGTTGGGCTTAGAAAAGAAAGGGAAGTAAGATGAGCCAGTTTATCGCACAAGCCAAAGAAGCCCGTGTGATCTTGAAGGAGGAGGGCCCTCGGGCTCTCTTCCGCCGTTATGGTTGGAAACTGGTGGCCGGGGTCTTCTGTTATTATCTGATCCGCGATGTGACCATTTATGTTCTGCTGCCGGTGCTTTTGTTCAAATAAAACACCGGCTTTGCAGACAACTCTTAGCGAGCGGGAACGAAAGTCATGCTTTCTTTTGATTTCGCCTCGGTCAAGACAAGGCAGCTGCCTTTAAACGAGTAAGTCATCGACGTCGGTTCTAGATTCACGTTGCAGTTCATTTTAAAGTCCGCCTCGTTGATGCTTTTTGAATCTTCTTTCTTCTCAAGAATTTGAATTTCCGGATCGTTCCAGCGGATCGCTGATATCACAGAAACCTGCAAATCTTTTCTGCTGGTTGAGCAATAGTTGGTGAAGCGAATGGTGTTTTGATCGATATCGATCACGAAGGTCAGCTCGAGACTGCTGCTGCTTTGAGTGTTGTACCAAGATCCAATAGGGCTGTTGGCAGCGCCACGATTGCACTGGTCATATGGTGTGGCATCAACCATTTTTTCTTGGGTGCTGCCGCCATTTTCTGAATTTTTGTCGTCTTTTGAAGAGCTGCAAGCCGCAGTCAGAACAAGCAAAGTGCAAAGCAAGAGATGTTTCATTTTTCTTCTCCTTGAAGATCTGTTTATGTGATGACCTCAAGATAAGAACAGAGATTCAAACCAGCAATAAGGATGCGGAGAATTGAAATCATTGCGCTCCAGGTTTTGGAGCGTTTTGTTCCAGATTTATTTGCAGGTCATGTCGTCGACAGAGTTGCAGAAAGTATCATTTGTTTGCGCCAAACATTGGGTGACGGCTTCTTTCTGAGCTTCTAGGGTGGTGCGTCCCGTGCCTCTAAAAGACTTATTATTTCGTATCAATGTGCATTCCTTCTTTTTGGCTCCAGCGGTAAAAGCTTCGCACAGAACTTTGCTGGCTTGGCATTCATTGCCAGGGCCTGGCCATGGCATTGGCATTCCTGGTGGCACACCCGGAATATTTGGAGTTTCAGCTTTTACACAGGTGGCAATGGCCGCATCTGTTGCTTTCTGTTCGGTCACGCCTTCACCCAAATACAAAGTGCTATATCGCGATGGACGAAGACCGCAAATCCAACCGCTGTTGACAGGTTCTGTCGGATCCGGTTGTTGTTGGTGAATCTGCTTATCAATAAAGGCCACTTTTTCATCAGTGGGAAGACTGGAAAGTAGAGCGCCCACGATCGCACGTGATCTAACGGAATTGGTGTCACCGTATTCAGTTCGCATGAAAGAATAAACACCTTCATGTAGGTAAACGGCAGCGCGCTCAAGGCTCGACATATAAGCCGAATCAAAAATGTCCTGACGAACTAAAATACGGAAGTCGTCGGTGAAATTCACCAATTGCACGGCGGCCCATTGACCTTGCTTGCATGTCGAAGGATGCGGAATCGTTTTGTTGGCCGCATCCGGAATGGTGGTCAGAACATCTTGAATCCAAGTGATATTTTTTTCGACATAATCAATATGCTGATTGATTTTGTTATATTGAGCTAAAGACTTGGCAATCCAGGCCTTCACCTCTTGAACTTTTTCTAGCGGAGCTAAATTTGTCTCTGGAAGAGTCAGCTTGTATTCGCGGCGTGCTTCGAACACATCCATAAAATGAATGTCGTAGATTTCAAGCTGTGGGTCTTGGCAGGCCCAAACACCGCCACCATTGCCGATCTTATCGCCCGCAAAAGCGGAAGCACCGAAAAAGAACAGAGATGAGAAAACCCATCGAGACAAGTTTTTTTGAATCATAATATTTCCTACGATCTAGATTTTTTAAGAGGATACAGGGCCATGGTCAACCGAAATGGGAACGAGCCTTCGGTGGTTTCAAACTTCTGACAAAATTGATCCTGTGCACGACGCACCCATTTTTTGAATTCAGGCATCTTCTTTGGATCAACAAGCATGGTAATCGAAGTGAAATCGCGCTCTTGCACGTCCAATGAAGACAGGTGTTCGCCAATCAATTCGAGATCTTCCAAATTGGACTTTTGAATCGAAAGATTCAGGACATCATCCGATGTTTTAATCGGAGCCTGGACACGAATATATTTTTTCTTTTCATAAACCAGCATTCCCAAGCGCAGCAGGCGATCCACTGTGTCCTGAGCAATGCGAAGCGGAAGATTCAGCTGCTCGGCAAACCAAGAAATTTGATGCTGACATTGATCACTTTTCACCAAATTCAAAATCGCAAAATGCGGCCACTGTGAGATCAAGTGAAACTGATCATCGGAAAGCTGCAGATATTTGCCATCGGCGGCCACATCGACGTCGGCGGTTTGTCCCAGGAAAGTGGCTTTCGTGATGGGATCGAGATGCAGGCGTTCGGCCATTTTTTCGGCCAGCTTGGCGGAGACTTTTCGTTTTCCTTTTAGAATTTCACTTAAGGCGCCCGAGCTGACACCCAATTTCTGGGCAAAGTAACGATGTGACAAGCGCGGGTTTTTGGCGCGCATTTCAATCAGCTTTTGATTGAGAATCATTTGTACCGAGTTCATGAAAGTCCTTTATGTCAGCGGCGAAGTTCGGTCATCAAAATTTTGGAGCACAGCGCTCCAAAATCGAAGCGCTGATCAGGGAGGCAGGAATTAGCGGCAAAGACCTGCTTCTTTCATCTTCTTCGCGCCTTCAACGGCCGCATTGAAAGTGTAGAAAGACTCGACGATTTTTTCTTCAACGATCAACTGATAGAAAGATCCATTTTGACGGATTGAGCAGGCAGGTACCAGGGCATCATCAGACGGACCTTCGCAGCTGACTTCGTTGCCAGAGATCACGATGCTGCTGCCTGGTTTCAAAGAGATGGGCTGCGCGAAAGCGGAAAGGTTGATCAGGCTTGTGATGATGGTCATGGTTGCAAATTTCATAAGTCGCTCCTTTTCAAGAGTGGTTGTTGTTGTGTGATTTCAAGCTAAAAGCTTTCCAAGCACAGAACAATTCAGAACCCAGCACTTTGAAGCAAAGTGCTCCAAGTTTTGGAGCATTCAAGACTTTGATTGTGGAAGGAAGGACCGAGGATCAGTGCCCCAGAATATTCAGCTGCCAAGAAGTCCAAGTGGTCGTGCAGCTGCTAGAGCCGCCGATCAATTTCATCGTCCAGGTTCCGGCACTGGATTCGCCATAGAAAGCATTGCTTAAGAAGGTGTGTGCGTCGATCGATGAATCTTGCAACAGACTGTTGATGTTCATGACGATGCTTTTGGTTCCCGAGGGCGAGGTGAGTTCGATTCCCAAGTTTCCGATGCAAGATTTTGCCGTGACTTTGACCTGCACCGCTTCGACCGAATAGTTTTCGCTGACAGATAAAGTTTTTGAAACTCCAGTCGCTGATCCGGCTGGAACTTTCACGCCCAGAGTTCCAGAGTCATACTTCCAATTCAAATCTTGCAAGGTCCCCAAGTTTGACGAGTAGTTCTTCGCCATTTGCACGGCTTTATCCACATTCACGCGACCAAATCCGTACCAGTTGTGGAAATGATAACCAGCTGCGTTTGTCACCCAGGCTTGCTCGTAGACATGACCCGAAAGATTTAGCGAAGTGGAAGGGTGAGATTGTGCGGCCACGCTAGCGTCGACCTGATCCGCTGTCTTTGCCAGAATGTATTTCACATCTCGCCAAGTTAATGCCGGATTCGCAGATAGGATCAAGGCAATCGCACCCGACGTCACTGGGGTTGCTGACGATGTCCCGTTCATTGTCGAAGTGTGGGCACAGTTTGTATTCGGACTTTGTCCCGCATCGAAACTGTTGTGATCTTTCGAACCTGTTTTCATTCCATAACTGCAGCCGATAAAATCTGTGGTCAGCATGGCAGGCTCTTTGGCGACACTTGAAGCCGATGAAGGCGAGCTCCAACCGTATTCTCCACCTGGAGCCGAAACCCAAATGTTGGATCCGGGTGACGAGTAACTGGAGCTGAGGCCATCGGCATTCAGCGCGCCGATGACGACTGTGTAAGGTGTTGTTGCATCTTCAGTAAAATTGGCGTTGCCCAGGACATCACCCGAAGAGCTGGAATAGCAATCGCTGAGATCCGCAACATAGTCGTTGCCAGCTGCTTTGACGTAAATCGCGCCACGTCCAGATCTGAGAGAGATCACCCCGTATTTCATCTTCTCTTTCAAAACCGAAGTCTCTTCATACAAAGCGCACTGCGAATTTCCCCAGCTGTAATTGAAGATATCGAAATCGCCTTGGAACTGATCATTCATCGCCAAAGTCAGATTTCCATTCGACGTCAGCTGCTCTTGCGCTTGAATAAACAAGAAACCTGCAAACTTTGCGAAAGGTGCCACACCTCGGCCGCCATACCCGGTCCATCCACGCTGCGCAATCAAACCCGCGACCGCCGTGCCGTGAGAGTATTCGGCTTCGCTGTAGGAGGGGGTCGAGGCCCCGGTCCAACTGCCGTTGCTAGAAGACTGCAAATAATTTCGAGAGGCGCCAGAAATTAAATTGGGTGAAAGGCCAGGATGAGTTTCATCGACGCCCGTATCCGAAACCGCAATGCGAATGCCTTCGCCTAAGATCCGATTGGCAATTGTGTCTGTCAGGTGAATATCCTCACCTGACGTTCCCGCGTTTGCCGCAAATGTCGATTGCCCGGTGTTATAAAGATGCCATTGATACTGACGAAGTGGATCGCCGATCACCTTGATGGAAAAAGGTCCGACGGTTTTTTTCTCGGAGCCTTTGGTTAGGGTGATAGTGACGTTCGAGACCGTTTGAATTTCAGTGGGCACGCCGTAGACTTCGCTGTTGGTCGAATCGACTTGCAGCCATGAAGGCGCATTTTGCAAAGTGATCGTTGCTCCAGCCAAGGTATCCGAGGTCGAATAGCGGAACATTTTATCCTGAAAGGCACTGGCGACGCCGTCGGTTCCGATCGAGACGTACTCTTTATCAACGGCGGCGCTCATGTCGACGCTGGCTAGATCCACCTGCGCCTTGTAACCCGAGCAGTTCAGAAAACAGAGCATCAAAGTGGCTAAAGGCAGAAATGCGGAGATGAAGTATTTCTGACTCATCTTAGAATCCTTTGATCGCTTGCACGATTTCAGGTTGAACCACGGAAACCGACGAGTTCTGTGCCAAGATCTGCGTCGCCGAGACCACCGAAGATCCTGATGGAACTTTATAGTAAGCCGTCATCACGTCGGCATCGTAAGATTTCAGCTCTAAGCCGTAACTTTGCGCAAGCATCTGGGCGGCACTGGCATCTTTCAATTTCACGATCAGTGTTCCGGTCACCAAGGCGATCATACCGTTCGAAGATTTGGCGACGACAGGCCGGCTGTCGGTGATCAACATCTGCGGGATTGAAGCATCATCCGATTTGACAAAGACGTATCCGAATTTTTCCAGCACCACGTCTCCCTGACCCGAGTTGTAGTCCGCAGACGGGATGGCGCGAAGATTTAAGATCTCGTAATTGGACGATTCGATTTGCATTTGGCGACCGCTATGAAAAGACGAAGCCAAATCTTGAACTTGGTGTCTGACCTGCAGGCTGACGGTACCGCCGCGAAAGGCTGGCCGACGATTTTGAGATTTCGTAGGTGCTTGGACCGAGGAAGGTGTTGCGAGCGCCAAGGGTTTGACCATAGGTTGCTGAGTCTGTGCGTTAGGACGAGAGTCAGGCATCTTTGCCGGTTGAGTAGGAGGGGAAAAGCTCGAGAACTCGGTTTGGGACACGGATAAACTTTGAGAGCGGTGCCAGATGAAAACAAAAATCAAAAGCCCCAGAATCCCAACTGTCAGATAACGAAGTTTCATGGTGGATGCCCCCTATGAATACTTTAAGTGGGAAGTGTGGAAAGAGAATGGAATCAATCCACAGTCTTTTTCTGAGACAGACGAAAGACAGGTAAAAAAAGGCCCTGATTTCAGTCAGGGCCTGGTGATTCTTATTGGTGGTGCTTACTCCATGTGGAGATATTTACGAGAATCCAAGAACGGCCAGACCGGCACACTTTGGAAAACCGGATCGAACTCGAACTTGAATTGATTTAAGCTCATGATCGCAAATTCGGAGATCACAGTTCCTTTAACATCACCCACGTAACGACTGTGAATGGCAGGTGCATTCAAAAGAATGTGCTCAAAAGAAACGGATCGCGTTTCAACTCGGCAAGCGGCATCCATCAATGAACCCTTTTTCTTTTCGATCAAAGAGGCTTCGGCCAAGACGCTGGTTCCAAATGCGGAAGCATCAGTTGCGCTTTGACGTAAGAAGTTTCCTTTGACCGTCCAGAAGCTGGAAAGACGATTGGTCAAAGATGAAGTTCCGTATCCACTTGGATCTGTTTCGTAGCGGCTGCCGGATTCACAGAACTTGTTTGCGCTGTTTTTCACTTTACCCAAACCCATCGCGATGGCTTTGGTGCTGGTGATCTGCAAGTTGTTTTGATCTGAATTCAAGCTGTAATTGATGGGGCCGTAAATAAAGACGGAACCGATGACATACATGCGGCAACCTTGGGCCGTTTTCAAATTCATGCTGTCGATATAGACAGGTCCGCGTAGAACCAAGTCACCATCACAGCTAAAGTTCCCCGAGATCTCGAAGAAATCAGTCTGATCTTTCAATCCTTCAAGAACCATGTCTTCTTTGGCATTTTTAAAATAACGATAGCGATCAACGGACTTCAGTTGGAAAGCCGTGACGATATCCGCCTCGGTCGGTGCGCCGATATACATGTTTGATTTCTCCTGAACCTTCACCGCTCGTGTATTTGTGTCGGATGATTGGCTCAGTTGATTTGCCACGTAGCCCGCCAAAGTCGTTTGGCCGGTAGCCCCGCTGACAACCGATGGCAGTTTCGCCGCTTTTGGAACAAAGATTGATTTGTCAGCCTGAAGGCTCATTGTATTGAAGTTTTGTTGGTGGTCACCATAGATCCCGCCACTTCGCCAGAATGATTGGTCAGGATTTGCACTAAAGAAGTAGCTATTGCCATAACCAAAGTCCGTGATGATGTTTGATTTGATATTGGCATGACACTGGATGCAACCCATCCCACGGATCGCCAATGCCGGCTGGAAATCAGACAAAGGATTTCCGACGGTGATAATCAGATTGACCTCGATGGTGTTGTTCTTTTTGTCTTTAATTGTCGCGGTTCCCATATCTTTTCCGCGGTAACCGAAAGCGGGAGTGTACTGAGCTTTCAGCTCGGTGGAATTGGTGACTTCCAATTTACCTTGAGCTGAGGTTTGCGCGCTTTTTAATGTCACAGAGGCAACATCGATACTCTTGCTGTCTTCCAAAACGAAAGACAAAGGAATGTTCATTTTTGTATCCAACAAAATGGTAATGGATTTAAAACTAGGCTCCGGAGTCGGCTCTTCCGGAGTCACGATCACAGGAGGATTTGGATCGTCTTGAGTGATGTTCGTCGTATCTGCTGACGTATCCACCACGGCAACTTTCGAGCAGTTCTGAAATGAGACAAGTGTGCACAAGCCAATTGTCAGAACCCAATACTTTGTATTCTTCATAAGATGCCCATCCCCTTTTTCACCCTTTAATCATTGCAAGCAGTGCCAAGCCCTATCCTGGACCTTGTTCCAGCTTACCTGTCGATATCGGTAAATACGGCCAGGAGATTGACATATATTTTCAGAGCCAAAATGAGACGATTTCAGAGGAGAAATGCCTCTGTTTCAAAGCGATATTCCAATGTATTGAAATATAATTCTAGATTATACGGTCTAATCAGGGGCTAATTCTGGTGTATATTGGCTTCATACAGGGAGGTCTGAATGAAAAAACTTTTATTCTCTCAAAGAAGTGAAACACCACATTGGGTGGGTGATGGATTCCCGGTTCGTTCGATGTTCAATTACAACGATCAACCGCAAGAGTTCTCGCCATTTCTTTTGATGGATTACGGTGGACCTGCCGAGTTCAAACCTTCGACTCAACGTCGCGGGGTGGGTGAGCATCCACATCGTGGATTTGAAACGGTGACCATCGTTTACGAAGGACAAGTTGAACACCGAGACTCGGCCGGCGGCGGTGGGGTCATCGGTCCTGGTGACGTACAGTGGATGACGGCGGCTTCGGGATTGGTGCATGAAGAAAAGCATGGCGAAGATTTCACCAAAACCGGTGGACTGTTTGAGATGGTTCAGCTGTGGGTGAATTTGCCTGCCAAAGACAAAATGTCGAAGCCCAAATACCAAGGCATCAAGAACGAGCAGATTCCCGTTGTGAATCTGGCAAATGGTGCTGGCACGGTGCGAATCATCGCTGGCGAGTTTCAAGATACACGCGGACCGGCTTCGACTTTCAGTCCAGTGAATCTGTGGGACATCCGTTTGAACAGCGGAAAGACCACCAAGTTCACGGTGCCTGAAGGGCATACGACTTCGATCTTCGTTTTAAGCGGAACAGTGAAGCTGAATAGCGGAGAAGAACTCGGTGCGGCCGAAATTGCGATTCTGGAAAGAAAAGGCACCGAATTCGAATTGACCGCTTCGACTGATGCGAAAGTTTTGTTCTTGGGCGGGGAGCCTTTGAACGAACCCGTGATCGGTTACGGTCCGTTTGTGATGAACACCCAAGCTGAAATCATGAAGGCTTTCCAAGATTATGAGCAAGGCCGCATGGGTCAGCTGGTTCAGTAGAAACCCCTCCAAGTTTCGGGAGCACCCTCCTGCTCCCGGGACTTTTTATTCAGCTGTATGAACTGAAGCCCCTTTCCCAGGAGCCTTCCCGTGAATGATCCGATAAGACATATGTTCGTAGAACGAAACCGGATCGACAAATTTCGAAGCACTTTGTGCGATGATCACGGCTAGCATCAAACAGATAATCACGTCATGTGAATCTGTCATTTCCAAAACCAAGATCATCGATGTGAACGGGGTGCGTGTGACCCCGGTTAGGAATGCGGCCATTCCGGCTAGCATCCACACCTGGTGATGGAAGTCAGCATTCCAAGAGCTCATCCAGGAGCCAAAGGCAGCACCAGTTGAAAGGGCCGGAGCAAAGACTCCACCAATGACTCCACCTGCGTAAGTAAAGAAGTTTCCGAAGGCGCGCACGAACCCCAAGGCGAAGGGGGCTTGCTGATCCGGATGCGACGCCAAATCCAAAATCACATCGCGGCCTGAACCCAAGGTCATCTTTCCGTAAAAATAGGCGATTGTTGCGACGATCAATCCAAGACCCAAAGTCAGTAACGTTTGCTGATGTTTGCTGATGCGCGAGCGAAGATCCATACTGGCAACAACAGCAGATCCGAAAAGTGCGCCAAAAATTCCGATCAAAGCGGAAGCGACAACCAAAAGAATGATTTCAAAAACGGGAGGTGTGTCCATCCCCCATTTTCCAAAGTAATGATAATTTCCCAGCACCGCCTGAGCCAAGAGACCGGCGATAATCACCGCATGAAAAACGTAAGTGCGAATGTGGCTGATGTGTGTTTTTGCGAGCTCTTCGATCGCAAAGATGATTCCGCCCAGTGGAGTGTTGAATGCAGAGGCCAGTCCCGCAGCTCCACCTGCCAAAATCATCGGTTGCAAGTGTTGCGTCCCGAGCTTCGTTTCGGTCTTGTGCCAAAGCTTATGGACGTTGTAGAAAATCGATCCGGCAATTTGTAGCATCGGACCTTCACGCCCGGTGACTCCGCCACCGGCGACGCAAACACAAGCGCCCAGGAATTTCACGACGATGATTCGCAGGCCTAACAGCCTTTCCAGAATAGGATTGGCTTCACGACTGACTTCCACAGCGGCTAACAGTTGTGGAATCCCACTGCCGTTGGCTGCCGGTGCAAAAAGCTGAGCCATCTTGGTCGAGGCGAGCATTCCAACAGGGATGATCAAAAATGCCCAAGCTGGATTTGTCTCAAACCACGAGAAAGCCAATTTCTCGGACCATCCAAAAGCGCGCGCGAACAAAATGGAAACCAAAGCGGTCAGCGCCGCTGAAATCCAGTAGGGGAGCATTCGCTTCCAAGACGCTTGCACGGTGGAAACATAGGGTTGAACAGCAGATGGCAGAGAAGGAACTTTCACAGGTGACCTCGCAACGAATGCTGATGTTTACAACGAGCCTGGATGCAGGTCATTTTGGGGTGCATCGAAACGGCGAGTCATAAACCTTGAACCCGGGATCGGGTTTCAGTACAAAAAAGTATGACTGAGATTTCGGATTTTTCAAAGACAGTGATGCAATTGATTCGGCAGATTCCTGCAGGCAAAGTGGCGACTTATGGTCAGATCGCCGAGCTGGCTGGCAAACCACAGGGTTCGCGGGGTGTGGCGTGGATTCTTCACTCAAGCTCCACCGCGCACAAGCTTCCTTGGCACCGAGTGCTGAATGCCAAAGGCAAGATCTCTTTTGAAAAGGGAACTCATAATTTCAAACAGCAAAAGAAACGTTTGCTAGCGGAAGGTGTCGAAATCGATGCCGATGGCGAGCTGAGCCTGGCGCAGTTTCAGTGGAAAAAGAAGGCAGCGAAGAAGCGCACGACTTCGAAGTCTGGCCCTCAGATGTTCAAGTGACACCTTTGTGATTCAGTCGTAAAATAGGGTTTTCTGTTCGAAAAAGGAGGCCCGCTGTGACTGGCCCAAAGAAAACCCACCATATCGATCCGAAAACCGGCCGCTTCACCAATCGTCGACCTGAACTGATGAGTGCGATGGAAAGTCCTTCGGGAATGCTGAAGGCAACTCAGGCTTTTCTTTTCGCCAAAGGTGAGCGAGCACCTCTGCACCATTTGCCAGAATTGAAACCGGATCTGGCCGAATTTCAAAAGAACGATGGCAAGCAGTTCAAATACATTTGGCTTGGACACTCGAGCTTTTTGGTCAATTTCGAAGGCACGATTTTGCTGTTCGATCCGGTTTGGCACAATGCTGCTCCGCTGAGCTTTATGGTTCGTCGTTTTCAAAAGCCGATCGTCGCTTTGGAAGAATTGCCGAAGATCGATGCGATTATTTTGTCGCATGATCATTACGATCACTTGGATTCGAAGGCGATGCAGTATTTCGCTTCACAAACGATGCCCGTCTTCACCACTTTGAAAGTGGGCGAGCGTTTGCAAGAGTACGGAATTGCCAAGGATCGCATCACCGAACTGGATTGGTGGCAGGAAACGCGGTTTCAGAATCTGACGATTGCGGCGACTCCGTCCCAGCACTTTTCGGGGCGCGGGCTTGGCGATCGCAACAAGACGCTGTGGTGTTCGTTTGCGATTTTTTCGGACAAGCATCGCATGTATTTTTCGGGTGATTCAGGGTTTGATTCGCACTTTGCCGATATCGGAGCAAAGTACGGGCCGTTTGATATCAGCTTTATGGAGAATGGCCAGTACAATGAACTTTGGCGAGCCGTGCACATGTTGCCGGAAGAGGCAGTGCAGGCGCATATCGATGTCAAAGCCAAGTGGATGGTTCCAATTCATTGGGGAATGTTCGTACTTTCAACGCACACCTGGTTTGAACCGATCGAGCGCGTGACGGCCGCAGCCGCTGCGAAATCGGTTTCGGTGATGACGCCGATGATTGGTCAGATGGTCGATATCGATCGGCCACCGAGTTTTGAAAAATGGTGGACGAAGCGCTAAAGGATCGAGCAGCAGATTGGGCACGCCGGGTGTATTTAGGCGCTCGCTCTTCGGCTTCGGATCAACGCGTGCACCTGAAAAGCCAGGTAGAAAATGATTCCAAGCCAGATCAATCCGAAGGTCAGAAACTCATTCGAACCGAAAGCTTCATTGAACATAAAAACACCGACCAAGAATTGCAGACTGGGTGCTGCGAACTGCATCATGCCCATCACGCTATAAGGAATCCGCTGGGCTGCGAATGAAAATAAGAATAGCGGAAGACCGGTGACCACTCCACCAAGCGCCAACAAAATCCAGATGTGCGGTTCGTAGGCTTCAAGCCCGTGTTGGCTTTGAAACAAAGTGATTGCGGCAATTGCAGGCAGGACTCCGACGGCTCCTTCAAGAACGGACGAGGTGCGTGCCGGAATTTTCGAAAGCTTTTTTGTGATGCCATAGGCGCAGAAGGTAATGGCCAGCGCGATCGAAATCCACGGAAAGCTAGGCGAGAGAAAAATTTTAGCCCCAACTCCCAGGGCCGCGCACAAAACTGAAAGTCTCAGCACCATCGGAAATTTTTCTTTAAAGAAGATCACGCCAACTGCGACGTTCAGGATCGGATTGATAAAGTAAGCAAGGCTTCCTTCCAGGATGTGTCCGCTGTTGACGGCAAAAATATAAATACCCCAATTGGCCGTCAGTAAAATCGACGCGCATGCCGACAGCATCCAATCGCGCTTCGATTGCTGAAACAAGGTGTGCAGTTGTTTGTAAGAGGTCAGCGCAAACATCAAAAAATAAAATACAAAGGACCAAAGCATTCGATGAGCCAAAATTTCCATCGAAGGCACGATCTTTAGAAGCTTCCAATAAACCGGAAAAAATCCCCACATGACATACGAGATAAATCCCCACAGAAGACCCTGCGGATCCAGCTTTGCATTATTTTGCGATTCCATTTCTGCAGCCTAACGGCCCCCGGAAAGATAATCCACGAAACAAAAAAAACTCGGACCTTTTTCCGCCACCCATTGATCTGTTCCGTGAACCCAATCTCAAGACTGTATCCAAGAACCCACCCCATCCGCCCACCGGACACGAGCCCGCACGTCCGGGACACTTGTGCTTCTCTCCGCCCCTGATTTCGCTTTTGACCCCGCAAGCCTTTTGCTTTCCTGAAGTCCTGCGGGGGTATCGGTCACATGACAAAGCAAACTGCATTTCAAAAGATTCACTGGAAACATCGCTATTCACACGGCGGCAGTCTTCGGCAGCTTCGTGCCGGCCGCGGAGCCAGGCCCTTATCCACGAAGGCGTCCCTGCACTTAGTGTTAAAAGCCAATCAGGACAGAGTCCGTGGCGGTCTTCGAGTATCGAGAAGATTTCAGCTCATTCATTTTTTGATCCAAAAATATGCAGTGAAGTTCTTTATTAAAGTGGAGCAGGTTTCGATTCAAAACGACCACATCCATCTTTCGATCCGCACCAGCAGAAGATCCCTGTACCAACACTTCTTCCGGGTATTGGCCGGACAAATTGCACAAGTCTTCGAGAAAGAGGGCCTTCTTTCAGTCTGCAAAGCCCAAGTCCCTGCGGGGGTATCGGTCACGCCAGCTGAAAGCTTGGCTGTGACCGATACCCCCACGGGGTCTTCAGGCGCAGCGAAGATCCCCCGCGTGACCGATACCCCCACGGGGTCTTCAGGCGCAGCGAAGATCCCCCGCGTGACCG
>CBIHNI010000009.1:0-183639 GCA_966211455.1 uncultured Bdellovibrio sp.
AAAAAATCAGGGAATGGTCCCGTAGCTCAGCTGGATAGAGCAACTGCCTTCTAAGCAGTAGGTCCCTCGTTCGAGTCGAGGCGGGATCACCACTCTTCCCTGATTACAGATCCACATCCTCATAATATCTCGTGTCAGGTCACATTGTGGTAAAACCTTTGTATTGATTTAAGACATTTAAGATCTTAAATGTCTTTATAATTGATATAGCAGCAAATGAAGACAGTTTTATTGCGATAAAAAAATTATTGTGGTATCATAATAAGATTTTTACTACAATAATTATTGAGATTATTGATTTATTCCGATAAGCCAATAACCGCAATAAGGTAATAAATGTATGGCACGAGTCACAAAGTATTTAAAGACAATTGAAGACCTGAATAGCGAATGGAAACTGGATTTGAAACCAGAAGAAACTGCAGAAGGTCTTCGTCTTTTGGAGTGCGACTTCATGCCCGAGGCCGCCTATCTGAAAGCAAAGAATAGCTCGAATCGGCTTTTAGGACTACTACTCCCCCATCTTCAAAATGATCGGAAGAGAAAATACCTTTCAGAAGGGATCAGCTTTCTTGACGACAAAGGAGAGCTTTTTCTTGTGCATACAGATCGCGCCCTGCACATCAGAACCGAAGGTTTGCTGAGCAAAAAAGCTGCTCGGAAAACAAATCCAACTGTCGTGCTAGACCATCCCGTTCCATACTTTTTGATCAGCCCAAACGCCTTAGCAATTGCCGAAACCTTGATGCGACTGCCGTCCCCTCATTTACAAGAGTTTCGTTCCGGATTGAAGTTCTGCGAACAGTATGGCCTGTATCAACCAAAGTTCAGCGAAATCGCCAAACGCCTGAAGGTTCGCACCGTCGAAGAGATGGCAAAAAAAATCAAATCGATTCGAGCTGATGATTGGTTGGCTGCCTTTGAAACGACCGCAGCTCGGCGCTTCATGACTCCATTTTACACAAAAGCTGAACCCTTTTATTCCCTGCTACCCGAAGACTCCTTACAGGAAAGCCAATCCCTGAGCGATGTCTACGAGAAGTACAAAAAAAATGTTCTTCCTGGGCCTTCCGAAGTCGCAAAGCAAATGGGTGTTTTGATCGAAACGAACGTGAATCTTTGGGTCTTGCCAGAGACATTAGCGCAGCTCAAAAAATACAAGCGCCTGGTCCCTGGACAAAGTAAAGAACATCGAACTTGGTTGATCGCCGTGGCCGATCGGGGTTTCGAACGCGAGGAAGTCGCATCACACATTTTACAAGACAAACGACTGCCCGGAGACCCTTTGCAAAATAATATTCTCCGTGCGGCGTGGGATCTAACTTTTTCTGATACTCGCACTCGAGAAGTTAGAAAATTTCTTCTGCGGAGACTCATGAATGAACTATAGTAACGTCCAAGGTCAACAGTGGTTGGCACAAGTCGAAACCTACCTGCCTGCCTTTCGTTCAATTCTAGAGAATACTCCTTCACCAATTTTGGTTGTCGGCGCATCGGTCTGCGACATCTTTCAATTGCAAGGATGGATACCCGTATTTCGACGACGCACCGGAGATGTCGATCTTAGCGTGGGCCTGAACAGTAATAATGCTGACGATCACCAGTGGGCCAAACAACAGCTTCTGAATCACGGCTACCGCTTGGACACCAATCATCCGTATCGATTTCATTCTCCACGTGAAGATCTCACCGCCATCAGTTACATAGATTTGCTAGCTGACCCCGTCGGCCCCGCCTCTTCAAGTCAGCAAGCGCGTGCCGCCATGGGCGTCGGCGAAGGTTTTACATTGAAGGGTTTCTCTTTCGCGCGCAAAGCTGGATTTCAGCTTTTGCCTCGGGTCACTTTTCCAAATCCGATCGGATTTTTAGCATTGAAGCGCGAAGGCTATTTAGACGAGCCGGCCCGTCGGCTGAAAGATCTGGCAGATATCGCCGAAGTGACAAATGGATTGGTTGAGACTGGTACCCACTTTGAAATCGATGATATTTGGAACCAGATTAAAAATGAACCTGAAGCGCAAGATGTCCGTCGTATGCTTGCAGATCTTGGCAGTGGTGAAAGTGTGCAGTGGGATTTAGAAAACGTCTCCGGCGAACTTTCCCGCCGCGGCTTCACGCAAACCGATATCGAAGATGTCATCCCCAGACGCCTTTCAGAATTTGCAGAAGCGCTGACATAGTGTAAACTGTAGAAGTTGCTAGAAGTCTTGCCAATACGGACTGTTTCGCAAAGCTTGCGAAAATTCACTCTTAAACTCTGCTAAACCAAATTTTTCTACCGGCCAAACTTCATCTGCAAACTTCAGTGCGGATTTATAATGCCCTGAATAGCTCAGATTCATCATCATTTCTAAAAAACCGTAGGGAAGATCAGGGCCTAATTCTTTAGGAAAAGTACCAGACAGTTTCTTTTTAAGGTGTCTCATCTTCGCTTCAGACAGCATCGGCTTTTTCATCAACTGAGTTGCCACTTCATAATGATCTTTCTGAAACTTCAAGACAACCCTTCCCGCTGGCGAACCCGCAAAGGAAGCAAACTGGTAATCAATTGCGCCACCCCAAAATTCAATCTCGGGAAACCCATCCTTATCCAGATCAATAAAGCGAATAGGGGAACTGCCAGCATCAATGGTGATCAGCTTTTTAAAATTCTTCCCCAACTCAAAAATATGCAGAAAATGACAGCAGTGAGCCCCACCTGTCCAATTGAACACAAGTAAATTTGGAATCCCATTTCCTGTGATATCTCGTCCAGAATAGACATCTGGGTCATCATAGTTATGACCAAAATAATAGTGATTCCCTATTTCCGCCTCTTCAAAAATTTTGTCTTTTCCCTTTTTCACAATAATTTTGGCCATTCCACTTTCAAATTCTTGAGAGAGAAAAACTTTGTACTGACCAAATTTCCTTTTTTGAAATCTTCCATCGATTCCATGGGACGCAAGCGGAAAAATTGAAATCAAAAAGACAGCATATAAAAGCTGCGGGATATTAAGATTTTTCACATTTCACCAGTTTTTCCAAATATGTTTCAAATATCTTTCTTTGTTTTGCAGTTTCAATATCTCCAGGCTTGCTTTTCAACTTTCCCTTATAATTCATAACAGCTTCCACCCAAGAAGCCTCTCTTCCTAAATACGAAGAGGCTAGTTTTTGCTTTTGAAACAACCAGCGAATTCCTGCACATATATTTACGCTGGGATCATTCAAATCCTCTTTTGTAACCGTCAAAAAATGATCCTGCAGCTCGCCCTTTTCATCACCTAAGGTTTTCCGTGTCGAATTTAATATCTGCATAAGACCGCGAGCACTATTTGAATTTTTCTTATCTGCTAACATGTTTGAACTAAATCCTGATTCTGAAGCAATCAAAGCCTTTACGATGTTGGGATCAAGTGGGATTTTGGGTGCAAGGACCTCATTCCAATACCTGGTCCAGCCGGCAATAAAAACATCAAACTGAGTACCCTTGGCTTTAAATCCCAAGTCACTTGAACATGGATTATCTTTCAGGTTTTTAAAAGACTGCTGAGTCATTTCAAAAATTTCATCTGGATAAAGCTGATCTTTTCCCGATGGATTTTTTGCGCAATGACCATGTCTTATTGTCGTTGAGCCGGCTGGATTTGACTTGCTGGGAGGAACCCGCAAGGGATGAGTTATGACCCAATGCTCACCAGCTGGACAAAGGCGCCATGGATGAGGAGAGATATTCCTGGATTTTAAGGGAGGTGATACTGACCTTCTTCGAACAGATTTCTTACGAATCTTTTTTTGAGCCATAGTTATAAATACTAAATTATCTATTTTTCCTGTCCTGCTCAAGTGCCAAGATAGTGCCAGGCCCTGTTTCCGGACGCGGCGTACGTCTGATGAGCTGTATCTCGAATTGCCTACACTATTTGATCAAATGAAAATCTGACGACGAAACTAAAAAGTTAGCACAAGCCATTCAAAAAATTTGCGGCTGATCAAGCAAGTCCAAGGGGAGGATTATAAACATCGTTATAAACATTATTGTAAACATCATTATAATAAAAACCACTGTAACTACCGAAGATCGCTCAGAAAAAACTTTTGCGACGTCAACCAAAAATTGCAATTCCTATCCCCAAAGTTTTACAATTTTCTGACAACTTGCTAACAAAAGTAGGCCAGGCTCGTTGCGGCAAAGAGCCGAGACTCAAAATCTCAAGCCATCCAGGTCGCGGGCGGCTAGCCCCGTTTCCGGATGCGGATCCACTTTGGGTGCGGTTGTTAAATCCATAGACACTAAACCCAGCTTATATCGCATACCACCTCTATAAAACAGGTGTGGTATTTGCTGAGGCCAGCTTTGTTCATTTTCACCATTTTTTGGAGGTTCTTAATGAAATCACTCGTTTTAACTATCGCGAGTTTTTTGGTGGCATCGACATCGTTGGCCGCACAGACTTATCAATGGCGTCCTTTGAACCAGGATCAGCTTTCATCTGCTAAGTTTCGTTGCCATCAGACGATCGCATCCCCCGTTTCTGGCACCGTCATTGCGACTGTTGCGACATTGGCCGCTCGTAAGGCCTCAACTTCTATGACGACGGGTCCTTATGGCACTCCGATTGCGGGACCAAGCGGGGAAGCCATGTCTCAAGTCATCGTTGCGACCACCTATTTTGGCGCTATGATGGTCGCATTGATGGAAGTGGGTCAGTACTTTGATGCGCCTGAAATGTACATGCTCATTCTTGAGCAACAATCCGGCCGACCCGGCAGCATAACAGAGAAGCTTGAAAAGCATCTGCCACTGACCACTTACAAACCGACATTGGACGAAGCTCTTAAGGTCTACAATGATTTGGCATTGAAGAAAGATCTGTGCAGCTCTGGTACAGGATGGAATATCGAGCAGACCGAAGATTCTCGTCAGCGCGATGAAAGTATTCAAAGACGCGCGGATCAACAATAAAAGATATCTCGTCACTTCTTTGAGGATTCGAAATGACTTTATTCGGCCGATTTGTTCTGATGCGATCGATAAAAAATTCACTGCTGATCGCGGTGAGTTTGCTGATGAGTCACGCCGCATTTGCGTTCAATGCCCGAACATTTCAGCTTGAAAGCAAGCATTATGAAACAGTCGAACAATTTGTTCAGGCAAATCGACGGATTGCGGATATTGCATTTAAACGGGACATGATGGGTCTGGAAATTTGGATCGCAAGCCCGACATGGGCCCAACCTGAAAGTTATTTTGGGCACGTTTTTTTAAGGTTCGTGGACCGCGATGACGATCCTCTCAATGATATCGTTGTCAACTTCAATCAAATGATCTTAGATCCCCAAAAAATGTACGCCAAGAGCTTCGGTGGCTATCCGATGGTTCCTAAGTTTTTCACTCTCATGGACAGCTTTGTGGCGTACATGAAACTGGAAGTGCGTCCTTTACGCCGGTTTATCATCCCCACATCCCCACGATTGATGAGCAACCTGAAGCATGTCTTAAAAGCTCTTGTCGATGCCCCCTATTTGCTGGAAGACTATCATTACACTCAGAACAATTGTCTGACGGGTATTTTGAAAGCTTTGAAAGCAGCTGGTTACCCGGTTTTGCCAGGGGCGATATACGATATCCCAGGAAACGTCGAGAATAAGCTGAATTATAACTTTCTGAATTTTTATCCAAAGTCCAATCAGTTGATTTTCTCAGGAGCCAGTCAGATCATTGAAAAAATCGAAGCCCCTTTCAAACCTTCTTTTGTGAATCGCGTTTATAAAAAAATCGTGGACGAAGACTGGATCGAAGAAATGTTGGCCCAGCCATCATTTTGGAGTGCGATTGAAGTTTTACCGGCGGATCAATTGGAGTTTCTTTTATTTTATTGGCCCAACAAGTGGCGCAGCGGCCTTGAGCGCATCTATCAAATAGCGGATCAAAAAGCTTTGCGTGTCAGCTCGGCCCGGGAGCTCATTCAGATTCCCCAATTTCCATCGGCGCTTTACGAGCTTTGCGAGCCACAAGATCAAGAGTGCCGCAAAAAACGCATCTGGGCCGCTTTGTCGATCTGGTCGCCAGCCGACCTTCTGGATCAAGTCGGCCACATCCCCGCGCGCCGGCAAACAGAGATCAAGAGATTTAAACAGATGACAGGCGGTATGGCGGCAATCCCCATGTTAAATGGCGTTGTTCCGAAAGACCTGGAGCAGTTCGCAAGAGATTTGCATTCGTACGTGCGAAGCTCCCGCCCCGTACAACCAAGCTCGTCTTTTTGATACCCGACTGAAATGGTCTGGTAAATTGACTGGCGCTTTATGTAACTCCTTTGACTCATCCACCTGATAAAGTAACATTTGAGTGGAACAGGAAGTGACATGATAACCATTGGTGACATTCAGCGATTTGCAATGGAAATCGGGCCGCTAGATCCCGAGCATCCGCAAATGCGTGTCGTCAATATTTACGTCAGCGGGGTCAATCTATGCGACTTCGACAACACGGCATACGTTCCCCAGTTCATTACATCAATTCATAGAGCCGCTGATGCTTTGAAGCGCAAAACCGATTATGCGAAATACGAGCCCGCCTTCACCGAGCATTCGATCGAGGAAGCCTATCACCTGCTGGCTACCGACGAAGGGTATCTATTCCACACCTGCCGGGTTCTGGATTTTGGTGCGACAACGGACAATTCGCTTTCATTCTTAATTCCTCAGCTAGGGCGTCTGTATCTGGTGTCGCAGGTGGGATTGATGGATAAAGACCAACAGCTACCGCTGGCGATCGCTGAGATTACAGCCTACGAAATCATTCAGGTCCTTGAGCAATCGAGAACAATTCTTTCTACTTCTTGATTTTCTTCACCTCTGACAGTTTCTTCCGGACGCAGTCTTTATCTAGCAAGCAACCCACTTTCTTCTTTAACTCCGTCATATACCTTAGTCTAAAGATCATGAAGCAGACGTCCAGCCACGTTTGGCCATATTGACGCTTTCTTCGGTGGCTCTTAAGCTAAACAAATAACAGGGGTTCATTATGTCCGAGCAAATCAGCGCGATTGTCGAAACAAAAAAAGGTCTTGTATTTTTAAGTCTAGACGCCAGCGAAGACGATGACAATCCGGTTGGCAGTTTGTGGCTTGTGACCCAAAAAGGCAAAGGCGACGAGGCCAACGAAATTCTGACCACCAACGAAACGCTGACGGCACTTTGGGCTTCGCCAAAAGGAAATCTATGGGTCGGCTGTGCCGATGGTCGCGTGGCCACGACCGCTGACTTTGATTGGGATGCGCCATCGCGCAAAGCGGATTACAAAGCCCACAATGGTGGTCCCGAATGGACCGTTTCGACCTTGCCGAAAGAGACTTTAGAGAAGCTGCCACCAAATGTTTCCGTGATCTGGGGAAGCGCGGATGACGATGTTCACGTCGGCACCAATGGCGGGCATCTGTACCACTGGAATGGAAAGAAGTGGGCGCAAACACACGAAGGCGATGGCAGCGAAGAGCAAACGATCCAGGACATCAAGGGCCATGGCTCTGACAGCGTCTTTGCCATTGGCACGCGCGATCATATTCTGCATTTTGATGGCAAGAAATGGAAAAGCTTGGCCACGCCCGGTGCGCCGAATGAAGACGAATCCATGGGCGGCATTGCGATCTTGCCGGATAAATCCGTTTTGATCTGCACCGCAAGCGCGGACGAAGGCCGTCTGCTTCAAGGCAATGCAAAGGGATTCAAAGAATTGGGACAATACCCGCACCCGCTGTACAACATGGCCACGATCGGCAAACGCATGCTGTTTGCCATTGGCGAAGGCGTTGCCGAGCTATCCGGAAAAAAAATGGAAGTGGTCAAGTCAACCTTCCAAACTTACGACGCTTTCGAAGGTGCCGGAAAGATCTTCTTCACCGAACCCGAAGATGGCTTGCAGTTCATCGTTCATGATCCGAAGAAAAAAGAATCCGCCTGGCAGCGCAGAACTTATTAGACTTCCCGTCGCACGGCCCATGGCTTTTACCGGCACTGCTCTTCAATTTTCTGAATCAGGCTTTGCAGCTGCTGCGGGCGGGAAAAAGACCATTTGAAATCTTCGCAGTTTTTGAAAGTCGGAAACGTGATCGGTTGCGCGACGTTCAGTTTCAGCTGCGTTTCCTGCACGATGTCTGGCATCACGTGCTGAATAAGCCAGTCCACCTTGTCCTGTCCTAAAAGATGAAGCTCGTTCAGCTTCAAGGCGATTTCGATGGGTGTCACGAAACCAGTTTGCTCGGGATAAATCGCGCGGCCCATTTCTTGAAATGCGGCTGGAAAAAATGAAGAGGCTTGCGATTTGTACAACTGATGGATGAAAGTCACGACCTGCATATTCTTATTCGCCGCATATTCGTCGGTCGCTTGCTTGTAATAATCCATGTCGCTTTCGCCGTTGTCGCCGATCAAGATCACGACGTCCGGTTTTTCTTTTGCGATCAGTTGATGAATGGCATTTGTTTTGTGCATCTTATCCCGAAGGTCTTCGCGCAAGATCAGCTCGCCTTTGGGAAAGCGATTGGAATCCAAAAAGGACTGGTGCAAGACATTTGCGGCGGGAAGATCAGCCAGGAACTGGGGAACATAGGGGATAGCCCCAGCGGTTTTCGGTGCATTCGAAATGTATGCAATTTTGGTTGAAGAAGGATTCTGATTGATGATCAATTGGTACAAAGGCGCCATTCCCCGGAACGGAGTCGTCGTATCGGTGGCTCGAACGATCTGCCCCGCCTTGTTAAGAACATGGGCAACTTTGATCGTGTCGTCGATATCACTGATCAACAGAACCTTGGGCGCGGCTGTTTGAGCCATGGCGCAATTTACGGTGAAATAGAACGCAAGTGCGATCAGCGTGTGAAACTTCCTTGGCACATGTCCTCCTGTTTGCCCGCCAACCCCGACCCTTTGAAAAGAGTCGGAGCCATCTTAGCATATCCGGAACCTGGCCTTTGATGCGATTTCAAGACCGTGCAAATAGATCAGGCCCGGTGACGATTTTGGGCCGTGACAGAAGGCCGGTTACTCGCCCGAATATCCTGGGATGCCCAAGGCACAATCAAATACAAATCGCACCTTGTTGACCATGACGTATTTGTCGCAAGCGTAGCCATCGTATTGGCCGCTGCAGTTGACGCCTTCTTCACCGAACCCGAAGATGGCTTGCATTTCAATCAGACTGAGCTCATCCTATTTATTCATCCACCAAAATGAAGAAGGAGATCTCACGTGTTGAAGCAGCTGCTTGCCAATGCCAAAGGAATGATGGATTCACGCCGCAAACAACCCAAAAGCCCAAGCGAAATGCTGGGTGTTTTGATGGGAGCGGTTTATTACGAAGAAAACGATCGCCTGCAAGAAGCAGAAGAAATCTATGGCGATCGCTTTGAAGACAATCCCAATTACGCGACCTGGAGCAAAGAAGACAAAGACGATCTCAAGCAAGAGCTGGCGATATACTTCGGCGACCTGGACATGGAAATGTACGGCGAAGAATTCAAGCAATCGGCTCGCGACATCCTGAGCTCGGCCTGGGGAGTCTCTGACAAAGAGTCGGCTCTGAAAATTCTGACCTGGCTGCGCGACCAGGGCCATCAAGGCTATTACAAATTTCTTTTAAGCTTCGCAGAGAAATCAGGCTCGGTGACGGCTCAAAATATCAAACCGTTCTTAGCCGAGACATCGAAGCTCTTTCCCAACGCCAGTCTGGCGCTCGATCTTTTGGAGGAGGCTGACGCCGACCCCCAACAGCTTGAAGACGCTGCCGAATTTATCAATATGCAAATCGAGTTTGCCGAAGATATTCAAGACGCTTTTCCAAAAATCGGTCTGCTGGGATGGGATGGTGCCCGCACCGTGCAAGTCGCACGCTTGGCGTTTATGGCTGAATACTTAAGTGACGAAGAATGCTGGACTGAAATCGTCAAGACCACCGAAAAACTCAAACCTCATGTCAAAGACTGGCTGGATTTCGCCAACAGTTTCCTATCCGGACGCACGTTCTGGAGCGGAGATGAAGATGAAGCGCTGGAGCAAGCCGCCCAAAGACTGTTGTCTCATCCGCTGAGCCCTTGGTTGTACAATCCTTGGCATTAAGTTGGTGAGCGGGGTTTATGTTTTCACCTGATCTGATTAAACTTTTCCGCAGCTCGCTTTTCTACTTTCACCCCGTCGAATCCGGCGGCGGTGGCCTTTACCCCATGTCGCCGCTGGGGGGACATGGGTTGATTTTGGATCGCGTCGCCGACGTTTTAGGAAGGCCCCGCACCGATGCCCCACAAGAGCTGGAGGCCTTGGCCCGGATTTATGTCGAATATCTGCTGACGCTTCCCCAGATCATCAAGCAGGTCGAATTGCCGACGGGAAAATACGAGGTGGTCGACCTTGGGTACGCTTTTCAAGAGATCACCAAAGGCTTGGACATCAATGATCCCGCCAGCAACGAGATCGCCAATCAAAGAGCCGTCCCCGCCTTTAAAAGTTCGTTTGCCGATTACAAGCAAAGCTTTGAAGTGACGCCGACCTTGTTGGCGATGGCGAAGCTGGGAAGCTTTCAAATCGAAATGCAGTACCAAGTTTTAAGAATCTACAGCAAAGAAGACGAAGAAAAAATGCTGGTCGAGTATCCCAAGTGGTTTGTCGAAATGCATCCGCAGATGAAGCAGTTTCCACCCGATCAACTTTTTGAATCACCCATCTGCGTGGTCGATGGCAAAAGACCTTACGGCGAAAGAACTTTTTATTATTGGGATCTGGAAGACGCCAAAGTTCCCGGCATCGCGGCCGATGACGTGATCAGAGAAAAATTTGATCGCAAGCATTTCTCGGCAGCAGCGCAAAAGCGGATCGATGCTTTACAAAAGCAAACACCGCTGGTTTTTCAAGCCATGGCCCAATACGGAAAGCTGTAGTCGTGGCGCGATCGCCAGGCTCTACAAATCCTGACCCTTCAACCACTCGATCAGAATTTCGGATTTCCCTTTTAGATACTGACGATGCCGCGGCCACCAGATTCCGTACTTTGACATTCCGTACAGCTTCTGATCCACGGCCTGCAGCTTCTTGCTGGCAAGCTCTTCTTGAATCGCATACCTAGGCAATAAGGCCCAGCCCACGCCCTGCAAGCAGGCCGCCCGAGTGGTGGCAATGTCATTGAATCTGGCCACATAATGAAAGCTATTTTCAGGCTTCATCAAAATCTTATCCGGATAAAGCCTTTCACACAGCAAATGCGGAAGCTTCAGATAAGAAGCATCTTGCAAGGCTTGCTTGTGCTGCTTCAGAAATGCCGGTGATGCGACTGCGATGATCGGTTCTTCGACGATTTGTTTGTAAGAGATTTCTGGATCGAAAGGACGATCGCAATCGATGCCGATATCAATCTGCCCATTGAGCAAGGCCTCTTCGCTCCCCTTCTCGAAGCTATGGACTTCGATCACGGTGTTGGGAAAAAGCGCCACCAGCTTTTGAATTTGCGGGCCGATGATTCGCGCTGCAAATTCGCGATTGGTCCCGATCCGCAAAGTGGCCGTCGAATTCAGTGCAGCCTTTTGAGCCGCGATCCCACTTCGGGTGATCTCGTTGATATGGCGGCCCAGATCCGTGATCACCCATTTGCCGGCTTTCTTCTCGACGACGGGGAAGCTTTCGCTCAGCCGGCGCAAAGACCTTGCAATCACCGAATGGTCTCTTTGCATTTTCTCGCAAAGCTCGGTCAGGTTTGGAGAGTTTTCAAACTCGAGAAGAAGTTCGCAATCGTCTGTCGATAAGGGAAATTGGTCAGGCATTTTTAGGGTTTAACAGCAGTTTTCATTTTTTGCCAAATACATCGGTCTATTTTGCAATTTTAACCAACTGTGTTTTTCGCTAAAAAAGCCCAATCGCGTCGCGAACGCAAAACAACCAAATCAAAGGAACCTCAAATGAGAGCACTTTTACTGAGCCTACTTTTTATCGGACAGATTTCTGCCGCCGCCGAAATCGTCTTGCACCAAACGCCCTTCGCCAGACTGGTCGGAGACTCGATCTCTGCTGAACGATCCTTCGAAGTCGATCTAGAGACGATGTACTTCTACAATTCGCAAGCCTATGAGCTGTCTCAAGCGCTGACCGCCCTGGGTATCAAAAATAGCTCAAGCTATGCCAAAGCCCGTTTTGTGATGAGCACCTGTGAAAGTGCGGCGATGGATCCAGAGCTGCTTCGATGCCATGGCAACGATCGTCTGATTCTGACAGGAAACTATGGATCACTTGATATCGTCGTTCATGGAAAAGCTATGTCGGGCTTGCACATTGATCGCCTTCGACGTTTTTGCGGTTCGGTTCAAGATCAAGTGGGTTATACCGTCACTCCTTCTTACGAACTGGTATTTTTTGGCGATTACTTTACGGTGAATGAAACACTGATCAATGGTTACGAAGTTCCGGCGACGGAAGCGGCACAACTTGCGCTGACACAGTATATTGCTACGCTCGTTGAACAGATCAACAGCTTGGAAACACCTAGCAGTTGCACGTATTACTCGAACCATCCTTAGCTCGTGTTTATTCCCTTTTTAAAACTGACACAGCGTCTGACCGCATCGGCAATCTGGTGCGGCAGATCTTAGAATTAGCGACAGACAAAATAGTCGCGCTTCAATTTTCCGCTTTTACTTTTCTTCTCCCAAAACAGCATCCCGCCGCCATACCTGACACGGCGCTTGACCGGAGCGGTGGTAATCATTAGTGTTCACTTCGAAAATAGGTCGATCCAGATGGACAAGTCTGGAGCCAGTACATAAGCTTATGCACGCTTGATCATTCTCAAGCCCTTTCTCGATCCCTTCGGAGATTTGGGGAACGCTAAATTCCAGTACTCGGTTTTATGCGTGCGCCGTCTTGCCGCGCCTTCGCAGATTTCAAATCCTTAAGAAGGCATCGAACTTGCTTTTCTTCTGTGTATTGGCACCGTTTGTGGCGAAATGCCCGATGCCCTGACAAAGGAGATTTGCATGCGCTTACCGAAGCTTTTCAGAAATATCTGCGTCTTTACGCTCACAGCCTTGATGTCGAATTTGCCTCATGTGGCCTTCGCTGAAACAAAAAGTCCACAACGTCCGCAAAGTCACAATCAGATGATCTCGACAAGCCAAGTGGCCGATGAGCTGAGCCGCACCGAAGCCCAGCAACAAGTCGAAAGCTATCTGGAAAAACCAGAGCTGCGAAAAGCTTTGATCGAGCGGGGCATTTCGCCGGACGAGGTTTCTTACCGCCTGGCTTCTTTGTCGGACACCGAGCTTCGCCAAATGGCGACCGAGATGAATAACGCCCAGTACGGCGGCGATATCTTGATCACAGTTTTGATCGTCGTCTTGATTATCTTCTTGGTGAAACGAATCTAAAAAATGACATCGCAACATTTTCTTTCTTTGATGGCATTGATGTTTCTGTCTGCGGCCTGCACGATCAAGCCGGTGCAGACAGAACATTTCTTTCGCAATCCACCGACCCATGTGGCGGAAAAAAAAGAAATCGAAAATGTTCCGTTTATTGCACAGCACGCGGGGACCTGTGGGCCCGCAACGCTGACCATGGCCATGCAATGGGCCGGCGAACAGATCACCCAGCAAGAGCTGGAATCCAAAGTCTACACTCAAGAAATGAAAGGCAGCCTGCAAACCGATTTGATCACGGCCAGCCGACGGCAAGGACTGATGGCGGTTCCGATCCAAGGCCTCCCCGCTTTGATTCAAGAAATCGATGCTGGTCATCCGGTGATCGTATTTGAAAATCTAGGTCTGAGCTGGATGCCAAGCTGGCATTACGCTTTGGTGTACGGCTACGACCTTCCCAGCCGCGAAGTCATCATGAACACAGGCCCGAAACAACATCACCACTTGGGCTTTGAAGATTTCGAAAAATCCTGGGGTTTAGCGGGCTATTGGGGATTGGTCGTCTTACCGGCAGGTCAGCTTTCCGCAACAGCCAGCGAAGTTGCGCACGTCAAAGCCGCCGCCGGACTGGAACAAATTGGACACAAAGAGCATGCCGCTATCGCTTATCAGGCGATTGCGAAAAAATGGCCGCAAAGCTTAGGCGCGCGGATCGGGCTTGCGAATTTGGCATTCGCGAAGAAGGACTGTCGATCGGCGGTCGAGATTTTAAAAGCGACCTCGCAAGATCATCCGGACTCGGCTTTTGTTTGGCACAATCTGGCCGTCGCTCAAAGCCAGTGTTCTAGTTATAAACGCTGATCACAGCGATTCGACTCAGTCAGCTTGCGCCGAAGAGCTCAAGGGGTTTTCTTACTGAAAACGGCCTTGATGCCGACTATCGAGGTCGGGCTCCAAGCATCGGCAAAGAACCAATCAATTTTGGCATCGCTGACCTCGGTGAATCCGAACTGATCAATGGATTTTGCAAAATATGAAGCCTGCACTGCAATCCGGGTGGCTTCGGCTTTGGTAAGTCCTGGGATATAATCTGGCGAATGGATATCGGTGATTTCAAAATATCGATTCGCGACTTTTTCGAAATTTGAATGCGCAAGACCTTCACCAGGCGTGATGCTGGTGATCCGAGGTCCGGCAATTTCTAAAGCCTTCGCAAAGAGCTCAGAAGAGATGCGACGACCGCGAGCTTCTGGGATCACCTGCACGTCACTGACATGCAAGGCGGCTCCTGTTTTGAAATCCACCGAAGCTTTCAGCTGCGCCAAGGCCTGTCCATTTTCCCAGAACTCGACAAAGAGATTTTCATGAAGCCAGGTGAAACGCAAATTTCCCATTCCGCTCAGTCCTTGACATCTGGGTGTGAATTTCGCCATCACGGCGACTTCGGTTGGAACTTTGAATCCCGGCACGTAAGAAGGGCTGTTGGGATCCCGCACCTCGCTGAGGCGTTTGTAGTAAAGGTCACTGCTTCGGCTCAGTTTGCGCAAGGAGCTGACCTTCTTCACGTAGGCTTCGAAGCCTCCATCCCCAGGGTAGAACCGCTGGATGTGTTTTGTTAGATGGGCCTGATGGCACGCGGATGCGCCTAACGCTTGGACGGTCCCGCAAAAAACGGCAGTTAAAACAAATAGATGCTTCCAGAAACCTAATTTCATCGTGAAACCACAGGTTTGCTAAAAGGGTGCCAGGCCTTGAAAAGGACTCGCCCAATTCTTATAAACGCTGATGGCAGCGAATCTGATACAGGGGTGCGTCCTTCGCTTCGGTCGAATAAAGAATCGCATCTTGATCTGGCAGATAGATCATCGATTCTTGCTGACGAAGCTGCAAGGTCGGTAAAACTGTATAATCCGCCGCCGACAGATCTGGCTTCACGCCTTTTGAAAGATCAAAATCGAACTCGAGCACTTTTGAATAGCTAAGAAGCGAGAATCGGCTTCCATCCGGAGAGAAATCCATCGATGTCACCAGCGAGTTTTGAGTGTAATCGTTCAAAATCTCGGCCACGTCGATGCTTCCCAAAGCTTGCATCGTCTGGGTCGAATCTTTGTCCTGCCAAAGCTTGGCCGCCGGCAGATGAAACACCTTCGCAGTGTCAGTCATTTTATCTTTGTCGTTGAAATCTTTCGACACGATCACCAAATCACCATTGGGGTGAATGGCCATGGCTTCAGCGTTGTGCTTGATTTTATCTGGATATTTCACATGAAAGGTGGCCAAGATATTGGCCTGACCGCCAAAGCTTTGCTGTTCGCGGATGGCGATGATGGTGGCGTAAGAGCGAATGTGATAGTTGTCGCCCATGTCCGCAATAAAAAGACAGGTGTCATTGCCGCAAGGACCGACGCTCATATCTTCAGTGTCCATCGGCTTAAAGCCGTTGATCGTGACTTTCTCGATCATTTGACCTGTGCGGTTGGTCACGAAGAACTCGCCCTTACTGCCAGAATCGTTGATATGGTACAGATGATCCGGATAAGCCTTCGATGCGGCAAGCCCGCTGGATTCTTGGATGTGGATATCCAAGGTTCCCACAAGCTCTGGCGGTGCCCAGTCTTTACAAAGCCCCGCAAAAGCCGATGAAGCGGAAAGAGTGAAACAAAGAGCGCTTCCGAAAATCAATCGCGAATAATTCATAGACCTCTTCCTTGTGTCTAGATCTCAGCATGATGAATGCTTTTTCTAGGGTCAAGGTCTATGCGATTTATATTCGGTCTACGTTCTGTCAGGATTGTGTTGGACCCAAAGCGCGCAGCGGGGCTTACTTCGCTGCCGGCCGCTGCTGCTCGATGTATTCGTCATAGGTGATATGGTTGTCGTACACCACGCCCGTATCGATTTCGATAATTCGGTTTGCCACGGTCTGCACAAACTCGTGATCGTGCGATGTGAAGATCACATTTCCTTTGAAGCGCTTGATGCCTTCGTTGACCGCCGAGATGCTTTCCAGATCCAAGTGGCTGGTCGGACCATCCAGCAGAACCACATTCGCACCCGATAGCATCAGCTTTGAAAGCATGCAGCGAACCTTTTCGCCCCCCGACAGAACCGAAGGTTTCTTTAATGCGTCGTTGCCGCTGAAAAGCATTTTACCCAAGAACCCGCGCAGGAAAGATTCGTCTTTATCGTCCGAATACTGACGAAGCCAATTTACCAAGGTGTCTTCATTGCCCATAAAGTATTTCGAATTGTCGGCTGGCAAATAGGCCACCGAAGTCGTAATCCCCCAGGTCAGTTTTCCAGAATCGGGCTTCACCTCACCCGCCAAGATATCCAGCAACAAGGTCTTCGCCAAATCGTTGCGACCCACCAGCGCGATCTTATCGCCGTTTTTCACCGTGAACGAGATGTTCTTTAAAAGCTCGGTGCCCTCAACGGTCTTTGAAATTCCTTCGACTGTCAGTACGTCATTGCCAAGCGCACGCTTCGGCTCGAAACCCACGAAGGGTTGTTTGCGGCTCGACGTCGGCATATCGTGAAACTCGAGCTTTTCGAGCTGCTTTTGGCGTGACGACGCCTGACGCGATTTCGAAGCATTGGCGCTGAAACGTTGGATGAAAGACTTCAGCTCCTCGGCTTTGTCCGAGCTTTTTTTGTTTTGCTCTGACAACAGTCTCTGCTTCAATTCGCTGGCCTGTTTCCAGAAATCATAATTGCCGGTGAAAGCCGTAACCTTGCCGAAGTCGATATCGGCAATGTGCGAGCAAACCTTGTTCAAGAAATGACGATCGTGCGAGATCACGATCACCGTGTGCTGGAAAGTTTCTAGGAAATTTTCCAGCCACTGGATCGCGTAGATATCCAGGTGATTCGTCGGCTCGTCGAGCAGCAAAATATCCGGCTGGCCGAACAAGGCTTGTGCCAAAAGTACCTTAACCTTATCGCCTGGGATCAGCTCTTTCATTTTCAAACCGTGAAGGCTGTCTGGGATCCCAAGACCCGCCAGCATGGTGCCGGCTTCCGATTCGGCTTCCCAACCGTTCAGCTCGGCAAATTGTGCTTCCAATTCAGAGGCGCGCTCGCCATCCGCATCTGAAAAATCAGGTTTTGCGTACAGCTGATTTTTCTCTTCCATGATCGCGTACAAGCGGCCATTTCCCATGAGCACGGTTTCAAGCGCCGTGTGCTCTTCGTAAGCAAAGTGATCTTGTTTTAAAACTGACAAGCGCAGCTTGGGATCGCGGATGACCTCGCCCGTGTTGGGTTCGATTTCTTGCGCTAAGATTTTCAGGAAAGTGGATTTACCGGCGCCATTGGCCCCGATCAAGCCATAGCAATTGCCAGGCGTGAATTTGACGTTCACTTCTTCAAATAGTTTCTTGCCGCCGAAACTGAGGCTGATATTGGATGTGCTGATCATAGAGCGCGAGACTATACTCTAATTTGTCTCACTAGACGAGCACAGAAGCTACTTTATTGATTTTATTGAAAATTTCATACGTCTTTGCCAATCTACACGCAGATGATCAACCTTCGTAAAACTCTTTTTGATGCTCATCAAATTTTAGAGAATGCCAATATCAGCCATGCTCTTATCGGAGGCTTTGCTTTAGCCGTATATGGCAGTCATCGCGCCACTGCCGATATCGATTTTCTGGCCGATAGTTCAAAAAAAGAGATGATCTTTTTGACGAATGGACGACCATCCAACAGATAAGCAAGAGTTCACCATGACGATGGAAGAATATTTTCAGTTTCTTGAACAGTACTGGGAAATATTCGGCGATCCACCCGAACCACCGCGAAAAATCGAATATAAATTGATCTTGCTTTGACCGGAAACAGGGTCTGCGGCCCGCTGGCCTGACACCCTGGCACCAATAGACTAGTGACTTAGTCTATTGCCGCTTCGGTGACCGCCAGCGTTGCCGATCTCCTATTGCGAGATCAGGGGCAGGATCTCGAATGCCAAAGTTTTGGCTTTGGGTGTGACTTTTTGTTCTAGGCAAGGGCCCACGATCATGAAGTTCACGTTTCCAGCAATTTGCTCGATTGGGTCTTTTGCCAGATACTTTTCACTTGGGGTCATCAGCGGGGCTTTGAGTTTGATTTTCTCTAAGGCTGTTTCCAAATCTTGCGAGCTGTAGTTCAAACAATCTCCCGTCGAAAAACCGACAAAGAGCCATGTCGGAAATTCAGCGATCAGTTCGGATAGCTCGGTCGCGGAAAAAGTACCTTCAGGTTGGCTGATTTTATTGAAGGCTTCCGCCAAGTGTTTTGAGTAGTAGTAACCTGATCCCCCCACATGGAATTGCAGGTACTCAGACTTGGGATACTCCGCTTGCATCAATTTATGAAAAGCCTTCCAGATCAAAAGTGCGTAGGACTTCTTCAAGTCTGCAGACGCGGGCTCGAGCTTCAAGAAAAGCGGGCCGTATTCTTCATTCACGAAAAGATACTGCGCAGCTTTTTCTGCCAAGGACAGCTTTTCGATATCGCTGAGACTTTCAATCGGAAGCATATTGTAAACCCAGTTGATATTAAAGTCCAAGGACATACCAAATCCGATATGATCACCGGCTTCACCTGAAAGAGACAGGCTTTCTTGGTGCACCTTCGGAAACAGCGGCAGATAGCCTTTTCCCAATTGCAGTCCAATGTATTGCTGCACAGTTAAGACCATCGTTTGACCAATGGTCGCGGTGATCTGTGAAACGTCGCCCTCTTGCAGGACCGTTTTCCCGCCGGATAAATAAAGCGTATCCCCAATGAAGATATCATATTTACTTTTCAGTACCGCGCAGCCTGGGGTCTGACTCAAGACCGTAAGCTTCGAATTAAAGCTATAGCTTGAAGGAGTTCCATCGAATCGACCCTGAGCCGGCAGTCCGGGGTTGAATTTCATATTGTAGATTTCATCCACCTTGGTCGTGATCTGGCAGTTGATGGCCAAATCTTTGGCATTGTCGAGTGCTTTTGCTGATTGCATCGCGGTCAGCAGCAGGGACAGGGTCAGTAATTGTGTTTTCATTTGTTCTTCCTTTGTTAAAAGTTGGTCGTGATCGACAAGAGAGGTTTTAGGCCTTTTTGCAAATGAAATAAAATTAATTGATATAATGAAACAATCGATTTATCTAATGTCTATGAGCTCGCTCTCTTCAACTCATTTGGATGCCTTTATCGCGGTCGCCCGGCTTGGAAACTTCACCAAAGCGGCCGAATCCCTGCACGTCACCCAATCAGCCCTGTCACAGCGGATTTTAAACCTTGAAGAAGAGCTGGGCACCACCCTGTTTATCCGGGATCGTGCGGGCCTGAAGCTGACCGAAGCGGCTCTGCAGCTGGTGCAGTACTGTCAGATCAAATCACATCTTGAAGAAGAGTTTTTGCATTCGATCCAAAATGCGCATCAAAAGACCTTGAAGGGCCTGATCCGCATCGGTGGCTTTTCTTCGGTGACCGCATCCATCTTGGTACCGCTTTTGACCGAGTTTTCGAAAAAACATCCCGGCGTGCGCTTTCAGGTTTTGACCCGCGAATTTGATGATCTCTTTCAACTGCTGAAAAGCGGACAGATCGATTACATGATTTTGGACGATCGCTTGGACCGTGATGAATTGGAACGCGTGCCACTTGGCAAAGAGCAAAATTTTCTGACCAAGAAAGCCAAGGCCCCTCTGGAGCGCGAAATCTATCTGGATCATGATGAAAAAGACGAGGTGACGCTCAAATACCTGAAACAGTTTAAAATGAAGTCCAAAGAGATGGAACGCTTTTACCTGGACGACATCTATGGTCTGCTGGAAGGCGTGAAAAACGGTCTGGGCATGGCCGTCCTGCCGAAGCATTTAATCAAACACGAACGTGCGATCGAGATCCTGCACGAAGATCAATGCCTTGAGATCCCCGTGTACTTGTATTTCTTCACCCACCCCTATTACAGCAAGCTCCATCACGAGTTTCTGAAAACCTTAGAGATCGATTTCAAAGCCCGTTTGACGTAAATTTTGCCATTCCATTTCGGCATGTCAGATATTCGCTCTCTAAAATAGCACGCCGCCCCGATCACTCGTATAAGCGATGTCAGAACTCAACCCATCTTTCACAAAGGAGAAAGAAATGAAAAAGCAGTTTTTGACTTTCGCAACCCTTCTGATCTGTTCGGTCGCCGCGCAAGCCCGCTCTGGCGTTTGCACTTACATGAACAATCAACGCAGCTACGACGGGAACTTCCTAACTGAAACCCGCGTGTTCTTGAACTGCGCCGGGGAACTGGTGACCTTGATCGGATCGAACGTTTATGTCGGCTGCAAGCCGCAGAACACATTGGCAAAATTCGCCGACCAACTGATCCCAGGACAAAAAGTGTTGCTCGAAACAAAGCTTGAAGGCGTTTCATCGATTGATGGATCCAGCTCTCAACGCGAATTTGTCGATATTGCCTTGAGCGAAACTTACGTCGGCTTAGAGCGCCCGACAGCAATCCATCACGGAAAACCATTTCAATGCGATTCGACCCAAGTCGAAGTGCACTGATTTCTTTAAAGCGCTAAGGATTTTGCGGCGAGCGGCGGGTCAGGCGGAAGCTGACCTCGCCGCGGGCCGAACTAGAAAAAAAGCTTCAAATCCTTTGTCATTTGCGCGAGGATGCCGGCATGAAAAACCACAAGACTTTCTCTTCTTTTTCTCTGGCTCGGGTTGTTTCATGCGGAACCACCTGTTTGACTCTTACTGCGGCTTTGTTTTTGGCATCGTGCTCGGGATCCGGATCGGGTTCGGAAAATTCGGGCGGCGCGAATCAAGGATTGGGTGACTCGGATTCGGGATATATCTATTACAGTGGCGGCACGAAAGCGAAAGCCGTGAATTTATCGACGGGAGCTTCGAAAGATCTGGATCGCTCCGAGCGCGCGACCCCAGCGTTCGATGGCTCCGAGTGGTTCGGTTTTTCGTATGCCCGGCGCATCGATGATCGCATCGACGATCTCACTTTCTACGATGCGAACGGAGTCGTGAAATCGACAATGGCCGTGGGCTCATCCTTACATGGATACATCAAACCGGCCGCCGACAAGCAGATGCTCGCCTTTATGTGGGCGAATGAAAATGCGGGCGAAAGTTACACCGAACCAAAATTAACCATTGCCAAAAGAAACGGTCAGATTCTGACACGCTTTAATGGGGCCACGGCTTTTACATGGACCGCGGGCGGAAAGCTCTTGGTCGCGATCGGTTCAACTTTGCACATCACCAGTGACCTTGGAAACACGTCTTCCGCGATTCACACCTTTACCGGAAAAATTGGCGATATTGCCGTTCATCCGGATGAAAGACGGATTGCGGTTTCAGTCTATGTGTCTGGCACCGATAACGAGTGGCATATTTGGTTGATCAACGTGGATGGCTCCGGACTGCGCCAGTTTACGACCTCGGATCTGAACGAAACCGATGCAGTCTGGGTTGGAAACACGAATACTTTGCTGGTGCGATCAGGGGTCGAAACTCATCTGACAGGTCCTTCGGGTTGCCCGACACTTTATGCACTGGACACAGCTTATGCCGGGATCATTCGTCCTTCATGGACCGAAACCAGCTATATGCGCAAGGTTCGATATACCGAAAACGGTGTGACCTCTGATGTTTGCCCGTTTAGCCCCTTGGTGTGGGTGCCTCGTCTCTGATGGCGAGATCGCCTTCGGTGGCACCAAGAATATCGGCCGCCTGCCAATTCGGTAAATCCTGAACCAGATCCGCGAGCAGAACGTCAAAGTTCTGTTCGGCCATTTGGCGACGTTCTGGATCAGTCGAAGTCACTCCGTCTGCAAGCTCGCGCCATTCGGGTGACATCATCAAACGTGAACGCAAAGCTAAGGTCAAAAGATCGATCCAGGTCGGCTGACTGTAAGTGAAATTCAATGCCATCGCTTCACCCGTCGCTTCGGTGCTGTGCCAATAACCTCGCGGTACAAATAACAAAGAGCCAGGCTTCAATACGATTTTCTGACTGTCTTTTGGCATCTGGGTCGGCATCGGTACGGCCGCGTAAGACGCGAGCTCGGGATCGATTTCTTGCCCCATGGTAAAGCGCTGGGTTGGATTTTCGACGTTCTCGTTCGGCGCCAGCCACCAGGTTTTGATCCCCTGTAATTGCAAAACGAAATTGATATTCTGATCAAAGTGCGGAGCCGTCCCCTTGCCATCCGGGGTTGCGTAAACCATGCAGCGAGCATGGGTCGATGTCGGCAGACCCAAATCCTTGGCGATCGCCTGCAGCCAGATCTGAAGCTCGGGGGAAATGCGCTGAACTTCGTTGAACAAAAGTGCCATTCGATTTGAAAAAAGCTTACGCGCATCGGTGGCAGTGGTGTGAATGGCGCTGGATTCGTCCGAGACATCGGGTAGATGCGCCTGGATTTGATGGGGCCAAGAATTCAAAAGCGCGTCCAAAGAGGAAAGAAAAGGAAGACTTGTCAGGCTTTGGACGCTGGCGCCAAGACCATGCACCACAAAGGGTTCATGGGGCCAATTTTGAGATCGAAAATCATCAACCGAATGGGGAGCCACCAGAGCCGAAAGGCCTTTATTTTTCATGGCGGCATTCTGACATTGGGGGCCGCATTACACACGTAGAATTTGCGGACGCGAAAAACTTGCCTTATGCCCGCCCTTCTGGACGAGCCCGGCAAGCTGTGGTACTGATGAAAAGGAATGATGAAACTATCAAACGACCGCGATAATATTGGCCAGATCTCTTCCGCTCTGATGAAGGTTCATAAGATGATTCTCGAGCATCTGATGGAAGCCCGCGAGCAGGCCACTAAAACCTTGATTTCACCCAACGAACGCCTGAACCTTCTGCTGAACGACCCCGAATTTGCGTGGCTGCGTGCTTTGAGCCAGCTGATCGCCTATGTGGATGAAATCTATTTCCAAAAAGAAGCGATTCTGGAATCTCAACTGGAAGATGTTCTAAACAAAGTCGAAAGCCTGTTTTCGCTGCAAAACGAGTCCGAGTTCACCTATCGCTACAAGCAGGCCGTAACCTCAATTCCGGACTTGATGATGGCCCATGGCCATTTGAAGGTCGCCTTGAAAAACGCCAAGCCGGTTGTGAACTGACGCATGTTAAAGTCCAAGATTCAAAAAGCTCTTCGCGCCATCTTTATCGACGGTAACACCTATCGCATTTGGCAGATTCTGAACAAAACGGATCTGATGCGCATCATCTCGGTGATCAAACGAAGCTTCAACTTTCGCTTGCTGCAAAAACGCCAAAAGGTGTTGCAGCAGGTTTCCCTGCCGCCGCAGGTGCAGAAGACTCTTCAAGATTTGCAGACCAACGGTTACGCCAAGGTCGATCATCTGATTCCGGCCGAGATTATGAACGAGCTTGCTTTGTACGTAGGAAAAAAGCTGGAGCAGGTCGATATTCTTAAAAATAAACAGGCCGTGCAGACGAAAGATTTCTGGGTTCGCCTTTCAGATGACGATCAGGCGCAGGGGCTTACGACCGCAAATCCTTTGGTGAAAGTCAGCCTGCAAGAGGACATCTTGAAACTGGCTGGCGCCTATGTTCAGCAGGCTCCTTATTTGGATTACGTGCTTTTAACTTACTCGACGCCGAAAGATCAGCCGCTGCAGTCGTCACAGCTTTGGCACACCGACCGCGACAACGATCGTATGTTGAAGATGTTTATTTACTTCACGGACGTGCTGGAAGATGGCGACGGGCCTTTTACTTTCTTTCCGAAAAAACCTTCAGCGAAAATTCACAACTCTTTTTTCCGCCGTCACCTGAAAGATGACGAGGTCGCAAAAGATATTTCCCTGAACGATGCGCACCAGATGAAGGGGCGAAAGCTAACCGCTTTTGTCTGCGACACCAGCGTTTGTTATCACATGGGAAGTCGGGTTTCGCCGGGCCACCACCGCTTGATGCTGACCAGTCTGTATGTCGGCTTGCCGTCGGTGTATCCGATCAATCTCAAACCAAAAGTTCAGATCGTCAGCCCATTGTCAGCGCTGCAGCAAGCGTCCGTGCAGGCTTACTGAGATTCGAAGTGCAGCTGATCTTTCGGAAGTTCCTGTATGCCGTTGGCCTGCAGATGCTCTTTGATGATCCCAGTGTTCGCCATGATGGTCAGCTGCTTGTTAAAGCGTTCGTAAAAAGATTTGTCCGCTTTTTCTTTATTAAAATAAATGACGAATTTTTCGATCTTCAGATTGATCGTCGGTTTCACGGTGGTGATCTTATTTTTTTTGATCGAATACAAACCCGGCAGGTCGCTGGTCAGCACAAAAGCATTTTTCTCGTAGCGACCGGCACCCAGTTTTTTAAATAAGATATCGATCGTGCGCTCTTCACCAACCTTGAGACCCGGATAATCTTTGGCGAGCTTATCCAAAACTTTCTTCGATCCGGATGACGCCACGGTGTAACCCTTCCAGCCTTTCAGATCTTCCAGCTTTTGAATGTTCTTGGTGTCTTTGTGCAGCCATAAAATCTGATAAGAACTGTAGATCGGAATGGTCGGAAGCGCGTATCCGTTGCGCTCCTCATTGCGGATCAGGGTCATCACCATCGGCGTGCGGCCGCTTTTCAAAGCCAGGGTTAAACGCTTCAACGGCCAAATCTCAAAACCGCATTTCTCTTTGATGCGTTGACAGGCATCCAAAATAATATCCACCATCGCACCTTTGATTTTGCCGTTTTCGGTGTAATTGATCGGAGGATACTCTTGCCCGTAGAACTTCCACTCGGCCGTGGCCGAAAGTGTGTGGAAGGTGAAAAGAAGGACGAGCCATATAAGTTTCATTGGCTCTAGGATGTACCCCATGAACGGCCTCGGAGAAAGCAAATTTTGCGATACCCTCAACCCATCCCACTGGTCTTTCCGCTAGGCGGGATTTTCTTAGCATAAACAAACTCTTAAGGAATCTTTCACGAAGTTGTCGCGAACTGAGAATCAACTTTCCAGGCATCTGGGTATTCTTCATTTTCCTGGAAAATGATCCGAAAACTTGAACGGAGGCCTTTGCTATGTTTCAAAAATTGTCTTTACGTCTGAAGCTATCTCTGTCCGTTGCTTTGCTTTCGATGGTGGTGTTGGGAATTATGACCTACTTGTCCGCCCATCAAAGCTTTATTTCAGCCGAAGACAACGCACGTGCGATTTCTTTGAACTCGGCACGTTCTTACGCAGGGCAGGTGCGCTCGATCCTTGAAGGCCCACTGACAGTCGCCCGCTCGATCGCGCAAAGTCTGATTGGTAAAAAGGAATTTGGCGAGCCTTCGCGGGACATGATCAGCTCGGAACTGCACCGGCTTTTGATCGATAACAAAGATCTAATCGGAACCTGGACCGGCTGGGAAGCCAATGCCTTGGACGGAAAAGATGCCCAATGGGTGAAAAAAACTGGTCACGACGAGACCGGCCGCTTTGTTCCGTATTGGTCTTACGATAAAGGTGTTGCGTACCTCAGTCCCTTGTTGGCTTACGATAAGCCAGGTGATGGCGATTACTATCTCACGCCGAAATCTCGTTTGAAAGAAACACTGATTGAACCTTATATCTATCCGGTTGCCGGCGTGCCGACCCTGATGACATCAGCGGCGATTCCGATCGTGATCAACGGTCGCTTTCAAGGTGTGGCCGGCGTCGACATCGGTCTGAAGGGCATTCAAACCCGCATGAATGACTTCAAACCGTTCGAAACTTCACAAGCCTACCTGTTATCGAATTCGGGTGCTTGGGTTTCCCATCCGCAAGACGCCTTGATCACCAAGCCAGCCCAGTTTCCGTTTGAAAATGACAGACTGCTCGGGGCGGTTAAAGCCGGCGAAGAGCTGACATTGATCGGCCGGGATCCGGCCGACGGTAAAGACTATCTCTACACCGTGGTGCCTGTCGTCATGGGACACACCGAGCAGCCTTGGGCCTTGGTGGTGCGCACTCCGAATGCGACCGTGATGGCGGCCGCCATGTCTTTGCTTTGGACCCAACTTTTCATTTCATTTATCGGTGTCGTGCTGTTGATCGGATCGGTCGCAACGCTCGCACATTACATCGCAAAATCCATGGGCGGCCTGTCCCAAGAGTTGCATCAATCTTCGGATGAAGTCGCATCGGCGATTCACCAGCTGAACGGTGCCGGCCAAAGTCTTTCAAGCTCTTCGTCCGAGTGCGCCGCTTCGATCGAAGAAACAGTCGCTTCCTTGGAAGAGATGAATTCGATGGTGCATCGAAACAGCGAAAACGCGCAGGTCGCGGCCGATTTGTCGGGTGAATCTCGCAAATCTGTTGAGCTCGGCGAAAAAGAAATGACCGGTTTGATCGAGCAAATGACGGCGATCGCGGCTTCTTCGAAAAAGATCGAAGAGATCATCAACGTGATCGACGATATTGCATTTCAAACCAATCTTCTGGCCTTGAACGCAGCGGTTGAAGCCGCACGGGCCGGCGAACAAGGTAAGGGATTTGCAGTCGTCGCCGAAGCGGTCCGAAATCTGGCGCAGCGATCGGCGATTGCGGCAAAAGACATCACCGATCTCATCCAGACCAGTGTGCAACAAGTGGATATGGGAACCCAGAAGGCCGAGTCGAGCGGCAAGGTTCTAAAGAATATTGCCACTTCGATCGAAAAAGTTTCAAACTTAAATCAAGAGATCGCCAAGGCTTCGCAAGAACAGGCGATCGGCGTTGATCAAATCAGCAAAGCTATGAACCAACTGGATCAAGTGGTGCAAAGCAATGCTTCGGCTGCGGAAGAAATCGCCGCTTCGGCCGAGCAAATCAACGAGCAATCTCGCGTGATGAAATCCGTGGTCGAGAAAATGAACGCCAATATCAAAGGTGGCGACACTCAAGCTGCGGATGACACGGGGGTCGATCATGGCTCGCCTTCTCATTCGCATTCATCTTCAATGAAAAAGGCGGCCTAAGGCCTTTTCGTCGAGCTAGACATCACCTTCAAATCACCGTAGCCTGAATGTGATGTCTCAATATTTTATTCTTATTCTGATGGCCGGATTCGCAATGTTTGCGGGACCGGTTTTTGCCGACGATGCGTCTGTCGCCGCACCGAAATCAGCCGTTTGTGAAAAAGAAGCAAAAACTCTGTTGCAATCTTTGGGTGCCAAGGGGCCGTGGTTTGCGGTTGCGGCCACCGATGATTGGCAGCAGATCCTACGCTCCCCGACTGCCATGATCGGAACTTGGATCGAATGGCGCAGCAAAAAGGACCTGGTGGAAATTGCCCAGGTCTCCTCTGAAAATCAAAAGCTTTGGACCTGGAAGCTAGGCCACTGCTCTTCGGCGCAGCCAAACACTCCCCATTTTAAAATGCTGGAAGGTCGCAGCGGTCTGAACGATCAAGATTTGCGCCAGCTGATCTCGCAAAAGAAAAAGGCGCTGGTCTATATCTGGAGCCCGTCCGCCAGCCTTTCTGTCAAATACATGCAGGTCTTTAAAGACGAGGCGGCCCGACGGGGGTTGGCTTGGACGCCGGTGCAATCGAAGGACCTGGCGTCAGTGGATTTGGTGTTTCGGGGTGGACTGATGCATTTTCCCACCAGCTTTATTGTGCAAGACGGGAAAATTTCAAAACGCATCATCGGCGCGATGGAGAAGAATACCATTGGGCCTTTCTTTGATGATTACCTAAGAGAGATGAAATGACTTGTTGGAAATTTTTGTTCTCTTTGATTTGCATGGCGCTTTTATCGAACTCCGCTGGGGCTGAGAATTGCCTTCCGGCGGTGGTGGAAAAAGATGCGCCCCCCGAGCTTGAGGGCGGCGCTTATCACCGCATGGATCCCACCGGACAATGGATGATCGCCTACATCCCCGACTCGATCGCGGCCGGAACCGGCTTTGGCAACACGATGCTGGTGGATTTTCGTGGTAAAGCCGGCAAGTCCCGTTCGATCAGTTTGGGCGCTGAAACCTATCCGGTCGAAGGCGATTGGCGTTTGATCGGAAGCCCGTCCGTGGGTGGCGTTTCTTATCACGAGTTCCGTGCACTTCAAGGCGGAAGCTCTTCGGGGAAAGCTTTCACCGGCGAGCTGGGCGGGCTTTATCATGTCTCGGGCACGCTTCCCGGAGGTGATGCCGATCACATGACTTTGCGAACGGTTTCTTATGGCACGTTAGCCTTTGCGGATTACGATGTGCAATTTTCGAAAGGCAAATATGTTTCTTCGAAAAGGAAAATGTATTCGCAGAAAGAGCTTTGCTGGAATCTCGCCCACAACGGTCAGGCGCAAAAAGTTATGCAGCTGATGCTATCCAAAGACGGAACGGAAATCGCCGGCATGACGCCGAAGCAGACCGGAAAGCTGCAATTGTTTCGGGTGAAACCGGATCTGACGTGCACGCAGGAAGAGCTTCCCATCCCCGAAACGCAGAAGGTGATGTTTTCGCACCCGCAACCGGGCAAACTGGGCTACATCGCCTTCAGCGGCGGGGCCGAGCTTTCGGACACATCGATCGCTTCCGGCAAAGTCGCCATCTACGATCGAGATTTGAAGAAAATGATTCGCGCCAGCCGCCCGATTGATGGCATCGTCAGCTACACTCCGGGAACTTTGAAGGATGGCCGCGTTTCGTATTTGGCCAAGGTTAACGGCAAGCTGAAATACGTGATCGTGGATCCTTATCAGATCGATCCGCAGCCGGGGGTTGGATGTCTGAAGGCTGCGGCTCCTGCTGGGGCGGGCGGCGTTGGCGGGAGCGGTGGCGGCTCTGGCTCGACGGGCGCACAGTAGGCATTGCTTCGGAGACTGAGCGCGGGAGTGGTGCCACACCACCGCGTCGGTGACCGGATGCTGAATCGGTAATTCACCGCGCCTCCGGTGACTGAATTCCGAGTCGGTAATTCACCGCGCCTCCGGTGACCTGACGTGGGAATGCCGGCACACCACCCCATCGGTGACTGAGTACATTGCTGTCAGCTCACCACCGCATCGGTGACCGAATGCAGCGAGTGACGGAAAATAATATTTTATTCTGCTTGACGAGATTTTCGTCTTCTAAATTCCGCTTGAGTGAGCTGCATTTGCACTGATGATCTGAAATTTTCAAAAATGAATTTTGCATCTCACAGAGAGCCAATCCATGCGTTTCATCACAAGCCGCAAGTGCATCTCATCCATCTCAAAAAACAGCTTTTAAAAACCCATGCTAGAAAGATCTCGAACTCAAATTATAAGGATCAATCAAATGAGCCATTTCGAAATGAACTGCATGAAGCGTAAAATCAACCCAGCTAAACTCAAAACAAACGATACGGAACTCAAAAATCCGCCGATTAATTATCCACTCACGCTGCAAAAGCTCACAAACGACGAGCTAGAATTCCGATTAAAAGATCTCGTCCAAAAAGAAAGAAAGCTTTTACATATTATTTTAGAGCATATTAAAGAAGTCAGCCGTCGTGAGCTTTACTTAGCGAAAGCTTATTCATCGATGTACGAGTACCTGACAAAAGAAATGGGATATTCGGGCTCTTCCGCTATGCGAAGGCTTGAGGCTGCAAATCTCTTAAAAGACCTGCCAAGTTTAGCTGAAAATATCAAAAATGGATCCGTGAACCTCACACAGGTATGTGAATTATCACGAGCGATCAAAGAAAAAGAGCGCATCAGCAAAAAGAGAGTTTCAACTGAAGTGAAAGAAGCACTTCTCAGTGAGATTCATTCTAAAACAACTGCTGAAACACAGAAAATCTTAGCCGAAAGCTTAGATCTGCCACTGCAGACTCAAGATAAAAAACGCGTGCAAAAAGACGAATCGGTTCGCTTAGAGATCACTTTATCGAAAGAGCAATTTGAAAAGCTGCGGTCATCACGAGATGAGCTTATTCATGTGCTCTCACAACAGCAAAAAGATACTTCTTGGGGGAATGTGATTGAAGTGTTGTGTGAGAGACATTTGCAGAAAGTGGAAAAAGATTTATCTGCACGGTCAAGAAAAGTGATATCGATAAAACCCTCGGCTCCAAGAACTGCGCAGTCCTTGCCGCAGCCAATTACCGCTTCGGTGACGGAGGGCGTTGCCGGTTTGAAAGATGTGGCGATAAAGGCAGACCTGCCTATGCTTGTGGAACAAAGAATGACTCAGCCGGTGCGCATGAGCTTATTGAAAAGTCGCTGCTGTCAGTTCCGCGATCAAAAGACGGGCCGAAAATGTCAGAGCACCTTTGCACTTCAAGTGGATCATATTATCCCCAGATGGGCTGGTGGCGGCGACGAACCTATGAACCTTCAGTACCTATGTGCGGCTCATAATGCTTACAAGTATCGCCGACAGGCTGGGATTGTGCGCAGGTGATCTCTGGCCGGGGTGTTTCGAGCGAAAATCTGTCGAAAGTTTGAACAGTTTCACACTTTTTTCCAAGACTCGGTTGCCTGCTCTTGAAACTGGGTGAGCGCAAAAGTTTTGTGCTAAACTTGGTTCCTATTTTCGGACGACTTTCTGACCGCAAGGAGATTTGCCATGTCGCGCCTTCAACGCCTTCCGTTTTCATTCTCAATGCTGTTCTCACTGATACTGATCGGCTTGAATGCCAGCGCGGCCTCGAAGAAGGTTTTCTATTCGTGCCAGGGCGGATTCGAAGTTCAGGTCGCGATGAACATGCCGGCCGAAGCTCCAAGTGATCTCAGCGAACTGCGCGGACGCATCACGGTGGAGTTGATCAACGGCTTCCCGCCGATCACTTTGGTTGAAAAACCATTTACGACCGCGATCGAAGAAGGAACGTTAGCCCTGACCTCGAGACCCGACGGTGAATTTAAGCGGGTCGCGACGCTGTCGGTGCCACTTTCTTTCCGGACATTGCCTAGCTTCAGTGCAGCCCTGACCGTGACCAGCAAAGGCAAAGTCTTTATCGAACGCGATGTGATTTGCAAATTGGAACAAGAACAATAAGAACTGGCATTTCAGACCCAACTCAAATTCGACCTCAACCTTGAATCTCTGGCGCCGGCCGCGACGGAGATTCCGAGCTTTCCACAAAATCGAGTTCGGCCTTTCGGAATTTTTCCCGCGCCAAAGGCTTTCCAACCGATTTCTGCCGAGTCAAAAATTCCGACAAGAACAAAGCCAAAACCGCATAAGACATAAACAGATAAAACCCCGGCTGCAAAGAAGTCCCATTGGTCGTCAGCAAAACGATCTCTTGATCAGCGGCATGCAATTTTCCAAGCTGGCTTGAGATGATTCCGTTAAATCCGATGTAGGCCATAAAGATGGCGATGATCATGACATCGGTCATCGACCATTTACCCGACTTCAACACAAAGAACTGAATCCACTTGCTGTCACGAGCACCGCGATGATTGTAATAATACGCAATGGTTGATAGCAGCTTCAGCACCGGGAAGATCACACTGAAGGCGACCATCAAGACACCGACCACCTTCATTTGTAAATCTTGATGCGTGATCATAATCCAAAACACATCCAAAACGCTTTTCGTCTGAAAATACAGAATCTGATTTACGAACTTAATCGGATGATCGAAAAGCACAAAGCTCATCTCGGAAATTTTGGCTTCCAAATCGATCATGGGTGTCGTCACTCCGGCGATCAATAACATCAAGAGTATCAAGGTCAAAGTGATATACTGCGCACTGGGAAGCGGCAGGCGGCTCAGTCCCGAACTCGCAAACGCTAAAGCCGCAAGTCCGATCATCACCCAGGACAAAACCGAAATGAGGTTTCGGGCCTGCAAGATTTCTTGATTCAATCGATCTTTTGCGACCTGAATATCGTCGGTCTGCATGCGGCCCATGATCGTTTCGACCTGCGAAAGGTCCTGCTCTTCAAATGTCTTTTCAAAGTATTCTTCTACTTTATCTGCCAAAAGATTTTTCAACGTCTTTTTGGTTTTCGGCCGCTCCATGATTTTCATAATCGAATCGGCGTATTCTGGAATCCCTGCCTTGATATCTTTGATATCCACAAAAGTGTTGATAAAAGCCTGCTTCAGTTTTCCCTTCACTGATTTTGAATTTTTCTCGCGGATTTTTTTATCGACCCCGTCGATCAATGCATTGAGCTGGGCTTCCAGCATGGGCCGAATCTGCTTTTCGTTTTCGCGCACACTGAGCTCGGAAATTTCGGCGTTCACAATTTCGGAAAGCTGTTTCTTCCATTCGTTGATACTGAAAAGACCGTACTTGATATGGTTGATTTCCGAGTAATCTTGCTTGCGATGTTGATTTTCGATGGATCTGGAAACGATCTGCTGACACAAAACCGTGCACGCAATCAGAATAACGACGAAAAGCGCTGTCTTCAGTTTTTCCATTTTCATGACGCATCACCGGGCAATTTGGGACATTCGCAACCGCGATTCTGAGAAAATGCACATCCTATGCCGAATAAGACCTACCACCTGGACATTTTCGACTTCGTTGACAGCTTGGGGATATGACTTCGTTAAAAGAAATGCCCCATTCGATATTGGATCTGGTTCCTTACCAGGATGAAAATAACATCCGGGGCGCGTTCGACAACGCGGTCCGCTTGGCACAGCTGGCTGAATCCCTGGGTTACCATCGCTTCTGGATGGCCGAGCACCACAATTTGCAAGGCATCGCCAGCTCGGCAACGGCGGTTTTGATTCAGCATGTGGCTTCGAAAACCAATACGATCCGGGTCGGCTCGGGCGGGATTATGCTTCCCAATCATTCGCCGCTGGCGATTGCGGAACAGTTTGCGACTTTAAGTCTTCTGAATCCCCACCGAATTGATTTGGGTTTGGGCCGCGCCCCCGGCAGCGATCAACGAACCATGCGGGCTTTACGTGGTGATAAATCCGATGTGGATTTTGGCGAGCAAGTGCTGGAACTTTTGTCTTACTTTCAACCCGCAGGGCCCGAGCAAAGATTGAAAGCGATCCCGGGCGTCGGTCATCCAGTACCGATCGTGATTTTGGGTTCCAGTCTTTACAGCGCACAACTGGCCGCCCGCCTTGGCAGACCTTACGCGTTTGCCGGACACTTTGCTCCGGGCATGATGCACCAAGCGCTTGAGCTGTATCGCACGCGATTTCAACCTTCCGAAGTTTTAGAAAAACCATACGTGATTGTGGGAGTTCCGATTATCGCCGCCGACAACGATGCCAAGGCACAGTTCTTAGCGACAAGTGTCTATCAAAGATTCTTGTCTTTGATTCGTGGACGATTGAAGCCAACTCCACCACCGGTGCACAATATGGACGGCCTGTGGAGCCCCGAAGAAAAAGAAAAAGTCGAAAGCATGATGCAAACCCTGATCGTCGGATCCGTCGAAACTGTGAACAAAGGTCTGCAATCACTGAAGCGCGAAACCGAAACGGACGAGTTCATTGTCACATCGGACTTTTACGAGTTTTCAAACCGGCTTCGCTCTTACGAATTGATTCACCAAGCTTTTCTGCTTTAATATTCGCGGCGCCGCCGGGCCGAGACGACAGCCTTCTTCTCGGCTCCCTCGCCACCTAGCGCCCAGATCCAAGTCAAAATCACCAAAACTGTGTTCGTGTGCCAGTAAACGTTGGTTGCAAGAATGGCGACCAAAAGCCGTGGCGCGAAGATAAATCCGAGCCACCACAAAAGGCCACCGGTCGCCACACTTGAAAACAAAAGCGTCAGTCGTGGGAAGAAGAACATAAAGACGACAAACAAAATGCCATGCACATCCCAAAAGTTCATTCTTCCTCCTCAGATTTGATTCCTTCAGCCTATATCAAATCTGAGATTCGTTCAAAGCTTCACGAACTTCGGGATCGCTTTCGGCGTCGATTTCTTTGCCGGTGCTGGTTCCCGTTGAAATCTGGCCCGGATTGGCCTCGTTGCGAGACTGAGATGTTTCAGGTGATGTCTTGGTCAGATCTTTTTTAGTATCGACTTGCATAGGGCCTCCTTGTTGGAAATCATTTTGCTATTCATGAATGCAAAAACTTTTCCAGGGGACCTTTACGGGCCGAAAATAGAATTTTGGAACATGTCAGGGTCAGAATGGGACAAAATGACGTTAGAACGCCTGGCCTGGAAACAGTTGATGGAAAATCAACAACAACCACATCGCAAGCAGCATCAGCCAGCTCACTCCATATGCCCGCATGCGATTGATAATGTTATTCGGCCCCAAATGGATGTAAGCATGGGCCACGCGGGCCAAAACATAAAGCCAAGCCAAGACCGCAAACGCCAAACCTTCGGAAAATAAAATCCCCAAGATGCAAACGACATAAAACAAAACCGGCGCTTCGAAAAGGTTCGAGAAATGACGGCTGGCTTGCTCCATCTCTTCGGGACCGGCATCGTGATTGTAGATTTTGAAGTAGCTCATCCGCACGGACCCGGACTTCAATGCCTTCAAACGGGTCAAAAACATCCGTGTCAGCACGACGACCGTCAAAACGAACATGGCAAACATCGGATAAATCAGAATCGCATTCATACAACCGCCTTTGAGATATTCAAGGCGGTCTACCGAACAGGATCAAGAAAAAGACCTCTGCATCATTCGAAATATCAATCCCGCGATCGTCGTTTGGGTTGTTTGCCCAAGGCTTGGACCCAGCCGCGGTTTAAAATCCCACGATCTTCGACACCTGTCGGTCCGAAGAGCCTTGTTCCATTGGCAGAGCTTCTTCTAATTGCGCGGCCTTCGATTTTGCCGATGCTTTGCCCACGAAAGCTGGTTTCTTTTGCTTCACCACGGACGGCGTCGCCACCGGCTTGGCCTTTTCCTCTTTGCCGAACTCTTGTAGCTTCGGTCCGCCTTCGACGAAACTGACAAGCTCGCTGACCAAATCTTGCAACGCGACCGATTGGCCCGTCATTTCCTCTGAGGTCGAAGAAATTTCCTCGGATGCCGAGGCGTTCTGCTGAGTGGCCTTGTCGATTTCGTTCATCGCTTTGGCAATGCTGGTAAGCCCATTTGCTTGCTCTTGTCCTGCTTTGGCGATTTCGGAATTGATATCCGCGATCTTATGGATGCTTTGCACGATTTCGCTCAGTGAGCCTTTCCCCTTCTCCGCAAGACTCTGACTTTGCGAAATTTTGCTGACACTGTCGTTAATCAAGGTTCCGATATCTTTCGCCGCTTCGGCCGATTTCTGCGCCAAAGTTCGAACCGCTTCCGCTACGACCGAAAAGCCCTTTCCCTGCTCGCCCGCTCGTGCGGCTTCGACCGCCGCGTTCAAGGCCAAAAGATTGGTTTGAAAGGCAATATCATCAATCACGTTGATGATCTCTTCGATCTTTTTAGATGCGACCGAAACTTCGCTGACCGCCGTATACAGCTCGGCAATTTGTTTTTCACCCGCCTCGGCCGTTCCGCGTCCCTGCGCCGCCAAATCAGCTGCGGCTCCGGCGTGAGAGGAATTGGTTTGCACCATGCTATTCAGTTCTTCGGTCGAGGCAACTGTCTCTTCCAAGGCGCTGGCCGTCTGGGTCGCGCCAGCTGACATTTCTGTCGCCGCAGCCGAAAGCCCCTCGGATGCATGTGAAACTTCGCGACTGTGATGCGAAAGATTGTGAATCACGCCCGTTAAAACTTTGGCAACCTGAGCGGCAATCCAAAAGCCCAAAGCCCCCAACATGATCCACGATACAATCGAAAACAAAATCAAAAGCGTTCGGGCCTGCTGAGCGTCCCTCGCATCTTGGGCTGAAAGTTCGGCGACCAGCTTCGTGCGGTATTCGTTCAGCTCATCAATGATGCCGGTCGCTTTCCCGATTTGAGAGCGCATCTCGCCAGTGATCATTCTCTGGGCCTGCGTGCGCGATTCGTCTGTCGCTTTCGAAGCTTCGGCCAGGATTCTTTGAATGGTTTCCTTTAACGGAGGCCAAGTTTCTTTGATTTCACGAAATTTACCCTCTACAAATTCGTTCTTTGGAAGTTTGTCCAGCATATCGCGACTGGACTCAAAAGATTGAATTTCCGAACCGATCCGATCTTGCGCAATTTTCAAGTCTTGCGGAGACTGCGATGCCGATGCCAGCCATAAAAAACGGCCGATGGTCTGCAGGCTGGTCGCCATGTCGTTCGTTCCCTGAGTCAAAGGAATGCGCACCGCATTTGCTTGGTAAAGTTTTTCTTGAAATTGCATCAAGTTATAAACCGAGTAGCTTGCGAGCACCACGAACAGAACCGAACTGACGGCTATCAAAGTTAACATCTTCAAGCGGAAACCACGAAACCACTGTTTCATCTTTTAACTCCTTTTCAGCTCTGTCTGATTAATTTAATCGGTGCAATCAAGAAAATCTTGAGCATATTGAGATCAATTATATGGGTACCAATATAATTAGAACATTCTTTATCCAGTTTCTTAGATTGATATGAAAATATGATCTCGATACTTATGAAGACTTTTTTTGACGTGATTTCGCTGAAAAATTGACGCCGGAAACTTTGGTGGAAAAGACGCCATTCAGAAGCAGGCACATTCAAAAGTTTTAGAATTTTTCAGTCAGCACCGATGTTTTTATTTTTGGCCGCGGCAATTTGTAAGTGCCCCGATGAAGGGGCAAAAAGCCATTCATGGTGGCCATTTCGAACTTGCCTTTCGCTCACAAGACAATAACCAATTGAGAAAGTTGGTATCTCCTTTGCTGAAAGCTCTATCAAGTCGACAGACAAAAGGAGGACACCATGCAAACATCCACTCAATCTCAGTCCAAGCGCACATCTCAAGCTGACTCTGACATCGTCAATATCATCCTCGAAGATCACAAGCCCCTCAAAGAATTGATCGAAGTGATGAAGGATTCCGAAAAATCCCACGAAGAACGCTTTGCCGCCTTCGAAGACTTCGCACCGACGTTAATTGCTCACGCCAAGCCTGAAGAAGAAACTTTGTACGCCTATATGAAAACCGATAAGGAGCTGAAAGAAGAAGGCTGCGAAGGCGAAGTCGAGCACATGCTGGCAGATCAATTGGTCGAAGAGCTCAAGCGCTCGACCGACAAGGATATGAAGGCGGCGCGAATCAAAGTTTTGGCTGAACTGGTCGAACATCACATCGAAGAAGAGGAAGAAGAGCTTCTGCCCGATTTCCACAAAGAATCGGAAGCAGCGCTTCGTGCACGGCTGGGAAATCAGTTTTTGGAACTGAAGCTAAAGTACCTGGCAGCCGGCGATGACAATGTCATTCCGGATCCAAAAGCGGAACAGACTCAAACTCACTAGTCCGTGTTGATCGCGTGAAAGCGAAAACGGCCCTTCTCATTTTAGATATGCTGAACACTTTTGACTTTCCGGAGGGGAAGACGCTCGCCAAGCGCTCCCTTCCGGTGGCAAAAGCGATCGCCAAGCTGAAGGAACGCTGTCGCCGGCACCGCATCCCAATTGTTTACGTCAATGACAATTTCGGTTTGTGGCAAGCCGATTGGAAGACGATCTTTGAGCAGTGCACTGAAGACGATAGCCCCGGTCGTCTCATCGCAAAAACTTTGCGGCCTTCTGCGGACGATTTGTTCGTACTAAAGCCCAAGCATTCTGGATTTTACTGTACCAATCTCGAACCATTGTTGCGGGACTTGGGGGTTTCCAAACTGATTTTAACTGGCATTGCCGGTGACATCTGCGTGCTTTTCACCGCCCACGATGCCCATATGCGCGAATTCGATCTGGCCATCCCTCGGGACTGCGTTGCTTGCAACACCACACAAGGCGATCGTTTTCTTCAGCATCAGCTCAAAGCAACGCTCAAGTTTCCGACTCCACTTTCATCCCAGCTTCGCTTGTAGTTAATTTCGACTTGCATCTTGAGTCGGCGCGGTCGCAGCCCCGGCTTCGGTCTTCGGTCTTCGGTCCGCAATTCTCGGCCCTCGGTCTGGTGAAATAATTTTTTTGCAATTTTCTCTGAACAAATTACTTTTTATATCATGTCGAGTAACGCCGGGGCTCGATATCCTGAAATCACCAACAACATCACAATCGAAAGGATTCGAATGAAATCATTGGGTTTGCTTTTGGGATTCGTTATGGCTTTCTCCTTCGCACAAGCTGCGGATAAGGCAAAAGATAAACGTGCGGTGGCCTCGCCTCCGATTCCGGCGATGGGGATGCCAATGCATCCGAGCTCAGGTGGAACCGGAATTCCTCCGGGCGCGGTCGGTATGCCCTTGCCAGTGGATAGCACTTGCCGCCGAACTGTCGGGATGGCCGCGGTCAACGACGCTTTAGAGAATGCCGAACACGGCGAAGACTGCCTGGCTCAGGAAATCAGCGTGGTGCAACCCTTCAAACAGTATCGCGTGAAAGTCATATGCACAAAGGGTGAAGAAGAGGGCGAAGAGACAACCTACATCGTCAAAGCACGCATGAAATCAAAGAAAAATAGAACTTGCCGCACCGTCAGTGTGGATGAAGTCGAGTCGAAATAGTGTTTTCGCGGAAGGCGTTTTCAACTTCAGTTTGGAGACGCCTTCTTTCGTTTCTTCTTTTGCTTTTGGCGCCAGTCGCTTGGGGTTCTTTTTCGCAAGAGACCTTGCTCGAAATTCTTCAGAAGAATCCCAAGACAGATCTTCCGGTTCAAAGCATTCAAGAGCTGATTCCGCTTCTCCCCCGTGAGCTTCGTGAAAATTTCACCTTCGTTTACCAAAGCCGCAGCCCCTTTGCCAAAAGCATCTCGCCTTTGTATCCGCGTGTGATTTTGTTCACCAAAGACGCACGCCAGATTCTGACTTTCACTGGTGATCCGGAAAAATCCGGATTTAATTACTTGGAAACCATGTCTTTTCAGGATGACACGGCCGAATTTAAGCTGAACATCTACCCCTTACCTGCCGCCAAATTGGGCGACCGCTCTCTGTCACATGAAACAACCACCTGCGCTCGTTGTCATGGTGCCGACGCAAGACCGATCTATGACTCTTACCCACTGTGGCCCGGATTCTATGGGTCGATTCAGGACACCTTTCCGCCCCAGTCTAAAGTAGGCCGCGAAGAACTGCAGAACTACCAAAAATTTTTAGCCGGCAACGCCCGCACCGGCGTTTACGAGAAGCTGATCTACACCAAGCAATCACCCGTGCCGCCCTTTTTGGACCCCGCGCGTTTCGTCCCCGACAAAGTCGAAGCCGATCTGAATGACTTCCGCTTTCTTCCCAACACCCGGCTTGGCATTGCGCTGACCGAACTGAATCGAAAACGGATCTATCGAAAACTGAAACAAAGCCCGCAGTTTCAAAAACAAAAACTGGAAATTCTCTCCGAGCTCTTGGATTGCAACTCAAAGCGGACATCCGACTCTCGAGCCGCCGAAATTCAAGCCGAACTGAAAGCGGAAAACGTCGCCCGCTTGAAACGCCTAGGATCGGACCCACAAGATCCGGCTGAAAGAGTCAACGACATGCAAGAGCTGAAGTTCTTCCGCGAGCTCGAGCAGATCGACTGGGTCTCACGCATTTTAGGCGTCGGCCGCGAAGATTGGTCCATGGCCCTGGAACCGAATTCACTTTCTTACTTCGATGGGGTCTTGAGCGGAATCTACAAGGGACAAAGCTACTATTTGAAAGAAGACTTAATCTTCGAAATCCTGCAAGATCTGTCGACAAAGAATCCTCGTGTGTTTAAAAAATATTTCGGCGTGATCACTCCATATCTCTGGCTATCCTATCCCTTCGGAAACCGCCCCAGCCTGGAAAAAGCAAAGAAGCTTTGCTCAGACCGAAAGATTTTAGGCTTATCTCGTCTTTAGACTTTGCTGGTTTCTGCGTGAGGTCTTTTTCCACGGCCGGCGATGCCTTCCAAGCTGGAGTTTATTTCTGATCCAGAGTTTCTTTTGGATTTGGTTTTAAATTTGAATATGGATAGTTTGGGCTTCTTCCCGCGCTTGAATTCCCCTCGGGCTTCTTTCTGATTGAGTTTTAAATAAGAAATCCCATTCTTGTAGTCTCGTCCCCATTCCAGAATGCGAGTGAAGGGGCGAAGGGTGAAAAGTTTTGGCTCATCCGCAGCTGAAGATGTTGGCTTCGACGCACGTCTATCGGATAAGCTTCGGCTTCGAACGCTGGTAAGGGCTAGCGCTAATTTTGAATTCAAAACCCGCACAAATCTCACGTAGGCTTCGCGGGATTCAATCTTGATCACAAAGTGAATATGCGACCAGTTGATCGCAAGCTCATATATTTTTACGCCAGATTCTTTTGCGGTTTGATGGATGAGCCTTTCTAAGCTTTGATTCTTGGGGCGAAAGATTTTGAAATTCATCGATCGCAGTACCAGATGGATCGGCTTTTTTATGGAAAGTGGTCTTTTTGATTTTCGTTTTCCGACCAGGTGCTCGCCGCCGAAGTATGTCTTTGCATTTTTGATAAATCCAAAACGGATTTGTTTCATGCTCACCTTCGCTTTCAAAAGTGAGATGGGTATATCATGGGTTTTTAGATGCATTTTTGAGACTGAACAGGAGTGCGAAGCAGAGCGCGCTTTATACGCACAAAACCCTTCGCCCCGCTGTGCGGGCGGGAAGTTTTCGAGAAAATTCAAAATTGAAATTTAAACTCGATGCCGGCGAAATTTGAGAGCCGGAAAATGCGTCAAGCAAATTGTGCGGAGATATTTGACAGAGATATTCGAAATTTTTCCCTCAGTACAAGCGCTCAGTCATGATATTCAGATGGTATCTCGCTTCGAAATATGTTCAGCTCGGCGCAAATATTTCCACGGCCAGTCACTATCACATCCCGGGCAAGCTCGTGCTCCTGCGGCCAACCCCAACCCGTCCGCTAAATCTTCGAAACACGCAAGCCCCGCAACTCAACCGCCCAGCGTCTCACGCAAGCCCCGCAACAAAACCCCAGCGTCACGCCAGCCACGGGCCCCTTCCTCACAGAGCTAATTCGCGATCCAGAAGACGCCGTCTTCCGGATATGTACAGGCTCCCGGCTTCAGGCGGCTGTGGCCTGGAACCATGTAGATCGGTGTCCATTTGATCGTGCCGGTGACGGCTAAGCTTACGGGTCTGACGTCGCCATACACAATATCGCCGGTCTGCACTTGGCCGCAGACCGTGGCGTCTGTGCCCGGCTTCTGACGAACATTTCTTTGTGTTTGCATCTTCCAGCTTGTGAAGGTGCTTTCGATTTCGTCTGTCGGCAAACCTTGAATCCACTTGAAGACGATATCATTTAAGCGCTTGCCTTCTGGTGTGCCGTAAAACTGGGGTTTATCGATCGGCGGCATCGGCGTGTAAGTCCCGATCCTGGCAATTGCACCGTACAGCTTGCTTCGCTGCGGATCGCCCGGTGTGACCCAGTCATTTTTGAAGAAAAAATCCGCCGTGCTGAAACGATCACCCGCGATATCGTTGGCTTTCATATTTCCGTGACAGTTCAAACAGTGTTTTTGGATCAGCTCGCTTTGCACCAACTTGTATCCTTCGTCGATCGCAGGATTGGATTTGATTTGATGACGACGCGCCAGCATTGCCACGCGTGGCGCTTCGGTATCGGTCGCCACGTCATCGCAGTTGTCCTGATGATTGGCGTTCGTTGTTCGTGCCAAGCGCACGACCGTGCGGTTCTCGCGATCTTCGACGATCCACAAAGAGCCGTCGTCGGCTTCGGTGAAAGAAACAGGAGCCCCTTTGGGACGAACGCCTTTGATGGCGCTCCAGCCCGAGATCACTTCGGTGTAAGGCGCGTGTCTGAGCATGCCACCTTTCGGAATGAATTTCTTTTTCACCGCACACCCGTTGGTTTGATTGAAACCAAATTGGGCGCCGGCAAGATTCGGCGTCAGCGCGGGTCTTCCCTGCGCATCGATATCGTAAGCGACCAAGCGATGTCCGGTTGGCTGATACCCGTGCCAGACCATCAATAGCTTTCCGCCAAAAAGATCCGAGAACATATTTCCTTTATAATAATTCATATGCAGCGGCGCCACGTGCGGTGGCATCAAACTGTAAGGCGCCTGATAATCACCGACCCCTTGCGGTTGCTTTTGCAAACAATCAACGTATGGCTTCAATCCTTTTTCCAGGTACTCGGGTGAAATGGCGTGAAAGTCATAACAATAAGGCCAGCCATAATGAAGACCTTTGCCCTGATTCAGATCCACCACGTTGATTTCTTCATAAGGCTCTTCCAGCTCGGGAAAATCGCGGCTGTTTTCGCCTTGAACCAAAAATCCCAGCGGCGAAATCGCGAGCGCCATCGAATTGCGAAGGCCTTTCGCTACAATCTCGTAAAAGCGAATGCCATCGGCCGGAATCGTTTTCAGCCTTTCCCCCGGGATGCGCATCAAGATGCCGCCGCCTTGCTCTTCGGATTCCGGGCACATCGAATAGGCCCCGCTGGCTTTGCTGAAGCAATGATCGCTGGGCGAACCCGCATTGATGTACAAATCACCATTGCGTGGATCGAAAGTGAATTGCGAAAGCGGATGCATGTATCCATCTTTTCGCTCGAGCTTTCCGATCACCAATTGCCAGTCGGCGATTTTTCGACCCTGCAGATGAAATCTAGAGATCTGAGTTTTCTCGCCCAAATAGTAATACCCGTCAGCCGCCAACGTCAGTCCATGCGGATTGTCGAGCGGGTACTTCATCAATTTCAATTCGTAGCTTCCAGAAGACCCACGAGTCATCAGGAACAGGCGACCATTGTTGGGATTCCAGCCACCCATATCCAAAACCATAAAATCTTCGCTGCCCGGAATCTGCACGATGGTGCGCGGCTTTAAAAACTCGCGATCGGTGGCCGGGTCCTTGGCGCGGTCGCGCGGCATCACCATACCCAGGCAAGTTCCCGGCATGGTCTGCACATCCAGCTTGGGAAAGCCGTCGCAGGATTTATCGTTCGGGTCATAACGATAGCCGCTGCTATCAACAACCGTATGATCCGAAGCCTGTTCGCGACGGATCGAGGTGGTTTGGCATTGGGTCAAACAAAGCAGGGATAGAAAAAGGAAAGTTCTCATCTCCTGATTCTATCCCCAGATGATCGACGGATACCACTGGGTCTTTCGTCCAGTCAGCCCAGTGTCATCAGATTCTCTTTATTGCAGTTTGATCCGCTTCACGAGATCGACCGAAAAAAAGCCTTCGAATTTTTTATAAACGACCTGCGTCGCTTCGATAAATTTTTTTGTTTCCGTCTCGGACAGCTCAACAATTTCGATGCCTTCCCGTCGAGCCCGCTGCTTCGCCAGCTCGCCATCACGAATGGCCTCCCTGCGCTCTTCGCGAGCCGCTTGTTTGGCCGCATCTTGCATGATCTTTTGGATTTCTGGGCTTAAAGTTTCCCAAAATTTTTGCTGAATGATCATCGAAGTTAAAAACAGGCTGTGCTTGGTGTCGTTCATCGCCACCGAGAACGTATTCTGCGCCAAAGGGTATACCCGCGGCCACGCGCTTTCACCACCAACAAAAAGTCCCTGCGACACCCCGTGCGTGATGTCTTCGACTTCGGTGGCGACCGGCTTGGCACCGACCGCACGGAAAGTTTCCATGGCGAAAGGATTTTTGTTCGAGCGCAAAGAGAGATCCTTAAAGTCCGCCACCGAACGGATCGGCCTTTGCGCCGGGATCATCCGAAACCCACCCGAGTAAGTGAACGCAAGTCCCCGTACATTTGATTTTTTGTTCAGACCGGTCAGAAGCTCTTGACCGACCTGACCTTCCAGCACCGTTTGCGCGTGGTCGTGATCACGAAACAAAAATGGCAGATCCAGAACGTGCATGTCCGAATTGTATTTTTCCGCAAGCCAGGTCGTGTACATCTGGCTCATTTCGACTTCGCCCGCCTCCATCAGCTGCAGAAGGTCGTGCTTCGTCACGGTTTGACCGCCCTGATAGCGCTGCGAATACTCGGTCAAGGTCATGATCTCGACATCGAACTGCTGGCGACCCGCACGTTCGTTCAAAGCTTTGGCAAAAGACTGCGCCGCTCTTAGAAAAAGGCTCAACGGTTCGTGGGCCAGGACCCATCGGATTTTCAACGTTTTCATTTCACCCTCCCAGGTTTGGATTGAACAATGACAAAGGAAATTCGGTTTCAAAACTGATCTGCCAATTGATTCGCAGCCCGGTCATATTTTCGACCGAGTGCAAGACCATCGTGTTCATCAGGTACCAACACTGCGAAGGCCCCTTTAGCGAAAAGATTTTCTTCAAATGCGGACCGCGTTCCGATGTGGTCATTCGCTGCCGAAAAATCGGCTGACCCACTTCCTGCCAAAAGCAAAGCTCGGTGTCCGGCCCACCCGTTTCGACGTTGTACAAAAGGACAAAGTCACGAGTCGAATCCGTATGTGGCAGCTGCGTCTCATCGAAAAACATAAGACCTGAATTTTTCTCGGCGAATTCAGAGACCAGATTCTTTCGCACCCATTCAAGGCTCACTTCATCAAAGTGGTGGCGCACATTGCGATTGGAAGCCATGGGCTGAATCCAATCGTAAGACTGTTGCTTCCAGTCCTGACGCTCTCTCAATCCGACGTAAGGCCCTTCGGTCGCGGTGAACTTTTCTGGCGCGGGTCGCCGAGATGGATTGTATCGTTCCGTTAGCCACGTCGGTGGCGGCGGAAGATGCGGCAAGATTTGACAGTACCAATCTGTTTTCATGCCGCCCTCCGAAGAGATGAACTCACCTGATAACCGTCGCGAAGCTTTCTTAAAATAAAGTACGCCGAAAAGGCGGTCAGCAGATCCAATGCGATCACCGTGGTGAAGACCGGCATCCAGCTGCCGTAACTTTCACGCAGCCATGCCGCAACAGGGCCGCCCAGAAAGGAGCCGACACCCACCGAGGCGTAAAGAAATCCAAAGTTCAAGCTCGCATTTTTTTCGCCAAAGGTGTCGGTGCAAATTGCCGGAAAGATCGAAAAAATTTCGCCCCAGGCCAGAAACACCAGGCCCGAAAGAAGAATAAAAAGCGCCGGATTTTGCAACTGCTGCACCCAAAGCGCCACGAAGACCGCCTCCAGTAAGAATGCCAGGGCCAGCGTTTTTTCGCGGCCCAGAATATCGGAAATGGATCCGAAAAGAATTCGGCTCAGTCCATTCATCACTCGGTCCACCATCAAAGCCAGCGGCAAAGCCGCCATCCCGAACATATAAACTTCAGAACCGATCCCGGATTCTTTGGCGATCACGGCAATATTGGATGTGATCATCATCCCGGTCGCCGCGATCACCGCCATCATCCCGAACATCACCCAGAACACCGGTGTCCGAAGCATTTCTTTGGGGCTCGTCTCTGCCTGCAAGCCCATTTGCGTTCCAAGCCCGGGACCGCCTTCGATGCGATCCGTGCGCAGGAAAAAAATCAAGATTAGGCTGACGCCAAAAAGAACCTGCCCGAAGAAAAGCAAGGTCGATTCGACACCTTGGCTTTGGATTCGAGACGCCACAAACGGCGTGGTCAAAAGGGGGCCCAATGCATAGCCCGACATCAAAACACCCGTCGCAAAACCGCGACGATCGCTGAACTTTTTTTGGATCACGCCGGTGCAACCGATAAACGCGATCCCCGCGCCTAAACCGCCCAGCACACCATAGGTCCAATACAGAGCGAAAACGGATTCGCTAAAGGCCGCCAGAATCCAGCTCAGGCAGCACAGACCAAGACCCAAGGAAATGATATTGCGGGACTTGAATCGATCTTGAAAGTATCCGGCCAGCGGAGTGATAAAGGTCATGCACACCACCACCAAAGAAAAAACGATTTGCAACCGACTGAGCGGAACTCCGAATTTATCCAAGAAGGGCTTCACGAAAAGCGCCCACAGATATTGCGGACCGCTTATGACGATAAAGACCGTGACCATCAGCACTAATTGAACCCAACGGTTGCTCAATTTTTTCATATTATCTAATTATAGGAACGAGCCCACAATGCGACAACATGATGCAGATCATGTTTTGGAGGGAACCGAAATGAAAGATTCCACCGAAGTGGACATTTGGAATCACCCGCTTTTGACGAGCTTTCACGCAGGTCAACGAAAGTGGCTGGCAAAGCGTCTCAAAAAGATAAGTTTAGAAAAGGGTGATCGCCTTTTCAAACAAGGTGAAACGGTCACTGGCATTTATCTGCACATGAAGGGGCTTGCCAAGATCACCCAGAAAGACCGCCAAGGTCAAATCGAGTTTTCACGTCTCGTGCTTCCGGGCGACACCTCGGGACATCGCAGTCTCTTTATCGAGAGCACCTACAAAGGCACTGCGGAAGCATTGTCGGACCAGCTCGAGGTGATGTTCTTATCATTGGAAGATGTAACCCTGCTGCTTTCAAAAAGCATCTCTTTCACCAAAAACATTATCACCAAAATTTCCAAAGAGCTGAGCCGCACCGAAGAGGAAATCGTTTTAAAGAAGAAAAAATCGGTGCGCGAGCGCGTGGCCGATTTGATTTACCATCTGTGCCTGAACTATGCCGAACAGGTGGGCGAAAACGAATTTGTGATAAAGTCCGAAATTTCCAAGCGTGAAATCGCTAAGATTCTTTTGGTTTCGAACGAAACTGTGATCCGCGTGATGTCCGAGATGAAAAGCGACAACATTATCGCCTATCAGAAGAAACGCCTGCGCATTCGCCAATTGGATCAACTGTCCAAGATCGCGAACGCGTAGGTTTTGGCTTTTACTTTTTCAATTGGGCCGAGGCCGCCTTCGCGTAGCTCATGTCGATCAGCTCGTCCAACTTGGGTGCTTGCTTCACAAAGCCTTTTTGCACGTACCATTTCAGATCTTCTTCCAGCGAAGCCTTGCTGATATCGCCGTCATCATTCAAACCGATCGGGATCACGGTCTCCCAGACCTTGGCATCTTCGATTTTGATATACTTTTGCAGCTGCACGACGACTTTCGTCCACAGGGCTTTATCTTTTAAAGACTTGTTATAGGTCTGCACGCCTTTCAGATATGCCAGCATAAATTTCTGCGCGAGCTCTTTTTTCTGTGCGAAAGAAGGCGAATAGAAAATCGCCGCACTTTGCTGGTTGGGAACGTAATCGTTGGCGGAAGCGACCTTCTCGGCGACCCCGTCGGCCAGGGATTTGGCAATATAAGGCTCGAGCTGAACCGAGGCATCGATCGCCTTGGCCTTCAAAGCCGTGTTGATTTCGGGATAAGACATCTTCACCAGCTGCACATCTTCGTCCTTCAATCCCGCTTTCTGCAGAATTTTCGACAGCACGACCTGCTGAGAAACGCCGTCGATCGCCGGCAATCCGATTTTCAAACCTTTGAGATCTTTTGGCGATCGGTATTTTTTCGATTCGACCAGATCTTTGCGCACCACCAGCCAAATGTACTCGGCTCCTTTGGTGATATGGCCTTTGTCGGCCACGATCTTAAATTTTTCACCGCTGTTGAACGCATTGAAAAGCCCGGAGGTGAATCCGCCGGCCCCGACATCCAGCTCGCCACGCGAAAGCAATAAGGTCATCGGTGCACCCGAGTTCCCAATGATCACCGTCTCAATTTCCAAACCCTGTTCTTTAAAGAAGCCTTCTTCGATGGCAATATAAACACCGGCCGAGCTCAGGGCCGGAGTGCTGGCCACTTTGACTTTATCGAGAGCCCGTCCAGATACCGTCGCAAATAACAAAAATCCAAATAAGATTTTTTTCACCAGAATCCTCCTGGGTTGTAGAAAATGGAATTACAACATTAACGCGCCTCCCAACACAAGATTTTTGCTCGACGTCTTAAAGTTCTATACAGTTTTCTAGATGTCCCAATTTTACGAGTTCTCTCATCTCTCGCTGTCTTTGGATTCGAAAGTGATTTTCAAGGATCTTTCGTTGCAGTTGCAAAAAGGTTCTTTCAATTCTTTGATTGGCATCAGTGGTGCGGGAAAAACTCAGATTCTCGATACGATTGCCGGGCTGAATGCGCCGCTCTTAAAGTCTCCCTTTTCAAATCTTAAAATCAACTTTGCATTTCAGAACAATCCGCTGATCCCTTGGATCACCGTGCGAAAGAACTTGGAGATCGTCGCCCCGGACGAAGCCGATCACCTGCTTCAGCTGGTCGGTTTGAAAGTCGATTCCAAAGTTTTTCCCCATCAGCTATCGGGCGGCATGCAGCAGCGGCTGAACCTGGCGAGGGCCTTTAGCGGTCATCCGGATTTGGTTTTACTGGACGAGCCTTTTACCAGCCTGGATTACTATTCAAAAATATCTTTGTACAAAGAGCTTTTGGATCACTGGCGGAAAACCAAAACGACGGTTCTTTTTGTCACCCACGATATTTCGGAAGCCGTCTATCTCTCAAAGCGTGTCCACTGGCTTTCCATCCGGACCAAAAACATCGTCAACACTTTGGATATCGATCATGTGCAAAAATCCGAAGTTTGGGGAACAAGAACCCCGATCGAACTTGAAATGCACGAGAAAACTTTGAAGTTCCTGCAGGAGGAATATGACTTCAAAGCTTAATCTGAAATCCAGTCTGCTGATCGCCGTCGTCTACATCACCCTTTGGGAGGTTTTATCGCGTGTCGTTCTGCAGAATGATTCTTTGTTCCCGTCCCTGGTGCAAATCGTCCAGGCCCTGACAGCACAGATCCAAACTTCGGAATTCTGGAATCTCTTTTTGCTGCCTTCGCTGTCCCGCTTTTTCACCGCGGCCCTGATCGGAATTCCGTTGGGGCTTATAACCGGGCTGACCTGCGCGCGCTGGGAATTTTTAAACCGACTGCTGGGGCCTTTCTTTGCTTTCAGCTATCCGCTTCCGAAAGTGGTTCTTTTTCCCTTTCTAATTTTGATTTTTGGCATTGGCTTCTGGTCGAAGGTTCTTTTGATCTGCCTGGGGATTTTTTATCTTGTGCACATCAACGTCTACATCGGCGCCCTGCGCGTTCTGCAAAGCGATTATTCGGCGGTGGCGCGGGTCTATCGCTTCACCAAATGGAACTGGTGGTATCATTTTTATTTGAAAGGCTGCGTGCCATCGCTCTTGGTTGGCATGAAGGCGGGCCTGATTTATGGCCTGACTTTGATTATCGTCGGCGAAATGTCGATGACCCAAGACGGGATCGGATTTTACATTTGGTCGGCATGGGACCAGTTTCGCATCGTCGATCTGTATGTCGGAACCGTAATCGTAGGCATTTGGGGCTTTTTCATTTATTATTGTATCGAGCACTTTGAGAAAAAGATTCTGACGTATTACTGATCCAAGCCCAGAAGAAGGAGCACCGGCGTGCAGGTTCTGAGCAGTCCAAAATCAGAACAATGGGGATTCGACTCTCTGAACGGAATGATCTTTGATCTGCGCAAAGACAAAGATCAGCTGGGGAACATTCAAAAATCCTTGGGCCCCGAAATCACTCGTTATTACTCTTACCAAACGGCCCTGCTGATTTATCTTTTGCAGCAATCCGATTTTTCGGCCGAGAAGGTTCAAAGCTTTCCCGTTATTTACGCCGCGATCGATGATGGCACTTACGAGCTGGAAACCGATTCGACCGATCATCAAGAGCTGATGAAGCATTACGGCCCCCGGCAGTATCTGAAATCATTTTCTCCGTTCGTCGCGCAAGGGGTGGCGAATTTCTTTTCCCATTCTTGTTCAGTTATGACTTTTTCTTCGGCGGGTCTTAATTTCCAAAATTTGCTCGACGAAGCAGCCTTTGATCTCAAGCAAGGACGGCTTCAAAAGGCTCTGCTTTTGGGATCCAAGAAAACAAGTCGCGATTCGTTTCGGATGTACGCGGCAAGCCTCAGCTCTTCGGATCGAATTCCGCTATCTCCCCATTTCGAAAATTTCTGGAAAGAGGCTTTCGGCGAATGAAAGTTTATTTCTCTGATTTTCAGCTGATCAGCTCCCTGGGAAACTCGAAAGACGAGTTCTGGAATGCCTTGCAATCCGGCGAAGATGGCGTGCGCCCGGATCCTTCTTCGACCTATCAAGCCTGTTTTTTGAAAGAGGATTCCTTCTTGCCACCGATCGCCGACAAGAAATACCTTTCTGAAGTCATCGAGTCCTATCGCCACTTGGTTCTAAAGATGAAAGCGGCCGTGTCCCCCGCAACCCAGGCCGATGCTCTTTTCTGGGCCAGCGGACAACTGGGATCGAAGCTGACCGATCTTGAAGAGCTTTCTTCGCCTTATGAATCCTTTCAATCTTCCGAAAAGTTCGATTCGGCGGCGGACGGGATTTTGAAAGCGGCCGCACTGGGACCAAACCTAAAGCTTTTGCAAAACCAAGCCAATGCCTGCACCAGCGGGATTTCCCTTTTGCACAGCGCTTTGAAACGTTTGCAAGCGGGCGCAATCGACAGCGCCTTGATTTATCTCAATGAATCGCGCTGCCGCGATTGGGTTTTAAAGCCCTACGCCCAGCTGGGATTGCTGGCGCAGGAAAAGTCCGATAACGGCAAACTGATATCCCGTCCCTTTTCGCGAAAAGGCGGCGGCTTTATCAAAGGCGAAGGCTCTTGCCTTTTGCTCTTGGAAAACGAAAGGTCCTTGTCGCGAACAAATAACAAAGTCTACGCCGAGCTTCTGGCGGCCGATTTCTGCTCGGACGGTTTTGAAATCATCAAAGCCAATGACAAACAATCGGGTTTGCAAAAAGCCTTGGATCGACTTTTTGCGCAAGCGCAAGTTCCCGCGACTGCTGTCGATTACATCAACGGTTACGGCAGCGGATCGATTGCAAATGACGGATTCGAGGCTTCTTTCTATAGCTCTTACTTTGCTAAAAAAGGGAGAGCAATTCCGGTGAGCTCGGGTAAGCCACAATTTGGCCATCTCAACACGGCCGCTGTCGGTCTTGAAATTTGCTCGATGCTTTTGATGCTTGAAAAGGATGTGATCCTGCCAACGAAAAATCTTGTCGATCCCATTCAAAAACAAGGACTGATCTTCCCGCAAGAGACAATCACATCCGCGAAACTGCAATACGCGCTGAAAACTGGTTTTGGGTTTGGGTGGTCCAACGGAGCGGCCCTTTTGAAGAAGGCCTAGGCTTTTGCCTTTAATTCCATCACATAATCGATCACTTCGTTCACTGTGAGATCGAATTGCTCTTGTTGATTTTTGATGGCGCGGCGGCTGACGAAAGCTTCCGAAAGATTGATCGACAGCTGCGTCTCTTTTTCGATTTCGAAAAGCAGGTCCAAAAGATCGATGGATTCCAAACCGATATCAGAAACCAGCTTCTTTTCCGCATCCACCGAAAAGGCTTTTTCCCCGATAATTTTCGAGAGGGATTTCAGAATCATCGTTCCGCATTCTTCACGTGTCATCTGGGTCTTTCTTGTTCAGCAATGATGCCGTTTCGTAACAATGACATCCGCCGGTCCAATTTTCCATGATTATTTAGCTCAAATTTTTCCACCGCCAGAATCTGACCCGGCACCATATAGGCCGGAAGGTCCTGTTTGATTTTCGCTTGCAGGGTCTCGATCAGCTGACGCGGCTCTGCATCTTTTCGGATTGTGATCAGACAGAACAGCTTTTTTTTCGGCTCGTCGTAATGACAAAGACACTGAGACACATCCGGATGACTTTGCACCAGGCTTTCAATCTCGGTCAGATCCACACGATGTCCTAAGATTTTCACCTGATGGTCCAAACGTCCCAACCACAAAAAATCACCGCTCTCTTCACGTGAGACCAGATCGCCGGTCCGGTAGCTGCGCTGACCTTCGGCATTCACGAAGAATTTTTCGCTTTGCGAAGCCTCCCCGTAGCCCTCTTCGGAAATGCAGCTTCCCGAAATGATCAGTTCTCCGCGAGTCGGATCGCCGTCCTGGGGTTCGATGTGAAACTGGGTGTCCAGAATCGGCTTTCCGATCGAAATCGGATCTTGCACCGCCTTCGGAAGCCAGTACGAGCTGCAGGCCACGGTTGCCTCGACCGGTCCGTACAAATTGCAGATTGAAAGCTGTGGGTTTTGTTCCTGCCAAGGCCCCACGTGCCGAGCCATTAATTTTTCACCGCAAAAAAGCAGCGAACGCAATTGCGGAAAGGACTTCACCTCTTCGGCTTCCAGCATAAACTGGGCGACACTGGGAACCATCAAAGCGGTCGTGATCCCCTGCCGAAAAATTTCGCCCGGATAAACTTGCGAGCTTTTTTTGCGCGCCAAATGAACGCAGGCCCCCAGCTGAAACGGAATGAAAAGATGATAAACGCTCAGGTCAAAGGTGAAAGGTGTCAACCCCAAGAATCGGTCTGTTGCCAGAAGCGAAAAATTCTGAATGGCCCACTGACAAAAACGATCGATCTGGCTGGCCCGAATCGAAACGCCTTTCGGTGTTCCCGTCGACCCCGAGGTGAACATGCGATACAAAACAAAATCTTCGCGCACCATCCCCGACAGCGAAAGCAAATCCCCGTCCGGCCGCAGGCCGATTTCCAATGCTGGCACCTGCAAGCTTTGCGCAAATCGTGTCGCGGTCTGCTGATCTGCCGGTTCAAATAGAAGCGCTTTGACCTTTGTCGATTGGAACTTTTGCTGCAGTCGCGCATCCGGATCGCTTGTCGAAACCGGAAGGTACGTGATTCCTAAAAAGGCACAAGATAAAATTCCGGCAACCGAGCCCGCCGAGTTGTTGACGAAAACCCCGACCGTATCGCCTTTCTTCAGTTTCTGATTTTGCAAAAGCGCAATCGAACTTTGCAGAGACCGACTGATATCCGCATACGAGTATGACTTGGTATCTTCGATCAAAGCAACGCGGTCTAGATCTTTGGGATCGACGCTGACCACGGGGGAAAAAATCTTCTCAAGGAAATTCATGTTCACGAATTTCCTTTTTCTCGAAGATATTCATCGATTTTCTTGATGCTCGTCAGTCGCGGTAGATGCGTCAGCGGAATTTTGGTGTGAAAAGCGTCTTCCAGAGCAATCAATATCTCGACATGCGTAAGCGACGTCCACTCGCGCGGGTCTCCCAACTCTGAATTCTCACTCACGTTCGGTGATGACAGCGTGGCGGCTACAATGTCGATGATTTTTCTCAGATTGCCTTCCATATGCCTTTTGGGAAAACTAGACTTGTATCGTTTGTTGCCTAAACTAGAATCAATGAAGACCCGCCTCTTTGTCTAGATAAAGTATGTATGAAATACCGAAAAATATTATTTCAAACTCTGGCTCTTATTCTCTGCACAAAGCTGGCGGCAGCATCCGACAAATCTTCAAAAGAAGATGAACTTTTCTTTCAAGTTCCCGAGTTCGCGGCGCGCATGGAATCCGGTTCGATTTTTCAGCTTTCGCAGCAGCCCAAACCTTACCTGGCTGTGATCCCTTACCAAATCGGCTGTCCCGTGGTGCGAAAACAGATTCCGATGCTCGATGGCATATTGGACCAATATGGCGAGATGCTGGATTTGGTTTTTTTAGACTCCAGCCCCCAGGACCGGCTCGACGATCTCATCAAAGAAAAGGAAAAGTTCACTCCCCGATTTCATTTTTTGATCGACGACACGCAAGAGATCGGTCGCAGCTTGAAAGTGACCCGCACGGGCGAAATCATTCTGATTAAAGCTGAAACTCGCGAAATCCTGTTCCGCGGCCCGATCTCGGATCAATTCGGATACGGGGTCGATACCCTGAAAGAGAAAAAGAACTATCTTGCCGGCGCGCTCGAAAATCTGAAAAATAAGAAAGAAATCGCGGATCGCTTTGTGGAAAGCATCGGTTGCGGGATCACCTTTCTTCCGGATGAAAAAAAGGCCGTCTATTATGGCCAAGTCGATCGAATCGTCGCGAACAAATGTCTTTCCTGTCATTTCCAGAAAAGCATCAACCCGACGAACTTTGATACCTATGACGGGCTGGTGGGTTGGTCGCAAATGACCAAAGAGCTGATCCTGGCCGAGCGCATGCCACCTTGGGAGGTCAATACGGATTTTATGAAAATCCACAAGGACCCGCAGCTGACGGCCCAGGAAAAGCGCGTGATTTTTTCCTGGATTCGTGGCGGATTCGCCAAAGGTCAAGAGCGCAATCGATTTGTCGACAAGGTCAAAACCCAAAAGCCGGCCTTGAAACAAAAAGGTCGCATTCCTTTCGGCAACACCGAAGAGCTGACGATCGCCAAGGATTCAAAGACGCCTTGGTTTTACCAGAAAATCGAACTGGATAGCTCCCAAGATCACTGGATCAAAGCGGTGCAATTTAAAATTTCCAACCTGGCGATCATGCAGCACATGGCCCTGATCATCAGCAAAGAACCTTTGAATATCAGCTCGGGAATTTTTGAACCCCAATTTCAGGAGCCGCAAAAGCTTTACAATATTTTCCGCCTGCCCCTGACCGAACGGGACACTTTCTCGTTGCCGAAAATAAATTCCAAAACCGATCTGGCCCTGAAGGTACCGAAAGGATTTCATCTTTATCTAGAGGCGCACTTTTCACCTTCGGGTCGCGACGAAAAACAAAGCATCAAAGGCTCTTTGCTGACAATCGATCCGACCGCCGGCACCAAAGAGCTGAAATACTTCCCGCTTTCAATCCCGAAAGAAGAAATTCAGATTCCGGCTCAGGCGGCAGCGCACGTGCTAAAAAAAGAGTTCACGGCCCCACTGGACGTCACGATTTTCTCTTTGGGTTGTCATATGCACTGGCGCGGAAAGGCCTGTCGATTTGCTGTGTCGAGAAATGGCAAAGAGCTTTATTCGCCTTTCGTTTCCAGATACCTGATGAAGAACCGTCTGGTCTGGAGAATAGAAAAGCCTTTAGCAATTCACAAAGGCGATCAAATCTCGGTTCAATTCGAATATAACAACTCGAAAACCAATCCCGCCAATATTGAGTTCAATAAAGCCGTGACATGGGGGCCTGATCCCTATTCAAATGAAATGGCGACGATGCATCTGTCTTATTACTGATCGGAATTCGGATGAACGAGTTTTTCATCATTCTGTGCTACGGCATTTTGGGCTTTATGACGGAAGGCTTGGGCTTTCTATCACGCCGCTCGAAAGACGTTCTGCTTTGTGCGATTTCCTTGCTTTGTCTTTTTGCCTTTTTTCTGGATCCGATCTCCCCTTTGATTTTGGCGATTTGGCCACTGCTGACCTATGCCTGCTTGCAAATCGATTTGAAGCAAAAGTCGCGATTTGCCAGCTTTATCCCAGCTTTATTTTCTGGAGTCATTTTGCTGCTTTTTCTGTTGCAGAAATTTCGCTTTGTCACGATTTCAGAAAGCATCTCGAACACCAATCTCACGACGCCCGTGATGATCGGGTTTTCATTTTTGATGTTTCAAAGCATTGCCACCTTCATTGATGCCCGAAACGGCTCTTTTGTTCTTCCGGACCTTGCCACGTTTTACAAAAACAGTCTTTTGGTGCCTTGCCTGTTTGCCGGGCCCTATGCTCGGATGACGGATCTGCAAGCTGAAAAATGGGCCCGCCCCCAATTTCACCAAATGGTGATGCATTTCTTTTTGATCTGCCTGGGTCTTTTCAAATTCGCACTGGGGGGCCGGCTCTTGGGTAAAGACTGGCTGTCCGGATTCCCTTTCGGCGCCGGGATTTTAGAATACGCCAATCCGCTGAGCGTGATCCTTTTGTGTTCGACCGCCCTGTATCTGAATTTTTCCGGCTTTTCGGATATCGTCGTCGGCTGCGGCCGCCTGCTGGGTTTTAACGTGCCGGCAAATTTTCAGTTTCCTTTTCTAGCCCAGTCGGCACAGGATTACTGGCGCAACTGGCATATCACGCTGGGGGCATGGTTCCGAGACTATGTTTTTTTGCCACTGCAAATGTCCCTGTCGCGAAAAGCCAAAGGGCCTTGGCAAAAAAAATCGGCGCAAAAGCTTGCGATCTTTACCGCGTTTTTATTGATCGGACTGTGGCACGGGGTCACCGAGAAATTCGTTCTTTGGAGTGTCGTCAATGCCCTGCTGGTGACTTTTAGCTTCCGGGCCACCAAACTGATCGCGATCAATGTGCTGATCACCTTTTTGCTGATGAGTCTGGTGAATGCCCTTTTCCTAGCCCCCAGCATCGAAATCTTTTTAAAGCTGCTCGACAATTTATTTTCGGCTCGCATTTTGAGTTTTCGCGATAAAGATGCCTCGGATCTCTTTCTGGTGATCTTTCTGCTGGGACTTTCAAGCATTGGCGAAAGTATCTACAACCGTTTTTCGGTGAAAGAAAAATTTCGGCCTGCCGGCTTGATTTGTTTTTGGTTTGCGACCCTGGCGCTGATCTACCTGGCTATCGAAATCGGCCTGGGACGCGCGGAGAGCATCTATGTCGGAATTTAAAAAACGATTGAGCTTTCTATTTTTTGTCCTGCTGGCGTTGGGATCTTCATTCCACTTGGCCAAGCAAACCTCCGATTTTGTCAATGAAGGCAAAAACGCGCGCAATATCATTATCAAACGCCGCTTTTATTATATTTATAAGAATTTTTCGGATCTCTTTGCCGATACAAATCGGAAAATATATTTCTTTGGAACTTCACCGACCCATTATTTCTTAAATCCCATTCACTTTGATCGGGATCTGAAAGCGAAAGGGATCGACCGCACCAGTTACAACCTGGGTTTTGCCGGCATTATGGGACAAGGCACTTTGGCCTTTGTCGATCGTATCGGCGAAGAACTGAAATCCCGACAGCAAACCATCGACACGGCCTATTTCGAATTCACCCCGCTTTCTTATTCATCCGCCTTTTACAGCGTGAACGCCGAAAATTATGACGTCTTGGTACCCGCGATTTTTTATTCAAGTCAGTCCTGGTCTTCGCTGTTTCAAAGCAGTCCCATCGAGGCGCTGAAGGTCGCCTTTTATCAGAATGTCCGTCCGGTGGATTTCCGCACGGTCGATGTCGTCGCCGACATCTTGAATCTAAACGATTTCGATCCTTACAATCGCAAATGGATCGGCATGCCTTCGCTGTGGAATCGCCCCGAATTCATCGAACATCCTGCCTGGCGGGCGGATCTTCGCGGCGCCTACAGCTGGAATTTCCCGGCTTCGAAATCTCTTTTTGACAAGGCGCTGGCAACCTTGGCCGAACCAGAAGAATGGCAGAACACCATCAACATGACGGCCCGCTCGAACGGCGTGAAACCGGGTTATCGCTTGAAAAGCGAAATGTTGGACATGTTCATCGCCAGCGTGATCGAAGCCAAAAAATTTGCCAAGAATGTGGTGATCGTCAAATATCCGCTAAGCCCAACGTTCGAAAAACGCTACAATATTTTTATCAATCAAACCGAGCTTCTTGATCAGATTCAAAAACGCACCGGCGCCCGAGTCATCGACCTGACAAACAGACTGCCGGTGAGCGATCTTGATTTCGCCGATCCGATCCATCCCCGACACGAGACCATGGATCAATATTTAAATATCCTCGCAGAAGATTATAGTATAAATTTGTCTCCATGATTCTTCTCAAAAAGCTGGCGTCAGACGATTTTTGGGTGGCCCTGTTTCGGCATATTCCAAATCAGATTGTGAAAGACCTTTTGCTAGCCAGCATACTTTGGATCAATCTGCGCATTTATGATTTTCCGTTCGATACCGAAATTTCGGTTCTCTTCTTGGTCGGAAAATTCTTTTTTAAAACGCCGATGAAACTTTTCAATTGGACCAATGTCTTGATGGCCCTGTTTTTCGGATCGATGTTCGTCGTCAATCCGCCCAGTATTTTTCATCCGGTCAATGAGCTTGCCGATTATGTGGTTAAGGTCGACCCTTCTTTTAGCACCCCAAAGCTGATCGGACTGAACATCGCCCTGATGCTGATCTGTTTTACGCTTTATTGGCTTTTGTACCGCTGGATTCAAAAGTTTCCCAAGTCTCCCAAGCTTTTGATCATGAGCGGTCTTTTTGTCGCCCTGCTTTTCCTATTTAAATCTTTGCCTCAAGAAGAGATCGCCACCTGGGCCGTGCTGGGCTTGATCGCCTGGTATTCGAAAGGTTTCTGGATGATGCTGTACCAGTTTTCTGAAGTGCATCTGCTGACACGGTATTCAGCGCTCACCCATTTCTTGACCGTTTCGCCATTTTGGCAACAAACCTGGGGCCGCACCGCCGTGCCGCGTGGTCTCAGCGAGTACCTGAACGCCAGTGCCGACCCGCTTCGCTCCGAGAAAGCATCCGTTGCCGGTTTGAAACTTTTGGTTTGGGCGAATGTTCTTTTGCTGGTTAATCATCTGTTTGTCGAGTTGCTGCGTTTTCTTTCGACGTGGCAATCCAGTCTTGCACCCTGGTTGTATGCACCGAATCTCCGCAATATCAGTCTCTACTCGTACTTTGCGATTGATTGGCGAACTTGCACCTTTTATCTATTTGCAAAGTGTTTCGTCTTCTTTCTGATTTTGGCGCATAAATCTCATGTGATTGTCGGCATTGCACAGGCATTCGGCTTCGATATCCCCCGCAATTTTAACAACCCATTTCGATCTTCCAGCTTCAACGATTTCATCCACCGAATTTATTATTACTATATCGCCATCCTTCAGCGCGTTTTCTTCTTTCCAATTTGGTCTTATCTGCGGTGGGTCCGGCAAAAAAACTTGCGCATCTGGCTGACGACTTTCTTAACCATTCTGATCGGCGGCATTTTGAATGCTTATTTGCGGGCCGTGCAGGTGTTGCCTCGGCAATCGCTTGCGGACTACGTCACTTCGATCGACGATCGCTATCTTTACTTCGTGTGCTTGGGGGCCGCACTGGGGCTGAGCTCTGTTTATCGCCAGCCGCCCGCCTTTTTGCAAAGCAGCCGTCTGTATTCCTACCTGCGCGTTCCTTTCTACTTTCTGCTTTACTGTTTTTGTTTTACTCTGCAGTCTTAATCCAGAGAAGGAAGACGCATGCCCGAGAATTACTGGAGCCAACAAATCGTCGTGATCACTGGTGGAACAAGCGCGATCGGCCAAAGCCTTGTCGCCAAATTCGTTGATCTGGGCTGTCAGGTGATCGCCACCTATCACACGAACCTTCAGAAAGCGCAAGAGCTCGAAGCCAAATATCGAGGTCGAAAATTTTCGACCTTGAAAATGGATCTGACCCAATCGAGCGAAGTTCAACGTGCCATCTCTTCGATCGTTGCCAAACACGGAAGGATTTCGATCTTGATCAACAATGCCGGTCCGATCAAAGAGAATCTCGTCGCGATGATTTCGGATGACGAATGGTTTTCCGTGATCAACTCGCACCTGACGGGAACTTTCTTTTGCACGCGCGAATCCCTGAAGTCCATGATTCAAGAAAAGCAGGGCCGGATTATTTCCATTTCTTCAGTCGCCGCGCTGAAGGGCACCAAAGGACAGGCTCATTACGCCGCCGCCAAGGCCGGTATGATCAGCTTTATGAAAGCCTGCGCCCGCGAAGTGGGAACGAAGAATATCACCTGCAACACGCTGGTCTTGGGTTTGATTGAAACCGAGATGACATTGGCGGCCGCAACGACCGCCGCCTATCAAGAAAAAATTCAGGCCTCGGCGCTGAAACGCATGGGACGCACCGATGAAGTTGCGAACATCGTCGAATTTATGGCTGGACCTCAGTCATCTTTATTGACTGGACAAGCCCTGATTGCAGATGGCGGATCGGTCTGAGACCGCCGTCAGCCGCTGGGTTGACTTGGTTTTCCATCAAACCTAAAATTTAAGCATGTCGGATCTCGAAACCAAAATTCAGGAAATCGTCGCCGAGCACCTGGGAAAAAACCGCGAGAAAATTTCGCTCGAAAAGCGATTCAAAGAAGATCTGGGTGCTGACTCGTTGGATGCGGTTTCGATCATGGTGGCGATCGAAGACGCATTTCATTTTGAAATGTCGGACGCCGAAGCACGGTCCGCAAAAACGGTCGGCGACGTGGTCTCTTTGGTCAAACTGAAAATGAACACGAACTGATAGGTCAGAACCAAATGAGTTTGGGGCTTAAATTCAAAATTTTGCACCTTTGCACTCATCTCCTTTCTTTGATCGGGATCGTCTGGGTTTTCCATTCTCATCAGTATTATTGGCTTTTGGTGGCTTTCGCTTTCTATCTTTATGCCGGGATCGTTGGCGTGAACGTGGCCCTGCACCGGTATTTTGCGCATCAAAGCTTTCAGACTTCGCGCTTCGGTTACTGGATTCTTTTGATCAGCAGTTTTCTGCCGATGCTAGGAAGCCCGGCTGCCTGGGGAAGCATTCATCGCTTTCACCACACCCACAGCGATTCGGATCTGGATCCGCACTCGCCGAAACATCTGGGTGCCTGGAAAAGCTGGATGACCGCCTGGCCTTCGATCGATATGCCGCTTAGCACCTTCCGGTCTTTTATCCGCGACAAGCGCATCTCCTTCTTGGACCGTCATTACTTTCAGTTTGCTTTGGCTTATGCCGCGATCCTGGCCGTGATCGATTGGCGACTGGCCTGCTTTGTTTTCGCTTTACCGGCCATCGGCTGCTTTCATGGCGCCGCCGCCATTGCCGTGATTCCGCATGTGAATTTTCCTTTGGGATACGCAAATCACAAAACGGAAGATCGATCGCAAAACAACGTGTTCGCTTGGATTTTAAGCCTGGGCGAAGGCTGGCACAACAATCACCACCATGATCCCAGCAAATACCGCCACGGCGAAAAGTGGTGGGAGATCGATCCTCCCGCATTCGTTATCAAGTTCTTTTTCATGAAACCGAGAACCGATGAAAACCGCGCCGGCGAAAAGATTTAAGCTCAATGCTTATTTTTATAAACTTTGGTTGCCGCTGCAGATTCTGACGCTGGTCTTTTTTGTTTTGGCTCTTCAGGGACAAATCGAAACCAAGTTTTGGCCGATCTTTGTCGTTTGGTTTTTGCTTGGCCCCGTGGGTATTGGCGTGGGCTTTCATCGCCTTTTTTCCCATCGCCAGTTTGAAACCCATCCCCTGATCGAAACGATCCTGGCCTTTCTTGGCACCGCCACGGGCTACGCACCGATCAGTTTTTGGGTGGCCAACCACATTTATCACCACCAACACAGCGACGAAGCCGAAGATCCTTCCAGTCCCGTGCAACACGGATGGCTGCAGAGCTTTCTCACCTGGCGTCTGAACGAGCACAATCTGATTTACGTTTCCAATCAGCATTACTGCGTGCGCCGAATTTATCGCAACAAATCTCTGCTTTTGATGAGCCGTCATTTCTTTAAAATATTCTGGCTGCTAGCTTTCGTCTTCTTTTTGATGAATCCCAGTTCTTTGTGGAATTACTTTCTGCTTCCGGTGCAAATCGAGCACTTTCGCATCAACCTGATTTCCTGCTTTTCGCATCTGAAAATGCCTTTCAGCTACCGCAACCACCCGACCCCCGAGCACAGCGAAAACAATCTTTTGATCGCTTACCTGACTTTCGGTTTTGGCTGGCACAACAACCACCACCACGACGAGCGAAAGCTTTTGCTGACCGAAAAATGGTGGGAGCTTGATATCGAAGGTCTGATCGGCAAAGCCTTATCCAAGGAGACCCACCGTGAATCCGAATCTTGAAACCGTGATCCTTGAGAACGTAAAAAAGATCAAAAAAAAGAACCCGATCATTCCGCAAATGGATCATTTGATTCGCAAAGATCTGAAATTTGACTCTCTGGATTTTATCGAACTTTTGGATCGCATCAGCGAAGAGCTTGGGGTCGATATCGATCCGCACGAGGTGACGTTCTTCTTTTCGAAAGTCGCTGGCGCCAAGAAGGAACATTACCGCCTGTCGCATCTGCTTGATTTTCTGCAGGACAAAATGAGCTAAGGAACTTTACCCGATCGCCGTCCGGATCAGAACGCAGGAGTTATTTCCGCCAAACCCAAAATTATTCGAAAGCAAATAGGCGGTTTTAAAATTTCGAACGTGCTTTGCGGGAAGCTTCAGATCCACATCCAGGTTTTCAGAGTTCAAGGCCTTGAACAGCACCTGATCCTTCAAAGCGCGCAGGCACAACGAAAGTTCGACCAACCCCGAAGCATCCGTCGTATGCCCCAGGTAACCTTTTAAAGAAAAAATCCCCGGTTGTGCCGACGTAAAAAGATTCGAAATGGCGGCCGCCTCTTTGTGATCGTTGACCCTTGTCCCGGTCCCATGGGCCTTGACGGCGCCCACTTGCTCTGGACGGACCTGCGCCATTTCCATCGCTTGCTCCATGCATTGAAGAATCGAATCTTGCGATTCAATCCCGGCGACCAGAGCGGCATCATTGTTGTTGGCGTAGCCCACGATGTGCGGAAGGCTTGGATCCGCATTTTTTTCGATCACCATCAGCCCGCAGGCCTCGGTTTTAATAAATCCCGATCGGGTCGCATCAAAGGGACGCACCAGCTGACCCGGCGTTTGTTTTTGGTTGGCCAAAATTCCCATCTGATAAAAGAGCTGCAGCTTGGGTGCTTCGTTCCAGTCCATGGCCAGCACCAAGATTCGTTTTTTCGCCTGATACTTGATCCACTGGCTGGCGATCGAGAGCAAAGAATTCCCGCTGGCGCAGGTGTCATTGATATTCAAGGTCGAACGATAAGCATCTGTATTTAAAAGCGGATGCAGCTTTTCGTACAGAAATTCGTAAGAGACAAAATTGTCCGAAATTCGCAGGTTTTCTTCCTTCTGATAATTGCGAATAAAGAACTGCGAAAAAGAATTTCGACGAATGACCTTCCCGTAAATCAAGATGGCGTCGATACCTTTTCCGTCGTTGACCTGCAGAAAGCGGTCCAGCAAAGGCTCTAGAATTCTTTCCGCCCGCAGTCGGGTTGGCTCTTCGTTATCCCACTTGGACCAATCCGTTGCGGGTTCCGAAAAAGCGGCGCTGTACTTGACCGGAAAATCGCTTTCGCCTGCGATGGGCTTGACCACCGAATCGATACTTTGCTCGCGCAAAACGGCCTGGTACGTTTCCTCTAAACTGCCGCCCAAAGGGGTGCGAATGTCGCTGTATGCAATCGCCAGATCATTTTGCATCATCAGACCTCAGAAGAGATTTTAAAATTTCGTCATTCATTTCTTCCATGGCGGCCGGCGCGATCTCTTGCGCATCCGGAAATCGCGTTGCCAAAGAGGCGCTGGCAAAGGTCAAAAGCGTCACCGACTCTTGTAAGCTTTTTTCCGTCGGGTAAAGACTTTGCCATGTGTCCAGAACGTAAACCGACGGCGTATCGATCAAAACCAAGAGCGCGGCTGACAATTTGAAATCCAAAAAATCGCAGGCGATTTTCTTGAGCAGATTTGAGAGCGCAAACTTCTGATCCAGATACAAGGCGTGCGTCGGCCCCGTGGTCCCCAGCTCGGAACTGAGATGACAAGGAGCCAAACCCCAGTTGTTGGTTAAAACGTAATTGGATTTCAGAAGCCGGCGACAGGATTTGCTCAATGAATCCGGACTGACTTCCAAGGCGTCGCTGAAGTCTTGATCGCGGCCTTCGAAGGGAGCCCCGACGTAAACACCCACCCGTTCACGATCCACATCCTTTAGAAATTTCAAGACTGTCGGATGACGATGAAGATACTCGAGCGCCATAAAGGTGAATCGATTGTAACGGCGTAGACTTTGCTCGGACAGGTTTGGATAGCAGCGTAAATCCTCGACCTCAAAGTCAAAAGCCTTCACCGGCAGGACTTGCGCGTCGACTTTCAGAATTCGAGAGGCCCCATCTCGGTTTAAGTCGGGAAAACTTTGTGGCGTCACCTGCGCGAGATCGATCAAACGCATAAATATCTCTTACCTCAGGAAAAAATATACCATAAAGTCAAATCATGACCAAACAATACGTGGAAGGGCCCACGGGCCGATATTCCATCGAGAACGATCCCTTCGTTCTTAAAATTCTTGTTATTGCTTTCGTCGCGATCTTTGTCAGTTTTCAGCATTTCTATCTTCTTCAACGGGTTCTTCCGATTTTGGCTTTGATTTTGTTTTTTCCGAAAAGACGAATTCCGCTCCTGATTGGCGGCTCGCTGATTTACGCCATTTTTTATTCTTCTTATTTCGTCAGCCCCCGGCTGCACTCCAAATTTCGTTATGACTTGGCTTTCTCGCCGGATTCGTTCTGGCTGCACACCGGGATGAACGTTCTTAGGATCATCTGTCTGTTCGCCGTTTACTTTGTGCTCAAGAAACTTTTCCAGTGGCTGCAGAGGCGCTTTCATATTCCCTACCAATTTTCCGTCTTGACCGCGGGCCTTGTGGGCTTCGCCCTGATCCCCCGGAATTTCGATATCGCATCTCAGTACTTCACCTGGATCGGGTTTTTCGCTCTGCTTTTGATTTTCTTTTTGAAGTCGATTTGGTTTTTTGGCCTTTACGTCTCCACCCGTCAAGGCTCGGAAATTCGCAATCTTCTCTATTCGATCATTCCTTTTTGGAACGGCTACAATGTTTCCCGGGAAAGATTGGATCTCAGCTCTTACACTCCAAAGACGCAGCAAGAGGAGCTGGAAAGCTTAAGGTCCGGCCTTTTCTTGGTGCTACGGGCCCTTTTGGCCGTTTACGTCCTGTGGGCCGTGAACTATTGCTATTTCCATTATTACCTGGATCAGGTCTACCCTTTCGTCAATACGGGAAAGTGGCGTCTGTTCGGTTACGAAGGTTACATCTTTCATATGATTTTCCCGAAGATGAGTTTGTTCGACAAAATTCTCTTTGTCTTTGTCTGGGGCAACAATCTGATCTTCGGTCTTTTCTACGTGTTCGGAGATATTTTTATCGGTCTGGCGCGAAGCTGCGGCTTCATGCTGACCGAGGCCACGCAAAAACCTTGGCTCGCCAAGTCCTTTTCCGATTTCATGTTTCGCCTGATGTACTATTACTCGCTGATCATCATCGCTTTCTTTTATTATCCGATTTCAAGAACGCTGGGAAAATGGGTTTCTTCGCAAACGGTGAAAGTCGGCTTTTCAGCTTTCATCGCCGTATTTATCGGCGGTCTTTACGTTCGCTCGGTGCGCGACTTGGACATCATCGTCAACAGCACGCAAGAAGCATTTTTGATGCACACGGCAACCGCTTTTCTTCCTTACTTCTTTTTCTTCGGGCTTGCGACGGCTTTCGAAAAAATCAATGGCCGCGTCTTTGAAACTGAAGACATGGACCGCGAACGTCCCAATTGGCCCCGTCTGGCCGTCTATCATCTGCTCCACATTGCGCTGCTCTACTTGGGTCAGGCTCTGAGATAACGAAATTCATCTTTTGGCTCTTTGCGGGCGAAATGTCTTGCTTCCCCTGATATCAAAAAGTTTAATTTAAATATGAAATACTTCAGTCTATTTACCTTCCTCGTCGTCAGTTCATTGGCTCATGCCGCATTAACGATCCGAGACTCGGTCGATTCTCTGGAAAAAACGATGAACGCCGTGAAGGGCGGAAAGCTGACCTCGTCGACGCAGAAAGATTATTTAAAGTCTCAAATTCAGACTGTGCTTTCATCCAAAGAAAGCGGCGCCGATTTTCAAATGACCCAGCAAACGGTTCTAACACATTCGATTGTGATGTCGTTCTTCGATAAGACTTTTGAATCTCAAGCCCGAATTCCCGAACAGGTCACCTCCTTGATGAAAACGCCAAAAACGGATTTGGCGGCCATTCAAGAAACCCGACACATTGTTTCGCTTCACGACAACATGAGCGACAAACAGTTTTTTGATTTCGTGAATTACTATACGAAATTCTACGAAGCTTATATGACCAATCCAAGCACGGCGATCTTCCAGAATTTTCGCTGCCGGTACCTGATCGGCATTCGCAATATTGATCTCTTGGCCAAGTGTTGGACTTCCGCCAATGCCGTGACCGCGAAAAGCAGCATCTACGAAGATTACCTTTTAAATCAGGCTCAGTCTTACGTGCAGGTGTTCTTGTTGGATACGGCGATCAAGCTGTATAACGATTTGATCCCGAAAGCCACAAGCCCCAACAACATCGCGGCTTATCGCATGGCCTTGGCTCGCGCCTATGCTTTCAATAATAACATCCCCATGGCCAAAACTGAACTTGCCAAAGTTCCGGCCGCCGCCATCGACGGCAAGTTGAAAAAAGGCCTGGATTTGATCAATGCCGAAATCGCCGTGCTTGAAAACAAGATGCCCGAAGCGAAAAAAATGATCGCCACCGTCTCTGAAATCAAAGGAACCCCACGCCAATTGGATGCAACTTTGATCAATTACCGCATCGGCGCGGTTCTGCTTGCGACCGGCGATACGAAAAAAGCCTTCGAGCTTTACAAGGCAAACGCTTTGAACAAGCATTTTAATTTCTTAATGGAAGCCAGCGGCATCGTCGCAACGGCTGCCCTGGCAAAAAATTTAAATGAAAGCATTCCGCAGCCAATTATCGACAAATATCAGACCTTGGATAAAAAATTCCGTGAACTGGGAACTTCCGATCAAACAATCTGGAATGTCATGGCGATCGGCGATCTGATCGTCAACAACACCCCACTGACCGCCGAAACCAAACCAAAGCTCGCACAGGCAATCGCCAAGCTCGAAGCGACAGCCGCCAGCAAGGGCTTCGTGGCAAAAGCGGTTAAGATGGTGAAAACGAATTAAGGTTTGAAAGAGCAAAAGCCCACATCACCGGGACAATAAAAGCCCCGCATTGTTCCCGCCGAAGCCAAAGCTGTTCTTTAAAAGATACTGGATCTCCAGGCTTCGAGACCGGTTGCCGACAAAATCCAAATTCAGCTCCGGATCCGCTTCGTAATTGATTGTGGGCGCCACGAATTGCTCGCGTATCATCAGCGCACAGGCGATGACTTCGACGATCCCGCAGGCATAGTTCAAATGTCCGATTTGCGATTTTAACGAACTGACCGGAAGCTTGCGACTGTGCTCGGCAAAAAACTCTTGAATAAAGATGGTCTCGGTTTGATCGTTTTTGATCGTTCCCGTTCCATGCGCGTTGATGTAATTGATTTCTTCTGGCCGAATCTGGGTGCTGGCAAAAATTTTTTTGTAGCAGCCAAGCATTCCTTCGCCTTGGTCGCGAGCTTCGGCCAATCGCCATGCATCCGACGTCTGAGCAAAAGCTTCGATTTGGCAGTAAGAATTTTTTGTGTGCTCGGTGGTCAGAATCATGGCGCCGGCACCTTCGCCTTTCACAAATCCGTTTCGCCCCTTAGAAAAAGGCCGACTGAGACACCGCCCCTGCTCATCGCGAACGGCCAAGGCCCCGATCGAATGATAACGAAGCAGATCTTCCAGTTGCACGGGGGATTCATAACCTAACACCAAAGCTTTCTTTGCAAGGCCAGATCGCAGGCGATCAAAGGCCATGCCGACGGTGGAAAGACCGGTGATACAAGTGTTCACGACTTGCAGAATTTTTGCGTTTTCAAGCTGCAAGCCTTTGCTAATAAGCACGTCTTGCAAACGATCAATCACTTTTCGGGATGGTCTTCCACTGGCCATATCGGCCAAGCGCGGCTGATCTTCGTTGGTTCCGATTAAAACCAAATCCACTTGGTCCAAAGCTTTTGGGTTTCGTTGCAGCAGATCCGCCAAAAGCTGCGAGATCACCATTTCAAAGCTTTCCCCTATTTTATAGGCGCGCCCCGCAACGCCCGCGGGAAAGTAAGACGGCGAAAGCCATGCAAGCTCTTGAATGCCCGACTTGCCGGAACGCAAGGATTGGGTGAACTCGTCAAGACTGCGCCCAATCGGCGAAATCACACTAAGATCTGAAATCGCGACGGATGCTTTCATCGCAAAAGTTCCTCGAGATAAGAGACGACTTCGTCAATCGTCAGATCGAACTGCTCTTTTTGCGAGAAGGCGCGACGCTTAACCGAAAAAGCTTCTGACAGATTGATGCTAACCCCAAGCTTGCGCTCGATCTCGAAAAGAAAATCGATCATGTCGATCGATTCTAGCTTCACGTCTGAAATCAAACGCGCCTGCGCGCCGATCTGCTGCGCCTTTTCGTCCAGCAGTTCGGCCAGCGCTTCGCGGACTTTGTTTTCGATCGCTTTACGTTCCAAGCAGCCCCCCTTGCAAAACTGAAATCAAGGGCGAGACCGACCCATAAGCCAAGGGCTGCGGCAATTGCAATCGATCGACGATGGCCTTGCGATTCGACGGAAGCTTGTTTAAATCCAAAACAATCGCGAAACCCGCCTCCGTTTGAAATCTCGGATCGACAAACGAGTTTTCTTCGATGGCGTATGATCCGCAGATCAACGCTTGCCGGACCCGATGATTCTCGAGATCGGCCACGGCCGTTTCCCAAGCATGCAGGCAGGCGAAAGATTCGGAGGCAAATGTCTGCACGGGTCCACGAATGCCAAAATGAATTCCAACCCCGGCCGCCTGCAATCCCAAAGAGGTCTGAAACACCATTCGAGACGGAATGTTTTGCTGATAGAAGGCGATTTGCTGTTCGACATTTCCGATCTCGGCAAATCTCCGCGCTTCGTTTTCAAAAGTCTGTACGTGCGAGCCGACAAAGTAGATTCCGGTTTCGGCTGCCAATTCTGCGACTGCGGGACGTGACATCGGTTCGTGACTGACCCGAAGCAAAATGCGGGCAGCCCGGTTCATCGAACGCTTCAGACTGACCTGCGTGAACGAGACCTGGTCGAGCCAAGCCTCCTCGAAAAGTCCCCGTCCCCCCACGTTCTTTGAGCCGATTGCGAAATATGCCATGTTTCTATTTAACCCCAACAAAGTTCTGGAGCGAAAAACAAATTGCAAAAATAAGGAAATACATCGCGACTTTGGCCGCCGCGAAGAAGCGCGAGGATTTTCGCTCGCCGGTCAGTCGCCGTTTGCTGCGATAAAGTCCCCAGGTCGAGCTGATCGCGATCGCAAAAGCCAATGCCAGAAAATAATAGGAACGGTCGTGAATCGAAGATATGAAATAGTCCTGCAGGCTGAGCTGATCCAAAAGCGCGATCTTTCGAAGGTACGAAGCCGCCAATCCACCGCCGAAAATCGTCAGCCACGAGACGACGAAAATCCGCAGGTACTTGTTACGAATCCCTTTCAGCCGGGCCCATAAGGGATAAAAGAAAATCCGCTGCAAGATGGAAATATAGTAATGAAATGCGCGGGCAAAAAATTCGTTGAAGCTTTGGGCCCGAAATGGGTTGTCGAAGTTCTTTCGAACATCAAATCCATAAAAGCGGGCGATGGCCACGATCGCATGCGAGGTGTGAGCCAGAAACAAAAGGAAAATCGCCGTGCGCATTAACAAAGAGGCCAGCAATGGCATCCAGTTTTCAAAGGTCAGATCCAAAAGGTTGTGGCGCGGATACATGAAAAGTCCCTGCGCCGAAAATCCCCAGCCATTCGAGTCCGCATCCAAAAAACAGATCTTATAAAGATGAATCGAAATTTGCTGAAGAATCAAAGCCCACAAAAAAAGCCGGACCCCCGAGCGCAAAGTTACTTCGGTCCGCTGGGAGGAAGTTTCCGTATTTAAAAAATCCCCGAATCCCCGCGGCACCGAAGTCCGCGCCCAGGTCTGCTGCCAAAGCGGTGAAGACGCCGAAAAGTGAAAATGAACCGGGTACTTTTTCAAAAGATCCACTTCACTGAACTGATAAGCGCACATCCAAAAGCTTTTCGACAGATACAAAAGCAGGCCCAATAAAACCAAAGATACACCGGCCGGCCATACATAGCTTTTCAGAACGACCACGCCGAACAAAATCAAAAGCGCAATCACGACCGCGGGCGATACCATCCGAAAGCGCAGAAAGAAGCGAAAGAGCAAAAAATAAATGCCATATGACAAAACCAGAACAATCCCCGTTAGGCCGGTGCGACCCCAAAAACCTGTTTCGCCAAGATGCTGGTTGACGATCTCGCCCCAGTATTGCGTAGGCGCCAAGATACTGAGCGGAGTCGCAACAAAAAACATCCCCGCAAAAAGCGCCAAGAGCAGATTCGTCCAGACAAAGCCTTGGATCCGATTTTTGAAGCAGGCCAGGGAAACCCAGTGCCCAATCGCGATTTCAGGCGCGAACGGAAATTTATAAAGACTGAGAAAAACGAAGAGCAGGCCGGAATATAAAGAGGTTTTCAGAAAACCCGTCATTCTTTGCAGTCTCATTTTTCCATTTTCTTTGCGATCCCTTCCAGAATCGGCTTCAGAAAATCGGCCGCCAGTCGGTGACCCGTCTCGTTGAAGTGCACGGGATCCGCAAAGAGATCCACTTTGTTTTCGGCAAAGCGCCGTTTGAAAAAATCGCTCATCGAGTAAAAGACGATTCCTTTTTGCTGTAAGAGCTCGGGCAGTTTCCGGTCCAGAAACTCGGCTTCGAGATTTTCGTAAACCACCTGCCGAGGCGGCACGATCACGACCGCAAAGTTGCCACCCGTCTCGGCTTTGAATTCTTGCATTCTTTGGGCAAATTTTTCGAGAGCGGCGGATTCGGGAGAATGATTTGATTTATCGCTGTACCAAACATCGACCTCGTTGTCTTTGGCGTAATCGCGGTACCTTTTTTGCGGAATCGTTTTGATGATCCAGTTTAAAATTCCGGAGCCCTGGCGGTGCATAAACCACCGGCTATTGATGTTCTCATCGATGATTCGCTGCTCATTCTCGGTTAAGAAATCATTGACGCAGAAAAAATAAAGAACGTACTCGGGCTTTAAGAGATTCTTGAATTTGAGATAGTTCTTAAAGCTCGCATCGAAGTCGTAGCCCAAGACTCCGAAATTGTGGACTCGGATTTTGCCGGATAAGGCCGGCTGCGACTGCACCAAAGAAACCAGGTTCTGTCCGCGCGGCACCTGTTGGGCCATCAAAACCGAATCACCGACAAATTGGATATTCAGAAACCTGCTTTGGATCGTTTCGTCCAAATTGATGTCAACATCATTGTAGCCCAGATTGTTCAGCGGGTTTTTAACATCTGTCCCCAAAATTCCCCGCGGGATGCCTTTGAAAGGAACGATTTCGTCGAGTGTGAAAAATGCATTTTTCTGATCGTAGCGAAACAGTGCGTAATCGACCGCGATCAGCACAAGCAGACACCAAATTGAAATTTTCAAAAATGGCAGAATCTTTTTTTTCATATTTCCATTCGGAAGAAGAAAAGCTGTTTCTGCATTCATTGTCTGGCGAGCGGAACTGATTATCAAGCACAGAGACCTTCGATTCGTCTCAACAGCGAACGTCTCAGAGCAAGACACGGAATGCATTGGGGTCCAGGCTTTTGTCGTGAAACCCTGTATTAAAATATATTAATATTGTGAACCTATTGTCTTTACATTCGCGTAAATGGTTAATAAAATTAATGTTAATCAATTTACTTCAAAATAAATGGACAGGGGTTTGACTATGAACAGAATTCTCAAAGGTTTGTTTTGTGGGGTCATCTTGCTGACTTCGGCCGTTTCTTTGGCGGAAGAAAAACCAGTTAAAATTCGTTGGGTACTTGCACATGAACCAGCTCGAGTTTTCCGCAGAGCCGCTCAGCATTTTGCTGATACCGTTGCGCAAAAATCGGGAAATCGCGTTCAAGTCGAAATTCTGGAAGCCAATTCGATCAATAAGAACTCGGTGATCACTCCGGCGGGCGCATTCAAAATGTTGCAAGCTGGTGAATTGGAAATGAGCCAGACCTATACGACCTCTTTGGGTCAGTACAATAAAGACATGTGGGTTGTGGATCTTCCCTTCTTGTTCCGCAATCACGAGCATGCCGCGAAAGTATTGGACGGTCAGATTGGACAACGAATCGTTGCCGGTCTTGAAACCAGCGGCGTCAAAGGTCTTGGCTTCACCTACTCGGGTGGTTACCGCGTGATCCCTTCGAAATCAGCGCCACTGACAAAAGTGGATGACTTCAAAGGTAAAAAAATCCGCGTCACCAAAGACAGCCCCATCGCGGCTTCTTATATGAAAGAACTGGGTGCGGTGCCAATGCAAGTGGACGCAGAAAATTTCAAAGGAAAATTGGATGCCTTTGAAACGACTTATGCCCGCTTGGATTCTGTGAAAAATAACGATGCCAAGTTCATCAATGAAACCGAGCACAGCTTGTTCCTGACGACCATCATCATCAACAAAAAGTTCTTCGAATCATTGCCGGCGGACCTGCAAAAAATCGTCTCTGAATCGGCAAAAGAAACAGCCGCTTTAGAACGCGCAGATTCAATCAAAGACAACTTGGAAAACAAAGAGAAGTACAAAGCTCAGGGCATCCAAATCGTGGACATGCCAGCGGACCAAGTTGAAAAAATGAAGCAAAAAGCTTCGGGCGTTTACAAGCAGTATGAAGGCTTCTTCGCTCCGGGCTTGGTTGCCGATATTCAAAATACAAAATAGTTCCTTGTGAAACGCATTGGCTTACTGGCACTTTTTTCGATTCTTTTTGGCTGTGCTGGTAAGCCTTCGATGCAAAATGCCTCTCTGACTTCCCACCCGAATCCCATTCGCATTTTAATTCTTGGAAATGACTGGCTGACGGAACCCCGCCATGCCGAAGAGTTTGCCGCTCATCTGCAAAATCGACTGAATTCCTTAAATGCTTCACGCCAGTACCGCATCGATATCAACCCCAACTATTTAAAACAGATTTCAGATTATACCGCTTTCTTAAAGCAGCAGGACTTAAGCCTCTATGACTCGGCCCTGTTTCTCATGCAAACCGACACGCGCATTCTGAAAACTTATTCTCAGAAGCATCCTGAGATCTGCGAGACGAAGACGGCCGGAAAAAGCCGCGCCACCAAGACTGACACCGTTCTTGCGCCGTTCTTCTCTGAATTTCAAGAGCTCACTGGATATCTGAAATCGAAAAATCGAAAATTGATCGTGCTTGGGACCAATCCGCAGTTCCATCCCGAATTTCTGTCTCGCAGCTTTCCAAGTTGCAAACAAATCCGCCCATGGCTGCAGAACCAAAAGATCACCTGGGACGGCGTCATCGAACACGCCGGCTGGCAGGACGCCGACCTTTCGATCACCGGCGCTTTTTTGAACGCTTTTTTAAGCTCTTACAAACGATCCAAAGATGAAGCCAGCTTTCATCAAAACTTCAAGCAAGATCTAACCGAAGCCGTGATACCTTGGATTTTGGCGGCAAAAATCCAGTGAGAGTCCAATGAGACAGTTTGATCAACAGATTCAGGGATCCATCTTCGATACTCGCCATCAATTGCGAATGCATCCCCAACAAGTCAAAAGCAGCGTCGATCAGAGCGCCGCTCTTTTTTCAAAAGCCGGGATCGGCCCCGGGCATCTGGTCTCTTTGGTGAACGACAATTCAATTTTCTTTCTTTTTCGTCTCTGGGCGCTTTGGAAAATCGGCGCCACCGTTTTTCCGATCGCTTTGCATGCGGATCCCAAGCTTTACCAAAAGCATGTCGAAAAATATTCTCCGCATTTTCTGATCGACGAAAAAGGAGAGGTGAACGGCTTTCAAAGAGACTGGCATTGGCAAACGCCAGAGACCATTTTGATTCTGGAAAGTTCGGGCACGTCCGGATTTCAGAAAGGAATCTGCTTTAACGAAGACCATCTTTCTTTTCGCATTCAAACCATCGTCTCGCAGTTTCAGTCACACATGCAGCAAAGCCTTTGCTTCCTGCCGCTGACCTTTGGCCACGGCCTGATTGCCAACAGCTTGTCGCCGCTGGCGGCTGGCGGCAACCTGATCCTGAGTCGAAAATTTGATATTCCCTTTTGCCTGGGTTTCGAATCCACGCTGCTTTCACACCAGGTGACTTATTTCAGCTCGGTCCCCGCCTTCTGGAACATGCTGGCGGCCAGCGGGGTCGAAATCAAAAACAATTCTTTGAGCCCGCAAATTCACTGCGCTTCAGAAATTTTGCATGCCAGTACTTTTACGGACATGCGAAAGCGTTTTCCCAATTCCGACTTTATTTACCATTATGGCCTGACCGAATGTGCAAGCTGGGTTACCAGCCGCCTGCATCCGGCCGGTGAGAACGATTTTCTTCCGGGACAAGTGGGAAAAGGCATGGGGGTCGAGATTCAGATTCAAAATCCTGAAAAAGGAAAAGGAGAAATTTTACTGCGCTCTCGGTCCATCCCCGAAAGCTATCTGATTGGGCCGAATCAATTTCGCAAGATTCAAACCGAATCCGGCTGGCTGGCAACCGGGGATATTGGCGAGATGCAAGACACCGAGCTTTGCATCTATGGGCGCGCTTCCTTTTTTATCAATCGCGGTGGCGAGAAGATTTCGCCATTTGAAATTGAAGATCTTGTGATGGCCCTGCCGGACGTGCAGCTCTGCGCCGCCGTGGCCAAGCCCCACCGCATCCTGGGCGAGGTCCCTGTTCTTTTCATTCAACAGCAGGGAAATCAGACCGAAGAATTCTATCTGCAATTTTTAAATCGAAGTTTGCCCAAAACAAAAGTGCCCGCCGAGATTCATCTCATCGAAAAAATGCCTCTCAGTTCAAATGGGAAAGTCGACCGCAAACAGCTGATGGCTGCGATCGGCTCTAAGCGATAACTTGGATATCGTACAGATCGCAGCTTTCGGCCTGCAGGCCGCGGCGCTTTGCCGCGATCTCACTGAAGAAATCATATTTGGCTGCCAGATCCCGAAAAACATAGCGCGCTTCGAAGGTGTTTCCGAACACGGATTTTTCGTAGCTTAAAAGACGGCCGCTGGAAGCGTATTGGTCTTTAAGGGTGCTGAAATCGTCGGGGGAAACCCGAGAGTTCAAATAGTCGCGGAAACGGTCCATATCAAAGCTTTGACCATTCTTTTGGGTGAATCGCGTGATGAAGGTGTAACCCGGCTCTGGCAGCCGTCCGAGAATGGGGACCATAGGAGACACCATAGCGCCTAACAACAGCACCCGGATGTGCTCTAAAAACTGCCTTCGTCGCATGGTTCCCCCAAGTTTAATTTTTTCATTAAATTACATTTGATCGCAAGCAAAATGCTAAACAGTTTCAATCTGACCGTCGCATTTTGAGACGGCAGATGGCCTTTGTGACACAAGGATTTGCTTTGATCCTCGTGCCTGAGAATGCCAGAATAATCTCCATACCGGACGCGCCGCGATGTTTTCGATTGCAAAGGGATCTCTTCCTTATGACTCGGCTAGAATGCGAAATTAAATTTCTCAACAGCGCTTATCTCAGCGAGCTCTGGGCCGCCAGGGATCTTGAAAGCTTCCTCGCCTTTTGTCCGAAAGAGATGGCTTCCCAAGTGGAAAACCAAATCGAAGACGAGTACCGGCATTCGGCTCAGATCAAGCGTTCAATCTTGAACGCGGGCTTTCCGGTTGAAGAAGATCTGACATTGAGCATGCAAAAAAATCTTCACTTTCGTTTCGGCATCGTCCCCGAGAAAAGCTATCTGCAAGACCACGCTTTGCTTGTCGGATTTCATGAGCTGATGGAGCGAAGGGCGGTTTGGAATTACCGCACGGCTTTACGCACCGGAATGGACAAGCAATTTCATTCCTTGCTGAAACAGATCTTACAAGACGAAAAATCTCATATCGACGGATTTTCCGCCAACTGGGCGCACCCGACATTGCAGCTTTGGAAAAATCAAGAGTACGAATTTTTCAGAACGCGTTTGCCCCGCGCGTACGGGCTTGGCGACCACGTCCACAATACCAATTTCTGGGATCATTATTTTAAAAGGTCTCTGGATATACCATGATTCTTTACTCGAATGGCTCCTCGTCAACTTATGGCTTTGATCTGATCAAGCCCAAGGACTCGAGCCAGTCTGCCGAAAGCTATCGCTTAAGCCGCACCTACACGGCGGCCATCGAAAAGGATTTGGGCTTTGACCGCTCGATCAACGCTGGTGAAGCCGGATCGCCCAATTCGTCGATCTTAAGACGCAGCATTCGGGATCTTTCGGCTTTGCTCAAGCAGTATCGAGCGCAAGACATCTTTGCTTTGATTGCTTGGGCCCCGGCCACGCCGACCGAAGTTTACCTTTCCAAATACAAGCGCCATTTCAATATTATTTTTCCCGAAGCGCATATTGCGGGGGTTCGCAAAGATAAAGAAACACAAAAAATCAAATATCTTTTGGACGAGGTGAAGATCCATCACCAATTTCTGGAAAGCCACGTGATGGATTTTCATTCTTGCGTGGAAAGTTTTGTTTTTTCCGCCCTGCTCTTGAAAAACTTTCTGGATCAACAAGGCATCCGTCATCGCTTTTTCCACACGGCCCCCGTGATCTCTTGCAAGATTCACGAAGACGGCAGCCTGCAGACCGCGGAACGCGGCGACTTGGATCAAAACAAGGCCCAGGTCAAGCAATGGCTCGAAAACTCGAATCTCCTATTCAAGACCGATAGCTGGATTCACTTTAACACGGACTCGCTGCTTGAGCATTGCATGATCAAGCTCAAGGTTCCCTTGGGCCGCACTGGGCATATTCTCGAAGAAGGCCACGCGGCTTGGGCCACTTATCTCAAAGAATACATCAAACTATGATTCAGCTCTTCGATCTCTGTCATGATGACTCTTCCGAAGGCCGCCGGTTGTTTGCCGAAGCGCTGAAAGAAATCGAAAGTTCCGATTTCAAACTGAAAGCCAATTATTCCAATATCGATCTTCATGACTATCACTCGTTCACCGTGGTTTCGTCCGAAGGCGAGCTTCTTTGTTTTTCGGGTTTGCAAAAGCGCAGCCTGCCGCCGGGTTTTGGACGTATGGCGACGCGCATGTATCTGGGCCAAAATTTTCGCGAAGACTCGCTCAAAATCTTGAATCAAAGACACGGAGATGGCGATAAACGTCTCAGTTACCCTGGCTCCCTGATCATGATTCCGCATCAGCTGAAGATCGCTCGCGCCCTGCAGCTGGCCGGTGTTTTTATCTCGCGCGAGTATCCGCAGAAAGTGAAAACTTTTATCGAGCATATGAATCTGCACAACGGTTTTCAAGCCCCCGAGGACCGCCTGACGGCCCTGGAGGGAATTTACAATGTTTGCGAAAATCATGCGGATTCGATCGGCTGCTGGCAAAGAATTGCGGTTTTGTTTTTAGATCCCGCTTGGAACGCCGAGAAAATCGATCAGATTCTGCCAAAAATTTCATTAAATGATTGGCAAATGAAATTTAGAAAATAGACTGAAAGCTATTGATGGATCATCCGATGAATAGCCTTCTCAATATTCCGCTGGCGCAGCCAAAGATTCTGACTTCGAAATATTATTTCAAATGGGCGCAAGCCGCCGATGCTGTCATTTTGGATCTTGAAGACTCTTTGGGTGAAAAAGCCAAGACCTGGGCTTGCGGCAATATCGCGACGGCCGCAGAACGCTTTCAAAAGGCCAATTCCACGATTTGTTTCCGGGTGGAAAGTTCGGCCCCGCATTTCGCAAAACAGATCGATGCGATCAATCGGCTGAAAACGCCCGTGACCGTCATTCTTCCCAAAGTGCAAACGGCGGATCAGGTTCGCAGTTTTCGCCAAAAGCTGGCGTCTCAGCATCAGGTGGCTTTGGTGGTTGAATCGCCAAAGGCTTTCTTACAGCTGGAAAAAATTTTGAACACCACCGCCCTTCGTTTCGTGATTTTTGGCATTATGGATTATTCGGCCCATTTGGGCATTGCCGCCAGCGCCGTTTTTTTCCGGCCTATCGCGGCCCAGGTGGTCAATCTGTGTGCGGCCTTTGACGTTCCGGTTTTTGGCTATGCGGCTGACTTTACGCAATTGACCGGAGATCAGTGGCAAAGAAAATATCTGGCCAATTTGCGCCTTTCCAAGCGCCTGGGATTTCATGGGGCTTTTGCGGTTCACGCCAAACAGGTGCCTTTGATTCATTCCGTTTTCGGAGTGTCGGGAGACCAAGCGAAAAAAATGAAAGACTTTGTGAGGAACTATGATCTCGAAAATCCCATCTCGGTTTCGCAGGGAAAAATGATCGGCCCCCCGATTCGCAAGAACATCGAAACGCGACTGAAAAAGTATCGGACGCGCGATGGTGTTTAAACAGCTCCCGTTTCGACTTTCAGATGCAGCCCAAAAAGAAGCCTTGCAAGGAATCGAGCAAAGCATGGGCTTAGAGGAAGTCGTTTACGATTATTATTCCCAAAACTACAAATCTCAAGACGGTAAAATGTCTTGGAACACTTATGACAAAAGCGGACTGTCCATTTTGGCCAATTCGGTTTCGCTTTTCCCACGCTGCCGACAAGAGATCGCCGACTATCTTTCGTCCAAAGGTCTTTCTCTTCAAGATCGACAGATCAATCTGTGGCGCACGCAGGGTCCGGTTCCTAAGCATATTGACCTCAGACGGTCTTCGACCATGAATTACTATCTGAAAAATTCGAGCGCATTTCTGCACGTGGCTTCAGAAAAAATTCAGATTCAAGATCAGGCTTGTTATTTGATCGACGTCAAACAAGAGCATTTCGTCGAGGTCCCGCATTCACTGCAAAGGTATTTCTTCTCGATTTCTTTCGATTTGCCTTTTCACCAATTGGTCTCCATTTTATGAAAATGTCGGACCGCCTGAAAATTGGCTTCGTTTTATTTCTGATTTGCGGCCAATTGATCGCAATCTACGCCGATAAAGATATTTATCCTTTCGTCCGCTACAGGATGTTCTCGACGGCCTCTGGCCCGAGCAAGGCTACCTACGCCTACAACAAAGTTTCTTTTTATAAAAAAGACGGAACGATGTTTGACGAATTTCAGTTGCATGGGAAAAATCCTTTCACGCCCTACAATGTTCGCAGCATGGAAGCGCTTTTGGGACGAAAAACGGAAATGGAAACCGAACTTGTCGGCGAACGCGTGACGCAAGTCCTGCGCAAGCGCCATTCGGGTCTCGTCAAAATGCAAATCACGCAGAAGGTGTGTCTGTGTGGTCGCGAGGGCTTGCGCTGCGAGGATCTAAAGGTCTACTCGTATGGCATTTAGATGGACTGATCCGATCAATGATGCGCCCGTGGATCTTGCCAAAGCTTTGGACTGCATTCGCATCGGATACTTTTCTTTCCTGGTCTATCTTTTGATGACCACCATGCAACCATGGTTTCAATTTCCGGATTTCAACGACATCTTTTTAAAAACTCATGGCCTGTATCTGTTTTTTGATTTTGCCAAACTTCAGATTGCAGACCTGCAGATCATTTGGGGAGCCGCGGTTTTTTTGGGGGTTCTGGGCATTCTGGGCTTCGGCGGGCGGATTGTTTATACTTTGTTTTTCCTATGCTTTGGGCTTTTCAACGGATTGCCTTCGATCTATCAAACCCAGACCCTGCTGAATATGCCCAACACTTTGGCGGCGCTGGCCTTTCTGGTGATTTGCCCCAACTTCCGCTGGAGTCTAGATCGCTATTTTTTTAAGAGATCCAAAGTGGGCGAAGCTGCTGCACTTGATCTTTGGGTTTTGCGTTCGATCCCCGTCATTTTCATTTTTTCATCCGGCTTGCAAAAGCTCAACGAAGCGGGGCTAGGCTGGATCACGGACAATTCTTTGCGAAGCTTTATTCTGTGTCGTGAAGCCATTGTCGAGACCGGAGTTCTAGGACAAAACCTGCATCCTTATTTGAAAGCTTTTGTTTACGACTCTCCTTCGTTGGTGATGCTGGCCGGTGCCTTGACCTTGCTTTTAGAACTGACGTCGCCCATTGCGCTCTTTTCTAAAAAGTTTCAAAAGTATTTTGTTCCGGTTTTCTTTTTGTTCCAGCTTTTGACCATACCAACCCTTCTGATCAACCCAATGGCAAGCCTTGGCCTGTATCTTTTCTGGTTGCCACCGTCTTGGGTGAAGGCCACCGAGTTTGCAATTCAAGATTCACTGGCAAAAACCACTGTCGACTGAGCTCTTATTTGACGTGCATCAGTTTCAATAAAGATTTCTGAGCCTTGTCATTGTGAAGCACGTTGAAAACGGCGAACTCGCTGCCAAAAAAAGAAAACACCGAATGGGGCATCTTGGTGTTGATGTAATACCAAGTTTGATCCTGGAGCTGAATGACCTGATTGTTCAGAATCCAAACCAGATTATGGGATTGGCAACCCTGGATCGTATAAAGAAGGCGAAATGTATCGGGATCGAAATCGCGGTGGTAAGGAAAAAATCCGCCGGTTCCCAGTCTCAAGACGTGACTTCTCCCTAAATCAAAATGATCTTCTAGAAAGTCAAAAGGCCGAAACTGTTCGGTCTTTTGGTTGAAATCCTTTTCGCGGTAGCCGGTGCCGTTTTCTTTATTGTATTCAAGCAAGCTATCAAGATCTGGGACTCCGTCCGTTTTTCCATCCAAAGAGGTCAGGCTGGCGCCCCAACGCTGGATCTGCTTGCGCGGATTGTAAGGATGCCAAGCCAAGCCCGGCAAATCGATTGGCGGTGTCGGCAAATCCAATTGAATGACGGGCTCAAAATACTCGATCATAACACCTTGCAGAGTTTGATTTAGTCCTCGTCAAGGCTATCAAATGACGAGATATTGTACAAAATGATTTATCCGTTTTTATATCAGGTCTTAGGCTCGACAGACGCCGCTGACATTCGGAAAAAACTGAAACTGCAAAGCACCATTCACAAAGTTTGGGATGATTGGGATTTACAAGAAGTCCAATCAGCAGAAGTGTCCGCGCTTGCAGAAAAAATGTTTCCGGGACTTGAGATTTTCCGCAAGCAAATTTTTATCAGCCGTGGTCGCGAATCCAATTTTCATATCGATCGTTTTCATGCTCATCATCTTTTGCACCGGATTCTGATCCCCCTGGATGCAGGTTTCCGCTACGAGTGGATCGTCAATGAACAAAAAGTCTCTTACCAGCCCAGGATTGGCGAGATTCTTTTGTTCAACAATATGATCCCGCACCGCTTCGTTTCCAATCAGGCTGAACCCCGTGTTCGCGAAGTGATTTATTTGGATCTGATTGATCCACGACTGCTGCCCTACCTGTCGCAGTTCACGGGAAACTATAGCCGCGAAAATGGCGAACTGGATCAGCGCTACAGGAATCTCAAATGAAAATCTTTTTTCGTCACGGAATTCGCATCGAAGAAACGATGACCCGTTCGGACCTGCAAAGCTATTATTGGCCCCAAGGCCAGGCCGACAAAACTGACTCGGACTTGATCACAAAGGGTGAATACTTTGAAGCCTGGCGTTGTCATTTTATGGATCAGGGACTGACGATGAAAATCGAGTACTTCGTCTCCGAAAGCCAGATCAAGAACTGGCCCGCATCCCCCGGCCCGAACCCCAATATCAAAAAAATCGAAAAAACAAAATACGACGAAATCACCTTGGAAACCGCTCGTGCCGAAATCGAAATTTCTTATCCCAAAGAAATGATCGAAACCGTGCGCAAGCATTTTTACATCTCGCAAAGATTCGGCCCCAACGCCGACAAAATCTGGGCCGCCCAGGTGTACGATCACAACGGAAAAGGCCTGTACCAACTGGGGTTCAATCGCCCGGTGACAAAAGAAGATCAGAAGATTTTAGAAGAACTGCGCGAGAAGAAATTCTAGTCTTCGAAATAGTAGATTCGCATGGAGTGCATTTCGTTTTTGTAAACGCCACGACCAAGTTTTACTTTCATCTCTGGATCCGGATTGCTGGCGTTAAACTTCGAGTTGTCGTACCGCGTGCGCAAGCGCAGCGTGCTTCCTTTCGGGACGGCAACCGGGTCCTTGTAGATGGGAATTCGCTCGAGATTGAGCTGGTGATAAGGCTGCGAGAGCAACAAGTCCCAGTTCTTTGATCCCGGTCTCATCACATCCATTTTAAAACTTTTCCCGCGATAGTGCATGTGCGGCGGCGCGGCCACCAGATGGATGTTCTTTTTGATCGGGATCGAGACTTCGATATTGAAATCTCTTTCGTGTGCCGGAATCAGAAAACTTTTCGGAGAAACGTACATGACCTTGATGATCTTTGGTTTGTCTTTTCCCGTGTATTTATAAAGTTCGATCTGCGAGGCATTGGTTTCCGGTGTCCCATTCGGGTGATAGTGGCTGTTCAAGGCGATGTAAGACCCTTTTTTTGCAAAGTATGCCGTGCCTGGATAATTGATGGTCCAGCCGGTGGTGCGGGAGATGGAAAACAATGCGTACTCGATGCGCGAATTGTCTTCGCCTTTTTGCCCATCAATCCACACGCTGGCACCGACCTTTTCATGAAAGATGGTTGGCAGGGCGAACATATGATTGCCCTCGATCGGCGTACTGCCTTCGATGGGCTCGGGCGTGGCATATAAGTTCGAATGATGAAGTACGCCCAGATTGTGCTGAAAGAAGGCCGCTTCGAAATACGTGTCCTCTTTCAAAGGCCCGTACAAAGTTTCATTGATATAAAAGTCGGGACCCGACGGCGGAATTGTGTTGGGCTTTTCCTGTTTCAACACGATATCGGGCGTTCGCTTGGCGTACTCGGACCACTGCTCTTGAATGCGCTTGCGGGCGGCCTTTAGAAGGTGATCCTGCTCTTCACTATAATTTTTGATGCTTGCGACCCAGTCGTAAATTCCGCGCAGCTCGTAACGCGAAACATAGGCGGCCAGCGGATAGGTCACGCGATTGTCGTATCCGCCCAAAGGCATGCGCATGGTTTCCATGGTTTTTAAGATCATCTTTTTGTAATTGATGATGCTTTTAAAATCGGTCAGGTAATCGATATCCGAATAGCGAATGTGGCACGAGATGCACTGCTTTGAAAAAGCCGGCAGCACGGTCGTCTTGAAATCGCTTTCCCATTTCTGCTCTTTTTCCGGCTCTTTGTTTTTGCAAGCTTCACTAGGCGCAACCGACATCGCGCCCTTTGAAATCACCTGCCCGGTGGCGGGCGACAGTTCGATATACTCGCCGGGGGCGGTCACACCATAATGGCGGCGCAGGAAATCCAAATCATCGAAAAGAATTGGTAGCTTCGAGTTTTGGAAATCCTGATGGGTTAAATCCAGATTGCTGCTGACGCCTAAGACGGCGTGGCGCTGCGGATCCGGGTTGGCGCTTTTCTGGATCACGTCCGTCAAAGCCAGCGGACAGTCCTTTTGCACCTTCACCAGAAACAAGGATTCTTTATCGGCATAATTGCTCAGCGCGTGCGCTTCGCTGTTCTGGTCGATCATGCGGAAAGGCTCTAAATCCGACAAGGCCTTTGCGTCGCGATTTTCAGCAATCGTGTAGACCGGCATGACGGTTTTACTGGTCGGCGAATTTTTGCAAGCGGCGGACAAAAGCGCGATACCGATCAAGGGAAAGAGATATTGCTTTTTGAAAGGCATTCTTTTCCCCTAGTTCAGATTCAAAACGCAACCCGACGGGGCCGTTTCTGAAAACGCGATTTCTTTTCCTTTTCGAATTTTTTCTAAAATATCCAAAAGATAACTTTTCTTTGGCTTCGGCAGGCTGATATCAATGCGAAACTGATCGTCGATCGCGCCACTGTAGACCAGCTCTTTGCTTTTGCGGTCCACAACGACCACCTGGCTTGCGATCTTTATTTGCAATTGCTTGGCAAGCTTCGCGCCTTCGTCTTTGATCACCGTAAAATCGGATGTGTCGATTTGACTTTTTCCGCTGAAGCTTTCATCCGGGCCATAGATATTGGAATCCAAAACGAAAAACTCGGCGCCGTCTTTATTGCGCGCTCGGATCTCCCGAAGACGTGGCAGATATTTTTTAACTTGCGGACAACCGGCCAGGAAGGCAAAAAACACCAAGGCTTGCGCCGCAGCCGGCTGGCCTTTTTCAAAACGGCTGAGATCCTTGAAAAAATCGTCACCTAAAGGCCGGGCTTCGGCCAAACAAAAAAAGCAAAGAACGTAGACAGTAATAAAGACCATTTTCTTTGTCATTTTCATATCTCCTTTAAAGCCTAATGACTCGTTCGCCAGGATTCAACAATAGAAACGGCGATCACCGGCGGGCCCGTATTTTCCTTTCAGATCTTAGATATCATTGCCATTTCTCAAAACTGAGTTTTCTATTTTGAAAACTTAACGCCAGCCATTGGTCCTAAGTCCCCGTCTGCTTTGAGATTTCGTTAAAAATCGATTAACCTAAATAAATCCAAGGGGTTCTATGAAAAAAATCAAGCTTGTTTCGTCCTCGATTCTCGGTCTCGCACTTCTGTCCTGCACCTCCACCTCGACTTGGCAGGGAAACCGCGAACCGAATGCCAAAATGAAAAGCGACACTTTGACTTTCACATTTCCGGAACTAAGCCCCGAGATCACAAGCAAGCTCGAAGTCGACTTGGTGAATCTGCCCACACTTCTCGAAAAGAAAATCAAATTCACCAAAGTAAAGCTGCAAGACGACCGTGCTTCGGCTGACATTCAAGCTTGGCGTGAAAGTCTGGCCGAATTCAACAAAGACGCTCCCGATATGATCGAGTTTCCGACATCCACGTTTCCCGTTCGCGTAAAGAAAGCGGATTTTAAAAATCTAGCTCTGGCTTTGGATCTTTTAGATAAGTCGCCCGAAGCGAAAGATTCCATCTTGCGCAAGCAAGCCGAAGTGCTGGCCTCGTTCTCGGAAAACTTCAAACATCCTCTGGAGCTGGACGTGGTCAAAATCTGGGAGCTTGGAAAAATTGGCGAGTTCTTTGCCAATTACCACCTGAGCCAAGCGCCATCGCAAGATATTCAATTGCCAGCATCGGCCATCTGGGCCCCACCCGATATCGCGGCTTTGAATCGCACCTTGGCGAAAGAAAATAAATTCGTCGACGACATGAAAGATATCGTTTGCGTTTATGATGGCCCGAAACGCGGATTCGGTATTCACCAAGGCTTCCGCGCGAAATGCGGTGATAAACGACTGAAAATCAAGTTCGGCGAGCTGACGACAGCTCCAATGAATTCAAAGATCTATCGTCGTCTGGGGTACAATGTTCCTGTGATTCAGTACTTCCCGGAAATCAAAATCAATTACGATCGCCGAATTTTCTCGGAGCTGAATCTGAGCAAAGTTCAAAAAGTGACCATCCATGCGGTCGTGACGAAAAAAGATATGGCCGTGCGCAAACAGAATGCTTATGACAAAGTCGTGAAATCCGCCCTGTTGACGGATGGCCGTACGATTCCGGCCGAAGAGTTTTACCAAAAACTTTTCCCGACTTGCTACAAGAAAGCGGCTGACTGCAACTACACCGCCAGCAATTACAATGAAGAGTTCGAAAGAACCGTGGCACAACTGACCTTCGTTCCGCTTTCGGCCTTGGATGAAGCCCGCGACCACGAATTCGGTTCTTGGGATTACGACGATATGGACCACACCAGCCGCTCGGAAATCCGCGCTTTGCTTTTGCTGGGCGCCTTCACCGGCAATCACGACCTGCGTAAAGATAATACCAAACTGATTTGGACGGTCGCCGACAATCAAATCAAATTTCAAATCTCCGATCCAGGATCCGGTTTTGGCAGCGGGGCTCCGATGTCGAACTCGACCATCCAAGGGATGCCCTGGGAAATCTTGAGATGGTCCGAAGCTAAAAAATACGGCGACAAATCTGCGGACGGTCCGGAAGGAAAGTTCGTCGAAGTGATCAATTACAAATCCAACGGACACCACAAAGCTTTCTCGGATGTGACGATGGGTGAAGCCCGTTGGATCGGTCGCCAGATCGCGGGCATCACTGAAGACGAAATCACAACTTACATGGTCGATTCCGGTTTTAGCGCGGCCGAACTTTTGATCGCGCGGGAAAAACTGGTGGCACGCCAAAAGAACATCATCGAGATTCTAGGTTTGCAAAACGAATTTCCGGCCTTGATGAAACGTCAAATCAACAAACAGATCAGCCTTGAAAGCACAGACCAAAAGGTCACGTTGCCTTTGACGAATGGAAGTCAAATCCAAGTGGAAACCCGTGGCGACCGTCTGATCAAAGGCAACCTGACGACGGTTTCCCGCGCTCTTTAATAGCTATCCAATGTTTCAACACAAAAGCCCATCTTCGACGATGGGCTTTTTATTTTCGTCGTCTCAATTTGAGAATCCCCCTCTGAAATTTGATTTAAGAAGTGAATTTTCCGATACTGAAAGAAGGGACGTATTGGGGGAATGAGTGGGACAACGACGTATCAGCCGTCGCGAGTTTATGCGTTACTTGCAGATGGCCGCCGGCATGGGCGCGCTTTCTTTCTTCTACAGCAACTGCTCGCAGTTTCATTCGGAATTAACTCCAGAAACTCTGGAAAAATTAGGTGCGGCTGATCCTGGCTCGACCGGCACCACGACCACCACCACCCTTCCTCCACGTGTGGAAGGCTTCGGCTCCGGCTCTGATGCCGGAAGCTTCGTCAACAATGTTTGGACCCCGGGTCGCGATGCCACAGGCCTGGTCAACGAGGTCAGCTGGAACAACTTTCCCGGCAACCAATGGGTCACGGTCAGTGGCACCATGCTGGCCGATCTAGATGCCGAAGTGAAATTGCAGATTCCCGGTTGGAATGATTACGGCTCGTCCCGATGGGATGGCGTCACAGGCGCTTGGAACGGACTGACCATCGACAGTGAAGGCTCGCGCGCTTGGTTGGTCGCCGCCGGTGGACACGCGGATTCTAGCAACAACGGAATTTACGGCCTGGATCTTTTCCAGATGAAGTGGCACATCGAACATCTGCCCAGCGATACGACCAAATGGAGCGCCCAGTACCGTGGACTGCGAGAGCCACAAAAAGCGACGTTTACCCCCTGTTATGAAAGCTCTCAGCAACAGGCATCCAGCCCCATCAACGATTGGTTCTGGGATGAGCTTTACTGGGATCGCAAACCGACATCACGTCATGTGTATTCGGCCAGTGCCTTTATTCCAGAAACCGAAGAGCTGATCATCAGCACGCGGCGCCTATGGCGCTATTCTTTGAAAAGCAGACAGTGGACTTATCGCCGCCAATTGGAAGATGGGATTCGCACCTATGACGGTGCCGGGACCTGGGCTTTCTATGACGAAGTCACTGGCGAGTATCTACATGGCGGAAATGCCGATGCTTACTACAACACCATCGGCTTCAATATCCGGAACAACACTTGGACCAAATGGGATTATCCGCTGACTCGGGTTGGAACCGCCGATGCGAGACATGGACGGCAGATCACGCTGATTTCGCCGCCGACCAACCCCGACACCTCCTATCCACCGGTTGGCAGTTACTGGATTTATGATTTGGACAGCCGCAAAGTCGAGGTGCAAGGCAATCTGAAGCTTGAAGGTCTAAGCCCTGCCGATTTTCCAAAAGCTTCTTTGTATTATGATGGCTATGGCGCATGTTATGTGCCGTCTCTCAACCGCTATTGGCTTTGCACCCGCCTTGCTGACGGAAGCATGCCGATCTTAGAGGTCGATCCGACAACGACACCTTGGACACTTCGACGCCAAAGTTTCAAAGGCGCCGTTCCGACTCCGGCTCCGCTGATCATGCGCAAAATGATATTCTTTCCGAACCTTGGCGCCAAAGGATCCGTCGTCTTGGTTGACAAAGCCACACGCAATATTTCTATATATAAGTTTTGATATGAAATACGGATTCGTCTTTTTTCTTTTGTCTTTCACCTCTCTTTCTTTCGCCGCCGGCGGAACCGGCAAGTACGAATTGGATTGGGATCAGAAATCCGAATATCTCGAATACCACTCGTGCGGCTCCGCGGATGCCTGCTGGGTGGCCGAAGTCCGTGAAAAGAAAAATAAGAAATTGAAACTGAAGCTTCGCTGCGATGGTGGCAAACTTTACGCACGTTTGGGCCGCAATAAAAAAGAAAGTCAGATTGCGGATTCCTGCAAAGAAATCGAATGCACCGAGATCAACTGTAAGCCGGCGCGAATCAAAGCTAAAGCCGAAGAACTTTTGGGCCGCAGTCCTTTAGCAAAATAGATAAATCCTTCGTTTCAGCTCAGCAGCTGATGCCATACAGGAACGGTGAGCAATGACAAAGGGATACCAAGACCCACCATCAGATTGGCAAGCTCGGTGTCCAAATTGAATTCCGCCGCGACGACCGCCGACGTGATTTGCGTTGCCATCGCCGCTTCTAGAATCGCGACATGTGAAAACAGATCCCGCACGCCCAGGGTTTGCACAAAAAGAACATAGAAAAAAGCCGGCAGCAAAATCAGTTTTAGCGACAGACCAACCATCAATGGAAAGCGACGCTTCTGGATGATCTTCCACTGAAATTGCGTTTGAAAACCGACCGCAAACAAAGCCAGCGGCACCAAGGTGCTGGCGATCTTTTCAAGAGGATCGATCCAGATATTTTCTCCCGGGCGTCCCAGCAAGGTCCATATCACCGCGGTCAGCACAGCCAAAAAAGGAGGAAAGCCGAGAATCCGTTTCGCCATCATCGCCGGTCCCGGATTTCCACCGCTGTTTTGTGCGGCCACAAAAAGCCCCAGTGTCGAGACAATCAGAAAAGATCCCAGTTGATCCGCCAAGATTCCAACCGGAATGGCCTCTTTTCCGATCAAAGCTTCCAGCAAAGGAAAACCCACGAAAGAGGTGTTTCCCAATCCCACGGTCAAAATCAAGGCGCCTTTTTTGGCCGGAGACCAGTTGTATTTTTTTGCAAGCCAAGAAATCAAAAGCCACGCTAAAAAGAAATTTCCCCAGGCCATGCTGACCGGAATCCACCAATGCCCGGTCGGATTGAAGTCACGAAGCAGCTGTGGAAACCGCGCCAAAATCAAAGCCGGAAGCGAAATAAAAATCACAAATTGATTTAAGGCTTGCGCCGTGTTCGCCGGGAAACGTTTTACTTTTTGAAAGGCGACGCCCAAGACCAAGCACAGAAAAAGAATGATGAAGTTGGAGTTCAAGATCGGACCGCCTTCTAACAGGAATCAAGACTTTTCAATCATAGTCCGATTCATTTGCCAGAGACAATCTTTAAGGAGTCAGCCATTTGGTGATATCACGCGGAAAGTTTCGGATCGGATCCGAACCGTCACCGATTTGACCGATTTCGTTTCGACCCCAGCATTTCAAACTGCCGCTCGTCGTGATCCCACAGGTCATGTTGGTTCCCAACATGACGTCCGCATAACTGTCGCCGCCCACCACCACCCGCGGTGAAATAACGCGAACATCAGACGTCGAGTTCCCCAATTGCCCGTACGCACCGTCGCCCCAACATTTGATCGTGGTTCCCGTGATCCCGCAGGTGTGGAAGTTGTTTAAGATTTTCGAGTAGCTATTTCCCGCGTCCACCACCACAGGCGCAAGCACGTTGGAGGTGGTATTGTTTCCGACTTGTCCGATGGTATTAAATCCCCAGCACTTGAGCACATTGCCGGTGGTTTGCGCGCAGGTGGTGTAAGATCCAACGCTGACCCAAGAGTAACTGGTTCCGCTATTGATCACAACCGGCGACAGCGCATTGGTCGTCGACGAGTTTCCGACCGAACCGAAGGCATTGTATCCCCAACATTTTAATACATCCGCCGTCGTAATCCCGCATGTGGTCGAAGCGTTGAGTGATACAGATTTATAGGCCGTGCCCGCGTCAATGATCGTCGGGCTTGTGACGTTACCGCCACCGCCGTAACCGACTTGTCCTGAAGCGCTGGCCCCCCAACATTTCAAAACATCGTCTTCGGTGATCGCGCAAGTCGAGCCGGAAGCCTGAACCAATTTATAATTGGTTCCCGCGTCGATGGTGGTGGGATTTAAAACGTTGGTTGTATTTCCAACACCGGCTTGACCATTGTTGTTCGTTCCCCAGCAGCGCAGAATATTGGTCGTGGTGATCCCGCAGGTCGCAGACCCTTGCGTGTAGCTGATTTGCTTGTACTTGTTTGCCGAGTCGATCACGACCGGAGTTCGCGAATCCGACGTCGTACCGATTCCCAACTGTCCCGCTTCGTTGGCGCCCCAACCTTTCAAGGTGCCATCGGTGGTGATCGCCAAAACAGTGGATCCCGCCATCACCAAATCTTTAAAGCGATTGCCGGCATCGACGACTCCGGGGGAACGACGGTTTGTGCTTGTGCCGTCTCCCAATTGGGATCGACTGTTGCTGCCCCAGCACTTTAATAAGCCCGAGGTGGTGATCCCACAAGAAGCCCCATTGGCCGAAGCGACTTTGGCATAACTGACACCCGCATCGACACCGGCAGGCGATAAGCGGCCCGTATTCGTCGCGTCCCCGACTTGTCCCAGGTTGTTCGATCCCCAACATTTCAAACCGTTGGCCAACGTGCGTGCGCAGATGTTGTACATCACGTTTGAAGAATTGCCGGCGATTTTCGCGTCGGTGTAGGAAACACCGGCATCGACCAGCACCGGCGTTTTTCGGTCGACCAAAGTTCCGTCACCGATCTGCCCTGCTCCGTTATAACCCCAGCATTTCAAAGCGTTCGTGGTCGTCACGGCACAGACACTGAGACTTCCGTTAAACACGTCGGTATAAGAGTCCGAATCCGAAATGGCTGTCGGGGCCGTCGCCGTCGTGGTCGAGTTGTTACCGACTTGGCCATTGCCATTCAATCCCCAACACTTCACGACACCGCCAACGGTGACGCCGCATCCATTTTCATATTGCAGACTGAAGTTCGCGTAAGTTTCCGTCGCATCGATGGTGGTCGGAGACAAACGTTGGGTCGAGGTGCCATCGCCCACCAAGCCATTGGTTCCCGATCCCCAGCAGCGCAAAGCGCCCCCAGTCGTCAGCGCACAGGTGTTGTATCCGACCGTGGTGACTTTGGTGTAACTGGTCCCGCTGGTAATCAAGGTCGGCGTCAAACGCGTCGAAGTCGATCCATCGCCAATTTGGCCCGATCCGTTGGCTCCCCAACAGTACAAGGCGCTGGTATCCGTGATCGCACAGGTTGTGGTGCTACCACCACTGTTCGTAGCGAGCGTCACCGACTTAAAGCGAAGTGCGCCCCCGATCGCCGTCGGCGCGGTTTTTGTCACAGTCGAGTTATCACCGATCTGACCGCTGGCGTTGGCTCCCCAGCATTTCAAAACATCACCCGTTGTGATCCCACACATGGTCGATCCGACCGCAATCGAAGCATAAGCCGTTCCGGCATCCACCACCACGGGCGTGTAAGAATCTGTTGTCGTGCCATTACCGAATTGATAATTTGAATTGCTTCCCCAGCATTTCAGCACGCCGGTCGTCGTGATCGCGCAGGTCGTGCTGCTGCCGACATACACGCTGGCGTACGAAGTTCCGGCATCGATTGCGACCGGTGCCGTGCGATTGATGGTTGTGCCGTCCCCGATTTGTCCGCCGGTGTTACCACCCCAGCATTTCAACACGCCGTCTGAAAGCACCACGCAGGTTGTGTATTGATTCATACTGTAAGAAACGACCGTCGCACGGGCGCCGCCATCGACATCGTAAATCAAGAATCGCGAAAGACGGTTGTCTTCCAGACGGGCCGTCGCGCGACTGGAACTTTTCAGCACCAATCTGACTTCTTTATGCTCAACGGAAAAAGGATTCGGATACAAGCTAAAGGGAAGTGTCACGCTGGTTTGTCCCGCGGGGATCACCACCGATCCCGCCATCGGAAGATTGTGATCCAGTCCGGAAACGCTGTCGCCTTGGATTTCGTAATTGATCGTCAATGGATAGGGCTTCGCCACCGCCGATGTGATGGTGAACGCTTTCAAGCTTCCGTCCGTTTCCCAAGCCGATTGTTCGTGCTCTTGAATGCTGATCATATTCGGGGCTGAATCCACAAATAAGGTCATCTTCGAAGCCCGATCATAACCTTGCTGTTCGCCGCGGCTGCTGATGGCCACCACGCAAACGACGACTTCTTGTTCGGCGTAGCCCGAGATATTGGCTTGTGTAATCAAACTGCGAACAGGGACTGGCTCAGAGTATCCTTCAGGCGATCCGCAATCGACCGTCGATGCAAGGCCCATCTTATAACGATAAGAAACGACGTAATCGCCATCGACCGAAACCGAAAGTTGCGAGGTGCTATAAAGCTCTTCTGGCAATGCCACCATTTTGACGGACGGCGAATTGATCGGCAAACGAACGAACCATTCAAGTGAGCACGCTGTGTTTGTGAGAACCACAAACACAAATACAATCGATATGATCATGAATCGACGTACCGATTTACTCATACCTGTACTTATCGGTTTATTTAGTCGAGATTTAAGATATTTGCGAAGAAATCCAAATATCTAGCGTTGCAGATCTGCGACAATTCTCATTTCGAGACGCTGATTTTTCTTGAGATTTTCCGCTTCTTTTTAGGATCGAATATACGAAAAGCGCACTACTTGCTGCAAATCGAAGAGGCCGCATCCGTTGTGCTGACAGCGGTTTCCCATGTCTTTGTGTCAAAAGACACCTTCACATTTTTCAAAGCCACGCACGAGATAAACTGAATTGTATAAAGACCACCGGCTTCGTCCATCCGGGTTCCCTGTTTGCAGTCTTCGATACTTTGGAAAGTGCTGGGATAATTTCGATAAGCCTCTTTGCATAGGCTGGTATGAATCGCGGATGGATTCAAGGTCGGAGCCGCAAAACCGGTCAAAGAAACGAGCAACGAACCAAAGAGCAAAACTGCTTTCATTTGAAAACTCCTACTGGATAGGTTTGTTTCTTGTGTGGCAGTTTATAAAATCGCGAAAGATTTGCAGAGATGTTATTTCTCTGTACGGAAGTTCTTTCAGGGCTGTCAAAAATATCGACACCAATCTGGTTCCTAAGCCTTACGATTTCGATTTCGGTCGACGATCGCCAGCATGATCAATACAAAGGCCACCAGGCGCATCAAGTAAACCCAGCTGCTGGATTCGGCGACATCGCTGGCCGGGGTTCGCACGCACTCGCGAACGCAAAGAAGCACGATTCTTTCCAGCGACAAAATGGCGGTTGCTGAAGCGAAAAATAAAAAGAAGCGATCCTTCGAGGTTCTCCAGAACTTCAGGAAAAACAAGCTGCTCGCGCCAAAGGCCATCAGACTTGCGCCCGAAAGAAAATCAGAAAATGCCGTCATGCCAGCTCCCAGATCAGTCCCGATAAAAGCAAAGTTCCCGCGACGGCACTGCATAGATTTCTCCAGAATGAACCGTGAAAGTTCAGATCCGGAAGAATGATTAAATCGATCACAAGAATGATATTTCCCAAAGCCAACATCGCAAAGCAGGCTGCGCTCCAAAGAAGAAGATTCATTTTCGATCTCCGGTAACCCGAGAAAAGCAAGAAAGCGCAACCGGTGCTGGCAATCGCACAAAGAATATAGACTAGCTCTGCCATTTTAAGATTCCTCGTCTTTCTTACTGGGTGGATTGATCACAAAGGCATCGGCAAAGTACCGTGCGCGCTTCATCGTCGAGAAGATCAATTGCAAAATGGTGTGCTTGCGAACTTTGTACAACTCTAAGAGCGCGTCCACCAAAGAGGCCAAGCGTTCCGTCTGCGGCTGATATTGATAAGAGCCTTTTGGATTTTCAATCGCCAGCCCCATGGCAATCAGGCTGGCGCTTCGATTGCCCACCGAAGATAAACTGGTGCGAAGCTCGTCGGAAATCCCGCGCGCCGTCCAGATTTTTTGTGGGTTCTGATGCAAAAGGGCCAGCATATCCAAAAGCTCCACCGAATCGATGTGCTCGAATATAAACTGCTGCACCTCTTCCGGAAGATCCTTGGTGCTCAATGCAGACCTTTCGACTCAGAAGACATCTGTTTACGGTAATGCAATTGAATACGCTTGATCAGTTCTTCGCGGTTCACCGGCTTCACCAGGTGATCGTCACATCCCGCCTGCAGGCACTTTTCACGTTCTTCTTTCAGTGCGTGAGCGGTCAAAGCCAGAATCGGCTTCTGGAAAGAGTTCTTTCGCAGCTCGCGTGTGGCTTGATAACCATCGAGCTTTGGCATCTGAATATCCATCAGCACCACATCAAATTTTCCGCTCATCGCGTCCTTGACGCCATCGGCGCCATTATCGGCCACATGCACGGTGGCGCCAGCGTGATTCAAAAAGTGAGTCAGAAGCTTCTGATTATCAGGTGCATCTTCCACAAGCAGAATGTTCATGCCTTCCAGTGATTTTTCTGCCATCGAATTATGACCTTCCTGTTCACTCGGCATCCAGCCGACTTGATCCACGAATTCGACATGCCCGACCGCGCCCGCATCGACCGTGATCACGAACGTGCTTCCTTGATTCAGCTTACTGTCGGCCAAAACCACATCGCCGCCCAGGCGACGCGCAAGCTTTCGGGATAAAGACAGTCCAAGCCCCGTGCCGCCGTACTTTCGGGTGGTGGAACTGTCGGCTTGGATAAAGGGTTGAAACAATTTATCCGCTTGTTCGGCGCTGATGCCGACCCCTTGATCCGAAACGGAAATCTTCAGATTCCATCGGCCCTTCGCTGCTTTGACGCTTTGAACGCGAACGTTGACTTCACCTTTTTCGGTGAACTTGATGGCGTTACCGACAATGTTGAAAAGAATCTGCCTGAGACGCATGGGATCCGAATGGATCATCAGCGGAATCGCACTTTCCAAGGTGGCATTGAGGCGAATCCCTTTCGCCTGTGCCTGATGTTGGAAGGCTTGCAAAGCATTGAACAAGAAATCCGGCAGTGAAAAAGCGACCCGCTCGACTTGCAGATGTCCCGCTTCGATTTTTGAAAGATCCAAAACGTCGCCAATCAGCCGGGAAAGCAAATCCCCATTCTTTTGAATGGTCGCCAGATACATCTTGCGATCTTCACGGCTGATATCCGGATCGGCCATCAGCTCTGAAAATCCCAAGACCACACCCAGTGGCGTGCGAATCTCGTGGCTCATATTCGCCAAGAAATTGCTTTTCGCTTCGTTCGCCGCCAGGGACTCCTCTTTGGCGCGGATCAGGTCTTGCTCCATCACTTTGCGGTCTTCGATGTCGGTCAATGTCACAACCCACGATCCGAACTCGCCCGGGGCAAACAGATCCGGTACGCAGCGGAAGATGTGCCAGCGAAAGGTCTGATCGGATTTTCGCAAAAGACGGCATTCAATGTCGCCGCTTTCTTTGCCCGTGCGAATTTCTTCAAACTCGTGCAAAACGGCCGCGAGATCTTCGGGGTGAACCATCGATTGCCAACCGGTCCCTGTGCTTTGCTCGAGACTTAATCCCGAGTACTCGGTCCAAAGCCGATTGCAGTATTCGAGTGTTCCATCTTGCTGAAATTTCCAAATGATATGCGGAATCGAATCGGCCAGATGCCGGTAACGATTCAGGCTTTCCATCTGCAGGGTCGTGATCTGTCTGGCCCGTTCGCGGATTTCGCCTTGGCGCAATCTCTCGGCTTGCTCCAGCAACTGTCGATTTTTCAGATATAAATCGACGAAGGCCGAAACTTTCAAATTCAAAATATACGGATCAAAGGGTTTGAAAATGTAGTCAATGGCGCCTGTCTTGTAACCGCGATGAACGAACTCGTCTTCTTTGTTGATGGCAGTGACGAAAATCACCGGAATGTCTTTTGATCGTTCGCGCTGCTTGATCAGGCTGACCGTCTCAAAGCCATCCATCCCCGGCATCTGCACATCCATCAAAATCACCGCAAAATCCTGATTCAACACCGCAGCCAAAGCTTCATTCCCCGAGCCTGCGGTGACAAGATTGTACTGCGGATTCCGCAGAACGGTTTCTAATGATAAGAGATTCTCCTCGTGGTCATCCACAAGGAGAATGTTCACTTTCGGACTAGTGGACAGCATGTTCTTTCATCTCATCCTGTTTTTTAATCCAGACATTGATCAAAGACAGAAGCTTCTGCGCGTCAACCGGCTTCGTGATGTAATCCGAAGCGCCCGCCGCTAAGCACTTCTCGCGGTCGCCCTTCATCGCTTTTGCGGTCAGGGTGATGATTGGCAGATTCTGATACAGCTCGTTTTCACGAATGCGCTTGGTCGCTTCGATGCCATCCATCTCTGGCATCATTACGTCCATCAAAATCAGATCAAAGTCACCGCGCTCTTGTAGCATCTTCAGTCCCACTTTTCCGTTTTCGGCATAAGAGACATTCATTCCACGCGCTTCCAACACGCTGGTCAGGGCAAAGATATTTCTCATGTCGTCATCGACCAACAAGATCTTGCGACCGGTGAAATCCACATCGTCCGGCAAAGCCGGAATCTCGGATGTCGGATCAAATTTCGGCAGGTTCTTCTCTTCCGCCGCACCTTTATAGCGCTGAGGCAGATACAGCGTGAACGTGCTTCCCTGTCCCGGCGTGCTGTGCACTTCGATAAATCCACCCAGCAGCAACGCGATTTCGCGACTGATGGTCAGGCCTAAACCGGTTCCGCCGTATTTACGGCTGGTGGTGCCATCCGCCTGTTGGAAGGCTTCGAAGATTAACTTCTGCTTATCTTCCGGAATTCCGATTCCCGTGTCCGTCACCGAGAAGGCCAGAACGCGCTTGGCTTGATTCAGGCTATCCATTTGGAAGTTGCGATGCTTATCCGCCAATGACACTTGCAACGTCACCTGACCTTCAGCTGTGAACTTGAAGGCGTTCGACAGCAAGTTCTTCAGAATCTGATGCAGACGATTGTTATCGGTGAACATGATCTTCGGAACCGATGGCGCGATATCCACCGAGAACTCCAAGTTCTTATGTTGCGCAACCGGTCTGAAGTTCTGCTCCATGTTCTCGCCCAAATCGCCCAAACTGATTTCACGCGGCTCGATCGGCATCTTTCCGGCTTCCACTTTCGAAAGATCCAAGATCTCGTTGATCAGTGAAAGCAGATCGTTGCCGGCCGAATAAACGGTATTGGCAAACTTCACTTGCTCGACGGTCAGATTCTTGTCTTTGTTCTCCGCCAAAGATTTTGACAGGATCAACAGGCTGTTCAGCGGTGTGCGCAGCTCGTGCGACATGTTCGCCAAGAATTCTGATTTGTACTTGGAAATCAGCGAAAGCTGTTCGGCTTTTTCCTCCAAAGACAACGAGGCCTGTTCGACTTCGTTGTTTTTGACTTCCAGAAGTTTCGCTTTGTCTTCCAGTTCTTTTGCTTGCGCTTCCAATTCGGCATTTGATCTTTGCAGCTCTTGCAGAAGTTCTTCCGTCCGCATCGAGCTTGAGATCATGTTCAAGATAACGCCGATTGAATCCATCAGCTGATCCAAGAAGTTCAAATAGTTCGGCGTAAAGCGCGAGAAGCTGGCGAGCTCGATCACCGCTTTCAATTCGCCTTCGAATAGAACCGGCAATACGACCACGTTCAATGGTTTCGCTTCGCCCAACGAAGACGCAATGTAGACGTAATCGTCCGGAACATTGACCAGCAAAATGCGCTTCTTTTCAAACGCGCACTGACCGACCAGGCCTTCTTTCAACTTGAATTTGTTCGCCACATTCTTGCGCATGGTGAAGCCGTAGCTTGCAACCAGATTCAAGGTCGGCTCGCCTTCTTCTTGGTCCATCATAAAGAATGTTCCATGCTGAGCATCGATCAACGGTGTCAGCTCGGACATAATCAACTGCGCAACCGCCGTGATTGAACGCTGACCTTGCATCATCCCCGAGAACTTGGCCAGATTGGTTTTCAGCCAGTCTTGCTCGGTGTTCTTTTCGGTGGTGTCTTTCAGGTTCGAAATCATTTGGTTGATGTTATTCTTAAGCGCCGCGACTTCCCCTTGCGCATCGACCGTCACCGATCGAGTCAAGTCCCCTTCGGTGACCGCCGTCGAAACCTCGGCGATTGCACGAACCTGAGAGGTCAGATTTCCCGCCAGCTGATTTACGTTGTCGGTCAAATCTTTCCAGGTACCCGCAGCACCTGGAACTTTCGCCTGACCCCCCAGCTTCCCTTCGATTCCGACCTCACGAGCAACCGTGGTCACCTGATCGGCAAAGGTACGAAGAGTATCGGTCATGTTATTGATCGTTTCCGCAAGGGCTGCGACTTCACCTTTGGCTTCAAGGACGAACTTTTGATTCAAGTCCCCATCCGCAACAGCGGTCACGACCTTGATAATGCCGCGAACCTGAGAGGTGAGGTTCGTCGCCATAAAGTTCACGTTATCCGTCAAATCTTTCCAAGTACCCGCCACACCTGGCACACGCGCTTGCGCCCCCAGCTTTCCTTCAATACCGACTTCGCGGGCAACCGTGGTCACCTGATCCGCAAATGTACGAAGTGTATCGACCATCGAGTTCATGGTTTCTGCAAGGGCCGCCACTTCTCCTTTGGCTTCAAGAACGAACTTTTGATTCAGGTCTCCATTTGCAACCGCGGTTACAACCTTGATGATACCTCGGACCTGTTTTGTCAGGTTCGACGCCATAAAGTTCACATTATCGGTGAGGTCCTTCCAGGTTCCAGAAACGCCGCGGACTTCCGCTTGGCCTCCCAATTTCCCTTCGGTCCCAACTTCCTTCGCCACACGAGTCACTTCAGATGCGAATGACGAGAGCTGGTCCACCATCTTGTTGATCACGTCTTTGATCTGCAGGATTTCGCCGCGAACATCGACCGTGATCTTTTGTCCCAAATCCCCATTTGCAATCGCGGTCGCGACTTTCGATACGTCACGAAGCTGAACGGTCAGATTCGACGCCATCGCGTTCACGTTGTCGGTCAAATCTTTCCAAGTTCCAGAAACACCTTTCACATCGGCCTGACCACCCAGTTTTCCCTCGGTACCGACCTCTTTCGCCACACGAGTCACCTCGGCTGCGAACGAGTTCAGCTGATCCACCATGGTGTTAATGGTGTTTTTAAGCTCTAGGATTTCACCTTTGACGTCGACCGTAATTTTCTGTGACAAGTCGCCTTTGGCAACCGCGGTCGTCACTTTTGCGATGTTACGAACTTGGTTCGTCAAGTTGCCGGCCAGAACGTTCACGTTGTCGGTCAAATCTTTCCAAGTTCCGCTGACACCTTTCACGTCCGCTTGTCCACCAAGCTTACCTTCGGTCCCAACTTCTTTTGCGACACGAGTCACCTCTGAAGAGAATGATCGCAGCGTATCCACCATCGTGTTGATGGTGTTCTTCAATTCGAAGATTTCACCGCGGGCATCGACCGTGATCTTTTGTGACAAGTCACCGTTTGCAACCGCCGTGGTGACTTTGGCGATATTACGAACCTGCGAGGTCAAGTTACCCGCAAGCTGATTCACATTATCCGTCAAATCTTTCCAGGTTCCGCTGACACCTTTAACTTGTGCCTGCCCACCCAGTTTACCTTCGGTCCCGACTTCTTTTGCGACCCGTGTAACCTCGGCTGCGAATGATGACAGCTGATCCACCATGGTGTTGATCGTGCTCTTCAGTTCCAAGATTTCGCCGCGGGCATCGACCGTGATCTTTTGTGACAAGTCACCTTTCGCAACCGCGGTCGTCACTTTTGCGATGTTACGAACTTGGTTCGTCAAGTTGCCGGCCAGAACGTTCACGTTGTCGGTCAAATCTTTCCAGGTGCCACTCACACCTTTGACGTCCGCTTGTCCACCAAGCTTACCCTCGGTACCGACCTCTTTCGCAACACGTGTGACTTCGGATGCGAATGACGAGAGCTGGTCCACCATCTTGTTGATCACGTCTTTGATCTGCAGGATTTCGCCGCGAACATCGACCGTGATCTTTTGTCCCAAATCCCCATTTGCAATCGCGGTCGCGACTTTCGATACGTCACGAAGCTGAACTGTCAGATTCGACGCCATCGCGTTCACATTGTCGGTCAAATCTTTCCAGGTGCCACTCACACCTTTGACGTCCGCTTGTCCGCCCAGACGACCTTCGGTACCGACCTCTTTCGATACGCGAGTCACCTCGGCCGCGAAGGATCGAAGTGTTTCCACCATGGTGTTGATGGTGTCTTTGAGCTCAAGGATTTCACCTTTCGCATCAACCGTGATCTTTTGTGACAAGTCACCGTTTGCAACGGCAGTGGTGACTTTGGCGATATTACGAACCTGTGCGGTCAAGTTGTTGGCAAGACCGTTCACGTTGTCGGTCAGATCGCGCCATGTTCCGGAAACACCTTTGACATCGGCCTGACCGCCCAAGCGGCCTTCCGTACCGACTTCTTTTGCGACACGGGTGACTTCGGCTGCGAAGGATCGAAGCGTATCCACCATCGTGTTGATCGTGTTTTTCAGTTCTAAGATTTCACCGCGGGCATCGACCGTGATTTTTTGTGACAAGTCACCGTTTGCAACCGCCGTGGTGACTTTGGCGATATTACGAACCTGTGCGGTCAAGTTGTTGGCAAGACCGTTCACGTTGTCTGTCAAATCTTTCCAAGTTCCAGAAACACCTTTCACATCGGCCTGACCGCCCAAACGTCCTTCAGTACCGACCTCCTTCGCGACCCGCGTGACCTCGGCTGCGAATGATGACAGCTGATCCACCATGACGTTGATGGTGTTCTTTAACTCGTAGACTTCGCCCTTGGCATCGACCGTGATCTTTTGCGACAAGTCCCCTTGCGCAACCGCAGTGGTAACCTTTGCGATGTTACGAACCTGCGAGGTCAAATTTCCCGCCAGCTGATTTACGTTATCGGTCAAATCTTTCCAAACGCCAGAGGCCCCTTTCACGTCGGCCTGACCGCCCAGTTTTCCTTCGGTACCGACTTCCTTCGCCACACGGGTCACCTCGGATGCGAACGAGTTCAACTGATCCGTCATCAAGTTCACGGTGGTACCGATACGATAGAACTCCCCTTTCACCGGACGTCCATCAATTTCCAGAGACATTTTCTGAGACAAGTCACCTTTGGCGACCGAGGTGATAACCCGCGCCAGCTCATTCGTCGGCTGAACCAAGTCCCCGATGATCGAGTTGAAACTTTCCACCGTCGTCGCCCAAGAACCTTTGACGATTCCGGTGACGGCACGTTCGTTCATGCGACCTTCTTGTCCGACCATCTTGGTGACGCGAACAAATTCGTCGGCGATATTGCGATTGATTTCGACGATGTCGTTTAAGACCTCGCCGATTTCCGAGATCAAACCGTCTGTCGCCGCCGAAAAGTGAACATCAAAGTCCCCTTGGCGCACGGCTTTTACCATTTGCAGAAGCGCGCGCAGCTGATCGCGCTCGGGTGTTCCCACCGAATCCGCCGGGATCGCTTGGTAGCGTTGGATCTTGCCGTTTTTATCGATCTTTTTTTGAGCTGAATTTGAGATTCCCTTGGCGATGACTGCAGCTGGAATCTTCTTTTTTCCGCGCACAGATTTAGCGGCTTTTCCTTCATTCAAAGGAAGGTTGGATCCTGACATTTGGTTTTTCTCCCCATCACACGTGTCCGGAACCAGTCTTCGATCGAAAATTCAAACGCCGACCGCCTCTATGCAGCAAGCAGCAAAAATTTAAAACGAACGAATCTGACTCCGGTGGTTTTGGGAACCAAGCAGCAAAAAAGGTTCCAATTGACTTGAAACTTCAACGCAAAATAATTCGCTTTGGCAAAGATCTTGGGGAAATATTCCCGGGGCGTGACACAAAGATCAAAAAGACATTTGCCCCAATTTAAAGATTGGCAACATGAATCAAAGCTCATCTTCGAAGAGACTTGGCGTGCCCTTTTCCAAATCTAAAAGAAAGCGTTTTTTATCCAATCCGCCCGAATATCCGGCAAGAGTTCCGTTCGAAGCAATAACCCTGTGGCATGGCACAATGATCGAAAGCGGGTTGCGACCATTTGCCGATCCCACGGCTCGCATCGCACCTGTTTGCAAACGATCGGCGATTTGTTTGTAAGACGTGGTTTCACCATAAGGAATCTTCACCAGCTCATCCCAAACTTTTCTTTGAAAATGGGTTCCGGCTTGATCTAGCGGAATTTCGAATTCCGTGCGATCACCCGCAAAGTATTCATTCAACTGCTGAACCGTCAGCTCCAGGATTTTCGTGTTCGGCTCGGATGATTTTAAAGACGACGCCATTTCAGCTTTTTGTTTTTTCCACAAAATCGCCTGCAGGCCTTTTTCCGAAGCCACCAGATACAAAGGCCCAATTGGTGATTTCATTTCCCATTGAAGCTGCTTCATTTTGCGATCTCCTTTGTCGTTGTCTCTGAAGTTTTCCAATACTCTCGCCACATCAAGGCGGCCGCGTATCCACGCCACGGGCTCATTTGCTCGAGCCATTCTTTCGAGTGAATTTTCAAAGCCCGCGCCAAAATCAAATCGCTACTTGGAAAGCTATCGGTGTTCCGCAAAGCCTTCAGCGCCATGTACTGTGCGGTCCAAGGACCGATACCCGGAATTTCCATCACATCCTTCAAGAATTTTTCCACATCCTGGGTTGGCTCTAACGAAATCGTTCCATTCACAATGGCTTGCGAAAATGCCATCAGACTTTCTTTGCGCTTCCTTGTCGTTCGCAAAGAGCCGAGGTCCGCTTTTAGAATCTGCTTCGCCGTTGGGAAGAGCCTCACTCTTTTTTCGCCGGTTTGATCCGGCGCTTCGACTCCGGCAAGCTCGATCAGATCCTTTACCAGCGAGCGGCCCATCTTGACGCTGACCAACTGGCCCAGAATGGTGGCGATCGCGATTTCAAACGGATCCCAGCCGGACGGCAAACGCACGCCCGGATTCTTCTTTAAGATTTTTTTCAGCAAGGGATCGATTTCCAAGACGTTAGCGACGACCACCGGATCGGAATCCAGATCAAACATCGCCCGCACCCGCGAAATGATTTGATGAATGAATCGGGTGTCCGGAAAATCGATTTCCACCTTGATCTGGGCTTTTTCAGCTTCGTGGCTGACGCTGATTTCGCCAACCTGATCATCGAAATGAATCACCCGGGTCAAACGTCCGTCTCGGACTTGCTGAAGATCTCCGACCGGATGATTGTCGTAAAAATTTAAAAGCCCATCGAAATCAAATGGCGGCCGATACGGAAGCGACACACACAGTCTTTCACCCTTGGCATTTTGCTGACGGCGGATTTCTCGCGGTGGCCGTTTGAAACGTTCTTTGAAAGCATCGTTGAACCTTCGGATCGAGCTAAAGCCCGCCGCATGTGAAATTTCCCCCATACTCAGGGCCGTTTCGGTGATCAACTGCCGCGCCAAGTTCAGCCGATTTTCAAAGGCGATCTGTTTCGGAGTCTTTCCAATCTCGGCCATAAACAGACGTCGCAGGTGACGAGCCGAAACGCCGAACAGATCGGCGAATCGATCCTCGTTGAATTCCAAACTTTCACGTTGATGCAAAATCTTAACGGCCCGCTGGACCGTCGCCGTTTTCCCAATCCAGGCCGGAGATCGGGGCGCGCTTTCGGGGCGACATCTCAGACAAGGTCGATACCCCGCCTTCTCGGCTTCCAGATGATGTGAAAAGAACTCGACATTCTCACGCTTCGGTTTCGCCGGGCAGATCGGTCGGCAATAAATGCCGGTGGTCTTCACCCCGACAAAGAATTTGCCATCGAACCTGGGATCTCGGGCCAGCATGGCTTGATAGAAAACATCGTCCTTTTTCATGCCGTCAATCTAGCCCATGTTTCACAGAAAGTCTGGCCATTTTCGGACATCATCAAAAGCCTGGCTGGACCCTACCTTTCTTGACAGGACTTCAGCTCTCCCCGAGCATAAAATGGTGTCCCATCTCATCAAAGGCCTTGTGCTTTTCAGCTGTTTTCTGACCTTTCAAGCCCAGGCTTTTTCCGAGCTGAAATGCTACACATTTACGGGTTGTCCGGGCGGCGGTCGCAGCACTTCGACATCCAGCAATCCTTCTTACGGAAATCAAATCCGCTTAAACCCTTCGGCCGTGCCAACCGAGGAAGGATTGGGACTTGAAACCATCCTTTACAGTGGTGAAGCCGATTTCGCTTTGGTCAAAGGCTTGGGCCGCGTCGGCGCCGCCGTCTCTCCTTCCAACAGTGAAGAGACCTTCTTCGGTCCTCCGGGTGTAGAAACCTCGCAAGACTATTTGGATCGCAAGCGAGAAGGAAAAAAATATCCCAACCAAAAAATCACCCTGGCGACCGCCTTCGATTTGGTGAAACCCAAACAAAACGGTTTGCAAAGCTACAGCCTCCAAATGGGGGTGATGGGCCGTTACAACCGGAAAACTTATAACGTCAACCCTGGTGGCGGTTTGAGCGGAACCTTGGGCCCGATTTCCTTCGGCGCTTCGATCTACAAAGACGAAACGCAAGTCGACATGACAAGCGTCGGAAGCGTCGATCACCCGGTGATCGCCTTCGACGTCGCGACTTACAACTTTGGCGTCTCTTTGGGTTCGCTGCTGGTCGATTACTCGGTTCTACGCATGGAAGAAACGGAATCAAAAACGACTTCAACCGTGCGGCTGATCACCGGAAGCTTGATGGTGAAAAAAGTCATCCTGACCGTTTCTAAAAGAACGGAAGACAGCGATCGCGACGCTTACAACTTTGAAACAAAATTGCTGACGCCCAAAAAGATCAAAGAGGATTTTTTTGGCGGCATTCAGATCAATGCGACGAAACATCTGATGCTCGGGATCTTGTATAACTACTATCAGTTTCACGAGTACTCGCTGACGGCGACCTTATTTTTTTAGATCGCGCCGTTTATCTCGCAAACGGTTTAGTACAAACTTTGGGTCTTTGTCGGAACCTTCACGCCTTTAATAATTTGCAGGATTTGTTTCTCAGCATCGACCGCAAAGTACAAAAAGAGAGTCTCACGCATCTGAATGCGCAATTCATAGAGATTGTCTCGGAGCGTAACCACATTCAGCCAGTCGCCAGCGCGCAGGTCTTGAATTTTTTCCAAGACGAAGTTTTGCTCCAATGGCGTCAATTGACTGAGCCAGTCTTGAAATGTGGGCTCTCCCGGAGCCGTCACCGAGTATTGAACGTACTTATATGGTAATTCAGGCATAAATCTGGGTTCGTTTTACGTGATCTTAAGATTGGGTTCAACCATGGGCGGCGCTTCCAGACTTTTTTGTGAGGACAAAAAAGTCCTCATCCATTTGGAAAAGCATTGTGTTTCCATCTCAGATTGGCTATCCCGGCGCCATGAAGACACATCTGCATGAACCAGAAATATCCCGTTCAAACTTTGTTGGTCTGCTTCGCCAAGAGCTTCAGTTCCGCCAGGAAAAAAATCCGCGCTACTCGATTCGCTCTTTTGCCAAATCGCTTTCCATCGACCAAAGCTTTCTCACCAAAATTTTGAATGGTTCACGCCTGCCTTCAACCAACCTGATTCAAAAAACAAATCGCCGGTTGAAATCGGATATGCTTCAGGCCGAGAAAAAGGCCCCGCAAACAGCCGATCTTTACACCCGCATCGAAGACACTTTTCACTTGATCGCGGATTGGTACCATTTTGCATTGATCGAATTGATCCGCACCGACAATTTTGTTCCTGACGAAAAATGGATTTGCCGCCGCCTGGGTATCAACCAAACGCAACTGCAGTTGGCGGTATCCCGTTTGGTTCGCGTCGGTCTTTTGGAAATTCAAAATAAGAAATGGATTTTAAAAACCGATTCGCTTTCATGGACCAACAATTTGCGCACGTCGGAAGCGCGTCGCATGTTGCAGAAGCAAATCTCTTTGATGAGTCACATGGCGATCGACGAGGTGGATTTTAATTTGCGCGATCACTCGTCTTTGACCATCGCCTTGGATCCGGATCTGATTCCGGAGCTGAAGCAAAGACTGACTCAGTTCCGCCAATCTTTAGATCAGTTGATTCAAGAAAAGTCGACGCAGCCACGAGAAGTTTACCAGTTCACATTCTCGATGTTTCCGGTCTCACAACAAGCGCCGACAAAAAGCACCACGATCTAGTGGTGCAACTCTTTTTCAATATGAATTTTTCGATGTCCTGAACTGTGGGCCGGATCTTCATGTCTTTCCGGAATCACATCTTTGGGATTGCCGAGATGACTTTCAGCCTTGGGTGCTTTGTGATTGTGGCTGTGATTCGTCCGCGTTTTCGAGTGCGTGCTTTTGCGGCTGGCGCTGGCGTGGTGAGACGCCGCCTTGTGTTTCGGTGCCGCAGCTTTCTTTGCTGACGTCTGACGGCGAGACGATGAAGCACGCTTTGTGTGAGCTGTCTCTGTCGATGAAGCGCGTTTCACCGAATGCCGAGCTGGGGCCGCCGTTTCTGCCTTTCTTTCGGGTGCGCTTCGCTCGGGCGATAAAACCGAAGCGGCTCGCTTTTGCAAAGAGGTTGGGACCACGATCGAAATCAGATTCCAGATTCGCTGAATCAGTCCTTTGCCGGCTCTGGTTGAATTGGATGTAAAATCAGTTGCAGTGAAAGCCATAAGTTCTCCTGTTTAAAATTAGTAGCATTGATAAAGATCGACCCGAACCGGCCATGCGCGCAGTTCTTTCAAGCGATCGACAACCAACTGATTGCTTTCAGTCGTCACCGTGTTGGGATAATTTGTCGCTTCGATCACCATTTTGACGTAAGATGAATCGATGCTTCCCGCAGGTAAGGCCGCGGTAAAAATGTCCGCATTTCCCCACGAAACATCCGAGATGGTCTGCAAACGACCTTTGCTTCTTGGATCGCAAAGATAATCGCCGATCGTGGAGATCGTTTCAATTTGCAGATGATTCGAGCCTTTCCACGTGAAAGTTTTCTGCAGGCTCCAATCGTTGAGAAGAGTCAAAGAGTCCTTGCTAGCGCGAGCGATCTTATAGACTTCGTCGCGGCCTTCGATGCGCATGGTGACTTTCTCGCAGGCGGTCTGTCGAACGTCGACAAAATCTGGGACTTCACCTAATGTCACGTCGGACATCTCGAAATTTCCGGCCGCCAATCGCAGCAAGAAATTTCGCGGAATCGAATTGCCCGTGGCTTTAAACGACATATCGGTCGTGAATTTTCTCACGGCCACGTTCGAGGGCAGAGATCGAATGCGTTGAAAGTAAGTTTCGAGATTCAAGCAAGCACCTGAAACATCGGCAAGATCGATTTTCAGACTGGCTGGTGGCAATGGGGCTTGATCACCCAAGGCTCCTGCGGAACCTCCCGAACCTCCTGAAGAGTTGCAGGCAGCGAGAGCTAAAACCAAAGCGAACAGAAGAAAGCGCAACATTATTCACTCCTTGAATTAGGAAGGAGAGTGGGATCTCCACTCTCCTTTTGAAGAATCATTCGAACAGACAGATTAAGCTGTCTTCTCTTGACCTTTATCTTGGCCCTTGTCCTGACCTTTATCTTGTCCTTTGTCTTGACCCTTATCTTGGCCTTTATCTTGACCTTGACCTTGATCAGCTGCTGCTACAGTGACTTTATCCTGTCCTTTGTCTTGGCCTTTATCTTGACCCTTGTCCTGACCTTTATCTTGTCCTTTGTCTTGACCCTTGTCTTGACCTTGGCCTTGACCTTGATCAGCATCACGCATTGCTACGGTTTTGTCCTGACCCTTGTCTTGTCCCTTGTCCTGACCTTTATCTTGTCCTTTGTCTTGACCCTTATCTTGGCCTTTATCTTGACCTTGACCCTGGCCTTGATCAGCTGCGCGTGCCGCTACAGTTTTTTCTTGGCCCTTGTCTTGTCCTTTGTCCTGACCTTTATCTTGGTCCTGGCCTTTGTCTTGTCCTTTATCTTGACCCTTGTCTTGACCTTGGCCTTGACCCTGATCAGCTGCACGAGCTGTCACAGTTTTTTCTTGGCCCTTGTCTTGTCCTTTGTCTTGGCCTTTATCTTGCCCTTTGTCTTGGCCTTTATCCTGGCCCTTATCTTGACCCTGGCCTTGACCTTGATCAGCTGCGCGAGCCGTTACAGTTTTTTCTTGGCCCTTGTCTTGTCCTTTGTCCTGACCTTTATCTTGGTCCTGGCCTTTGTCTTGTCCTTTATCTTGACCCTTGTCTTGACCTTGGCCTTGACCTTGATCAGCTGCCAAAGCCAGTGAGCGTGTCACAACTGCTTTGTCTTTGCCTTGATCTTTGCCTTCGTCTTTACCTTTATCTTGGCCTTGATCCTGACCTTGGCCTTGACCTTGATCCGCCGCTACCAGTTCCATTGAAACAGTGGCGTGGTGGCAAGTTTCAGCCGCAACTTGAGTTTCAGATGGAACCTCAGCTACAACTTCTTCTTTGCCTTTTTCTTGGTCTTTGCCTTCATCTTTTCCTTCATCTTTTCCTTCGTCTTTGCCTTTATCTTGGTCTTGTCCTTGGCCTTGACCTTGATCAGCAGCTACGGTTGCAGTCGCTGCGCAGTTTTTCAAACCGAAAGTCAAAGTGCTAGTTTGGTGAGTCGCATCTGAAACACCAATCATGTAATGAATTGATTCTGGAGAGAATGCCGTTGTTTGGTAAGCAACAGTCATGGCTCCTTCGCTCATTTTTAAAGCGCGAACCAATGTATTGCCAGCATACATTTCCAAGTAGCCTTCACGTGTTTCAACAACAGACGTGATGCTTTCCAATTCAGAAACTTCATTGTTGAAATCCGCGACAACGACTTCGCGAGAAACGACTTCGCCGTCAGCGCCACGGAAAGTCAGTGGTCCCGTTACTTTCGAATTGCGAACCGCTGTGCCCGAAGCATATTCAGGTGTTGCAGCGCCAGCTGCTGGCTGATCGCTTGATGAGTTGCTTCCAGAGCTGCCTGTGCAGGCTCCAAGCCCCAACGCGAGCAATACTGCCAAGCTCAGCTTCAGGTTAGATTTGTTGAACATGAGTCCTCCTTATGATGGTTGTGATCCGTGAGCCATTTGTGGCTACTGTGTTCGGTTCAAGCGAGCAATTGAGCAAGTCGCGGACCATGCTTTTTTTGTAAGCAAAATTTCGGTGGCAACAAAATTAGACCAAAGCGAGCACAGCGAAAATGCACAACGAGGAATTATTCCCCCGAAGATTCGTAGCAAATTTCCTTAAAATTGTGCCAATTACCAATAAAGACCCTGCAAACCGCGGCCATCATCTTGCTAAACATCATTTTAATGTTCGATTGAACAGGAAATGCCAAGGAGGACACGTGACTCAGATTGCTTCATTGATTTTAGTTTTTGCAACAGCGCTTTCTGCATCTGCACATGAAAAAGGAATCAATTCTTTTCTTGTTGAGTTTCATCGCAACCCCGAAAAAATGATGTCACAAATTCCGCCCGAGATTCGTGACGGCAAAATCATTCCCCGTGGCTATATCAATGACGAATACTTGAATCACAAATTGATTCAAAACAAATCTCAACTGCGTGAAGAGATCGCGAGACGCGCTTTGCCCGAGTTCATCTCCCGCTCGGCGATCACCGGCGAAGAGCAACCGGCAGCCCTGGTTGATAACGGTGTGGTCAATTACGATATCTTAGATCTCGATCGACGCGGTTTGATTCGTCACGCCCTTCCCAAAATGCTTTGGTCCGATTCCTACTGGGCGATCGCCAAAGGTTTGATCGCGACCCGATACTCGCAAGAAGGTTTTCCAAATTCAAACGATTGGACGGCGAACTATGCCTTCTTTCAGATGAATCCGACTTCTTTAACACCTTCAAGCGTTCTCTCGCCGGCCGAGAAATACGATCTTCTGGTGGGCGACTATAATATGACGATGACCAATTATTCTTGGGAGCGCGGCCAGATCTACATCGACACCGAAGGCAGCGTTCCCAGCTGGATGGGGATCTGTCACGGCTGGTCGGGTGCGGCCCACATGCAAGCGAAAATCCCTTATGGCTCGATTGTGTTGAAAACAAAAAGTGGCGGGTCGATCCGTTTCTACCAAAGCGACGTGAAAGCTTTGATTTCGATGCTTTGGGGAAAAGCCGACGTCCCGACACGCTTCTTGGGTCTTCGTTGCAATCACTTGCCCGCACGCGATGAAACCGGTCGTATCACGGATCCTGAATGCTTCGATTTAAATCCGGCGACATTCTATCTCACGCTGAGCAATCAGCTGGGTCTGAACAATCGCAGCTTCGTGATGGATGCGACTTACGATTCGCAAGTTTGGAATTACTCGGTCATCAGTTATGATGGCATCTACTTCAATCCGCAGACCTTCCAACAAACGGACAATATCAAAGCGGCCATCATCCCGATCGAAAAATTCACCATCGATAAATTTAAAAAATATCGCACGCCGGGAACCCGCTATATCGTGGGCGTGACAATGGATGTGACTCACTTAAATGAATCCACTTCCAATCATCGCATTCAGGTGAAGCCGCGCACGCTGACGGTCCGCTACACTTACGATCTGGAACTGGATGAAAACTATAAAATCATCGGTGGCGAGTGGTACACCCGCACGCATCCTGATTTCGCCTGGACATTTGCGAAAGACGCACAGGCCCTGGCGATTGGGGATGCTGATATCAATGCAGACGACTGGAACGTCAATGACACCGTACCGAATTCATGGGCCGCGGCCGCCCGTCGCTCTTCACAAAAAGGCGTACCATTGTATTCCGTCATCAAAAAAATCGTCGAAGCCGCCCCCTCGACGCCGCCAAATGACTCGAGCGGCGACGGGGTCGAAGACGTCATCGACAACCCCTAACCCATTTTCAATTCTCTATTTTCCATTCTCTATTTTCCATTCTCTATTTTCCATTCTCCATCAATAGCACTGGCTCGCGAACTGCGAGATGGTGCCATTGTCATTCGGATCATGCTGATAGCTCGCGGCCACTTGCCGAGCGGTTGTCGGATTGATCGCGCCTCCGGTCATGACTTTACCTGAAAAACTTGAACCACTGCTGACGCTGCCAAAAATGATTTTGCGAATTTCATTCACACTCAGATCTGGACGCTGGGCCCAGAGCATCGCCGCCACGCCCGAGACATACGGGGTCGCCATCGAAGTTCCGGTAAGACTTGCGTACGCGTTGCCGTTTCTTGTCGACAAGATGCTGGTGCCGGGCGCCGCCAAATCCACGCTGCGTCCGCCATAGTTCGACCAAGCGGCCAAGCTCCCCGTCTTCGTCGTTGCCGCAACCGAAATGATGTTCTCGTGCTGGAATGAAGCCGGATAAAACGAAGTCTGATCAATATTGACACCATTGCCATTGGCATCACCGTTCCCACTGGCCGCCATAAATAGAATATGCGCCTGACGGGCCCGCTCGATCGCTTCATTCAACGCGCTGGAAGCACCGAAAGATCCCCAGCTATTGTTCATGATCACCGCACCTTTTTTGATGGCGTAATCAATCGCGCGGATCGCGTTGCTGGTTCTTCCGGTCGAAGTCGAATCCAAATACTTCAGCGGCATGATCTTCAGACGAATTCCGGCCGACCCTGCCTGCAAAGCGGCCTGCTTGATAATGCCCGCGACATGCGTGCCGTGATAAGATCGGGTGTCATCGGCCATCGGCTGGTTGTCTTCATTGACGAAATCCCATCCGTTGACGTCGTCGACGTAACCATTGTGATCGTCATCGATACCGTTACCGGCGATCTCGGCCGAATTGGTCCACATAAAATCTTTCAAATCCTTGTGCGTGTAATCCACGCCCGTATCGATCACGGCCACGATCACTTCGCGGGCGTTGGGATCGGTTGTCTGCGGAGCGGTCAAAGCCGATGAGGGAGTCAGTGCGGTCGCTTCCGATATCGCCTCTTCGCCATCGTCAAAGGCAAAGGTCTTTTGGTCTTCTTCAAGCTGAGAAATCTTTCCGTCTTGAATGAATCTTTCGACCACATCTTTCGCCGCGACTGTATTCGGAAATTCAACCAAGGCCGTCTGTGAAGTCAGCTTTTTGATTTTAAGATCCGCACTTTGCATCACTTGGCTCAAAGAATTTTTTAAATCAATCAGATCGCGATCCATGTCGGTCAGTTTGACCAGCAATTGATATTGTTGGCCGGCAGATTTCAATTCCATCTTCGCGTTCACTTGTTGAAAGGCGACGCTGACATTTTGTGAAATGGCACAGCTCGCACCGTCACCCCCACCCGAATTTTGCGCACAGGCAAGAAGAAGTAAAACACTGGCACTGGAAGCAAGGCGCTTCCAACAAATCATTGGATTCAAAATCATTATTTCTCCCGTTTTTTTTGATCGTCGCAGGTGACCAAGGTCGGGAGCAAAAGATTTGGGTCGAAATGACAAGAGACCTGCAAATAAGCAAGTCTCTCCTTAAGCTTTCAGCAGAAAGCATGTTATTTGAAAATTAAATCTGCGAGCTGAGATAAGCCGGAACATTGACGTCAGGCGGACTGTCGACGCCATTTCCCGGAAGCGGTTTGAGCAAATCATCCAGGCTGAAGTTTGTTTTCACTTCATACAATCGCACGGTTTGATTGCGCAAACGCTGTTCGCGTTCGTACCAAAGCTTTTTGTTCGGATCTTCTTGGCAAGATGAAAGCTCGGCCGCGGTGATGGCACCCCAACGATGCTCGACACAATGATAGGGATCAAAGGACAGCTTGAAAAGACGCATGCGAATCTCTTCCAAATTGACGGTCACATCCTGAGCCCGAGAATTGCGATAGGTGATCTTGCAGCTGGTGGCCTCTTTTTCATAAACGTTGAGCAGATCTTGCGCCAAGTTTGCACCTTGATAAACCAGGTTTGGATCTTTCGCTTTCCAACGCTTTAAAAGGTTGGCCGATTGATCCATCAAATCTTTAAAGCTCATTTTCAGCTGCACATCCCGGCTTGGCGTCGAATAGCTTTCCCAGTCGCCGGTGGTTCCGTAGATATTTTCAGGTAAACGCTCGGGATGATTTTTACGATCAATCCCGGCTTGGATCGCGGCATCGACTTCATTCACGCGGTTTTGTAAAGAGCGGCAGACATCCTGAAGCAGCAAACGGAACTCGCGAATCGGATCGGTTTTCAGCTCGCCAATGGCCAGCATCTGACGAACGTACTCGTAATAGCTAAGCTCTTGGCCCTTGTGCTGAAAAGCGCCTTGGCTCCATTTTTCATCACTTGGGGGATTGCTGGAGTTTCCCAGGTATTGCTCTTTTGAATAATCCGCAAGTTCTTCATTGCCGGCTAAAACAATGCGGCCGCCAAGATAAACCCCAGCCTGGTTCGGGGTCGCGCCGATCAGCTTTACCGGACGCCAATTTTTAAATCCCGCCCCTTGCGCCGGGTGCGAGCGCACAAATTTGCTACCGAAGCTTCCCATGCTGACGGTGTTATCCGGGTGCGCATCGATGTAGGCCACGCGCCCATCATCGGTGACTTTGTAAATCATCACCACGTGTCCGTTGGGATCGTACAAGGTCGTCCCGACCCGAATCGAATCGCGCGAAATCTTCACCGGATAAAAATCCGTATTGGAATCCTGATAATGGGTCCGAAAATTCGCCGACGATGTCATATTCGGGATCAGCTCGTTGAAGATATCTCGAGCATCGATAAACTGACCGCTCGCTTTCGAGGCCACGGACAGGCGATCCGCCACCAGATTTCCAAACGGAGTGTAGCGAATATCTTTGCCGCTGTTACCGGCCACGGGACGCGCGTTCATTTCGATGGCAAACACAAATGGCAGGCCATTTTTCCAAGCAAAATAGCCACGAAGATAATAAGGAAAGTCCGCGCAGTCGGATCGGTAGCTCAGCCCTACCGGATCTGATTTGCGGTAAGGATTGATGGCGGTGTTGCCAAGGCATTCGGTGACTGTCGAGCACTGGCGGCTTTCGATGGCCGAGCCAATTTTTGAAACAAAGTTTTGAAAAGCCGACTCGTCCTGCTGGGACCATTCGGTTTTGGTGATTTTCCAATCGAACGAACTGCTTTCGGCAAACACCGGATGAAAGCAGGATTGAAAGAGAACAGTCGAGAGCCAAAGAAGAAGAATTCGAAGCTTCATAAAAAACCCCAGCCAGTTTAGGAGCTGAGGTTTTTAGTCGGATCATATCCGAGACTCAAGTCATTTTTGACCCCGCGTTTTCACCCCGGGATCATGAGCTTATCTGTTGTAATCATCCTGATATCTGACGATATCATCTTCACCAAAATAGCTTCCGAGCTGAACTTCGATAAATTCGATCGGCTGATCGCTGGTGTTGCGGATTCGGTGCTTGGCTCCCATGGGAATTTTTACATAACTGCCGGTCTGAACAGGAATCACCTGCTCGTTCAAAATGACCTCGCCCTTGCCTTTGACGATCACCCAATGCTCTTCGCGTTTGGCGTGAGACTGATAGGAAATCTGTTGATGGGCATCGACCCGGATGACTTTGGATTTGAAGTGCTCTTTATCGCGCAGGATTTCAAACCGCCCCCATGGACGCTCTTCGAAGGTGTGTTCTTTGGCGAGCTTTGGGCTTTCGTTTTTCAAACGATCCACCACCATCTTCACATTTTGCGTTTCGCCTTTTTTTGCGACCAACAAAGCATCGTCGGTATCGACCACGATGACATCATCGACACCCACAAAGGCGTAACGCTTATCGGGTTTTGGCAAAACGAAATTGTTTTTCGAATCGACCTCGATCGGATTGCCACGCGAGCGACCCAGCTTTTGATAAACTTCGGCGACGGCATCCCAAGAACCGACATCGCTCCAGCCGGGATTGCAAGGCACGCAAAGCAGATCATCTTTGGTCAGCTTTTCCATGATCGCGTAATCGATCGAAATCGACGGCAGGCTGGCGTAGACTTCTTTCAGGTTTGAAAGATCTTTGTTCAGCACCGACAAAGAATCCCAAATCTGCGGCTGATATTTTTCAAACAGATCGATCATCAGGCTCACCGGGAAAATAAAGATACCGGCGTTCCAATAATAAGAGCCATCGCGCAGGAACTCTTTCGCGACAGAAAGGCTTGGTTTTTCATGGAACTTCAAGACGGCGTACGAGCTGACCTGTTTTTTGTAATTGTAAGGCTGTTTTTCGGTTTGGATGTAACCGTAGCCTGTGGCCGGTTCGGTGGGCTTAAGGCCTAGGGTGACGACCTTATTCTCCCGAGCTGATGTTTCAGCCAAGTCCAGAGCGGCCGAGAAGACCTCTTCTTTTTGGATCAAGTGATCGGCCGGAAAAACGCCCACCACTTCCTGCGCACGCCCCTCAAGCTCGAGAATTTTGCATAACAGCGCAATGGCGGGAGCGGTGTTTTTGCCGACGGGTTCGTAAACGGTTCGAAGTTTTTGAAAGCCCGCTTCTTTGGCTTTTTTCTCGGTGAAATCGCGTAAAGTGGTTGAGGTCACGATCCAAGGTTCGCCAAATCGCGCCAAACGCTTCAGTGTGGCGGTTTGCAGTGTTTCATCAAAAAGTTCACAGAACTGTTTCGGATATTTTTCCCGAGAAACGGGCCACAAACGGGTCCCACTGCCGCCACTTAGAATCACTGGAATCACGGATTTCTCCTCTTAAAAAAGTGTGGATTATTTAAAACATGAGACCCGTCCCTGTGTCATCTGAAAATGAAATTGTCGCCTTTGAGCCACAGAAGCCTTGGCTGGTCGCGTGACTTTTAAGCCTGTGGACTTTTTGGGGTTTTGAGAGCGATACTGGGGCCTCAATTACGATATCCAGTCATGGAAGCCTTATGGAGGAATCCCAATGTCAACACAGCAAGTTCCATTCATCGATCTGAAGTCCCAGTACAAAGCCTTGAAGTCAGATATTGATGCCCGCATTCACAAAGTGCTCGAGCACGGCGCTTACATCAATGGCCCCGAAGTCGCGGAACTTGAAAAAAAACTTGTCGAGTTCACGGGCGCGAAGGCCGCCTTGGCATGCTCGAATGGAACTGATGCTTTGCTCATCCCTTTGATGGCATTGGGAATCGGTGCCGGTGATGAAGTGATCACCACGGCCTTTTCCTTTATCGCGACGGCTGAGACCATCGTTCTGGCGGGTGCGACTCCGGTGTACGTGGATATCGATCCAAAAACTTTCAATTTGGATCCTGTCCAAGTTGAAAAAGCGATCACGTCGAAAACGAAGGCGATCATGCCTGTTTCTTTGTACGGACAACTTCCGGATATGGACGCCTTGCAGGCGATCGCCAAAAAGCACGGCCTGCACATCATCGAAGATGCCGCGCAAAGTTTCGGCGCGACTTTCAAAGGCAAGCGCAGCTGCAGTCTGACGATTGCATCCGGCACGAGCTTCTTCCCTGCGAAACCTTTGGGCGCTTATGGCGACGCGGGTGCGATGTTCACCAATGACGAAAAACTTGCCGTCGTCATGAAGGAAATCCGCGAGCATGGCTCTGAAAGCCGTTACTATCACACACGCCTGGGAATGAACGCGCGTTTGGATAGCATTCAGTGCGCAATTCTATTGGCCAAATTGCAGCGCTACCCTTGGGAAATCGAACAGCGCGAAAAAATCGCTCGCCGCTTCAACGAGGCTTTTGCATCGATCAAGGTTCAAGATTTTGCCTGCCCGGTGGTCGCTGAAGGACATCAAAGCGTTTGGGCTCAGTACACCGTGACAGTTGGCGATCGTGCAACTTTCCAAAAGAAACTGCAAGATGCCGGTGTTCCGACCAGCATCCACTATCCACGCATTATGCCAGATCAACCTTGGTACAAACAAAATGCCAATAAATGCGTCGGCGACTTGCAGCATGCACGCTGGGCGGCCGAGCACGTGATCAGCTTGCCAATGTACCCTGACATGGACGATAAGACTCAAACTTACATTATCGACCAAGTCTTGAAAGCGGTGAAATAAAGATGACAGGCTTTTCGGCTCTGCCAAATCTGGTGAAGATGAAAACTTCCTCGGGCGAAATCACCTGGGGAAATGCCAAGCAATGGGTTCTATTTGCAGGCCCTGACATCATCGAAGATGAAGGCATGGTTTTCGAAACAGGAAAAGAAATCAAACGCGTGACCCAAGCTTTGGGTATTCCGTGGATTTTGAAATGCTCTTTCGATAAGGCCAACCGTCAAAGCGCGGGTTCTTTCCGTGGACCGGGCGCAAACAGTGCTTTGAAAAGCCTTGAACGCATCAAAGCTGAATTGGATGTTCCACTTCTCACCGATGTGCACGAAACAATTCAGGTTGCAGACACAGCCAAAGTGGCAGATGTGATTCAGATCCCTGCTTTCTTATCTCGTCAGACCGATCTTTTGGTCGAAACGGCAAAAACTGGAAAAGTCATCCATATCAAAAAAGGTCAGTTCCTAGCGCCTTGGGATATGAAGGCGATCGCGCAAAAAGCGGTGAATGCGGGCAATAAGAATGTTCTTCTTTGCGAGCGCGGAACGACTTTCGGTTACAATCGTTTGATTAACGATATGACGGGTCTTGTGGACATGCGAAGCCTGGGCTTTCCGGTGATTATGGATTGCACTCACTCGACTCAGCTTCCAGGTGCGACGGGCGAAAGCTCGGGCGGCCGTGGGGAGATGGTCTGGCCTCTGGCTCGGGCCGCGATGGCTGTTGGTGTGGATGGTATTTTCTTGGAAACGCATCCGAATCCTGAAAAGGCTTTGTGTGATGGCCCGACTTCGCTTCCATTGCGAAACTTGGAGAAAATGCTCACAAATCTGCAGGCGATTTGGAAGACGCATTTCCTCAAGTAAGACGAACGAACTTCGCCTAGGATCCTGATCGGATGCTATTTCAAACCACCCAGTTTTTGGGATTTTTCCTAATTTTCTATAGCCTGTTTTTGTTGTTGCACAACCGTACGCAGGCTCGTCTGTTGGTGTTGCTTGGCGCCTCTTACATTTTTTATTCCTATTGGGACTGGCGCTTTTTAGGATTGATCATCTTCTCGACTGGTGCCGATTATTATTTAGGCAAATGGATCGAAGACTGTGCGGATCAGGCGCGAAAAAAAAGGCTTCTGATCGCCAGTGTGGTTTTAAATCTCAGTGTTTTGGGATTCTTTAAGTACTTTAATTTTTTCTTGGATGGATTTCATGAGCTCTTAACGAGCTTTGGGGTGAGCTCTCCAAGCCCGATCTTCAGAATCATTCTGCCCGTCGGAATTTCTTTTTATACTTTCGAAAGTCTTAGCTACGTGATTGATGTTTATCGCGGAAAACTGAAAGCCACCCGAAGTTTTCTGGATTACGCCATTTTTATCTCTTTCTTTCCGCACTTGGTGGCCGGCCCGATCATTCGGCCCAAAACTTTCTTCCAGCAAATCCGTACGGATTTGAACATCAGTGAAAAGGAATTCCATCTGGGGATGATTCGTTTTGGGGTCGGGGTTTTAAAGAAAGTTTTTCTGGCGGATATCTTGGCTTTGCATTTTGCCGATCTCGTTTTCGAATCGCCGGATAAATACAGCGCCTTGGATTGCTTGCTGGCAGCTTACGCTTACGCTTTTCAGATCTATCTCGATTTTTCGGCCTATTCAGATATGGCCATCGGGCTTTCGCAAGCTTGCGGAATTCATCTACCCGAGAATTTCAATTATCCTTACGTCGCCCGAAATCTGCAGGACTTTTGGAATCGATGGCATATCTCGCTTTCGACTTGGTTACGCGATTACCTGTATATTCCGCTCGGGGGCAACCGAGATGGCAATCTGAAAAAGCATCGAAACATCATGCTAACCATGGTTTTGGGCGGCCTGTGGCATGGTGCGAACATGACTTTTATTGTCTGGGGTTTTATCCATGGTATTTTCATTTCCGCCAGCCATTTGATCAAAGATCGCATTCAAGTTCCCGCGAAGAGCGCTAATATTCTAGGTTGGTTCCTTACCTTTCATATCGTTGTTTTAGCTTGGGTTTACTTCCGCGCGCCGAATCTACATGATGCTCATGCTTTCTTAAGCAGAGTTTTCCTGTTACCACTTCAAGCTCCCAAGTCCGTTATCCCTTGGGAATGCGTTTTGGTCCTACTGATTTGTGCTGTGACCCAATACTTTGGCGCACGCGGATCGAAGTTCCGCTGGATTGAAAATTTCTCGACAAGACCTTGGTGGCAGCTGATTTTCTTCTATGTGTTGATCGTGGGATCAATCATTCTCGCCGAACAACATTTTCAACCTTTTATCTATTTCCAGTTTTAATATGATGAACTTGAAGGGCTTTTACAAAATTGTTGCCGGAATCCTCCTCTGCCTGATGGTCGTGAACATTCCTCTGAATCTGACTTTCGAGGCTCTGAAAGAACGGCACTATATCACTCAGAAAAGCATGGATGGCTTTAGCACCTGGGACTTGCATCTAACACCCCAGAGCCAAAATGCGATTGCTCCACCAGATGAACTTTTCCCATACGAAACCGAATCACCCGAAACAATTTCGACATATCAAAAGGTGATCGTCCTGATCGGCTCTTCAGTGGTCGCCGGGGACGGCGTCAAAAGAGGAGACCGTTTTTCAAACGAGCTCAGCCGCATATCGTCCGCGTCTTCCGTCCCTACTTATTTTTTCAATGCCGGCCGCAGTGGATCTGAGATCTACACTTACTTTACGAATCTGAAAGAGCTCATCAAAAAATATCCTAAAATCCAGTGTTTGATCTGGTTCCCCAATCGCAATGATCTGATCAGTCAGGCCGAGCTTCAGACAAGACTGAGCGAAAAACAAGAGGCCAAAAATCTCAGCTCAGCTTCGACGATGCCTTTGCAGGACATGCTGTTCTTGGGGTTTTTCAAACGCCTGGGGCAGCGCTTTACTTTCGAAGGCAATATCCTGAAAGAGAACTCGATCCAAAGTGAGCACAATCTTTATTACACAACCGGCTTAATGGAAGGATTGGATTCAGAAACCAAGTCCGACCTGGCGGCAGCTTTGCAATCCTATAAAGAAATATTGGATGCGCATGGAACTCATTTCTCGGCGGTGTTTTTGCCTTCGCGCCATTTCAATCGATTTCATCAATGGTCCGAAGCCAAATCCTTGCTGGATGTCCAGGCCCTCCTAAATGATCAAGGTATTACGAATATTTCTTTCTTTGAACAAGTCAAAGAACATGATGATTACGTTGATTACATTCACTTCTCACCGGTAGGCCACTCGATGATTGCCAAACTTTTGCAAGAAAGAATGTCCGAGCTTTGTCCTGACTCTGCCAAAAAATAAACGTCTCGACTTAGACTTTGCTTGCTTTGACTCGCATTTTTGCAATGGTCGCTTTCACTTCCTTGCGAAGCGCTAGACTGACCAAAGCCAGACACATCACTTCCAGTGCGCCGAGGCGGAAGAAAAAGCTTTTCGCATCCGGAGCCTCGTTGACGTAGTGATAAGCCGCAAAATGCAAAATCCCGGCAATCCCCAAAGAGACAAGCCAGCTTTTCAAACCCGACATCAAACGGAATGAAAAATCCCGTCGGGCCCAAACGATATAAAATAGCCCCACAAAGAAGAACTGAAATACAGTCGTGAGGATTGTTGCCGTCACACCCCAGTACCAGGTCGCGGGCAATGAAGCCACGATACTGATGACAGAAATGATCGTCGGCCACAAAGACATATCCCGATTGCGCTCACCTCGCGCCACCAACACCGCACCGAGCACCGACCCATAGGGTGCAATCAACACGATAAATCCCGCCAAGAACAAAGGCAGGGCCAGGTTTTCATATGAGCTTCCCAACCAGTAGGTCACCAGTGAACGTGAAAACAGGCCAAAGGCGATTAAGAAAACAATGATATAGGCCATCAAAATGTTGCAGAGACTTTCCGAAAGATCGCGAATATAGATTTTATGCTCAGGCGCCCGCTTCAAACTGGCCACCGGAATGATCACCTCGCTGACCCGACCTAAAAGACTTTTCATCAAAGCCGGAACCTTTACGCTGATATCATAGATTGCAACTGCCGTAGGCCCCAGAATCAAAGATACCAAAGTCACGTCGCTTTGACGTTGGGCCGTGCCGTTCACCCTTGAGAAAAAGAAAGGGCTCCATTCAGACCACTCGCCGCGAAGCTGTGCAAAAGTCAAACGACCAAAGCCTGGCAAATACTGAAAACTTTTTCGTGTCCGATACAAAACAATCACAAACATCACAACTTGTGAAATCAAGAAGGCCATCACAAGATTGTTAAAGTCGGCTTTCATGGCCAGCAGAACGAAAGAAAGCAAAACGAAAAGTAGATATCCCAAGGTGTCGATTTGCTTGAATTGCGCGTTTCGGTGTTTGGCCACCCAAATCAAACCGCAGACCGCGGTCGGCGCCGCGAAGAAGTTCGAAAGTAAAATCAAAAGCAGTGGAAGGCGATAGGTTTCAATACGGGCGGCATCGATATGCAGAAGATCCAATAAAATCGAACTTCCAACCCATCCTACTAAAAATGTAAGAAGGCTGATTACCGACATATAAGTCATTAGCGAAGAGAGTCTTTTTTTATCCGAATCCAGCAGCGCATCGCCCGACTGTCTGGCGATTTGATTTAGCACATAGGCTGGGTAACCCAAATCCAAAAGTGCCAACATGCCTTGATAAAAGGTCAGCAAAAGAAGAGTCGAAAACAATCCATAATTTTCAAGACCGATGCGCGAGATGATGAAAGGGATCAATGCGAGGGCCAGCCCCCCTCGGATCAACTGCGAAAACACGCCCCAAAACGAATTGAAAAATATAGATCGCTCTTTCATTCGCCCCTTATGACGGCTTCGGCAAAGCGTCGCTCAGCTCTCGAATCTGAGGAATATTTTGACCCCATTTCGTTCGCCCTAGCAGTGGCCACTGGATCCACTTCTGCAGCTCATCTTTCGTCTTCTCCGATTGCATCAAATAAGCCGAACCCACCCCTGCCAAGGATGCCGTCATTAGATCCACGGCCGAATCACCGACAAAGATTGAATTTTCCAGATCCACGCGAAACTCATTGATCACGGAATGAATCATTCCGGGTCGGGGCTTTCGCAGACTGCGACGAACAAGACCCGAAGCAAACTGGCTGCTTTCGTAGAAAGGTGCCCGCATAATTCGATCCAAGAAAATCCCCTCTTTAACAAGAAGATCCTGCATTCGATGGGTGACCTTTTCATACTCGGCCCATTTTACCGTGCCACGACCAATTCCGGATTGATTTGAAATCACAATCAGAAAGTATCCTAGCTCACGCGCACGACGAAGAGCTTCAGGTACTCCGGGTAAAAGGCGAACGTTGGAAGGATCCCTGACATAACCTGTATCTTCAATCAACACACCATCGCGGTCTAAGAAGAGAGCGCGATTCAATCGGCTCCCTTCCATCGAAATTTGACCTTTCAAAGACTGCAACTGTTGCAAAAGCTTTCCAATATCGAATAAAGCCGAGCGCAGGTCTTTTTCAGGAAAGGTAAAGTCCGCAAGCGATGGCTCTTTCAAGGAATCGGTCATCAAGGCGATCTGGGCCCCAGTCTTATGCGAAAGATTCCACAACAGATCGACTGAGGCATTTTCAACAAAGATTAAATCCTTCACACCGAAATCACTGACGGTGTGTAGATTCTGCAGATCTATTTTTTCGAAGATCACATGCTCGGGCACCATACTGAAAAGCATCTCGACCTGCGGCCCCGTGCAAATGATGCGACCGCCATCGAAAATGCTTGCAAGCAATCCGCCCAGGATCGGATTCTGCCGAAAGGCTTCGGAAAGAATTTGATCGCCGGCGTTCACGCCTTGGCTTTCAGGACCGAAGGTCGACCAACCGACCAGTAATCATATCCGGTCTCTTCCATCACTTTCAGACTGAACAGATTTCGTCCGTCAAAGATGGTTGGTGTTTTCAATAAGCTTTTCATTTTGTCAAAATTTGGCTCTTTGAAAGACTTCCACTCCGTGACGATCACCAAGCAAGCCGCATCCTTCAGGGCTTCATACTGATCAGCCACAAAGCTTAAGCCGTTTTGACCCTTGAAATGTTCCTTGGCGTGCGGCTCGGCAACTGGGTCAAATGCGGTGACAGTCGCCCCGGCATCCAGCATGCCTTGGATCAAATCCAAAGATGGAGCTTCGCGAATATCATCCGTTCCCGGCTTGAAAGCGACCCCCCAGACGGCCACTTTTTGATTGCGCAATCCCGATGGAGTTTTACGTTTGATTAAATCCAAAAAATTTTCTCGCTGCATCTGATTCGTCTTTTCGACTGCTTCCAAAATATCCAAATGCTCGTCATTATCACGACCCGCTTTGATCAATGCTTTTACATCTTTCGGAAAGCATGAACCGCCGTAACCCACGCCGGCAAAAATGAAATGCGGACCGATACGGAAGTCACTGCCAATTCCGCGACGAACATTCTCAATGTCAGCGCCCACTTTTTCACAAACGCGTGAAAATTCATTCATCAAAGAAATTTTTGTCGCGAGCAACGCATTTGCCGCGTACTTGGTCATTTCCGAGGACAGAATATCCATCACAAGCAAGGGATTGCCGTTTTTCAAGAACGGCTCATACAAGCGACTCATCAGCTCTGCAGCTTTGTTCGATTCACATCCCACAACGACGCGTGAGGGCTTCAAGCAATCTTCAATTGCAGCACCTTCACGCAAGAATTCTGGATTTGAAACGATATCAAAGGTTGCCAGGCTGCCACGTTTCTTGATGGCTTCGTCGATCGCCTTGCGAACCCTATGACCAGTACCAACCGGAACGGTCGATTTCGTGATTACAACTTTGTAACCATTCATGTGTGTGCCAATGGTTTCGGCCACTTGCAAAACGTATTTCAAATCGGCAGAACCATCAACATCTGACGGAGTTCCAACCGCGATGAACAACAGATCCGATTCCTCAATCGCCTTCACCGAATCAGTCGTGAAATTAATACGCTGAGCTTTCAGATTGTTCGTGATCAGACCATCCAAACCAGGTTCATAAATTGGCGAACGACCATCTTTCAGTTGTGCGACTTTCTTAGCATCAACATCCACACAGATGACATCATTTCCCATCTCGGCAAAACAAACGCCGGTTACCAGTCCTACATAGCCCGTTCCAAAAACTGAAATCTTCACGATACTTTCCTTCCCACGGAGAGACAGTTGTACTTTCTAGCCAGAAAAATCACATATGCCCAAATCAGCATCACGACAAAACGAACTTTCGAATGTTCAAAATTCGCTTCGGTCAAACTTCCCACGCAGAAGGCGACTTGGGCCATCAAAAAACCAAGCGTGACGCCACGATCCCAAGTTTCGATCCCAGGATGACGCCAAAGCCGAATCAGCAAATAAAAGAAAAATCCCCAAACCAGAAGGTAGATCCCAAGACCCAAAATCCCTGTTCCTGCTGCAAGATGCAGATATTGATTGTGGGCATGGCTGACGATGATGCCCTCGGGCGCTCCCATTTTAATAAAATACTGTGGCAGCATCTTCGTGTTTTGTCCGTAGCCAGCGCCAAAAAAAGGATGATCTTTAAAAATCTGCCAATGTGTGTTCCACAGCACTTTTCGTTCGCTATAACCCTGGTATTCGCTGATCGTTTGATCCATACGGGTGCCAAAGTCCTTATTCGACTGATAGAGCAAAAGTCCGCAGCAACAGACCAAAACTGAAAACACGATCGCCACCCACGGACGCCAAATAAAAAAGCAAATTACCATCGCGCAAGTCAGCCCAATCCATACGCCGCGCGTGTAGGTCCAATACAAACCCGCCGCACTGAGCCCAATGACAACGAAAGCCATCAGCCGCTGGCGGGATGTCCAACGCGCTTGATCCAGCAAGAAAACGCCCAATAAAAAGCAGAAAAACAGAACGTAAGAGTGCGCAAAGGTCATTGGATCGGCAAAGAAACCACCTGCCCGCAAAAAACCATTTTCACCGACTCCATAGCGAAGCGAATCAAAAATCGGCCAATCCGCTAGAAAAAGAAAAATATTTGTCGCTGAAATCACACACAAAAAGCCCAAAATGAAATTCAAAATCTGTCGATTCGGCTTTAAGAGCTCAAGCGCTTCGATCAAGACGTAAAGAATCAGAATCCATTTGTATTCGATCACGCGCGACAAAGCATAAGGCAAATCCATGGGATTTAACAAAAATCCCACGATAGCGACCACTAGCCAGGCAATCCAGACCTTCTCGAGTCCAAATGGGTGCAGCAGCGCCGGCTTCGGAGTTTCCGCTTTTCGACGATTCCACACCATCCAGATCCATTGCCCACACAAAAGCGTAGAAAACAGATCCATCAAGGACTGTGACACCAGAACGGAAATCACGAACAGCATGAAAATCCAACGAAGACGATTCATAGACCCTACAAGCAATATTGGCTGAGAAATATTTGATATTGCCAAAGTTTCTGGTTCTTTTTAACTTGAATCACAATGAAAACTTTAATTCTGACACCCCTGGCCGAGCGCGAAGTTAACTTTTACCTCGAGACCGCGCAAGCTCTGCAAAAAAGCTCCAAATTGCAGATCGTCTTCGTTTCTTTTTTCCAACCTGGCAATCAGTTGATCAAAGACAGCGGTTTTCCCGTTTACGACCCCTATCAAGTTCCGGTGCCTCATCAAGATTTGGCGGCATGGATTCCACAAGCCGAAAAAGACTATGGCATTGCCTCTTTAGAAAAATTGATCTTGCACGAAAAATTAACCTTTGGAGTCTCGGATCCCGCTCAGGTTTTTCGCAAATTTCAACAGCGCATTCACAGCTGCGAACAGATCTTCGAACAGATCGAGAAAGACTTCCCGTCGAGTGAAAAGCAGGTCGTACAAGAGCTTGCCGGTTTCATGAGTCCGTTAGCTCTCTACTTTGTCGCCAGGAAAAGAGGCTGGAAGCATTATTTCACCGAGCCTTCTTTCTTTAAGGGACGCATTCACTTTCTTTTGAATGATCTGAACTTACATATCCCGCGCATCTCACCCACTGACGATTCACGCCAAGCAGTTAAAGACTATCTAGCTAAAGCCGCAACCACTAAGCTGGTGGTCGCCGCCGCCAAAGACAGCCACCATTACAAAGACATGGGGCTGGCAAAAGTTTTCAATAGCACAAACCTGAAAAAGATCCTGAAAAAGAATTATCAAAAATATGTCCGCGGCCAAAAGCAAGAATTCGAATTTTTCTGGAATCACAGCCGCCGTTACATGTCGATGCTGATCAATCGCTATAGAAATACGGGAGCCTACACATCCCTAGACCAATTGCCTTCAGGACAGAAATACATTTATTTTCCGTTTCACGTGCAATTGGATTTCTCACTGACCATCCGCACGCCCGATTGGCTGGATCAGCTGTCGTTGATTGAAAAAATCCTGCCGCATTTACCGGACGGCACAGTGCTGCTGGCGAAAGAGCATCCCGCTTCGATTGGTTGCTTGGCACAAGGGAAACTGGAGGCCTTACTGAAACATCCCCAGTTTCGCCTTTTGCACCCGCAGGTCAATAGTTACGACATTTTGGATCAATGTTATGGTGTCGTCACTATCAACTCGAAGGTTGGAGCCGAAGCCATTACCAAGGGACTGCCCGTATTTACATTTGGTAACGCCTTTTATACCAATATCGGTTTTGCCGAGCATTTTCAGTCGTGGACGCAGTTTGCCACGGTGATGGAAAAGTGGCTGCGACCGAATGCCGATGCCGACACTTCGCATGCCAAATGGATCGAGTTCTTAGCGCAGGTTTGGCAAGATAGTTTTGCCACCGAGCTTTATGATCTGACACCGACCAATGTTGATAAGTTTGCGGGTGCTATCGCTTCTTTGCCGCGACCAAATCGCGAAAAAACTGAAGCGTCCGAGCCCCCATCACCAAAACATTGAATTCTTTCATCGCTCGCTGATGGGCGGCGTCGGCGTACTTTTGCAATTGAGCGGGCTGTTGCTGCAAAGACAGAATGGCTTCTTTAAGTTGCTGCGGGCTTAAAGGTTCGACGACCCTGCCCGTCACTTGATCCAAATTCACGTAGTTTACACCATTCCCGAGATTTGTCGACAGAACGGGCTTTCCGCACAACATTGCTTCAACTTGTGTGTAGCCAAAGGCTTCGGTACGATCGATCGACGGAAAGCAAAACAGATCGCACGCTTTTAGATACATTTTCAGCTGTGACATCGATAGTAAACCAATCAGACTTACCCGTGATTGCAATTTATTATCTTCGATAAACTTTTGAAATTCATGAGTCAAAGGACCTTCTCCGCCTAAAAGCAAAACTGCTTGTGGCAAGTCCTTCATCGCCTCCAGAAGGTAAATAAATCCCTTGTAAGGTACATGCCGACCAAACGAGAACAGCAAAAAACGGCCCACATATTGTTGCCGAACTTGCTCGGCCCGTTTCTTGATTTCATCATCGATTTGCCAAAGCTTGGGGTCGATACCAAACGGAATCACTTCGATCTTCTTCTCGATTTGGTCTTGCATCTGTAGCTGCGGACACGAAGGCAGATGATAAGGGGTCGCTACAATCACCCGCGCCACACGTTTCATGAACAATTTCAAAACCGGCAGGTAGAAAGGTAGAAAAATCTTCTGACGGATGACATCCGAATGCCAGGTCACCACTACCGGAATTTTCCGCGGTAAAAAAAAAGCCGCAAGCATTGCCAAAGGATCCGGAAAATTCAGATGGATCAAATCATATTTGCGCGTCCAACAAAGCCATAAAGCCCAAAACGGCAAGGTCGGAGAAAAGGGCACCGAAAACCAGACGCCCCAAGATGCCACGGCAACCATCCAACCCCTCGCAGCTTTTTCGAATCGGGTTTTCGGCTTTATCGCCGACACCAAAAGATCGACTTCAATTTCTTTGCGCAGTTCGTGGGTCAACGAGTCCGCATAAAACTGCACGCCACCTTTATGCTCTTTGAAATCGAAGCGACCAAACTGCAGAACGCGCATCGCAGGTTTACCTTCCTCGGCCGAACAGAACGACTTGAACCGTCTTTAGAATGACCGAGATGTCCATCCACAAAGAATAGTTTTTGATATAGTACAAATCATACTGAAGCTTTTGCTTCGCATCTTCGACACTGGCGCCATATGGATAAAGAATTTGCGCCCAACCCGTTAACCCCGGATGTACAAGGTGTCTCATATTATAGAAAGGCAATTGACCACTAAGGCCCACATTGAATTCGGGACGTTCGGGTCGGGGCCCGACAAAGCTCATCGAGCCATTTAAAATATTAAATAGCTGTGGCAGCTCATCGATACGGGTTTTCCGAATAAAGTTACCCATCCGGGTGACGCGACTATCATTATGGGCGGCCCACTGCGCACCCTGTTTTTCGGCATCGACACGCATCGAGCGAAATTTATAAATCACGAAATCCTGACCGTCTTTGCCTGTACGCACCTGCTTGTAAATCGCCGGCCCCGGCGAATCTAGACGTACCAGAAGCCACGTGATCAGCATCAAAGGCCAAGTCAAAAGCAGAAGCCCTGCCGAGACCAAAACATCCATCAGCCGCTTCAGGCGAAGACGAACTGGATTTCCCAAAAGATGAAAACCTTCGGTAAATAGAAACCATCGTGATCCTAGGTAATACAAAGGAACTTTATGCCAAATATCTTCGTAGAACTGAATCAAATCGCGGATCTTCACATGGTGAAATCGTGCATACATCAGACGCTCAAGCAATACCGATGGTGCCGACTCTTCAACTGCGACCACGATCGTTGACCATGAGTCCCGCAATGTCCCATCCAACTGAGTCCAGTCACCGATGATGTCGGGATGGCGACTGCCCGTTTGGTCTATCAAGAAAGCTGTTTGTCCTTCGAATCGATTGTCTTTCAGATCACGCAGAATCTGCTCAAACAAAGTCCCCGAGCACACGAAAAGCCACTTGGCGCGGCGAAAGGATCGATGCACAATCGAAACGATCACCGCACGATAGGAACAAGAAATCGCTCCGAAAAGAGCGAAAGACCCAACCAAAATTCCTCGACCGAAGATCCCGGTACGATCTTTGGCCACCAGATAGTTGACCGCAACGACAACCACCACGCCAACCGTCAGCGCGATCAGCGAGCGCGCCTGCATCCGTCGCAGCGATGTCATATGATCCACATCATAAGCACCAAAGATGTAAAACAGAATCACGACAACTGCGCCGATAAACCACAGGCCAAATGCGGTGAAGACTTTCATCGCCTCAACACTTTCGCCACGCAAAATGGTCATCAGATAAACGACGCTGACGAAGATTGCCAGATCGAACAGTAGAAGGAAAATTTTCTGTTTACGCTTCAAGAAGACTCCTGGTCACGGCCATCCTAAGCGAAGCTTGACACTCCCGAAAGACGCGATGCGTAAGTAATTCAAATTGCACGCCTACGCGACTTCACTCAGTATCCAGGCGTGATGAGAAAGCGAATTCTAATCGTCGTCGACAATCCCTTGAGAGACCTTGCATCCTGCACCCTTTTAGCGCAGGAGCTGAGCGCTGATCACGATGTTTTCTTGTGCTCGATGAGCCAAGCCCGATTCGAAGCCTTCCGCGTAAATGCCGACCTGGTGCTGCTCAATTATTTGCGCATCACGAATGTTCCGATGGTGCGAAACCTGATTCGAAGTGGGATTGCTTTCAGTGTGCTGGATACCGAAGGCGGCATCTTCGCCAAAATACCTGGCACCAACGAGACGACCTACACCAAAACGATCATTTCCCAGCCCGATATTCGCGCAAAGATCAGTCATTACTTCGTCTGGGGCAAAGCCTTGTGGCGGGACCTAAAAAGCCGTGACCTTTACCCTGAACAAGCCTTGCTCTGTTTAGGTACGCCAAGAATGGATTTTTACCATCCGTCGTTTGCGCCTTTCTATCTAGATAGCGGTCGATCTCCGGCTCGGCCGATGATTCTGATTAACACCAGTTTTTCTTTGAATAACCCAAAATTTTCCACTCGGGACAAAGAATCGGCAACCTTGATTGCAAAATTCAATTACCCTGCTGATTTCGTACAGACACTGTTTTCGAATCTGGATCTGGTATTACAAGCCTATTTATCTTTGACTCGATTTTTAGCCGAATCTCGTCCGGAATTGGATTTTGTTCTGCGGCCTCATCCTTTTGAAGATCTTAAAATTTACGAAGACTTCTTTCGAGGGCTGGCAAACATCAAGGTCGACTCCAGCGACACAGTGGCTCCTTGGATTTTCCGCAGCCAGGCCTTAATTCATTATGAATGTTCGACAGCCATCGAGGCCGGTTTTGCACAAAAGCCGGCCATCAGCTTGGAAAAATTCAAAGATATCAGGCCGAACGAGAATATCGCTAAAATCACGGCCTATGCCTCCTCGGCGGAAGACGCCTTAAGCCTAATCGATCAAATTGTATCCGGAAAGTACAAGCGCCCGGATCACATTCTGAAAAGCCTGCAGGAAATTGACGAGGAGCTTTACTTCCGGGTTGATGGTCAAGCCTACCACCGCATTGCCGAGGTCATCCGTCAGTGGCAAAAGCCGCAAAAAACCTGGCTGCAACACGCGTTTCACGGGTTGTATCTTGGGATTTTCTCGCTGCGCACGTTGCTGAAGAAAGCCGTAAAAGGCCGCCTGGTGCCTTCACAAAAAGCCTTCTCGACTGCCCAGGTGGACGATGCGCTTACAAAGCTATCCTTCCTATCGCGCTGCAAAGCCAAGCCCATGGCTCTTTCGACGTCCATTCAGATTTTACCAAAGGCGTAATTTTCTTCAGAAAATTATCCTGGGCCGCCTAACCTATCGTGTTAATTAATGCATTGTCCGGTGGCTTGTATACAATCGGGCCTTTTGGATTCGAGGATTGTATGTTGAATGGTAAGAAAATTCTGGTTACCGGTGGCACAGGTTCGTTCGGTAAAAAGTTTATCGAAATGGCATTGCAAAAGTTTCCAGATATCAAACGCCTGGTCATCTATTCACGCGATGAGCTTAAGCAATTTGAAATGGCTCAGCTCTATCCCAACGATAAATATCCACAGGTTCGATTCTTCATCGGTGATATTCGTGACGAAGAACGTCTAAAACGCGCTTGTGAAGGCATTGACATGATCGTGCATGCGGCAGCCTTAAAACAGGTCCCGGTGGCCGAATACAATCCAATGGAAGCGATCAAGACGAACGTTCTCGGTGCCGAAAATGTCGTCAACGCCGCTTTGGATTGTGGCATTCAAAAAGTTGTCGCCCTTTCAACCGACAAAGCTGCAGCTCCGATCAATCTATACGGCGCAACGAAGCTTTGTTCCGATAAACTGTTTATCGCCGCCAACAATATGAAAGGCGCACGCAATCTTAGTTTTTCCGTGGTTCGTTACGGGAATGTTTTGGGCTCACGTGGCTCTGTAGTTCCGTTTTTCTTGGCGAAAAGAAATTCCGGCATGATTCCGATCACACATCCCGAAATGACTCGTTTCAATATCACCCTCGAGCAAGGGGTCGAGATGGTCTTGTACGCTCTGGAAAACTCTTGGGGTGGTGAATTGTACGTGCCAAAAATTCCATCTTACAAAATTTTAGATGTAGCGAAAGCCGTAGCTCCGAATTGCCGCACTGAAATTGTCGGTATTCGCCCCGGCGAAAAAATCCACGAAGAAATGATCACCGAAACGGATTCTTTAAATACCGTCGACTGCGGTCGCTATTATGTGATCTTACCGGTCGGAAGCTTCAAGCGCGAAGCTGAATGGATGACTCATTTCAAAGCCACGCGCGTGCCGGTTGGCTTCAAGTACAATTCTGGTTCGAATACTGAATGGCTCAGTGTCGACGAGCTTCGCCAACAGATTGTTCAACACGTTGATCCACAGTTTAAGGCGTAAATGGCAACGAAGATTGTCGTCCTCGGAGCCTCTGGGCTTTTAGGAAGCTGGCTGCTTCCCCGACTAAAAGAAGATTCAAAGCTTCAGGTGTGGTCGCAAGGCCGTACGCAGGGCGACCTTGTTTTCGATCCACGCGATGCCAAATCTTTGCACGAACATTTAGATCGCATTCAACCTGATTTTGTTATCAACCTGATTGCACTGACCAACGTGGACCTTTGTCAAACGGAACCGCAAGAAGCTTATCTGGCCAATGCACTGATCCCGCAAAACCTAAATCGATATTTTCAAACGCAACCGGGACAAGCCATTCAAATTTCGACGGACCATATATATGATGGCCCCCATATCAAAACGGAAGATGACATCACGATTCGAAACGTCTATGCCATGTCAAAACTGATGGGCGAGTGGGCCTTAGACCCGAAACGACATATCAGCTTGCGCACCAATTTTTTTGGCAAATCAGTTTCAGAAAAACCAAGCTTTTCGGATTGGATTCTAAAAAGCTGGCGACAAAAACAAAAGATCAGCCTTTTTACCGACATGATTTTCACACCAGTTCATTGGTCGGTTATCGAACAAGCCATCCGCCAGATCCTGCAAACGCCCATCGCGGGCAGTTACAATTTAGGTTCCAGCACCCCGATCAGTAAAGCGGACTTCGCCTTAGCCTTAGCGAAAGCTTTTGCATTGAACATCCAAGATCTTTACGAACTTAAGACTAGCACATCGGTTGCCAGTCGCGCCCCTCGGCCTTTCAATATGTCGATGAACAGCCAGCGGTTCATCGATACTTATAACTTTGAAATTGGAAGCATTTCCCAGCAAATTGAATTTTTGAAAAAGGAAAATCCATGAAGACACCCGCTACCGAGATCACGATCGAAGGCTACAAAATCGGCCTTCAGCATCCTACATACTTTATTGCCGATGTCGCCGCCAATCATGATGGGGATCTACAACGAGCTAAAGATTTGATTTATCTAGCAAAGGAAAGTGGCGCGCACGCTGCCAAGTTTCAACATTTCAAAGCTAACACCATCGTTAGCGATTATGGCTTTAAAAATCTTCCGCAAAATAGATCTCATCAGGCCTCATGGAACAAAAGCGTCTTCGAAGTATATAAAGACGCAAGCTTGAATCCTGACTGGACGGCAATTCTAAAAGAAACCTGCGATAAGGCCGGCATCACCTTCTTTACCAGCCCTTATAGTTTTGATCTGGTTGATCTGGTCGATTCTTACGTGCCAGCTTATAAGGTGGGCTCAGGTGACATCACCTGGACGCAAATCATTGAGCATATGTGTAAAAAAGGAAAGCCCATGCTCCTGGCCTGCGGGGCTTCGAACCAAGAGGAAGTCGATGTCGCGGTCAAAGCCATTTTGAAAAACACATCCGACATCGTGCTGATGCAGTGTAATACCAATTACACTGCAAGTCTTGAAAACTTTAAGTACATCAATTTGAACGTGCTGAAAACTTTCCGTCAAAAATATCCCGAAATGATTTTAGGCCTTAGCGATCACACCCCTGGACATACCACCGTTTTGGGTGCGGTTACCTTGGGTGCTCGGGTCGTGGAAAAGCATTTCACCGATAATAATGATCGCAACGGACCTGATCACAAATTTGCCATGAATCCCCAATCTTGGCGCGATATGGTCGAGCGCACCCGCGAACTCGAAAATGCTTTGGGTGATGGGATCAAGGTTGTTGAAGAGAACGAAAAAGAAACCGTCGTTTTGCAAAGACGTTCGGTTCGTACAACTCGTGAATTAGCTGCGGGAACCGTACTGAAAAATTCGGATCTTGAAGTTCTGCGCCCCGCACCCAAGGACTGCTATCGCCCATTTGAAATGGATCAATTGATTGGAAAAAAAATCAATCGTAGCATTCCGCATGGCGATTACCTTCGCCGATCGGACGTCGAATCATGAAGCTTGGCTTTGTCATTCCGGCTTATAACGAAGAAAAGACCATTCATAAGACTGTGCAAGCCTTGGTCGCGCACGGAATACCAATCGTGGTGAATGATTGCTCGAAGGATCGGACAGCATCACGCGCAGCGGAAGCTGGCGCAACGGTTGTCAATCACACGATCAATGGTGGATATGATAAGGCTTTAAATTCGGGTTTTCGCAAGGCCTTAGAGCTAGGACTCACCCACGTGATCACCTTCGATGCTGATGGCCAGCATCCGGCCGAATTGATTTCCACCTATCGCACGGCCTTCGATGAAGGCTACGGCATGGTGGTCGGTGTGCGCCCGCAGAAACAAAGATTCTCGGAAAGCTTTTTTGCTCTCTATACAAGGCTTGCTTACGGCATCTCGGATCCTTTGTGCGGAATGAAGGGTTACGATTTGTCCTATTTTCCCGAGATCGGTTTTTTTGATTCCTTTGGCTCGACAGGTACCGAGTTGATGCAAAGGTATCTGAAGAAAAAGGTGAAAACCAAACAGGTGCCAATCCCGATCTACCCGCGCGAAGATGAGCCACGCTTTGGCAGCGTGATCAAGGGCAACTGGCGCATTCTAAAGTCCCTTTTCAAAAGCTGGGTTTACATTCGATGAAGATCGGAATTGTTTCGCAAGCTAGGATGACCAGCACACGGCTCCCGGCAAAGATTCTGAAATCCGTCGCCGGCCAAAGCCTACTTGATTATCACGTAGATCGCCTGCAATGGTCCGCTCTTCCGGTCTATATCGCGACGACCATCAATGCGACCGACGATGTGGTGGAAGCCTTTTGTCGAAAAAGGCAGATTGGCTTATTTCGCGGTAGCGAAGACAACGTCTTGTCTCGCTACGCAGGATTGGCAGAAAAATACGGTCTAGATGTAATTGTGCGAGTGACGTCGGACTGCCCTTTGATTGATGGACATGTGGTACGCGCCGGGGTCGATCGCTTTTTGCAGCTGAAAGATCTTTCACGAAGCTATGTGACGAACTGTCAGAAACGCACATTTCCCCGCGGCTTTGATTTCGAAGTCTTTCATCGGGATGCTTTAAATGAAATGATGAACTTAGCCAAAGAACCCTATGAGCTTGAGCACGTAACGCCTTACATTTGGAAAAGCCATCCGGACCGTTTTCGGATTGAGCACTTCATCCGTTCGGCGGACGCTTCTAGCTATCGCATTACGGTTGACGAACCCGATGATTTCAAACTGATTGAAAAATTAATTGCAGATTATGCCTGCGCTTCAAAGAATGCTGAAGAGATCATCCGCGTGCTGCAAACCCATCCTGATTTGGCGTTGATAAATCGACATGTTGAACAAAAGAAAGTTTGATCCCCCAATTCTATGGTTTCTAGGGCTGATGCTGGTCCTTTGCGGAAAGTTTTACTTCCTTTTAGGATTTGTACCCGGCTCGCGGCAACCGATTGCCCCCCCTTCAGTCATCATGATGCGCGACCTGCTTTTAATTATATTTTTGGGTGGATGCTTTTGGTTTGGCCGTAGCCAAATCTGGGCGCAGCGCAAACAGATGTTCTGGTTTTTCGTTTTTCTCATCACCGCCTTGATTTTTGCAGGCTTCCAATTCACCGGCGAAAAAAAGGCCATGGAGATTTTGCAACATTATCTGCGCAATGCTCTTTTGCCGCTTTTGGCTTTCCCGGCGGGTTATTTTGTCTTTTCAAGATTTGAAAACCTAAGGTTTCAGAAGGCTATTTCGGCCTTTGCCGTTATCAATATTATTCTCGGAGTGGTTGAAATTTTCTGGCGCAAGGATCTGATGTGGGTCACACGTCCGACGGGCATTTTGGGTGATCCTTTATTGTGTTCGGCTTTTTTGCTTTTAGGCGTCGGCGCTTTAAATTTTCGCGGTCTGGGCACAAAGACTCTGTCGCTGGCTCTGATTGTTTCGGGATCCATGGTGCTATTTGCCGCAAGCTCGCTGAGCGCCTGGGTGTCTTGGGGACTTGCCGTTTTAGCGATCGGTTGGATGGCCTGGCGCCGAGGCCAAAATCCGGTGTGGCTGAAGGCCCTGGGGATCTTTATTTTTGCGGCGATCGTGCTTCTGGCGGTCTCGCAGTCGTCTTATATGTCCCAGTACATGAGCAATGCTGATCGTCTGGATCAAAAGGCCGAGCGCCTGAAAGATTCGCTTCTCTGCCTAGGAAGCGAATGTAAAGCCAGCCATCGCTCTGTTTCCGATCGCATTTATTCGAACCGTCTACCCTTCGAAAAATGCGCCGAAGATCTTTCGATTTGTTTACTTGGAGACTTGAAAGGACCGAAATATCACCGTGTAGATTCCACTTGGTCATCGCTGACGATCAATTGGGGTTTGACGGTGATGCTACTGTATTATTTTGTTTTCGCTCTGTACTCGTGGCGGAAAATTATCAGCATCAAGAATTGGAATTCAGAAATTCAACTTTGCGTGTTGGTATTTTTCTTTTACTGGGGCTTTAGCGTGATGAACACAGTGATCTATAAATATCCATTAAATGTTCTATTTTATCTCTGCGTCGCTAAACTCTGGTATCTGGCCGAGAAAGAAAAGAATCAGTAAGCGTTTTTATTCATGAAACCGCGCCAGACAGTCAAAAAGAGAATTTTGACATCAAACCAAAGCGACCAGTTTCGAACGTAATACAAATCGCACTCGATTCGCTTTTCCAGCGATGTATCCCCACGCCAGCCGTTGACCTGTGCCCATCCGGTGATGCCCGCCTTCATCTTGTGGCGAAGCATGTAGGCCGGAATTTCCTGACGAAATTTTTCCACGAATTTGGTCTGCTCGGGTCTTGGTCCGACTAAGCTCATATCACCAATAAAAACATTCCACAGTTGAGGCAATTCATCCAAAGAGGTCGCCCGCAAGAAACGACCAAATGTCGTTCTTCGCGGATCATCTTTCACCGTCCAAGTCACCTGCGCTTCGGCATCAACCCGCATTGAACGGAATTTCCACATCTTAAACTTCACCCCGTCCAGACCGACACGTTCTTGCTTAAAAAAGATCGGTCCCTTCGAATCAAGCTTGATCAAAAGACCAATCAGCAACAGCAGTGGCGAAACCACCAGCAATCCTAAACCCGAAGCCACCAGGTCAAAAGCGCGCTTGCTGACTTCATCGATCGTCGAAAAGTTTGGCTGATTGACAACCAAGGCCGGATAACCTGCCAGATCTTCAACTTGGTAGCCAATGAAGGAATATTGCAGATCCGGCAAAACCACCAAAGGTACAACATCGTTATAGTTCTGCCTCAAAAACTGATCGAGATGCAGATAATCCTGGGCTGGATATCCGATGATGAAATAATCAGGATGAAACCGTTTACGAACTGAATTCAGGTCACCTGTCGTTTCGCTGATATTGAAATCTTGCGAAGTACCACGCGAATCTAACCAGGCCACCATCTCGATCCCCGCGTCGGGGAAGCTGCGAACAGCCCGGACATAAGATTCGATCATTGGACCGTAACCAACCAAAGCCACATGGCGAAGATTGCGGCCACGACGACGAAGGCTTCGCAAACCCATGCGCAAAACATAGCGGTAGAAACAAAACACGAAGGTCGATAAGAAAAAATAAGCGATGACGGTAGCGCGCGACAGTTTCAATTCATTGACGAAATAAATCAGCACGACAAAAGAAATGACGACCAAAAAGTTGGCGCGCATGACCGACATCAGCTCTTTCCACAGCGTGCTCAGGCGATAGGACTTATACAGCCCAATGCGAGAGAAGAAGAAATAGGTCAGAAAGATCAGCGGCAAAGAGACCTTGTAATAGAAAATATCCAGCGGCTCCGAGCGGAAATAGGTGAATCGAACAAATCCTGCAAACCACCAACAAATGGCTGCCAGTCCCAAATCGACTAATTTCTGGAGAAACGAGAAACCCTTCTCGTGGGTCTTTAACATCCGCTCAATATGCGAGAAGAGCCTACTTTTTTCAATGCGGTTTTAGGCCAGCCTGCAGACCTCATGCCGCACCATATCACAATCACATGCCCTCGCTTTGCAGTATTTGGCAAACTGTATGACATTGTCTCTGCAATTATCAATAAGTTGACTGAGGTGAAGGAAATTTGCCAATGCGGGATATGTCGCAGCTGAAAGGGAAACTTTCTCGAGGTTTTCAGGCTTACTATTTTTTTATTTCTATCGGCTTTCGAAAAGAATTCCGCTTTAAATCCCTTCTAACTATCGCTTTAGGCGGCGCCGGAATTTCCCTTCAGGTCGGGGCGATTTCTTTAGCCCTGAAATATCTATCACACTCAGTAAAGCATGAAACTTTCGATTTGTTGGGGCAAACTTATGAGCTTCGAACGTCGGTCTTGTTGTTAGGCTTAACAACGTTATTTTGTTTTCTTTTATTAGTCTTAAGCAGCATCGCCACATTTTACTCGCATAAACTGACGATGCAACTGGGGGCATCCGCCGAACATGATATTTTTGGCCGTATCTATGAAAAGCTTGTGCGCTCGCCATTGCTAAAAATTCCCGAGCATGACCAAAAAACGGACACAAGTTTTTTGGTTCGAACTTTAGTCTCGGATGCACGCACATTTGGCCGCGCTTTTCACATCAGTTTGATGATGGTGGTACCTGCCTTTACTTTCGTCGGTGCAATTATCTCTTTGCTTCTGCTTCATCCTTTGACAACTTTAACTCTAATTCCATTTGCGACAGCTATGTTGTTTTTCGTCTATCGGGAAAATCAAGCAAGCGTCACGACTTCAAAAAAATTCGAAAAGATTCAGTCCCAGTACACCAAATATGCAGCCGATAAAATCGCAGCCCTCGCAAAAAGCCTTCGATCCGACCTTAATGTGAATTTACATTCCGAGAATGACGATTTTCATCCTAAGATTCCCACTCAATCCTTTGCAGATCTGATGCTAATTCCTTACCGCAGCAGCTTAATATCGGACCTATTTTTGGCGGGAACCGCATCTTTCGTTCTTTTTACGCTCTCCGCCTCTGCGATCTCGGGCCGAACTAGCTGGACATCAATTGCGGCTTACCTAGTCAGTATCCGATACGGTACAAATGCCCTTAAAACTTTACTTTCTCGATTTTCCGTTCTCGGCCGATTCTTACCGCAGATGACTCGAATCCGATCACTGCTTCAATCCATCGACAAAAAGCATCTCGTTCCTCCCCAAGATATTCGGCTTACCCATCCTTCCTTTCCTGGAAAATACATTCCGTTCGAAACCGGATCTCCGATTGGAATTGTCTCGCCTCAATATATCAATCGCTTTAACATCTCTCGTCTGTTCCAAAGTCTCCATGTTGAAGGAACAAACGAATCCCTGGCGCGTTTTTATCGCCCACGCTTTCATTTCGAGATCGAAAATCTTCTTGATGAAAACTCAGTTTTCTACTGTACTGGTCTCGAATTTTATCGCGAACGACATGAGATCACTCAAAATTCTAAGGCCATGTGCCGCCTGACCTCTGCCGAAGCAGTCGTGGATCCTGTCAAATACGTTATCGTGTATCTCAATGCTCAAGTGGTCTGGCTAGGCAACAGCACTGATTTCTATCTCATCAAAGATACTCTTAATCTGAACGCCATCAAGGCTGAAGAGGATGTCCAAATCGATCACGATCAGGATATCGATGATACCGATGATTTTGAATAAGGCCTTGTCGCTCGAAGCCACGATCAAGTCCTAACGCAGAAAATATAATCCAATTTATACATTTATACTTGTTTATGTTTTAAGCAGTGATTCATGACGCACATTCAAAACCACAACCCAAGGGCTAGAAAACAAATATCAGTTTGTACGAATTTTTTGAAAATCTTAGGCTGATTTTCAAGCCACGAGCTAAAACCATCTTTTTCAAGGAGGAAAAAATGTTCAAAACAGCTTTGGTATTCTTAGGTCTCTTAACAGCAGCTGTCTCTCAAGCCCATGCGATCGAAGTTCAAGATATCGGCTTCGGAGCACCCACGGTTTATGACCACGATAATGTCGATGCAAGTAAAGGGGATATTATCTACGATACTTTCCGAAACGGATTCTACGGCTACGACGGAACAAGCTGGAGTTCATTTGGAGCAACCGGTATCCAGTCCATCCAAGCTCGTTACACAACAACTGCCGGACAAAGCATTTCAAATGGCTCGACACCAATCATCGTTGATTTCGGAACATCTGATTACGACACCAACAGTGCCGTGACCACGGGTGCTTCTTGGAAGTTCACCGCTCCTGTAGCTGGTAAATACGCGGTCAGCGCCCGTGTTACTTTTGCTGCAGCCAGCTTTACTGCGGGGAATGGTATCACTTTAGACATTTATAAAAATGGCTCTTTCTTTCAGCGCATTGGTACAACTCGCGCTTCCGTTACTGGCAGCGCATCAGCCCAAGTTTGGGGAAATGAAGACATTTCTTTAAATGCGAATGACTATGTCGACATTCGTGTTACTCACGCTGAAGGCTCAGCTCGAAGCATTTTATCTACAGCTGGATACAACTCAGTATCGATTCACAAAATCAATTAAATCTTGGGAAAGAGTTCTCCCATAAAGGACTCATTTTTTATCAATCATGTCATGATCTGGCTGCAACCGTAGCCAGATCATGACATCCAATCCCTTACGGTAACTCATAAATGCTAGCCAGGCCGTCGACAGTTCGCACTTTCTGTGCCTTCATCTCGGTCATTTTTTTGGTCAGCCAATCTCGCTCGATGGCGGCGATGGCCTTGCTCCACGCGTCCAGATCTTGCAAAGGATCTGTTTCTGGCTGCAGCAAAGCCCTTCGGATTTTGCGCAGTTCTACTTTCACATCTATTCCGTAAATCTTTTGGAATGCAGCGACCACGTCGCCGCCGCGAATGTCATTGAACTTGTCGGTGATCAGAACATACTTGATCGAATTCTTCTCTAGGCACTTTTCAAATTCTTCCTGACAGAAGTTTGAAAAAGTCACAGCTTGATCCCCTAGGTACATATGTCCACTTAAAGCATAGGCCAAAGAACCACCCCACATCGCTTTGCGATTTTCGTATGCGAATGGGACACCCAGTTTGTTTGTTGGACCGACCAAATCCTTCGTTTGCAAGTAGATCTGTCGATGCCACGAAATCTCGATGTCTTGTTTGGAAACCTTATATGTGGTCCAGATAGAATATCCCATCAGCGAAGCCATTGCGATCATGGAAAGCTTGCGATGCCAGCTTTGCAAAAACAAAAAGAATCCACAAAATGTAACCAAAATGCCGATTGGCAACATGGGGGTGAATAGTCTGGGCAGATCCACTGGCCCAACTAAGAAACTGTAAGATAAAAGATAAAACAAAGGGATAAAAGCACAAGCCAACAGAATAGGGACTTGCGCCGGTGTTTCTATCTGACGGGCCTTTAAATATCCCGCTAATAAAACAAAAGCGACAAAGCCAAGGCTGAGATAAAATCCGTAAATATCCATGAAAAAGGACTGCGCAATCGTAAATACCGTGAACAAGCTGGCGCTGCTTTGTCTGGTCACCGAATGATGAATTTCAGCCATGTTTTTAAACACCGCGGATGGACCAAAAATCAAAAGACCTAAGATAAAAGGTGCACAAAAAGAAAGACCAGCAATCACGCTTTTTTTCAAAAAGGTTTTGCGAAATTTAGCATTCCATTCTCTTTCGGCTCGGAAAACCACCCACCCAATGACGCATCCAATGAACAACGTCAGAAGCCCCATGTCTTCATGAGTATTAGCCGCCAACCCCAGCCACAGGCTCATCAAAGCTAGATACTTATCACTGCCATAGGTCTTCATGCCCAAAGACTGAAGATAGCAAATAAAGAAAATCAAAAAGCCCAGTAAAAAAGTCGTGCTGTAGATATGGCAAAGCTCTTGCCCGCTTTGTAGCACCATTGGCAGCCACGAAGCATAGAAAAGGCCGACGGCAAAACCAAATGCGCGAGATCCAGTTATCCGAACGGCCAGTAGAAACAGGATGACGGCATTTAAGCTATCAAATGTCGAAACCATGAATTTGATCGAATGATCTTGATAATGGAACATCAAGAGTCCGATTCCGTTGATCAAATAAGCCAAAGGACGATAGAAAAGCAGGTAGGGATCCCCAGTGATCAGACGTTCCGAAAAAACAAAGTACTGAAAGGTATCATGTCCAGAAACTCCCAGATCAAAAATTCGTCGGTACCTGAGATATCCAGCAATCGCAAAAACAATCAGCGCTAAGAGGCCTACAATCCAATGGTTCTTATTGATTTTCATATCACCTCGGCAAATCACGCTATCATGCTGTAGATGGCTCCACAAGAGCCCGACGAAAATACTGAAAGCTTAATGCCGAACTTGCAACAGCAAGCGCGGTGGCAATCGCCGATCCATAAACTCCCCACACCGGAACAAAAGCTAAATTCAAAATAATATTCATCACCGCGATCGACATCATAAACAAGGTCTGCCGCACTGGCTGCCCTGCCATGACGAAAATCGTATGAAATGGATAAAATCCAGAAGCCAACCAGATTCCGGTCATCAAAATCCCGAAGATCTTCCAGCTTTGATGAAATTCAGTCGAAACATGCATCAACTGCAATCCATACGGAAAAAGAAAAATGGCCAGCGGCACCAATATAATCCCTGCGCCATATACCTTCTGAGCCGTTTGTCGAACCGTTTGGTTAAATTCCAGAAATTTTCTTTCGTGCAGCAATCGACCCAAGCGCGGATTGTAAATGTTCTGCAAAACCACCAAAAACTGACTGAGCCCTTCGACAAATAACGCGGCAAAACTGTAGATTCCCGTTTCGCGATCCGAAAGGAAAAAACCGATAATCAAAACATCAACTCGAGAATTCAACTCAAGCAAAGCGCCTGAAATCAAACTTTGAAAGCCAAAGATTAAATACTTTTTATGTTCGGACCACTGAAGACGATACCGGCTTAGCTTTCGCCATAAAAAACCAAAGCGAAACAGAAAGACCAGAAACAAAAAACCTTCAGAGCCCGTAAAGACAAATGGCAACAGGCTACCGTCCCAACGAAAAACGAAAAATCCAATCAGTAACAGCAAAACACCAGCATAGCGCAGGCACTGGTAAAAAGCGTAATCTTTCATCCGATTTTGGCCGTTGATCACACCGAGAAAGAACTTATTAAAGCTAAAAAACAGCAAACCCGGCGCAATCACCCAACAACCAATGGAAACCGGATCGCTTCCCAGAATCTGGGCCCACAGGTCAGCAGTTAAAATAAGAACCATTGTCCAAAAGATCGCAATACCCAAAAGCATTTTAAAATGAACAATAAGAACCGAATGAAGGTCCTCGGATAGATCGGTATTTTGTTTTCCCACAGAATGCAAAATAGAAAGCTGCAAACCACCCGAGCTCAGCTGGGAAAAAATAATGTAAATCGCGATGACTTGATTCAGAATTCCCAAAGTGGCCGCATCATAGAAATACCCCACCCCTACATTCAGAGCGACGCCAGAAATCCCAAGCAAACCAATGCTTAGAAAATTCAAAATGACATCACGTTTTCCCGAGGTATTCGACATTGCAAAACCAGCTTTATTTCGAAAACTCAAACTATCCCCTCAAACCTTTTCGGAAGCATCATTTTGCGCCCCGCATAAGATGTCGCTTGAAAATCCAAAATATGAATTTCAAGTTTCTAAATTGCTCAATGACATCAGATCTTCCTAAAGCCTCGAAGCAGGCTCTACGAAAGAGAAAAAGGGTTGCCCAAGAGACTATCGGACACTAATCTAAATCCCTCATAAATAGGCTAATTTTTCTAAGGACTTAAGATCATGCTCGGGCAAAAAGTGGCCAAGTGGTTCTCTCATCCGATTCTGGTAATTTTGCCCATTTGTCTACTTGTTTCACTTTTTAATTATTGGAACTTTGATCTGATCAATGCGATTTCCGGTTACAGTGCTCACGACTGGATCAACAAACTTTTTAATCCTTCGAACTTCAGTCGTGATTTTCCGTCTATCATTGATGATTATAAGGCTTCTCTGGCGATGTATCCATACAAGTGGATGTGGCAGTACTTTCATATGCCAGTCGATTTCACTTTGCCAGTTTACATGTTTTTCGAAGTTCTGGCTTTATCGCTCGCTCTTTGGCACTTATGCGGAATCTTGATTCCGAAATGCAATTGGATGGTGCGAACCTTGGTCATCTTATTGACCTTATCTGGATACGCCCGAGATGTGAACTTAGCTCGCTTTCATCAACCGACGATTTGGGGTTTGTATTATAACTTTGCTGATGCCTTTCGTCTGGCGGGCGTCAGCTTCTTTTTGCGTCGGAGGGCTTGGATGGGGGCTTTTTTTCTAGCTCTCACGTTTATGTGCCATCCCGTCTTAGGTTTGATCTCTGGGATTTTTGTCGGCAGCCTTTTTCTTTTTTCCCGAAAAGATTTGCCCTGGCAAACTTGGATCGGTTCATTTGGACTTTTTGCTGTTCTTTCTCTTGGCTGGATTTTTTTGACCGGAACTGCAGCGCAGGTTGGCACCTCCAAAATTCCAATCGATATGTGGTTTCAAATCACCGAAATGACCAATTACCATTGGTATCCCTTCAGCTTTGGCCTTCTGACAACAGATGCCCACGAGCGCTTGCTGCCCTTTTTATGCCTTCTGCTATTATCCATGGCATACTTTCTGGGAAAGCAGCCACTATCTGATATTGATCAAAAAGTACTTCGCGGTTCTGCAATTCTTCTGGCCATCACCGGTCTTGGAGTAATCATTTCGGTGCTGAAGCCAAGCCCAATGTTGATTAAGATGGCGCTTCACCGATCCAACGACCTGGTAGCATTTATGGCCTTACCTTATTTTGCACAGTTTATTTTTCAAGTTTTTCAAACTTCAAATTTCTTTTTTAAAACATTGGCAACCTTGGTGACCTGCACTTGTTTTGCTTTTTTTCCTGGGTATTCCATTCCTTTGACAGTACTTTTGGCCTCAGACAAATTGTGGACAACTGGGCGTGGATATCTCAAAAATATTTTTATCCTGATCTTGACCACCACCATACTTCTGCCTGTTATTTACAAATTCGCTGGAATTCGCGTGAGCTGGAGCTCGTCGACCTATCAGCTCCCACTGTGGTTCGTAATAACAGGGCTTATCGGGCTTGTGTGCTTTTTTGTTTTTAGAAAAAATAAGATTTGGACAAACATGCTGATTGGCGCAGCAATCTTAGTTGCCTTTGGCTTTTCCCTTTGGCAGCTCCAGCAAGAGCGACTGTGGCCAGAAGAAAATCGAAAAATGGCGCAAGATTACAAAGATGTTCAGCTTTGGGCTTCAGAGCACACTGATCCTCAAGCTCTTTTTCTTCCCGAACCTGTCACTTTCTATGCTTGGCGCGGCTATGCCAATCGCAGCTCGGCCGGCAATCTTCGCGAGTGGATTTCCGTCGGCTGGTATTACAACTCAAACTATGACAGTTACATCGAAGGACAGAAACGCTACGAAGAATTTGGATTTCAGACTAAAAATTATTTTGGCAGATCCCCCCCCATCCAAGGCTTCATTGATCTGACAAATGATTTCGAAAAAAAGTTCTACAGCCTGTCAGACAACGACTTTCTGAATTTCGCCGGCAAGTACAAAATCGATTATATGGTTCTACGAAAACCCAAGCTGGGACGCAAAACCGAGCTTCCAGTGGCTTACGAAAATGAAAACTATCTCTTGGTTAAAACCGCTTCAACAAAGGCAGAAAAGTGATATGAGCACCACACATCAGATCAATCATTCTGGCTTGAGAAAAGACTATCTGAAGGTTTCCCACCAAGTGATCAATGTCGCGAGGCTACTTGGATCCCATATTGCTTTCGGCCTCAGCCTTTGGATGATTTATCATTTTCTATCAGGAGCGATGGCCTGGCTTTTGACCCTGGTTGCGATTTTTTTGCACCAAAAGGAAATGAGCGAATGGGTTCACGAAGCCAGCCATTATAACCTTTTGAAAAACCGCAAATGGAACGATCTCTTGATCAATGCAGTGACCGCACCTTTATTCGGTGTAAGCATAGCGCAGTACCGCAACTTGCATTTTTCCCATCATAGCGCCGAAGCATTTTTCACTTCCGATGATCCCGATACACGATCTATGATTGCGCGCAATCGACACCAGCTTTATCGGGATTGTCTCTTAGATCTAACTGGAGTTCGGGCTTTGCAAATATATTTGCAAGTGGCATTAAAGCCTCAGACAAATGGCAAAAAAGAAAATAGATCTCTCGGATTCTTTTTTTATATGTGCACCTTCCATTCTTGTCTTTTGGTGTTTTTTATTTCAGTTGGACAATGGCAGATTTATTTCCTGTACATGTTGAATCTTATTTCTATTTACCAGCTCTTTAGCCGTCTTCGTACTTACGGGCAGCACGCAGGCCTTCGCACAGATGGAACAACCCAAACTTTCGAAACACGGAACTCCAGAACTATGGTGGCCGGTTTTTGGGACCGCGTTGTTTTCAATTCGAAGTTGATGCTCTATCACCACGAACATCACCTTTACCCAACACTGCCCTACCGCGCACTTGAAGCCATTTCCCAACCCCAAAATGATCCCAATCTTTATTGCACCAGCAGGTGGAGCATTTTAAAGGGACTGACAAAAGGGGAAGAAATATGACGGCAACTTGCCCTGCTTGCAAAAGTTCCGATGTGATACTTTTCGTCAGCCATCCCCAAGACCGCGAATATTTCGTGAAAAGAACTGTCTCGGCGCAAATTCTACGTTGCAAAACATGCTTATCGTTATTCCAAGATCCGCTGCCAACAGCTGAAGAAACGTCGACATTTTATGGTCCTTCCTATCAGCAGTATGCTAAAAGCTCGATTCCTTTCCTGAGCGAGATTTACACACGCACACAGAATCTAGCGGCGGAAAAATTTGTAAGGACCCATGGGAAAGACCAAAAGGTTTTAGATTTTGGCTGCGGACACGGTTTTTTTCTTTCGGCGCTTCACCGGGTGGGATGCACCCGTCTTTACGGTTTTGATTTTGTTCCACAAAATCTGGATGAGCTTTCGGGGGTGACTCAATATTTTGATACTCTGATATCTCTTGCAAATTGCGGCCTTCAATTCGATATCATTCGAATGAACCACGTGATCGAGCATCTGGTTGATCTGGATCAAACGATGGTTCTTTTACGCCGCTTGCTCAGTCCGAATGGACAAATTATCGGACAGACTCCGAACGCCGCTCATTACACCTCAGATTTTTTTAAGTCTTGGTGGGGGCCCCTGCATTACCCCTACCATACGATTCTGCTAAGCCCAAAGAGCTTGCAGGCAGCTCACAAGCGTTGGGGATTTCAATCTGTTTCTATTTTCAAAAGCCTGATGCCAACAGCCTGGGCTATGACTTTTGAAAATTGGTGTAAGGCATGCAGCGGAAGCCACCAAACTGGAAGAACACCGATTTACAGTCTCTTATTGATGTGTTCGATACCTTTTATTTTACTCGATAAGTTCGTTCCATTTTTATCAACCGGAATCATGGACTATACGCTTAAAATCACGGCAGATAAATCTTTATCCCGAGGTAAAAAATAATGATTCGAAACTATCTTCCCGAGAAAATTTCAATCGAGCTTTTTGGTAATCGAAAAAAATATGGAATGAAACCCGCATCTGAAGATCCTGATTGGACGCGGTGGCTTCAGAATTATCCCACAATTTATTTTTCAACACAGCGAAGCTCAAGTCTTTTTGCAGGTGTGAATAATTCTGGATATAAAATTCTTCACTTGCTGGATTTAACGGGATTAAATGTCGCCGAAATTGGTCCCGGTGGTTGCTATCACTTTCCTTATTTTAAGGGCATTCCTAAACTGTACACAGCGATCGATATCAGCAAAGAATTTCTGAACTTAGCGGAATCAGAGTGTCGAAAAAGGAATTTTCCCTGCGAAATGAAGCAAAACAACCTGGATCGACCCCAGATTTCTCTACCAGATCAAAGCCAGGATATTTTCATTTCTTTTTATTCTTTGGAACACATTTCACCTCTTGAACAATGGCTCGATGAAATTTTTCGAATTCTTAAGCCCGGTGGTCTTTTGGTGGGGAGCATTCCAACAGAAGGCGGTCTAGCTTGGGGATTGGGTCGCTGGCTTACCAGTCGACGTATTTTAAAACAAAAGTTTGATTTTGAAGTGCGCAAAATGATCTGTTGGGAACACCCCAACTTTTCCGACGATATCCTAAATGCACTCAAAAAAAGGGGGCATCTCAAGGCGCAATCTTGGCCCTTGCGCGGGCTTCCCCTTGACCTCAATTTGACCGTCAGCTTCACGGTGCAAAAGCCATAAAACATAGATTAGGCCGAGCAGACCCAAAGACATTGACAGCCCTCCCGATCGGATCAAATATGGCCCTATCTTATGGCAAAAACGTCAAATCCCCATTCGGAAAAAAGTTGTATCCTGATTGAACTCAATGAATTCAATTACGACCTGATGAAAACCATCGCGGATGAAGAGTCTTTTGAAAGTATCAAAAAACTTCTCAGTCTGAAAACAATCGCGACCAAAACAGATGACAGCTACGAAAGCGAGCGCCTTGAGCCGTGGGTTCAGTGGATTTCGGTTCATACGGGACAAACCTCTTTGCAGCACTCGGTTCGCCATCTCGGGGATGTTCCGGATCTACAGGTACCTCAGCTTTGGGAAACACTTTCTAAAAATGGCATCAGCTCTGGCATTTGGGGTGTACTGAACGGAAATCGAGGGCAAGCTGAAAACTGTCAATTCTTTCTCCCGGACCCTTGGACTTTTTCAGAACAAGCTCATCCTAGAAACCTAAACCCCTTGCTGGAATTTCCAAGATACATAGCAACGAATCGTTCGAACTTTTCACCACTGAAATTTGCTCGGCTGCTCTTCGCTTTTGGTGGGAAACTGGTTTTTAATTTTTCCGCCCTGAAAGATCTTGTTTGGATTTTACCGCGCTTTTTGAAAATGGTCGCGAAGTATCCAAAAGCCGAATTTGTTGGTTACTGCCCGTTTGAATATTTCTCTGGAATGCTTTTTCTGAAATTCTACAAAAGGGAAAAGCCCGCTTTTGGTGCAGTTTTTTTGAATATGATCGCGCACCTTCAACATTACTATTGGGATTTTTCGATTCCGGGGAATCGCGACAAGCTGGTGTATGGTTTTAAGTTTGTCGATAAACTGCTCGAACACTTCTTCAATGAGATTTCGCCCGGCACCCAAATTTACGTCGCCAATGCTCTTTCGCAGGCCAACACCAACCACGAAAAGCCTTGGGTTTCATACCGACCAGTGAAATTTGAAACTGTATTGGATTTGCTGCAGGTTCCTTACAAGGAAGTTAACGCATTGATGAGTTACGATGCCACAGCTTCTTTTGAATCCGAAGAAAAATGCCGGCAGGCAAAAAAGATCCTGGATGAAACCACGATTTTGGGACAGCCACTGTTTTATACTGAACTCAATCTCCACACCCCGACACGATTATTTTTCCGTACCGGATTTTATGACGAAGTCTTCGCCCCGACGGAATTCAAATCTCAAGGGAAGTCTTTTTCTTTCCAGGATAACTTTATCGCTTTAGCCGTACGAACGGCGAAGCACGTCCCACGCGGGACCTTGCTGACCACCGATCCAGCCGTCCAAGGACCAATCTACAACCATCAGATTTACGATACCATTTGCCGTTTTTTCGGTATTTCCGTCCCACAACAGACATCTTCACAGCCTTCTTTATGAGAAGGCTGTATAAACGAAGTATCAGATTTTATCCGTAGTTTTTGAAACTCTATTTAATTTAGGGAGCAATTGGCTTTTCCGCTAAAATGGGCCTGCTCGTAGACATCAAAAGCTTTTCATACAATTTAAAAAGAACATTTCTTTCCTGCTCCCAGCAAAGTTCTTCTTGAGCCCGCTGGATGTTCGCATTTAATTCACGACGGAAGGTTTGATCCACCGTTAGCTTTTGCAGATTTGCCACAAGTGAATCGTGATTATAATTGTCAAATAAAGCACCACAGCCGTACTTGCGAATATGGTTTTCCAGCTCAGGAAGACGACAAGCCAAAATTGGTAGACCTGCCTGGATACTTTCAAAGAATTTATTTGGCAACGTATAGAAGTAACTCAAACAAATCGGATCCATTGAAACAACCGAAAAATCAGCGGATGAAGCCCAGCTTGAAACCTCTCCGGTTGGCACCGGTCCGTAATGAAAGACTCGATTCTTCAGATTCAACAGATCGACTTTTTTCCAAAACTCGATCGCGAAATTTGTGTCGAAATATCCAAGCAAAACAAATTTCAAATCTGGATGCACATGCGGCAAAGCCTCTAGAATCCCCATCACACCACGATTGTAGGTGATCTTTCCTACGTACAGACCAATGACATCCTTATCAGTCAGTCCCAACTTTTGGCGTAAATCAAATTTGCCTTTTTCAAAATGGACACGATACGGGGTGTTTCTAATCACAACTGGATCGGCGACACCATGAAACTGTCCTAAATGCTGAGCGATTTTCTCACAAACCGTAATGGCTCCGGCTGCCTTTTTGATAGATTCACGCTCATAGTGGATCTCCCAGATTTTTTCCTCATAGGTAATCGGAGTCTTGCCACGATTGCGATCAACCCACAGCTCATGGGAATCGTAAATATAAGGAATTTTCAGCTTTTCATGAATCATTCGCGCCGCAGGCAAGGTGTTAAAATCATGCGCGTGCACAATCTCCGGCGAAAAACCCTGTGCCAATGCCAATGCTTGACGGCCGAAGCGAAAGTAACTTTCCTGACGAGATTTAAATTCCGCTGACAAAATCGCTCGTAAAATATTTGAAACCCGCAGCGAATCCAGATGGCGAATTTTATCCAAAAGGAAAATAACCTGAAAGACCTTCTTTTGCCACCAGCGCAACTTGCTTAGAATTTTAAATGTCCATGGCGTTTTTGTTAATGCATTCACCACTGGTTTACGAATAGTTTTTGGAATCAAAAGCCAAGGCGAAGTGACATACATTAGCTTGTCTGTCGTAAAGAATGGTTTTTTCGATTCGACATAAATCGAAGGTGTCCCTTTCCCAGAGCCAGCCTTTGCGCCACCGCTTCCATTTTTAATACCAAACAAAGTTCCCGTCGGGTGTCCCAACTGTGGATCTGCACTGACACGCCAAATGTCGTAACCCAAGGCATGTCGCTCTTTAAGCACTTGCTCCGGCTGCCCAATGGCGCCTAAGCAAACTAAAGCTAACTGCGCCCCTTGATCCAGTAAGGCTTTCGCACAGCGCTCCACGCGCGAGTCATGCTCGTGCGTGTTCAAAACCAACATCATGATTTTTTTTCCGGCGATCGACATCCTAGGCTCTCACAATTCCACGATCATACATCTGCGGAATTTCGTGGATGCGATGCAAAGCTCTTTCCAAGTCAAAGCCCACTACCTGCGAATACCAGTGCAAGGTCTCCCAACGTGGTTGGTTGTCTCGTTCCGTAAGACGCAAAGCCTCTTCTCGGGTCAAATGGCCTTCGCGAATTTGGTTCGAACGGAAGGTGTCGTTTTCAGTGAAACCTGCAACCACGTAATAAATGTAATTGTAGAAGGCTGCCGTTCCGTCACCAATACGCCATGTCGATTTGGTATCGTTAGAAACTTCCCAGTCATATTCCTTCAACAAAGTGCCGACAACCTCGTCTTCTTTCCATTCAATGTAACGGAACAAAGGAACGAATTCTTGCGGAACAAAGTAATACGACCAAAAACCAACAAATGTGTCCCACAAAGAGCGATTCAAATATCCAGGATTGGTCAAAAATTCTTTGGCGTAAAATCCCGCCAGCTTAGCACGATTGAGCATTGCCAATTGCTCTCCGAATTTATCCGAATCTGCACCTGGCTTCCAGAACTGAATGCCGGTCATTTCTTCTTTAAACTGGGTTTTTTCCAGCAAATTAAAGCTGAAGATTTCCCCCTTGATGCCCATACGCATGCGAATTTCGCGCGCCAAAGACATAAACTCCTTATCTCCCGCCATAAACAAAGGGATCATCCCTAAGTGTGGCTTCTTTAGCCAAGCTTCAATATTCTTGCGAACATTTTCACGTTTCCACAAGATGTCGGCCGAAATAATGATGTTTTCGACCCCTAGCTGACTACACACACGCGAAATATTTCTTCGCGCCAGATCCGTCACCAAGCCCCAGTCATAAGTATAAGTCACAGGCTTCAGGCCCAGCTCTTTCACCGCATAGTGAAGGCCGTAACAAGAATCACGCCCCCCCGACAAAGCCAGAACGACGCCCGGCTTGCCATTGGCTTCACGAAACTTTTCGACATCCTTATCCAGCTGGTCACGACCAATGTAGACGATTTTTTTATAGTTACTGCAGAAGTTGCAGACACCCTGTTCATTGAACTCAATGAATGGAACGGTTTCCGGCATGATACACTGGGTGCAACGACGGATCTTATTGATCTTCATTTCGGCTGCACGGAATTTTTTTAAAACTTCAGGAAGCTCCAACTTGCTTGGAAGAGCAAACAGCGAGCGAGCATTGTTATTGCCCGCCACGTACTTCACTTCCACATTTCGATGCATCAGCGCTTTATCGGCCGATGATTTTTGTAAACCTTGATCTTTCAAAGAAAAGTTTCTCTGCACGCCCTTAGTGAAATCAAAGAACCAGCCTTCGCCAGCTTCTACTGGAACGATGGCATATTTGCTTTCTTCCAAACCACTTTTTTGCAAAAACGAATGCAAAGTCAAAAATTCAGAAGCAAAAAACCAAGGGCCTTTTCCATCCGTCGGTTTCAAAAGATACAACGATCCATTGTTTGTCGCCAAAATCAGTTGGTTTGTCTGGGTTAAAGCCAAAGCGATCGAAGCAGTTCCACGGATTTCCGCAAAAGCTTTCTTTGCGGCTGACAAAGGATCCAATCCTTCTTCCAGGAACATGCCGATCAAAGCCACAATCGCTTCAGAATCGACATCGGTACGTTTTTGCAATTGCGGGAATTTTTTCCAGATCTCTTCGACATTCACAACGATACCATTGTGAACGATCACATTCGAATGCGACATCACGGGCTGGTTGTTGTCTTTTTCCGATTGCGAACCATTGGTCACCAAACGGGTATGACCGAACGCCGCACCCGAAAAGCTTTCACGATTCAAAAGAAACGAATCGCGAAAATTTCGAAATTCGTCAGATTTAATCATGTCTGATGCTGGCAACGGAGACTTGATCAACCCCATCGCTTCGCTTCCGTTTCGCATCAGCGTCCAACCGGAAGCTTCTTTACCCCGAGACTCGGATAATTTAAAAAGCTGTTTCGACCAATTTTGAACCTGCTCTGATTTGATTTCTTCCGCAGCCGAGATCACTCCAAAAATTCCACACATCGCCAGTCACCTTCTTCAACGAATTCACGGTAAAAAATAAAGCGTTCCTACATCCGAACTCAACGGCAACCTGACACCGCCTCGTGATTGCACAAAGGCTTCGATTTTCCGCACATCTTCTTCCACCTTGTAGGTTTCTGGATTCATTCCTACACAAGCCCCAAGTTGAGCGTACTGAGGTTCCTTTTTCCGCAAAATGCGTGTGTCCCATTCGCTTGAATTCGAAAGAAAAATGTACCTGATTCCACTATTTCTGACAAACTCATCCAGCGTTAATCCTGAACTAGTGCATTCAATCAAATAAACGGCATTTTTCCCAAAATAAGGGGTCGCATTGAACTGCCTTCTCATCTCATAGTGAATATAAGGGGCAATCAAAATTTTTTGCTCTGCATTCACTTGGGTGCCCAATTGCTCAAACACAGGTCGGACATTTCCTTTTTCGCGACCTTCTGAAATCCTTTGGAACTGCAGATGCGAAGGCCAAAACGACAGATAGGCCATCCAGACAGCAAATCCCGTCATCAAAACTGGCGACAAGAAGCGCAAATGAGGCTGGACCAGAACCTGCTCCAGAGCCTGAAAACAGGTCAGCAGAACAAAAACATTAAACGGGAGGAAAAGGCGACTATAATACACATCCGGAAAAGCCATCGTGAAGAAAAATAAAGTAAAAACATAGACCGCGAGGGGAAGGAGATCCAAACCACTCAGCCATGGTTTGCCCCGCAGTCTCCGCAAAATAAAAGGTGCTGCAAAAACCAAAACCGCCAACAACCAGATCCAAGATAATGCCGGATTCAGTGACTCTTGTGGACCTTTCCACAGGTAAGCGCGAAATAGTTCAAGCGCGTCAGTTCCCGCCCCGCCATGGATATGAGATTCCGAAAAAAGCGAGTCGAAAACTTTGCCAAAACCAATCACAAAGCCCCAAAGAACATGATTCAAGAAAAAACCTGCTGTGAAAATCACACACATTCGAAGATTGTCGCGGTCGAAGATAGCCCGAAAAGATCGCGACGGCCAAAAATGCAGAATTGAAAAGATTAAAATCGCTGCCGGCCCCAGAAATGAAAGGCTTCCGTGGCAGGTTGCAGCAGCACCGGCCAAAATTCCGGATAGAAAAATCAGCCTCCAAGCCTTCTTGTCAGTTTTCAAAACTGCGTCCAAAGCGAGCTTAAAGACCGCCAAAAAAAATAATGCAAACAACGTCGAAAGCGTGTGTGGTAATTCCGAATTTGACATCACAAACACCGATGGAGATGCCATGTACACCAAGGCCAGCAGAAGCGCGCTTAAGCGATGACGCAAGAACATCAACCCCAGAACAATCACCAACAGCGTATTCAGAGTTTCGACAAAACCCATCATCATCCGTAACGAATAATCCCGACCTTCGAAAAGAGATATTCCCAAAGCACCTAGAGCATAATGAAGTGGACGAAAAAATTGGTAGAACTCGGTCAGTATATCATTCAAGACAAATTGGCCTTGATGCCACAACGTTGCGATCTCAAAATACTGAAAAGTATCAGAACCGCGAATGCCATTCTGGGTAACTCCACGCATGCGAAAGTAAGCATCAGTCACAATCATCAAAGTCGCGACAATCCAGAAAAAGAAAGTCGCGAATCGTCCTTCGCCTTTGGCTGAGTTCATGATTTAGATGACTTTCTGGAGCGGCGTGCCAGGTCTTGAAGCGATGTCGTACTGAACCGCCGAGATCAAAAGTTGAAATCCTAAAACCAAAAGAATCGTCACCAAAGAAATCGTACCTGGCTCCGTCATAATCCCGGCCTGCATTCCGCTAATCCATTTCCACAAACCATAAAAAAAGCCAGCACCGAACATCAACAGCCCCATGCACAGCTGCACTGAGCCAACGTTGAAATCATGCACGAAATAATCATAAACGATCCGCTTATAGAAACGGCTCAGATGCCCTTTCAAAAACGGACCGATGATTTTGGAAATGGAAAGATTGCTTTCTTCGTCGCCGTAAAAAGCAATCATCGGCACATCAACGACCACGGCATTTATCAAATGCAGTCGGAACAGCATATCCGATTCAAAGAAATATCGGTTGGCGATTTTTTCGGATTCCAACATCAGAAAAACTTGTGCATGAATGGCCACGAAACCATTGGTAGGATCCATGATCTGCCAATAGCCCGAAGATAACTTTGTTAAAAAAGAAAGGACCGAATTCCCAAACAATCGCATGCCCGGCATTTGCGCCAACGATCGAGGATTTGAAAAACGATTTCCCTTCGAATAATCACAAAGCTCATCGACGATAGGTCGAATCAACTTTTGAATCAGAGCCGGATCCATTTGGCCATCACCATCCAATTTAACCAAAATATCGTATCCATCTTGAGCGGCTTTTTTCATGCCTGCTTTGGTCGCGGATCCAACACCGCCGTTGATCTCTTGAAAAACCACTTCGACCCGTGGATCTTGGCAATTTTCTTTAACGAACTGACCCGATTTATCAGGGCAACAATCATCAACGACATACACCTTGGCCACGTCGGGGCCAATCTTTGCCAGGACCTGCATGATGTGTCGTTTCACCTTATAACTGGGAATAACAACGGCGACTGTTTTTTCTTTTTTTTGCACGGCATGATTCCTATGTGCGGTATGCTACCGAAACAGGCTCTAACAAATCAAGCCCACTTGCGCTGTATTTTTAATGAACGGAAGCTTCGCGATAAATGTCAAAGGTTCGGGCAGCCATACTTTGCAATCGGTGATTTTCCGAAACATACGCGAAAGCGGCTCGAGCCAGCGCTTCGCGCCTTTGCGCATCCGCGGATAAAGCCTGAAGGGCTCCTACGAGCTCTTCAGGTTTTTCTAAATGAAATCCTTGGGCGATCTGATGTTGGATAAAGTAAGAATTCCCAGGCACGAAGGATAAAACTGAGGGGATACCATAGGCCATGGCCTCGAGCACCACCAAGGGAAAGCCCTCCCATCGTGAAGTGCTGACGAAAATATCAATTTTCTCAAAGAATTCGTTTGAACTGGGAACCTCCCCCATCAACACTAGGCGCTTTTGCAACTTGGGCGGAACTACGATTTGATTCGTTGGAAAACCGGCCAAATAAAATTGCCAGGCTCGCTCGGGATCGCCATCGTGAAAAGACTCTAGATGCTTGAGCAAAATATCGACACCTTTAGCGTGATCTAATCGCGCCATCATGCCAAAGCGATTCCGAAACTCTTTAGCTGGATGAAGCTGCTGAATCTTAACGCCATTCATGATGACGCTGGTTGGAACCGATCCGAGACAGGCATTCTTCTCGAGCAGGTCCTTCTCGGATTCGGATACTGCGATATAATGATCGGCAAAAGAGGCCAAAACCTGATCCACAGCCAATTTCACCCGACCAATAATTCCGGGAGAGCGGTGAAATCCATGAAATGTGTGCACCACCTTCACGCATGGCAAAACAAGCTTTAACAGCCGCGAATACATTCCGGCCCCTCGCCCATGCGAATGAACAATGCGAATCTTCTGATCTCGAGCTTGACACCACAGTCTCCACCAAGCTTTCAAAGAAAAGCTGCGATGTGGAATTTCTATGTGCTGATCAGCGAGTTTTTGAAAGATCGGACCATATGGAGTCTCCAAAGGTGAAGCGACACTGATATTGAGTTCGGGCCATTGCATCTGGCACTCTTGTATCAGATCCAGGAGGTGCTTCGGCCCCCCACCATGATCGGCGCGTACAGTGATAAATAAAATGCTTTCGCTCATCGCCACTGGAGCCTCATTTTTGCAAGACACCCTTTAGAAAAGAGAGTCTCTTTTTTTCCTTCTCCAGTCGATCGAAATAAGGACGAAATTTTTCGGGCCGATGGGGCTGATGCTGATGCTTGCGGGCAAAGTCATCGATCTCCGACGCCGACCTCAACACGGCTCCGTCCTGATTCGGAAGCTGAAGCACAAAATCTAAATTTGGTGGCAAGTCCGTGTCTACAAATGCGTAGACGTAAGGTAAGCCCCAAGCCCCATACTGACGCGTTTTTAGAGGGGAGGCTTCAGTTAAACCATTGCGATACAAAGCCAAACTTCCAAGGCCAATATCCATTTGCCGGGCCAATTCATCCAACTGTTTCCCAAATAATAAGCCGTGAAAAATAACATTCTTATCAGCTTGCTCTGGCGTCACGCCAACTAAATGAAAATCAATCTCGGGCAGAGATTGCGCCAGTTTCAAAATTAAGTCTGTTCCATGCCAAGACTGCCCCTCGGTACCGACGAACAAGGCTTGTGGTCTTTGCGAAATAATCTTTCTTTCCAAAGGCGCAGCACCAAAATTCGACCCATTGCTGCAAACCAAACTTGGCTTTTGAAACACCGATAGATCGGCTTCAATTTCCCGAGAAACCGGACAGAAAGCCAAGGCTTCAGATAAAATCTTTTTGCGCCCCCAAAGATAAATAGATCTCTTAATGAAGCTTTCGTTCTTCATTTCGTAACGATCCAAGCTATTCACTTCGATCACTGTCGGCGCAACGGACAGCACATCCATCAAACCAGGATGCCAAATGCCCAAGCGATAAAAAATCAAATCCGGTCGGAACTCGGAAAGTTTCCTTTGAGCTTTTCTAGCACACAGCATCTTATTCAGAAAAGAACGCGCCCCACCCCTTACTGAATGCGGTAAGGATGCCGAGTCAAAATGTGCAGGAAAGCGAAGCGCACTGGTGGTCGACAAGGATGGCGCATAGGGTGTTATATCGAAGAGCTGCGTCTGCGTCCCTAAAGAGTTCCATGTCTGAATCTGCTCGACGATCTTCTGCTGTACGCCTGAGCCGACAGAGAAATCCCATTCCGCAAAGTAAGCGATTTTCACCACGCTTCAAACAAACAGGATTCTCAAAGTTTGTCAAAATCCCAAGGAGAGGCTCTTTTGCAACACTCAAACACCCTCTCTGAAGTGAGACCGAATCTTGCTGACGCCGAGTATAAATGATTTCCAAGCGACCATATTCTCGAGAGATTGTCCCCCCATGATCGCAAAAACAGCCATTGTCTATCCCGAGGTTAAACTCGGAAAAAATGCTCACATCGAAGACTACTGCATCGTCGGCGCTCCCCTGCAAGACGGAAGCTGTCCCGAAACTTGGATCGGCGATAACTGCGTGATTCGCTCACATACCGTCATTTATGCGGGCAACAAGATCGGCAATAACTTTAAGGCCGGCAACAAATCCAACATTCGCGAACTCAACGAAATTGGCAACAATGTCAGTATCGGCACTCTAAGCGTCGTCGAGCATCATGTTGTGCTAGAGGACAATGTGCGTATTCACACCTCTGCATTTATTCCCGAATATTCGATTTTAAAAAAAGGCTGCTGGATCGGCCCGCATGTGGTTTTAACCAATGCCCGCTATCCCAATCGCCCCGATACCAAACACAATTTGCAGGGCGTGACCGTACAAGCTGGCGCTGTGATCGGAGCCAACTCAACCCTTTCACCGGGAATTGAAATCGGCGAATCAGCTTTGGTTGGCTCGGGCTCGAATGTTGTCAGAAACGTCAGAAACCATTCCACTTGCGTCGGGAATCCGGCCAAAGAACGAGAGAAGAAAGCATGAACATCCCTTTCATGGATCTGCATCGCCAATATCAATCGATCAAACCCGAAATCGATCAGGCTTTCGAGCGCACCATGAGCCGTTGCAGCTTTATTGGCGGATCTGACAAAGACCTTTTTGAAAAAGAATTTGCCGAATCTATTGGTGCTAAATTTTGTATTGGCGTTGGCAACGGAACTGATTCTTTAATGCTGATCATGAAAGCGATGGGCTTGGGCGCTGGTGACGAAGTCGTTGTTCCGGCAAATACTTTCATCGCGACATCCGAAATGGTCACAGCATGCGGCGCCAAACCGATCTTCTGTGATATCGAAGAGTCAACCAATTTGATGGACCTGGATCATATCGAGCGCATCTTGTTGCAAAAGGCCTCCGGCGGGAAAAATCCTGTCAAAGCCATCTTACCGGTGCACTTGTATGGCCGAATCATGGACATGAAAAAAGTGATGGCACTTGCCGAGAAGTACAATCTTTTTGTCATTGAAGATTGTGCTCAAGCCCACCGTGCCGTGATCGATGGAAAAATGGCTGGAACCTGGGGACACGCAGGCAGCTTCAGCTTTTACCCTGGAAAAAATCTGGGCGCCTTCGGTGATGCCGGCGCAATCGTCACAAACGATGCGGCTTTGGCAGAAAGGATGCGCAAATTGGCCAATCACGGCCGTATTGGAAAATACGATCACGACATGGAAGGCTACAATTCGCGTCTTGATGGCATGCAGGCTGCTTTTCTGCGTGTGAAGCTGCCGCACCTTCCTGAATGGACACGCAAACGCCAGGTTTTGGCGGAGCGCTATTACAGGCTTCTAAAGGACATCCCAAATGTAAAGACTTTGGCCCAGCCGTCACAAGCGACCGAGCACGTCTACCATCTTTTTGTTGTGCGTGTTCAAAACCGCTCTGCGATTCAATCTTTCATGAAAGAAAAGAAAGGAATCGAGACCGGAGTTCACTATCCGACATCTTTACCATTTCTTAAGGCATATAGTTTCATGGGACATACTCCGAAGGATTTTCCTGTATCTTATCAATTACAGTCGGAAATTATGAGCCTTCCCCTATTTCCAGAGCTGACTTTTGAGGAACAAGACTATATTGTCTCTGCTTTACGTGAAGCAGCGGCATTATCTTGATGCTTGTTTAAGGGGGGACTCTTTGATTCGATTTGCTCTTTTGGGTTGCGGACGCATCACATCTAAACACGCGGATCCTATTTTCAAAGGTCAAGTTGCCGACGCAGAACTTGCCGCCGTTTGTGACATCAACAAAGAAGCAGCGGATCGATTGGCAGCCAAGTACAATGTTCCGGCATTTTACTCTTTGGATGAGCTTCTTCATCAAACTAAAGTGCAATTCGACGTTGTCTCCGTTCTGACCCCAAGTGGATTGCACCCCGAGCATTCCATTCAGGCTCTGTCGAAAGGCAAGCATGTCGTCGTCGAAAAACCGATGGCTCTGCGTCTGGAAGATGGCGAAGAGATGATTAAGACCGCAAAAAAACATGAACGCATGCTGTTTGTGGTAAAGCAAAACCGATTCAATCCTGCCGTTCAGCAGTTGAAGACGGCGATCGCCGAAGGTCGCTTTGGCAAAATTTCTTTGGCGACGGTTCGCGTTCGTTGGTGCCGCCCTCAAGATTATTACAATCAATCTCCTTGGCGAGGAACTTGGGCTCTGGATGGTGGTGTATTTTCCAACCAAGCCAGCCACCATGTCGATTTATTGCAATGGTTGGCGGGCGAAGTTGAAAGCGTTATCGCACGTGGTTCACAGGCCATGGCAAAAATCCAAGCCGAAGATACCGGTGTCGTTTTGGTGAAATTTAAAAATGGCGCGCTTGGTGTAATTGAAGCGACAACGGCCACTCGGCCCTTCGACCTTGAAGGTTCAGTTTCAATCTTAGGTGAAAAAGGGACTGTGGAAATCGCTGGCAAAGCGGTCAACGAAGTTCGTCACTGGCAATTCATCGATGCAAATGCCAACGATAAAACTGCGGCCACCGACTCGAATACGGCCCCGCCAGATGTCTACGGTTTTGGACACGTTCATTATCTGAATAACGTCGTTCAGACATTGCTGGGTAAAGAAAAAGCTTTGGTAGATGGAGCCGAAGGCTTCTCGTGCTTAAAGCTTCTCAATGCAATTTATGAATCAATGGCTAGTGGCAAGGAAGTCTTCTTGTCTGAATCATTTAGCCAAAGCAAATTGGGAAAACGATAAGCTTTCCCAATCTCCAAGTTTCTAAATTTCATCAAAATGCTTATTTTTTAATTCTTCGCCCAACGACATAAGGCTTGAAAGGATTTGCCCGAACAATCAGTTCAGCGACTAATCCAATTAAACCGATCTGCAGTCCCATTAGGAACAAGAATACGGCAATCGTTAATAACGGTCGGTTATTGAGCTGCAAACCAAAAGGCAGCTCCAATAAATAAAAAATATGAAACAAAAGAAGATATAGACCTAAAGCCATACCGAGTCCCAAAAGCGGCACAGCAAAAGCTGCAAAAAAATAGAGCGGGTTTGGTGCAAAACGAGTCACCAACATCGTCGTCAGTAAATCAAAAGCCCCATAAAAATAACGGGCCAGCCCGTATTTGCTTGTCCCAAATTGGCGACTGAAATGACGAACCGGAAGCTCCGTTACTTTTGCTCCCTTCCAAAATAATAAGACCGGAATATACCGATGCTGATTGCCGCGTAGATTCAGCTCCTTTAGACACCAGCTTCGATATAATTTCAGTCCACAGTTAAAATCATGAAGCTGCAATCCAGAAGCAAAGCGAACGACCGTATTAAAAAACTTTGAAGCCCAGCGCTTTTCGGTGGGATCATTACGATCTTTCTTCCATCCAGAAACAAGGTCGTATCCCTCAAGAGCTTTGTTGATCAATCTCGGAATCTCTTCCGGATCATCCTGCAGATCAGAATCCATTGTCACAATAAACTCGTATTTGGCGTGTTCAAATCCGGCCTGCAAGGCAGCTGCTTTTCCAAAATTCATTCTCAAAAAAAGGGCCGATGTCTGAGGTTCAGTTTGAGCAAGTTGCTCGATGATCTGCGGACTTTGATCGCTCGAACCATCATCCACAAAAATAAGCTCCCAATCCTTAATTTGTGGATTGCGCTGAATCATGGAAACAATTTTTTGATGCAATAAGTTTAAGCTTTCTGCCTCATTAAAAACAGGAATAACGACACTTAAAGTAATTGGATTCATACTAATAGCCGTACCTCTGAAGAAGCCATTTTTGCAAGACATAACTTGTCCAGAGCGGTTTGAAAAGGCTGTCCTGGTGATCCAGATGCCGTTGGAACATGCTCAGTATAAATTCTCGATTGAAAATATCAGTTCGGCGGCAATTATCTTCAGAGAAGGCATCCAAAAATTCGCTTTTCAATGGGCCACTAAGCAACAAGCCAACGGGCGATGTAAAACCCTTTTTCTTTTGCCCCAAAAGATGTGGAGGAAGGCTGTCGCGTCCAATCTCTTTTAAAATTCTTTTTGTCTTCAAGTTCGAAAACTTCTCCGCTTCTGGTAAAGCCTGCGCCAATTGAAAGAGGTCCAAATCTAGAAAAGGAGCCCGCAATTCAATACCTAATTTCATTGAAGCGCGGTCCGAATTTCGAAGTACATATTCTGGTAAAAATGTTCTTTGGTAAAGATGGGAAAAAGCAGTCAAAGAGTTAGAAGATGCTTCTTCGTCAAAAATCTGACGATACAACTTTTTGATTTCTGAAACCGCGTCTTCGGCCTGTCCGGGATGCCTCAATCCTGAGAATAGTTCCTGAGTATGAAAAGACCCCGCCCATATCAAATTGCGATACATCGGATCCTCAGCAAGCCCTAATGCGAACCGTTTGATCTTTAGTCCGATTGGCATGTAAGAGTGGGACGGCTTAATTTGCTGAGCGATAAAAGTGAAAAAATTTTTTTTGAGCACCCTAGGCAGCCACTCGACTTTACCAGCTATCCATGCAGCTTTAAAAATTTCATATCCGAAAAAGACTTCGTCGCCACCATCACCAGTAAGAGCAACTTTATGAGACTTAGCTAACTTCTGGCAAATATGATACTTTGGTAAAAAACCAGGATCTGCAATAGGTTCGTCCATTTGCGGAAGAACTTCCTGCGCGATCCTTGCCATGTCTTTTAGACTGAGCTCTATTTCTGTGTGATCAGTCTTAAAAAAATTTGCCGTTTTGGCTGCCAATGTACTTTCGTCAAAGCTCGCATCTATATTGCGAATCGTAAATGTTGAGATTTTTTGCGAATCTAAAATTTTCTTTGCCTGCGACAGGACCAACGAAGAATCAATCCCGCCGCTAAGAAGAACGGCAACGGGCACATCAGCGCGAAGAGATCTTCTTACGGCGCTTTCCAAACCCTGTTCAACCTGCTCTTGCGAAGGAATTGCGCCGGCCTTGCATGACAAGTCAAAGTACCGCCACACTTGAGCTCGCTTCCCGTCCCAAATTAGAGACTGACCAGGAAGAAGCTTCTGAAAATTCTTTTCGAAAGTTTCGCTACCGGCCCACGATTCCGTCACCAAAAATCGGGCAGCCAGAGAAATGTTCACCTCACCATTCGGTATCAGGATTCTCAAAGCTGATAGCTCGGACGCAAAAGCAAAGTTTTGACCTTCTGAATAGTAATAAAGTGGCTTTTGACCGAAAGGATCACGCGCTAGAAAAGCAACTTCATTTTTAGAATCGAAAATGGCAAAAGCAAACATGCCATTCATTTTTTTTACGCATTCCGAGCCCCACTCTTGATAAGCCCGTATCACAACTTCAGTATCAGATTGGGTGAAGAATCGATGCCCCCTCGTCTCAAGCTCAGCCCTTATTTCGATGTAATTATAAATCTCGCCGTTGTAGGTAAGCATCTGAAGATGCTCTTTATCTATGAACGGTTGCTTCCCCCCCTCCAGATCTATAATGGACAGTCTGACATGCCCAAAGCTAGCAGGACCTGAACTATGTATGCCTGTTCCATCCGGGCCTCGATGCCGAATAGCACTCATTGCTTTCTCAACATTCGCTTCTCTTTCAGATTTCGGAATTTGCGCTGAAATAATGCCTAGGATTCCGCACATGCAGTGTCCTTCGCTTGAAAACAAGTGGCGTGCAAGCCCTTCTCAAGACTTGTCATATGAAAACCTAAATCCGCCTGAATCTCGGCGCTATCCCAAGGGGGGTGCGCATGCATAAATTTAAACTGCTGAAGAGGAAAGTTCGAAGTTTTTACAAATTTTGAGATAACATGTGCTGCTAATTTAATAAGTGGCAGCGGTATCGGAATGATCCATGTGTGACTTTGTATTAAGTCTTTAATTTTATGAGCTAAATCAATTGTTCGGATCGGCTCGGGTCCACCCATGACCCAAACCTTCTTTTTCCATTTCTGCTCGGTAAGTAAACGAAGAACGGCGCGACCGACATCTTCTACATACAGGGGCTGTATATAAATATTTGCATCATAAGGCACAGGTGTAACCGGTGACTTGCGAATCACATTCAAAAGGCTGATCAAATTCTTTGAATCACCTGGTCCATAGATAAGACTGGGTCTTAATATTGCCCAATTTTGCAAATAGCTTTGAATCAGTTCGTTATCTCCATCTTGTTTGGTTTGACCGTATGGTCCCAAGCGATGAACTGCAGAAACTGATGAGATGTGAATCCAGCGAATATTCGGCTTATTCTTAAAAAGTTGGACCACTTCTCGAACCGAATTCGTATTGGCTTCTTTCAAAACAGGTTCAGGTCCATTAATCACTCCTGAACAGAAAACGATAGCATCCAGCTCAAGGCTCAGCTCTCGCAGCTTGCATATAGATTCTGCTTTAACAGTTTCACGTAAAGACAGCCGAAAAACTTGATGAGACTCTTTTTCAATCAGTTTAGAAAGATGCCGCCCCAGAAAACCATAAGCGCCTACGACTGCAACCTTCATCACTAAATCCGTAAGGTATTTCGCACGAATCGATAGGCCGTATTAAACCCATAAGTTTTCAGCCAATTGAAACGGAAATAATATCCGTAGGCCTTTTGCGATGCTTGAACCACCTCTTGCGGAGTTGCAGAGCTAATATTCACGACCGGTCTGTATTCATCAAATTCTGCAAAGTCTGTTGTCATCAGCCGCTCTTTGCTATCTTCAAACAACGGAGTTCCCGGAAAAGGAGTCATCGTGCAAAACTGTGCACCCATAGTATTCATCCAACGGGAAAGATCGATTGTTTTTTGCATACTCTGAGCCGTGTCTCCAACCAGGCCCAACATATAGAAAGCATTAATTCGAACACCCTTTTTTTGAAGATAGTCCAAGATCGATTTTTGGAAATCGACTTGAGGTGCTTTTTTTCCAGACTCTTTAAGGATATCCAAGTTTCCGGTTTCAATGCCGAAATTAACTCCACGAAAGCCAGATTCATACATGATATCGATGAGTTCGAAATTCAAGCAGTCAACGCGAGTTTCGCAAGCCCACTCGATTTTCAAATTTCGACGCATAATTTCGCGAGAAATCTCTTCAGCGTGTTTCTTATTTAATGTGAAACAGATGTCTCGGAAAAGAACGCTGCGCACGCCATGATTTTTCACCAAACTCTCAATCTCATCCACAACCAGCTTAGGAGACCGCATTCGATATTTCTTTGTCTGCTCGACCATATACGGACAAAAATCACAGTTAAAAGAACAACCTCGACTTGATTGCAAGCTCATAAAAGGTCGAAGGTGAAGCAACGGAAAATAATTGAACTGCTTAATGTCGACCCCAGTCCAATCAGGAATCGGCAATTGATTCAGATCCGTTACCAGCCCAAAGTTCAACTTACCGGTAAAGTCATGCTTCCCTTCAAAGAAAGCCATGGCCGTCGCTTCAACCTCACCATGGATCAAAAAATCCGAATCTGCCTCAAAAAGTTGAGGTTGCGTCATCACAAAGGGTCCGAAAAAACCAATTTTTGATTTTGGATATTTTTTCTTTGTTTCACGAGCGAAAGCGACTTCATCTTTATAGCAATGCATAGAGGACGCGATCAGGATTATATCTTCACCTTGAGTTGCACCATCATAAATACGAACATCCCAACCTTGCTTACGAAAGATCCCTTGTAAGTATCCAAGATGCAAAACTGGAAGCTCGACAAAATTACTTTTCAAGCCAGAGACCAATTTGCCAAAAAAACCCTGCGCTTGCATGTAAGAACCAAATCCACCGGTATGATCACGGTTGGCTTTTTTATCAGCAAATTTTAAATCAACAAGCGCTATCGAAGGCATCTCATCTCCTCAGCAGGCGAAAGACAAAGTTGGGGATCAGTTTTAAACAAAAAGCTATACCTCTCCACCAGCCAGGTACATATGCCAAACGATCGTTTCTCTCAAATACTTCAATGGCACGCCTTGCGGCATTCTCAGGAGAACAGGTCGGTAAAAGTAATTTTTGTCCATAGGACATTGATGTGTCAAGGTAGCCAAATCGAACTACAGTGACCTTTACAGAACCTGACAATGCATGCAAAAGACTTTCTGCGTAAAACTCGAGGCCAGCTTTGGATGCGCAGTAAATAGCTCCACGTCCACGAGGCCTAACAGCACCCATAGTGCTAGCAATTAACAATGAAATGTTCGGGGAGACCGCACTTCTGTTTTGCAACAAAATCTCGATAATTTCCACGGGTCCATAGAAATTTGTGTGAATTAACTGCTGCGCAGATAAAAGAGAGCTTTGACCTGGCAAATTCGGATTGTAGTGGCCCGCTAACAAATAGCATTTTACAATCTGCGAAGCGAGATTTTGAAGTTGTAAAATACCATCCGCTGAAAGCGGCTGACCGATGTCTAAAACAAGAATTTGGCACTCATTTCCGAACCGAATCTTAAGGTCCTGAGACAAGCGCATAAGCTCTTCTTGATCGCGTCCACAAAGAATAAGCTTATGTCCGCGCCTCGCCAATTCTTCCGATAGACTTCGCCCAAGACCAGAGTTTGCCCCAACCACCAAATCCATCAAAGATCCAATCTGGCTGTAAAATGAGAATTCAAAACAAATTCAGGATCTAAACTTCGGACAGCCTCTTGAAAGACGTTTAATTCGGGAACAAACTCGCGCGCACGCGAGCCCGAAATATAACTTGCCTTTGTTATATTCAGCCTTCCACCTTTTTCCAAAGCTAGTAAATCCAATTTCTCAAGAAGATCCAATCCGTTCCTGTGATTCGGGATATCCCAGGTAAAAACAATTCCTTGCCCCTGAAAAGATCGGCCCACGGAAGATCCCGAAAAAATTTTAAGTGTCCCCATAGGAATCGTGCATTCAGATGTCTTTCGTACTTTCTCAAATCCGGTTAAATATGACTCAACATCCGCAAATGGAATCAAGACTTGATGCTCGAAAAATCCCGATTTCCCATAAGAACGGTAATAATGCCACTTATTAGCGATTGGGAAATGATGAAGCAACGATGGCTCATAAGATTCTTTTTGAGCCATCGCCGCCGCAAGATACATTTTATTCACCGTTTTCGATACAAAGGGACGATTTAAAATAGAAAATGCCGGACTTAATTTAGTTGACTGGATATATAGGTTCTTTTGAATTTGATAGCCTTCTTCCCAGCTTCCCAATACAAGAAATCCCTTTCCAACTGATGAAGGGTCCGAAACATCATTCCAACTATATAAAGTCGAAGCTTCTGATTTATACTTTTCTAGCATCTCGACCGTCTGGTGAAGGCTCAAGACTTGCAAATTTCGCTTCCGATAAGCGCCAACTCCTTGCCTTAAAACCTTCAACCGAGCACTTAATATCAAACCAGTCAGCCCATAACCCGCGCGAGTCAAATCCCAGATTTCTGGCCTTAATTGCGCACCAGTTTGCACATTTCCCAAACGGGGATGATATAGATGGCAGGACTCGACCCAATCGCCAAAAGTTCCTTCGCGAAATTGATTTTTTCCATGCACATCCTGCGCAATACAGCCACCAATTGTGATATTTGGATGGCCTGGCAAAACTGGAAGTGTGAAACCTTTAGAGTTTAAAAACTCAAGCAAATGACAAAGACTTACGCCCGCTTCAACCTCAATGATGCCTTCGCGAGGATCAAAATTTAAAATTCGATTGAGGCGAGTGAGATCAATGCTGACAACATCCTTCCCAAAGCTGGCCGGAGTATAAGATAGGCCGGCGCCCCGAGGAATCCACTTTTTAAACTGAACTAATGACTGAAGTTCCCGCAAACGCTCAGGGCGAAGGGCCAATGCCGCACATCGAAAGCTTGAATCTGCAGATTGCATCTCGATATCCAAAGTCTTTGCCTGGACCGAATCGCTTTTTATTGCTTCCATCATACTTTCGGCTTCACTTAGTGTACCAATTTTAGTGACTCGTATTGATCGTCAACAAACCAATCACGGGCGACCTCATTCGATTAGCATCAGATTGCGGGAAAATATCCGATGCTCCATAAAGATTTGCGATTTCTTGATTAAGCTTAGGCAAATCTAAAAGATGCTCGGCCCAGTTTCCCGTTAAAGGGTCACATGTATTTGTCGGGAATTTAGGATCAACGAAGCTGAGGTTCTCGTTGGCCACCAATTGATCTAGCTTTTGCAAAATTAAAGGACAGATCAACCCTCTTGTCCGAGTCGCCATCGAATGGATTGCAGATGGGGGAACTGAAATATTTCTCTCTTTTAGGGCCTGTGCGATAAAGCTTTCACGAATGCCATGGTAAGACTTCAAAGAATCACGTTCTTTATGTCCCCACACTTTCGGCCGATCTTGCTCTTCTACTTGCAGATGCAAAGCGCTCAGTTCGCGCACAATCTTTGGATTAAACGAGTTTGCGGCCGAACCCATAAAAATGCGTCCGTTTTCTTCCATCGCACGTTGCAGGGTTTGATAGAAAGATTCGGGATCATAAATATGCTCGATCACGTCATAAGAAGCGACGATCGAAAAAAGAATTTTCTTATCGTGAGCCGCCTTCACAACAGCGTCCGTGTCACCACAAATAATTCCAACCGGACGATACCCCAACGCCTTCGACACCACTGTAAAATCTTGGCAAGAAACCTCGTAAATATCGTTGTAGAAAACATTCTTTAGCCCCATTTCCATCGCCAGCATGGAAATCAAACCCGTGCCACCGCCATACTCTAAGAAATAGACATCACTGTGAATCTCCATGCTATCAGTCGCATATTCCATAACGAAATTCAGTTTCGTCAGACAGGTGTGCAGGCTACTTTGAATTCCGCTCAAATAACGTTTCGAGTATTCTGAGATTGGCAAAGATGTTACATCCAAAACGCTCAGTTTTTTCAGCAATCGTTCGGAAGCCTTCATGATCTCTTTTCTATGTGCTTCGGTGCCTCCGGCTGGCAGGCTCTTCAGATATCGAAAAATCTGCGCATAAACCGGCAAAGGCAGTTGATTCAGGGATTTTTTCGCAAGACCCTTAGCCGTTTTTTTGAAAAATTGCAGGGCCATTACGAAACTCCTTCGTGTTTTTGCATTTTCAGCAAGCCTTCGCAAATCACCCAATCCGCAGGCTCATCAATTTCAAATCCCGACACCTCGGGCATCTCGTAAAGACCGATTTTCCCGCTCAGACGATTTTTCGATTTTAAAATATCGCCGACAGAGCTCATATAGAAAGCGCCGTTTTCCATAAAAAGCCCATCGAAATCCTGCCGACGTGGGCGTTTTTGGAAGTCGTAATTCAACGGTTTCCCGTCAGCAGTCCAAAAAAATCTTTTCGTACGCACGACCGATAAAATGCTATCGGCTTTTTCCTCTTCCAAAAGGTGCAAAGCTCCAGCCAAATCTTCGGCTCGCAAAAAAGGATTGGTCGCTTGGATCAAAATGAATAGATCTTCACTTTGCAATTCCGCTTTTCCCAGATACTCCAACATGACACTTTCGGTTGAGGATGTATTCTGTGCATTCAAAGCATCGCGTTTATAGATTTTAACTTTCGAACTTTTAAGATCACGAGCGACTTTTTCAATGTCATCACTATCAGTCGCAATGACGATTTCATCGATTAGCGGACACTTCTCAGCCGCTTCCATTGTCCAGTAGAGCAATGGTTTACCGGCAAGAGGTTTAATATTCTTGCCCGGAATGGACTGGCTCCCTCCACGCACTGGGATAAAAGCCACTCGTTTCATTTAGCGGTCTCGGTATTTCAGCTTGTCGCGCTGAACTTGTTCGATCGGTAGAATTTCGGTTTTCTTGAAATTCAAAGCTTTATAAGTCGCATTCACGTCTCGGCAAAGCTTCTGCAGTCCAGCTGGCTCCAATGAAGCCGCATGGTCAGTTCCCTTCCAAGTGCGATCTTTCGTAAAGTGACGCTCGATCCAGCGTGAGCCCAAAGTGTAGGCCGCAATATCAATCGCGATACCCAAATGGTGACCCGAAAACGCAATATCTCTCACTCGAGATTCAAAGCGATCTTGGATTTTGGTGATTTCCAGCAAACAAACATCTTCAAACGGAACTGGATATCCCGAAGTGCACGAATACAGAACGACTCGGTCCGCTTGTTTTTTATCTTCAAAGAATTTCACGATCTGTTCTTGTTCAGCTGTGGTCGTCATTCCCAAAGAAATGTGCACTTCGCCTTTGTACTGATCGCGCAGAACTTCCAGCATTTTGAAATGGTTGTTACATGCCGATGGGACCTTGATGAATTCAGGATCCAAAGAGATCGTCTCTTTCGCCGAAGTCACATCCCAAACCGAAGTCGCCCAAACGATACCGATCGATTCGCAATACTTTTTCAGCTGCGCGTGTTGATCGATATTCAATTCCAAAAATTCACGGTGAGCACCATAAGTCGCACCGTAAGCGTTGGCTGGATTTGGGTGAGGAGCATTGTACTGCTCTTCGGTCAGCAATTCTTTTGGAGTGCGCTTTTGAAATTTAGCTGCGTAGGCACCGCAATCTTTCGAAAGTTTGATCAATTCTTTGGCGATTTCAAATTCGCCTTTGTGATTGCAGCCGATTTCCGAGATCACTCGGGGTTGCTGATATTTTCTCATATAGCCCGCGCTTTCAGTCTTGTTAAAAGAGTTTTCTACTCTGCCAAAGATAGAATGAGGATTCATTTTGCATTGCGCAAGGATTTCATTTCCCATTGGTATGCCGTCCGACAAATCAGCTCCAGATTGTCGCGTTTCGGGCTCCATTTGAGAATACGTTTCACCTTGTCGTTCGAAGCTACGACCTGCGGCAAATCCCCAGGCCGCCGGGCTTCAAGTTTCACCTCGAAATCCTGGCCACTGACCTTTTTCATCACGTCGATCACCTGCCGCACAGAAAAACCGTGCCCATAGCCACAATTCATCAATTCCGAGCTGCCGCCTTTTTCAAGGTGGTGAAGAGCTGCTGTATGAACATCGGCTAAATCGTCGACATGGATAAAATCCCGCACCCCTGTCCCATCTGCCGTCGGATAATCCGTTCCAAAAATCGACAGGGACTTTAGCTTTCCTGCCGCCGTCAGCGCGGCTCGTTTGATCAGAACAGAGCCTTCATTGCCATGCTGACCACGCAGGCCTTGCTCGTTGGCACCTGCCACATTGAAGTAACGAAGAATTATGTACTTATAATTCAAAGATTGGGCGCAGTCCTGAATCACCTTTTCGCTCATCAGCTTTGAACGCCCATACGGAGTCAGCGGGTTGGTGACTGAACCTTCTGTCACCAGCTCCATTCCTGGATCCTGGTACACGGCTGCCGTCGATGAAAAAACGAAATATCGAACGCCTGATTTCTGGCAGGACTCCAGCAAATTCACCGTTCCCTGGAAGTTATTTTCGTAGTACTTTTCGGGAACTTTGAGAGATTCGGCCACATTGGTGAATGCTGCAAAATGCATGACACCTTCAATTTCATTTTCATTCAAAATTTCGCGCACCAATTGAATATCACGAACATCGCCTTCAAAAAGCTTCGCTTTCGAATGAACCAGATCACGATGGCCCGTCGAGAAATTATCTAAAATGAAAACCTGATCACCACGTTGAACCAATGCATCGACCGCATGCGAGCCGATATAACCTGCGCCACCGGTAACAAGAATTCTCACGACCCACTCCACTTAAATTTTGGATCTTGAGCATACTGAGCAAGGCTCTGCATTTCTGCATCCTTCGGACTCACGATTGGGTCTTGATATGGCCACTCGATTTGCAAGGCTGGGTCCGACCAGCGAATGCCAGACTCTCCCTTGCCATTGTATTCAGATGTGCACTTGTAAAGAAGATCAGCACTTTGAGACAGAACTGCAAAACCATGGGCAAAACCTGGGGGGATCCAAAACCACTGCGGCTTTGCTCCATCCAACTCGACATGAATGGACTTTCCAAAGGTCGGAGACCCTTGCCTTACATCGACGGCCACATCAAAGATACGACCGTTTGCGCATGTCACAAGCTTTCCCTGTGGTTGATCCCACTGATAATGAAGACCACGAAGCACTTTTTCGCTCGATCTCGAGAAATTGTCCTGCACGAACTGGGTCGGCAATCCAGCTTCCTGAAAAACTGATTGCTTATAACGCTCGACAAAGAAGCCCCTCGAATCCGGAAAACTTCTCAACGTAATGAGCTTCAAGCCCGTAATAGGAAATGTTTCGATTTGCAGCATATCGGCCTCAAATCTAGGTCAGCCCCACCGAAAGTGCAAGGCGCCGCGAGCCTAGCCTTGTGAATTGCTGCGGATGCGTTTTAGGCAAAGACTCACGGACTCTTGCCATGATGGCAGCTGCAAACCAAAGATCTTCGAAAGCTTGTCTTGGTTGAGCCGCGAATTGTGCGGACGATGGGCCGGTGTCGGATAGTCCGAAGTCGGGATCCCCTCCACCTTTTCCACAGCCACCGAATAATTCAGGGCGCGAGCTTCAGCAAAAATTCCTTCGGCGAAACCAGCCCAGCTAACAAAACCCTGTCCGGCCATGTGATACACGCCGGATGCAAATTTCTCCCCAGCCTTCACGCGTTCGATAATTTTCCAAACAGCCTCGGCAATCGCCGGCGCATAGGTCGGCCCGCCCACTTGGTCATTTACGACCCGCATGGTGGCCCGATCCCGACCGTAGCGAAGCATGGTCTTCAAAAAATTTTTTCCGTATTCCGAATACACCCAGGACGTTCTGAAAATAAAATGCCGACAGCCCGAAGCATAAATTGCTTCGTCACCATGAAGCTTGGTTTCACCGTACCAGTTGCAAGGAGCCTTGGGCGAATCCTCGGCCCATGGCTTCGAACCTTCGCCCGAATAGACATAATCCGACGAGAAATGAATCATCAGCGCGCCATTGGTCCCGCACCATCTGGCAATCGCCTGCGGTGCTTTGGCGTTCAGGCTTTCAGCAAGATCACGGTCTTCTTCAGCTTTGTCGACTTGGGTGTAGGCCGAGCACACGACAACAATTTCCGGCCCATACTTATCCAGAAAACCTGCAAGCTTTGCAGGCTCTTCAAAATTAGCTTCGTGACTGGAAACATAAACCGTCTGCCCTTCGTATTGCGAAGGCATCATGGCTTGAAAAGATTGAGCAAGCTGTCCGCTTTTACCGAAAACTAAAATCATCTTAGAAGATTAAATTCGAAAGCCACTTTTCAATCAACTGCCGAGACACTTGCTTGCGCCGAGCCAAGTCCTGCACCTGATCTTCGCCGATTTTTCCCACATGGAAATAACGGCTGGCCGGATGGAAGAAGTAATAGCCCGACACCGAGCTCCCCGGCGTCATCGCATAATTTTCGGTCAGCTTCACGCCCGTGCGTTTTTCCGCATCCAGAAGCTTCCACAGCTTTTCTTTTTCACTGTGGTCCGGGCATGCCGGATATCCCGGCGCCGGACGGATGCCCTGGTATTTCTCGTCGATCAGGTCCTGAGCGCTGAGATTTTCATTTTGACCAAAGCCCATCCATTCACGCATGCGTTTATGGCAAGCTTCAGCCAAAGCTTCGGCAATGCGATCGCCCAAGGCCTTGGTGATCAACGAACTGTAATCGTCATGTTGTTTTTCAAATTTCAAAGCGAGCTCTTCAACCTGCGCACCGGCGGTGACGACAAAGGCCCCCATCCAGTCTTTTTGGCCACTGGTTTCGGGCGCCACAAAATCTGCCAGGCAGCGATAAAATCCGCCAACGGCCTCTTTCTCGCGCTGCTGACGAAGGAAACACAACGTTTCAAGCTCCTTGCCTTGCGCATCGCGGATCACGACATCATCGTCATGCACCTGATTGGCCTGCCAGACTCCGACCGTTGCTTTTGGCGAGAACAGTTTCTCGTCGACAACTTTCTTCAAAAGTTTCTGCGCATCTTGGAACAGTTGGGTCGCTTGCACACCGTATTTTTGATGGCCGAGGATTCCGGGATAAAGACCTTTCAGATCCCATGCCCAGAAAAACGGTGACCAGTCGATATAAGGAGTGATTTCTTCCAGAGAAAATTTCCAATCAAAAACACCAGCCGCTTGTGGCTTCCAAGCGATTGGCGCCTTCCAATCAACAGCCGACTTCTGCTCGCGAGCTTTTTCCAGTGTCACAACAGGAGATTCTGTCTTCTGTGCCAAGTGACGCTCTTTCAAGCCTTGGTACTGCTCTTTGATTTCCAAAGTGTACTTGTCTTTTTCTTTGGCGTTTTGCAGTTTCCCCATGACTTCGGTGACAAGCGAAGCATCTGCAACATGCACCACCGCACCCGAATAATGTTCTGCAATCTTCACCGCCGTGTGCAGCTTCGAAGTCGTGGCTCCACCGACAAGCACTGGGATCTTCATGCCAAGCTTTTCAAACTCTTTCATATTGAATATCATTTCATCCAATGACGGCGTGATCAGACCCGAAAGGCCGATCGCGTCCACACCATGTTCTTGCGCTTTTTTGATAATATCGTGGCAAGAGACCATCACGCCCATGTCAATCACTTGATAGCCATTGCAGGCCAAGACGACTGATACGATATTTTTTCCAATATCGTGAACGTCACCTTTCACTGTTGCCAGCAGCACGCGGCCCTGACTTGCGGCTTTCGATTTGTCCGCCAGCATATAAGGCTCAAGCACGGCGACCGCTTTTTTCATCACGCGCGCGCTTTTCACCACCTGGGGTAGGAACATCTTTCCCTGACCGAAAAGCTCGCCCACCACTTTCATACCGGCCATCAAAGGGCCTTCGATCACCGCCAGTGGTGACTGCAGCTGCTGATAGGCTTCCAGTGCATCCTTTTCGATATGCTCGTCGATTCCTTTGATCAATGCGTGCGTGATTCGTTCTTGCAAAGGCAGCTTCAACCACTGATCGGTTTCTTTGGCGACCTGGGTTTTCCCCATGGATTTAAACTGCTCGGCCATTTCGATCAGTTTTTCAGTGGATTCCGGATTGCGATTTAAAATGACATCTTCGCAAAGCTCTTTCAGCTTCGGATCGATTTCTTCGTAGATCTCGATCATGCCGGCATTGACGATGGCCATATCCAGCCCCGCCTTGATTGCATGATGCAAGAAGATCGAATGCATCGCTTCGCGCACGCGATCGTTTCCGCGGAACGAAAAAGAAAGGTTCGAAAGCCCACCGCTGGTCAAAGCTCCTGGGCATTCGGCTTTGATCTTTTTGACCGCTTCGATAAAATAGACGCCATATGGATTGTGCTCTTCCATACCGGTTGCGATCGCCAAGATATTCGCATCAAAAATCAAATCACCTGGATGAAATCCAAGCTCGTTCACCCAGATATTGTAGGCCCGTTTGCAAATTCTAATTTTATCTTCGACCGTCACAGCTTGGCCTTGTTCATCAAAAGCCATCACCACCGCAGCGGCTCCGTAACGATTGACAAGCTCGGCTTGGCGCTTAAAGACCTCAGGTCCTTCTTTCAGAGAGATCGAATTGACGACCGCCTTGCCTTGCACGCACTGAAGACCCGCTTCGATCACATCCCATTTGGACGAGTCGATCATAAATGGCACGCGTGAAATATCCGGCTCGCTGGCCAAAAGATTCAGGAAATGAGTCATCTCCTCTTTCGAATCCAACATGCCTTCATCAAGATTGATATCGATAATATTGGCACCGTTTTCAACTTGCCCACGCGCGATTGTCAGCGCATCGGAATAGCGCTTTTCTTGAATGGCCTTGGCAAATTTTTTCGATCCCGTCACATTTGTGCGCTCGCCGACGAACAGAAAGGGTCGTTCGCTTCCACTCTGAAAGCTTAAAGCTTCCAACCCAGAGACGGCAAAAGCCATGGGCGTTGTCGGGACTTTTCGCGCCGGCAATGCCTTCAAACCATCGACAAGTGCCTTGATATGCTCCGGGGTCGTTCCGCAACAACCACCAACGACGTTCAAAAGCCCGTCCTTCGCATATTTTTTCATTTCAAATGCCAGCATCTCGGGGGTTTCATCATAGCCCGTTGGCGCCAGCGGATTTGGCAAACCGGCATTGGGATAACAACTGACAAAAGTATCCGAAATGCGCGAAAGCTCGGCCAAGAATGGACGCATCTCTTTCGCTCCCAAAGCGCAGTTCATACCGACACTCAAAGGCTTCGAATGTTTCACCGAATTCCAGAAGGCACCGGTGTTCTGACCGGACAGAGTTCGTCCTGAAAGATCGGTGATCGTCACCGAAATCATCAGCGGAATGCGCTCACCACGCTCTTGCTCGATTTTTTGAATCGCCCAAAGTGCGGCTTTCAAATTCAAAGTATCAAACACCGTTTCCGGCAAAAGAATATCCGCGCCACCATCCAGCAAAGCTCTTACTTGTTCTTCGTAAGCATCTGCCAGCTCTTGAAAGGCAATCGCCCGGAAAGCCGGATTGTTCACCTCTGGCGAAAGGCTTAAGGTTTTATTGGTTGGCCCCAATGCGCCTGCCACATAGGCTTTGCGACCGGTTTTTTGAAACAAAGCTTCGCATTCCAATTTCGCCAAGCGCGCCGCTTCGAAATTGATTTGCTTCACATACTTTTCAAGGCCGTATTCTTTTTGCGCGACCGTCGTGCCGTTGAAGGTATTGGTCTCGATGATATCGGCGCCGGCTTCCAGATACTGACGGTGGACTTCACGAACCACGTCTGGCTTCGTCAAACAAAGCAGATCATTGTTACCTTTGAGATCGATTTTCGAATCTTGAAAAATCGTCCCGCGATAGTCGGCCTCTTGCAGTTTGTACTGCTGAATCATGGTGCCCATGGCGCCATCGATAAAAAGAATTCTTTCGGCAAGGGCTTTTTCCAGCTCTTGCCATAGAGCCGACTTCTTCAACAGCATGGTGCGACCTTATTTGAATTTGCGAACGACATCGACAACCAAATCCGTGTCATTCATCACATAAAAATGGACGCAAGGAGCTTTTTGAGCCAATAAACCTTCAACCTGTTTCATCGCCCAACGTTTACCAATTTCACTGGCCAAACTTGGATGCTTTAAAACGTCATCCGAAAGCTCAACCGGAATATCGACGTAGAAATTTTTCGGTATCGATTTCAACTGCTCAGCTGATTTTAAAATTTTAATGCCGGGAACAATTGGAACATCAATATCAGCCTTTCGGCACTGATCCACAAAGTCGAAATATTTCACATTATCAAAGAACATTTGGGTCACGATATAGTCTGCGCCCGCTTCAACCTTTTGCTTCAGATAATCAATGTCAACTTTCATGTTTGGCGCTTCGAAATGTTTTTCTGGATAGCCCGCTACGCCAATTCCAAAGTCCATCTTTGCCGTCTCCGACATTTCTTCCAAATACTGCCCGCGCTTTAAGTCAGAAATCTGCAACACCAGATCTTTGGCATATTTGTTTGATGTGCGGTCTTTTGAAATTGCCTTTTGAAAATTGAGATAATCCCCACGCAACGCCAAAACATTATTGATCCCTAAATAACTCAGTTCAATCAAAGCATCTTCGGTCTCTTCACGTGTAAAGCCCTGACAAAGAATGTGCGCGACCGTATCAATATGAAAGCGATTCTGAATAATTCCACAAATACCCATTGTGCCGGGCCGCTTTTTCACGATCCGACGTTTGATACTTCCGTCATCCATCTCGTTGTAGAATGCGACGGACGAGTGAGCTGTCACATCGATCCACGGTGGATTGAGCGGCGCCAATTGCTCCACAACCTCAATCAAGTCATTCACGCTTCGTCCGCGCGGAGGGGGAACAATTTCATAACTGAACAAAGGAGCTTTCGCCCCTTGCAAATGCTCGATGACTTTCATTTTATAGCTGCTCGTACTTCAAAAGGTTTTTCAAATACAAACCATAACCTGAAGCAGGGTAACTTTCAGCAATTTGTTGCAAATGTTGTCGACTGATAAACCCGCGGAGGTAAGCGATCTCTTCAAGACATGCGATCTTCAGACCTTGGCGTTGCTCGATCGTCTGGACGAATTGCGAAGAAGCCAGTAAAGATTCGTGCGTGCCTGTATCAAGCCATGCCACGCCCCGACCTAAAGTTTCTACTCGAAGTTCTTTCGCTTCCAGATAGCGACGGTTCAGATCGGTGATCTCAAGCTCACCGCGCTTCGAAGGCTTCAACTGTTTCGCGTATTCGACAACTCTATCGTCATAAACATACAATCCCGTAACAGCCCAGTTGGATTTCGGCTTCAATGGTTTTTCTTCGATCGACAAAGCCTGATGTTTGGCATCCAGCTCGACCACGCCATATCGTTCCGGATCTTGTACATGATAGGCAAATACAGTCGCACCTTTTTCCAGCTCACAGGCTCTCTGCAGCTGCTGGGGCACATCGTGGCCATAGAATAAATTATCGCCCAAAATCAGGCAAACGCGATCGTTGCTAATAAATTTCTCGCCCAGCAAAAAGGCTTGCGCGATACCTTCAGGCTTCGCTTGCTCTTGAAACGAAAATTGAACACCAAACTGCGAGCCATCACCCATCAAATCGCGAATCATTGGCAAATCCCGAGGCGTACTGATAATCAGAATTTCGCGGATCCCCGCCAGCATCAAAATCGAAATTGGATAATAGATCGTGGGCTTATCATACACCGGCAGCAACTGTTTGCTGACAGTTTTAGTGCTTGGATAAAGTCGGGTGCCACTGCCCCCCGCAAGAACAATTCCCTTCATCATGATCCTCTTTTCTCTGAACCCGTCTTCGAATTCTTTTCTTTGACGGCCTCAATCCAAGCGTGGTTGTCTAGATACCAACCAATCGTTTGTTCGAGCCCATCTTCAAACTGCCGATACTGGCGTTTGAATCCCAGCTCGCGCTCGGCCTTCTGATCATCGATCGCGTACCGGAAATCATGCCCCAGGCGATCTTCGACGAACCGAATGCCTTGCGCGTGAGCCTGCCCTCCTTTGCGTGGGGCCATGCGATCCAAAATGCCGCAGATCTTCGTCACGACATCCAAATTATTGCGCTCGGAATTTCCGCCAAAGCAGTAGCTCTCACCAACGCGACCCTTTTCAAACGCCAAAAGTACGCCGGCACAGTGATCTTGCACGTGAATCCAATCACGAATATTCGCTCCACGTCCGTAAACCGGAAGCGGCTCTTCTTTTAAAGCCTGAGTGATCATGCGCGGAATCAACTTCTCTGGAAACTGACGCGGGCCATAGTTATTCGAGCAATTGGTAATAATTGTTGGAAGCCCGTAAGTATGGTGCCACGCGCGCACTAGATGATCGCTTCCCGCTTTCGATGACGAATACGGAGAGTTCGGCGCATATGCCGTCTCTTCGCTGAACTTTCCCGTGTCGCCCAGCGAACCAAAAACTTCATCCGTTGAAACATGCAGAAATCGAAATTTGGATTTCCTCTCGGTTGGCAGCTTTGCCCAGTAGCCACGTGCACCTTCCAAAAGTTCGAAAGTCCCCATGATATTGGTCAACAAAAATTGACGTGGCCCCGTGATCGAATTGTCGACATGACTTTCGGCCGCAAAATGGATCACACCATCGAACTCATTCTCAGCGAAAAGTTTTTGCACCAGCTCGCCATTTTCAATGCGACCATGAATAAATTTAAAATCTTGCGAGGAAAGCAAATTTGCAAAATTGGCGCGATGACCAGCATAGGTCAGAGCATCGAGCATGGAAATGCGATAACCCTTTGCCAGAGCTATTTCCAAGAAGTTACTTCCAATAAAACCAGCTCCACCAGTCACCAGCAGATGTTGCAAAAGGCTCTCCTTTGCGCTGCGCAGAATGCCAAAGTCTCTATTTTACCCCAGGGCGACTTTGCATATCAAGCATTGCGCCTTTCTTCAAAGAAATATCTTCAGACCTTCGAAGATTCGACTTATATTGAGCCGCATGCAAAAAACCGTGAAAAATACGATCTCTCAATTGCTCAAAATAGCCTTCGCTTTGGGGTTAATTTACTGGTTAATCCACAGCGATCGTTTGGATTTCAAAGATCTTTCAACTCTCCTGCAGCCATTTTATCTGATCCCATGTCTCATTTGTGTTGGAATCACTCTCTCGCTCGGAGTTGAACGCTGGCGCCGCTTTCTGAGTTCTCAGAATATCCAGATCCCTTTTTTCCAAGCCTTTCAACTCTCTCTAATCGGAGTCTTCTTTAATTTCGCTATGCCGGGAGGTGTAGGTGGTGATTTAGTGAAAGGTTATTATATTGCGAAATCTTCCCCTCACGCCAAGCTTACCGCCGCCGTCACGGTCTTATTGGATCGACTGATAGGCTTGCTTGCGATGTCACTGATTGCTTTGCTTGTCATGCTGGTAAAGTGGCCTTTGGTTCATGCTCAAAAGGAACTGATGTTCGTATTTGTTTTGGTCTGCGCCGTGAATTTCGCATCTGCCCTGATTTGGGCGTTAATTTTTTCTCACCGACTCTACAATTTAGGATGGATCGAGAAAATTCTCAGTCTGTTGCCACGTTCCCAAACATTGTTGATGACCTATCGCTCGATCACGGATTTCCGACACACAAAAAAGGTTTTTTTCTCGACTCTACTTTTAAGCTTCGGAGCTCAGGTATCCTCGATTCTCTTCTTCGTCTTCGCCGGCCAAGCCTTGGGTTACGACCTCCCTCTTTCAGCATACTTTGTCGCAGTCCCAATTGCTTTCATGGTGCAAAGTATCCCCGTCTCCCCTGGCGGCATTGGCGTCGGCCAAACCGCTTCGTTTTTTCTTTTTAACTTGATGCAACCGGAATCTGGTCACGTGGGGTCTCTCACCACCACCGCCTACCAAATTGCGCAATTTCTGTTCGGGCTGTTCGGCGCTTATTTCTATCTTGGCATTTCAAAAAAATTAAAGAATTCTAACCCTCGTTCATCATCTCAATCACAGGAGCTGACATGACACTTTTATTAAAGCAGCTTTTTGCTTTTTTCAGGATGCTCAATTCGGACACGGGCACCAACCAATTGGCAGCAGGCCTTGCTTGCGGAGTCATCTTGGGCTTTTCCCCCATTCTCTCTTTGCAAGCACTGCTGGTCATTTTCTGCTGCTTCTTCTTTCGCATCCAGCTGGGAGCCGCGTTCCTGTCGGCCTTCTTTTTCAAATTCGTCGCTTTCATCTTCGATCCCGTGTCCAACTCACTTGGAAAAGCGGCTCTCGAAGCCGAAGGTCTGCGCTCGATCTTCACCGAGCTTTACAACATGCCGATCGTTCCGCTGACCCGTTTTAACAACTCGATCGTCATGGGTTCGGGATTGATTGGATTCATTGCGGTCGTCCCGCTCTTCTTCGTTTTCAAAAGTTTGATCATCAAATACCGCGCGACCGTCGTCGCTCGCTACAAGCAAACCAAAATCTGGAAGGCTTGGGCCAGCACCTCCGTCTACAACTGGTACCTGAAATACGAACGACTCTACGGTTAATCACTCTTTGAAGGATCATTCTCATGGCTGAAAATCAAAAAAACGCGACTGAAAAACCAAAAAAGAAAAAAGGCCCGATCCGCACCGAGGCCGTCATCCCCTTCCTGATTGTCGTCGCACTGACTTGGGGTTATTTCCATTTCTTCTTCGACTTTCATTTGCGCAAAGCTTTCGAGTTCGCCGGCTACCAGCTTCTGGGGGCTCAGGTCGATATCAACAATCTAGAAACCAGCTTTTTGAAAGGCACCTTCCGAGTCCAGGGTATCGAGGTCACCAACTCGGAAAAACCGACCCACAATATGGTGAAAATCGGCGACATCCGCTTCGGAGTCCTTTGGGACGCCCTTCTTCGCGCCAAGTTCGTCGTTGATGAAATGGCCGTCGAGCAAATCGAAATCGATGTGCCGCGCAAAAGTCCAGGCAAAGTGAAGCCTCCTGAAGCCGTTCAACAGCAAGATGGCGGTCCAAGTGCCGCCGACAAGTTCAAAGACAAGGCCTTGAACACAGTGGAAAATAAGTACGACCAAAACGTACTGGGTGACCTAGCCGCAGTTTTGGGAGGAACCTCTTCTGGCGATCAACTGGGGAAAATTGAAGGCAGTCTGCCCTCGAAAGCCCGACTCAAAGAGCTCGAAACCGCATATCAAGAAAAGTCCAAAAAGTGGCAGGAAAAAATCAACTCCCTGCCAAAAGCGCAAGAAGTCCAAGCTCTGGGCGACCGCTTGGGAAAAGTGAAGGTCAAAGACTTTAAAACTCCACAAGAACTGCAACAATCTCTCAGCGAAATCGACAGCATCCTGAAAGAGGCCGACGCCAAATACAAAACCGTTCAAAGCACCGGCGACGAGTTGAACACGGATCTCAAAACCTTGGATCAAGAGTTCAAAGAACTTGATGCCATGGTCAAAAAAGATATCAAGGATCTCGAGACCCGCTTCAAGATTCCAAGCTTAGATGCCAAATCCCTGTCTCAAAGCATCTTCTATCCGTACATGGCGCCTTATCTCGCCAAATTCTATCGCTACAAGGGCCTGGCAGAAAAATACGCGCCACCGAACTTAATGAGCAAAAAAGACAAGACCAAGCCGGACACGATTCAACCTCGCCCCCGCGAAAAAGGCGTGACCTACGAGTTCCCCCGCGAAAAGTCTTATCCTTTGTTTTGGGTGAAGAAAATTTCCGTCAGCTCGAAGGCCAATGCCTCTGAATACTCGGGCAATCTCCAAGGTCTGGTGACCGACGTGACTTCGAACCAGCTTCTGATCGGGCGTCCGACCGTCGCGAAATTGCAGGGCGACTTCCCCGGCCTGAAGGTCCAAGACTTCCTTGGAAAACTAACCGTCGACAACCGCCAAGAGGTCAGCCGCATCGGCTACGAATTCGGCGTCGGTTCTTACGCGATGTCTGGCAAAGAGCTGGTTCAATCTCCGGATGTGCAATTGGCCTTCAAGACCGCTACCGGATCTTTGAAGTCGAATGGCGAGCTGGTCGGACTGAAAGATTTCAAATTCGAGCTCAACAATCAGTTTAAGAACGTCGATTACCAAATCGCTTCGAAAACTCCGGCGGCCGAGGAAATTCTGAAGGCCATTTTTGCAAGCCTTCCGGCGATCACGTTGGATGTGGATGGCCAGGGTGTGCTGCCGGGCGTTTCAATGAACATCAACTCAAACCTGGGACCAGAGCTGTCGAAGGGTTTCGAGCGCCAACTGCAAGCCAAGCTCGCCGAAGCCCGCGCCAAGCTGCAAGCCTTTGTCGACCAAGAGGTTGGAAAGAACAAAGCCCAGTTGGAAGCGCAGTTCAACAAAGTGAAATCACAGGTCGAAGGCGAAATCAAAAAAGTCCAAGACCAGCTGAATGCTGAAAAAGCAAAAGGCGAAGGCAAGGTCAACCAGGCGAAGAAAGACGCCGAAAACCAAGCCCGTAAAGGCGTCGAAAACGAAGTCAAAAAAGCCCTCGGCAACGACGGCGAAAAGAAACTCGACGACCTCAAAAAACGCTTCGGCCTTTAATCTCTTCGACTCATACCGCGCCTATCAATCCTAACTAATAGGCGCACAGTCCCAGCAAGACCTCTCAAATTGATTGATGGATTGATTGAAGGAATCAGGTCACTCCCTCTGGTCATGTCTGTCCCTCTCTCTTCTTTCTGTTTCAGTGACTCAATGGACGGTGCCTTGCCACCACAAGTTCACGAGGCCAACGAGGCA
>CBIHNI010000010.1:0-159217 GCA_966211455.1 uncultured Bdellovibrio sp.
GCGGGTTCGGGCCGGCCGAGGCCCGATTGCATGGATGCAGACACCACATGATACGAGAAAAGCTACAAGGCTCGAGAAAAAAAACCAGAACCCGGCGGCAGCACCTTCCAGCAGCTATCGGAAAATCAAAGGCACCGTCATCAGGGTGCCCGACCGGGCCGAGCCGAACTGAAGATTGCGATAGATCTTCAGAATTTCGCGGTTCAAGGCGCTTGGGACTTCGCCATCCAATGAAAGCAAAGTGTTCGTCGCGAATTTTGCGGACTCCACTTGGCCATTGGTGCCGACTTGCAATTGCAGGCTGACGGTTCCTTGCGCGAGCTCAGAGTTTGCGAGCAATTCTTGCAGCTGATCGAAACCTTGGTTCAAGATTTTCTCGGTCGACTTGGCCGGCAGGGGGCCTTCAATATAGGTTTTGGGTTCCATGAACCAGCCATGGATAACCAGTCGAGCTTCCATCGGGTCGCGGGTGCCGCGGACTTCGGTGACTCCATGCGGGTAGCGTGGATCAAAGACAACCAGGCGGTTCATCTTGGCCGGGATGCGATCGACGAAGCTTGGCAGCTCGCGATCTTCCGATCCGCCAAAGTTTCGCCAGTAAGAAAGAACTTCGGGTTTTAGGATCAAAGTTTCACCGCCCGAAAATTTTCGATTCTGCCATGGTGTTAGCGAGAAAACATAAGCCCAGGGGCCGTGCGGGACATCCGAGTGCAATTCTTGTTTGCAACCATCGACGTAATAACTCATCCAAGGCGGCGAAATGTCCCAGCAGCCCAGCGTGCGGCGGCCCCACATGACGAGCTGTTTGTGAAAGCTCATGTACAGCTTTTGTGGGAAGTAATGATAAGCCGGGGTTCGCACCAGCGTGTATTGATCGGGCACGTGCCAGTAGTCCCAGATGAATCGCTCCGAGCGGGTTTCTTTCGGGTTTCGAAATTGGGATTCAAAATACTGACGAAGTTTCGAAGCTTCCTTCGAAAATCCATCTTGGATCAACACGTGCGATTTCATCATAGACAAGTTCCTGCCAGACAGTTGCGGCCTTGGCGACAATCTGATTTTTTCTGGCAGGTGGTCAAGCACTGGCTTGAAACTTTCTCGCAAATGTAAGAGCCGCAGCTTGAAGACTGGCCATCCGGAGATTTCTGCAAATGCTCGCCGTCGGTCGTGACCTCACAGTAGGCCTTTTTCTCGGTGCAAAGGCCTTTCCAGCACATTTGGTGGCTTGCGCAAGCGGTCTCGGTGTCGCAGGCAATGCAAGAAAGGGGAGCCGGCGTGGGTTCGGGCATGGTGGCTTCATACTCTGCACGAGAAGTCTTCCAGCGTTCGTAAAGATCTTGGCAATGGGCATCGGCCAGATTGCATTGGATCGACGGAACGCAGGCGTCTTTTCCATTATAGACGTAGCCATTCAAGCAGTCGTTGGCATTTTCGGCTTGGCGCAGGCAAAGGCCCGAAGCCGGCGAGCAGCGGTAAGCGTCGCAGTTTTGCGTCTCGCCGCGCGAGTTCACGGACCAGCGCTCGTTTCCGCAATAAGCTGCTTGGTATTTGCAACTGCCTTGATCGCAGAGCCCGCCAATTCCACATTCGGCATGAATGACGCAGGCTTTCGCGCAGGCGTCCTGGGCCCCGGCGCGATGGGGCGAGACGACGGTGAATAGAACTGAAAATGAAAAAACGAATCCCCAAAGCAATTGGCGCATACTGTTCCCCTCTCGTATGGCTCATTGTGAGCTGAAGTTTTTAGATGTTTCAAGACGGAAATACGTCAAGATCGCTTTTGAACGCAACGCTAACAAAATCTTTCTTGCATCAAAGCCCCCTGGCCTAGAGAATTTTACAGCAACGATGCCAAATTTTGGAGGTCCCATGGCCCAGAGCACTCGCAATGATTTTCTTTTGTCGACGCTAGATCTGGCGCAGATGCTGGACACCGAGCCCGCGGCTTTGCTGAAAGAAATCGAAATGCAAGCGGGCCCTTTGAAGTCGAAGGCGCATCTGGAACCGAAAATCGTGCGCAAGTATTTAAGCTCGCAGGGATTTCAGTATCCGCAAAAAATCATCTCCTTCCAGATGCTGAAGGGTGGGGTTGCGAAAACCACATCCGCCTTGAATTTCGGTCTGCGCGCCGCCATGTACGGGGCCCGCGTTTTATTTGTCGATCTGGATCAGCAAGCAAATTTGACCTTTGCCTTGGGGCAAGAGTCCGAAGAGCTTCCGGTGTGGGTCGACATCGTCGAAAAGAAAGTCTCCGCCGAGAAAGCGACGCTTAAAATTGACGAAGGCATTGACCTGATTCCGTCCAGCCTCAACAACTCGGTCTTGGATCGTGTGCTGCTGAATTCCAATCGCAATTGGGCGCAGGCGGTGAAAGCTCCGCTGAAAGAAGTGCAGTCCTTTTATGATCTTGTGATCATCGATACGGCCCCGAATCTGTCGGCGATCAACACGGCCGCAACTTGCGCTTCGGATTTGGTGGTGCTGCCGATCAATCCGGACAAGTTTTCGATGATGGGCCTGCAAAAACACATGGAAGATCTGCAGGATCTGAAAAAAGAGTTCGAACTCCAGTTTGAGACGAAGATCCTGCTGACGAGATTTGACACCCGAGAAAGCTCGAGCCATGAAATTCTGGCACAGTGTCATGAAAAATATGACAATCTTCTTCTAAAGAACTATATTCGAACCTCGTCGGAGATCAAAAATACGATCCGTACCAGCCGCACGATTTTCAATGCGAAATCCAATGCCAAGACGGATTACGATCAGATGACCCGAGAACTTTTGAATCTGCATATTTAATGTGAAGGAGAAATCCAATGGCAAAACGTAGACCCGGCCGTGATCCTGAAATGCAACCCGCTCCTGGCGATACGCACGGAGATGTTTCGGTTGTCGATGTTGAAAATTCATACGAAGCGGCCGAATCGGTTGCGACTTCAAAGCATCACAGCGAAGACGACAGCACAAATGAAACGAAGCACGCCGCTTCTTCGGAAGATTCGCAAACATCAGAAGGCCCGAAGGTGGAATTGAACTTTAAAGGTTCTGAAATTCTTCGCGCCAAATTTCCAAAACCATTCGAAGTCGCCGAGCAGATCGCGACCGATTGGGTTCATGATGGCCGTTTCGAAGGTCTGCCGCTGGGGCATCCTTTGGCGCAGTTTTTTGCAGCCAAGGGTTTAAGAAAAGCCAAAGAAATCGAAAAGAAGGTTCTGGAAAGCCCGACGACGGAAAAGCTTGCGATGCAGGCCTTAACCGCCGGAATGAAAGCGCAGGAGATCATCAATCAGGTCCGCGCCAAGGTGAAAAAATAATCCCATGAATCTCGAGTCCTCTTTACGTCAGAAGCTGGAGCAGACGTTTCAGCCCAGCTATCTGGAAATCGAAAACGAAAGCCATAAGCATTCCCGCGGTGGGAGCGAAACCCATTTTCGCATCATCGTGGTCTCGGACAAGTTCGAAGGGCTTTCGCGCGTGGATCGCCAGCGTCAGGTGGCCGGTCTTTTCGATGCCGAACGCGATCAGGGGCTGCATGCCCTTTCTCAGCGCACCTTCACGCCTAAAGAATGGGCAGAAATGAAGGACAAGCTCACACTGAAGTCACCGGCTTGTTCGCATCATAGCCCGTCGGAGAAGTGACATCCTGTTATTTCAAATCTTCGATTTGGTTTTTGAGCTCTTTGAGGAGCTCTTTGACGTCCGAAAGCATTTGCTCGTCGGCCGAAGGCTTATTGACCTGCTGGGAAAGAGAATCCCACGCGTCTAAGGCCTTTTTCAGTTCTGTACTCGTCTCAAGGATCCGTCTTCGAGATGAGGACTTGTCTTTCGTATCTTTGATGTCGTCCATGTTGTTGCCAAGGAGTGTAAGAGCAAATCCAAGGCTTTGACAAGCATCATTCTCGTGCTAACTAATGAATTTCTCAGAGGGAGAATCGTGCATGTCTCATGAAATTATCTATACGATGAAGGGTGTTTCAAAAGTCTATCCACCCAATCGTTACGTTCTGAAAAACATTTATCTTTCTTACTTTTACGGTGCCAAAATCGGCGTATTGGGTTTGAACGGTTCGGGAAAATCCTCTCTGCTGAGAATCATGGCAAACGTCGATAAAGACTTTTTGGGCGAAGCTTTTCCGGCGAAGCAAATGAAGGTCGGTTATCTCGAGCAAGAGCCCGAGCTGGATAACAGCTTGAATGTGCGCGATAACATTTTCTCGGGCATGGGCGAACTGCCAAAGCTGATGACCGAATACAACAAGATCAATGAAAAATTCCAAGATCCCGATCTCGATCCAAACGAGATGGAGAAAATGATCGAAAAGCAGGCACAGCTGCAAGAAAAGATCGAAGCATTGAATGGTTGGGAAATCGATCAGGTCATCGAAAAAGCGATGGATGCCCTTCGCTGTCCAGATGGCGATCTGCCTGTCACCAATCTTTCGGGCGGGGAAAAGCGTCGTGTGGCTTTGTGCCGTCTGTTGCTTTCAAATCCGGACATCTTGCTGCTGGACGAGCCGACGAATCATTTGGACGCGGAAAGCGTCCTGTGGCTCGAGCAATACTTGGCGCGTTTCCCGGGCACGGTCATCGCGGTCACCCACGATCGTTACTTCTTGGATAACGTCGCCGGTTGGATTCTGGAACTGGATCGTGGTGAAGGCATTCCTTGGAAAGGCAATTACACCTCTTGGCTGGAACAAAAAGAAAAGCGCACGGCCGCTGAAGAAAAAGCGCAAGAACGTCGTAATAAAACCTTAGAGCGCGAGCTGGAATGGGTTCGCATGGCTCCGCGTGCTCGTCAGGCGAAAAGCAAGGCGCGTGTTTCCAATTACGAAAATCTGATCAAGGAACCAAGTCCGGAAAAACTGCAGGAGCTTTCGATCTACATTCCGCCGGGCCCACGCTTGGGGGATGTGGTGGTTGAAGCGAAGAACGTGCGCAAAGCCTTTGGCGATAAGCTTCTGTTCGACAATATGAATTTCTCGATCCCGAAAGGGGCGATCGTGGGCGTGATCGGGCCGAATGGTGCGGGTAAGACCACGTTGGTTCGCATGATCACGGGGAAAGACAAAGCCGATAGCGGTGAATTCAACGTGGGTTCAACCGTGAAAATGGCTTACGTCGATCAATCACGCGAAACCTTGGATCCGAACAAGTCGGTCTACGACACGCTTTCGGAAGGTCAGGACGTGATCAAGCTTGGCAACCGCGAGGTCAATGCCCGTCAGTATGTCTCTTGGTTCAACTTCAGCGGCGACTCTCAGCAAAAGAAAGTCGGAGCCCTGTCAGGCGGCGAGCGCAATCGCGTGAACATGGCGAAGATCCTGAAGACCGGCGGGAACTTGTTGATTCTTGACGAGCCGACGAATGATTTGGACGTGAACACCATGCGTGCGTTGGAAGAGGCGCTGCTCGAATTCGGTGGCTCGGCCATCGTGATCTCGCACGATCGCTGGTTCTTGGATCGCATCTGCACGCACATCTTGGCGTTTGAAGGCGATTCGCAGGTTTACTTCTACAACGGCAATTTCACCGAATACGAAGAAGACAAACGCAAACGCCTGGGCGACGAAGCTTCTCAGCCCAAGCGCATCCGTTATCGTCCTTTGCAATAAAGCTCAAATCTGCGGCTCAGTCCTGGGCCGCAGAGACAATCACTTTCACCACAGCTTGCGGTTTCGACAGCATCGGCACATGGCTGGATGACAGCTTGGTCGTGTGCGCGGTCATTCTTTATTTGCAGGATGCGAAGAGCTGAAAGTGAAGATTAGAATAATGTCTGCAAGACGGCACGGGCTTGCATCAAACGTTGGAACTTGAAAGCGGAACCGCCTTGATCGGGATGAAGCTTCAAAGCCAAAGAGCGGAAGGCCTTTTTCAGATCAGGGCCGCTGAAATTCGCAGCCAAGGCCGCGCCTTGCTGATTGAAGAACTCGAAAGCTTCGCTCTGCGGGGCCGAGAATTTGTGATCGGGACGGGGGCGGGGTGCCGGTCGCAAGCGATGATAAGCCTGTCCTTTTTGAGGAGTTTCAAAGCGGCGAGTGTCCAGGTGCCCAACAAGATGCGTCCAAAGTTCCGAATGAAGTTCCGTCTTGGGAGACGCTTTTTCAGAGGAAGCGGGCGCGCTTTTTTCCATTTCCTTGCGGATCTTGGTTTCCAGAATTTGCGCGAACTCCATGAATGTGCCCATGACTTCTTTTCGGCTCAAGATGAGATTTTTCGAGGGGGGAAAGGCGTTTTTCCTACTTTTTCCCTCTGAAAACCGGACTTTTTTGGTGCTGGACCCCAAGCCTAGGGCTGGTTTTCCCTCTGAAAATGGGTCGTTTTGACCATTCAAACGCCGGTACCCCAGGGCGAAGGACGGCGCCTTTTCCCTCTGCGGCCGCTTTGAAACAGTGAAAAAAAGAGGGAATTCCCCTCTAGAAATGGGCATTTTCCCTCTGAAAATAGGGGTTTTCTCTCGAGAATTCTCATTTTCCCCTCTAGAAACCGCTGTTTTTTGCAAAAAAAATGAAACACCCCTTCATTTTTTTTTGGACAAACGCAGAGAAGTGTTTAGACTAGCTTTTGTTGAGAACCAATAACCCGTCTCGGAAACAATCACCAAGACGACCCATTTGTGGAGGATACAAAATGGCAAAGAAAGCAAAAAAGGCGACAAAAAAAGCCGCTACTAAGAAAGCAGCTCCAAAAAAAGCTGCAACTAAAAAAGCTGCGACTAAGAAGACAGCTTCTAAAAGAAAGCCAAATCCAGCTTTCATGAAGCCACTGACTCCTAGCGCGACTTTGGCTGCTGTCGTCGGTGCTGGCTCTATGCCACGTACTCAAGTTGTTAAAAAACTTTGGGACTACATCAAGAAGCACAAACTTCAAGATGAAAAAAATCGTCGCAACATCAACGCTGACGAAAAATTGAAAGCTTTGTTCGGCAAGAACACTGTTTCAATGTTTGAAATGACAAAAATCGTTTCTAAACACCTGAAATAAGCAGGTCTGAAGAAGGCGGGGCTTTTCAAGGCCCCTTCATCTGTGCTAAACCCACTCAAGGTAACAAGAGTGGGTTTTTCATTTTCAGGGGTTCCTTATGGCGATCGTTCCATTGACTAAAGAAGAAATCAAAAAGATGGAATATATCTGCCGAATGACCGCCCGAACCCTGAACCATGTTGGGAAATTCGTCAGAGCCGGCATGACCACTGATGAGCTCGATAAAATCGTTTACGACTTCACTATGACAAACAACTTGGTTCCGGCCTGCTTGGGCTACCACGGCTACCCGAAGACCATCTGCACCTCGATCAACGAGGTCGTCTGTCACGGTCTTCCGGATTCCACGAAATTAAAAGATGGCGATATCATCAACATCGACTGCAGCAGCGAAAAAGACGGCTTTTTCGGCGATTGCTCGGCGACTTTCTTTGTTGGCAATGTTTCGGAAGAAGCAAAAAAGCTCGTGCAAGTGGCCAAAGAAGCTCGGGACCGCGGCATCGAAGCGGTTCGTCCCAAGGGCACCACCGGCGATATCGGCTTTGTGACCGAAAAGTTCGTCAGCCGTCATGGCTACAGCACGGTCAAAGAGATCGGCGGGCACGGGATCGGGCGCAAATTCCACGATGAGCCCTTTGTTCCGGCTTACGGCAAGAAAGGCCGGGGTGACATCCTGGTGCCTTGGCAGTGTATCACCGTCGAGCCGATGATTAACGAGGGGCGGCCTGAATTTAAAGAGGTCGACATCCCGGGCTCAACTATTAAATACTATGCAACGATTGACGGAAAGTTATCGGCGCAATTCGAGCACACCGTACTGGTCACAGACACCGGTTACGAAGTGCTAACTTTGGATTAAAACTTAAAAAGAAAACCTAACCACAGAGGACCTATGTCACTGCAAACGACAAACGGAAAAGGCAAAATGAAAGCACAAAACAAAGCAATGGCAAAAAAGCCGACGGCAAAAGCAACGGCGAAGCAAGACTACCGCGTCTGCCAAGAGGCGATGGAAAATCCAGAAGTTTTCGAAAAGCTGGCTCGTTGGGGTCGTGAAGAGATCATGATCGCCGAAAAAGAAATGCCAGGTCTGATGGCGCTTCGTAAGGAATTCGGCAAACAGCAGCCTTTGAAGGGGGCTCGCATTGCAGGTTGCTTGCACATGACCATCCAAACTGCGGTTCTGATCGAAACTTTGACCGCCTTGGGTGCGGAAATCCGTTGGTCTTCTTGCAACATCTTCTCGACTCAGGATCACGCAGCGGTTGCGATCGCGGCGGCGGGCATTCCAGTTTTCGCTTGGAAAGGCGAAACCGAGCAAGAGTTCAACTGGTGTATCGAACAGACCATCACGGGCTGGGGTTCTGAAGGCTTCAACATGATTTTGGACGATGGTGGTGATTTGACGAACATGATGCACGAGCCTCGTTTCGCCAAAGAAATGAAGAAGATCATCGGGATCTCTGAAGAAACCACGACAGGCGTTCACAACCTGGTCAAAATGCACGAGCAAGGGAAGTTGAAAGTTCCGGCAATCAACATCAATGACTCGGTTACAAAATCGAAATTCGACAACTTGTATGGCTGCCGCGAGTCTTTGGCGGACGGTATCAAGCGTGCAACAGATGTCATGCTGGCGGGTAAAGTTGTTGTCGTGGCAGGTTACGGCGACGTCGGCAAAGGCTGCGCTAACAGCATGAAATCATACGGTGCTCGCGTTTTGGTGACAGAAATCGATCCAATCTGCGCATTGCAGGCTGCAATGGAAGGTTACCAAGTCACCACTATGGAAGAAGCGGCTTCTCAAGCTGACATCTTTGTGACGGCGACTGGCTGCTGCGACATCATCACGGAAAAGCATTTCGCGAAAATGAAAGACAACGCGATTGTCTGCAACATCGGTCACTTCGATATTGAAATCGATATGGCTTGGTTGAACAAGAACTCGAAAATCCGCGAAGTGAAACCGCAAGTGGACATCCACACGATGAAAAACGGCAATCAGGTGATCGTGTTGGCAAAAGGCCGCTTGGTCAACTTGGGTTGCGGAACTGGTCACCCAAGCTTCGTGATGTCGAACTCGTTCACCAACCAGGTAATGGCTCAGATGGAGCTTTTCACCAACCGTGACAAGTACGAAGAAATCGAAGTTTACCGTTTGCCAAAACATTTGGACGAAAAAGTGGCGGCTCTTCACCTGGATCAAATCGGCGTGAAGCTGACTAAACTTTCAACCAAGCAAAGCAAGTACCTGGGCATGACAAACGAAGGTCCATTCAAACCGGATCACTATCGTTACTAAGCCTCTCGCGCCGCCTGCGCGGCCGACTGGAAATCAGGATGAAATCAAAAGCGCTGGTTTTAGGACCGGCGCTTTTTTTTGGCTTTTTTGGGGGGATGGATGGTGGGCGGGGTTCTGTGCTCGCACCGATCTTATGGTGGCGGTTTGATTTGGTGAATAGGACATCCTGTCTGTGGGGGCAGGCCTGCCCTCAGACTCCCTGGGCCGCCGGACATCGTGTCCGCCGGCTCGCTTCTTTGGGTTTCTGGTAATTGGTGGGCTGTTTTTCTTATGGGAGACTTGTGACTTGGGCTCCCTCTAGAGTTTGTCAACTTATAGGCTTACAAACTCCAGAGGGGCGATGAGCCCCCCTCAGACAATCGCGCACATCTATGAATCCAACGTCCTAAATTCAGATTTCCCAATAAACATTGGAATGGACGGCCACGATGGCCGTCCGTCGCGGGTTCGCCCGCGGAGGCGCAGCTAAACGGCGCCGCCTGGCTCGGGCTTCGGGCCGGGTGAGGCCGGGGGCGCCCAGCCCGATTGCATGGACGCATAGCCCACATAACGAAGGAGGCTCAAACCTCGCGAATATCAAAGTGTCGCAGGTAAAACTTGAGCTCCTCGATACTCTCACGGATATCGTCCAGCGCCCGGTGCGAGTTCTTCTTCTGGTACTTCAGACCATACTTGTGATTGAAGATGATCTTCCAGCTGCTGACATCCAGCATGCGGTAATGAAGCTTGTCGGTGAATCGGTGAAAGTACTTATCTAAAAACAAGCGATCCTGTCCGATCGAATTTCCGGCCAGGATGGGTTTGTCTTCTTTCTTTTCCACTTTCGGCCAGTGCTTGTTCATCAGGTTGATCAGGTCTTCTTCGACTTGATCGGGCATTTTGCCGAATGGAATTTTGGCAATCAGGCCTGAAGCTCCGTGGTGTTCTTTGTTCCACTCGTCCATGCGATCCAGATAGGTCTTTGGCTGATTGACCACCGCTTCGTAGGTGTCCAGGATGTTGAATTCGTAATCGGTGACCAGGGCTGCGCACTCGATGATGACTTCCTTGTTGACGTCCAAGCCTGTCATTTCGAGATCGATCCAAAAAAGTTTCTGCTGATTGATTTTCACAAGTCCCACAAGACTAGGACTGAATCGATGAAACTTCCAGGCAGGGGGCGTTAAATGCTTGCTCAGCTCCGATGATCGCGGTTTGATACACTTTATGGACTTTCTTTCTCAGTTTCAGTTGCACGGAAAAAGAGCATTGGTCTGTGGCGCCTCTCAAGGTATCGGTGAAGCTTGCGCGCGTGCCTTGGCTGGGGCCGGGGCCGAGGTCACGCTTCTGGCTCGGCGCTTGGAGCCTCTCGAGCAGCTGCGAAACGAACTGCCTGGCAAAAACCATCAGGTGGTGGCCATGGATCTGGGAAATACGATTGAGCTGGATGCGCGCCTAAAGCCGCTTCTGCCATTTCACATTGTGGTTCACAATGCGGTCGGACCGAAATCGGGGCCAATGCTCAATGCCTCGGCTGAAGATTTCTTGAGTGGCTTGCGGGTGCACCTTCTTTCAGCACAAAAAATTGCCCAGCTTTGCGTGCCCGGGATGACCGAGGCTCGCTATGGGCGCTTTATCAATATCATCTCGACCTCGGTGAAGACGCCGCTGGCGAACCTAGGGGTATCGAACACGGTCCGTGGAGCAATGGCCAGCTGGTCGAAAACTTTGGCCAACGAAGTGGGGCCTTTGGGGATCACCGTGAACAACGTGCTGCCGGGATACACGTTGACGCCGCGATTTGAATCTTTACGAAAAGCCACGGCCGAAATGAAACAGATCACCGAAGCACAAGTCGAAATGCAGTGGAAGGCGACCATTCCGCTTTCGCGTTTTGCCGAGCCCCACGAGGTCGCTATGGCGGTGGCCTTCTTGGCGAGCCCTGCAGCCGCCTATATTTCCGGCACCAACTTACCAGTCGACGGCGGTCGAACTCCGAGCCTATGAAATTCGACATCTTTCTTTCGATCTGCCAAACCGAAGTGAACGGATATATGCCTTCTGAAAAGAAGATGTTCCAAAACTTTTTCAGTCAGGTGAAGAAGGCCGACGAGTTGGGATTTGAAACCGCCTGGGTGGCCGAAACACATCTGTCTTGCCAGGTGCAAAAGGAAAATCCCGGTCACGTGATCCCCGAATTCAAAGGCGAGATCGGATTGAACACCGACATCCTGCAATTGGGTCATCAAGTTTTTTCGCAAACGAAGCGCATTCATATCGGATCGGCGATTCGCAATATCATCTGCAACGGCGGTCCCATCGCGCATGCCGAAGCGGTTCGCACATTTCTGACGTTGCACGGTTTGAAAGAAAAAGAAGAGCGCAAGCTGCATTTGGGATTTGCGGCCGGGCGCTTTCCGTTCTCCAATACTCCTTATGGATTTCGTCCCCAATCTGAGCTTGAAAACGCCGCTTGGGAAATCATTAAAAATAAGTACTTCCACGAGGCGACCGAGATCTTTTTGCGCTTGATCGGCGGCGAGCACCTGTCGTCTCGCGACATAATGTCGCGATTTCTTCAAGAATCGGATTTCCGCAATCGCGAGCAGTGGGTGGCCTGCCGGCAAATCGCGATGAAAACACAGCAATTGGAAGGCGAGCGCATTCGTCTTGAAAACCATTGGCAGTTCGAAAAAGTCGGTGTGATTCCTTTCGAGGCGCCTCTCAATTTGCTTGATTTAACTTTGGGAAGTCATGATCCTGAAACCCAGATGATGGCGAATCAAATTCGTCCGGTCGGCGTTTTCAATCTGTCGATCACTCCGCCGGCGGTCATTGAAGAGAGCCATACGCGCATGCAAAAGCACTTTCATCCAAAGGGTGGAGTCTGGAAGCGCGAATATATGCCACGTACATTACTTTTGTTTATCAACCAAAGCGCCGAAAAAGCTCGAGCCGCGTCTCAAAATGCATGGGAAAATTACTGGCGAGCGATGGAAGGAACTTTGGATCCACAGAAAGTCGCGAACGCCGTTGAAAACACAATCGCTGGAGACCCCCAGCAGGTACTTGAAAAAATTAAACAAAAGTATCATAAAGAAGATCGGTTGATGTTGTGGTTTGATTTTAACAACCATGATTGTGACGATGTCGAGAACTCGATGTCTCTCTTTATGGAAAAAGTGGCCTCGCATCTAGCATGATATGAATGAACGTGATATAAATATTGGTATGTTGAGGAGTAAATCACATGGCTGAATTTCGACACTTAGGTGCTTATCTGCGACAAAAACGTTTGGATTCCGGTTACACGCAAAGTGAGCTGGCATCGTCACTGGGCGACGTTCACAGTCAGTTCGTTTCGAACTGGGAACGCGGACTTTGCGCGCCTCCGGGCCACAGCCTTCACAAGCTGATCGATGTTCTCAAGTTGAATCGCGAAAAGCTGGTGGACGTGATGCTTGACGATTCACGCATGGAAATCGAATCGAAAGTCTTCAAGAAAAAGAAGACCGGAAAAAAAAGCGCCTAGTCTAAATATAATCTAAGCGACAGAAAGGCTTCTAGCTAGATGGAATTGGCAGCTCTGTGTCACACCGAAGAGTCTCTTCAGAAGCTTCCTGATTTCCATCGTCAAATCGTCACTGAGCTCGGCATCGCCATTGGGGAAGCCGGGACTCGGACGCCGCTTGAAGCCAAACAGCACATTTGGAAGACCTTCATGAAAATGAAGATCGAAGTTCCGAATGAAATTTTTGAAAACATGGAAATGGACGACTCGCTCGAGGTCTGGACCAGCGATCTGCGTTTCCTGTTTGCCATGGGCCCGATTCTTCAGTCGACCAGCTATTCTCTCGAAGAGCTGGCCACGATCTCCTGGGCCTCGCTTTTTGAGCGCGACGGCGAAATGGAAAAACGAATCGTATCCGATATCCTCGGCGCCGTGATCACCAAGAGAACTCATTACAATACGGCCGACTGGCATGTCGTGCGCGAGCGCATGAGCGAAGGTCAAAACGAAATTTGGGTCAAGATCAAGCAAATCACGCCCTTCTACAGTTCGGTCGGTATCAGCGGCGTGTTTGCTTTGGTGAAATCTAAGCGGCCTCTTCCAAACTAGTCGCCTGTCCCGCAATCTGCTTTAACATTTGCGAATAGCTTTCGGCCGTCATCAAAAAGTTGGTCATGGCCATCTTTTGTTGCTCTTCGGTCATCGTCTTTTGAATTTCAATTGCGCTTTGGATGTGATCTTCGTCAGCGGAAGTGTGCACTTTCAAAAATGAAAGCGATTTCTTGTTGCCCACGCGGTTCATGATGTAGCTGCCGAAAGCTGGCGCCAAAAGCTCCAAGAAGAAAACGTAACCCATAAAGCTCAGCGGATTTTCTGAAACGATGCGGAAGTACTGGGTTTGGTAGACGGCCATCGCGGTTGCCATCTCGGGTTGAAACTTTTGACCCAAATGTTTCATGTCGTTTTCGATCAGCTTTTCGTGTCCGGTTTCTTCGGCGATGTGGGCCGTGCAGCGTTTTTGGAAATCCGGGTACTTGTCCGAATGAAACAGACAAAGACCCAAGAACGAAGTCGAGCGGCGGGCGATGTAATACACCTGCGAAAGCCATTGGGCATAGACTTCATCGTCCTCCCAGCGGATGGCTTGAAATTGCGGACGCATTGATTCGATGATTCTTTCCATTTGTTCAACCATGTTCATGGTGAAACTCCTTTTTGTGCAGACGGGCTGCGGTTTTGTTTTTGAAACCTAAAATTATGCGACTTTACGAAGCGGGCGGGGAGCGACTTCGGTTCCCAAGTGCTGTGAAAAGTTTGTGCGCTTTTCCCAGACCTGATCGACGACATCGGCCACAAATCCGCTGGGGTGCGGATGAAATTCGTGTTTGCGACAGAACATCACCTTGCACAGAATATTATGTCGGTAGGTGTCCATCAGTGCTTTGAAGCCGTAAAGCTCGGCGTTTTTGTCCGCTTTGAAATCGACCCGCGAGTATCCCATGGCCGAAGTGTAAGGCGAAGCCTGGGCCGCCTTTGAAGCCAGGCCCATCAAAACGTGCGAAGATTTCGCTTCGGTTTTGCGGCCGCGCTCGTCCGGGTGAACGGTGACCCACTCGTAGGTCAAAACCTGATGTTGCTCTTTTGAAATGAGCTCCATAAACGCAGGTGGGGCGACATCAAAATAAGAATGCGTCGCCACCCCGTGAAGCTGCAGATCGTAATTGTTGTGAAGGCTAAAGGACAAAGGCTTTTCGCTCTCGTCAAAGAGCGCGACCAGAAACTTGGTGCGAAAGAAGTAATCGCTGCGCAAAACCTCGTTCGAGTCTTTTAAGATCGGCGTGTAAACTTGGTTCCATACATCATAGATTCGGGAAACGTTGGCTTTTTCACTGGAAGGAATATTTGCGAGATCGTAGATCTTGCAGTGCAGAGAGTTGTCCATCAGCCATTTTTTTGTCTGAGTCATATCCATCTCCTAACGGTTTATTTGTTTAAAAGATCGGATATGATTTCAGTTTGCTTTAAGAATATTTTTCCTGATCTTCAGCAAAATAAACTTTGGCCTATAATATCAGGACGCGACTAAAACTATTTTGATTTATTTTGTAAGGCCGGTAACTCGACAATAAAACAAGTGTGTTTTGAGTCTGGATCAAGAAAAAGTCTTCCGCCGTGATCCAAAATCAATGATTGCGAAATGGAGAGGCCTAGTCCGGTTCCAAGCCCTGGCTCTTTTGTCGTGAAAAAGGGTTTCATGATCTCGCTGGCGATTTCTGGCGCAATTCCTACGCCGCTATCGGTGATCCGAATGCGCGTCCATGAATCGACCAGCTCGGCTCGGATCTCAATCCATTTAGTTGAGGCCGTTTGAAGGGCATCGATCGCATTTAAAAGCAGGTTTACCAGCACTTGTTCAATTTCTGAGGCGCGAACTTCGACAAAAAGATTCGGCTCTAGCACGCGGCGAAGCTCGATGCCATGGTGATGAAGACGGTCTTGGCAGAGATCCAAGACTTCGTCGATGATGCGCGAAAGAAAGATCTGCGTTTTGGGATCCTTCTCGGCATTGCGGCCGAAAGAACGCAGCGACTTCGTGATGCGGCCGATGCGATGACTGGTTTGCAGAATGCGGCTCAGCTCTTTGTCCACCACTTCTTGTGTTAGTTGTTGGTGACGGGCTTTGCGCAAAAGCTCTTCGGCGCGGCCGATGATGATCGAAAGGGGATTGGTGATCTCGTGGGCCAGGTTGCAGGTCATCTTGCCGATCGAAGCGAGCTTCGCTTGTTGGATCAGCGAGCTTTCCAAAAGCTGTTTTTGGCGAAGATCGACCGACGTGCAAACCATCAAAGGATTGGATTCGTTTTCCACTTGGATTACTTTCGAGAAAAGGGGCAGAGGCTGTTGCTGTTGGGGCTCGAGAAAATTCAAAACCCCCTCCCAGCGAGTGAACTGCTGAACGGTGTGCACGACAGATTCGACAAAGTACAGGTCGGGTCGCAAATACACACGGCAGTCTTCGCCGGCTTGCATGCCTAAGCGGGCCTGACAGGCGCTATTCACCCACTGGATTTGGTAGGTGTCGGGATGAAAACTCCAAACGAGATCGTCACTGAAATCGACCACGGGATCCTTTCGTCTTTTTTGAAGATATCTTAGTTGTAGCATAAACGCGGTCAAAGCAAAATAACAATATATTTATTTAGGCAAGAGGACCGGTTTTGTCAGGACTTTTTCAAGAAGCGAAGAAAAGACTTGCAAGATGCAGAAACGGGTGATTTGCGGGCGCGTCAATGGTGGTTTTGTGTCCCAAAAGGGCTGGGGAATTGACTCGGGTCTAGGCTCGCAGCAGGATAGCGGGGCATGACAGGTAAACGAGTCCAAAATCTGATCGATGGTCTGTGGAAGGCGCCTTCAACAGGTGCCTATTTAGCCAACATCAACCCCGCAACTGGCGAAAATTTTTCGGAAATTCCAAATTCCTCTGCCGAAGATGTGAGCCTGGCTGTGCAAGCAGCGCAAAAGGCCTTTCCGGCCTGGTCGCGGCTGCCAGCCTTTGAACGTGCCAGTTTTTTACGCAAGATCGCCGACCGGGTCGAGGCACGCGCACAAGAGTTCGCCGAGCTTGAAAGTCAGGACCAAGGAAAACCGGTCCAACTGGCGCGCAAGATGGACATCGATCGGGTCATCCATAATTTTCGTTTCTTTGCGGAAGAAATTCTAAAACCTGAACAAGGCTTCTTCAAAGAAGACAAATTTGAAAGCGAAGTTTTAAGAAAGCCTGTCGGTGTTGCGGGATTGATCTCACCTTGGAACCTGCCGCTTTATCTGCTGACCTGGAAAATCGCACCGGCTTTGGCCTGCGGCAACACGGTGGTCTGCAAACCTTCCGAATTCACATCGATGACGGCGGCCCTATTGGGCGAGGTCGCCATCGAAGTCGGCTTGCCGGCGGGGGTTTTAAACCTGGTATTTGGTTTGGGCTCGCCGGTGGGCGAAGCGATCGTCAAGCATCCCAAGGTGCCGCTGATCTCTTTCACGGGCGGAACCGAAACCGGTCGTCGCATCTACCGCGATTCAGCCGAGCATTTTAAAAAAATCAGTCTCGAGCTGGGTGGTAAAAATCCAAATCTGATTTTTGCCGATTGCGATCTGGAAAAAGCGGTGAAGGTGTCTTTGCGCTCTAGCTTTCTGAATCAAGGCGAGATCTGCTTGTGCGGCTCGCGGATTTACGTCGAAGAAAAAATCTATCCACGGTTCGTTGAAACCTTTGTCGCCGAAGCCAAAAAACTGAAAGTCGGCGATCCAAAAGATCCCGAGACTTTTATGGGAGCTTTGGTTTCCAAGCAACACTTTGAAAAAGTAAAATCTTATATCGCCTTGGCCAAAGAAGAAGGTGGAACGATTTTGTGCGGTGGCGATTCGCCCACCGATCTGCCGGGGAAATTCAAAAATGGATTTTTCCTAAAGCCCACGGTGATCACGGGGCTTCAAGAAAACACCCGCTGTGTGCAGGAAGAAATTTTTGGACCGGTGGTCAGTATTGCAAGTTTTAAGAGTGAAGATGAAGCCATCGAAAAAGCCAACGGCGTACGTTATGGTTTGTCAGCCACCATTCACACTCAGGACCTGGTAAAGGCCAAGCGCGTGGCCGCACATCTGGATGTGGGCACGGTGTGGGTCAATGATTGGCTTTTGCGCGATTTGCGTGTGCCTTTTGGGGGCATGAAGCATTCCGGGATTGGACGCGAAGGCGGTCAGTACTCGATCGAATTTTTTACGGAAGCGACCACGGTCGTGACAAGGATATAAACTATGAGCGGAAAAATCGTCGCGGGCTGTTTGGCTCCGCATCCTCCCCATTTGGTGTATGCCGAAAATCCAAAACAAAATGAACCCAAAGCCGAATGCGGTTGGGAGACTTTGCGCTGGGCTTATGAAGGCTTGCGCGACAGTTTGAAAAGCAAAGATTACGATGTCCTTGTGGTGCTGAGCCCGCACTGGCGCACCTACGTGGGGACCCACATCTTGGGGATTCCGCAGGCCAAATCTCTCAGTGTCGATCCGGTGTTTCCACATCTGTTCCGTTATCACTATGATCTGAAGGTCGACGTGAAGCTGGCGCAGTCGATTCATGACGAAGGGGCGAAGGCCGGTCTGGAAATGAAGATGATGACAAATCCGGATTTTCGCATCGATTACGGCACGATCGTGTCCTGCCATTTGGCGAATCCAGATTGGGATAAACCGATCGTGGCCATCTCATCGAACGCTGCAAGCGCGTATTACAACGTCGATGTGATGCAAGAGATGATGATTTCACTGGGACAGGCGACCCGCACCGCGATTGAAAAGTCGGGAAAGAAAGCGGTTTTGCTGGCCAGCAATTCATTGTCGCACCGACATTTCACCAAAGAACCAAGCCTGCCAGAAGATATGAGCCACGAGCACATCTACAATCACAGTCAGTATCTGTGGGACATGAAGATGATCGACCTGATGAAGCAAGGAAAGAGCCGCGAGATCATTTCCCTGATGCCAGATTTCACCGAGCAAGCGATCAGCGAAACCGATTCGGGCGCCTTGACCTGGATGTTATCCGCTTGTGATTTTCCCACAAGGCCCGCCAAGGTTTACGGATATGGCACGGTCATCGGAACCGGCAACGCCGTCGCGGAATGGAGTCTTGTATGATTTTAAAAGGTTTTGTTTTACCAGGCCTTCCGCAGCCGCTGCTGACACCGAACGCGAATCCAGGCTACGCAAAGCTTCGAGCCGCTTTCGATCAGGTGGCCAGCGAAATCGAAGCTTTGAATCCGGATGTGCTTTTGATTTACTCGACCATGTGGCCCAGCGTTTTGGGGCATCAAGTGCAGGCCCGCGAAGTCTGCGAATGGGTGCACGTCGATGAAGAGTTCCACGATTTGGGAAGCATCCCTTACAAATTTAAAATGGACTCGGCCCTGGCGCACGCGATCGTCGGTCATGGCAAACGTCGGGGGCTTCATATGAAGTCGGTCGATTACCACGGATTTCCGATTGATACCGGATCGGTGGTGGCGATGAAACTTGTGAACCCCAGTCAAAAAATCCCGGCCGTGATTTTCTCGTCGAACATGTACGCCGATCGCGCCGAGACAGTGGTTTTAGCCAAAGCCGCACTGGATGGTTTGAAAGAGCAAAAGAAAACCGCGGTCGCGATTATTGTTTCGACTTTGTCGAATCGCTTGCATGCGAAATTTATCGATCCCAAAGACGAAAAGATTCACTCGCTGAAAGATCAAGAGTGGAATCAAAAGATTTTAGAATTCCTAGGCAAAGGCCGTTTGGAAGATGTGGCGCAGCTGTCACGTCAGATTCAAAAAGAAGCGCGGGTCAAAAAGGTCAATAACTTTAAGCCATTCTGGTGGCTGTCGACCGTGATGGGTCCGCACAACCGTTACAAGGGCGACGTCATGGCTTACGAGCCCGTGTACGGCACTGGCAGTGCGGTGATCGGGATGACTCCGACCGAATTTGCTTCGCGTGATTTGGAATTTGATGAAGACAGTCCCGAAGTCTACGGCGGCGAGAGAAATGTTTTGGCTGATGCTTCGGGTGTGGGCGGGATGTCGTCACAAAGTTCGAACCCGGGCTTTCAAGACGAGGACGCACAGTGAGCTCGAAGATTTACCCGACATCTCCTTTCGGAGAGAAAATCCCAGGCATTCCCACCGGCCGTGATGTCGAATGGGAACCCTTGGTCGATTACCGCCGAAACGGTGTCAGCGAAAACACCATCCACGGCGCGATTGCCTGGTACAGCGGCGACAAACTGATTCACTCTTTCGGTGGAAATGTTTTGTGTTACGGCCGAAGCATGATGAAGCTTTTCTACATCAAGGTCTTCGCCAAAGAATTGGAAAACGAAACCAACTGGGAGCAAAAAGCGGTCAGCGTGTCGTCACACAATGGGGCTGCTGAACACGTCGAAGCGTCGCAAAGCTTGCTCAGTGAATCCGAGTGGGGACTGATGCAGACGCCGCTGGATTTGCCGCTGGTGCAATTCGGCCGGCAGGTTCGTCGTCCCCGCCGATGGTTTAACAATTCCAGCGGCCATCATGCCGCGATCTTAAAGGGTTGCCGACTGAAAGGTTGGAGCCGCACCGGATACACGCTGCCCAGCCACCAGGTTTACAAAGAGTACCTGAAAGTCGTGCAGCGATACTTGGGTTCCGATTGGCAACCGCTGCGGGTCGCAAGAGACGGTGACGGCCTGCCGACGGTATCGATGACGGTGAACGAGCTTGCGAAATGTTACGCGGGCTTGGCCCGCACGAAAAACGAAGACTGGATTTGGGAGTCGATGGTTCGCAATCCGGATTTGGTCGGTGGCTTCAACCGCTTGGACACGACGGTCATGAAAACGGCCAAAGGTTCGGTCATCGCCAAAGAAGGTGCTGACGGGCTTTTGGGAATGGCGATCGCACACCCAGATTATCCCGAAGGCTTGGGTGTTGTGATCAAGATCGCCCACGGCTGGAATCCACAAGCCACCTGGTACGTGGCCCGCGGAATTTTAGGAGTGCTAGGCATCGAGCTTCGCAACCCCTATCCTCTGCGCCGGCAAAAGGCCTTCTTGGTCCCAGGCATCGTCCCAGACCGCTATCTGAAATCGCTTGAAAAAATCCACACCTGGGACGACTGGGACCCAGATCACGACCGCTGGTACTAGAGGTGCCTGATACCCTTTGGTACTGCGGCGCCACAAGTGGCGCTTTGCAGTACCAAAGGGTATCAGGCACCAAGGAGAACTGAATGAATATTGTGAACTCGAAAAAAGCTCCGGAGCCGGTGGGTGCTTATCCGCATGCCCGGGTGGCAAATGGATTTGTGTTCTTGTCGGGCGTGGGTCCCAGGAAGCCGGGGACGAAGGATATTCCGGGCGTGCATATGGATGCTCAGGGCCGGGTGCTGTCCTATGATGTGGTGGCACAAACCGAATCGGTGATCGAAAATATCAAAATCATCCTGGAAGAGGCGGGGAGCCACTTTGATAAGATCGTGGATGTGCAGGTGTTTTTAACCGACATGAAGCGCGACTTTAAGGATTACAACCAGGTCTACGCCAAGCACTTTACCAGCATCCAAGCGACCCGCACGACCATCGAGATCGGCGCGCTGCCAACCCCGATTGCAGTCGAATTCAAAGTGATTGCGCTGGCTTAACTACAAAGCCAGATTAACGGGTTGCCAATTTCCAGGCTCCTGCGGTAAATCCCAGGGCCTATGCAAAATGCTGTCGATCTGAATCATCCCCTGGCCGTTAAAATCCGCAAAGAAATGGTCGAAGCCATGGCGGAATACCAAATGATCCAAGACGGCGACAAAATCATGGTCTGCTGCTCGGGCGGTAAAGACTCGAGCATTCTTCTGGCGCTTTTAAGCGAAGTTCAAAGACGCGCCCCTTACAGTTTTGAAATCGAAGCGGTGATGCTGGATCAAGGGCATCCGGGTTTCGACCCGACAGCTTTCAAAGGCTGGGTGGAAACCTTGGGCGTGAAGCTCACGGTTCTGCAAAAGGACACGCACTCGATCGTCAAAGAGAAAGTCACCTCGGGGGTTTTCTGCTCGCTGTGTTCACGTCTGCGCCGCGGGATTTTGTACGATTACGCCTATGAAAATGGCTTCACGAAAATGGCCCTGGGCCATCACCGTGATGACCTGTCTGAAACGCTTTTAATGAACCTGTTTTACACCGGTAAACTGGCGGCGATGCCACCGAAGTTGAAATCCGACGACGGACGCAATATCTTGCTTCGCCCGTTAAGTTTTGTGGCGGAAAAAGATCTAAAAGAATTGGCGGCCGAGTGGAAGTTCCCCATCATTCCGTGCAATCTTTGTGGCTCGCAAGAGGGCATGAAGCGCCAGAAAATTAAAAAGCTTCTGACGGATTTGGAAACGGATATCCCGTTTATCGGAAACTCGATGTTAAAAGCGATGAGCAATATCCGCGAATCTCAGTTGATGGATCATCAGCTTTGGGATTTTGTAAATCTCAAAGCCGATCCGAAATCTGAAGGCCAGACCGACCTGCAGTTCTAATTTTTCTTTTTTGCGCGGCTTGCAGGGGCGCCACCACGAACCACGGTGTAATCGCCAGCTTCGCTGACCAATTTTGAAATCTGGGCGGCATCGATCGCGGTGCCATCTGCGGTTGTGATATTCAGCTCGCCTTGCTTCTTTTTGGCGTTGGTCAGCTTCGCCGAGCACGAGGTCACCCCCGGCATCGCGCAGACCTTTTCTTCGATGGATTTCGCACAGGCTCCGCAGTGCATACCTTTGACGTTGAATGTGGCAGTTTCCGCCAGGGCCGAAAAACAGAACAGAATCGCAGTCAGGGCGACAAGTGAACGCATAAAACCTCCGTGTAGGGCTTCAGTATAACATGAAGTTACGGAGTGGCTTCAAGCTGCTGAAATGACCTGAAAATCGAATTTTGGGCGGGTCTTGCCTAAAGCTTGGGCAGAGTCCCAAAGAAATGCAATGGAACCGTAAAATGCTGTTGCTTCGGGGGCCAGAAACTAGTTATAAAAGTCGCTCTTGAATCTAGCTACACACGTGGGGTGGTAGTTAAGTTGGTTATAACGTCCGCCTGTCACGCGGAAGGCCGCGGGTTCGAGTCCCGTCCACCCCGCCATTTCATTTGCCACCAATTCTGTTCGTTCGCTTCGCTCAACTCACCAGTTGGCGCATTCCATTCTGTTGTTGGCAATCGGCGTTCGCCGATCGCTATTGCGGGGTGGACGGGACTCGAACCCGCGAGGGTGAGAGGTGCGGTCATCGCGCCAATTTTTCTAAATCCACTACATTTTGAAATAGCGAGAATGGTTTTTTGAAGTCATATTCGAAACTTCCGTTCAGAATGCGTGGGTTCGATAGTACCAAATTCAACAATTCGCGCTTTTCATCGTTCGACATGTTTTTGAAAAGATCGACTGCCTTGCTAGCGAGCTCCATGAGCTTGATTCCATAGTCCATTGATGACGAATTTGTCTTTCGAAGGTTCCCCAGTTGCCCTTCGATTTCGGTTCGTTCCTGCTTCCAGCGGGAGTTTTTAGCCATCCGGAATTCAGGATCAATATGTCTTTCGAGTTTGTCTTCATGGACCTTGTCGATCTTGTTTTGAATGGTTCTATAGCGGTGTTCGAGATTTGCGCTTTGTGAAGGGCTCGCTCGTCTTTGTGAGACTCCAGCATAGCTTGTTTGTCGGGTCCACTCAACGATATGCCTAGGAATTCGAATCGTGGATTTACAAGCGATCATGTGTACTACTTATCGGTAGAGCTTGTCCATAATTTAAAGGTATCTCAAAACCGTAAAAAACTCTTAAAAGAATTTGGTAGCAACAGATTAAGTCTGGTCGGAAGAATGTGACTCTAGAGATGATCGTAAAGCTTGCAGAGTTATTTGGCGTTTCATCCTCTGATTTATTGAAAGGTATTTCAAAATAGACTTCGGTGACCTTTAGTACTTGCATAACTTGACCATCTGTCTTGGCTCGCAAATTTAATTTGAAAAGTCTTAATGATAGACAGATATTTGGTGGCATATGGTCGTTTTTATTGATGAGTCAGGAGCATTTTCAAACCCTCAAGGGAAGCCTCATGTTGTAAGCTGTGTTGGTGCGCTTATTGTGCCCGAAACATGCATAGATGGGTTATTTTCTAGTTTTCAAGCGCTTAAGGCAAAATGGGGAGTGAAAGAGGAGATCAAAGGAAGTCAAATTACTGAGGTACAGGCTAGCGAACTTGTAAGTCTGTGTTTGAAGTACGATGTGACTTTGAAAGTTATTGCGACTGATATCGGCTTAACACAAGCTGATGCAATAACCTCTCATAAACGCGACCAAGCGCAAGCATTTCGCGATTCAGCAAAAGGAGCACATCCGAATATGGCTAAAGAATTAATTTCTTTAGCAGAACGTATAGAGGCACTGCCAAACCAGCTTTATACTCAGTCCCTCTTTATGACATTACTCTTAGATAAGATTTTTCGCGAAAGCACACTCTACTATTGCCAGAGAGATGCTCACTGTTTAGGAAGCTTCGTTTGGATTATCGATGCAAAAGATAAGAGTGTGACTGAATATGAGCGACTGTGGTCAACAATATGCATGCCGTTTCTGCAGACAATGTCGGTTAGGGAGCCGTTAGTTCAAATTCGGGAAGGCGATTATTCTTTTTTCTCGAAGTACCATGGGGAGAAGGAGCGGCCGCCCGAGTATCTGGCTGAGTACTTGAAATCTGAGAAACAAGATCAAGCATTTCATTATATCGACATTAAAAAGTTGCTTTCTTGCATCAAGTTCTCGGATTCTAAAAGCGACCTGGGTTTGCAAATTGCAGATTTGCTAACCACAATCGTAAGAAGGTCTTTTTCCTTAACCTTGCAAATCGAGGGATGGGAAAACATAGGGAAACTGATGCTTCAGGTAAAAAAAGGTGAAAATGTTGTTCAATTCGTAGCTCTTGGTGGAGGCCCTGAAACGGTTAAAACTCCATATGGCAAGATTGTTACTCATTACACCCAAACGGCCAGACCCGTATTCAAGTAGGCTGCATCAATGCGAATCCTTGTCGAAAATGAAATCAAACGCCCTGGGCTTGTCCACTTTATTAAGAAAGAATTCTTATCCACATTTCTTGACGGGCGATTGTCTTTAGCGCACGGACCGTCTTTCCGTAAAGGCGGCAAGGATCCAGGTGGTCGCATCGATGAAGACGAAGGGTTTATCTCGATAGGTAATTCATCAAATACAAGAATTTGGTTAGGTCTTGAAAAAACTCCGGGAGTAGCAGTTCCACTTTCTGACTGCCATGAACTAACCAGTCTGGTCGGTAAGCAAAGGCTTCAAACGGGAGATGATGCTCAAATTCACATTCTGTGCTTCACAACAATAGACCTAGATCAGATTACTAAACAGATTGATGCAAGAATGGCCCATGACAGAGATTATATTCTGGTAATTGTGAACCCGAAAAAATTTTTTGAGCGTTTTGATAAGGCGATCATTGAATCAGGTTTAGGAATGAAGCGAGATTTTGTCGAGTACATTGACGATAATGAGAAGAGACAGAAGGAAGTGTTTTTTGCGAAGACACTTGAATATTCTTATCAGAAAGAATTCAGAATAGCTGTTTTTGGGCATCCCACGACAGATCGCCTGACTCTTTGTCTCGGCGACTTGAGAGATGTGATAAGAGCGCAAAATCTAAAAACTGGTGAGATCGAAAAGATCTAATTTAAGGTGCATGCTTCGACGAAAAGGCGTCCCAATATTGTAGCATTGATTCGATAAAAGAGTTGCCCGCCGCCTATAGATCTTGTCAGACTGATACATCCCAAACGGTCCAAGTTTGCCAAAGCCGAAATGATTTCAGCCGCGGGATCTACAGGATTAACTTTGTCGGAGCTTCTTTCAGGAAAGATTTCTGCATGATTTGGTAGCTTATCTGTCCTCACGCCGTTGTGTAACGCGTTCTCAAAGGGTAGGGCATAGACGGTCTCGAGAATTCGCGCTTCGAGAGAGGAAAGACTCTTCAAGATCTCGACATAAACAAGTTCTTAATTTACTCCGCTATCAACATTTCCTGTGTTGACTAATAAGTTTGCCCATAAGTTCTGTAGTTCACCGTTTTCCTCGACAGAAGCATATTCAAGTAAGGGGATAGCTATTTTCATAGAAATCGACCGATTTGGCGCGATACCCAATGCGGTCATTTTTTCGGTGGCTTTGCGAATGAGAGCAAGCTGGGTTTCCCAGCAGCGATATTTAAGTTTGTCCTCCCAAATCCCAATGATTTGCTCCAGAGGGCCAGAGATGAATCGGCATCATAAATGAGCCCATATTTTGCGCCAAATCGATTGCTTTTCCTGTCGTGGTTGCTATTTCTTTAACGGAATCATCCATAACTTTCATCCCTAGAGGAGATACAGCGCTTTTGGCAAGTCAGATGAAGATGGGATGCGCGTCGCATTAGGCGGTTAGACTTGTGATCTAAGAAAAATTGATCGGATTCTTGTTCATTTAGTTTTATCTCTCGAACCTGTTCTTATCGTTAGTTACGGTTTTCAAATCATCTATACGAAAGTATCATTAAACAAGAATACGATGTGGATTGAACGGAGATAACGTGAGTAGCGAACTAATTTTTTGGACACAAATAGGTACCTTATGCGGATATATCGGCTCAGTGTTTGTTTTATATCGGCTAATGGTAAAGCAGAAAGAAGCGACGATAGAGACACTTCAAAAACAGTGCGACTTCTTGAATACAAAATTGTCAGAAGCAGAAAAAAAAGATCCAGATCGTCTGCTTGAGCAGCTCAATAGAAGAAAAACTATTTTAGAAGATGAGCTTCAGTCCTTAGGTGAGGAAAGCACGAAAAAGAAACAAGAGCTGGAAAGTCAGATTGAAGAGCTTAGATCAAAAGCTGAAGATCTCGAGAGCGAAGTGAAGTTCGTTAATGAGGTATTAGAGAAATATTCATGTCCTCACTGTAATTCGCCACTTTCTGAGAAGGGTTATGGCGCCGAAGCCGTAGAGCACAATGGCCGGGAATATGAAGTAGAGCATGAGTGGGCATCCTTTGAATGCGGATATAAGGAAACTGATGGACGAGAAATCCAATCATGTAGGAAGAGTTAGGTATTGTTATGGACTTTGATAACACTCTTGTCGCATTCTTCGATATTCAAGGATATTCATCATTTGTACGAAGTCATGACAAAGATAGTGTTCTTAAAAAAACAAAAAATCTTTTTGCGGGCATTCTTAATACCGCTAAGACTGATATGTTAGGTGTGAGGTTCGAGAGCTTTGCTCTTTCTGACAGTCTCATAATTACCGTGGATACAAAACGCCATCCGCTTTTTCCAGGATCTATTCACTTTTTGCTTGCGACATGCTCTACCATTTTGAGTGAGTCTTTAGCAATCTCACATATGCCGCTCAGAGGTGCGATTGGTGGTGGTTGGTTCTATCAAGATAGAGAAGTGATTTCGAGTTCGGCTTTAGTGGAAGCTGCCAGTTTTGAACGAATGCAGAATTGGCTAGGTATGGTTGTAGCTCCAAGTGCCGAAGAGCTCATGATAAATGCTTATAAGGGTTCTCAAGAGGAGCTAATGAAACACAACAAAGGTTTTGTATTGAAAGGGACTGTTCCTTGGAAGAAAGGTTATGAGTCTCTTGAAAGTGAATATATGTACGTTAAACCTTTTGAGGCATATTTTGGAAATCAAACGGAGTTAGTGTTTCCGTCTTGGTTCGATAGTAATTCTACAAAAGTGAAAAATAGCCATAGACTTTATCTAGATAAGGTCGAGTAGGTCTTGCGTATCTGATGAAAATTAAGTCAGAAGCTTTCGCGTTATCCGTAGGTCTTGACACCAATTGTGCCTATTTATAGCCTCTCAACAAGGTCGGACAGAGACCTTGCGCCTGCATACTAAAGCTTGCACTCGAGCACTGTCATTCAACGACTCAGTTCTCTAAAACATATAAAACTAAACATCACTCAATGATGTTTTGGTAGCAGGCGACGAAGCATTACTGAGAAAAATGTGAGGTTTATATGAAGTCGTTAGTTTCACCATCTTATTTTAAGCAACAGGCTAAGCGATTAAAAAAAGAACGATCGTTAACCCATGCGGGATCCCTTGATGAGTATGCCAAGTCTTGCGGATTTTCGAACTACAGAAACTACCTGAACGAATGGAAGGCTAAGAAGGATTTGAGCCATAATGTTGATGGGCACCATTCAAAACCGGCAGCAAAAATGCCAACAGGTACTCCACTCGGAAATTTTCTACGGGGTTCTGGGATAGTGCCGACACCGCCGCATCTTGCAGCATTGGCGGATATGTTTGATAAGATGACAATGGAAGAACAAAGACAATATTTAGATGAAGATGCCCGTAGAATGGGTCTATTTCGTCGCTAATATTATTGGGCGGAGTTTATCCGCTCAATTTTTTCAATGACTACAATCTGTTCATCAATAGGAGAAGAATTTGGCGGATACAGTTTATCTTCTGGGCGCGGGCGCAAGTTGCCAATGTGTTCCCACCGTTCAGAATTTTGCTGATCAGCTTCAGCAAGATTTCAGTCTTGAAGCTGGCCTGGGAACAGTTTTACAGACTAATTTTGCAGTGGAGTTTAATCGATTTTATCTAGCATTAAGAAAGCACAGGTCTCTAGATACTTTTGCAAGACTCTTATTCTTACAGGGTAAAATGGATGAGTATGAGGCATTTAAGCGTTTTCTGGATGGCTATGTATCTGCGCGCTCACTTTTCTACGACGATCCAAGGTACAATGCATTTCTTGCTGATTTGGGAGTAAAGCCCAAAGACCAAGTCGAATTTTCTTCAAAAATAGAAATATTCACATGGAATTACGATTTTTTACTCGAAAAGGAACTTTTATTTTCAAATGATAATCCAAACTGGAATGCTATTTTCTCAAGAGTTACTCACTTTAATGGAGTAGCATCAGGTTTACTCCATGTTGGCGATAAAGGGATCAAACTGCTTAAGGAATTAAAATCGGAATACAACGAAAGATTCACAAAGCTCCAAAGCTATACCATTCTTGTTAACCGCATTATTAAAGACGTGAAGGAAAAAAGTAGTCACATCCATTTTGCTTGGGAAAATTCTGATGAAGAATTGGACAAGCTTAGAGCTGAAATTTGCAAGAAAATCCAACTCGCAACAAATGTCGTCATTGTTGGTTACACCTTTCCATTTTATAACCGTCTGGTCGATGAAACCTTCTTACATGAAATGGGTCACAAGAATAAAATTGTCTTACAAGATAGAGATTTTAGTAGCGCTGAGGCTTTGATCAGTCAGCTTGAATTATTAAATGAACATAGAGGACTCAAAGACATTAAGGATCGAGTTCAACCATATTCAAATGCTAATAGTTTTTACGTACCATTTGATCTCGATTTGAAAAAGCTATGATGGCCGGACTACAGGCGAATTCTCGAATTGGTCTTTAAAAGGCGGAGCATTTATGACCCAATAGGGAATAGAGCAAGAAAGAAAGTCGAAGGAATCTCAAAAAATTAAGTTCCAAGATGTAATTTTACCGAGAAGTAAGACTTCTGTAAGGGTATTCGCTGATGGGCATGCATATATAATCGGGGAAAGTGGTGGGAAATACGTAAAACTCAAAGATGAGACAATCTGGGATCTTCATCCTGCTAACGCCGATATTCCAATTTCGCAGGCGAACCAGAAGTTTGATAGTCAAAACCAGTTGTTTGAGGATGCTTGGCAGTTTTTGCAGAGAAATTAGCAGTAGCTATATTGCAGCAAAAGGTTCTAAACTCGTCCATCCACCCCGCCATTTTTTCTCATAAGCAAATCAAGCCGCCGCAGTTCAAAGACTCCCAAACCTAGGTTGAAACATCATTTGCAACCGGCGAAGCATTTTTCACGTGTGAATTCAGCATCGTGATCACCGCAAAAATTAGAAGCCAAACACCGAAAAATGAAACGGCCACGCTGGCTCCATATTTCTCCAGCAAAATTCCGGCGATTGCGGCACCCAAAGGGTTGAATCCGAAGGCGACCAGTCGAAATACGGAATTGACTCTTCCTTGAAGCGCATCGGGAATGATCGAGATGCGGTAACTGAATTGCACGACATTGTAAATCGGGCCGACCAGAAACATTCCGCCTAAGACGACGCCTAAGAGCCAATGTTGGGGCATCACTAATATCAGTGGAAATAACAAAGCTTGCACCCACATCGCGGCGGTGATGACTTGGCCGAAAGTAAAACGTTTTTGGATTTGACCGCCGATCAACGAGCCCACAACTCCGCCGATTCCGCTTAAAGAAAAAATCAGTCCGATCTGGGTGTCGAGCGCTCCCATTTCTTTGGCGATCACGATGACGATCAAAGGCAAGGCCGCGTTCACCAGATTGGTTGCTCCGGTCAGCAGAGCCATGTATCTGATCAAGGGCTGATGCCAAAGCCAGGCGACTCCTTCTTTGATTTCTTCGATGAGATGCCGCTTGGCTTGTTTTCTTTCAGATTGAAATTTGGATTTGATAAATAAAAGCGATATCGACGACAAGGCAAAGCTAAGCGCATCAAAAGCGAAAGGCATGACCCGACCAAAACTTTGGAAGAGATAAGTTCCGAAGCTGGGACCCAGGATAACCGCGGTCGAGTTGGCCGCGTCGTTTTGAGCGGCGGCTGCTGGCAAAAGATGTTTGGGAACGATTCGCGGAAGGGCCGCGACCTCGGCGATATTGAAAAATACGTAGAAGCTTCCCTCGAGCAAAGAGGCAACGTAGATATGCCAAATCTGAATTTGATCGCTCCATAGCAACAGGGCGATGCTTCCCAGAACAATGAATCTTCCGAAATCGCAAATGATCATGACCTTTTTGCGATCCAAGCGATCAATCAACGCTCCTACGGGCAAGCTGAAAACAATGTAAGGAACTGAAGTCAGCGCGCTCGCAATGCCTGCGGCGGCCGGAGAGTTCGACATTTTCAAGATGAGCAAGGGATAGATCACGCCAGACACAGAAGAACCAAAAGTTGAAACAACCTGGGCGCTCCAGACCAGAATATAGTCACGATTTTTCCACAACGAAGTCGGATGCATTCAGCAAGGCTAGCCTGGGGAGTTTAGAAAGAACAGGATTCTAGCCCATTTTTTTATTGAACAAATCAAGCCGCCAGCAGCTCCTCGATCGTAACGAATTGACAAACAACAGGCCATTTCTATAAATAATCTCATGTCGCAAATTCATAAGTCCCGGGATTCAGAACATCCGCTGATCGAGACTGTCTGGCAAACCAAAAATACGGCCGATGGTGTGTATCAGGCCACTCCGGATGCTTCGTGGGATTTGATTGTCTTGATTGCGGCCGATGGCAGTAAGCAGATGATGATCACGGGGCAGGCGACCCGACCGATGCAGGTTCCCTATCAAAAAGGCACCGGATCCGTGGTGATATCATTTGTAGCGGGTGCTTATATGCCCCATTATCCGGCGGAAAATCTTTTGGATCAGGTCGAGATGCTTCCAAATTTTGATGCCGATCATTTTTCGATGGCCGGGCATACGTTTCCATTTCCGACTTTTGAAAATGCCGAAGATCTGGTCGAGCAAATGATCAAACTTCATATTCTAAAATACGACGAAATCGTCGGCGGAATTTTAACTGAAGATCCAAAAGCGATTTCAGAGCGAGCCCAGCAGCGCCACTTTAAAAAGAGCACGGGGCTTAGCCAAAAATATCTCGAACAAATAAAGCAAGCGCAATCGGCGGTTTCTTTACTTCAACAAGGAAAAAAACCTGTCGATGTCGCCCATGATACCGGGTATTCAGATCAATCGCATATGGCGAAATCTTTAAAGAAAATCATGGATACGAAACCATCGAAAGTTCAGCACATCCATAAGCTGCCGTCTCAAAAGGCGACAAAAAACAAGAAATAGACCCAAAGAACGTCGTTTTTTTACAAAACAGATTCTCCTGATTTGGCTAAGCTAAGGGCATAAGAACTCGAAACCAAAGGAGAAGAGTTATGAGTCCATTTAAGCCTTTTCAAGTCAATGTTTCAGATGTCCAATTGAAAGATCTGAAAGAGCGTCTTGCCAAGACCCTATTTCCAAGCGAGATCAAAGAGCACGGCTTGAAAGCGGGGCCGACGGTTGCTTTCCTGAAATCTCTCACGGATGAGTTGCAGAACAATTACGATTGGAAAAAGCACGAAGCCATCATCAATCGCTATCCCCAGTTTGTGACGGAAATCGACGGGCAGACGATTCACTTTCTGCACGTGGAATCAAAAATCAAAGAGGCACGTCCCCTGATGCTGATCCACGGATGGCCGGGTTCATTTGTCGAATTTTTAGATGTGATCGAACCCCTGACGAATCCCATCAAATACGGTGGCAAGGCCGAAGACGCTTTTCATTTGGTGATTCCGTCGATCCCGGGCTTTGGATTTTCGGGTCCGACCAAAGAAGCGGGCTGGAACAATGATCGCATCGCAGCCGCGTTTCACACGTTGATGCAAAATCTTGGCTACACCAAGTATGGCGTTCAGGGCGGGGATGCGGGGGCGGTGATCGCACCGGCGATGGGGCGACTGGCTCCGGATCATGTCACAGGAATCCACGTGAATGCGGCGACCCTGGGATTTATCCCGATGGGGCCTGTGGGTGAAAGCGATCTGGCGACAATGACGGATCAAGAAAAGATCCGCATGCAGCGCATGCAAAAATTTATGCAGGAGCGATTTGCGTTTAATATGCTGCAATCGACACGCCCGCAATCGCTGGCTTTTGCGATCACCGATTCGCCGGCGGGTCTTCTGGCCTGGATGAGCGAGCTTTTCACCGAGTTCGGTGAAAAGCCCGAGATGATTCAAAAAGAAAAGTTCTTAACCAATTTCATGATTTATTGGCTGACCGGAACGGCGGCGTCTTCGATTCGTCTTTACTTTGAAAACGCCAATGATCCCAATGCTTGGGCGCCTAAAGAAAATTCGGGCGTTCCGACCGGGGTTGCGGTTTTCCAGAAAGCCGACATCGCCATTCGCCGATTTGCCGAACAAGGCAACACAATTGCCCGTTGGACCGAATTCGACAAAGGAAACCATTTCCCCGCAATGGAGGTTCCCGAGATTTTGGTGCAGGACATCCGAAGCTTCTTTGCGGGGCTTAAAGAACAGTCCGGTGAAGTCGGTTTTGTCGGTCGCTTTTCTGAACGTCAGGTAGACGTCAGCCCAACAGTTCGTTAGACTTTTCCTGAAAAGGGGTCGTTGAGACCCCTTATTGAGATCAGGAGTGGTATATGAAAAACATCATGATGGGCATCGGCTTTCTTTTTCTTGTTGGTTGCGTCAGCGCACCGCCAATGGGGCGCAAGCTTTCGGCTTCTGAAATTCAGGAGCACGGATTCACCCGCGGGCAAGAGCATCTGAAGTGCGACAAGGACGCCAATCAAATCGAAACCTGCCGCAAATTTTTCTGCACCAATCCCATCGCCGGCGATTTTGAATGCTACGATCAAGAAGCGACTGAAGAAGACAAAGCCAATTTCCGCCAGCAGCTGAACACAAAGGTCGCAGGTGCTGCGACAGACAATTGCAAATTCGTCGAAAGTGGCGCATCGGCTTCATGCTCGAGCCAATCGGTGGATGAAAAAGGTGTCCGCACCCGCGTGATCTGTGTCGGCGCGAAAGAAGACAAGGCGCCAAAGGCCATGCGCGGAACCTGCGTATTTGAAGAATGCTCGGGGAAGGATCTAAAGACCTGCAGCCGCAAGGGGAATGCTGCGGTTTTGGGATGGAAGGCTGAGACTAAATAAGTCTCAAGCCCCTTCTAAAACCCAACCCCATTCTCAAAATAACTCTCCCGCAGTAGCGCCACGAAAACCACCGCGATAAATTCCGCACTCGAATACTTCCGTGCGATCTCCGTAATCCTCTTCGCGCAAAGCTCTTTCGTTTCCTGGCCGCGGTCGAACCAGAGCACTTCGATCATCGGGTCGCCTTCGGTTGCGACTCCGTCTTTGTAGAATTGGGTGGCCACTTTCTCGACCGTGAAATTGTCCGCAGGGGTTTGCATGATCTTTGAAAGCTCACCCGGCAGCTCCAGACTTAACTTCTGAACGATGGCTTCGCTGAAAGCGCGGGCTCGGATGTGGGGCATGAAGCAGTCTCCTAGATGTCGGCGGGGTCGATGATTTCGGTGCCGGGCTTTGCGGTGATTCCAAGGTTTAGCATTCGGTCAGCCAAATGATCGGCTTTGGTGGCGATTGTTTTTTCCAAGCGCTCTGGCAAAATCGGCGAGAGCACTTTGAAAACGGCGGTGGCGAAATTTTCGCCGGCTCGGGATTCGCTTCGTTCGCCTAGCAGCAGGCCGGGGCGGAAAATCGATAGGCTTCTTAAGTTCAAGGCCATTATCGCCTCTTCGGTTTCGCCTTTGACCTTGTTGTAGAAGATCGCGGATTTGGCGTTTGCACCCATGGCGGAAACCAGCACAAAGCTTTGCGCGCTGTTGGCTTTCGCCACGCGCCCAAATTCAACAATCGCGTCGAAATCCACCTTGCGGAAATTTTCCTGACTGCCGGCGATCTTGATCGTTGTGCCCAGGCAGCAGAAATACACGTCGCCCTTGAGCTTTTCAGACGGGTCTGCAAGCTTTGAAAAATCAGGAATGATCACCTGACTTAATTCTGGATTTTGAATCGGCAAAGGCCGTCTGGCGACGGAGACGACTTGCGTGAAGCTTGGGTTTGTTAGAAGTTTTTGGATTAAGATGGATCCGACCAGGCCGGTGGCGCCGGCGATGACTGCTTTCATATGACAAGCGTACTATGCTAAATGACGAAATAGAACTTCGAAAATCTGTCTCTAGATCCCCGGTGATCCCGACCAGAGTCAGCGCAGATATGCTGCAGCAATAACCGCGTTGGCTTTGGACGTCCCCAAGGCTTTTCGCATATGATTGAGGCATGAAGCCACCCAAGCTGCGCCCCGTGATCGATATCTACGAAGACAGCGCCCCGTTCTGGGCGGCCGAGCGATCGCAAAGCCCGTTTCGCGAAAAGAAGTACATGGACATGATGCTGGCTAAGCTATCGCCAGGTGATGCGCTTTTGGATCTGGGTTGCGGCAGTGGTTTTCCGATCGCTGATTATTTTCTGCAACATAAAATCAAGGTGACCGGTGTGGATGCGGCCCCTGCCATGATCGCGGTCGCAAAAGCCAAATACCCCCAGGCTCGGTGGCAGGTTGCCGATATGCGAAGCCTGAACCTGAGCCAGAAATTCGACGCCTTAGTCGCCTGGGACAGTTTTTTTCATCTTGATTTCGCCGAACAGGAAAAAATGTTTCCGATTTTTCGTGCACATCTCAATCTGGGTGGGATTCTGATCTTTACTTCGGGCCCCGAGCGGGGAGAGGCGATTGGCGACATGAATGGTCATCCTCTTTTTCATGCCTCTTTGTCGCCGGCCGAATATCGAAGGCTGCTAGAAACCAATGGCTTTGAAATAGTTCATTTTGCATCGCAGGATCCCGATTGTGGTGGGCACACGGTCTGGGTCTGCCAGGTTGCTTGAAGTTCTTTGAAGCCTTTCCGGAAAAAATAGGTCAGAATGAGGGTTCAAACGAACCTTCGGGTTCCTAACCAGTGAGAGAAAATGCAGACGGGTAAAGTTAAGTTTTTCAATGCAGGCAAAGGTTTTGGATTTATCACACCGGACAATGGCGGTAAGGACGTTTTCGTTCACGTCAGTGATTTGGGTGGCGCACAGCTGAACGAAGGCGACAAAGTCGAATTTGAAATCGTTCAAGGCAAAAAAGGCCCACAAGCCAGCCAAGTTCGCGTTCTGTAATCGGATCTGATTAGGGCGCGGCTCGCTTCAGGGATTGGATGATTTGATCCAAGCTCCCCAGAAATCGAGATCGCGCCTTTTTCACGGGGCAGCCGTCAGCATCAATATAAATTTGAATCATCAGTGCACGCTGATCCCCAGTGAAAAGCTTGCCACCAAGACGACAAAAACAGAAATCGCAATCGCGGCCAGCACACGTTCTTTCTGCGCCAGAAATAAAATTCCCGTCAATAACACGCGGACGACTGGCAAAAGCACCAAAACTGTCAGGCCCAAATAGCTGATCAACAAACCATAGCGGCCTTGGGTCAGGCAGTCCTGCAGCGATTGCATCAGGCTCAGCGAATGATAATCTTTAAACTGCATCAGCTGATCGCCATTTGCAGAAATATCCCACAACCAACCAACGGCAATAAAAAGGCCTGCGATCAAAACGCCGATGCGCAAAAGCTTTGCGATTTTCAGTTCCAGATCCGAAAGCGTCATTGCAGTCCTTTCATGATCATTTGGATCGACACGATGGCCAGCACGATGACAAATATTTTCCGGATCAGCATTGCCGGCAGCTTCACCATCAGTTTCGCACCAAAGAAGGATCCGATAATAATCCCGACCGACACGGGGGCCGCAATTTCAGGCCGGACATCGCCGCGCAAAAAATAAGCGCCCGCGCTGGCCGAAGCGGTGACGCCGATCATGAAATTGGATGTGGCCGAAGACACCTTGATCGGAAGCTTCATCGCCCCATCCATGGCCAGCACTTTTAAAATGCCGCTGCCAATCCCCAAAAGGGCGGACAAGATGCCGGCGCCAAACATCGCGAAAAGTCCCAAGGGGACTTGCTCGACTTTGTACGCGATGACACCGCCGCGACCATCTGGGAAGGTGGAATCAAGTTTTAGCTTATCAGCCCAAGGGTGATTGGTTTTTGAGATGTGCTCTTCACGAGCGCGCAACATCGAAATCGCCGAGAAGAAAAGAAAGCCACCGAAAAGCAAAAATAAAATCTGCGCCTTGATATAGCTTGCGACCAGAAATCCGACGATCGCCCCCGAGACGGTTCCGATTTCCAGCAGGACTCCTAAGCGCAAATTGGTCAGCGAATCGCGCAGGTAACTGGCCGCCGCGCCGGACGAAGTCGCAACGATTGAAATCAGACTGGCGGCAATGGCGTAGCGGATGTCGATACCATATCCCAAAGTTAAAGCAGGGATGATGATAATGCCGCCACCCAAGCCCAGTAACGAGCCCAAAGCTCCGGCTAAGATGGCGGTCAGTAAAAGAAGAATCTCGTGCATAAATTAATCCGTGTGCATGAACGTGAAAGGAACATAATGCCAGTAAGCATTTTCTTTGAAATTGAGAAGAATCGGTTTTTGCGAAGTGCCGTTCAGCTTCACGCCATTCAGAGCGATGACCGCATGTTCGGGGAAAGGCTGGCTGTCGAATTCAAAACGCAGATAATGTCCGGTTTTATTTTCGGCAAAGATCTGGCTGAGAGCTTGAATCATCGTGGGCTTCATCGCTTTGCCGCCGTCAAAGGTCAGGGTGACCTCGTTCAAATCCAGATCCACAGTTTTTCCCGGCAGCGAGCTGACCTGAAGATCCAAGGTCGTGTATTTGATTTTCGGATTTCCCAGTGAGATCGGAATGATCGGGATCAGCAAAGGTCCCACCAAATCAGTTCCGATCACATATTCGGAACGCAAAGCCAGATAAATCTTTGCGCCTTCCAGATCGACGATGACTTCGTCATAATGAGCAATCGGGTAAGGATGCGTCGTGCGGGCTTGCGATTCGGTCTTCGATTCAGAGCCATCGAACTGCAGATACTTGTGCACGTGCGCCGTCGAACATCCCGTCAGGGAAAGGGCGAAAAGCATCCACAGAAACCATCTTGCTTGCGGCGAACTTTGCATTCTTCGATGCTATGCCGGAAGTGCCATCGGGGCTAGCAGATTTCACCACCGCTTCGGTGACTGATTGCGCCACCGATGTGGGTTGGACAGAGGTTTATCGCTTTGCTGTGGTAAAAGAGACGAGCATCATCTGCCGGCGCGCGGATCTCAAGAACGCTCGGGAGATGCGGCCCTATTTCGGGCCCTGTCGAAAGCTTTGACAGATACTTTCGACATAAACGATTGAGCCGTCCAACCAGCCAAGCTTTGGCTTTGCAAATTTCCCTGCCGAGGTCATTTTGTATTTAACAAAGGGAGATTTATGAAACGACTGATGAACTTGGTTTGCTTTGGTGCTTGTGTGTTCTCGGCAACGGCTTTTGCCGCAGGCGAAGTGAATGCAAAAGAAGGCCAAAATGCCAACATCGATATTTCAATCAATTCAAATTGCCGCTCGGCTGATGCTTCAAAAAAGTTGATTTTCGATTCCGCCGGAACTGAAATTCTGCTGAAAAGTGTCGGATCTATTCATGATACGGGCGAAAAAACTTTGGGTGTCATGATCGTGCCTTCGAAAGACTCGAAAAATGCACCGGTCGAGAAAATCATGATCTTGAAAACGGAAGGATCGCTTGATGGCGGCAAAAAAGCGTACAGCTTTTCCAAATTCGGAGTCACCTTCAATGTGACATCCATCCGAATGGCGGGCGTGAAGGGCTTCGAAGAGACTTTGGAAATCAAAACAGAAGTTCAGGAATCCGCGCAGACAACCACAAAATCTGAAGCAACTTTTGTTTGCGAGTAAAGCTTTTAATTCAATGAACCCCAAAAGGCTCCGGCGCTCCCGGAGCCTTTTCTTCAACTCCTAGTTCGCGACGGCGGGTAAGCCGGGGATCAGCTGCTTAAAGCCTTGCTGATGCCAGTAAGGGTAAGGCCAGCCCGGATGGCTGACTTTGTCCAGTCGCGCGACTTCTTCGTCCGTCAAACGCCAACCGATGGCGCCCAGGTTTTGTTTCAACTGTTCTTCGTTTCTGGCGCCCACCACGATGTTTGAGATCGTCGGTTTGCGCAGGATCCAGTTCAGCGCCACTTGCGGTATGGTTTTGTTTCGTTCTTTGGCGATTTTTTCCAGTTCGTCGACAATCGGGAAAAGTTTTTCGTCTTCGTAAGGGACGAATTTGATTTGCCCCAAGCGGCTATCTTTCGGTGCGGTTTGGCCGCGTTTGATTTTTCCGCTCAAAGCGCCGCCAGCCAGTGGGCTCCAGACCATCGATCCAACGCCTTGATCAAGTCCCAATGGCAACAGTTCCCATTCGGCATCGCGACCCACCAGCGAGTAATAAATTTGGTGCGCGACATAACGGCTTAAACCTTGGCGCTCGGAAACCGAAAGTGATTTCATCAAATGCCAAGCCGAATAGTTTGAACATGCGATGTAGCGGACCTTTCCGCTTTGAACGAAATCATTCAGGGTTTGCAAGGTTTCTTCGACCGGGGTGTTGGCGTCCATCCCATGCATCATATACAGATCGACATAATCGGTTTGCAAACGACGCAGGCTATTGTGCAATTGCCGGGTCAGATTTTGCCGAGACGATCCATAATCATTCACGCCATCGCCCATGGGGAAGGTGGCCTTCGTGCAAAGTAAAAGATTCTGGCGCTGACCTTGGATGGCCTGACCCAAGATTTCTTCCGCGGCCCCTTGTGAATACACATTGGCCGTGTCGAAAAAGTTAAGCCCCGAGTCCATGCAAATATTCACCAATCGCTTGGCTTCCGCCACGTCGGTCGAACCCCAAGCTTTAAAGAAATCTCCGCCACCACCAAAGGTCGCCGTTCCGTAACTTAAAACCGGAACCATCAGTCCCGATTGACCTAATCTTCTATACTCCATTTTTTTTCTTCTCCGTTAAAAAGTAAAGCAAGGCACAAAAAGGCAAAGCAAATCCCACGGTCGCGGTCATACCCCATCCACCATGAGAAAAAGACCAGGCTCCTAGGCCTGATCCCAAAGCGCCGCCGACGAAAATTGTCGCGACATAAAGACCATTGAAGCGATTGCGATATTCAGGCTGCATTGAAAACAAAGTTCTTTGTCCCAAGACAAGATTGGCAATGACTGCCGCATCCAAAATCACGGCCGCAAAAACCAAAAGGGCGACAGACACTGCGGTCCCAAACGGCAGGAAATAGCAAAGTACAAAAGACGCGCAGGCCACAATGATTGCGGTCAAGGTTCCTTGTTGGCTCCAGCCACGGTCGGCTGCTTTGCCCGCGTAAGGGGCGACGATCGCGCCACCCACGCCCGCCAACGCGAAAAGCGCGATCTGAACTTGGGTGAATTGAAAGGCTGGGCTCATCAGCAAAAGTGGAGTCGCCGTCCAAAACAAACAGAAGGATCCAAAAAGAAAAGCTTGATACAAAGATCGTCGTCTTAAAACTTCGTTGCTGAGCGGAAGCTTCACCATGGATCGCAAAAGATTTTGGTAATTCAAATCGGGATTCGAAGCCGCCCGCGGCGGCAAGGCGAAAAACAAGGCCACCCACAAAATCAACATCAGACCGGCTGAGAAAATAAACACCGCATGCCACGAATACTGCGACAAAAGGCTTGCCGCCGGTCGTGACAACATGATTCCGATCATCAGACCGCTCATCAATTGTCCGACCATTTGTCCGCGTTTTTCATCACTGGCAAAGCTTGCTGTGTAGGGAACGATGACCTGCACGCAGGCGGCGCCAAGACCGGTTGCGAAAGCTGCGATAAAGTAGGGGATCAGATCGGTCACAAAAGCCAATCCCAAAAGGCCCACGATCGTGACGACAATCAGTGACAGAATCAGTTTGCGATTTTCAAAAATATCGCCGGCCGGCACCAGCAGCAAGACACCGATCCCGTAACCCGCTTGCGTGAGCGTCACCACCAAGCCTGCAAAACCAGGTGACAATCCCAAGGCCTGGCTGATCATCGCAACCAGCGGCTGGGCGTAATAAAGATTGGCGGCAATCATGCCGACCGAAGCGGCCATTAGAAAAGCAAAGAAGCGAGAAGATGTGCTCATAGATATTTCTTTGTGAAAGTCTTGTTAGATAAGTATCGAACAAGAGATGTAGCGCCAGACTTGCAAACAGGCAAGAAGAATGTTAGATATTTATCTAACAATGAAAGCGACAAAGAAGAGCACTGCGAAAAAGATTTCCTTGGAACAGGTGATGAAAGCCCTGGGTGATCCCATTCGTTTGTCTGTGGTGCGACAGCTGCTAGCCACCGACAATAAAGAGATGCCTTGCTGTGATTTCAAGCATGGGGTGACCAAAGCGACCTTCTCGCATCATATGGATATCCTGCGCGAAGCCGAAATCGTGCAAAGCCGCCACGAAGGCACCCGCAAAATGACCTCGCTTAAAAGCGACACACTCGATGCAAGATTTCCAGGCTTGCTGGAGCTGGTGGCAAAAAAATAGATTTTTGGCGACAGTTCGCGCCATCTTCATAATTATAAAATTCATTCTATTTAAGACTTATGCCAAGATTGGGGTGCGGAGCTAGGTCCGCCGCGATCGGATGGAATGAAAACTGTGAAGTTGAAAGTCGCATTGCTCTCTTTTTTTCTGATTTTTAATCTGTTGATCCTGTATTTTGCGAACAATTATCAAAGGCGCATTTTCAAAGAACAATTTCAGGTCGCCCTTCAGGGGTATGCCCAATTGATCAATGCAACCCTGCATGACAATCGCTTGGCTTTGGCGCGGATGTCGCAGCGTTGGACCATACAAGGTGGGACTCCGGAAAAAATATGGCGGTCCGATGCGCAGGCTTACGCCAGAGATCTGCGCGGGGCCTATGGTATTGGATATGCGGATCGCAATTCCGTGATTCAGTGGCTCGAGCCCGAAGAGCCCAATAAAGCCGCATTGAAATTTCGGCTTGGTTCCGAATCCCGAAGGCGCGAGGCTTTGGAAAAAGCCAAAGAAACTTCAATCGCCCAAATCACCAAACCCATTCAGCTGAAACAAGGTGGGTACGGTTTCTTGATGCTGTCGGCTGTTTACAAAGGTCATCAACATGACGGTTATGTCTATCTGGCGGTTCGATTTGAAAATTACCTGCAACCGCTTCTCAGCAATGATCGATATTGCGTTAAAGTCCGCTTCGACGAGGAAGGCATTTTTGATTCCTGCAAGGCTCAGGATCACGCCATTGACGAGGCCGGTATTTATGAAGTTTCTGGAGCCAATCTAATTCCGGAAGCAGCCGGTTGGACATTGGAGCTGGAGCCGCAAGCCAATTATCTGACTGAGCTGAAAGCACAGTATCTTTGGAAGGTGATGTCGGTTTCAATTTTGATTTCCGGATTTATCGTCAGCTTGTTGGCGCTACTGGCGCAGCTGCGACAGCATCAGGCGCTTGTGCGCAAACAATTGGTGGATCTGCAAGAGGCCAATCTGAAGGCCGAAGCCGGATCGCGTGCCAAAGAAGAATTTCTAACGACCATGAGCCATGAGATCCGAACCCCGCTGAACGGCATTATCGGCATGTCGAATCTTTTAAAAGACTCGCCACTCAATCCCCAGCAGGTCGATTTTGTTCGAAATATTTCCGAATCAGGTTCGCTGCTGCTGGCGCTGGTGAATGATATTTTGGATATCTCGAAGATCGAAGCCGGAAAACTGGAGCTTGAAAGTATCAATTTTAATTTGGAACAAGCCATCGATCATGTGGTCAGTTCGTTTTCTTATCAGTCGCGGGTCAAAGGTGTCGGAATCGTCACCGAGTTTGCCCAGCCCATTCCCCATTGGGTGAAGGGCGATGTGGCCCGTTTGAAGCAGGTGCTGATCAATCTTGTGGGCAACGCTTTAAAGTTTAGCCATCAGGGCTGCATTGCGATTCGCACCCAAATTCGATCCGCCACCGAAGGAAAGCTTGCCTTTCGCATCCACGTGATTGATCAGGGCATGGGTATTTCAAAGGCGGATCAAGACAAAATTTTTCAGAACTTCACGCAGGCGAATACGGGAATTCATCGGCGATTTGGCGGGTCGGGGCTCGGGCTTTCTATTTCCAAAAAGGTGATCGAAAAAATGGGAGGATCCATCCACCTGCAAAGCGAAATCGGAAAGGGATCTGATTTTTACTTTGATCTTGAGCTGCCGCTGGGAAAAGAAGAGCTGCTTCAGGATGTCACTCATTTCCCCAAGGAGATCCCTTCAAAACCAGGCGTGCGGATCTTGATTGCCGAAGATAATATCGTCAATCAAAAGGTCGCCACCGCATTTGTGGAGAAATTTGGATACTCGAGCCAAACGGTGGCCAATGGCTTCGAGGCCCTGCAGATTTTAGAGAAGGCCCCCTTTGATTTGATTTTGATGGATTGCCACATGCCGGAAATGGATGGCTTTGCCGCAACCAAAGAAATTCGAAAGTTCAGCGATGATAAAAAACGCCAAATTCCGATTGTGGCGATGACCGCCAATGCCATGCCCGAGGACCGGGAAAAATGTCTGCAAGCGGGGATGGATGATTACATCACCAAGCCGATTTCACCCGAGCGTCTCTACAATGTTCTGCAAAAATGGCTCGAGTCCCGTTCTTAGAGGAGGCTTTTCAGTAAGACTTCGCTGTGGTGATTCAGCGTGGTGATCTCGTCGTGGCTGCCGCCGATATCCGGATGGAAAACGCGAGCGAGCTTTTTTTTCGCAAAATGGATCGACTGTTCGGTTAAATCATCTTTCAGCGGAAATCCGTTTTCATCGAAATAATCAAGTGCGGCTTGCACCTCGGGCGGGTAAGACACGGCAAGCTTGCTGGACGCGCGCTTTTCTTTTTTCTTTTCCAGGCGTTGCTGCTTGTTGCGTTCTTTCAGGCGATCGGATTGCGCTTTTTTAAACTCGGCCTGCTTGGCTTTTCTTTGCGCGACTTCAGGTTTTTCTTCGATTTCGATAGCCGAGATATCCGTTTTCGATTCAAGAAAATCGGGATGCTTGTCTTCGGTGGCTAAGATCGTGGCCCAGATGTGTTTGCACATCACACCTTTGCCAAAGGTCGGACAGCTGCAACGGGCGACAATCTGAGACGAAGAGATCGCTTTCGAGCTGAGATGAACGCGAACACCGGATCCGGCCTTGATGAAAGCCTGAACCTGCGTGTCCGCGGCGATAGAAAGATGAACCAGGTCTTTGCGGAAATCATCTTCACCAGCTTTTCGGTATTCGGGCTTAAAGTATTCGCTTAAGATTTCTAGGGACATCTTGTCCTCCCATGATCAGGATGACACAGTAGCAAAATTTGCCAACTGGATCTGCATCCTTTGCAATGGGTGCTGGGTGTCATTTTTGTTATAAGCAGTGCAAGCTGACTTGTCACAAAGGAGACACAATGAAAGCTCTATTTGCAGTTCTATTCACCACCATGGCCGCTGCCAGCGCTTGGGCCGATTTCAAATCGGATCATGTTGCTGCCGTCACTCCGATCGCGATTTATGCGTTTCAGGATCACTTTAAACATCTTTCCAAACATGTGCCGCAGATTCAGAAAATTGAAATCACCGCCGGAAAATTTCAAGATGTGCCAGTGGCTGAGCAGTTCGCCGATTTCTCAACCGATGTCAGCATGTTCGTTGGTGGGCTGCTAAAACAGTGTCAAATCGATATCATGATCTTTAGGAGCGCCATTCGCGAGCCAGAGCTCGGTCAGAAGATCCTTGAGCAAACCGAAGATTCACAGGTGGTCGCCGAAGTTCGTGGCGTTCTTTGCTTTTAAAAACAAACTATTTTCCTGACTGTCGGTTCAGTTCGTCGATTTGGCCATTCAAGGTGCACAGATCATACAGAACGCCGACTCCGAAAAAACCGGCAGTCAGCAGATACAAGAATCCCGTCAGCCATTTTCCCATGTAAAATCGGTGCACGCCAAAGACGCCTAAGAAAGTCAAAAGCAACCATCCAATCGAGTAATCAAAAGCGCCAGCCTTGTATTTGCGATCAGCGGCGCGATCCATTGACGGAATTAAAAATAAATCCACCAGCCAACCGATTCCAGCCAAGCCGAAAGTGAAAAACCAAATCGCACCGGTGATCTGTTTGCCATAATAAAATCGGTGAGCGCCCAAGAAGCCAAAAATCCAGGTCAGATACCCGATGGTTTTGCTGTGTGTATCGTTTTGCATGCGATCATCATAGGCCGACAAATCCTGGCTGCCAAGATGAAATCTGATGCTTGGCCAATGACGATGGTGATCCAAGGAAGATCCTTTCTTGCGTTAAGCTGAAGATCAAATGCGCAAAAAAGAGCTGAACGTAAAAATCGCGCCGTTGGGTCGGTGCGGGCTTTGGATTGAAATCAAAAGCTTTCTTCCAAAAGAAAATCGCGCTGAGGCCGCCGATACATCCAAATAAGAGCGAAGAAGCCAGCGGACGATTTCTGTTTCTGGTCATAGCGTAAAACGAGCCCCAGATCACCCCCAAGCTGTAATGCGCTTGCCATCCTAAAAGCTGCGAGCTTGATCTTTTGAGCGACGGTTTCCAGCCACGAATCAGTTGGGCCAAAAGATCGGTTTCGCGGAAGTTCTGTTGAGCGAAAGCCGAAAGGATGTAGCTGAACAAAGTCATTGTACTGGTCGCAATCAAAGTTGAGGTGATCAGCGCACCTAGCGGATGCTGCAAGAGATTCTTGTCCGCTAAGGCGGGCTGTGAAACCCAAGTTTTAGCTTTTTCAAAATCTTTGAGCTCAAAACCGACAATTTTCCCCGGCACCAAGGGGCTTAATACATCAAAAAATCGTCGCACGGTTTTTTGATCCGAGACAATGGCCATGCGATTCCAATGTTGGATGTGCTTAAAGCTGATGATGACATAATCGATCAAAGCCATCAGACTGTAGTTTTGCATTCCGGTCTCGAGGCGAACGATAAAATTCATGGCGCCAAAGCGATGTGCGACCTTATCAACACGATTCATGACGATCGTTTCGTACTCGGATTGATTCACGTGACCCGAGGCCTGATAAGCAACAACATAATCTGGAAAATCCCGAAGAAGCTCAACCATCGTAAAAGAAATAGGTGCAAAAGAGAGGCCGGCCGGCGTGGGAAGTTTGTGCTGTTTTATGTGAAATGCGGCTCTAGAAGAAGTTGCCACCCCAGCCTATAATGGATATATCTGGAGGCGATGATGGGTTTTGGGATTTTAGCGGCGATTGCGGTTATTTTCATTGGTGCGCTGATGGTTTATGGCGTTATCATGGCCTTCTGGCCCGAGTGGGTCGGCATCACCGGAAAGACCGCACTGGATTATGAGAAAAGCCACACGGAAGGAAGCGAAACCTCGAAAGACCACGACCTGGTCGACCGTCTTCAGCAGCAGCCCCAAAACAAATCCTAATCTCCATCAACCCATCGACGCTTTGGGAATCGCACGCGCCGCCCGGGGCGACATCCGGGTTGAAAAGCTAGAGCATCGCCTCGAACCCAAGGTCCCATTTCCACACCGTCATGATTTCGTGCAAATTGTCTACGTCACCAGCGGATCCGGCTGGCATCAAATCGATTTCGAAAAATTTAAGGTCACCGCCGGGCAGATCTTTATGATCAAGCCAGGTGAAGTCCATATCTGGAAAATGTCCCCACAAACCAAAGGCTTTATCGTCGAATACACAGACGAATCAGTCGCAAAAGACCAAGCTATTCTTCGTCAGGCGACGCTGCTGCCAGGCATGATCCGTGTGCAGGCAAAGAGCCGAGAAAAAATGGAATCCATGATCGTGGCGATGATCCAAGAATATGAAAAGAAAGATTTCGGTTTTGAAATCACACTGCAAAGTCTGCTTTTGCAAATGCTGATTCAGCTTCTGCGCGATTACCCCCAAATCTACCAACAAAAACGGGACGAGCCTTCGACCACACAAAAATTTCGCGCCTTGATCGAAGAGCATTTCAAAAAGCACCACGATGTCGAATATTACGCCAAAGCCATGGGTCTCAGTGCGAAAGCACTGACCATGCGGGTGGCGCGAACGACGGATCAATCAGCCCGCGCGTTGATTCAAGAGCGTATCGTTTCCGAAGCCAAGCGCCTTCTGACCTTCACCCATCTTTCGGTCAGTGAAGTTGGATACGATCTTGGTTTCGATGACCCGAATTATTTTGTGCGCTTCTTTAAATCTCAAAGTGGGTATTCGCCCTTAAAATTCCGCAAGCAGAATCAAAAATCTTAAGTCTGAAGCGCCATCCAGTGATAGGTCGCAGCCAGCAAGCCAATCACAATGACAAAGTTAATCGCCACAAAGGCGGCGCGAAGACCCAGGCGCTGATGAAACTCGATGGGTGGTGGATAATACTTGCCGGGACCCAGCACTGTAAAGACAAGCAAGGCTCCGTGCAGAATGGTGTGACCAATCACTTCGGTTTTACCAAAGAATGATGATGTCGTCAGAAAGACCAAAGTGATCGTCAAAGCCAGCGGTCTTTGCATCAATCCAATGATCAGCAAATAACCCAAACTCAGCTCGACGAACGCACATGCCAGCAAGAAAAAGTCGGGTGGCAATCCCATGGTTAACATCGGTTCTTGTCTGAGAACGTCCATGCCCCAGTGTGGGAAGAAAACCTTTTCAAGGGCTGCCCAGCACAATGAAAAGCCCAGGCCGATATACAAAGCGGGGATTCGTGTTTGTGAGATCTGTTTGTTTTTGAAGCTTGCGACCAAGAAAAAATATCCGATCGCGGGATACACCAGGTAATCCAACATATGGAAAAATCCATAATCTTTCATTGCATAGAAATAAAGTCCGATCATTCCAACGCCAGCGATGGGTGTGGTCTTGGCAAAAAGCAACAGCAACGCCAAAACAAACTGAAACCAGCCGACGCTGCCAGAATGGATTTTCAATTCCGGTGCAATCATCGAATCGGCTTGCCATGACAGCAGCAACGAAGCGCCCGTAAAGACCCGTAAGATCACGGTTGCGCGATTGGCATAGCTTTCAAGGGTGTTATTGAATTTTTGATAAGCCGGCCAGTTTTCCAAAAGGCGATCGGCGTAAGTGAATAAGGCCAAGGTCACAACACTGAGCCCCAGCAAGAACCAAAACGCCGGATGATTCAGATCCGAAAATGGGACGACGCGGGTGTCACTGCTTCGCGTGAACCACTTGACGTGAGCGAAGGCCGTGAATGGAATTGTCAGGAGAAAAACGAAGAAGAGTTGGGGAAGGAGTGCTTTGTTTCTCATGGGTTGATCTTGCGCTTGTCTTTTTCAGTCGGCAAAGCGCTTCGCAGCTTGTCGAAGCTTTCTCTAGAACAAAGTTTCCAGTCACACCGTGCTGTCGATTGTAAATAATTGTGGACATGAGATCTTCGCTGCATCCAGTTGTGGGCGGGCGAATCATGTATTTTGAGACAAAGCCGATCGTGGCATTAAAATCTCATATTGAATGTATCTGGACAGCTGAAAAGTCAGATGGTGATGGCCATTCTTCCGATGAACAGCGAATTTTGCCAGATGGCTGCGCCGATTTGATTTTTGATCTGACCCCGGGTTTAGAATCCGCTTACTGGGTTGGAACCATGACGAAGAGCTTTGTGCTTAAAGAATCAAAATCCACCAAGGTCGTGGGCGTTAGATTCAATCCAGGCGGAGCCAAAGCATTTCTCGGAATGCCCCTTAGCGAGCTGACGGACCAGCGTGCTTTCGCGGATGAGATCACTCCGGGATTGGCAGCAAGAATCGACTCTTTTCTATCAAAAGCGTCGATTCTGGATTTGCAGGCATCGCTTGTGAAAGCTCTCACGCAGGATCGATCTCTTCCAGTCATTCAAAAAATTCATCAGTTGATTCAAGATGCCGATGGTGATCTTCGTGTCGCTGAAGTTTCCGACCAATTGGGGATGAGCCGTCAGTATCTGAACCGTCTGATGAAAGAATCCGTCGGGGTCGATCTAAAGACGTTTCAGCGGGTTCTACGCATGCGTCTGCTTTCTGAAAAGCTTTCGGGTGCTGCCGGGGCGTCGGTGGATTGGGCGGATCTGGCGGTTCGGCATGGATTTTACGACCAGTCGCATTTGATTCATGACTTTAAAGACCTGATCGGGCTTTCTCCAACCGAATTTTTAAAGTAGTTTCCATTTTTCCAATACGCGATCTTTTGCCGGGGATATGGTGTTGCCATCCAAAGCAAACGAACGAAAAGGAGTTCAATAATATGAAACTGGGATACACAATTTTGTATGTCGAAAATGTCGAAGCAAATCTGGATTTTTACGAAAAGGCTTTCGGGCTTAAGCGTCGATTCCTGCATGAATCCGGAATGTACGGCGAAATGGAAACCGGCGAGACAACCTTAAGCTTTGCCAATCGCGCAGCAATGAAACCAGAAGGTTTTGAAATGCCCAGCCTTTCGTCGACAAAAAATGCCCACCCATTCGAGGTCGCATTCGTCACCAAAGACGTGAGTGGTGCATTTGAAAAAGCGGTGAACAGTGGCTGCAAAGTCGTCTCGAAGCCCAAAGAAAAGCCATGGGGCCAGATGGTCTCTTACGTGCAAGATCAGAATGGCTTTTTGGTTGAGATCTGCAGCCCGATTTCTGTATAGAAATCGGCTATATTGGTCATAGTTCCATTCAATTTTCTTTATAATGCAAGATCGTCGATGCGGGGTCTCAGGACGGGAACTGAATCTCGCGGTAAATTTTTCGGAAAAGCTTTAGGCCTTTGTTGAGATCCAATCCAGCAAAGGCCTTTTCGATTTGTTGCTCGGTCGAATCGAAAATTTTGATCAGTTTTGGCGCTTTCTTTTTTCCTTCACGGGTGAGCGTAAACAAATAAGCCCGCGCATCCTTATTCGATGTCTTTCTTTCGATCAGACCTTTCTTCTCGAGACCTCGTAACGTGTGGCTCATATTCGACTTGGTCGTCGAAAATGCCTTCGACAGCTCAGTCGGGCGCACCGGTTTTTCTTCAAAGAAAAGTCCGGTCAGCACCAAGGCTTCTAGAAAGTGCACATTTTCTTTGGCAAACCGATTCTGAAACCCGCCAATAATTTCAGCATGTGTAGCAAACAGAATAAACAGCGGCGAGGATTCTAAGAACTTGTCGATCTTCATAAGCAAATAGGCCTTCTCAGTAGTTTAATATTCAACTGTTTAAAACTAAATATCCATTTTTGATAGCTTTGACATCTTCCATTGCGACTTATTTTTCATGTAAATGAAGACATCGAATTCAGCAAATTTCAACTTCTTTGAAAGCAGGGTTTATGAAATCCGAACAGTCGCTGTTGCCATCTTTGATTTCTCTTCGGGGTGATCGCGCCGTGGATAATGTTTTAACTGTTGCGATGGGTGTTCTGGTTTTGAGCTTGCTTGCGCAGCTGTCTGTCCCGCTTCCTTGGACGCCGGTTCCGATCACCGGACAAACTTTTGGTGTTGCCTTGATATCGATGATGTGGGGGCGAAAGCGTGGGTTTGCGGCGATGTTGATTTATCTTGGCATCGGAGCCTTGGGTTTTCCTGTGTTTGCCATGGGGAAGTCGGGTTTCAGTCTGGGGCCGACGACGGGATATCTATTGGGAATGCTGTCGGCTTCTTACTGGATGGGAACTTTATCAGATCGCGGATGGACGAAAACATTTTTTCGAGCTTATTTGGTGGCGATGTCAGGAAGCCTGCTGACTTTTTCCTGCGGGCTTTTGTGGCTTTCCAGTTTTGTTGCGAAAGAAAATCTTTTGATGGCGGGGCTCTTTCCATTTTTACCGGGGGATTTTATGAAAACAACGCTGGCAAGTGCGATTGTATTTGGTCTGCAAAAATCTCTAAAGGAGGAAAAATGAAAAAACTGATCTGCATCCTGGGACTTCTTTTTTCGCTTTCGTCACAGGCTTCGGTCGAAGTCGCTTTCTTGGAGCTTCGCACCTACAGTGGCGAGTTGGTGCAACTTGAGCCCGGCGGCAAATTCGCGCATATCGCGATTCGCTATCATGATGCTTGGCTGCACGCTTATCCTTACCGCGGCGTTGAGGTCGTCAGCGAAGAAAAATTAAAACGCATCGGCACGATCAAAGAGATCATCGCAGTTTCAGGCCTTGAATCACTGGATGAGAATCGCGTGAAATATTTTTTGGGAAAACCTTATGACCTGAATTTTTCATGGAACGACGATGAGATCTACTGCTCGGAGCTGATCGCGAAGCTTTTAAATATTCCACCGATGCCGATGAGATTTGACGCTGCGATGTGGGCGGATGCCTACCAAGATAAAAAGGGGAGCCTTGGAATCTCGCCGGACGAGATTTTCGAATTTCTAAAATCGAGACAGAAATCCCCAAAGGTCCAGTGGAATATTGAGACAAGCCCCACGCACGGACCGCTTGACGTACTGGACCTTGGTTTTGAAACTCGCGACTATGGTCCAGCAGAAATGCCCTGATCTTTGTATTTGCCCACAAACAGCGCAGTTGGCGCGGGCCTTGCCTCTAGGGTTTGTATCGAAGGCATCAAGCTTTCCAATATCAAGGAGGATATATGCAAAACTTTATCGCGAACGAAGAAACAGAATCTCAACAAACTTTGTCTCAGACCAATTCGGAAACGGTCAAAGGCCAGCTAGGCGATCCCAAATATGAAGTGCAGCAGTTTATGAAGAACTATGCTGAGGCGGTTCGGGGCGGAAATCTGGAAGAGATTCTTTCTTACTATTCTGATGACATCGAAGCCTTCGATTGTCCGAAGATTCATTACGCGTCGGAATTTAACTTTCCGGTGGTTTACCAGTTTGTGGGCCAAAAGGTCTTTGCCGATAAGAAGCTTGCGACCTTCAGTTCATTGGTGTGCATCACAGGCACCGCGAAACAAACCGATGAAGAGATTGAATCTTGGTTCCGGTTGACCTGCGTTCTTGAGAAATCACAGGGTTATTGGCAAATTGCGCATGATCACTTGTCGATTCCCTTCACAATGAGCGATAACAGCGTTGATCTGATCAGTTTGAATCCGATCGATTTGCAAACGACTCATTAACCTTAAAAGGGTTTTAAAGAATGATCCAAAAATTGAAGCTCAGTGAAGAAGAGTGGAAAAAACGACTGACCCCCGAAGAATATCACGTTCTGCGGCAGCACGGGACCGAAGCGCCCGGAAGCGGATGTTTTTTGGGGACGAAAGAGCCAGGCACCTATGTCTGTGCGGGTTGTGGAAATCCACTCTTCAAATCCGGAGAGAAATTTGAATCCGGAACCGGCTGGCCTTCATTCACCAAACCGGTTGCTGACGATGCGCTGGAAGAAATCCGCGATACCTCTTACGGGATGATCCGAACCGAGGTTCGCTGTGCTCGCTGCGATGGACATCTCGGACATGTCTTTCCGGATGGTCCACCGCCGACCGGGCTTCGCTACTGCATCAACTCGGTCGCGGTCAAACACGTCAAGTGATTACATCGATCCTTCGGTAACGAAGATCTGAGCGATGTTGCCAGTCAAAGGATTGGCGAACAAGATCGTATAAACTTGCAAAGTTTCACCGTCTTGCTTGAAGGTCGCAGAAGCAACCGCCGTCAGGATGTCGTTTTCATCACCCAATGATTGCACGACTTCTTTGACGTCGTCTTTCAAAGTGGCTGTGTCTTCGCTGTTTTCGTCAGCATAAGCATTGCCGATCGCAAGAACCTGAACCGTGAAATCCAAATTTTGAGAATGGAATTTGGCTGCTTTCGAATCGATCACCGAAAGTGTCGAAGCGTCTTTAGCCAATTTCTTTTTCAACGTCGCGACGGCCATCGAGTTCAGCTGATCCAATGAGATCGATTTTTGACCTTCGATCAAGGACAGTTTGGTCGTTCCAGTTGAAATGTTGTTGTCGTTCCACTGAGTCGCGATTTCAGAGATTTTTGCGCCCAATGAAGAAGAAACCGCTGGAGCTTCCGCGCCGACGACATGAGTGGCAGAGATGATAATATGCGGAGCAAAGCCTTTCGAGTTGATCACGTAGCTACCTGAAAGGCAGATCGTCCCTTTTTGACCATCCAACATCGAGTTGTCGCCATTGATATCGATGATGTAACCAGGACGTTGCAGAGAACGGAACATGCTATTCGAAGCAAAGACTTCGACCGGTGCGCAGACTTTGGCTTGGCCAGAACCTGCTCCGATAAGATCCATTGAGGTTAAAGTGTTCGAGCCTGAAGCCGAAGCTTGCAAAGCAGATACGAACGTCAAAGTGCTGACGATTGTCAAAGACAAGGCGGTTTTCATAATTACTCCCTTTAGTAACATGTAAACGGTTGATAAAATTTGATGACGTGATTTTAATCCAGATCAGAACAAAACTCGATTTCTGTTTATATTTCGGGGGATTCGTGTTGGCGGACGTTGCGGCTATTGGCACCAAGGTTCGCGTCAGGACCTAAAGAGCTAGAACTTCTTGGTAAAATAAAACTGTCAATTTTTTAGACGAGAGAGCATTTGCTACAAGACGCCAAATGAGATCAAAGGTGGACCATTGCAACGAAATCGAGCCGCATGGTCACGCTTGCAGAGCCTGCAAGAAGCGAGTATCGGCTCGATTGAAAACTATAAATTCGAAAGACGACGTTATTCGTCGTCCTCATCATCTTCGCTGCTTAAAAAATTTTGATTGTCTTCCATGATGTTGGCTTCAAAGTACTGCCAGCATAAAAGTGCTTTTTCGTAATGATCCAGCTCAAAGACATTCAAAGGCCGCGAGCCCCAGGCATTGTGCGCGATATATCGAATCTGCACGCCGCGCTTGCCATCTTCGTCGATGAAAATATCAAACTGATAACCGTGGGTATCGAATTCGTCTTCAACGCTTGGAAATTTGGATAGGGTTTTTGAAGGTCTTTCGGCCACAATCTGAATGCGACCGCGGTCTTCATCAGAAGGTCTGCGGAAAGCGAAGCTGTAAGCGCCACTCCAGTAGCCCATTTTGTCGCCGTCATCATAATCGTTGTACTTGTCTTTGATAATCGGAAGATCCAGATATTTTTCAATTTTATCGACCGTGATGTGTTCGCCAATTTTTTTGAACATCTCGGTGATTTCGCTTTCCTTGATATCTTCGATGCGCTTTGTGCTAGGTTCCACCAGCGGCCAGAAGTTGAAAAGCATGTCGCGGTAAACGGGCCACAGATCGTCTTTGGATGCAGCCAGCTCCCACTTGGGATCGTCAGGATTTGTTTTCAGGTTGCTGTACAAAAGCTGAATCGGTTCTTTGACCAAGCTGCCGTTTTTGTTTTGTACGTTGTAATACATGTACAAAGCCCAGGTTCCATCTTGCACAAAGGCAACCGCGCCGTTCATGTAAGATTCATTCGGGACGGGCTCGGGTCTTTTCAAAAGCACTTCGACGTCTTCAATATGATAGAAAAATCCGACATCGTTGTGGATCAAAGGTGAACTTGTCAGGCGATCAAACGCTTCATGCGTGAACTGGTCCCAAGAAAAAGCAGGCGTTTTCGGCGTGACTCGTCTTTCCGCCGCGGGTTTTAGCAAAGACTTGCCGGCTTTCAAAAGTTCTAAGATTTCATCACGAGCAAAAGACATCTCCATGCGATCGTCTAGCATATAGGTGCCAGGTACAAAATAACCATTCACGCCCTGGCCTAGCAGGGCCTCTTCGCCTTCGTCCCAGATGTACTTTTCAATTTTACGCGAGCCTTTGATTTCCACGTGATATTGATCTGTTTCGGCAAAAACCAAGGCCTCGACGTCGCCTTTCACCTCCAGGCCTCCGTGATTGTAATCGCCCCAGAAAACCTCTTTCACTTTCAGGTTGCCTTCGACCCAAATCTGCTGACCGCCCGCGATGATATTTTCGGCCGTCAAATTTCCCATGACGATCAAAGAGAGGGCGCCATCGGTGTTGCTATTGGTAATATTCTTTGCGGTCAAATTTCCTTTGACGAAATAGGCGACGACGTCGCCTTCATATTCTAACGACAGATCCTCCATGACCGTGTCTTGGTCTTCGATGACGAAAACCTCTTCGTCGACAAATTGATCCTGCTGCTCTCTCAGCCAAGCTTCTTTTGGAAATTGATCCACCACAGATTTCAGCGTTACTTTTTTCATAGGTGTTTAGGATAGCGATTCGCAGGGGATGACTCAAGTCTCTTTCAGAGGAGATTTAGGTCCTAATTTAGGGGATTATAGTCCTATATTAGGGTTATAATCGTTTTTAGACCTGGACTTGATATTTCCCTAATTTAGGGCGATATTACCCTATATTAGGGGATTGTATGCTAGCCGATCTTTTTGCAAGTCAGACCACCGAAAAATGCCTCTTGTTCATTGCGGCGATGGGGGAAAGTTATGCTTTGGAAATCGCCAATACATTTGGGATCAGCAAGACTCAGGTGACGCGAACTCTTTTTAAGCTCGAACAGGCGGATATTTTAATAGGACAAGAAAAAGGGCGAACACGGGTTTACTCCTTAAATAAGACTTGGTATCTGGCAAAAGAGTTGAATGCGCTTTTGCAAAAAGCCTTGTCGAATATCCCGCTTGATGAACAAGAAAAGTATTTTATGAAGCGCATGCGTCCACGAAAAAAGAATAAAGCCATATGAAGATTTCCAAATCCATGAGTCGTAAAGAGTTCGCCGCTGCCGTTGTTCAGCAACTGGAAAAGCATGGTATCTCTTGTGTTCTTGTGGGTGGGGCGTGTGTATCCATTTACACGGATGAAAAGCATGCCTCGCGCGATCTCGATTTTGTTTCACCGTATTCTCAGGAAGCAATCGCCAAAGCCTTAGCTGAAATCGGATTTAAAAAAGAGGGACGGTATTTCATTCACGCAAGTTCGGACCTGTATGTTGAGTTTCCGACGGGACCTATCGGTATCGGTCATCAACAACCGGTGAAGCCAGAAGGCGAATTGAAAGTAAAAGAGACGGTGATATCGATGTATTCGCCGACCCAATGTGTGATGGATCGATTGGCCGCCTGGTTTCACTGGAATGATCGTCGCAGCTTGATCCATGCGTTGTGGGTTTGTGAAAAGCATCCGGTCAATCTGGATAAGATAAAAAAATGGGCCCAGAAAGAAGATGAATCTGAAAAACTTGAGATCTTCATTCAAGAATGGAAGAAGCTGAAATCGGGCTCTTAGCTATTGACTAACTTTGAGTTGATATGAGCTATTTTTGAGTAGATGCCAAATCACATTGAGATTATCGAAGGATCCCTTCGCTTTTATCGTATTTTTTGATTGGGTCTCCTGGGCTACAGTGATCCAGGAGGTCTTTTCATGGAAAGCTTTTTTTCTCAGGTTTCGGTCGCCCCGCCATGGCTATGGATTTCATTCTGTGCGGGGATCGTGATTCTTCTGGGTATTGACCTGAGCCTTTTCGGGAAAGGTGCGCATAAAATCTCGAAAAAAAAAGCCCTGCTGGAAAGTGCGATTTGGATCAGCATCGCGTTGATTTTCAATGGCTGGTTTGCTTATGAATATGGCAAAACCCTGGGGCTCGAGTTCTTGACCGGATACCTGGTCGAAAAAAGCCTCAGCGTCGATAATCTTTTTATCATTCTTTTGATCTTCAGTGCTTTCAAAATTCCGGACAAATACCAGCACCGCGTTTTATTCTTCGGTGTTCTGGGTGCGATCGTGATGCGGGCTTTCTTTATCATTCTGGGCGCGCAGCTTCTGCATATGTTCCACTGGATCTTGTACATCTTTGGTCTGATCTTGGTTCTGACCGCGGTCAAATTCCTGCGCGAAAGCGAAGATCACGTGGACGTCAAAGAGAGCTGGGCCCTGCGCATGCTGAAGAAGGTGATCCCAGTCACTGAAAAATGCGAAAGCAATCACTTCTTTATGATTGAAAACGGGATCCGCAAAGCGACACCTTTGTTCTTGGCGCTCGTCGTGATCGAGGTCACAGATTTGATTTTTGCCGTGGATTCGATCCCGGCGGTGTTTGCGGTCACCCAGGATGCGTTCGTGGCTTTCGCTTCGAATATCTTGGCGATCTTGGGTCTTCGGGCTTTGTACTTTGTCTTGGCCGATTGGGTCGGAAAGCTTCGCTATCTGAAGCCGGGCTTGGCCGCAATCCTTGGGTTTATTGGGATCAAAATGCTGATCATGGATATTTTTAAAATCCCAAGTTGGATTTCACTCTTGGTGATTGTTTCCATCCTGACGACGGCGGCACTGAGCTCTTGGTACGTGGCCAAGGTGGAAGAGCGCCGCAAAATGAATGCGGATCCTTTTGCGGGGCGGGGATAAAGTTCGGATCCAGTGACGATCTCTTGGGGGTTTCACCAAGAGACCGCCACTGTTTGAACAATCGGTTAAACCTGACCGATACCGCCGTCGGCTAATATATCAGCGCCAAGGATATAGCTAGAATCAGAACTTGCGAGAAAAAGCGCAACATTTGCCATTTCTCTTGCTGTGCCCATGCGTTTTGCAGGGCTTGTGTTTTTGATGCTCTCAAAGAAAGCCTCCTGATGATCGGGGGGAAGTCCCATCTTGTTCATAATTGGTGTTTCAATCGGGCCCGGAGACAGGACATTGAATCGGGCTTTGGTGGACGGAATTTCCGCAGTCCACGTGCGCGCAAAGTTTCGAACCGCCGCTTTCGTTGCTGAATAAACAGACGAGCCCGGGAAGCCTTTGATGCTGACAACCGATGCGTTCAAAATCACGGAGCTTCCGTCATTCAACAGTGGCAATGCTTTGGCGACTGTAAAGTACAGACCCTTCACATTTGTGCCAAATTGCGCATCAAAGTAAGCTTCGTCCACATCACTGGTCGGGCGGAAGCCGCCGATTCCGGCATTGGCAAAGACCACGTCCAGTTTTCCGTATTTGGTTTTGATATGACTGTACAGGCGATCCAGTTCCGGAAGTTTGCTGACATCGGTTTGCACGATATCAAACTGGTCACCCAGTTCTTTTTGCGCTTTCGCGTAAGAGGCGGGGGAGCTTGCGGTGATGACTACTTTGGCTCCTTGTTCTTTGAAAAGTTGGGCTGTGGCCAGGCCAATCCCTGAATTGCCACCTGTCACCAATGCGATCTTGTTCTCTAGTTTTCTCATTTTAAGGCTCTCCTTTGATTTTGAACCATTTAGTTCAAAATAACCGACTTCTGAGATTTTGCAAAGAAAATATTGAACTGAATGGTTCAGTATGTTACAGTTTAAAAATGGGCCGGAAAAAGAACTTCGAAAGGGAAGACGTATTAGATAAGAGCCTGGCGATCTTTATGAAGAAGGGCTTTGCGGATACCTCTGTTCAGGACCTGGAGAAAGCCACTGGCGTGAACAAGTCCGGTCTTTACTCGGAATTTAAAGACAAAGAAGATCTTTTTGCCTGCGCTTTGAAGCAATACATCGGTCGCGTGCCACTGAAAGATCTTTTCGCGCAAGAGCCCCTGGGTTGGGGCAATATCGAAAAATTTTTGAAGCTGGCTTCAAAGTGTGGGGATGCGCGCGGCTGCTTTGCCGTGAATTCCATCCGCGAATCGAAAATCATGCCGGTGCAGGCCAAGACCGCTTTGACCAATCACCTAACAGGTTTAAAAGAGATGTTGGTCGATAACCTACGCGGCAACACCAAAGCTTCACCAGAAATCGTGGCCGACATGATCATCGCCTTCCACAACGGCAACGCCCTTGAACAAAACATCCAAAATTCAGAAAGCCTGAAGGAACGAATCGACTTGTTCCTAAAAGCCATCAAACAAATGTAATTCCCAAGGTCCGCGATCCGGACACAGGCCTTCTCCTCCGCGCTTTGCTTTGAGCTAAGCCCCGCAAGCTTCTTGCTTCGACTGTGGTCCTGCGGGGGTATCGGTCACATGACAAAACAGACTTCATTTCAAAAGATTCACTGGAAACACAGATTCTCACACGGCGGCAGTCTTCGGCAGCTTCGTGCAGGCCGAGGAGCTAGGCCCCTTTCCACCAAAGTGCCACTGCATTTGGTGCTAAAAGCCAATCGCGAGAGGGTGAGGGGCGGTCTTCGAGTGTCGAGAAGATTTAAGCTCATTCATTTTCTCATTCAAAAGTACGCAGCGAAATTCTTTATCAAAGTGGAGCAAGTGAGCATCCAAAACGATCACATCCACTTATTAATCCGCACCTCACGCAGATCCCTGTACCAGCATTTCTTCAGAGTGCTGGCCGGACAAATCGCGCAAAGATTCGAGAAAGAGGGCCTTCTTTCAATCTGCAAAACCCAAAGCCCTGCGGGGGTATCGGTCACGCAAGCTGAAAGCTTGGCTGTGACCGATACCCCCACTGGGTCTTCAGGCGAAGCGAAGATTCCCCGCGTGACCGGTACCCCCGAAAGGGGGATCGCAGTCGAAGCGGAAGGCTTGGAAGCTGAGAGAAGTCTTGGGGTTAGCGGAGCTTGTGGGGCTCCGATTGGTGAGGTGGCGAAGGGGTTATCAGGAACTGATAAGGCGAGTGCGACGAAGCTACAGAAGCTGTGGAAGCACCGCCCGTTCACTCGTGTCGTGAAAGCCTTCCGAGATCAGCTGCAAGTCCGCAATTACATCCAGCTCAATGAGAAAGAGGCGCTCCATGAAATCCCTTACCGCAAAGAAAGGCTAAGGGGGCTCGGGCCGGACGAGTGGGGGAGTTTGTGGAGTTAGTGGTTGGTTTGGCGGCGGGTATTTGTCTTGCAAAATGCAATGGTGATGTCCTTTTCCGTATCTTGGATTGTTTCTATTTTCATTTTATTGGCTGCCGCGATTCCGGGTTCGGCCGGGGCCGTTGCTTGTCTAAAAGTTCATCGCTTGGCATCTGTGGCCTTGCCTACGGGCGAGCCCTTAAACTTAAATCAAAAAGCGCTGCTTTGGTCAAAAGGGCTTGAGCCAAAGGACTTCGTTTATTTGGATGCAGGAGCCGAGGGCTTTGTTTTTCTCAATCCAAAAACGGGTGCGGTTACTAAGGTCTTTAAAGAAGCGCGGGACTTAAAAGAGCTGCTGCTGCTAGAAACTCGTTTGGGAAACCTGATGCGTGAAGCTGGCTTCGAGGTGCCACGGCTCGAGAAGGTCGATATCAACGGGCAATATGTGCAAAGAAAATTCGTTCATGGACAGACATTGAAAGCCTATGACAAGGAAAATCGAATATCGAATCCGGAACGTCTTCGGCAGGCTTTGGGTGCCTTGAGAGGTCGGGTCGAAAAATTAAGACAAGGAATTTCAAAGCTCAATTTGGATTTTCAAGATTACTCGCCAGATGCGAAGAGCGAATACTATGATTTGCTGATGGGTTATTTCCCAACTGTGATCAATGGAAAGCCGGATCAAATTCAACTGATCTTGCATGACGAAAACATCTTAATCCGCGAAGAGCCAAGCGGAAAATTTATGTTCTCGATTATCGATTTCAGATAAGGATTAATAAATCTTTGATGTGCGATGGATTGGCTTTGATAGACAGATGAATGATTCTGTCGATTGAATCTCGCCGATACCCTGCAAACGTTCCATCAAGAAGCTTTGGAATTTGGCGATATCTTTGGTCGCGACTTTTAAAATCAAAGCATATGAGCCGGTGGTGTAATAGGCCTCTAGCACTTCCGGGATTTTTTCAAGCTTATCCAAGACGGCTTGGCTGTCTTTGGCATTTTTCAAATAGATGCCGATGATCGCGCTGACGGTGATGCCAAGCTTAGCTTCATCTATCACGGGCTCGAAGCCTTTCAGCACGCTGTGCATTTTCATTTTGTTCACGCGTTGGTGAATTGTGGCGTTCGAAACCACCAGCTTTTTTGCGATATCAACAAAGGAAGCGCGCCCATCTTTGAAAAGTTCGCGCAGAATTTTACGATCCAGGTCATCAACTTGATATTCGGCTTCGCTCATAAGAGTCCTTAAATATCAAAATGACATTTAAATTCCAAATTAATTGTCATTATTTTGATTATATGATGCATGCAAGAATCATTTTTACATATTTCTCAGGGGCTCGTATTTTCATGGAAAAGGAGGTTCTATGAAGAAAATATTGTTTGTCCTGTCATTGATCGCAGTGGGTGTGTGTGGAGTATGGAAGGCCGAGGCCTGCACAGAGATCACCGATCAGCAGGCTTTTGAGGCGGCCTTGGCTTTGGAGAAAATCAATGGTGGGGAGCTTGACCTCTCGTCTGAGATCATGCCCTATTCGGGAGTGGCTGGTTGGGCCGTGACGTTCAGTCGTTCTGGAGTGCAAAGCTCATGGAGCGTCGAGACGGATGACACATTCTGTGAGATCCGCCACGTGCGCAAAGTGCGATCGAATTAAGGATTCACTTTTTCGCAGAATTTTCCAGGGAATCCTTGAAAGTCTCCTGTTGGGCCAGCGACATAACCGGCTAAGCATGCATTTCCATCATGTGTTGCATAGGATTCTTTCAGGTCCATCTTGTTCAAGCAAACGATCCCTTGATGACCTTGTGCTTCGATGGTGATGCCTTCAATATAACCGCTGAGGCATGAGGTCGATGAAGTCTTATACTCTTTACCTAAGGTATCCAGACGAAGGCAGCGGATGCCTTCAAATCCTTGCGCCGTGATGCCCAGTCCCGGCGTGTATCCATCGATACAAGAGTTCTCGGATGTGTTGTATGACTTACCAAGAAGACTCTTGTTGAGACAGTATTTTGCCCAGGATCCTTTCGCTTCCATGTATAAGCCCGTGATAAATCCTTCGGTGCAGGGTTGGGTGGTGTCGGAAATGTAAGAGACCGTTTGCGAATCGATGGCAAAGGCTGATGCCGTGATCATTAAAAGACTGATAAAAGACAAAATCATATTTTTCATATGTGCTCCAAAGGGTTTTGATTTCAAGCTCGTGTTTAGGTTGAATCCGAAGATAAAAGATACACGTTCAAGTTGCGACAGACTTTGGTGGACGCGGCAGGTGAAAAACTTTTAGACAAATCAATTGCCCGAAGTCACCATTGCGCGGAAGAATCAATCCTCAAGCGGAGGTGTCTATGCAGTTTCATACCGGAAGATTGATCGATCACGTTCATATTGTTGTCAGAGACCTGAAGAAGAGCCGCGAATTTTATAAGGCCGCTTTGCAAGCCATTGGCCGCGATCTCACTCAGGATACTCCACACTTCTTTGCGTCTGACGAATTGTTCGTCAGCGAGCCGGATGAATTTGGCAAGCATTCAAGAATTCATCTGGCCTTCCAAGTCCCGGATCGCGAAAGCGTGCACAAGTTTTTTAAGGCCGCACTTGAAGCCGGCGGAAAAGACAATGGCTCGCCCGGGGAGCGCAAATATCATCCCGGCTATTACGCCGCTTTCGTTTTGGATCCGGATGGCAATAATATCGAAGCCGTGTTTCACGGTCCTGCATCAAGATCTGCACAGTCAGTTGTCATCACGGCCAAGTAAATTTACAGTCAACAGATAAAAGGATTTATCTGTGAAAAATAATTTCTGGAATGAAAACGTCGAGCCATGGACACAGGTGGTGGATTCGGGTGCCATCGCCAGCCGTCATGTCACAAGCCCCGCGATCATCAAAGCCATCACCGATTTCAAACTGGCTTCGGTGCTAGATGTCGGCTGCGGTGAAGGATGGATCGCCAGAGCGTTGCCACCACAAACTCAATATGTGGGAATCGATGGATCCGAAGGCCTGATCAAAAAAGCCAAAGACCGATCCCGACATTCATTCGAAACCGTCAGCTACGAGCAATTCGCCCAAGGCTTATGGAAAGCGCCACAGTCTTTTCAGGGAATCGTGTTCAATTATTCGCTGCTGGATGAAAATCTGTCGCCCATTCTAAAAAGGGCCAAAAGTCTTCTGATGCCAGAGGGAAATATTCTGATTCAAACTTTGCATCCTTGTTTCAAAATGCCCAAATACGAAGATGGCTGGAACACCGAAGATTTCAAAATGGTTCCGGTCGCTTTCAAGGACACCATGCCTTGGTTTGGACGAACGATGGCTTCGTGGATCGATCTTTTCGCGCAATCGGAACTTTCGTTAGAGAAGCTGATCGAGCCGAAAATTGATGGGACACCGATCTCGGTTATTTTTATTTTGAAAGCGAAAGCGGGCTGATAAAAATGGAAATTCGTCAAAGCTTGATTTTGCTGAATGGTCCATCAAGTGCCGGCAAGACGACGCTGTGTAAGGCCATCCGAGAGCAGATTCCGGCGCCGTTTCTGCATTACTCGTTGGATTTTTTTATGTTCGATGCTGATGTGCTGCCGAAACGAAGAGATCCAAGTCTTGGCATCACCTGGCCGCAAATGCGTCCACAAGTGATCGAAGGTTTTTATCAAAGCGTGAAGGCCTTGCTTCAGGCGGGAAATAATTTGGTGACGGATTTGATATCGAAGATGAGCATCAAAAGAATCGCTTGATTCAAATTATAAGTGGGCTTGATGTTTTCTTCGTCGGGGTGCAATGTCCGCTGGAAATTTTAGAGCAAAGAGAAAAACAGCGTGGCGATCGTCATGCCGGAGACGCGGCCAAAGATTTACAAACCGTGCACAGCTTTTTGCCTTATGATTTCGAAGTTGACTCGCGCGAGCCGGTCGAGGCCAATGCGACGAAAATTGTCGAAGCCTGGCAAAAGCGGGGTTCGGGCCGGGTTTTTCTGAATCTCAATAAATAATTATGGCGCGCAAAGGATCAGAGGCTTGAAGCCGCGTCCTTGATTGATGTTCGTGAAAAGAGCGATCGACCAAAGAATTTGTGCGATTTCAAAATTCTTTTTCAGTTCGACCGGGCCCGATTTCATCTGAGTAATCAGGGCGGCCATCATTTTCTTAGAAACGTAAGGTGCTTCGATTTCGGGATCTTCGTCAGACTTTAAGATCAAATCCATCGCAATATGCAAACTGCAGGCGGCGGTTTTGGATTCTTCGAATTCCAGCACAGGATCCATGGAAGCGATCATATCATCCGCCATATCCGGGATGACGGTCGAGCCTTCCATCATATTGCCTTCGCTGTAGATAAAAAATGGATTCGAGAAAGTCAGCTGGAACAGGTGCAGGTGATTCACCGCATCTTCGAAGGAATGGACCTCGCCATCGGGTACTTTGAACGAAAGGCGTTGCAGCCATTTGCAGTGAAGTCTGACATCGCGATCAACGATTTCCAGATAGCCAAGCTTTTGGGTCTTGCGATGGGCAAAGTAAATATCTGAAACGTCACCGTTCTTTTTTAGATAGAAAGTGTGTCTGAGATAAAAAAGAAAGGTCTCAAGCTTTTTACCTTCCAGCAGTTGCCCCCGAAAGAAAAGCTCCGATCCCAGATCGAGCATGGCTTGAATGTGCGCCATATTCAAAGTCAGGGCAGAGGACTGAAGTCGGATGCGGCCATTGGGGTTGTCGAGAAAGATATCGCTCATAGGACGAGCATAAAGAGTCGTGATCCAGATCGGTACTGGACGAGAGTCCTGCGGCATTCATAAAAGGTCGTGAAAAATGTCAATGAATCGTTAAAAAATTCCGATGCTTAAATCAGAAAATGAAGGATCTGTGAATTTGATTTTTTGGAAGCGAAACTCTTTCGTTCGATGGCTATTTCTTTACCTGATTTTTGCAAATCAGGCGCAGGCGCAATTTTTTGCCGAGATGAGCTACAAGCTTTGGTACGAAGCCTGTCCAAAAACAGAAGAGCCGACCCCTTTTCAGCAGGTCGACAACCGGTGGTCTGTTCTTTGTTCGAACCCCCGCAGCGAAAAAGCGCGCGCTGATCTGACCCGCCGAAATATGGGCGAGATCAGTGATGATGCGATGCTGGCAAGTTTGGCAGCGGAAAAATCAAAAGCTTTGGATTGTACGATATCACAGGTCGCGCATTTGAATTCCAATCCGGAAGATTTAAAGAAATTTATCGAAGACTATAAGCAAAAGCTGATGATGCTAGCGCAGGAAAAACGTCTGATCAAAGAGCTTCGGGACAAAAAAGGAAAAACAGAATCGGATCTTGAAGTGTATGACCAAGCCATCGAGCGGGCGAAGCTGATGGCTCAGTCGCTTCCTTTTTCAGATCTCAAAGCTTTTCAAAAGGTGATTCGTTATTCGTTTGTTCAGTTTGAAGCCTACTCGGAAGATCGGCTTCAAGAAATATTGCCAGCCCAGTTGAACAATCTTTTGCAAGCCGCCGTTGTCGATGCCAGCGGTGAGCTTCGGAAAAACAAAGCAATTCTGGAAAAAGGTGTGAACACTTTCGGTGAATCTTTGGATTCAGAAGAACGTGAATCTTTGATGCAGAACGCAGATCTTGTCGAAGCCTATCGGCAAAAGCATCAGTCGCAATTGCAAGAGATGAATCCAAGCTTCTGTCGTCTGGACGCCAAGTACGGCCGAGGCGCCAAGGCCCGAGATCAGACGATTTTAGCTGCCAGCTGGCTGGCTCTTCCAGCCAGTGGATTGACCAAAGTTGGAGCTGTGGGTTTGACCTCGTCGGTGACGGGGGCCGCAGCACTTGGGCAGATTTCGATTCGTACGGCCGGTGTCTTGCGTGTTTTGGCCAGGGCTGGTGCGACCGCAGGCGGGCTTTCGCAAATTCACAAGGCCTGCATCGCGGATTACACAACTGTTTCAACTGTGCATAAAACTGGATCCGATGCGGAAACATGCGAATCCAATATGATCAAATCTCAGGATTCGGAAAACTGCGTTTTGTCGGCGGCTCTGAGTGCGCTGGGGGCCTACAAAGTCGGAACTGAAGTCAAAGGGGCTTATCAAGTTTTCCGAGATAAACAGAAAGCGGATGCCATTCAAAAAGCACATTTGATCGGTCGTGGGGAACAAGGCATCGACGGAACAGCGGCGAAAGTCGGCAATTACACCTTCAAACAAAAATACCGAAAAGCGCGGATCTTGCAAAAAGCCGGCATCTCGAAAGATGAAAGACGCAGGCTTTTTCAAAACGGTGTTGTCGGTGACAGCAAAGAGATCGATGACCTGATCGAAATCGAAGATCAAATCGCCGATCTTGAAATGAATGCATGGAAATTCAAGGACTCGCAAAAAGAGATTTTGGATGGACTTAAAGCTTTGCGTGCAGATTTAGATGCGGCTCTGGATTCCTCTCCTGCCGAGATGGCCGAGAAAGTGCGTCAGTTGCAAGAGAAAATGAAGAAACTGACTTCGGCCAACAAGTCCCCCCTGACGGTTCTTCCAAAGCTTGATGATATTTTGGAAAATCCAGGAGCTTTGCGCAAGGCGGAGGTCATCGAGCTCAATCAAGGAGGCGCGAGAAACTGGAAAATGAAATTTGAAAATGGCTGATTGGATGATCTTCTAAACGCTGAAAAGCCGATCGTGCAGAAGTTTGTAAATTCGATCCGAACCGGGGCCGCGTCCGAGAATATCGATGCGACAAAAATCAAAATCATCCAAGATGCACCAGTTGGAGAGAAGGGGCGTCTTTTTGAAGTGCGAATTATTGGCAGTGGGCACCAGAGATTGGTGGGTTGCTTTGAGAACGGCGTTTTTTCGATCATGAAGTACGATTCTCATGCGCCGGAGCACGGACAAACTTTTATGGTCAGATACCGGGATCTGTGCCGGTAAAAAGTATCGAAATGATTCGGCTTTTCATTTGTGCAACAAAATGGTTGCATAATTTCTTACCTCCTGTAATATGCAACTTGGAGGTTGCGTATGGCAGCAGAACAAAATGTGATTGAAAGACAGATCGAAATCAAAGCCCCAATGGCCAAGGTCTTTTTGGCTTTGACGGATTCGAAGCAATTTGGACAGTGGTTCAAGGTGAAATTGGATGGTCCCTTCGTCGCTGGGAAAACCACGACCGGGATGAACTTATCAAAAGGCTTTGAGATGCCCATGCAGTTTATCATCCGCGAGATCAAGCCCGAGACCTATTTCTCGTACTCGTGGACGCCGTTTCCCATGGACCGCACGATCGATTATTCGAAAGAAGAGCCAACCCTGGTTGAATTCTTTTTGTCCACCTCTTCAAAAGGCACTCTTGTGAAGGTGAAAGAATCGGGCTTCGACAAAATCACCGCAAGTCGACGAGCGAAAGCTTTCGAAATGCATTCGGGCGGTTGGGAAGCGCAACTTCAAAACATCGAGGCCTTTCTTGCCAAGGGCTAATGCCTCAAACGCTTTAAAACTGGAACATCACGCCGAGGTCTTTGCCGCCCTCGGCGATCCGGTCCGGTTGTCCTTGGTCCATAAACTGGTCGGAGGCAAGCCGCATTCGATTTCAGAACTGACCGAAGGAACAAAGATCACTCGACAAGCGGTGACCAAGCATCTGCGTGTGCTTGAAAATGTCGGCGTTGTTCACAGTGTGAAAGAAGGCCGCGAAAGCCTGTACGAGCTGGATGCCGAACCGCTTGAGGATCTGCAGCAGTACTTGCAGATCATCGCTAAGCAGTGGGATCAGGCCCTAAGCAATCTCAAAGCTTTCGTTGAAGACGGAAAGTCCTAATCAGTTCCCCGGGTTGTCGCGAATTTTCGTCAACACGTACAGATCTTCGCGGGCATCCGAATTTTTGCGCGAGCCATAAGTCAGGCGCAGATCATGATCGGTGTACACTTCGCGTAGATGCCCGCGATCAAAGAAAAGGCGCACGATCCAGCTGGGAACGATGGTCGTTTTATTTTCCAAGGCGTGTGTTTCGGCCTGATGGGCTAGATCCCAGATCTCTTCGATGTCGGGTCTTTCGTTGACGCCGGGGTAATTGGTGAAGTGCACGTTCAAAGTGTTGCGTTCCTTTAAACTCGGTTTAAATTCGCCACGCAAAAGACCGATGCGCTCGAAACGGCGATCGCCGCGCTGGTAAAGCGGGCAGACGTTATAGTAAAATCCTTCTTTAAAGATGACTTGATAAATCTCGTTCACTTCGAGCGTCGGGTCGACCAAGCGATCTTTGTGACGGTAATCGTAAGGTCCCCAAACCTGCTTCCACACACCCGTCAAAAGTGACAAGCGGTTTTGCACGGGCGGCACCGGCTGGATTTCCAAAAGTCGCTTCACCAAGGTGTCCAGCCGATTCTGTTTGGAAAAATCAGGGTCACCTTGCCCCGTGTATTCATGGGCAAGTGTTAGGATTTCGGCCTTCAGGGCGGCGGCATCGGCCTGGTGGCCAATATCTTTGTAAGCTGGGATGAGAGATGTTTCCATAAAAGCTCTTGGGCTGAAATGAATTCGAATTATTTTGAAAGGGTGCAAACAGAAGACCAAAACTTTTCACTGACTATCAGACGTCAAGAAATCGTCACTCGGCTGATTGACTTGTAGCAATAACATTGACCAATCGCACATCTCTGCCGAAGATTTGGTTTCACCATTTTCGAAGGATGCGCATGAAAAAGATTTCTCTTTTGCTTCTGGGTTTTGTCGTCACGGCTTGCAGCACCTTCACGACACCCCAGTCTTCGACCACGGCCGAAGTTCAAAAGCAGGTTCTTTATTCCGGCAAAGATTTAAAATCGGACATCCAAGCGCAGATCCCCGATTTCCCCAAAGCGGGCAGCGAGGCGCAGAGCAAAGATGAAAAAGTGCTCCGCAGCCTGCAAAAGTCCCGCACGGCTGAAGATTGCAAACGTGCCGAATCCGAAGTGATCGTGAATCTTGAAAATTTCTACGGCGAACCATACGGCGAGCTGACCGAAGCGCAGGTGAATCTGATCGATCCTTTGATCCGTCAGGTGCAGTATGAATACGGCGCTAATATTGGATTTGCAAAGCGCGCTTATCCGCGACCGCGTCCTTATGAATACATCAAGGGCTTAAAGCCTTGCTTGCAAAAAGAAACCAGCATGGCTTATCCCAGCGGGCACGCCACCTTGGCTTATCTTTATGGTTTTATCTTGGCCGATGTGATGCCAGAAAAAGCCGACAAGTGGAAAGAGCGTGCCCAGGTCATCGCCAAGGACCGCGTGATCGGCGGGGTTCATCATCCTTCGGATATCGAAGCGGGACAAAAGCTTGGTGAGATTATCTATAGCGATCTAAAAAAATCGGCCCGCTATCAGGCCGATGTCGAAAAACTAAAAAACGCGGTGCACGCTTTACCTTAAATCATCCAGAACTTCGTAATGATCGGGCTGCCGTGAAGGCTTCGGATCTTTCACCGGTGGTTCGTTCCCGTAGGTTTTCGGATCCTGCGGTTCAGTTGGCAGTGGTTTCGAATCTTCATCTTGGCGGTCTTGGCGTGAAGATGTTGGACGGCTCATCATGGCTCCTTGTTTTCGGATGTAAGAAATTTTCCCATTGGTTTCTAAAACCGCATAATCGATCTCATTTAAATGTTTGATTCCATGGGCGCGCATCGTTTCCTGAAGCTCGTCTTCGGTGATTTTTTCTCGGTTTAATACTTGTTGGTGAACGCGGCCATTTGAAATCACAAATTGGGGATCGCCTTCTAGAATTTTTTCCGCTTTTTTCGAGAAGAAGGCCAAGCGATCCATGATGAAGCCCAAGAAAATCAAGGTCGAGGCCGAGATCAAAGCTGCCGTCAGGGACGAATCTTCGGCACTGAGGCTGGCGCTGACCGATTCGCTGATGATCAGGATCAGAACCAGATCAAAAGGTGACATCTCGCCCAGTTGCTTTTTTCCAGCCAAGCGGAAGAGAATAAAAAGAGCGGCGTAAATGACCAGGGCCCGGAAAATCAACTCGAATGGGGAGGCAGTTAAAATCCACATACGAAGAAGTGAAAGCAAATTAGATTCCAAATGGGAGTCATCACGTCTATTCGCCAAGGTCGGGAAAGCTGTGCGATTTGCCACAGTTCTAGCCCATTCTGACCCGCATGCGTCCCATCTTTCCCAAAAAGCCGCAAACAGGGGCGCCCCAGTCCGAGCATCCTTCTTGCTGAATTTGAAAGTCAGCTGAGAAAGAAAAGGAGACTGCATGACAACCAAAAAAATGACCACAAAAATTCACGAAACCAATAAATCGGAAAACGATATCATTCGTTTGATTTTGGAAGATCACAAGCCGCTCAAACAGCTGATCGAGATCATGAAAGATTCCGAGAAAAACGTGCTCGAACGCGCTGCCGCTTTCGAAGAATTTGCACCTCTTCTTTTGCTGCACGCAAAGCCCGAAGAAGAAAGCCTGTATGTCTATATGAAAGATCACCAGGAACTGCGTGAAGACGGTTACGAAGGCGAAACCGAGCACAGCATTGCCGATCGTTTGATCGAAGAAATTCAAGCCGTCGAAGATGATGAAGATGTCTGGTCGGCAAAGGTGAAGGTGTTGGCGGAACTTGTTGAACATCATATCAAAGAAGAAGAAAAGGAAATGTTCCCTGAATTTCTAGAGACTTCGACCGTTGAAGAACGGGACCATTTGGGGCGTCGATACCAAAATCTGCGTCGCCAATTTGCCAATGAGATTCAAACTGCGGCAATGGCGAAACAGAAAATGCAGGAAGAGTCTGTGGTCGCACACTAAATTCAAGTCTTTCCGAATGCGGATCTCAAACTTTGGGATCCGTTTCCACTTTTGGTTGTTTTTCCGCAAAATCGTCCAAGCTCGCACCTCTTTTGCAAACCTTGTCTTTGCAATCGCAACCGCAAGGAGACGGCATGGACACATCTCAAGCATCGCAATTTCCAATTTCTGAATCCGCACGCACTCGTGAAGAACCGATTTCCCAGCTTCGGCCTGAAGCCAATCAACACGAGCCGCATCAGTTCTCCATCACGATCGGAAGAGAACCCCAAGAAGTTTTCGCCTTTTGGCGAGACTTTAAAAATTTACCGCTTTTTATGAAAGATTTGGCCGAGGTGCAGATTCTTTCAGAGAAAACTTCGCGTTGGGTGGTCAAACTGAAATCCGGCTTCCGCACCGAATGGGATGCGGAAATCGTCGAGGAGTTACCAGGGCAAATGATCGCCTGGCAAAGTCTCGAAGGTTCCTCTGTTGAAACTTCAGGCCGAGTTTGGTTTCTCAAATCTCCAGGCGGTCGCGGCACCATCGTACGCCTGATGATGAGCTACCACGTGCCAGGCGGAAAATTGGCCGAGCTCGCCGGTAAATTCACCGGCGAGGATCCTTACAATCTCACGCTCACAAACCTGAGACGTCTGAAGGCTTATCTGGAGACCGGCGAAATCCCCACCACCGAAGGGCAACCCAGCGGCCGCGACGAAGATCTGCAAGACAAATCCAACTTACATTAGGCAACGGAGGAAATATGAAGGCTCTATGTTGGCAAGGAAAGCATGACATCGCTGTCAAGAATGTCAGAGATCCGCATCTGATCAATCCCCACGACGCAATCATTAAGGTCACAACCGCGGCCATCTGCGGATCGGATCTTCATCTTTATAACGGCGTGATTCCCAGTATGGAAAAAGGCGATATCATGGGACATGAGACCATGGGTGAAGTCGTCGAAGTCGGCGCCTTGGTGAAAAAAGTCAAAGTCGGCGACCGTATCGTCATTCCGTTTGATATTGGCTGCGGGCATTGCAGCCACTGTGAGAACGAAGAGTATTCGGCCTGCGACAATTCAAATCCCAATGCCGTGCTGGCGGATAAATTATACGGACATTCGGGAGCAGGGCTTTTCGGCTATTCGCATTTGTATGGTGGTTATGCCGGTGGCCAGGCCGAATTCATCCGCGTGCCTTTCGCTGATACCAACTCGTTGGTGGTGCCCGCAGGTATACCGGACGAAAAGGTTTTGTTCTTAAGCGATATTTTTCCGACCGGATATATGGCGGCGGAAAACTGCAATATCAAACGCGGCGACACGGTTGCGATTTGGGGCGCGGGACCTGTCGGTCAGATGGCCATCCGCAGTGCCTTTCTGCTGGGGGCCGAACGCGTCCTGGTGATCGATCATTATGACTCGCGTCTCGAGATGGCAAAAAAATCTGGAGCAGAAATCATCAATTACGAAGATGTCGATGGGATCTTAGATGAAATCGCATTCCAGACGGGCGGCATGGGGCCGGACTCTTGTATCGATGCCGTCGGTCTCGAAGCTCACGGTCACACGGTCACCGCCAGTCTGGATTATGCAAAAATGGCGGTGAGACTTGCGACAGACCGGCCAGATGTGCTTCGTCAAGCGCTGCAAGCTTGCAAGAAGTGCGGAACCGTTTCGATCCCGGGCGTTTACGGCGGACTTTTGGACAAGGTTCCTTTCGGTGCCGCATTCGGCAAAGGGCTCACTTTGAAAATGGGGCAGACGCACACGCAGAAATACATGCAGCCGCTTTTAGAAAGAATTCTGAAAGATGAAATCGACCCTTCGTTTGTGATCACTCATCGGATCGACATCGAAGACGGTCCATCGGCTTACAAAGAGTTCAATGAGAAGAAAGAAGAATGCATCAAAGTGATTATCAATATGCACTGACATGGAAAGGGACATTATGGAAATCCAAAATTTAAACGAAGGTCACTGGGCCGTGATCACTGGCGCGTCTAGCGGGATCGGCTATGAGCTGGCGAAAGTCTTTGCCGAAGAGGGCTACAATCTTTTGGTGGTCGCCGAAGATGCCGGAATTTTCGAAGCGGCGGGAATCTTCAAGAATATCGGACGCGAAGTTCGAGCCCAGCAGCAAGATCTGGCCACCTTTGACGGGGTCGAGGCTTTGCACGAAGAAATCAAAGCCCTGGGTTCAAGTGTCGACTGCGTGGTGATGAATGCGGGTGTTGGAAGTTCGGGTGTTTTTGCCGAAACTGATTTGACCAAAGAACTGAATCTGATTCAGCTCAATATTGCTTCTGTCGTGCACTTGACGAAGCTTGTTCTGCCCGAGTTCTTGGCGCGAAAGCAGGGGAATTTACTTTTCACCTCTTCGATCGCGGCTGAAACCCCCGGGCCTTACGAAGCTGTGTATGCGGCATCGAAGGCCTTCGTGCAAAGCTTTGCGGAGGCGATCAAATACGAAGTCAAAGACAGCGGCGTGCTGGTCACGGCCTTGCAGCCGGGGGCGACCGAGACCAACTTCTTTGCCCGCGCCGGTATGACCGATACCAAAGTCGGCCAGGCCAAAAAGGACGATCCAGCCCAAGTGGCCCGTCAAGGTTTCGATGCCATGAAGGCGGGGAAAGATCACATCGTGGCCGGATCTTTGATGAACAAAATCAATGCCGTGATGTCGAAGTTTATCACCGAACAGCAAGGGGCGGCGATGCAAGCGCGCGAGACCATGCCTTTCGCCGAAAAGAATCGCAAAGAGCAGCAAAAGTCTCCGCACTCCTAGCTGAACCCGGTTTCAAGAATACAAATGAAAAGCGGCCCCTTTCGGGGCCGCATGCGACACCACTGAACTCGAAACGAGTTTAGCGATGATTTTGTCGGTAAGAAGTCGAAACCCGCGCGTTTTGGCGTGGAGACGAGCGCTGCGAGCTGCTCGAGCTGCGGCGAGTGGAGCGATTTGGATATTCAGAGCGCTGCTCTTCGCGATCGGTCACCGCGTAGCTGCGAAGACCTCGGCGAGATGAGCCACTGCGCTCGGATGTGGGCGACCAGCGCTCTTCATCCGAATTCATTTCCTCTTCATCGTCCCAGTTTTCATTGCGTGCGGAATAACGTTCACGTTCGAAGCGATGATCATCGAAATCCTCATCTTCGTCGCGATCGTGGCGAGAAGAAGCGCCTGCATAGCGCGAACGGTAACCCTCGTCTGATTCCATCTCGTCTTCGTTAAAGTCCTCTTCGTCTTCATTCATGCGACCGGAGAACGAGCGCTGACTTCGAGGTGCCTCGAAACGATCTTCGTCGCTTTCGCGGTACGTCGATCGACCGTAGCGCGGACTTTCGTATTCGTCATCCAGGTCGTCGACGTTCGAGCGTCGGTATCCCGAGCGTTCGTTCTCGAAGCGGCGATCATCGATCTCGCGACGGGGTGAGCGTGATGAGCCGTAATAAGATGCGCGACTGCCTTCGGCATAATCGGTGTCATTGTCTGTGCGGCTGCGGACGGAAGAACCGCCACGACGTGAAGCCGAAGAATTTTGCGTTGCTCGAGATCCGCGAGCGGCTGTCGAGCGGCCGCTGCTGGAGCGCGAGCTCGCGCCGCGATTTGAAGTTCGGGATGCTGCCATAAAACCTCCTCTAAGGTTGATATTGAAAATTATTTTGCGATGGTGGTTTGAATTTCTTGGGCTTTGCTTAGATGCTGTTGCACGTGCTCACGAGTGGTCTGCAGAAACGTTTTGAATTCAGGATCTTTTGCTGCCGGAATAAATTTTTGATCCAGGTCCGTCAGCAGCTGAGTGTGCATGGCCACTTGGGAAGCCATGTAAGCTTTCTCGAATTCGGCCCCTTTGGCTTTGCGAAGTTCGGTCATTTTGTTTTGCGCATCGGTGTGCAGTTGTTGCGCCACTGGGGAGGCTTCCGGTTTGAGCTTTTCGCTGTGTTCGACTTTTTTGAGATCTTTCAAATTCTGCGTGTGACCTTCGATCATATGTTTCGCGAAACCTTTGACATCGGCGTGAGATGCTTTTCCCTGCGCCATTTTAGCCGCATCGATTTCGGCGTTGTTCGCGGTCTGAATGATTTCGGCAATTTGATTGTCCGTCAGTGCCATGGCTTCCGCAGGAGCTTGCGTTTGGCCAAAGCCGAAGGCCGGTGCAAAAAATAAAGAGAAAGCAAAAAGGCGAGTGCTGTTTTTCATAGATGATTCTCCGTAGTGAGGGTTGGGTTTTCCTATATATAGATAAATATTTAATTAACGATCGCGTCGCGCTTCGTCCGGGTGTTGCAACGGTTGCTTGCCTCGTTGAGCCGTGGCCGGGTCGGACGGGTGAATGTCGGCACGTGTCTCGGGAGAGTTTGGACCGTTTTTTCCCCGTGGATCGGGACGACCCATCGACTGAAGATCTTGATTGTTCGGTTTATTGTCTTGCTGCATGCGTGTGTCTCCTTCTTTGGGTCGGAAGTGCAAAACCCGCGCGCGGTGGAGCCACTTTTCCCAAAATGTGTTGGCGCGCAGCTTGCTCATGCAGGCGCGCAGGAAAAGACAAAACCAACCAAAACCATTTGGGAGAATCCATGAAGAAACTTGGAAGCATTTTGACCCTTGCGGTCTTCGCATGCAACGCAGCATTGCCGCTGCGAGTGTTTGCAGAGACAACCGCAACCGGTGACATCGCAGTGCGATGCCGACCGGATCGCCCTGGTTGCCCCGGTGATTCATCACCGAGCCCAGCACCATCACGCCCGGATAACGAGGATGATCGTCCGGTTCACAGACCTCCGCCGATGCCGGATCCAGAGCCTTCGCGCCCGGAACCATCACGTCCAGAGCCGGAACCAGATCGTCCCGTTCATCGTCCTCCACCGATGCCAGATCCAGAGCCATCGCGTCCGGAACCTCCGTCACGCCCTGAACCTTCATGGCCATCAGAGCCTTCGCGTCCAGAACCATCTTGGCCTTCGGAACCATCGCGTCCAGAGCCAGAACCAGATCGACCTGTTCACAGACCTCCGCCGGTGACAGAGCCGGATCGTCCGACTCGTCCTGAGCCGTCATGGCCATCAGAACCATCGCGCCCGGAACCATCATGGCCGTCGGAACCAGATCGTCCGGTTCATCGTCCTCCACCAGTGACAGAACCAGATCGTCCAACTCGTCCTGATCAGCCAAATCGTCCTCCGGTTCATCGTCCTCCGCCAGATCGTCCGGATCGCCCAGACCGTCCTGATCAGCCAAATCGTCCGCCAGTGCACAGACCTCCACCAGACAGACCGGATCGTCCAGATCAGCGTCCGCCGGTGTATCGTCCGCAGCGTCCACCATCGCATGGCAATCCGTATCGTCCGCACCGTCCGCCGCAGAACTACCGACCCAATCCGTATTATCCGCGTCCAACTTATCCCGTGGATCCAACACCGGTTTACCCAGTGAATCCGGCTCCAATCGGGGACTGGGATCGTCGCGAAGTTTATCTCAATGCTTACATGAGCAATGAAGGTTTGGATCTGCTAGCTGTGACTGGCATCGACACTTACCGCGAGCGCGGTCAGATGGTAGAGTCCGTTGAAATCACGTTCAGCCAGCTGACTTCCGAGACAACGTTCCAGCTTTACACGGAGAACGAAACTTTGGATGCACAGCTTGCGATCGGCCATTCGACCCTTCTGATTCCACAGAAGGTGACTTTGGTTGGCGTGAACATGAACAGCCTGAGCTTGTGGGTCGACGGGGGAGCTGTGATCGAAAAGATCGCAGTGAATTTGTCACACGAGACATACAACCGTGCTCCGTCTCCAGCTCAAAACGTTGTGTATTTGCCAGCGAACTTGATGCAGAACTTCAACGGTCAAAGCACTGTTGATTTGTTCAGCCTTGCAGGTTTGAACCAATACCGCGGCTATCGTTTGCAATCGGTAACCATCCAGGGCTCATCTCTGTCTTCGGGCGGGGCTTCAGCTCAGGTGTTGGCTGATTTGAACTTTATCGGCTACCTGACTTTCGAGTCTCGCGGCACGGATGTTCAGCAGATGTATCCACAAAATAAGATGATCATCGGTCAGAATCTCAATCGCTTGCGTTTGATGATTCCAGATGCGACTCGTATCGACTGGATCGAACTGCGCGTTTCTCGCTACTAATCTCAAACGACTTAAAATCGATTTGAGGGAAAGGGCTTTGGTGAAAACCAAGGCCTTTTCTATTTTTGAGATACCGTTTTGAAGCAATAATGTCTTTCTTGTCTCATCGAGACACTTTTTCCGTCTCAGCATCGAACGAATTCACAACATCTACAGGTTTTTTTAACAACCCCCCTCTTGTGAAACAGCAGGCATGTCGAAAAGTGTTAAGGTTCTAAGCAGGACCTTTATCCTGAAAGGGAGAGCGGTACGTATGAGAAAGACAATACTGAACAAAAAGAACGGTTTCACGCTGGTGGAAGCATTGCTGTCCACGGTGATTCTGTCGATGTCGATCTTAACGCTGGCCACATTCTCGAATTCCGCTGCCGATTTGGACCGCAAGTTCAAAACGCGTAGCAATCTGTTGCAGGTGCGCACTCAAATCGTCACGGCGTTATCGAACCAGGAAAACTGGTCAGAGACAGTCGACAAAGCCGGGACGGCGAAAAACGATGCTTCCGGACAGCCCACATCCGTCTTGTTGAATCCGGATCTGGTTTGCGTTCGTGAAGGCACGGCTTGTACGACCGGCGACCATCCTTTGACGTTGATTCGTAAAGACGGAACCGTGATGGTCGATGCGACCGACACGACGGCGGGCTTCACCAAAGAAGGTGTTCCTTGTAACACTTATGGTGTCGGCACGGGTGCAAGCAATCTTTGTATTTTCCGTTATCACGTGACGTGGAAGCCGATCTGTCCAAAAACGGGTGCTTGCGTGCGTCCACAAATCGTAACGCAGACCCAGCTGACATCGACGGCGGCTTTGACCGACACGGTGATCACGGCCCTGCAAACACAAATGAACATGCAGATGAATATGCTGATCGAACGTCCGATTGCTTTGCCGCCGGTGGCGCGCAATCAGTCGACTTATACGAACAGCACATTTGCATACACGATGGCCGATGCGCCCGTCGTGATCAGTCCGCTGACGGCCGTGACAAGCAAAGACAAAGTCGAGCTGGTTTCCTTCCCTTCGCACACAACGGCGATGGGCGGTACGGTGCAGTTTATCAGTGCGACCCAGCTTCGCTACACACCTGCAGCCGGTTACTATGGACCTGATTTCTTCCAGTACAAAGTTCGTAACGTGGTCAACCAGAAGTCGAGCCGCGGAACTGTCACCGTGAAAGTGATGACCCCATACACTTGGACGGGATTGGCCGGAACGGCAGATCCAAACTCATCGAATCCAAGAAATTTCTGCGGAAAAGCGATCAACGGAGCGTGTAACGGAACGACATTCCCGGCGGGTAACGTGAAGATCTTGGTCTTCAACAGCACTTGCACGAACTGCAATGCGAGATTGGATTCACTGTCGGGTTCGTCGGCTTGGACCAACACTTATGACGGTTACACCTACACCTTTGCCGCCAACGGTTTGGAAGCTTCAAGCTCATATAACGGAACCATTCGTGTTGCGAACAACGCAAGCTTTGGTGGTATGAACGGAAGCTGGAATAAAGATGTGAATCTGCAAATTGACGGCGGAACATTCGATGCCTCGTCAGTGAGCGCGGTCTTGGTTTTGGCGTCTTCGCGTGCTTCGAATCCTCCGATCCAAAAAGACTATGCGGTGACTGTGCACGGTCAGGGTAAAATCATTGCGCCAACCAATTTCTATATTGAAGGCGCGACCTATCTGGAATCTCCGACGACATTTGCAAATAATATGGGAACCGTTCACTTCCGCAACGTGTACGATCGCAACAAGGTGATCTGGGCTCCAGGTGTCGAGTTCTACAATGCCAAGTTCGGTTTCCCAGCTTGGGGTGGCGGCTTGGGGATGGAAGTTTCATCGAATCTGATTGTTAAAAACAATCTGACCGTTTCTCCGACGGGTTCATCGGATGATTATCTGGCCAACGGTCGCAACCCTGCAACGTGGGCGCGCGTGGTACCGGCTCCGACGATTCGGGTTGAAGGAAACTTGGTCTATGGCGGGACTGGTGGTGGTTCGCACTGCGATACTTACAGTCCAACGACTGAATGTCTGTCACCAGTCATCGAGCTGAGCAGCAGCAATGATCAGGCGATCATCGGTATGGCTTCGGCTCCATCTCCTTTGATGGGGGCGAATTCGAACGCCGTGTCTTCGGCTCCTTCGATTCGCATCAACAAAACTGCAGGTCAGTTGACGATGACAGGGTTCGTTGGGGTGCGTGGCGACTTTATCGTGGATAGCGTTGCCGGTTACAACTTCACGGGTTCAAGCTTGGTCTTCAATAGCGCAAACTGTAACTTGTCTCGTTTGCGAACGGCGACGGTCATGGACTTTGATAACATTCACGAAGTCACACGAACTTGCCCAGGTCAGCTGGATTTGGGTACCGGGACTTACAACGTGAAAGGGAACTTCAATCACGGTTCATCGGGCGGAACTTTATTGATCGGGACATCGTTGAACAGTGCCACCATCCGTCTGGAAGGCGACTTCTTGTTGGATGGAAGTCATGATCACGATGCTTTGACAAAAGCGGTTCGCGTCGAGTTTGTCGGTGGCAATACGCAACACATCCGTCGGCAAGATCCAGCAGGCACGGGTGCGGGCGTTGCACATTGGGTGGTGAACAAAACGGCCGGTACGAATCTTTATCTGGACGGTTCGATCGCGACGATGGCCGATTTGGTTGTGAACTCGGGAACCTTGGTGGCGTCACCGGGTTCGCACCTGATCATTCCGAATCACGGAATCAACGGTCAGCGCTCGACTTTGAAGGTGGCGGGCACCGTGTTTGAAAGTCTGACCTTTGCCCACGGGGTGGATTTGCAAACCGATGTTCAGACGAAGAATCTGACCTTGGGTAACGATGCCAGCGCTTCGGGTTTGAATAGCAATGGCCATATCATTTCGGTTTCACAAGACTTGACGATGATCCGCTCGAATGAAGGTTATTCGAATAAGATCGTGATGACCGGTGGAAACAATCAAAACCTGTCTTTCCCAAGCTCCAATAGCATGGGCTTCACGAACTTTGATGTGAACGTGAATAAGGCGGGCGGAAATATCACGGTCATTGGTGCCGCTGGTGCGGGCCGCATCCGCAACTTGTGCATGCAGACTCCGCTGATGAACATCGGTTCCGGCAAGTCTTTGCAGGTCACAGGTTACACGCATACGACACAGACTTTGCCGAATCAGTTCGTGGACACGACAAGTGGCGGAAGCTTCACGTCGGGATCTGAATCCACGGTCGCGGCTTGTTTGTAATCCAATTTTAAAAATACCAAGCGATTTTCGAAGCGGCTGCCAAAACAGCCGCTTTGTTTTTTAAAGGTCCTCGAACGAGGTATCGAAATTGTCCAGGATCGGAAGCACGCCGTTGCTCCAGGCTGGATAAACGCGGACACGGAAAGGTCCTTCCAGTTTGTTTTCAAAGAAATACAAGCAGCGCAAGTCCACGCAGAATTTGACCATGCCGTTAAAGACTTCCAGTTCATAAGATTCGCTGCCGCTCATATTCATCCAGGTGGGCTTGGTTGCAACCGTCACGCCATTTTGAACCAGGTCGTAGCTCAGCACCCCCGCCGGCGAGCGCTTGTGCACGAATGAAAAGCCGCAAGTTCCCAAGCCTTCGTCTGCCAAGCAGACGGTCGTCTGATTGCCCGCGACGTTCGAATAATTGGATGAATTGATCGTAAAAGACACGATCGACTGACGGCAGGGGAACATCGGATCTGATTGGGCGTAATGGCCCACCTGCGAAGCCACAGTCATGCCGGTCACCGAGGTGGATGTCGCCGTGATTTCGGCATCGCCCACCAAACCCACGGCTGGATTCTGGGTCGGGCAGTAAGAGCCCGTGTTAATCACCGAAAAGTTAAACGGCTGGGTGTTGATATTCGGCGTGGTCGAATCTCCGTTTAAGATAAACTGCGCCTGAAACAGCATGGGCGGATTGTAGCAAGTGGGGCTACCGGCTTCGCACAAAGCCGTCATCGTGAGATCAATCCCCAAAGGGCAGTTGGCATCTCCGGAACCCGACGCGGCATTGAAGCTGTTGCAAATCGGGCCCGCTTTGCCGATCCCGATGGTCGCATCTTTTGTCGGGAATGCCACTTCTTCATCCAACGAGTACAAATTGATCTTCTGATTGACCACGCTTTTGCAGTCGCGGGTGGTGGCGTCCGGATTGTCGAGATTTTTCAAGCAGGAGAGCGCTGTATTTTCGGTCGCTGTAACTGTGTGTTCCCAGGTTCTTGTGTCCAGAATGTGACTGATCAAACGGTTGCGGGTGACGATCAAATTTAGATAGCTTTCCGAACCGACGTGGGCGCCGACCACATCTTTAAACACGCTCAAGGACGAAAAAATCACGATGATCAAAAGCGCATTTCCGATCAGAGCTTCGATCAATGTCATACCGCGGTTGTTCTTCATGATCATCGAACCTTCCAGCTGATGGTGTAGTGAGTGGGATTTAAGGCCACGACCCCGACCACGTTGGGTGCGATCAAAAGCTGACCATCGATAAAGATATCGGGCGAGTTGCAAGACGGCGTCAGCAGTGCGCACTCGGCATGCCAAGTGAGCTCGTAACGAAACGGACATGAAACCGAAGGGTACCCCGAGCAGGGCTGCAAGGTTGCGGTCAAACCGCGGCCCGCAGTTTTATCGACAAACGGATTGGTGTCATTGCCGGTTTCTGAAATCAGGCTGAGACCCGTGGGTGTCAGCTGGGCGCAAGCGTATTCGACATTGTTCATGCAGTTCCATAGCTCGCCGTTCAAACTGGATTTCAAAGTCTTCATCATCGCTTTTTGCGAATAAAGCAAAGCTTGGATCGAAGCCACGTGCGCCTTCAGGGCGGCGGCCACCATCAAGCGATTGGTATCAAGCTTGCGGATCAAGGCCATCTGATTGAAATAAACGGACAAAGAAGCGACCGCCACACCCACGGCAATGACCAGCGGAAAGATAATGCTGCCTTTTTGGCGAAGAGTTTTCGTGTTTTTGCAAGCTTCGGATTTATCGGCGAACATAATTTTTCTCCAGCTCTGCAGCCAATTGATTTAATTTTTCACCCAGTTCGTGCATTTCATCTTTTTTGCGCAGACGAAGGCGATTGCTAAAATTGCCCTTGCTCAACTCGTCAACGTGTCGGGCGATCGGCACCATCGGACCGAAAAAACGGTGGGTCAGAAAAATCACGAAGACGAAGCAAAGCCCGCCCGCCATCAGGACCGCCAAAAGCGAGCCGGCGATCATCAGGTTGAGATGATGGACGATGCCCGTGGGATTTAAAACCCCACCGGCATCCGTGCAAAGATCGGGAATTTGCGTGAACTTGTAAAGATAGATCGTGTTGATCGCTAAAATCAAAAACAGGGCGAAGAAGACATTCAAGAGGCCGTAGGAAAATTGCTTTTCCTTATTGTTGATCAAGCCCAAAATCTTCCGTCGTTTTTGAGACACGCGTCACCTCTTTTGGATGACTCAAGTATGTCTAAAAAAATTTCGGATTCAAAGCAGAATTTTGGCTCGCCTAGCGGTTGCAACTCCATTGGTGAATGACGCCCGCTTTGAAGACGTAAGCCGCAGTGAAAACCGAGTCTTTTCGGGGCTGGCCGCACTGAATTGTTAAGGCCACGTGAGTCGCGCCATTCGCCAAGACCGTTTGCGAAGTGGTGATATAGTAGGTGCAAGGATTCGGACAATTGTCGGAAAGACGCTGACCATCTTCGCTGCTGCCTTGAAGCAGGGCTTGAGTGTAGGTCTGAATGTCTTTTTGGCTGGCAAAATCTTTCGAGAAGGTTTCTGACGGACGGTTGTCGCAGGCCGGATTCAAAACAAATTTTTCCGGATTCACGGCCGCAAAAGCGGAAACCACGTTCGTCTGTTTGCAAGATCCACAGCGGGAGACATCGGTTTTGCGCGCATTGACCGCGGCTTCGGTGTCGGTGATCACGGCTTGCACGGTTTTCATCGCGCCCAGCAGGTTGCTTTTCTTTTCGGTCAGGTTCGGAACCACCTGTGAACCGCTCGCCGGGCAGCTGGTGTCGACGACCAATTGATTTTTGAAGCGGTCTTGAAGCGCGGCTTTGGTATGGGTCAGGCCGTCGTTCATAAAGGTTGGAAGATCAAAAGCAAAAGCTGAAAACGAAGAAATCAGCAGGGAAATCAGTGTGATTGTGCGCATCGGGGCCTCCAGAGCGACGCACAAAATCATTTTTCTGGTCGAAGTACAAGAATTCGGCCACTTTGGCGAAGACGACGCATTGCGCACATGTGAAATCTTCAGACGTGGGATCAGCTTGGATGAGTCGGCCAGGTGATGCAGAAGCGAGAGCCCTGCCCAGGCAGGCTTTGAATTTCAATCTGGGCTGCGTGTGCTTTCACGATCGATTGTACCAAACTCAGTCCCAATCCCGCCCCTGGCAAGCTGCGACTGTGGTCTCCACGATAAAAGCGATCCCACACGCGTGGAAGATCAGCCGGCGAAATACCGATGCCGTGGTCGCGAACACTCATCAGCACCTGGCCCTGGCCGGACTTTGCGGTCAGGGAGATCGCTCCACCTTCGGGTTTTGAATACTTAATCGCATTGTCGACCAGGTTCGAGATCACACGTTTGAATTGGGAGCGATCGGCATGGATCATTGTCTCGGGCGGACAATCGATTTGCAGCTGAAGTTTGTGATCGCCGGCACTCATTTCGTAAAGATCCACGACCTCTTCGAAAACTTTTTTCACCGCAACGCTTTGTCGGGTTTGCGGGGCGGCGCCGGCTTCGGTCTCATTGATCTGCATGATGGTTTCGAAAAGCTGTAAAAGTGAATGTGATCCCTCTAAGGCTTCGCTTAAAGCCTCGCGGGCCGTTTCGACTGACGAATCCTTGAGCAGAGCTTTCTCGGCCAAGTTGCGAAAGCGGGTCATGGGTGTGCGCAGGTCATGCGCCAGATTGTCTTGCGTTTCGCGCATGCCGTTGATCAGGGCCTGAATCTGATCCAGCATCTGATTGAAAAGTTTTGCCAAAGTTTGCAGTTCGTCGTCCGTCTGTGGCTCAGGCACGCGCGCTTTCATATCGCCGGCCTGAATGATCTGAATGGTGCGGATCAGCTGTCGAACCGGAGCCAAGATATGGTGCGAGAAAAACAGACCGGCGCCGGCCGCCAGGGCCGAAAGTATTAAAAAAGCGGTGGTAAAAATATTTCGCAACTCTTCCAGGAGGTCTTCGCGGTCATCGGTGCTTTTTCCGACTTGCAAAGATGTCGAATCATCAATGGCGGTCGTCAGAATCTCGAGCTGATCGTCATCCTCTTTGCCATCAAGAATGATCCACTTGGTATTGCGGGGGGCTGTTTGCAGGGCCAGGTCGACTTCTTTCGCTTCGTAGCGGCTTGGATTGAGCGGTGTGTGCAGAAAAATCGTCCGGTGATTTTGATTTTCCAAGCGGATCAAAAAGACCGGAGTTTCGGCATCGGCATGAAAGTAAGTGTCGATCTTTTTAAGGCCGGCGAGCCCGTTTTTCGAGTAAAGCGCGGCATACTCTTGCAGTTTGGATTCAATCAGCTCGTGGTCACGCTGGATCAAATAATTTTGTAAAAGCGAGTAGGCGATAAAGAAAACGGCGGACAAGCAAAGAATGAAGAAAAAGCAAAAACCGGCCCAAAGACGAAAACCGATTTGGCGAAACTTGATTTTAATTGGGTCTAAAAACATAGCCCACGCCGCGAATGGTATGAATGGTTTTCTGGTCGAACTCGCGATCCAATTTATTTCTCAAGCGGCAAACCAAAACGTCGACGACATTTGTTTGCGGATCAAAGTTGTAGCTCCACACTTGCTCAAGGATCTGGGCTTTGCTAAGCACGGTTTCCGGATTTTTAAGAAAGTACTCCAGCAGCGAAAACTCTTTCGTTTGCAGTTCGATTTCGACGCCGCTTCGCCACGCCTGACGGGTCAGCAGGTTCATGGAAATTTCGCCCGAATCCAAACGCGTGATTTGCGGGCCCGAGGTCGATCTTCGTAAAAGCGCCTGGCATCGCGCCAGCAGCTCGCCGAAGACAAAGGGCTTGGTCAGATAATCGTCGCCGCCTTTTTGCAAACCCTGAATGCGCTCATCAACACTGTGCTTGGCGCTCAGAATCAGGATTTTGGATTGAATCCCGATCTGGCGCAGCTCTTTCATGATGGTCAGTCCATCCAATCGCGGTAGCATCAGATCCAGAATGATCAGATCATAGGAACCCTTCAAAGCTTGATCGTAACCGGTTTCACCGTCTGGGGCGATGTCGACCTGGTAGCCGGATTCAAAAAGGCCGGTCGAAACAAATTCGGCGATTTTAGAGTCGTCTTCGATCAGAAGGATTTTCATATTCACTTTTCATGTCACAGGCTGTTTGCGATTGCAAAAGTAGATCTCGGCAAAAGAGGAGATGCGTTAATGACAAATTTGTAATGTGCCACGCGGGGGTTTTATTCGAGATGGCCTTGTAAGTGACCTTTTCAAGGCTTTGCCAACCGGACCTAGCCTTGTCGGTCACAAGATTCGCCCCTTAGGCTTTTTGAAAGCAAGAGCCGTCTTTTCGAAACTGAAGATCGACCTGAGGGGGGTGTATGATCAAATTCGTTTTGTGGATTTCAAGTTTCTTGATTCTATCGTCAGCATGGGCCGGAAGTGCCGACGATCTTCCCAAGCTGATGCAAGTCGAAGCCGGAATTTACCGTTCGGGCCGACCGACGCAAGCGGGGATTGACTCGCTGAAAAGCCGATACGGTATTCAGACCATTATCAATGTCGAAGATGCCATGAGCAATGTGACCCAAGAAAAGGACTGGGCCGATCAGCAGGGGATCAAGTATTACTCGTTTCCGCTGAATTCATTTTCCACTCCGGACGATGCGACGGTTGATCGCATCTTAGCCATGCTCAAAGACCCAAGCTTGCAGCCCATCTTGATTCATTGCAAACACGGCGAAGATCGCACGGGCTTTTTGATCGGTTTGCACCGCGTGTTCGTCGATGGATGGACGCCGAAAAAAGCGTATCAAGAAATGTTGGATTTGGGATTTCACTCGGTGCTGAGAAAACTGGATGCGTATTACAAGAAAAAATCGGGTTACAACCTTTCGGTTGAATCTTTGGATTTATCCGGCGTGAATTCGGCCGCGGGCTTCTAAGCGCCGAAGCGGTAAGACGCCATATCCACACCCATCACGTGATCTAAAAAATCGACCTGGCCGGGATCTTTTCCGGCTGCGCCCGCCACCACCATCAATGGTAGCAAATGATCTTCACGCGGATGAGCCTGTCTTGCGGCAGGAGCCTCTTCCCAATGCAAAAGCTTTTCTTCGCGCCTTGTGGGATCTTTTAAGGTCACGACTTTTTCCAACCAACCGCCGAATTGTTTTGAAACGCTATCGGCACCGGGCGTGCGAAAGCCGCGCATATTGTGATAGGTGAGCCCACTTCCGATAATCAAAACGCCTTCGTCCCGCAAAGGTTGCAAGGCTTCGCCCATGCGAATGTGCTCGGCCGGATCGTAATTGGATTTCATCGACATCGAAAGCACCGGCACGTCGGCGTTTGGATACATCAGCACCAAGGGCACAAAAGTTCCGTGGTCATACCCATGATGCGGGTCTGTTTTCGACTGGATTCCGGTTTTGGATAAAAGCGATTGCACCTGTGCCGCCAAATCCGGTGCGCCCGGGGCGGGATAGCTGATGCGGTAAGTGTATTCCGGAAAGCCCGAGTAATCGAAGATCATCGGTGGCTGTGCGGAGGTCGCCACCGTGAACTGATTTTCTTCCCAATGACCCGAGATCGAAAGGATGGCTTTCGGTTTCTCGGGCAGGGTTTGGGGGAGCTTCGACATCCACTGCGCCGTTTTTTCAAACATCGCCTTCATCTCGGGAATGTAGGGCCAGGGGCCGCCACCGTGAGAGATAAAAAATGTGGGTTGTCGAAGTGTTTTCATATTAAGCCTTTTTCTTTTTTGCTTTGGCTTTTGTGTTTTCTTTTTCGATTTTCGCCTTCAAAGCGACATCCAATTCGAAAGTGTCGTTGATCATTTTGTCACCCAGGTTTTCAAAGAATTTTCCCGAGCCGTATTTGATGTCATACTTGGTGCGATCGATCGTCACTTTGCCGGTTGCCGACGCTGAATCGTCTTTGATTTCCACTTTCGCTGGGAAAGTCACCGGATGAGTGATCCCTTTGATCGTCAAATCGCCCGTGATTTCATGGGTTGCTTCGGGATTGCCTTTGATCTCTTTCACCGATGTGATCTTCAGTTTTGAAGTCGGGTTTTTAGCAACGCCAAAAAAGTCGTCTGACTTCAGGTGGCCGGTCAGTTTGCCATTGTTTTCGGCGTCTTTGATGTCTTCCACTTTGATCGAATCCATATCGACTTCAAAGCTTCCGCCTTTCAGCGCATTTTTCTCGACGTCGACTTCGCCGGATTTCAAATTGATCACGCCGGTGTGTTGGCCGGTGACTTTTTTACCGGTCCATTTCACCGAGCTTTGCGACAGATCAATCGCCGCTGTCTTTGCGAAAGCGGGTGCCGTCATCAGGGTTGCAGCTAAAATCAGAGCAGAGTTCTTCAGTTTCATTGTCAGTTCCTTTCACACGAGGTGGTTTGTTTTTTAATGGTAAGGGGGTTTTTGGTTGTGCATAAGACGGTAAAATATGGACTTTGTGTCCATATTAATGGACAATAGGGATATGGACTTTGATAGCATTGCGATATTCGTTAAGGTTGTGGAATCAGGCAGCTTTTCGGCGGCAGCGCGGCTTCTGCAGATACCCAAAACCACGGTCAGCGCCAAGATTGCGGCCTTGGAAAAGCGACTCGGCGTGACATTGATCCAACGAACGACAAGGAAGCTGAACATCACCGAAGCCGGCCAGACTTATTACCGTCACTGCGCGGTTGCCGTGCGTGAGGTCGAACTGGGCGAGTCTCAAATCTTGGCATCTCAAGAAAATCCAACAGGTGTTTTGAAAATCACGGCTCCCCCGGATGTGGGACATTCGATTTTACCCAAGATCGTCGATCGCTTTTTAAGCGAGCATCCTGATGTGCAGATCGAGCTGATCGTCACCAATCGTTTTGTCGACCTGATTGGCGAATCCGTGGATCTGGGGATTCGGGCGGGGGAGCTGAAAGACTCGACCCTGGTGGCGAAGAAATTTTTCGATATCGAAAGCGGGCTTTGGGCGTCGTCTCAGTACCTGAAAAAATTTGGCGAGCCCACACATCCAAAAGATCTGGTGAAGCATCAAATGATCGCGATGAGCGTGATGAAAGGCGAAGCGGGGCGGGTCACCGACGGCACGCAATCTTTCGATGTCTGGGCCAATCCCAAAATTCGCATCGACGACGCCGAGACGATCCGGGCTTTCGTGACTTCACATCAAGGGATTGGTTGGCTGCCAAATTTTATCGCGCATTCGGATTCGACCGCAAAGAAGATCCATCAGATTTTGCCAAGCTGGAAATTCATTGCGAAATTTTCGTTCTGGTTCGTGTATCCGGGACAGAAATTCGCATCGGCCAAGGTGCGCGCCTTTATCGATGTGGCAATGAAGGTGATCGAAGGCGGGAAGTTTTGTTGAGGTTTTGTGGGTCTGGGAATTTCTCGAGCTGTGCAGTCCTTCGCGTATCATGTAGTATCTGCATCCATGCAATCGGGCTGGGCGCCCCCGGCCGCGGCTGGCCCGAAGCCCGAGCCAGGCGGCGCCGTTTAGCTGCGCCTCCGCGGGCGAACCCGCGACCGCCGGCCGTCCTACCTAGCCGGCCGCGACCGGCGATTCCGATGGTGTGGGGAAAATCACTTTTGTAGGTTTTGTTGTGTTGGTGACCTCAAAGAAATGGAGACCCGTGACTGTGTGGACGAACGCACCAGCGTTTACACCAAGCCACCGCTGCGACGACCACCCCCTAATAACAAAACCCGCGTCGCCCCCTCCGACCCCCAAAAACTTCAAATCAACCCGTCGGCATCTGCAGGAAAAGCTCTTGATAAATTTGATCGATCACTTTTCTTTTCAGTGGATCGTTTGTCGAAATGCTTTGGTACAGATTGCGAATTCGATCTTCGACAAGCTTGCGATCTTCACCGGAAAGCTTCAGGTACGCCGTGCGCAGCAAGATCATTGATGACGAACCGATCAGCGCACTTTCTTTCATGACTTGCTTTTCGTCTGGCAGAAACAAGGTGCAGAATTCGCTGCTTTGCGGGTTGCAGAACAAAGTATAGGTCCCCCAGGTGCCTTTGCTGTACTGGCTTAAGAAGGAATCCTGAACCGGATCCGCAGCTTTCAGGGCCAAGGCTTGCAACTGCTTGGCGGCTTTTTTGGTTTCGGCATCCATGGTGCGACCTTGCAAGGCGTGGCCTCCCATCAAGGGGCGAAGGGCCGTGCCCGCCAGGATCGCGGTGAAACCGCTGCCGCTTTGGTACAAACCAATCAGGCAATTGAGATGAAACCCGGTGTTCTTATTTTGCACCACGGCTTCGTAAGAGTGCAGAATGCCTTCCGAAGAAGGGTCGCAAACGGCTTTCTCTTTTCCGAGAGCCGTTAAAGTCATCATCAAACCTAAAAACAGCACAGTCGTCTTCATACCCAAAGGCTACAACCTTCCCCAAGATCGTCCATCCCTTTTTTGTAACGCGCGTGCGCAACCAAAAAGGGATGGACGATCTCTGGGGGTTTTTGCGGTAGATTGTTGGTTTCCTCTTTTAGGTAAGGAGTTCTTTATGACTTATGAAATGACGGTTCCTCTTTTTGTTAAGACCTTGAATAATTTGAATCCAATTTTGGATAAAGCGGCGGCTTATGCCGATCACAAGAAGTTTGATGTTGAAGTTCTTTTGAACGCGCGTCTGGCTCCGGATCAGTTCCACTTTATCCGCCAAATCCAGATCGCTTGCGATACGGCGAAGCTTGCGGTTTCTCGTTTGACCGGCAAAGAAGCGCCTTCGCATCCCGACACCGAAAAGACAATGGCCGATGTGAAAAAGCGCATTCAAGAAACGGTTCAATACTTGAAATCGGTGACTCCGCAAGATTTCAAAGATGCGGAAGCGAAAAAGATCACCACACCTCGTTGGGAAGGCAAACATCTGACGGGTGCTGATTATGTGACTCATCATGCGCTTCCGAATATTTATTTCCATGTGACCACGGCTTATTCGATCTTGCGCCATAACGGTGTCGACATCGGTAAAAAAGATTATCTCGGCGATCTGCCATTTCGCGCTTAATGTTTTTTGAGCAGCGCATACCTTTAATTCTGGAATTGGGATTTCGTGAGGCGGGATTAAAACCGCTTCGCGAATACATCGATTTGCTTCGCGCTTCGAACGAGGAGCTGAATCTGATCAGCCGCCAGATGACGCTGGAAGATCTGCTCGACAATCACTTGATTGATTGCTTGTTGCCGCTGACGAAATTTCCGAAAGGCATCAAGGTCGCCGCCGATTTTGGATCGGGCGGGGGGCTTCCGGGGGTTGTGTACGCCATTCAGTTCCCCGAGACGCGGTACCTGCTGTTCGAAAAAAGCCCCAAGAAGCGCGAGTTCCTGACCCGTTGCAAAGCCATCGCGCCCAACCTGGAAATTCACGGCGAGATTCCGCAGGACCCCAAGGATGTCGAATTGGTCACGGCCCGCGCCTTTAAGCCGATCGACGTGATCTTGGACATCAGCCGCGGCTATTACAAGCGGGGCGGCAGGTACTTTTTGCTGAAGGGCCGCATGGAAAAGATCAATGAAGAGGCCACTTTAGCTCGGAAAAAGTTCAAAGATCTGAAGCTTGAGATCGAGCCCCTGAAATCCCCGGTTCTGGATGTCGAACGTCATCTGGTTTTGATCTAAAGTCTGTTTTTTACATTGAAATCAAATTCCGAGCCCTCGGGCTCAGCTTCAAAGCCAAAGCCCTTGCGGATTTTGAGCTTCGGCCTCATACTTAACGATTCCCCGAAATTTGCGGGGATGGTGTGGCTCAAGCTGAAATAGCTGTAATAAGTTGAAACAGGAAACTCATTTGAAACTGAAACCGCTGATTAAAACTCACTGGGTGGCCTCGCAAAATCCGTTGGACGTGGGCTTAAATGGCCTGCAGAAAGTTGTCTTCACGCCGCCGGCTTCGATTTTGTGTCCTGAATTTTTAGGCGCTCCCGAATCCTTGGTGATCCTGCCGGTGCAAACGGATCTGCAACCACTGCCTGGGGATCTGAACGAAGTTCGCGAAGTGCGATCGCAGCGCGTTTCCAGATCCAGCGATTTGTTTTGGCGCCTTTTTTCCGGTCACGGCATGGCGATCGCAAGTCCACTGGCGAACGAGCTGAAGGCGATAGCCTCCAGTCTTGAATTTCATTTCGAAAATGGTGAGGTGCTACCGCTGGTTGGCATTTATCGCCGCGACGGTTTTCCGAAATTCTTAGATCCCAAGTTTTATCTGCAAGATCCCAGCTGCAATTGGGATCGGGTGACGGGGACGCCTGCCGAAGAGTGGATTCGTCCCATCAAGGTGCTTCGCCACCTGAAGAAAAGCGAAGACTTAAAACATGCGTGGTTTGTGATTTTGGAAATCATGGCCTGGGCGCTTCAGCGCAAACGCCAGGTCGGCGATCTGCAAGTGGTCCTGCGTCCGGATTCGATTTCACCGCAAAAAGGATTTCACATCGAAGAAATCGAAATGGCGAAAGAGCGTCCGCTTGCTGTTACGGTGAAAGCTGATCCCGCGATGAACCAAGCGGTTCGTCTGCGCATGTGGCAGGGGAAAGAAGAAAATCCGACCGCCGGAGTTTTAAAACTTCCATCGACTGATGCCCTGGGTGATTTGGAGAATTATTTCCTAGGGCCCAGTCTGAAAAGTTCGGATAGCGAAGAGCCGTCGACCGAAGAGCTGAAAATTCTGGAAGGCACGGGGCACTGGCAATCCCAGTTTACAAGTCTGGAAGCTGGGGCGGCTTCGCTGGAAAGATCGCTTTCGCATCTGGAAAAATACCTGCGTCCCGAGCAGATTCATCTGGTGAACCACAAGCGCATTGAAGGCGATCAGTTCATCCCGAAACTGCAGCTGCAAGAAGACGAGGGCAGTCTGAAGATTGCGGTGTCCTTTGCGATGCCGTCACTGAATTCAGAGCATCTGAATTTCCCGGCCAACTGCGCGCATTGGTTTTCGCCGTTCCAAGGCGGGCTTGATCAGATTTTGCGTCTGGAAAGAAAAGACGCGGCTTCAAAGCACAAGCAGTACCGCGCGCAGGATCTTTTGTTTTTGCGCCATCAGGGGCTTTTGATTTTCTCTTTGTTCGAGCTTGTGAATTGGATTTTGGAAATGCCTTTAAGCTCGGGGCAAGAAATTGCTTTTGCCAAAGACCTGGATTCGCCACAAGCGGATCAACAGTATGAAAAGCTGATGGCCTATCTGCAAAACTCGATTCCGGCTTTGCTTGGCAAACCGGATGTTCCGTTTAAAGAGTTGATTTCGCCTAAGGTGCAGCAGATTTATCTGGATTACATCGAAGGTCTGTTTCAAAGCTTGATGCGGACGCATTCGCTTTTCTTCCATCAAAACCAAGTGGTGGAAATCAAAGACGTGCAATCGCAGGTGCTGCCGATCCTGCGCTTCTTGATTCTTCATTTCATTGAAAACAGCCGCGGTAAATTTTTGCTGCGGGTCCAGGCTCCGATCGGCGAGAACTTTCAAAGCACGTTGAAAGCTTGGATGGAGCCGCAAATTCTGCCCATGGGGACTTCGTATCATTCATTGTGGGTGGATCTGGGGCTTTTCGATCGCCGATCGATCGCGCTTTTGTTTGAGCTTTGCGATTTGGGAATGCAAGTCGAATACAACGGTCAAAATCTGGCTGGTAACACGAACCCATTCGAGTTCACCTTCATGGTGAAAGATTCAGCCATTGCTGAAGATCAGAATTGGTTCGATCTGCATCCGCAGATTTTCTTCAATGGCCAGCGCGTCTCCAATGACGAAGTGAAAATCAATTTCGGTCAGGGACAGACGGGCTTTATCGAATATCAGGGCTTGGTTTATCGCATTGATAAAAAAGAGCTTCCTTCCTTGAAGTCTCTGCAAAGGTTTTGGGAGAAAATCAAAGGCCTTCGCAAAGGGCCTGAAAAAACAAAGTTCGGCGATCATGTTTATCACATGGACAAATCCCAGGCGCTGGAGCTTTTGATGCTCAAAGCGCAAGGCTTCCAGGTCGAGGTCGAAGGCGAATGGAAACGTATTTTTGATTATTTTGAATCTGGCCTTGGTGTCGACAAGATCGTTTTGCCAGACACGATTCAAATGAATCTGCTTCCGCATCAGCAAGAAGGTGCCCAGTGGTTGCACGATCTGTATCAGCTGCGCTTGGGTGCGATCTTGGCGGACGAGATGGGCTTGGGGAAAACCTTCCAGGTTCTTTCGTTCTTAGCGAGCCTTCAAGCCAAGCAAGAGCTGGGTCGCTGCTTGGTGGTGGTGCCGACGTCCTTGGTTTACAACTGGATGGAAGAGAAAAAGAAGTTTGCACCGAATCTTCCGATGAAGGTTTACCATCCAACCTTGGAAAAAGATCTTTTTGACGATCTGAACAGTCCCGAGCCGATGGTTTTGATCACGACCTATGGTCTGTTGATCGAAAATCCGGATTTCTTTAAGGCCCACAACTGGAATGTGGTCGCCATCGACGAAGCGCAAGCGCTGAAGAATATCACATCCCTGCGTGCGACGACGGCTCGCCAGCTGAAAGCGCGCTTTAAGGTGTGCGTGACCGGGACGCCGATGGAAAATAATTATCTCGAATTTTATTCTTTGTGTGATCTGGTGGTGCCAGGTTGCTTGGGGGATGTGGACACTTTCCGTCGCGAATATTACAACCGCGAGGTCCGCTCGGAAGCTTTGCGGGATTTAAGATTGATCTCAAAGCCTTTGCTTTTGCGCAGAACCAAATCGCAGGTGAAGCTGTCTTTGCCAGAGAAAACCATTCAGCGCGTGATCTTGCCATTTGCGGCTCAGCAAAAGGAAATCTACAAAAAGATGGCGATGACCTTCTCTCGCCAGGTCGAAGCTTTGATCGAAGACAAAGGCGAGCGCAAAGCGCAGATCGCGATGTTCGCGGCCCTCATGCGCCTTCGTCAGATCTGCTCGGACCCAGCGGCGGTGCCAGGCGTGGTTTATCAAGAAAAGCCTGCCAAGGTGGAACACTTCTTAAGCTCGCTGCAGGATCATTTGGAAAATGGCGAAAGCGTGATTGTCTTCACGCAGTTCCTATCAACTTTGGGTCGATTGGAAAAAGAGCTACAGGAAAAAAAGATTCCAAGCTTTACGCTCAAGGGCAGTGTCACCGCCAAAGAACGTCTGCGTTTGATTGCCGCCTTCCAAGATAGCAAAGAGCCTGCCGTGATGCTGATGACGCTGAAAACGGGCGGGGTGGGTCTGAATTTGACGAAAGCGTCGGTCGTGTACCATCTGGAGCCTTGGTGGAATCCAGCGGTTGAAAATCAGGCGACCGATCGCGCGCACCGCATGGGACAAACCAAGAATGTGAAGGTCTTCAACCTTCTGATCGAAGGATCGCTGGAAGAGCGCATCGCCGACTTGAAGATTAAAAAGCAGGACTCTTTCGATCGTCTGTTTGGCGTTGAAGAAGATATCGATGAAAGCAATTCGGGCCTGGATGGTTCGCAGGCTTTGTCTCGCGAAGACTTTATCTATCTTTTGAAATGAGGACCTGAAACGTGATTGCAACGGCCTTGGGCTACCAACTTCCAGAAGTCTACCGCAAGCTTTTCCCGAAAGAGCTTTTAAACGCGAACATTCAAGAAACGAAGGCGACGTGCGCGAACTGCAACTGGGCTGCCTATCAAAAGCATCTGAAATGCTGCACCTACGAGCCCTATTTGCCTAATTTTTTGGTCGGTGCCATGTTTGAAAGCGCTTCGACTTCGAAGGTGGCGCTGGCGACACTTCGTCGCAAGATCGAAGCCCGTCAGTACAGTCTGCCGATCGGTATGACCGCCAGTGTCCAGTACCAGGTGAATTTCAACAACCGCGAAGAACAAGATTTTGGAAATCGCGAAGACTGGTTGTGTCCCTATTACAACCGCGAACAGCAAAACTGCGGCATCTGGAAAAATCGCAGCGCCGTGTGCACGACCTTTTACTGTCAAAGCAATTACGATGTCATGGGGCAGGAATTCTGGAAACAGATGAACGATTACCTGACCTACGTGGAAATGGCGATGATGGAAGAAATCTTGGTGCATCTGGATTTTTCACCAAGACAGATCAGCGACTGCCTGGAATATTTAAATCGTCACGAAGGCTCGGCCACCGAGATGAAGACCGATTCACTGACATTGCCAAAGGCGAAAAAGCTGTGGAACGGATACTTCGACGATCAAGAGGCTTTCTTTCGTAAGACCTACAAGATGGCCCAGGACATGAGCGTCAAAAACTTCCGCGAAGCGATGGGCGAGCTGGGTGAAGAGATCGAAGGCAATCTGCTGGAAAGCCTGCAAGAGCTGCAGACCTATGAAGCCTGAGCGCCAGCGAAAAACCAAAGAACCCTGCCAGGTTTGTTTTCTGCATCCTGAGCGATGCATCTGCCATCTGATCCCAAAGCTGGATCTGCGCACAAGACTGTGCTTGATCGTGCACGCCAAAGAATTAAAACGCACCACGAATACAGGAAGGCTTGCCGTGCAAGCGCTGGTGAACAGCGAGATGCGGGTGCGCGGCCGGGGAGTCGAAGCATTGGACCTTTCGGATTTGGTGCGCGACGAAAAGTATCGAACTTTGCTTTTCTATCCGGCCGAAGGTGCGCGGGTATTGACTCGCGAGTTGGTCGCGGAAGATCCGCGTCCGATTCAGCTTCTGGTGCCAGACGGAAACTGGCGACAAGCCAGTAAAGTGCATTACCGTCACGGGGAGCTTGCCGATGTCCCGCGCGTGATGATCGCGACAAAAAATCAATCCGAGCACCACCTGCGAGCCGAGACCACCGAGTACGGGATGGCGACCCTGCAGGCGATCGCGGAAGCGGTGGCGGTGATTGAAGGAGCGGAGGCTGGGGCCGCGCTCAGGGATTTGTATCAGGCGAAGCTTGATGCGACTTTGCGCGGGCGTGGGGTTTTGTAAAAGAAGGACTGCTTTTGAGAGCAGTCCTTGATGATCTGGAGTTTGATTCGGAAGCTAGGGGTTTGTCAGCAATTTTTATTGTAATGGTGGTGTACCTTTAAGCTCTGTGAATTCTAGAGAATTATAAAAAGCTTTTTCGTCTGATGTAAGGTCGACGAAATTTCGAGTTACAGGCATCCTTTGACTTAGACTTAAACGAATATAACGGCCCTGATCCTTGGGATGCAGGCATAGAATTCCTCTATACGACATTGCCATTTTTTCACCTTGTAAGGACTTGGCCTTTTTGTCGACACCAGACTGATCAAATGTCGTACATTCCGCATTTTTATACTTTGTCTGATTGAACTGATTTTTATTATTTTCGAATCGGTCCGTATTACTAGGGTCAGTCATACTATTTTCAAAGAATTTTAATGTGTCTTTTGCGTTTTTTAACTTGAGGCCAGATAGGTTAATGAATCCGTAACGAACTTCAGTCATGACTGTAGCGCCATCTTTTTTATCTTGGGCTGATGGCTCGCGGCCTAGAACGTAGCCGGTTCCGTCAGGGGTTTTCATACGATACCAAGGACCGTTTGGTGGGGGATACATCTTGAAACCCATTTCTGTATCAAAGGCTTCATTCTGGTCGACAGGTTTCATGGGCGTCGCACATGAAACAATAAATATTAACGAGAAGAAGAAAAATATTTTTTTCATGAGTTTATTATTGTTTCTGGTTCAATTAGCGGTCAATAAGGGAATGATTGCAGCGTAACCCAACGAGTTAAAAGCATCGGCTTTAAATGCAATGCTTTTGATTCACAAAAAACAAAAGGACTGTTTTTAAGAGACTTTTTCAAACTTAGTTTCCGAAAAACTCAGTTTGATCTGTTGGTCTAGGGATCCTAGAGCCCGAAAGAGAATTTCCAGGGAAATGTCTTGGGTGTCGTTTTTTAAGAATCGAGTGATGTGGGAATTGATTTTTTTGTTCGTCTATTCTTTGCCATGCAGATCTTCATCATCATAGATGAGTATTTATGGATAGATGATAGGACTCAAAACGCAGGCGCTCCGAGCTAAGACGGAACGTAGAAAAGCCAGACTCCGTTTGAGACCTCGCCGACCGCGAATTTGATATTTCGAAGTTTCACGGCGCTGAGGTGGTGCACTTGCTTTGGGTAAGAGGGATGGGGAGCGATAATTTTCATATGGAGATTTTCCCACTCGGCGCTATGATCCCACAGCCTGATGCCTTGATAAGAAACGTCATCGCCTTCGACTCCGATATGATGGAATTTCCAACCTGTAGGCCTCTGGGCTTTTTCCATTCAGTGCATTTCGCTTTTACGTAAGTAAGCCAAGATTTGATCGCAGGTTTCTTGTGTGGATGCTTTCGCATTTTTCAAAGTCAGCGAGCTAAATGCAACGTCCGCATCCGGATCTAGCGTGATGCAGATCGGGGTGACGCCGGCGTGATTGCAAAGGCCGGTGATGACTTTCCAGTCTTTGTCGCGAAGGGGAAAGGCGATGATCGGAAGCTTTCCTTCGTGCGCCAATTCGCAGGCGCGCAAGGTGCCGGTCATCACGGTCGCGATGACCCATTTGGCCTGATCCAATCCTTCTTTCGAAACGATCTCGTCACCATTCAAAAAGACCGAATCTGGCAATTGCTCGGATAAAAGTTTTCCGATGGTGGATTTGTCAGCCGTGGTGGGGCCGTTGATAAAAATCGCGCGACAATTCAGCATTTAATTGAAACCTTTCATTCGCGGGCTCGCTCTTCGTAAAGACTGAGAAGCTCGGCCGCAAGTTCCGAATATTCGACGAGGCGTTCGGGAAGAAATTCAGCCATGGATTTGCTTTCGGAAAATGCATCCATCTCGGCCAAATCTTCGGCATCATAAGCTTCGACTTTGTAATCCGGTCGTCCCAGAGCATAGCGGACCAATGCGAAAGATCCTTTTTGATCGTAAATCAGGTAATCGGTGCAGCGATCGCCGGATTCCCAGTAGCCGATCCAATGAAAGTGCGAATTGACGTGGGCAATGCCTTCGTCCGTCAGATCGGTGGACCAGTGCTTTGTGACGAGATCGGCGAAGCCTGTGGATTTGGGATCATTATTGAAACCCAGATTGAATCCGCAATGATCTTTTGGAATATGTAAGCCTTTTGATAGCTTCAAAAATTTTTTTATTTCCGCCGGAAACTGATGACCGAATTTTGTTTCCAGCGATTGGATTTCGGCGTCGCCAAGCGGGGCCAGGACAGTGACCTGCGCGGGAAGGTTTTTGTATTTCGCATTGATCTCCCCCAGTTTTTTGTAGCCATCGGCAATTTGACGGATTTTTTGCACAAAATCGGGGAGAGTCAGCGAAGTATTCTGTGAAGTTGAACCCATCCGGATATCATTCCACGGATGGATCCAAAAGCAATCTTTGATTTATGAGGACTGAGGAAATTCGATCATCAATGACGTCTGATTTTTGGGATCATCGATTGGATTTTTTCCATATTGCTTTTGACCATTCAATCTGGAAATCCATCAGAATCGAACCCGCAATAGGTCCCAATTTAAGCGCGGTATTTTGAGCTTTCGGATTCTGCAAGTAAAAGTATGAAGCCGAACCTTTCGTTGGCGTACTCCAGTGATACAGATGCCCAGACGCCAGATTCTGTTTTTTGATTTCAATAGCACTATAGCCAAGCGCTTTGATGTCAGCTTGAATTGTGTTCGCAGCATCAAAATTTGAAAGCAACTGCGCTGGGATTTTGGCTACAGACTTTGCCTTGAGAGCTGGAGTCGATACATTTATAATTTGTGTCTCGTCAGAGACGGCTTCAACGCCCATCAGTTCTGAAGTGCCGTTGCTAGAGCTGGTCGGTATTTGCAGTGAAAAGGTTTTGAAGCTCAGCTCGATCACGGTTTTCCCCGCAGTCTGTTGCAATGGCTTGGGTTGAGCCTGCAAATTTGCGACTGCGAGTAAGGCAATCAAGGGCGCAATTCGAAAGGCTTTTTTAAGTATCATCCACTGAGCTTACCCGGATCTTCATAGGGGTCAATGGGCAAAGAGCCCATCAACCTTTGCTTGATTTAGGGTGCGATCATTTGCGCACACAGAGTTTTAATCAGGTTCAATTTCTAATCAGTGTTCATCATTTCGTCACTTGCTTCAAGCGAGCGAGCTTTAAAGTGGTCTCCGAAGGCATCACCTTTGCAAATCTACTGTATTGTGAAAATACGCGTTCTGAAATCCATTTTATTCGCTCTCGCGTTTGTTTGTATGGGGCCTTCATTGGTCTCGTATGCGGCCTCGAGCGTGATTAAATGTCACACTTCCTCTGCAACTCAAGTTTCAACCCAGTCGACAGCACTGACGAAGCCCTTGCCGGATAGCTTTCATGCCGTCGTGCAAAGACAGTTGGTCGATGGCAGCGTTGTGACCCTGGTGGATATGAAGCAGATTCCCAATGGTCCCAGTTTTTTGGGAAACTTGGTTCGCAATTACGAAGCCGTTCGGAAGAAAATTTATTCCGAGCGCTTGACGAAATTTCAGAAAGATTTGACCCCAGAACAACAGAAAATCGCAGACGCTCAAGAAGCCGAAGCCAGTGCTCGATCTTTGTTTGTGGTTCTGACGAAAAACGATCCGGCGATTTCGCAGCCCGAATATTTGGGCGGGGCGCGGGTCGTCTTAGCTCAAGGCTCTGAAAAATTGCCGTTTGAAGTTGATCCCACTCTGAATATTCAACGCAAAGAGAAAGAAGGGATTTCGGCCGAAGTGGGCCGTCTGACCGTGATCACGCAAGAAAACGCCGAAACCCAGCTTCGCCGATCCTTAGAAATTATCCGCTTGGCTTTGCAGGCGCTTTACAATCATTCAGAAGTGCATACCATTTACGTGCACACTTCGAAGGTTCATCGCAGATTGTATCGATCCATTGGTCTGAATACGGATCAGGTTTATGATATCGATAAAGAAAATCAGGTTCTGGTTTTCGACCGTCAATATCTTGTCGATTTTTTGGGGCGCACACCTTAAGTTACTTCAGGCGAAAAGGTTTTGCCCCTTTGATAAACGAATTCCAAGCTTTTGGGGGCGCCACGGTGATCGCCTTTTGGCTGAGATCACCATCATGAAATCCTGTTAAGGACAGGCTGAGCTTTGGGAAAAATACGAAGCCATAGGATTCGTAAGCTTCGCCGTCAAAAGTCAGAAGATTTTTTAGCACAGTTTTGGGTTTTTCTTTCATCACAAACATATCGAAAAGAACAACATTCTTCATTTCCTTGGTGAAGCCCAGATGCTCAAGCGCCAAGCTTTTCGAATAGGTAAAGGTCATCTGAGAGCTAGCCCTGCTTTCGGTGCGCTTTCCACGAAAGTTTTTCGATACGATTTCAGGTTTGAAAAGGAAGGCTTCGACTTCCTTGGGTGTCGACCCAAAGTCGAGACCCAAGCATCCAGAATTGGGAAGAAGAATAAACTCGGTCGATGTCGTGATGCGATTCATATGCAACCAACGAAATCCTAAAAAGAGCCGCAAGTCAATCAGGCCATCGGGTGAAAGAATCGACAAGGAGCCAAATCCCTGGCGCCGAGCCAATAGAAAGTGCGGTTGCAATCGAAGAGGAGCAGGGAGATAGTTTTGATAAGAGGTTGACGATGGAAGTTTTAGATTGGCGTTTTTTTGCAATTGCATCGGCAGTTTTTGCGTCCCTGACGGCGATCTTTGGTAAGATCGGGGTGACGAATCTCAACTCGAATCTGGCGACCTTCATTCGGACTTTGGTGATTTTGGCGTTTATCACCTTGCTGGTGACGGCACGTAAAGAATGGCAGCTGACGGAAGCTGTGACCAAACGTCAGCTGATTTTTTTGATTTTATCAGGTCTTGCAACCGGTGCCTCTTGGCTTTGCTATTATCGGGCTTTGCAAATGGGGCCGGCTTCGAAGGTGGCTCCGTTAGATAAGCTCAGTGTTGCCTTCACGATTTTGCTGGCCATTCTTTTTCTAGGCGAGAGCCTAACCTGGAAAGCTGCCACCGGTGGAGCTTTAATCGTATTAGGATCCGTACTCTTGGTTCTGTAACGCGAGTTTCAAAGGTACGCCGTACCTTTTGCCACGGTGTCCCCAAAGGTACGGCGTACCTATTTTTGGCAGGCCCAGTCCCAGTTGGCTTTGATTTGGCAGCTGTAATCGAAAGTTTCTTGAGATTGGCGGCAGAAGATAAAATCGGCACTGTAATAGACATGCGACATGGCGCCCTCGCCCCAGACTCCGACCGCTTGCAGGGCTTCTAGCAAAAGACCCGCGCGGCTTGAATCTTCGAACAATGAAGCGCATTGGGCGCTGGCAAAATCATCCCCGATGGCATTGTCGTTGGTGCTGCCGCAGTCGATCTTTTTCAAGGTGAAATATTTTTGCTTCTTTCCCTGCGGTTTCAATCCAAGCATCGAAAAAGTTCGGATCAGATGCTTGGCTTTTTCGCCGTAAAAGGTGCGACGCTCGTGGCAAATCTCATCCGATTTAAAATCTGTCTTTTTCAGAAGGGTCGAAGAAACGCCGTAATTCAAATCCGAAATCCGGCTGAGACCCAAAAGCTCGTGAATGATCAGTCGGGTTTTGCTTTCGTCCGTCAGGCTGCGCCAGCGCGGCTCTGAAAAATCGATCCGCATCGCTTCAGGATCATTGATGGCATCAACCGCGACCCCATTCAGTGTCAGCTCGGAACGCAGAGATTGGACTTTCACCAGCTTCAAATTTTTTTGCAAAATTGTGACATCGATCGTCTGTGATCCGACCGGGATCGGAGATTGTGCCATCAAAGAATTGATGATCAGATCGGCCCGGTCATAAAATTCGGCCACATCGATGTTGCCTCCGCCCCGGGTGCCTGAAGAGCCGCCGGCCGCCGCGTGAATTGCGAAAAGAAAAGCTAAAGCCAATAACAGACGGGCTGGCGTCAAAATTGAACTCATTGTTGGATGTCCTTGGTTAAACGGAAAAATTGAATTCCCAGGTGGTAGACTTGCTTCTTACTTTTCTTGGATCCGGCCAAAGAAATCATACGTGAAAAACAGTCTTCGAAAATTTCTTCGGCTTGTTTCAGCTGCTTTTCGTCGAAAGCAAAGGTTTCAGAGCCAACAAATTTTTCCTGCGGCGATTGTTGATGCAAAGACTGCTGAGCTTTGACGAACATCTGTTCATGAAAACGGCGAAGGGCCGCGTTCGGAACATCCGAGCTGGCACGCAGAAGGCTTTTGCTTTTTTTCAGCTGCCCCTGGCGATTTTTCTCCAGAAGATCTAACCGCAGCAGACGGTCGATCGCGGCTTCGGCCTCGGCCTTGGAAATGCCCAAAGCTGTGGCCGCCGAACTTGGTGTTAAAACGGAATGATCTAGCTGAGTCATCTCAAGGATAGGGAGATGGTACCAGTCTGCGATCATGCGAAAGTGATCGAGATGCAAAGCGAAGGTTTGAGCCTGCGGTATTTGTAAATTCAGCTGCTCAAGAAGCTCGACTTTTTGCTCGGGAGATTTGGCGCGGTCCAGTTGCACCAGACCCACAAAGTAAGCGTTCTTCTTCTTATCAAACTTCAGTTTCTTTCCGATCTCAAAGGCGCGCTCGACCGAAATTTTTTTCTTTCCGGCCAGCAAAGCGGAGAGCATCGAAGGCGAGATGCCGATTTTCTTCGCCATCGCTCTTAACGAATAAGAAGGGTTTGCGGCGATCCGATCGGCCAGTTCGATTTTCAGCAAGTCACGGTAATTCAGAATTTCCACACAGCGCTTCTAGTCACAAAAGTCGGGCCTGTCATCGAAATAGTGAACACCATTCAGCGCTTTGGTGAACAGGTCTATGGTTTGTCCGTCAGGCCGTTCACAAGCGGTGAACAGTTTTAAGTCGGCAAATGACATAACTTCTTTCGGGCCGAGAGGGGCCTGGCTACCATGATTTCAGGAGGATTTATGAAATCTTTGACTCTTGTTCTTTTCTTATCAATAGCGTCCTTGGCGATGGCAAAAACCCCAGCAAAACGAAATGTCAGCAATGACGGAAGCCTGGGACCCTGCGCTTTGACGGCCCAGCATGCGATCATCGCCATCGCTCAATTGAACCATATCGACGTCACGAAGCCCGAAGAGTACAGCAAGCTTTTGGTGAAGCTCGCAAGCGGTGGCGATTACGATGCCGGCAAAGTGGTCAGCTGGAAAAGCGAAGATGAAAGATTCAGCGTCACCACCAATACTGGGCACGCGGAAAAGAACAGCTGCTATATTTCAGACTTAAAGTTCAATCCTCAACCTTAAGTCCGTTTGAGTGTGAGTGTGACTCCGCGCTAGAGCCGCCTGCTTTTTTTCCCAAATTGTTGGGCTGGCGGTTCTTTTTTTCTTTTCGAGTGGGCTTGATCCTGGTTAGCATTGAAAGACTTACCCAGGGGAATCATATGGCCAGTATCATCGACCAGCTCATCGTCATCGAAAAGAAAATGCGCAATGCCGAAGGCGCCAAAGAAGCGCATCCGCTTCTGATCAAATTGCATCCGCAATTGCAAAAGACGACACTGCAAAACACCTCGCCCGATGATTATTACTCGAACTGGAGTTTCTATTTCCGCATGCGCCTGGGCTGCGAACAAGAGCTGGGCCTTTCCACCGAAGAAACCGCCAAAGAAATGATCGCGCTTTTGGGTTGGGGGCAAGTTTCAGAAGAAATTCTTTTCTCGAATGACAGCGTGGCCTTGCGGATCGCTTTGCGCGCGGCTTACACCCAGGCGGCTCAATATGATCTGCAAGCTGGCCGGCTCGAGTCAGCGGTTCAAAATATTGATCAGGCTTTTCGAATCAAATCCAGCCTTGGCGAGTACGAGGATCCGTTTTTTCACTCTTACGAAACGCAGGCACGGGTGTACCGCGAGGCCGCCAAACGCGATGCCGGAAAATACCAAAATTCTTTTCTTGCGTCCTTGCAGGTTCTGGAAAAGAAAATGGACGACAGCCGATTCAAATTGCAGGATCCGAGTTTGAAATCGGATCTGCAATCCGAAGCCTATCAAAATTCCAAGAGCGAAGATCCGATCGAAAAATTAAAGCGCGGTCCCAAAGGCGAAACCTGGAAACAGGCCCTGGATCGCATGAACAAGCTGAACGAGATCTTAGGTCTGAAGCCGCCAGGTTTCGAAGACGATCCGGATGAAGAGACGATGCAAGTCTTGGAGATTCTAAAACCTGAAACCGAGGCGACATTGAAGGCGGCGGAAACGAAACATAAAACTTCGATCCCAAAAACTTTGCGCGATTGTTTGCTGACCCACGGAGCATTTCGCGCCAACGAGGACATCGATTGGGGAAGTTTCCGAATCTACAGCTCTCAACAGTATGAGACGGCTTCGATTTTCAGCGGATTGGTCAGTGCGGTTGACGGCCTGTGGGGTGGGCGTCCTGAATTCGCAGAGAGCTTCAGCGAAGACGAAATCAAATTTCTAAACGAAAATTATTTCTGCTTCGGTCATTACAAAGTGGACGACAATGCCTACAAGCATCTGTTCTTCGATCGAAAAGGAAACTTTGACGATTTGTACTATCATCAAGACGAGTGGGGAGACGCCGAAGAGCTTTTCCGGGCCTTGCTCAGCGAATCCAGTGCCAAATACACATTTGACGCTGAAATCGCCTCGTGCGTGGACGAAGTCATCGAAAGACTCCTTGAAGTCAAAGAAGAGCGCGACAACGAAATTTAGGTACGCCGTACCTTTGGGGACACTGTGGCAAAAGGTACGGCGTACCTTTTGCCTACCGGGCGCTTCCGCGTGGAATGCCTAGGCGGTCTTCGTAAGCGCTGAGCACTTTCACGAAAGCCGGTCTCTCTTCGCAGCGCTTGCGGTAAGTGATGAGGTTCGGATATTTGTCCAGGATCTCGTTCTTGCGAAGCTCGCGCAGCACACAGGTGAAAGCAATATCTGCGACCGTAAATTCACCACCTGTCACAAAAGGCTGCGAGGCCAGCATTTGATCCAAGGTGGGAAGAAAGCGATCCAGAATTTCGACATGCCAAGGTCGCAAAGCTTGCAGATGCGGGTTTGTATCCCCCTGAAGATCGGCAAAGAAAATAGGAAGCGCAAAGGGCTCGATATTATTCAGCGAAGTGATCAGCCAGCGATAAACCTGGGCCCGCGCTTTGAGCTCGGCCGGAATCAATTTTCCCGATTTTTCCGCCAGGTAAAGAAGGATCGCGCCGGATTCGGTCAGGATGTAGCCATCGTCATCGATCACCGGGATCTGCTTGAAAGGATTGATCGCGCCAAAGCGAGTTTCGTCTTGAAGACCATTCGGTCCGCAATCCAGCCCGATGGTTTCATATGGCAAACCACACTCTTCTAGAGCCCACATGGCGCGAATGTCGCGGGTGTATCCCCAAAGAAACGGTGGCAAAGATTTAAAAACGTAAACTTTCATCGCCTTATCTGATCAGAGAAAGACATTTTCGGTCAATCATCGAGTGAATGCTTCGATGGGGCTACTGGCGACAAGTCTCTTCATGTCGACATACTTCATTTAAGCTTCGGAGTGATCGGCCTTTCAGTCTCGGCCTGGGCCGTGGTCAATTCAGATTGGGGACGATAATGAAAAAAAATCTGTCGGCGAGGCTGCATCCAGGGTTTGGATGCACTTTGTATCCAAAAATCTTGTGGATAGGGGGGCTTTGACCATAAAAAGGACGCACCCCAAACTAAAGGAGTCTTTATGAAAACAGTTTTATTTGCTCTGGCCCTTGCGACGGCCATGACCGCGCAAGCGGACGAAGTGTTCGTTTGCCGAGACGTCAAGGCAGGCCCAGATCATGGACTGAGTCTGACAGTTTCCGTCGCTGAGAAAAAAGGAACATTGTCTCAGATGACGATCATGGGACCTCGTCCCGTGCAATTTGGCGAGCTGAATTGTGAATTTCCTCCGGCGCCCGATCAGGTTCATCCCGATCAGATCGTGACACTGGCGACTTGCGAAACCCCGGCGATTCCGGATGCGGGTTATTCCGTCATCATCCGCGGTGGTGGATTCACGGGAATTACGACTGCCAAAGTTTCTGAAATCAGCATTCTGGGAAGCACAGAGATCTCGCGAATGACCTGCAGCCTGGAAACCGACAAACAGCAAGAACAAACAGAACAGCAAGAGTCGTGTGAGTAGTGTGAATCAAAGTTCGGAAATTCTTCTCGAAAAATCGCGGCCGACGGATTTCCGGCAGTTTTTGCAAAGCGAGTTGGTTCGGCGGACCAAGCTGAACCCTCGCTTTTCTTTGCGCGCTTTTGCGAAGCATCTGAATGTGCAATCCGGATTTCTTTCCAAACTGCTTTTAGGCCAAAGACGAATCACGCCGGCCGTGATCGAGCGCTTTGGTCCAAAGCTTGGCCTGAATTTGCAAGAGATCGAGGCCTACCAAAAAATCAGCCGGGGAGAAGAATCCAGTTTGGATTTTCGCCAGATTTCTTACGATAGCTTTCAGATGATTTCGGATTGGTACCATTTCGCCATCTTAGAACTGGCTTCGATCGAAGAGTTCGACCCGCATCCCCGCTGGATTTCAGACAAGCTTGGGATTTCTTTGGCCGAAGCCAAAGATGCGACCGAACGCTTAATCCGGCTGGGTTATGTCAGTCAGCGTTAATACCAAAGGAAATTGGCAGATCAGCGAAGGTCACACGACGACCTTGGGCTCGGCCACAACCAGCCACGCGCTTCGACAAATGCAAAAACAGATTTTAGAAATGGCCATCCGCGCTTTGGATGACGTGCCGGTCGAAAAGCGCGACCAATCCGCGATCACGATGGCGGTGGATTCGGCACGGCTGGCCCAGGCCAAAATCCGAGTGAAGAACTTTCGCCGGGAGCTGTGCTCGTACCTTGAAGGCGGCAAGAAAAAAGACAGCGTGTACCAGCTGTCGATCTCTTTATTTCCGGTGACTCAAGATTTTAAAGTGAAATAACAAGGAATCATCTATTATGAAGTCTTTTTCAATTCTGATCATTCTGTTCGCCATGGGCCCCTTTTCAGAGGCGGGTCGCGAAAGCCACGGCATTATTCCGTCTTCATCGCATGTTCGTTGTTGGGATCCTGGCGACCACATGAGCCTGGTGGTTGATCTTCCGGTCGTCGATGACGTGATTACAAAAGGCGAAGTATCAAGAAACGGAACACGCCTGGCGGAATTGAACTGCATCGATATGAAATACCGAAAGACGCTGACGAAGGATCTTCAGGAAACGGTCTTCTGTCACAGCGAAACGATCGATCTCATCTTAAGCGAAAGTGAGACGAAATCGCAGGTGCAAATCTTCGGTCTTGAAGAAGATAAAGCGAAAGACAACGTCAAGCTTTGGTGTCACTGACCTTTAGCCGTCTAAAACTCGATCATCGCCATGGCTTTGCGGACTTCGCTTAAAGTCTTCGCCGCCGTTTCGCGTGCCTGCTCAGTGCCGGTCTTGATGATGCGCATGACTTCGGCGGGGTCGGCAGCGTACTGCGCACGACGTTCGCGCATGGGTTTGATAAAGTCTTCAAGGATTCCGACCAGGCGCTGCTTCAAGACTCCGTCTCCCAAGCCGCCACGGCGGTAATGGTCTTTCAGTTCTTCGACAGCCGCTTTGTCGGGATCGAACACATCCAAGAATGTGAAGACGACGTTGCCTTCAACCTGGCCGGGATCGGCGACGCGGATGTGATTTGGATCCGTGTACATTTTCTGAACCTTGGCTTTGATGTCATTGAATGAATCGCTCAGGTAAATCGCGTTGCCGGCGGATTTGCTCATTTTGATTTTGCCGTCGATGCCGATCAGGCGGCCGACGTTGCCGATCAAAGGTTTCACTTCTTTCAAAGCTTCGGATTTGTAGATGTGCATGAAGCGGCGGACGATTTCGTTGGTTTGCTCGATCATGGGGTTTTGATCTTCACCGACCGGAACCAAATCGGCGCGGAAGGCTAGGATGTCGGCGGCTTGGCTGACCGGATACATCAAGAAGCCGGCCGGAAGACTTTCTTCCATGTTCTTTTGTTTGATCTCTTCTTTGATGGTCGGATTTCGCATCAGGCGCGCGACCGTCACCAGATTTAAGAAATGCACGGTCAGCTCGTAAAGCTCGGGGACTTTGGATTGCAAAAAGATGGTGTTCAGTTTTGGATCCAAACCGCAGGCCAGATAATCCATCGCGACCTGCGTGATGTTGTCGCGGACCTTTTCGGGTTGATCGAAATTATCGGTCATCGCTTGTGTGTCGGCGATGATGATGTACTGTTTGTATTCGTGTTGAAGCTTCACGCGATTGGCGAGTGAGCCCAAATAATGTCCCAAATGCAATGGTCCGGTCGGACGATCTCCGGTCAAAATAACTGGTTTCATGGTCCTTACAATAGGGTGCGAGCGCCGAAATCACCAGGCAAAGCGCACAGCGTCTATTTCACCAAAGGGTCGCTATCTCGAGCAAAAAGAAGCTCGCCTTTGGATTCCAATTCCAGGGCTTTGTTTAAGACCTCTTTTTGCGCGGCTTCGACTTTGGAAAGGGGTTGTGGTCCCAAATGTTGGATCGCCGATTTGATCAGATCGGCCTTTCTTGTCGGCAGGGTTTTCAGCATCTCATCGACGAATTCCGGTTTGTGTCCGCGAAGCGCCATGACCCATTTGGCATCTGGCACTTCCGAGAACAGTTTCGTCAAACCTTGGGGGTTCACTTTCAGCAGGTCAGAAAAGATCACCAAGTTTTGCTTCAGACGCTCGGCCAATTTGGGATCGCTTTTTAAGATATCACCTAAGATTCGCTCTTGGGATTTTGCATCCAAGGCGCGCAGTGCTTCCAATGCGGACTGAAAACCGTCGATCTTGCTCATCAGTTCTGACTATAGCAAGCTTGAGGCAGTGTTGTAAAATCGGAAGCCATTTTCGGCTCGGGAGGAGACAGTGACGGCCTTAAATCGGACAGAGCAATTCAAGCAATTGATGCAAATCCAGCACGCCCTGGTGCAAGGACCTTTCGGCGGTGGCTTGTCGTCGGTCGAGCTTCTGGCGGCCGTCTCAAACCTTGGCGGGCTGGGGAGCTTCGGCGCGCATTACCTGACGCCCGCACAAATCCAAGATCTGGTTCGCGAGATCCGCAGCCAAACAAAGAAAAGTTTTGCGATCAATTTGTGGGTCTCGGATGCGGATCCGGAAGCGGCCCACACAACAAAAGAAAAATTCGACAGATACCTGCAAAATCTGGCTCCTTATTACGACGCTCTGAAGGTGCCAAAACCGCAGATGCCCGAAAGATTCGGGCAAAAATTCAACGAGCAAATCGAAGCGATTTTGGAATCTCGTCCACCGGTCTGCAGCTTCGTCTTTGGTGTGCCGGACGAGGGCATCATGAAAGAATGCAAAAAGCTGGGCATTCGCACCATCGGAACGGCGACCACCGTGCAAGAGGGCATCGCCTTGGAAAAAGCCGGCGTCGATGCGGTCGTCGCTTCGGGATTTGAAGCGGGCGGGCATCGCGGATCTTTTCTTCGAACGGCAGAATCTTCGCTGACCGGAACTTTTGCGCTGGTTCCACAAATGTCCGATGCGCTGAAAGTCCCGGTGATTGCAGCGGGTGGCATTGCGGACGCCCGCGGTGTTCGCGCCGCGCGCATCTTAGGTGCCAGTGGCGTGCAAGTCGGAACTGCGTTCTTAGCTGCGGATGAATCCAAAGCGTCGGCTTTGCACAAAGAAAAACTTCGCAGCCGGGGCGAAGCCGGACCGACGGCGCTGACCCGGGCATTCTCGGGGCGTTTGGCGCGCGGTCTTGAAAATCAAATGGTGAAAGATTTTGCCGATCGCGCGCACGAGATCGCACCTTATCCAGTGCAGGTGTGGTTGACTCAGCAATTTAAGTCGGCGGCGAGCCAGCAAGGTCAGACCCAGTGGATGTCCCTGTGGGCCAGCCAAGCTTATCCTTTGGTTCGGCATTCGAAAGCCAAGGATGTGTTTCAGAGTCTTCTTGCCGGGTTGGAAGATTGAGACTGTCCCAAATTTGCCTGATGCCCTGATTTAATTCGTCAATAACGAAGGAACCAAATTTGCTTTCAGACATGTCTCCAGATGGGAGGCATCATGAATCGCACGGCTAGCGCACAATGGCAGGGGTCTTTGAAAAACGGGCGGGGAAGTTTGACCACACAAAGTGGAACCTTATCCGAAGTTGCATATTCTTTCCGCACTCGTTTCGCAGACGAAGTCGGAACCAATCCCGAAGAGCTGATCGCGGCCGCCCACGCCGGATGTTTTTCGATGGCGCTTTCCAACGAACTGGCACAGCTCGAGCTCACCCCTGATTGGATTGAAACCGAAGCGATCGTCACCCTGGATCAGGGCGCCCGCGGATTTCACATCTCACACATTCATCTGGATGTTTCCGCCCGCGTGCCGGGTGCGAGCCGCGAAAAATTTGATCGCGCCGCCCAAACAGCGAAAGAAAACTGTCCGATTTCGCAAGCGTTGAAGGCGGTCGAAATCACCATGGCCACCGATCTGGATCAAGCCGATGCCAATCGCGATGCGGAGATGAACTTTTAGCTGAGCTATTAGAAAAAACTGACAAGGAGAGTTTATGAAATCTCTGATGATGAGATTGTGTCTAATGGGACTTGCGACCACGGCGATCGCGGCCTGCAGTTCAGGCGGTGGTTCTGAACCCCAAGTCGCCGCCGAAGAGGCACCCGCCAAGGTCAACCCGCTGACGGCCAATCGTTGGTGCCGCGCCGAAGATTGGGACGATTTCCAAGTGGTGATGCGCCTCACATTGCAAGGCCCCGAGATGATGACCGAATATCTTTTGCTCAATCCATCCGGCTTCACCGTGTATCGTTACAGCCAAAAACTTCCTTGGGAGATGAAAGGCCTTCACGGCGTCGAACCCAACAAGGTGCAACTGTCTTTGCATCAGATGAACGCCGACATCACGGCCCTTCCAGGTTTCGATGAGCAAAAACGAATCTTCACCGAGATCTTCAGCAAAAATCCGAATCTCTCGCATTCGGGGCCGGATTTCACTCCGCCAACGGCTTTGACGACAACGACGCGGACTTTGTCGACAGGCTTTGAAGTCGAGCGCAATGTTTATCCTTGCGATAGCTTTTCATCGAGCTTCAACGGTGACGGCCCGGTTCGCCCGCTGATGGAGCTGATTATGCTCTTCTCATCGAATAGCAAAGGCTTTACCGAGCAGGGGCGGGGGCAATTGGCGGCTGCCATGCCGTTCAAATACCCCTTGGACGAAGTCCAAGTGCAAAATTCGGATGTGGCCAACACCCAGTGGTGTTCGTGGCGGCAGGTCAGCTCGAGCGAGCTTTTGATGAAAAGTATCACCTTCGGAAACAGCAGCTTTATAGAAAATATCCACTCGCAAGTTTTCGAAAATAGCTTCACCGATGCGGACCTTCAGGATTATCTGAGACAAAATGCGGCCCGCTCGGAAACTTTCACCATGAACCTGAAGGGTGGCAGAATTACGGCCGCCAACACGACGCCCGCCGATCGTCAGCCGAAGCACCCAGCGCAAGAACTTTTTGCCATGATGAAAGATGCGGATGGGGTGCGAATGTTGGTACGAATGGACCCACGTGAACCGGATCGCTCGTGGCCGGTGTTTGCTGATATCTATTATAATTGTCAGGATCCAAGACCTTTGCAGTTCAGCCAGGCCTTTGCTTTGCGTATGAACGACATTCTGGCTTGGCAGGTGAAACAGCTGCAGTCGCCGCAGTCTCCGGTTGGCACCGAGCCCGATCCAGAGCATGAAGATCCGGAACACGATTCGGGCGGGGGCCTGTGGCCCTAGCTTTGAAGTCAGATTGAAAATCATGAAAAAAAGGGCTCTCGAGGGGGAGCCTTTTTATTTTCCTTGCCGGCGCTAACGGCCGCGAATAGTTTCGCGCTCCTGTTCTGACTGACAAGGAGCCCATCGTGCGAAAAACCCTGTTTATCTTTTCCGTGCTTTTGATCCTGGCCTGCGAGCAACGCGGAAACAATCTGGCCAACCTGAAGACCAGCTCGACCCAAGTGATCGGCGGTGAAATCGTCCAAGATGCAAATCTGCGTGCGGCCACCGTTCACGTCAATATGCCGATGGGAATCTGCACGGGCTCGTATATCGGTGGAAACCGCGTGGTCACAGCGGCCCATTGTATCGCCGCCGATACGGGTGGGGCGGACACGGTCGAATTTTTCGCCGGTGACGATTCTTATCTGTGCACCGTCGTCGAACAAGTCGCCTTTCCTGAATACGAAAAGCATTCCGATCCATGGTACGATATCGCGGTTCTAGAAATCGCATGTCAGGATCCGCGCTTTAAATCGGTTGTTCCGTTCCAGTTGGTGACCGCGGATGACATGGAAACCCAAGCTCAAGCGGCAGGTTATGGACTGACCGAGTTCAACGGTGAAGGTTCGTTCCCGATTCTGAATTCGATGAAGCTGAAACACTTTGATATGAACCAAGCCTTGAACGATCCCGAAATTTCGGACAAAGCAAAGAAAGAAGACAAGCTTGCGACGCTGGTCAAGATGGTTCAAGAAAAGCGTCTCGAGTGTTACGAATCGAGCGCGAAGCACACCATGTTTTTTGGTGATTCGGGTGGTCCGCAATTTTTCCAACGCGCTTCGGGCGAGTACGTGCTGACTGGCGTGAACGATGCGGGTTATGCGAAGGATGATGAACAGCTCGAGACCTTGTACGCGTTCTGCTCGGCCCGGGTTCTTTTCTATAAGGACTGGGTGCTGGGGGATTTGTTTTGATTGCTCGTCACAGCAGTACGTTGGTGTAAACGTTAGTGCATCCGTCCATGGGAACGCTGCAAGACGGCCATCGTGGCCGTCTTGTCTAAAATAGAAATACGAGTACAAATGCAAATGCAAATGCAAATGCACATGTATTGACTGCTGTTAAGGATTCTATGAGCCTATTGGTGAAATAAAAAGCATGGAGGTTTTTTATGAAATTAGTGGCAATTGCTTTGGTTTTTGTTGGCGGTTCTGTTTTTGCTTCTACAAATGGTTATGATTTGAAAATGGATTTGTCTGTGAACGGAAAGCAGATCTCGTCACCAAGAGTGATGGTTAAGGCGGGTGAGACTGCCACAATCAATCAAAAAACAGAGACAGAAGAAAGTTTTATTGAAGTCGTTGCGACCGAGGGTTCGATTCAAAATCATAAAGGAATCCTGATGAAATTTACCGTCGGGGTCATTGCCCAAAATGGCGAAAGAGTCATCAAATCTCAGCCGCAAGTCTTGGCTAAAGAAAATGAAAAGACTCAAGTCACAATCGGTGAAAATAACGGTGATGAAATTTCGTTGTCCGTTGTTGCGAAAAGAAAATCACTTTAAATTGCAGAGAAATGAAGTCGCTTGCGACCTCATGAACAAGTCATCAAATTTGATGACTTGTTCATGAGGTGGGGACAATTCAATGGTATTCTTTGAGAATTAAGGTCCGTTTTTCTGGACCCACAGTTTGCCGTAGCTTGGAAAGAGCTACCTTTAGTGTTGAACCCATTCTTTCAGAGGCTGCATCGAGTTTGCTATAACTGGCAAAATAAAGTCTGTCTTTTTCGACTGACCCAAGGGCATCAATGATGGCTGCATAGATTCAATGTTTTTCAAAACTTGCAAAATCAATTGATTGCTTGGATCGGCAAGAGCTTGTTCGGCGGATTTGACGACTGTTATCAGCTGTTGGCGATCTTCAGGTCCTAAAAATTCAGAGGCTATTTGTAAAGCCGATTTCAAGCTCATCAAAGCCGCTCGGCGATAAAGTTGAGAATCCACAATTTTCAGTTTCTTTTTTGCAAGATCGGCCTGCATCAGTTTCATCATCCTCGCGTACTGCGGAAGCACCTGAGTTTGAAAGTATTCCGAGTCTACGGATGCGATAGCGGGTTGAAGCAAATTCATTACAAACCACTGGAACTCTATATCGTATCCACCGCCTAAAGCCTGTTGATAAAAAGCCGTGATATCTGCAAAGTAACGACCGCGATTGGGTGGATTTGTCGCGGTCATATTTTTTAGAAAGCTTTCGGTCTGATACCACACAAAAGAAACATCTTTCGTTGTCAGCAGTCGCGGTACTCCGGCCTTTTCATCGGTTCCTGGTGCTGACCAGCATGTTAATCCGGAAACTTCAACGGCACAGGTTGTCCCTTGGTTGCTGAGAAGGTCTATGGGTTGGTTCAAGGGAGGAACCTTGATCAGGGCGGGTTTTGGAAGAATCAAATCGTTTTTTTCATCGAACGAATTCCAGCAGGTCACCCCATTGTCATCCAACGCACAGTACTGATTCAAGGAGGAAGAAATTTTGCGTGGTTTGTTTAAGGGAGGAATTTCGACGGGTTTGATGGACCAAGGCTTACCGGCAAGTTTACTTGTATGGTCCGAATATTCGATTTTATCAGTACCGGAGCCACCATAAAAGCAGGTGACGCCTAGATTATTTCGAGTGCAAAATTGTACAAATCCTAGAACTTTTCCAAAAACGACTTGTTTTGGCTTTTCGGTGGATTTTGCCAGATCCACAAAGAGAATATATTCCTCCTGTTTATCAGGAGGAGAGTCAGGGCAAGAAAATTGAGACCTCACATAACCCGAGCCTGTCAAACTATAGGCAACGCCAACTGCTTTATCGAATAATAGGTCTCTATCGATAGTATTCATTTTAATCGGCTCGAAAATATGCTGTTTCCGATAGCTATCCCAGCAGCTGAATCCATAGTCATCCTTAACGCGTAATCCTTGCGTGGTATCATAAGTACGCTCGACAGAATAAGTTAGCTGCATGGCCTTCGGATTTTGAAGCTTTGGAAACTTCACCGAATCTCCTGCGCGTGGTTCACCAAAAGATCTTCCTTGGATGAATCCCCAGCATTGCAGACCTTTTTGGTCGATAGCACAGGTCGAATCGCCCTGCACAGAAAGCTGCTTGGGATTTTCCAAAGGAGGTACATCCGTTTGGCCCTTGTCATTTAAGCCCCAGCACACCACCCCTTTTTCATCCAGGGCGCAGATGTGTTTATTGCCGATTCCCAATTGCTGAGTATTGCCGAGACGAGGATTGTTGATGACTTGGCCGTTTTCGTTGCTTCCCCAGCAGTGAAAACCGTTGTCATCGACGGCGCAGCCGACATTTTCTCCAAGCCAAACTTGATAATTTGGTGGGGTGGCTAAGCCCAGCGAGCACCAAAGTAGCGTGATCGTAACGAGAAACATTCGATTGTGATTTTTCATAACGTCATTCCTTGTGGTTAGCTTTTTCTTTAGTGTTGCGTCCATGATTTCAAGTGCCGAACCGAGATTGAAATTGTTTGCAAAGCGAAATCCGTATCTTTTGATTGTCCTAAAGGCAGCAGGGTTGGCTGTGCGATTTCAATTTGCTTCAAAGCTTGCAAAATCATCTGATCACTTTGGTTGTCGATGGCCTGATCGGTGGCTCTTTTGGCCAGTATAAGATTTTGTCTTGCTTCGGGACTTAATAGGTCTGATGCCATCTGTAGGGCGGCTTTGAGATTGATCAAGACCAATTGTCGATACAGAGCGGAATCTTCAATTTCCGTTTTTAGATTTCTTTTTGAAAGAAATGACTCCATCGCGCCCATCAGCTTTTGGTATTCGGGGATGATGGTTGACCGAAATGGCTCAGAATCGACAGATTCAATTGCTGGCTTTAAGAGGCTCATCAGCTGCCACTGAAATTCGATATAGAAATCGTTTTTCAGAAAGGATTTATAGAATTTGAGCATTTTTGAAAAATAGAGAGCTCGCTCATTGGATGAGCCGCCTGCGGATAATTTCTGTAAGAATGGCCCCGTCTGGTACCAAGTGAAATTCATTTTATAACTTGGATTGATGGGTACTGATTCGGTGGGTGTTAATTTAGAGGCGTCTGCCGCCGCCCAGCAGATCAGTCCTGTGACGTCGATCGCGCAAGTGTAGTTTTGATTGCTCAGCAGGCCCATCGGCTTTGTTAAGGTAGGGGTGCTTAAAATGGATGGGTCGGACACAGGTTCTAAATAATAATTACTATACCAACCTGGTATCTTTTCTGTTATCTTTATCCATGCCGTCCAGCAGGTAACCCCATCGTCATCTAGCGCGCACAGTTTTTCACTATCGGCGACAATTTGCCGAGGATTTTTAAGAGGGGGTAGTTTCAGTTGGCGTATATAAGGCTCGTAATTCTCTTCAAATTTAGCTAATTCGCAGGTAGCCTCTTTGTTTTGAATGAGGCAGGAGACTTCCCAAATTTTGGTCTTGTAGGTGCCAACGATTGAGCGCATTGCCAGCTTCGGTCCAAAAAAGGGTAAATTGCTCTGGGTTGCGTCCTTCATGACATCTTCAACAGATCGGGTTCCAGCCCAGCACTGGAGACCATTTTGATCGATGGCACAAGACGCCGTGTTATCAGATGAAAGATATTTGGGATTTTCAAGAGGGGGAACCTGGTTGTGGTCGGCGCCCCAGCAAAGAACGCCCGATTCATCCAGAACGCATGTGTGCTTGTCTCCCAATCCCACTTGCTGAACATTTCCAATACGCATGCCGCTGGCCTGGCTGAACTCGTTTTGGCCCCAACATTTGAAGCCATCGTCATCGATTCCGCAGGCATGTCTTTCTCCCAACCAGACCTGATAGTTCGGTTGAGTGGCAAAAGCCATTGAGCACCAGATCACCCCGATCAACCCCAAGAACATTCGACTGCAATTCATAAAAGGACTCCTTTAAAAATTTGAAAAAATGGTTTCTTAGTCGACCTGCGCGTATTCGGCGTAAAATTCTGAAAGACCCTGAAGTTCGATCACCAGATTAAAGCCGGCGGCGCTGGTCGCGATTTGGTTGAAGATTGAATAAAGATTGCGAATCGTTCCGATCGCTTGGATGGCCTTTTCGAAAGTCTTGGGGCGGTCACCCAATTGCGCGATCGCGATGGTTTCGCCGATGGCAGGCCACAGCGTTCGCAGATCTGTTTTCAGCTGCAAGGGGATTGGTAAAGTGTCGAGCTCTTGAAGCAATTTGTGCATCTGCCGAAAGGTCTGGGCGGTCACCTGGGTGTAAGGTGAATCGTCAAAGCCATAGTCATTTTCCAGTTGCTTCGAAAGTTCTTGCAGCTCTTTCAGCTGCGAAGCGATGACCGGCGCGTAAATGGAAGTCATGGGAACGGGATCCTGCCATCCGAAGAAGGAGGTGGAAAATCGGTATTGAATAATTAAATTTTGCAAGAGACGCATGGTCTCCATGGTGATGTCATTTTTGCCTGCGGCCTGGTTGGATTCGATATTTTGGATGACGGCCTGGATCGAGTTTCGGATGACCAGCAAACGTCCCAGATCCATTCGTTCCACGTAGGGCTGGATCTGCTGCAAAATTTGGATTTGTTGATTGAAGTCTTTCACCGCGTCCGAGGCCGTGGCGGCAGACTGCGCAAAGCTTGGAGTACCAAAAAAAGTGGAGCCCATCAGCGAAGCGGTTCCGATAAAGATTTTTAAAAAGCGAAACATGTGAAACATCCTTTATGAAAGAGAGAGGGCGCCAAGGGCGCGCCCTCTCGGGGCATTGTCATGCTTTTCCTAGTCGAGACGGTCTTGAATTTTCTCTCGCAAAGTCAGAAGCTCGATCGCATAATCGAATGTCGCATCTGTTTGCATCAGATCTTCGATGTATTCTTTGGCGAAATCGATTTGATCGATCAAAGCCATCAAAGCGTTGTGAGCTTTCTCAGAAGTCGAGCCTTTTACGTCCAGGTAGATCAGAACGTAATTAGCCTGATTGCGAATTGGCCACAGGTACTGGCCTTCATCTTCTGGATTGACGTATGGCTTCAGCTTGCCAAGAACGGTGATGACGTCGCGTGCGAATTGAGCCGCTTCAGATTCTGAGCCGTGGAAGTTCTGTTCAGCCGAGCTTCCTTGCCACTCTGAAAGAGTCGCTTTCACATCAAGGATGCGAAGCGCAGATCCTGCGCGATGGCGGAATTCGACACTGCGAGCGGTTTCGCCCACCGTGATGACGTAAGACGGGTCTTTGCCGGGAGCATAAATGCTACCTTTCACGACACCGTTCACCATCACTTCGACTTCGCTGTTGCCATCGACCCCTTCGGCTTGAACGACTAGATTTCGGATGTAGCGCGCATTTTTCAACTTCAGGGACTTCGTTTCGGCGGCGCTGACTTTCAGTCCGGGAAGTGTGACAGTTTCGAAATTCTGCGCGAATGCCGAAAGAGCGACAAACATAGAAGCTATGATTGCCAATGGATATTTCATGGTTTCTCCTTTATTGGAACGGCACCTTTGCCGGTCCGGTTATGAGGCCAACTTTTTGCCGGCTTCGGTTGTAAATGAGGTCTGGCAGAGTCTAATTGATTCACTGCATCATTTCTATATATTTGTTATTAATTGCTTACATATTGAATTGATGTATTTAATTATCAAGTAATTACAGTAAGTTATAAATACATTGAAATTTCTTCCAAATATTTTGTAAGTATACGATAATTAAATCATGGGTAAAAAAGGCGACCTCCGAAGGGCGCAGATCATTGAAGGAGCCTCTTACTGTCTGACCCGCTTGGGGGATCGTAAGACCACCTTTCAAGCGATTGCGGATTATTGCAAAGTCAGCCAACCTTTGGTGGTTCGGCACTTTAAAAATCGGGAAAATATTTTTCCGGTGGTGTTGGATTATTGGATTCGGCGCGCGGTGGTTCGCACGGAAGAGGCGATGGCCAAAAGCGGATCGCCAGAAGAAAAAATCCGCAATTACCTGCGCGTGTCGATCGAAATCTTTCGCGACGGCGATTTTTCGCAGATTTATATTTTGCTACATTACTTGGCCATGTCGGATGAAGTCTATCGCCTGCAGAACACGAAGATCAAAACCACGGCCATTGCACGCATCACCAAGATGATCGAAGAAGGAATCAAAGACGGAAGTTTTCAATCCGTGAATGCCGAGCTGACGGCGAAGGTGATTCACAACAGTCTCGTCGGCTTCGTGATCAGCTCGGTGACGGAAGCGAACAATCCGCTTTGGCTGAAGCTTCCGCAAGAGCTCGAGAAGACTTGCCTGCAGCTGCTATTGACGAACAATTCTCACCACCAATAATTTGGTATTTTATATCGGGCGTTGTCTGGATACCATTTGTAGAGCAAAGCTTTCATCATGTCCGGCGGGAATGCGAGATATAAATTGGCGGGCGAGTTCAGCTCTTGCGGCGTGATGATAAAAACATATTTGCCATTTTCCAGCGCGGGTTTGATTCCATCCGGGATGATCTGGTGGAAATCATACTTATCTCTCACTCGATGGTATCGATCGCCAGGGGTTAATTCCCCGACGCGAACCACTCCCAGGCCGATCAGAATTTGTAGACGGCTTTTGCTAAAATTTTTCTTGACCCATTGATAGCCACCATCTTTGGGATTCAGAGCTTCTTGGAAGCTCCGGTTGAGAAGTTCTTTTAATTCCCGGCGTATTTGCTCTACGACCGAATAGGGAGTGGGTTGGCGAGGTGACGGCAACTGAGGGTCCCATTCGGCCATAAATCTTCGCATCATTTCTTGCGTAAAGTTGATTTCGACAGAATCGAAATTCATGTGTTCGGGAGAGATGGTTAAGAAAGAGGGATCGCGTTCGTCGGGCGCCAGTTCGATTATTTTTTGTCGTTGTAGGGTTGGCGTTTTGAATGGGGTTGGCTCTTTATCGGAAACATGGATCAGGCCCATTTTGATCAAAGTTTTGACTTGGTTTGGATCAAACCTTTGTGACATGGTTGTGACCAAGGGATTGTCGGCAAATCTGTGGAAGCAATTTAGCAGAAGGCCCTTCATCATTCTGATTTCGGTTTCAAGCATCAGCTGTTTATCGAAACTGATCAGCCATTCTTCGGTCATCTCGCCGTTAATTTCCTGAACTTTCTTGGTGGCTTGGGCTTGCTCGATAGGCCAACCCATTTCTTGCAAGATGCCGCGAACGCGGCCGTTCACCTGGATAATAAAACGATCCAACCGGGCGTCGTTATTTGCCCAGGCAAAAGCTTTATGCATCAGGCGATACTTGAGCGTTCTCAGCTCGCCATTTGAAACCACAGTTTTGCTTTCGAAATTCAGATCTTCCCAAGGCTTTAAGATGAACCGTTGTCCTTCACCCCAGACTTCATTTGCCGGGCGCTCTACTTTTCCCCACTGTTCTTCAAAGTGGAAGGGTTGATGCGGGCCCGTTGATGTCATGATCTGCATATGGCCGACTTCGTCGATGCTCAATGCTTTTTTGTGTTCGCTGGCACCTACATTTGTAATTCCGTACGAAAAATGCGTGATGCGCTCTTGATCTCTGCGGTCTTGCTCTTGCACGATTGGCACCAGGATTTGTCTTTCGGGGCCTTGGCCGGCAAAGCTTTGGTAGATGCGCTTCAAGGAGTCGTCGATCAGGTTGCGGATGTTATTCGGTGTCGAATAGACGGATTTCCAATGATCCACAAGGAAGCCGATTGGAGAGTAGACAGAGGGAAAGATCGGATCCTCTTTGTCTCCTCGCCAGATGATTTCGGCAAAATAGGATTTGCTGTCGATGGCTTCGAATTCTGGAGATGTGATTCTTTTACCAGAAAGGCTGTATGGCTTTCTGGTGACATCAACAGAGATAAATGAACCATTTAATCTTCTTGGCCAGGAAGGGGGAACATTTAAGAACTGTGGAACATACAATTTGCTGAAGGCGAAGAACCTGTAGTTTGCTTGCATCGAGTTGCGAAAACGTTCGTAGTAATCGAGCGGATAATCGGATTCAGGTCGGTTGAAATCGAGATAGGTGAGCCACGGTTTTTGATTGTCTTCATGAAGAAGCTGCTCGGGGCGGACCGCGTTCGGACCGGGGAGAGCGGGGACTTTGAGTCGATCCATAAAATTTTTATCCCAGGTCGCGGCTTGATCACCCTGCTTCAGCTCAAATGTTAAATGATGCTCATATTTAAAGTCCCATCCCAGTTTGGAGTCTTGATTTGGAGAGGGATTTTCCTCCACAAATAATGTGACGTTCACGACTCTGCTGCGACCGGCCTGTGGCGGCGAGAGATAAGCTGCTGGCGATTCGGTCATGATAGATCTGTGGGCTGCTCGGCAAGATTGAATCCCGCTGGCTTTGGCCGTTGCTGGCATCAAGGCTGACGTTAAAAGCAGCGCCGACAAGAATGGATAGATAACTGTCAAAAACTTTGACACTTGAACTCCGTTAAAAAAGCAAAAGCCCCTTCGGGCTCTTGCTAAGTGATTTCAAGTGGTTTTATTGCAATGGCTATTCCGGGGCGTGGTCGCGTTTGGATTGCGATCAAAGACCCATCTGTGATCGGACCAGTCCGTACCTTTCGGCTTTGCTGCGTCTTTGGCGAAGGGTCTCTAGCATTTTGCTGATCTCGGGGGTTTCAAAGAACAGGGGATGCTTGCGGGCCATATCCATCCAGTTGTCAAATTGATCGCTGACCACGCAGGTTCGACACTCGACAAGGGCGGCCAAGATATTTTTGGGCGGCCACGTGTAAATAGCATCCCTGAGAAGTTGCGGGTGATTCATCGTTGCGGGAATTCGCAACATGCGAACCAGGACGGCTTGCATCTGCACATCCAAGACAGGAGGCAAGGGGTAGCATTGCTTATAATACATATCCGGACATGCGACTTTGTTCTTCAGGGCATTGACGGCTTCGTCGAAATGTTTGTAGCCGGGGGATCCGGGCGTAACCCAGTCGATCTTTTGCGCGTATTTCAGCAGAAGGTTTAAGTCATCTAGATCCCGTGTCGACATCATGAGTTGAATCAGCGCACGGGCGTAAGGGGCGCTGGCAAAATCCATACTCAGTGATGGATAAGTTGCTTGATCATAATGGATCAACGTCCAACCTGATGGCCCTTCCGTTTTAAAGAAGTAATCGAGGTTGGCGTCGTGATGCGGATCCAGGCCGTAAGAAAAAGAGTCCTTCAGCTTTCGATGAATGCGATAGTGAATCAGGGCGTATTCTTGTGCGTTGTAGGCCGGGATGTTCTCTTCAGCTTCTGATGTCAGAACGAGATCCAGGCGGTTGAGGATATTTTGCAGAAGCACGAGGTCGTCGGTGAGGCTCAGGCCTTCCAGAATGGTGCTCAGATCGATCTTTCCTTCTAAAGGCAGATCGGCGATCAGCTGGGCGCGCAGGTCGGGGCTGATGTTGGCAACGATTTGCTGCAAGACCTGCCGGCTGTCCTGATCCGAGGAGATGGTGGGGTAAATAAAAGCGAAGAAGGTTTTCAGCGTCTCGGGTCTGTTGAAATGGGACCGGATCCATTTCGCATAGTCCGCATCCAGTTTCCACTGAGAAAAGTCGAAAACGTAGGCCGCTAAGATGGGTTGGTCGTCGCTAAATGGATAGCGAAGAAACATCTTCACAAAGCCGGGGATCAGCATCGCTTGCGGGCGGGCGCTGATATTGCGCAGCCACTGCGCGCGCAACTGCACGGTTGATGGCTGCTTTTCCAGAGGGGCATAGTAGTCGACGTTCTTATCATAATCTTTGATGTAGCTCTTGACCAGTCCGATCAGCGCCGAGGAGCCATTCGAGGATATGATGCTCCAGTCGAAACCATCGGTCCAGCGATCGATCACGTACTGGCTGACGTCCGTTTGAAAGGCCCGCACGATGTTTTCTTCATAAGAAAGATCCTGCATCCAAGGTAAATTCGTCAGACTCCAGTTCAGAGGCTTTTCCTTGGCCGGGGCGCCAAGGGCGCCGATGCTAAATAAGATGGCGAGCAGTCCGGCGATCAGAGTGGTGATGGTATTTTTCATAAGTTCTCCTTCGTTCGACTTTTCGCCGATGCGAATTTAAAATGGTGGCAGGATTCCGTCCGTCGGTAACTGCGGAAAAACGAATTCCTCTTTCCACGAAAGTCCCGTCTCGAATTGAATGGCGATTTGTCCTGACGTCAAAGGTGAACCGATATCCGATCCGCAGTTATCATAATCTTGGAACTGAATATTTCTTCTGACCAGGGAGGCCTCTTTGCCATCGTTCAAATCCAAAATGGCTTCAAGGTTTTTGCAGTCGGACGCAAAGGCCTTCAGGCTGTTGCGGGGGCCTTTCGTGCGGGTCAGGCTGGCGGTCTGATAATTGGTGCAAACAAAATTGAAATCATCGCGACGGAAAATAAACTTGGACATTTGCTTTGTTTCCAAGGTTTGCACCGAAGTGCCATCGGGAGAGCGATCATTGCGATCACACCCCGAGGCGTCCGCTTTGTAGTGAAGGCCCATTGCGAGCAGTAGGAACAGAAGATGTTTCATGTTCGTTCTCCTGGAGAGGAGCAAAGTCCCCCAAATTGAGATGGGATTGGGTTCGGGGGACTTTGCGTGTTGAGGGGATAAAATGAATTAAAGATTCCGGAAGTCGAGCTTGCTTTTGTAGGTATCGACACCATCTTCGGTATTCACGCTGACCTGCACAAAATAGAGTGCACCAACTACACCAACTGGAACATCGATCCCCTCTCCAATGTTAAAGCGTGCCAGGATATCCCATTCTTGGTTAAAGTTAAGATAGTAAACTTCGACGGTCCCGGTTTTCGGAATGTAGGTTGAGCCATCGGGGCGAGTGACGACCATTGGGTTGACATCAATCCGCTTCATCCTGATTTCAATCGTGGACTCGCCGTCAGCGAGCGTTCCTCTTTTTTCAAATGGGCAAGACGCGGACTGATAGTATTTCGACGCACACATCGAAACGTAATATGTTCCGCTGTTGCTTTTTGGAACTTTTTGCTGCTTCGTTAAAGTTTGGCCTTCTGGGACGACACTTGAATAAAACTGTTCGCTTGCTGCAAGGCTGATCGTGATGAATGAAGCTTCGCCGTCTGGCAGGGTTCTTTGATCCAGTTGGGTGACCTTGACCTGCAACGTTTTGTAAGCGTCAGTTCCCGTTGGGTCGATCACGTCGGCTTTTGCCAGGCCGGACCAAGCGGCTACACTGATTAAAATTACTAAGATATTTTTCATTTTTTTCTCCTTTTGTTTTGCGTAAATGTTATTGGCTTTAAAAATAATTTCTATTTGTCGCAATCGATTTCGTCGGTCGCGACCGAAGACTTGGCAATGTAAGTTTCGTAATCGCTTTGCAGAAGCGATGAGGCGCATTTTTCAATGCTGCTCAGGCGGGCAAAGCGCTTGTTCTGTTTAAAAGAAATTCCAAAACTTGTGTGCGTATAGTCGCGCACGCAAAAGGCAGAGCCTGGTAGCAAAGAGAGGGCGGTGCCGCCTATGGCTTCGCAGGCCGCTTTCCACTCTGTGCTAACGATAGAGCTGGATTGCTTCTCAAGAATCTGATGAAATTCTTGATGACAGTAAGTACGGCAAACATAACCGGCCGAAGCCGAAAGGCTACAAATCAGCCCCAGAAGGACGAAGCAAAAATTTATTTTCATATCTTTCTTCCCATTTATCGAGCCGGCTTCAGCGCCAGCCAAAGTTGCATTTCAGTGAGGTCAAACTTAAATGGAAAGCCGCGTTGTTGAAAGACATTTTGTTAGTAACTAATAACATAATTCTTATAAAATATATAAATAGCCAGCAATTACATATATTTAAATAAAAACTATTATAAATTTGTTATCATATAATAATTATATAAAATGGGAAATATGAAGCCAGAAAGGCCTCAAGATTCTAAACAGCCGAAGGCTGAGGAGAAGAAGCCCGCGGCTTCGACTTGCGGAAATGAGCCTTCACCAGCTCGTAAGTATTAAAAACAATCGGACAGATAAAAGTATTCTCGACGATGTACCACCCGCGCCCGGTCATGTGCTGGCTTTCCAGGTGCGGGTAACTGCGACAGGTTTCGGGTCTCGCTTCGTACACACTGCACTTGTTCTGTTTCAGGAACGGACAAGGGCGCTGCTTCATGCACAGATCGCCTTCGTGATCTTTCTTCAAATATTTCTGTCGAAAGGCATAGGGATCCATTTGCAGATGATCAGAAAGACGTTTGATGTCGGTCGGTTTCGGAGTGATGGTCAGGGCTTTACAGCAATTGGCGCAGTCGCGGCAGTCGATTTCAGAGGCGACCCGGCGGCCGATCTCGTCGACCAGCTTTTGCGCTTGCTCGGGGGGCAGGTTTCGCAGCATTTGACGGATCTGCTGGTTTTCCTCCCATTTCAGAGAGGCCTGCTTTTCGACTTCTTTCAAATCCTTGAGAAGTTCCATCTTCTTCCAGGCTAGCGTAAGATTTCAGGGAAGCTAGCCGAAAGCTGGGGAACTCGACTTTTATCTTGGCTATTGCGGCCAGGCGGCGATAAATTGCGGTCATGAACACATCGGAAAATATCGCTTTAACCCAGACGGTGCAAAAAGGCGGTTGTGCCGCTAAGGTTGCGGCCACCGAACTTCGAAAAATCCTGAGCCAAGTTTCATTTCCCGCAGCCCACCCCGAACTGATGGTGGACGGGCGCTTGTTTGACGACGCCGCGATTTACAAACTGACCGAAGAGATCGCCATGGTGCAGACCCTGGATTTCTTCACACCGATCGTCGACACTCCGAAATTGTTCGGTGCGATTGCCGCCGCCAATTCATTAAGCGATGTCTATGCGATGGGTGGTCGGCCCAAAACGGCCATGGGGATTTTGGCTTTTCCGATCGCCACCATGCCCGAAAAAGTGATCGTCGATGTCTTGCAAGGAGCCAGCGACAAAGTCGGAGAAGCGAAAGCGAATTTCGTCGGCGGGCATTCGATTGATGATGACACTTTGAAATTTGGTTTGTCCGTGACCGGAGTCATCCATCCCCAGCATGTGTGGTCGAATTCGAAAGCGAAAGTCGGCGATCATTTGATTCTGACCAAAGCTTTGGGAACAGGAACCATGACCGCCGCGCTGAAACGTCGGGAAGCCACTGAAGCTGATATCGACGAAGCTTTAAAAAGCATGGCTCAGATCAACAATGCGATCGATTTCTTGTCAGGCGAGCAATTGCACGCGGTTCACGCCGCAACCGATATCACGGGCTTTGGATTTTCGGGCCACGCCATGCAGTTGGCAAAAGCCAGCGAAGTCAGCCTGAAAATTCAAACCGAAGCTTTGCCACGCTTTCAACACGCGATGGAGTTCTTAGAGAAATCCTTTCTGACCAAAGCGCATCGAACCAATGCCCAGTACACTGAAAAAGAGTGCAGCTTTCAGAACATCCACTCTTTGCAGCAGCTTTTGATGCACGACCCGCAAACCAGCGGTGGGCTTTTGCTTTCAGTTTCGCCAGGCTTAAGCTCGTCGATCCTGACATCGCTGAAGAAAACTTTCCCGCATGCGACTGTCGTCGGCCAAGTGGTCGAGCGCGGGGCCGCAAGCCTGCAGTTCGAGTAAACGATGCGCACGACGGAGTATCGATCGATTTTTCTCTCTGATATTCCGCTGATCGATGTCCGCGCGCCGGTTGAATTTAATTTGGGCTCGTTGCCGGGCTCGGTGAATTTTCCGATCTTGAACGATGAAGAGCGCGCCGCCGTCGGAACCACTTACAAACAAGAAGGCAACGAAGCCGCCGTCGCATTAGGTCACCAATTGATCTCGGGTGAGGTGAAAGAATCCCGTATCAAAGGCTGGAGCGATTTTATCGCTCGGCACCCCAACACCATCATCTACTGCTTTCGCGGCGGCCAGCGCTCGCAGATCACGCAAAGATGGTTGAAAGAGCGAGGCGTGGATCGTCCGCTAATCCAAGGCGGATACAAGGCCGTTCGCCAGTTCTTGATGGATGAAAGCGATCGCATCGCGCTGGAAAGAAAGTGGGCCGTGGTTTCGGGCCCAACCGGAAGCGGGAAAACTTTGTTTCTAGAATCTTTTAAAAACCAAAAGCCTGTCATCAATCTTGAAGAGCTGGCCAAGCATCGCGGTTCGGCTTTCGGTGCGATGTTCGAGCCGCAGCCGACGCAAATCAACTTCGAAAATCTTTTGTCGGTGCAAATGTTGAAAGTTCACGCCAAAGCCTCGCCAGAGGCGATGATCTTAATCGAAGACGAAAGCCGCATGATCGGTCAGCGCCACGTGCCGGAAAAATTATTCGATCAAATGCGCGCATCAAAAGTGATTTGGATCGACGATCCCGTTTCGATCCGTGTTGAACGCATTTTAAAAGAGTACGTCGAGATCCCATTGCAGCAGCAAGATCGCGAACTTGTCTTTCAAAGATTTTTCTCGGCGATCCAAGCGATTCATAAAAAGCTGGGTGGCCTGCGTACGAGCGAAATTTTAAAAGATATCGAAGAAGCAAAAGCTCAATACTTTCGAGATGGGGATTTGCAAGCCAATCGTATCTGGATCGAGAAACTTTTAAATTATTATTACGATCCCCTCTATTTTAAGAGCTTAGATCGTCGACAAGTTCAAACCAGGTTCCGCGGACGCTTCGAAGAATGCCAGCAGTTCGTCGCATCGCAGTTGTCAAACTGACCAGGACTTTTGCGATTTCGCATCTCGAATTTTACAAAATTGCGAAGTGAACCAAGCCCGATCAAAATAGAAACAGCACATTTTAAGGCCACCATGGTGAGGGGGTTGTATGGATCTTCAAGGATTAGAAGAGCAGTCGGTTCGTCGAATTTCGCAGATCGAAGCGGAAGGTTTGACTCAAGCGTTACCGCATTTAATTTGGATGGCGGACCCCCAAGGGAAAATCACCTGGTGGAACAATCGCTGGCTTGAATTCACCGGAAAAACCGAAGACGAATTGCAAGTCGAAGGGTGGCGTTCGGTCGTGCATCCGGATCATTGGAATCGTGTCGAAAAAGATCTCCCGAAAGCCATCGAAGAAAAGCGCGAGTGGGAGGATTCCATCCTTCTCAGTGACGGGCGGGGCGGTTGGCGCTGGTTTTTATCCAAAGCGGTTCCGGTCTATGATTCCAGCAAACAGATCCAGCAGTGGGTTGGAACCCACACGGATATCACCAACCACCAGAAGCGCGAAGAGGCCTTGCAGCTTCGTCACGCTTCGGTCGAAGAAAGTTACCGAATCAAAGCCGATCTCTTGGTGAACATGAGCCGCGAGATCCGCACCTCGATGAATACGATCTTGGGCTTTGCCAGTCTGTTAAAGGATTCGACCTTAACCGACATGGATCGTGAACAGCTCAGCGAAAAAATCGTCACCACCGGCGATCAGCTTTTGCAGATGATCGACGACATTTTAAATCTTTCAAAATACGAAGACTCGCCGGCGCCGATCGAAAAGGTGCGATTCAATTTAAGCGACATGGTTCACGACGTCGTGCAGGCAATGAAACCCATCGCCGACAAAAAAGATCTGAAGCTGCAGGTTTTTTTCAACAACGCCATTCCCCAGCAGATTCAATCCGATCCGCACCGTCTGCGCCAAATCATCACCCACTTGGTGGGAAATTCGGTCAAGTACACCGAAGGCGGGGGAAGGGTCATTATTTTCCTGACTCACGAGCAACATAAGAATTTCGGATCCAGTGTTCGCCTCGACGTTGAAGACACGGGCATCGGAATCCCGATGGAGCAACAAAGCAAACTTTTTCAACCCTTCGCGCAGCTCAATGCTCCCTTAAGTCGCGGAGCGAGCGGCAGCCGCTTGGGCCTGGCGTTATCCGAGCGCATGGCTTCCAGCCTGGGCGGAAATCTCTCTTTGCGCGGAAGTGAAATCGGGCAGGGAAGCTGCTTCACGCTGATCATCCCGACCGGCGATATCAAAGACGTCCCGATGATCAAAGGTAAGAAGGTCGAACCCTTCGCCTTGAAGTTTTTAAGCAGCTTTCGAAAAACGAAACGCTTGGAAGACATCAAAGTTTTGCTGGCCGAAGATTCGGAAGACAACGAAACCCTGGTGCGCTTGTACCTAAAAAAGGAAGGTGCCCAGGTCACCTGCGCCCACAATGGTTTGGAAGTGCTTGAGATGATTCGGAACGAAGATTACGACATCGTCTTGATGGACATCCAGATGCCCCTGATGGACGGTCTTGAAGCCACAAGACAGCTTCGTCAAAAGGGCTTTCAGAAACCGATTCTGGCCCTGACCGCCCACGCCTTGAAAGGCGATATCGAAAAATCGCTGAAGGCCGGATGCGATACACATCTGACGAAGCCAATTCAAGGCGAGCTTCTGATCCAGGAGATTCAAAAGCGGGTTCTGCACTAGGTGTGTTGCGTATCATGAGGTGTCTGCATCCATGCAATCGGGCTGGGCGCCCCCGGCTTCGGCCAGCCCGAACCCGCGATGGACGGCCATCCAGGCCGTCCATTCCAATGTTTGAGGAAAATCACTCTTAGTTTTTTGTTGCTCTGGTGACCTCAGAGAGTTGACTCCCAGTTGGTCGTCAACTTTCTGAGCGGGGCTTGGGAGTGATACCTCACAAAGTTCGGAACCAACTGGTTCCAGACTTTGTGAGGGGACTTAAGACACCTCAAAGAAATGGGCGCCAACTTGGTACCAACCAAGGCTTCAGAAACAGAAAAGCCGCAGAAGATCTGCGGCTTTTCTTGGACCCTAAGACATCAGAACATACTCAGGGGCTAGTTGTTGAGTCGGGGGTTGTGGTGGTGCCGGTGGGCGAAGCTGGTGTTGTGGTTGAAGTTCCGGCTGGTTTCTTTCCTGTTTTCTTTTTCTTATCGATCTGGTTGGTGGTGGACGAAGATCCAGTGGCTCTCGAGTTATCGTAGCTGGCGGTTCCGCTCGTGGACAGGTCCTGAGCCGCGCTATCGACCGTTGCCGCATCCATGGTCGTCGCACCTGTTGATGAACCCGTGGTGCGGCTCGTGCTATCCGTTGACGATCCGGTCATGCGAGATGAATCGCTGGTTGGATAATTTTGGTAAGTTCCCATCCAATCAGGTGACTGAGTTTGAGATGTGCCTGGTTCGCGCATTGTGGGATCGTTGACGGGAGCTTGAGTTTGCGCTTGCGCCATCCCGGCGCCAAGCAGCAGGCTTGCGAGAAGAAGAGAAGTTCGTTTCATGGTATCCTCCTTGAGTGAGTTGCATCACATACGGTGATTGACGTTAAATGTTCGAATCGCAGCGGCAAATCGCGGCGGCATCAGATTGGCGACCACGTCCAAGGTGTGGCGCAAGAATCCGTCCTCGCGAAGTTCCGGTTTGAGCTGTTCAAAAGCTTCGGCCATCATCTGCGCTTCCTCCTGAGTGAAGAGCTGCTGGGCCACATTGAACACGCGTCCTTCTTCCTCTTTGATATGATGCTCGATCGCCGATTTCAGCTTCTTGGCCGTCGCCGTCCATTCGGCATCGATGCGATCTTTGGATTGCAGGGTGCGAAGCAGGGCTTCGGCTTCCATATGCTCTTCGAATCCGTGCAGGGCCACCTCTTTGGCCGAATCAATGGCCCGCAAGGAATTGTAGAATACGGACTCTTCAGCTCGCGAGTGCGGAACAAGCTCATCATGAATGTGATAAAGCAAGTTCGAGCGTCGATCTTCGTCGGCGCTGTTTAGCAGAACCAACTCGTTCAAAAGCTCTTTCAATTTGTCGTGGTCCGCCTTCAGTACGTCGTAAATGAGCATAGCATCTCCTTTCAAAGAGTTTCGTCAGAAAGAATTTGCAAGATCAAATCCAGGCCAAAGCTTCACTGAAAGCCAAAAGAGAGAAAGCACCCGGGGCAAATTTGAACCGATCAGGCACTCGTCCACCCATGGCGGCGAAAGCACGACGACCAAGACCAGTTGCATTCGTTTTGCATCGCTAAATGATGAACCCGAACGGGGAGCTGGACTCTTTGCGATTCAACACTTCATCAAAGGGGGATTTATGTATCCATTTGAACTGTCGCCGCTTCCGTATCCGCACGATGCGTTGGCTTCGGTCATCTCACCCGCGACGGTGGACGCGCACTATGGACAGCACCATCGCGGCTACGTCAATAAGTTGAACGAACTGGTGAAGGGGACGGCTTACGCCGAAATGAGCTTGGAAAACATCATCAAAGAGTCCGCGCAGAAAGAAGCCGATAAAAAAATCTTCAACAATGCCGCTCAGGTCTGGAATCACGATTTTTACTGGCAGTGCTTAAACCCGCGGGCCAATCACAAACCCACCGGCACGCTTGCGCAAGCGCTGGAGCAAAGCTTCGGCGGCTATGAAGAGTTCACCCATCAGCTGGTGCAAGCGGGGACCGAGCAGTTTGGCAGCGGTTGGATTTGGGTTTGTAGCGATGCCTACGGAAAAGTGCAGATCACCAAAAGCGCCAACGCGCAAAATCCATTGGTGATGGAGCTCCGTCCGCTTTTAACGGTCGACGTCTGGGAGCATGCTTATTATTTGGATTTCCAAAGCCGCCGCAAAGATTACCTCGAAGAAGTCGCGACCCGGCTTTTGAACTGGGATTTTGCGGAAGAACGCTATGACGAAATTTAGCTCATCCGAGACATCTTTCCAGTCTTGAAAGGATCTTGTTGGGACCTAAAAATGTCTGAATGTTTGACACTTTCGCAAGCATTCGTCTCACTCTGGGAATCTACCACAAAATGCCTGTTTTTCAGTTGAGACAATCTCAATCCACGCCGAAAAGTTATAAGTGTTCAAAGTAACAGGGGGAATCTCTTGTCTGCAGTGAAAAGACCCAATCTGAATCTGGTATGGGGGGATATTCCCTCGTGGGCGTACTCGGCGGTCGGCTCGATTTTGGAGTCACTGAAAAAAGTGGATCCTGAAACTTTGTATCATTGCCTGCGTGTGGGCGAGTACTCGCGATTGCTGGCGAAAGCGGCAGGTCTTTCTGAATACCAACAAAAGATTGCCGAGTTCTCGGGCATCTTGCACGACGTCGGTAAAATGGGCGTGCCGGTTGAGATCACTCACAAACCAGGTCGCCTGACGGATCACGAATACAACGTGATGAAGGCTCATCCTGAATACAGCGAAGATATTATTTTGCCACTGGCGACCCACGAATTTTTTCGCCAAGTGATCCCGGCGGTGCGCGGGCATCACGAGCGGGTTGATGGTCACGGTTATCCCGACAGTTTGTCGGGCGAAGAAATCCCGGTCGTATCCCGCGTGATCTTGATCGTCGACACACTGGACGCGATGAAAGAAACCCGCGCCTATCGCAAAGGCTTGCCAATCGAAGCCGTCTACAAAGAAATCGAAAAATACAAGGGGACGCAATTCGATCCCGCACTGGCCAAGATCTTTCTCGACAGTCACAAGCACTGGGAAAAAGAACAGCCAGATCAAGAGACCATTCATCAGTTGATCAAAAAGGTCGCTTAACCAAGCGATCTTGGCTTAGCGAACCTTGTTCGTGCTCTCGAAAATCTTATCCGCCGAAGTCGCGACAAAACCCTGGTACAGCTTTCCGTTTGGAAGCTGGTAGCGTTTTGCGAATTCATAATAGCAACCCGGAATCTCGAAAGTCCCGTCGGTGAATTTCACAGGGATCTCTTTCGCCATGGTTGAGCTTTGAACCAGGAACTGTTCTGGCGTGCCTTTGATGACTCCGCCGGATTTGTTCAATTGGTGACCGTTGCTTTCCACAAATTCGTTGAGTTTTGGCAGGTCATTGAACTTTTTCAAAGCATTCACGTTCACCGTGAAATGATTGGGGCGGAAACCGAAGGCCGCGACCCAGCTTGCGTATTCGCTTTCTTCAGCCAGTTTGCTGTACAGGGCGTGGCTCATTTCCCACGGGCGGCCCGACATCGAGAATTTTTCCGAATCGATCGCCGATTGCGGAATTTTTTCAATCAAAGAGTTCATCGTGTCGCGGATAAATGGAGAGACTTTTTCAAGCTCCAGCTCGCTGATGAAGATCTTGGGTAATGAGGGATCGGTTTGATGCTCCCAGTGGCGGGCATAAAGTTTTTTTTCTTTGAAGAAGTATTCGTTCTCGGCCATGGCGTAACCATAGTTTTCAAAGACCTTGGCCAGCGATTGAATGCCCAGGCGCGGGTGATTGAAGGTGCGCAGAGCAATATGGTCATTCAGGACGGTTTCGCCCTCTTTGGTGAAGAGTTCGTAAATGCGGCGGGCAGCGGGATTCAGGTCACAATAATCCACCCACATCGCCTGTAAAAGACTTTGAAGTTTCGAAACATCGCTCATAAGGCCTTCTTTCTGGGACTGATTTTAAGGACTCGAAATCTTTTAACACGAGGCCCATTGTGATGTCTTCATTGCGAAGCATTGCAATTGACTGATGAGAGGGAACTGACTATCTCCGAGGGGATGACTTTAAAGCCATTTTCACCCGTCAAATTCTGTGGTTATCTCACTCTAGCTGCCTGCATTTTAAGCAACGCTCCGGGCCTGGCAGCCGAAGAGGTTCAGTCCAATCTGAAGCTCGCCATTCCGACCGATACGGCATCGAAAAACAAGGTCGAAACCAATGGCTTTGTGGCCTTTGAAGGCACCCAGTACCAAAGCAAAATCCCGGGCAAATCGAAACTGGATCACAGCCTGTCAGCAACCGTGAATTTGCAGGTTCAGGCTGAAGGCGAAAAGTTGCAGGGCCGTTTGGATTTCACCGGCGAAAAATTTATCGATTGGGGAACGTCGGAATGGTCGGTCAAAGAACTTTACGGCCGTTATCCGGGTGAAAATTTCGAAGTCAGCGCCGGACGCAAGCTCGAGTTCTGGTCGCAGGGTGATCAGGATTGGCATCTGGATCTTTGGCAGCCCAATCAAACCTTCGATGGTCTTCGTCCCGATCAACAGGGGCTTACCGGAATTTTCTTTAAGCGCGAGCAAGGCGAGATCGAAATCTTGGCCATGGGGTCACCGGTGTTTATTCCGACCATGGGGCCTTCGGTGAAAAACGACAACGGCACTTTGGATTCGGACAGCCGTTGGTTCCGTGCGCCGTCATCGACTTTTATGCTTTTCGATCAGGAACGCACGGTCGTGTATTCGTTGAATGTGCCGCATTGGGAAGAGCTGGTCGCAAAGCCGGGCGCAGGTCTTCGACTTCGCACGCGCGGTTACGAAAAGGGCGGTCTTTGGGGGGCCATGGGTGGGGCCTTCAAGCCGATGAATCAGCTTCTTTTGAAGTACGATAAGAAACTGGATTCAACCGAAGAAGGCGAAGACACCGGGGCTGCAACCTTGTATCCGGTGGTGGGCTATCACAGTCTGTTCAGTGCGGATCTGGGTTATAAATTTTCACGCTCGATGCTGGCCGTTTCTTACCTCAGCGACCAACCGGTCGATGTCGAGCAAAAGACCGATGATCCTTACACCATTCAACACGCGTCGCCGGCGAAAGCTTACACGTTCCACGCAGACACCGAAGTGGACGTGGCCTTTTTAAATAATCCGCTGGGACTGACCTTTGCGTACCTGCGGGTGGATGGCGGGGATCTGGCCGATTACGATGCAAAAGGAATGTATCAGGGGGCGGTGTTTACCAGCCGTTTTCAGTTCACTCATGCGGCGATGATCCGGGCCGAAATCCAAACCGATATTAAAAACAAGAAACTGATTTCGCGCTTTAAGTATCTGCGCGAATTTGATCAGCGCGGGATGATCGGCAGTGCCGAAATCACCTACTTCCCGGTCAAAGCCTTGGGTCTGACCGTGGGGGCTGACATGCTGGGAGTCGATGACGCCAGCAATGACAACACCGATGACAGTTTCTTGAACCAATTCCGCGCCAACGATCGCGCTTATGCGGGGCTCAGTTATGTATTCTAAGATTTGCAGTTGGCTCGCCCTGGGTGGCGTGATGGTCGCCCTTTGCGGTGGATGTTCTTTGCCGTTGAATGAAAGCCCGCCTGAAACCAAACCTTTGGACGTGAAAGTTCTGGGCGAAGCCAGTGGCTGCTTGTCCCGAGTCATGCCCGTGGTCGAAACCTATTTCGAAGGCGAAGCGCAAGACGCGCAGGTCGATGCCACCTGGAATTGCATGTCCAAAGCGGTCGAGACCTTTCAAGATTCGGTGCGCGGACGTTACGAGGACCGTTTCACCTCGCGCGAGGTCGCGCACTTTATCGAGCAGTATTTTTTAGAAGACAACAAACGCCTGTCAAAATCCTTGGTCGAAGAGATTTTCGGGATCAAGCAGCTTTTCGTGGGCGGCGCGATCGATTCGATCTCTCGTCAAGAGATGAACAATCTGCGCACGGTGATCCAAGAGCTGAAGCGGTTGACCCTGAGACTGAATCCTTACATGAAAGTGTACGCCTTCAAATGGCAAGTCGATCACAACTCGCGCGATGTGGCCAGCACCACCGATCATTTCGAAGCGGCCAATCAAAATATCCAGCAAGCGGCCAAAGATCTTGCAATCTTGATCGAAAAAAACGGGCTTCCGTATCGCTTGGATCGTCTGGTCAATCTTCTGAAAGAGGCGCAAGTCTTCAGCAGCTCGGGCGGATGGGGCTGGATCGCAGATGTCGAGAAAGCGATGCCGCTTCTCAAGAAAATTAAAAGTGCGCTGTCGGGCGGATCGCCGGATGAAATTGCCCCGACCGAGTGGCGCCGTTTCGCGCTTCTGGGGGCGCGCGGCTACGTTCAGTATTTGCGCTATCATTACTTTATCAAATCTCAGGATCTGACCGCCGGTGGTTCGACGATTTATTATTTCACGCGTTCGATCGATGATTTGTTTTCGTATCTGGGCGACATGGTCGAAGGCAAGCCCAATCAGATGCTGACCCGCCAAGAGCTGGTGGACATTCTGCAGTCTTTGGCGACCCTGGTGCCGGAGCTCAAAGTGTCGGACGCGCTGGTGCAAGAGATCATGAAGATCAAGGTGGTCTTCTTTGGTGGCCGAGTCGACTTCTTTGTGAAAGCGGATTTTGATCGCGCGCGCGGAAAGTTGACCGATTTCCAAGAGCTCACCGAGCGCTTCTTGAAATACACCGATGTTTACGGTCTTTCCTGGAAGCCGGATGCCTTGCCGCCGGCACAGGCGCAGGATTATTTCCGTCTGGCCGAAGCCAATCTGGACGAGTTCGCGTCTCGTCTGGGAAAAAACATGGAAGACGCTTATGATCTGCAAAACGCCGTTTTGCTCGCCGAAGAGATCGACCATCTGTATCCGAACAGCGATCCGAGTAAAGAATCCTTGGCGGCGACCGTCAAAAAGTTTGTGCCGACCATCGTGGCGGTTAAAAATATTCAGTTCAATGATCACAACTCGGTGATCGGAGGCGCGCACTCGACACTGACGCCGATGCAACAGTGGAGCGAGTTCTTAGGTTTGGTCGCGAAAGTGTATTCGCGCTACATGTACTATGACTATTTCCTGGCCGATAAATCTTGGACGGACAATCTGGGGATTGAAAACTTCAATCGGTTGGTTTCAGAAAGCGTTGATATTATCGATGGCTGGATTGCCAAGCGCCAAACGGCCTACATCAGTTTCACCGAGCTCAGTCAGCTTTGGACGGCGGCTCTGAAAACAGGATTTTTGCCGAAGAAAATGACGGTGGAAACATTGGATGGGCTGACCAAGGTTTTGGTGCAGAAGATGATGCTTCCGCCAGAAGACCGCTTGGCCGGTCGTTTGCCTTTGGGATTTTCGAAGGTGACAACAAAGACTTTGCGGACGGAATTTGCGATGTGGGTCGAGAATGAAAGATTCTTGAACGTCATGTACAAAAACATTCCGGATGCGCAAGGAAAGCCGGGGCCAGAGCTTCTGGCCGATCTGGATGCGGGGGCGCAGAGTTCGGTTGCGATCAAAGAGCTGCAGATGGCCTTTAAGTCACCGGTGCCTTTGTCTTTCGATGCCGCAGGACGGATTTATCTATCGAAGCCGGCAAAAAATTATCTGCGCCAAACGGCGGATTTGACCAATTTGATCCGAGCGGCCGTTCGCATCGTGGTTCGCGCGTATGCGGCCGATCAGATTCGCATCAACCAGTACGATGGCATCAACCAAGCCGAAGCAAATCTTTTGCTGAATGATTTAAAGCCGATCGTGACACAGATGAATTTGATTTCACCGCAGGATGTGGATTTTGCCGACAATCGCTTCCGCGACGCCAATCTGTTCACACCGATCGGCAATGGCGATTTGCTGGCCGATTTCCGCGAGCTGAATCAGCTCTTTTTGATGATTTGGTCAGGCCTTGAGATCGATGGCCTGATGTACGATAAGATGACGCCTGTTTGCGCCGTGGTGAAACCGACCGATTACAAAGATGATTGGACGGCGGATCTGACCTGCGTGATGAATTTCTATGAAAAAGAAATGCCGGCGGCGTTTGAAAGCATGCCGGACTATATGAAGTTCCAGGCAAGCTTTGATCACGCCAAATTTCAGTCTGTGTTTATGAATCTGCTGAAGGCCGCGGGCCATTCGGAAAAAGGCACGGGCAAGGTTCATATCGGTGATCTGTCACTGGTGCCGCACGTGATTCAATATATCGAGACCCTTTTCCAGGGTTTTGATGCCGATCGCAGCGGGACCTTGAACACGCCAGAAGCTTTGGTCGCCTTTCCGACCTACAAGCCGATCTTGCAGCAAGTGAGCGGATTGAAAACTGATAAAGAGCTGAAAGGTCTTTTCACCTGGATGCTGAAGTACGGAAAGCCACCGCAAAGTGGAGCCGAAAAAATCAAGTTTGCGACCTGGTGGGTTCCGCAAGGTGAAAACGGTTGGAAGATCGACGCCGATCGCGAAAAGTTGGCAGCGATTTTAGGATTTATTGCCGAAGCGACGGAAGCGGCAAAACCGACCCCTGGTGGGGAAGCTGGTGCTGGAGCTGCAGATGGAGCAGCGGATGGCGCAGGCGCGCAGCCCTAGGTCGGGACTTTGAGTTGTGCGTGTAATTGGAGATTCATCTCGGCTTGCGCGTCCGAGACTTGGCTTTCTTGTTTCCTGATTTTTGCGGACTTGCTGAATCCCGAAAAGCTTTCCTTTTCGGGATTTCTTTTTCGGGGATATGTCTGCGAAGGTTTTCTTTGAAATTTAAAAGGCCTCTTTTGGGGAGGCCTTTTAAAGTTAGAACTTATTTTTCCACATCATCGATTCAACTGGCACGTTGGTGCGCTGGTTGTATTTGGCCGATGATTTTTGGTTGTAGGGCGTGATCAGGTCGCCTTGAACTTGGAAATAGATCAACTGTCCGATTGGCATTCCGGCGTAAACACGCACGGGTTGCTTCACGGAAATTTCCAATGTCCAGAAGTTGCAGAAACCCACGTCGCCTTTGCCGGCGGTCGCGTGGATGTCGATCCCCAGGCGACCGACGCTGGATTTTCCCTCGAGAAATGGAACGTGTTCCAAAGTCTCGGTGTATTCTTCTGTCACTCCCAAATAGAAAACATGGGGTTCAAGAACGTAGCCTTCGGGTGGAATTTCGAAGTTTTGAATGGTGTTGTGCTTGCGCGCATCGAGAACTTTGTCGCTGTAGATCGCCAGAGTTTTTCCCAAGTGCACGTCGTAGGAGTTGGATCCTAAGCACTCACGACGAAAAGGCTCTACTTTGATAGAGCCTTTGTCGATAAAACGAAGAATTTCTTTATCCGTGAGAATCAAACGATCTCCCGCTTCTTTGAGAAGTCATCGCCTTTCGGCAATTACTTGGTTTCGCGGTGGAGTGTGTGCTTCTTCATGTTTGGATTGTATTTCTTCTTTTCCAAACGGCCTGGAGTCTTAGTTTTGTTTTTAGTCGTTGTATAGCGAGATACAGGCACACCAGCAGCTTTCGCTTCCGTGCATTCCAAAGTGATAATCAAACGACCTTTTTTCTTTGCCATGAGTCACATCCTCAATTGATAAATTCAGAGTGCTATGGAATAGCAAATCAAAGATCAAAACTCAATAGACAGTCGTGAAAAAGAAGGTCTATTTCTGATCTCAGCGAGGTTTTTATGAGAATCAGCCTATTTTTCAGTCTTTTCTCCCTGATTTCGAGCCTGGGGTGGGCCGGCGACCTTCCGGCGGACACGATTTTTCACCAAGGTTTGACGGAGACCACGCTCGAGCAAGCTTTGGCTGGCGTGAGGCCGGGACAGGTGGTTGTTTTGGGTGAAGCTCACGGGACTCAGGTGCAGGCCGCTCAGCAGTTGCAAGTACTTGAAACTCTTAGAAAAATGGGTCGAAACGTCAGCCTTGGAATGGAATTCTTTGAATATCCATTTCAGGGTTTGGTGGAAAGTTACCGGGCGGGGGCCTTGTCCGAGGAAAGTTTCCTGGCGCAGATAGGCTGGGGAGCGGGCTTTTCTTACGACGCATACCGAAATCAGGTTCTCTTTCCGAAGCTTGGCTCTGAATACGTGATGGCTTTGAATGCGCCTCGGGCTTTGACCGGCCGAATTTCAAAAGTGGGCATCGCGAATCTGACGCCCGACGAACAAAAAGTTTTGCCTCCGAATTGGACTTTGGGAAATGAATCTTATTTCCGGCGATTCAATGAAATCATGGGACAGCATCTGCCTTCGCCCGCAGCGGCTCAGCGCTACTTTGAAGCGCAAAGCACCTGGGATGATACGATGGCCTGGCAGGCGGCCGAGTTTTTGGCGGCTCATCCTGAACAAGTGCTGGTCATCATCGTTGGCGAATTTCATGTCCAGTACGGTGGTGGGCTTCCGGACCGTTTGAAAGCGCGGGGACTGGTGCCAGTCACGTTCTCGCTGGTGAACTTGGAAGGGCTTTCGGAATCAGAACAAAAGTCAGAAGTCGAGCCGTCCGCGGTCGATGGCGCGCGTGCGGACTTTGTCTGGACTTCAAGATTTTCTTTAGAACCCTAGAAGAAGGTCCGGACTTGCGGTGACAGCAATCCTTTTTCACTTCAGAATGAAAGTGAATTGAAGGAGTCCCATTCATGTTTTCTCCGGACACACGTATTTTGGTTGCCGACGATATGCCCACCATTCGCGATCTTGTTAAAGGTCAGCTGAAGAATATGGGTTTCAAAACCATCCTGGAAGCCGCCGATGGCGAGCAGGCGATGCAGGTTTTGGTCAACAACCAACAAGCGGGAACTCCGATCCAACTGGTGATCTCTGACTGGAACATGCCGAAAATGACGGGCCTTGAATTCTTAAAACAAGTCCGCGCTTCCAACGAGTGGGCAAATCTTCCCTTCGTGCTTCTGACATCCGAGTCCGAGCGGGATCAAGTCACCGAAGCCATCTTAGCCGGAGTCAGTCAGTACGTTGTCAAACCTTTTGCGGCGAAGATCTTCGAGGAAAAACTCAAGGGTGTTTGGGCGAAGCACAATCCGAAATAAGAATTAAGCCGCGCGAACGGCGCCACCCGCAGCGGGCCGATACGGAACGCGAACCTTCAGGCTTGTCCCAGCTCCAAATTTTGAGTCGACCCATGCCGTCCCGCCCAGAGCTTTGGCGGCAAACAGAATCGCGTCCATTCCGACCCCGCGGCCCGAGGTTTCGGTGACGACTTCTTTGGTTGAGAACTGCGAATCAAAAATATGCTGAATGACCTGGTGATCGGTTTCTTTCGAGACGTCTTTTCCTTGTCCCGTCAGTTTGTTGCGAATTTTTGCCGAATCGATGCCGCCGCCGTCATCGCGGATTTCGATTTGCAACCAGGATTGGCCCTTGTCGTTTTCGATGGAAAATCGAGTTTCGATTTTTCCTTCGGCTGGTTTTCCGTGTTCTTGGCGGTGACCCGGGGCTTCGATGCCGTGGTCGACGGCGTTTCGGTAAGCGTGAATGAAAGTCGAGAACAGCTGCGAGTACAGTTCCGGTAAGACCGGAATTTCGGAGCCCTCAAAGTGCAGTGGCAGCAGGGATTTCATCTCGCGCTCGGCGACCGACTGCGAGACTTCGTTATACTGCTTGAAGAATTCACCGATCGGTTCCATCAGGAACTCGGAGACGAAGTCAGCGTGTAGATCCATCGGCAAACGGGTCTGGAACTGGGCCAGCTTCGCGGCCGGGACTTCGATCCATCTTTGCGTGAGCTTTTCTTTCGAACCCAGGATCAGTTCGTTTTCAACGGTGAAATCATGGAAGGCTTGCTCGAGCTTTTGGGTGCTGTCTTGCAAGGCTTGCCACTGATCGTCTTTGCGTTCGCTTTTCCAGTGGGTGAGAAGCGTTTCGGCTTCATGCGCTTGTTCGGCCATTTTCTTGATCGAGAACGTGGCGGCACCACCTTTCAGTGTGTGCAGGCAGCGGAAGAGGTTGCTGGCGTCGCTGGCGCTGGCGGACTTTTTGAATTCACGCTTTAACTCGTTCAACAGAGATTCGGATTCTTGCAGGAATCCCATCACCTGACGGCGATGCTGAATCAAAGACAAAATCATCTTCGCGTGGGCGCGCTCGGTTTCGGCTTCTTTTTGGGCCGCGACCAGGTTTGTGATATCGCTTGCGACCACGACGACGCCATCGATCCGGCCGTCGGCGGTGCGAAGCGGGTAATACTCGAGCTGGATTTCAAGACCTTCGGAATGCGGAAATTTTTGCGGGCCGAGCGGGGCGAGATCCGCGAATGGCAGCATTTCCGAGAAGAGCGTTCCCATCCATCTTTGGAAGCCGGGGATTTGTTTTTCCGGTAGACGCAGAACTTGCCAGATCGGTTGACCGGTTGGGCGGCCCTGGATTGTGTTTTCGCAAGCTTTCGAGAAGACCTCAAGACAAGTGCCTTTGCTGTCAAAGACAAAGAAGCCCTGCTGAAGGCTATCCAGAAGTGCGCTCATCAGCTGGTTCAATTTTTTGATTTCGGCCGTGCGCTCGTCGACCATTTTTTCCAAGTTCTTTGAATACTTCTCGAGCTCGGCTTGGGCTTTTTGCAGATCCTTGATCACATCTTCTTTTTGCTCGAGCTCGGCGCGGTATTTTTTCTGCAATGTCTCTTCCAAAGTCACGTCACGGAAGAAGACGATCCAGGATTTGCTGCCATCCATGTCGCTGAAGGGCTGTATGGTGATCTGAATTTTTCCGGTTTTATCGCCGGTCGTGCGGAAGGCGATCTCTTGGTAGGGCGTCGCATCCGTCACCTGTGTCAGCGTTGAAAGATATTCGACCGGAGCCGCAAATTGAAAAAGCTCGTCGAAAACGGGCTGACTGCGCATGATTTTTCGCACTGACAAATCGCAAAGCAGAGCGGCGGGCTCGTTGCAATACAGAACCTTTTTCTCTTGGTTGAGAATAAATATGGGTTCTAAAAGAGTGTCGAAAAGTTTGGCGTCAATCACAGGCTTTTCTTCGGAATTTTCCGAGATGATCTGAAGGATTTCGGACCTTTTGTGACGAGGATTGAAGATGGGCCTTGGCCATGGACGGGGATGTTGGCTCGACCATGGGCTAAGGGTCGATAAATTGATGTGCGGAGATTCGGCCTGGGGTCATAATATGTCTTGAGATGAAGCGTCGCAGTCTGAGCATCCGATATAAAATTTTATTGATTCTCACTTTGGTGCCTTTGGTGACATTGGCACTTTATTTGGCCATGGCCGTGCAGGTTTTTGAAAAAGACAAGCTCGCCTACGTCTTTGAAAGCGGACTGTCGGTTGCCCGGACTTTGTCGTCGCAATCTTCGACCGAAATCAACGGTCTGATGATCACCGCAAAACCCGCCATGCAGGAATTTTTGCTCGAGCATGCTTTCGGAAAAGTTTCGCAGGCGATTTTTGAAACCGAAGGTCAGCTGGATTGGATGGCGGTTTTCAATGCCTCGGCGACGGGCTTTGCCAATCAGGGGATCGTCGAGCGGGTGCAGGGCTCGGGACAGAAAGATCTTTTAAGCTTCGGGGATTTGACTCCGATTCTGGCCGAGATGAATCAGCGCGATCGCTTGATCCGCATGCCTTTTCGCGATGACCGCGTGCTGATTTTAGAGCGCGTCGGAAAAGATGCGACCAATCCGGGCTACGTTTTTATGATGTTGGGGCATTTGCCCGAGCTTGCGAAAAGTTTCCGCGCTTCGGGTGGAGAAGTGTACTTGGTCAATGAATTGGGTTTCGTGCTGGTGGGGCCCCCGGGGACCGAGGCGACCTATCTGACGCAAAGAATTCCTCCGGAATTTGTCTCTGAATTTCAAGGCAAAAACAGTTCCGGCACGCGCGAGCTGAAAAGCAATGACGGGCATCCTTTATTGGCATCATTTGCGAAGACGAGCTTTGCGGAGCTGACGGTTGTGGCCTTGGTGGATCGCAAGGCGGCGCTGGCGGCGGTTGACGATTTGCTTCGGAAATCTTTGGTTTTCTTTATCTTGCTGATTTCGGCTTCGACCGTGGTGAGCCTTTTTGCATCGGGCACGTTGACCTCGGCCTTGACCGATCTTTTTGGTGCGACCAAGAAGGTAGCCGAAGGGAATTTCGATATCAAAGTTAAAGTTCGCTCGAATGACGAGATCGGAAGCCTGGCGGATTCTTTCAATGCCATGGCCTCGGAAGTGGCGCGCCTTCTGGGCGAGACGGCCGAGAAAGCACGGATGGAGTCGGAGCTGAAAACGGCCCAGACCGTGCAGGAGACGCTGTTCCCTCCGACCCAGGCGGATATGCATGGGTTTAAAATTTCCGGATACTACGAGCCCGCCAGCGAGTGCGGTGGCGATTGGTGGCATTACTGTCAGATCGATCGCAAAATCTTTTTATGGATTGGCGATGCGACTGGGCACGGGGCGCCGGCCGCGTTGATCACCAGTGCGGCCAAGTCGGCGGCGACCATCATCGAAAGACTGAATGTCGAACCGGATCACGCTTTGGCGCTTTTGAACCGCGCGATTTATGATGTCAGCAAAGGCCGCATCATGATGACTTTCTTCTTGGGTGCGTTTGACCTGGACACGAAAGAATTCGTTTACGCCAACGCCAGCCACGAGGCGCCTTTTTTGATCAAGAAAAGCGATCAGCCTTTGAAAAAGAAAGATCTGATTCCTTTGAACGACGTGAACAATCCTCGTCTGGGGCAGGATCGCGACACGAAGTACGAGCAGACCAAAATCAAACTGGATATGGGCGATCGCATCTTGTTCTACACGGACGGAATCCCGGACATCGAAAATCCGGCGAAAGAATCTTGGGGCGAGCGCGAATTCATCAAAGGGATTATCTCTTCGAATAAAGAGTTCCCGGCGATCCAAGAATCGGTTTCGACTTTGGTGACTCAGTTCTCAGAATACCGACAGAAGGCACCGCTCAAAGACGACATCACGTTCTTTATGGCTCATTATGCCGAGGACGCGCCGTGAAGATTCATTTTGAGGAGAGCGATCTTTTTGCAGATCTACCGTCTGAGCTGAAAGGCCAGTTTCCTCACCTTGAACTTTGCCCGTTGCAGACCAAAACCGATGCGGTTGCGAAAAATTCTTTGTTTATCGATGAAAGCTTAGAACCGGATCAGTTGATCGCGGCGATGAAGATGCAAAGCCTGCAGTACGTTTTGCAGAAGAACCAGGGGCGCTTCGAAAAAGATTTAATGGCGGTTGGCAATTTGTTTGAAAATCCCGCGAACTATTTCCGCTCGGAATTCAGCTTTGCCGCCGATCCCGTTTTGAAAAGCTGCAAAATCGAATTTGCGTCGGCCGCGGATAAAGAGGGCTTGAAAAAAGAAGCTATGACCTTCGTCGAGTCGATTGGAAGCGCGTCGGTGTCGCAAGCGGCCGAGAGCGTGATGGAAGAGCTCTATATGAATGCGGTGATCGATGCGCCCCGCGAAGCGCAGAAGAAAGGTCTTTCGCATTCGGCAGTGAAATCGGAGTTTTATCTCTGTCAGACAGAAAAGTACTTGCAGATTTCTTGCACCGATCCTTATGGCTCTTTGGAGATCCAAAAATTCCTTTCGCGAATGAGCGAAGTGTATCAAAAAGGGGCGGGCGACGCGATCAACATGCAAGGCGGCGGTGGCGCGGGTCTGGGTTGCGTGATTTTGTTTGAACACAGTTGTGCGATGATCTTGGGAGTTCAACCAAGACAGAAGACTAAAGTGACTTGCGTGATCTCATTAGGAGTCAGCAATCGCCAGCGAGCACAAATGAAAAAAAGTCTTCTTTGGTTTGAGTTATAATGAGAGCATAGAATAAACAAGAGGTAGGTGGCACATGGGAAAATTCGATCTCAAAATTGAGAAAGCAGCACCAGCATGGAAAGTGACGATGTCGGGTGTGATCGATGAAGACGCGGATTTCAATCCTCATAGTTTGGCCGGAGCCCCTGCAATTCAGTTGCAATTGGGAGCTGTGAAGTCGATCAACTCTTGCGGCATTCGCGAGTGGATCAAGTGGATGGGCACGGCCGGTGCGGCCTCGGTGCAATATTTTGAATGTCCAAAAATCATCGTCGATCAAATCAACATGGTGCAGGGATTTCTTCCGGCGTCCGGCAAAGTCATGTCATTCTACGTGCCATTTTACAGCGACGAATCTGGCGAAGAGAAAAGCGTTCTTTTCACTATGGGGAAAGAGTACAGCGAAACGGGCCTGCAGGCGGCTCCGGAAGTGAAAGACAGCCAGGGCCAGGCCATGGAAATGGACGTGGTCGAGGCCAAGTACTTTAAGTTTCTCAAGTAGACGCAGGACCTAAGTTCGGAATCTCCGAGTTTCGAGGTCTCTTCCATCAACAATACCGGTGATTTTTCCGATGAATAGGGCTGGAGGAAACTGAAGCCCATGGCTAAAACTCGTGTGGCCATTCTTGAAGACGATGCGACGCTAGGAGCCGCGCTGAAAGCTGCTTTTGATAAAGCGGGCTGCGAAGCGTTTTGGTCTCCGAAGCCATCGGAAATTCGGGAATACCTCGATAAAGTTTCAACCGCTGCCTTATTCGTGGACTGCCTGCTTCCGGAAGGGAGCGGCGTTGATTTTGTTGAAAGCTTGCGCGCCAAGTTTCCAGCGACCTTGCTGGATGTGGTGATGATGAGCGGGATCTTCACGGATGCGTCCGTGATCAAAGAGATCATGCGCTCGACCAAAGCGATCGCTTTCCTGAAAAAGCCTTTTGAACTTCCGGAAGCCTTAAGTCACGTCAAGGTGAAAGAAGTCTTCGATCCTCGCGAAGAGCTTTCGCCGCGAAAAGCGTTGTATCTTTTATTCAATAAACCGAAAGTTTCCGTACGCGAAAAAAGAAAAGCGATCGAAGCCCTGGAAGAGATTCACGGCTTTGACTTGCCTTATCTGTACAGTCTGCTGGTTGAAACTTTGGCGACGGGTCACTTGAATATTGTCGGTTTGAAGGGTGATGTTTTGGGGATTTCGTTTGCTGAAGGCCGCATCGTTTCGGTGGACTTGGTCGATCAGGAAACACAATTGGGAAATCTTTTGATCGAAGCGGGATTTATTCGCCCTGACGATCTGAAAGAAGCGCTCAGTCTCAACAGCTCAAAAAAATTGGGCGAAAGGCTGATTCAGGGAAACCTTTTAAGTCCGCACGCCTTTAATATTGCTCTCGGAAATCAGATGAGCATCCGTTTGTCGCGCACGATCGTCGATATGCCGGTGAAGGTGAACTTTGTGGCGACCGATGTGGAGCTGACTCACCCGCATATCGATTCGGAAGCACTGTCGGTTTTCTTGCATGACTGGATTGCTTCGAAGATCGATTTCGAATGGCTGAAAGCACATTACATTCAGTGGGGCGAGTACTCGCTGGCGAAGTCTTCGACCTTCAGTGCCGAGCATCCAATTTTGTCTTCGCCTTTGATTTTGCACTTTAATGGCTTCGTCGAGTATTTCACCAGCGGAAAATCTTTGAATGAACTGATGGATTCAAAGAAATTCCCGGAAGAGACGGCGTTTAAGGCCTTGCATCTTCTGCTGGCAAAGGGTCTTTTGATCTTCAACGAGAAAACGGCCGTGTCCGATCCGCGCGAGCGTTTGAAGACACTGAAAAAAATGGCGGCCCAGTTCCAGGGAAAAAACAAGCTGGAAATCTGGGATTTGCTCACCGGAATGACCGGTGTCAGCGAATCGGATCCACACAGTGTGAACTCCGAGTACCGTCGAATCTTAGGGACCGCGCCAACGGCGAAGGACGATGCGGATTTAAAAAAGGTTTACCAACAATTGGTTCAAATCGGTGACGATGCCGTGGCTTTCGCGCAAACGGGCGATCGCAAAAAGATGGAAGACGAAATCGCAAAGCAGGGCTTCGAAGCCAAAATCAAAAGCGCTTCGATGCTCGAAGAGGTCAAAGCACTTTTGCAAAAAGGTCAGTACGCACCGGGGGCAGCACTCTTGCAAAAAGTGGCCGCTCTGGATCCATCTTCCGAGCGTCTGAAGCTTTTCGGTATCTGGGCTCGGTTGGGACAAGCGGATACTCAGGGTGGAAACAAAGCTCAGCTTTTAAAGGATGTGGAATTCGACCTTTTGCAAATTCCACCGGAAGAAAAGTTCGATGCCAGCTACTCGTTTGTGATGGGGCTTTTCCATAAGCACAAAGGTGAAACTCCGCAAGCCAAGAAGGCCTTCGAAAAGGCTTACAACTTGGATTCAAACTTCTTAGCCGCTCGCCGTGAAATCGCCGTGATCGTGCAAAAGAATCAGAAGAAAGACGTCCTCAACGCGGATTTGAAAGATCTCGTGGCGGGCTTCTTTAAGCGCAAGTAACTGCCCGGGATCTTTTGGGCCTTGTAGTTTCTCTCGTATCATGAGGTGTCTTCACCCCGAGGCCAATAAACTGACATTTTCGCCAATTTGTTGGCCTCGGGACGAAAACCGGATTTGGAGTAAATGTCCTTCAAGTCAAAGAGGTCTTTCCTCTCGACTCCGGTAAACCGGCGAAGCCGACGGTTTACCGGAATTGAGAGAAGAGCCCCTCAAATCCCAAGCCAGATTCCATCAAGCATTCGTATTCTGATTTTGTCCCTTAATTTTTGGACAAGGCGGTCGGGGGCGCCCGGCCGTCTTGCAGCCTTCGCGGCCGGCCAGGCACACGGACGGATGCACCCGCAATTACACCAACCCACCGCTGTGACGAGCAATCCGAACAAGAGCAAAGCGAGGCTCGAGCACTCCTGGTAAACCTGAATCTAAGCCGTCAGACGGCGGTCGACTTCAAGGGTTGGATCGAAGTTCGAAAACTTGATGACCCCTTTGGCTTCAAGCTCGCGGACGGTTTGCAGAAGCTTGATCACGCAGGCGGTTTGGTCGGCGGCGGACAACGTGTGAAGGTTTGCCAGATCTTGCACTTCGCGCGCTTTGATGGATGGAATGCTCTTCAGCCACTTCTCGTGCAGCTGCGGGTGGGCCGGCGTCGAAAGCAGCTCGGCCATTTTGTAAGAGGCAGCCAGCACGTTGTCGGGAAGGGGAGGTGTCACCTCCATCAGAACTTCGATCGGCCACGAGAGAACTCTTTCGAATGAGAGGGCTTTGACTTTCACCAGATGCGCCCAACCTGGATCTTCGTTGCCGATCAGGAGCAGAAGATTTTTCTGTTTGCTGGGATCGCATGTTTCGATCAGTGTTAACAGCTGTTGAAATCCACCCGGTTTGCGAAATCGTCCCAACGTTGACATGTGCAGCCTCTCCCTCGACCTACGTCTTATCGGAGGTTGGCCGGGAAACATAAAGCGTTTCGATGTGTCTCAGTTAGAGACGGATTTCGTTGAAGCTTGCGCCATTCATGATTTTTTCGACGACGGATTTGGCCTTGGCGATTTTCAGCAGGAACTCGGCTTCGTGCGGGATGACCACGCGTTGCGGATGGGCCTTCCAGGCTTCCGTGATGCGTGTATTGAGCTCGACGGCCTCGATATGGGATTCGGTGCGAATCGGATTGGTCGTATCGAAAGTGTCATGGTCGGCCGTATCGAGATGAATCACCCAGTCGTAACGGGCAATTTCTTGCGCCATGGTGGTTTCCAGCGAGGAAAAAAAGCTGGACGAATCGTCGGGCCAATACGCGACGCTGTCCAAAGATCCGCGATCGCAAACGACGATGTTGGACTTCGATTCTTCGACGATGATCCCTTCAAGTTCTTTTTGCACAAAGTAAATCGCGCGCTGAACATGCTTACGGGCTTCGGGCGTTGAGCGACGTGGAAAACCGCCGCGATACAAAATGCTGGCCGCTTCGGGCACGACGGTGACTTTACTTTTCAGGTCGCGCTGCAAAGCTTCGATCAAAGTGGTCTTCCCGCCAGAGGGGCCGCCAGTAACCGCGATTTTAACTTTTTTCATCGATTTCCTCGGTGATTTCAAATTCAACAAGCAATGGCAGGTGGTCCGAAAGGTCATTCCAGGGTCTTGCCGTCAAAGTGGTGCTGCTGACGATTTTCAAATGCTTGAAGTACAAACGATCCAGCGGCAGCTGCGGGTAGAAGCTGGGGAAAGATTTCGCAAGCTTGTTGTGCACGGCCGAGTGAGACTCGTAAGCGCCCAAATGCTCGACGCAAAGGGGATGCAAAGACTCGGACCAATCATTGAAGTCGCCGCCCAAAATAAACGGAGTCTCCGCCGGAACGTGCGAGCGGGCGCGCTCGACGATTCTTTCCAATTGTTTTTTGCGTCCGCGTTCCCACAGATCCAAATGCACGTTGAAGATATGCAGGTTCTCTTGCATCTCGGGGATTTTCACTTCGCAGTGAAGAAGGCCGCGCTGCTCGAGGGGATTGGTGGAGATATTGATATTCTCTTCTTTGACGATCGGAAATCGGCTTAAGACCGCGTTGCCATGGTGGCGCTCGGAATAGACGGCGTTCTTTCCGTAAGAGTAGTGGCTCCAGATCGAGTCGGCGAGAAATTCAAATTGTGCCTGTGTCGGCCAGTCTTCGATGGAAGATTGATGTTTCTTATTTTCGCCAACCACCTCTTGCAGCAGCATGATGTCGGCGTTGGTTTCGCGCAAAGCCTGTCTGATGGCGTGAAGGGTGAACTTCAATCCGGTCGTGTTGAAACCTTTGTGAATATTGTAGGACAGGATGCGAATCTTCATCCCTTAGTTATAACCAATATCGAAACCAGTAAGCAAGTCGAGCTAGCATGCGATCTAGAAGAGTCATTTTTCCAAGATCGGTCATGGTGATCGACTGCGAGTGTCGGATATCAGCATCCCACTGCTGGATCAGAGGTTCGACCCATTCAGGTTTGGTGAGAACCGCTTCCACTTCCAAATCGTGCGTGAGGCTGCGGTGGTTGAGATTGTGCGAGCCAACGGTCGCCCAATTGTCGATCACCAAAGTTTTTGCGTGCATCATTTGCGGTTGATATTCGTAAATGCGCACGCCAGCTTTCAGTAGACGCGTGTACAGCGAGCGGGAAGCCCAGCGCACGGGCAGAACGTCACTTTGTGAAGGGATGCAAAGCCCGACGTGCACGCCTCGTTGTGCCGCCTTGATCAATGAGCGAAGCACCGATCGGCGTGGAACAAAATACGCGTTGGTGATCAGAATCCTGTGCGTCGCCTCCCGCATACGGCGGTTCAGATCGCGCAACAAGAAGTAGCGCCAGCTGACGTTTGAATTCATGCGCAGAATCTGATCGGTCTTCTGCCGGTCTTTAAAGCGACGAAGCCTTTGTTTCAGATGCAGCTTTTCCATTCGGGCCGTCACCCAAGCATCGTAGAAGGCGCGGCGCAAAGGATTGAGCGGGCCGCCAGTCACCTGAATGCCGGTGTCGCGCCAAGCGCGTCCGCCCAGAAACTCTTTGGTATGAACTTGCGAAATATTCAAGCTTCCCAAGAAAGCTCGTGTCTTATCGATCAGAATCACTTTGCGGTGATTTCGTTTATTCGCTTTTTTCAGCAAAAACAAAATGCGGCGAAGAGATTTCCAGGAAATCCGCCGCAAGAAAGTCATGCGAAACGGAAGCGGGTGGTAGACACGAAAGCCGAGACGATTTTTTTCGCAGTACTCGCGCAGTGAAAGAACCCAGTTGAAACTTCCGACTCCGTCGACAAGCAACATAACTTTCACGCCGCGCGCTTGGGCTTTTGACAAAGCTTCTAAAACGCGCAAACCGATGGGGTCCATATCGAAAATATACGATTCAAGAAGCACTTCGTGCTGGGCCTGGCCGATAGCTTGTATGAGGTCGCGAAAGTATTCGTCGCCGGAAAAATAGAGTTGAACCTGGTCCCAGTTGGGTCTTAAAATCATAGGCACCGCACTCATGAAAGAGTAGACTGGAGCTGAGCTGAAATGAAGTCATTTTTCAAAGGATTTGGAATCCTGGTATTTGCTATCGTCATGGGCTGCTGTTTGGGATGTTTCTCTTCGGTTTGGGCCAACACGCAGGTCTACTTGACAACTCCGATCTCGATTGCGGTTCTTTCCGGAATGAACAAAGCGGAATTCGAAGAAAAGCTCGCACCTGTCATTCAAGAGCAGATCAAAGCCTGTGGCGCTTGCTCTTACGTCAACGTCAGTCCTTATAACAGCGACGGCATCTTTCAAGTGAAAGACGTGCCTGCGAAAATCGAGACGGCTCGATCTTCGTCTAGTTTTATGTACGTGCAATGGAACGCGAAGCTAACGGATGAGACGCGTCCGGTTTTAGAAACTTTGAAAAAAGTCACGCAAGACGGCTGGATCGTCATTGGCTCAGCGGGGCTTGCGCAAAACGAAGAGCCGACTTTGGCTTTGAATAAAACCGTCTTGGGACAAGCGGCCGGTGTGATCATTATCGGCGACCTGGCGGAAAAAGAGCGCCTTCTGACCAAAAGCTATTTCGGACCTGAAATGCTGACCGCATTGCGACCTCCGGATACTTACATCGGGCAGGGCTGGAGCTCTTTGTTTTTCGCTTCGAAATTGGCCACCAATTGGAACAAACGCCAGAGCAAAGAATGGTTGGCTCATTTTCACACGACCAAGTCGAAGGTCCGTCGTATTTGGCCCAGTCTTGACGATTTTTTTGGCAAATAAAGCCAAATTCCAAAAAATCGAGTCTGGTTTTTCTCATCCTAAAACATCGCGTATTTAGGACATTCGTTAATCTTCCGAAAAGATCATGTGAGGTTGCATATGATCTTTTCAAGAAAATCACTTCTGGTTTTACTCAGCACAGGACTGCTTCTGGGCTGCTCGCCCGTTGAGAAGAAATCGTTTAATGATACGGGTGGTAGTACGGAAGAGGGGAGTACCTCTCCGAGCGTCGAAGGTGAGCCGCTGTATCTTGTTTTGCAATCGAAGTATGAGACGGCTAGTGAAACTTCCGTTCTGACAGAGGGGACTTGTGCTGCGAATAGCACAACACCGGCCGCGACTTGCACGATTCGCATTCCTGAACTGCGATTGTATTATTCTGAGCTACGATTCACTGTCGGAACAACAAGTTCTGCGGGCTGCAGTCACGTCTCCTTCATGCCATATAACTTCCGACGAGCAACTGCTTCAACTAATTTTTATGGATCTTCGACTGCGACGGACTGTACAGACAGTACGAAAAAGGAATGCTGGGGCGGGGCCGCAAAAAATATTCTTGAAAATGCCGGCGTTGATTTTCCGGCAAACTCGGGCGTCTATTTTCTGCCAAGTCAGCAGTTGCAAGGAAGCTATAAGCTGAACTCCTCGAATAGCAGGCGGTCGGATGATGATAAAGACGAATCTCTTTTTACGAACGTAAATGCTGCAAACAATCTTCTTGTGGCTGACCGGGGAAATGTTTTCGCGAACACGAATGGCGTGTATTATTCAGGAACATATTACCGAGATTACACAATCAGCTGCAGAGATGACTATGGACATGCAATGTACTCAATCACTCTGACAATTGAAGATATGGATACGCCGACAGCTGAAGGTGTTGAAGACTTATTCTACGACTGGAACTAAAGAGTTGTATCTATTACCGGCCAGGATACAGAACGACGCGGTCCTGGTCTTCTTTTGGAATTTTGGCTTTTAATATTTCAAGGGCATTTTTGGTTGGGTAGCGGCTGGAGACGTGGATGATCACGATCTTTTCGCTCTCGATTTCTTTCAGGCGCGGGATCAGCTCGTCCAAATGGGTGTGACCCCATTTCTTGGCTTGCTCGATGGGCTTGCGATCATCCAGATAAGTTGCTTCGACAAACAGAATTTTGGACTTTTTCACCGCTGGGGTGAGATCCAAGAATTCGATTTGCGTGTCGCCGGTGAAAGAGAAAAGTGGGGATTCGATCCACTCGTCGACCTTGTGGCCTTGTTCTTTGGCCTTGCGGATTTCTTCGCCGCTTGAATTCTGGAATTCCGCTTTGAGTTTTTTGTTTTTATGCACGACCGTGTAGCCGAAGGATTCGATTCGGTGGACGGTCGGGAAAATGCGGATATCGTGCTGCGGATTGAGCTCGTAACGATCGCCGGCCTTCACCGGATGGAAATGAAAACGGTATTCATGCTTTTCGATTTTTTCCCAGATGCGCATGATCTCGGTCAGCGGTTCGACCAGTGAGGCCGGCATGTAGAAATCGGGTGTCGGCTCGTTGTGCATGGCTTTTTGCGAGATGATGTAGGGGACGCCGGCCGCATGATCCAGATGACCGTGGGTCAGAAAGAATTTCTTCATCTGCACGGCAAAGGGGAGCCCCTGGGCCACATCAAAGCAAAGCTGCAGGGCTGGAAAAGTCAGGCTGGTGCGAATGCCGGAAAGACTGAGTCCAAAGAACTGCAGTCCTTGATGCTCCCAAGGGGAGCCGGCCTGGACACCCATTAAGCGGAGAAGATCTTGGCGATAACGTCGTGGTTGATCCAAGCCACGGGAGCTTCGGGAGCTGTGCAGTCGGCGAGCATGACCTTACCGCAGGCTTCGATCACAACTTCGCTGAGCCCGAAGGTCATCAGCTGCTTTGGATCTTTGTGCAGCTCTTGCATATGATCTGAAGCTTTTAGCATGGTTTCCATCTGATCTTTCGAACTGTGCTGCGGCCATTTTTCAAACACGCAGTGAGCGCGAATCAGATCGGACATCAGATAGCTTTTGGTGAAATTCAAAACATCATCCAGCTTCGTCTCGGGCTTTAAGAGCGCCAAGCTTTCGTCGATCATCGTTTGCGCCCGTTTGGAATCCGAGCCCTCTTTGCGGAGTGCGCCCAAAAGCGGGTACAAAGAAACTTCGACGCCAGAGAAGATCGCGCTCGAGTTGGTCAAAATCTCCGGACAGTTGTAAACGCAGGTTTTAATCCCTTTGTGTGAAAACTCGCGCGAGTAATTCTCGAGACGAATCTTCGCCCAGCCTTGCACGTAAGGCGAGTAGCTTTGCCAAACATAGTTATTTCCCATCAGCACTTCGGTGCCGTGGTAACCGTAAGCCACGTAAGACACTTTGCTGCCTTGCTTTTGCAGCTTTTCACGCAGGGTCGTGCTTTCATTCACCAGGAACTGGAAAGTTTCGGCGGTGACTTCCATAAAGCTTTGCAGGCAGAACTGACCGATGCTGGATTGAGTGAATTTTTCGCTGGCGATGTAACGATCGCCGGAGCCCTTCACCGCACGGTTCATCAATGGCATCACGATCTTCGCGCGCGGAACCCCGCCCGCCATCAGGTGCGCGAAAAGAACGTTGGCGCCGGCTGGAATATGCTGTTCGAGCTCTTGCAGGTAAGTGCGCAGATTTTTTTGGAAACGCTCTCGGCCTTTTCTTCGCGAAACCTCGAGACTGGCTTTATTCATCTCGTGTGCTTCCCAATCGGAAAGCTTCACGTCTTTCAAAGACTCGACCGGGGTGATGCCATTGTCGTCCGGTTCCAGATCAAAACCCGCTTCCAAAGGCACATTGATAAATGGTTTTGGGATCGCCGCCATCTCTTCGGCATTCAGTGCGCGCAGGCTTCCGTCTTTTTCGCGGCGGCCGACCGTGGTGCGGATGATTTTCATCCCACGACGTTCAGCTTCTTCGACCAGTCCGTTGGCGTAACCGCGTGTGAACAGCTCGCCGAACAAAACCAGGACATCGCCCTGTTTGAAGGTGGAATCTTTCTTTAAAAAACGAATCGCGTGATAAGTGGAGCTCATAGGCAGTCGATTTTGTAGGCCCGAGCCTAAGGGGTCAAGGACCTTGACGACTCTCGTCACTCCTGGTCTAAAAATGCTATGAAAGTAATCTCTTTGGTGCCTTCGTGGACCGAAATGCTGATTGAGTGCGGCGTCAATGTGGTGGGGCGCACGCGCTTCTGTCTGCATCCGGCCGCACAAGTGAAATCGATTTCTGTGGTAGGCGGCACAAAAGATTTGAGCTGGGAGAAATTAAAAGAGCTCAAGGCGGATCTGCTGATCTTGGATCAAGAAGAGAATCTTCCCTGGATGCGAGACGATTCGCCGGTCCCCGTGCTTGTGACACATGTCACCTCGGTTGCAAGTGTGGCCAGCGAGATCCGCAAGATGGCCCAGGTGTTACCCGAGCAAACGCCCGCCTTAGAGGAAATGGCCCAGCGCTGGGAAAAAATCAACGCTCTTCGTCGCCCTTGGGATTGGAAGAAAATCCCGGCCGAGCTCGAAAATCTGCGACAAGAGAAAGCGTCTTATCAAAAACTGGTTTACGTCATTTGGAAAAAGCCGTGGATGCGAGTCGCGAAAGGAAGCTTTATCTCGTCGATGCTGGAGACGTTGGGAGCGGAAAAGTATCTGGTCGATAGCGACAAGAGATATCCCGAGTTCGAGCTTTCGGATTTTGATTTGCGCGAGACATATTTTCTTTTTTCCAGTGAACCTTTTCCCTTTCACAAGAAAAAATCCGAGCTTTTGGAGCTCGGACTGCAAGGATCGATCGTGGATGGGGAGTCCTACAGCTGGTTTGGTCTGAGATCTCTGAAATTTCTTGAGAGCCTTAACGTGGCGAAATCAGATGGCCCGGCAAAGTCGGAATCCAATCGCTAAAGATCGGCAGAAGGTTCTGCTGCATGCTTTGTTGCGACTGAAACTTAGAGTTCGCGGTTTCTGGATTTTTCATTTTTCCCGCGATCATATTCATTAGATCCTGATGATCCTTTTCTCCCCGCACGGTCATAAACAAGGCCCGCGCCGAAGCCGAATTCGGATTCACCACGTGCGCACCGTAAGTTTTCTGGCTTAGCACCGTGTAAGACTCCTGAAACTGCAGACCGCGATTTTGCAATTCGCCCTGGCAGATCAAAAGCCCTTTCATCAAATCGCGACGGGTGTCTTCGGGTTTTTGCGAAGCTTGAATCGAAGCACGCACCCAGCTGGGTAGGTTGTCGATGTTCAGACGAATCACCGCACATTTTTCATAGTTGCCCGCACGCATCTTGAATTTCAACTTCTCCATCACCAGGGCTGCTGAACTTTGCAGATTGGCGGAATTGGCAGAGCCTTCGCGCTGGCTCCAGGACCAAGAATATTTCACGCCGCCGCCCAGACTGAAAGGACTTAAGAATGGCATGATCTTAGTGGTATTGAATCCGGCATTCACATCCGTCGAATAAGTTTTGGTGTAATCGTCCGAGTAATTCAGATAGAAGCTGTGACCGACCGTTTTATCTTCGATTTCAAAGTTGAGATCTTCCAGCTTTGAAACCTGTTTCAAAAGATAGTGGTATTGAATATCAAAGAAAGAGCCAGCTCCCGAGCGCATGCACTGATGCGCACTTTGGAAAATATCCGTCGGCGTAAAAGCCATACGCTTTGCCATCTTGCTGTCCGCGAAAACTTTGCGGCCCAAGTGATCATAGAACCAATACGAGCACAAACGCTCGCGTAGATCTTTGCTTAAAACCCCGGTTTCGATCCAAGTTTTCAAAACATCGGTGGCGATGGGGGCCATCGATTTCACGGTTTCAGGCGTGTTTGGCATCCAGGCATTCGGGGCGGCCAGGCCTTGACGCAAGGACGCGGTCTCGTTTTCTTGGTTGAGATTCAAAAGCTGCAGATTCCCGGTCAGGGCCAAGAATTTCTTGTCCGACATCTTTCGGCGCGCCTCCAGCTGGCGGGCCTGATCTTCTTTGAGCTGCACGATCAGAGATTTGATCACGGAACCGGATCGCAGTGACATCGGCTCCAAATTGCCTTGCTCTTTGCGATCCGACAAAAGGATCGAGCCACGGTAAGTTTCCGCAGCGATATTGTCATTATTTTGCAAAGGTTCGATTTCGATTAAGATCTGATTGAGCTCGCCTAAAGATTTCAGATTCACGGTTTCAAAGGTGAGATTTTCTGAAGTCGTACCACCGGCTTCCAGGCGTACCACTTTCTCTTCGGCCTGATAAATCGAACCCGAAGCCTTGGTGAAGTCTTTCACTTTGTTATCCACGATCGCCCAACGCAGGCGGTATTGCCCCGCCGGCAGCCACGCCTCTTCATTGCCGACGGCTGATTTCAAAGTCGGGCGCCGGATGCGGGCGGTGAGACGCAAGATTCCTTGGCGCTGCACTTTGATGCCTAAAAGCTCGTCGATCGGATACGAAGTCGCGCGTGTATCAAAGTCGTAAGAGTTGATCACGATCACCGGGCGCTCTTGCACGCATTCAAGATTCTTTCGTCCTTTGCGGGCATCGCGGACACTCGAAGCGCTTTCGTCCCAAGGATTGATTTCCAGGGTCAGGGTCTCGTTCATTTTCAAAAGCGCATTTTCAATGCGGAACGTTTTCGTGAGCCAGCACTCTTTTTCCATGTAATGAAAAGAGATCGAATCGTCCCACGTGATGCATCCGGAATTGAGTGAGGTTCTGGTTTCCGTTTGGCCATTGACCTTGTGAACGATAAAGTCTTGCGAGCGCAAAGCCTTTGAATCGATCGGCGTCTGCAGGCAAGCGGTGATCGAGAAGATTTTTTCACGTTGGAAAGAATTCTGCCCGCCAAAACCGATGTTCGCGAAGGTCAATGGGTCTTTGACGATGACTTTGGCGGAAGCCATCGGGGTTGCGCTATTCGCAGGGCTGGTTCCCGGTCCCGTCAAGACTTCGGGCGAAGAAGAACCGTTGATGCCGGAGACAACGACGGTGGAGGCCTTCTCGGGATCGAGAAAGCTTTCGATATTTTTCGGGCCTTCGGTTTGGGTGGAAAGCGGGGTCTTCAAACGCGCAAAGAAGCTTCCCTTCAGCTGATCGCACTCGCCGATATTGGCATAAATTCCTTCAAACGGCGACAGCTTCAGATCTTTGGCTTTGGGCGTGAGCTTCACCGCCATCAACATTTGTCCATAAGTGCAGACTTCGGATAAAGGCATCTGCACTTCTTGTTTTAAAACCAAATAGCCGCCGCTGACCTGTGCCGGCACCGGACCTGCTTTGCCAAGAACTTTGCGGATTTCGGATTGATCTTTTAAAACCACGTTGATCAAAGTGAATTCCACATCGAACTCGCCACGAGAGATCACTTCTTGCGCGGTTTTGCCGTCGGCCTTGGTGACCGAGAAAGAAGCCTGCGAACGCATCTCGACCGCAAGCAGGGAGCCCGGATTTTTTTCCGAAATGGTCAGACGAAGATCATCAAGCCAAAGACCTTTTTCGGTCGAACTATTCAAAGCCTGCGAAGCGTCCGCGCTTTTCACCAGGTTTTCGACTTTTTTATCCAAAAGCGAAAGGCCCTGGTCTTCCCAAGGGTTCAAGGCAAAAGAGGCGAGACGCTGACCCTGATGGCTGCCGTGAGCTTTGATCGTGCGCAAGACTTCAACCCATTTGGCCGGCGCCAGGTGGTTGTAACTGATTTTTTCATTCCACTTCAGGCAACCGGCATTGTCGGTCACCAAAGTCCGCGGGCTTTCGCCGCCCTGAACTTCGAATTCGTGATTCTGAATATCTTTTCCGTAGGCTTGATCTTTCAGGCAGACTTTGAAGCTGTAGGTCTTTGCCACGGGTAAGGAAATTTCGGCGTGCAAGCTCGACTCGGTCTGATCGACCTGAGATTTTTCGACATAGAAAGTGCCGGCTTCAAAAGCCGCAGAGTCCCTAGGCTCTGGCTTTGGCAGCGAGCAGGCGACGGTTCCCATCAGAACCAAGGCCGTGGTCAGGAGATGAGCAAGCTTAGATGGCAACATCCAAAGTCTCCAGTCGAAGGTTCAAAGTTTTTTCTCGTTGTTGGAAGGGGCTGACGAAAACGGCATCACGTTCGCCACCGGAAACTGAAACTTTCAAAGTTCGCTTGTAGGTCAGCGAAAGTCCCGTGCGGTAACCGACGCGATTCGTGCCAAGCAAATCCGAGTTGTAAAGCGCGACCGTCGCGTCAGGCTCGATGCGGAAATATTCATAGAAAGGTGAAATCTCGAAATCGCGGCTGACACCCAGATCGGTGAAGCCCTTGGCGCGCAGACCTTGATTGAGGGTTGCGGGGGCCTGATCGTTTTGGATCCACTCGAACTGTCCGCCGATCGCAATCCGGCGGGTCAGGCGCGCGCGCGAGTACAGCGAGGCAAATGGACCGTTGAATTCCGAGTTGAATTTCGCGTCTGTGCCTGCGGTGGTCGATGCCTGCGGTGTGTTTCCAAGCAGGATCGATTTATTCGAAACCGAAAGCGGCAGGTTTTCAAATCCGTAAGCGCCCATGCGCAGATCCAGATCGATCCGCATCTTTTGCGCTCTCAAGCTCAAGAAAGCCGAGCTGAATCCCGGAGTTTTCTCGGCATCACGAGTTTGCGTCGAGAGGCTGCTGGTGGTGGGGATGGCTCGTTCCAAACCGCCGATGAAAACCCAATTGGCCTGCAGATCCGAATGCGCCATCACGGACAGGGCCGGAAATGTTTGGTCTTCCAGCAAAAGGCCGGGGTGCATTTTCGTCTGATCCAAAGCGCCGGCCGCCGCGGTGAAATGGGCTAGACTCAGGTTGATCGAAGCCTCGCGCACGCCAAGTTCGGACTTGGAAGCGCTTTGCGATTCTTGCGTTTGCACGTAGCCGTTCGTGTAGGTGAACTTCGGTCCCAACAGGAAATAGATATTCTCCAGCGGCTCGTAGCGAAGATCGGCGAGCAGGCGGAATTCGGTTTGCTGACGTTGGTTCACGGGGTCTTGATATTGTTTTTGCGAGAGCTGAATTTTCCAACTGCCTTCGATGCTATTTTTCAAGCTCGTCGGAGCGGGGATGCGGGTCGAAAGCGTGGGTTGTGCGGTGGCCGTTGGTTGACCTTGCGCAAAGGCGTTTCCACTGAGGGCCAACCCCAAAACTAAGGCCAAAATCAGGCAGATGATCATGCGCTTGAACCAACGTAAATTCTGCATGTCTGGGGTTCCTTCAAGAATCGTGCTGTGGGTGGTCTGTCTGGGGCCTTCACAATTTGCGATTAAACGCTTGGAATCAGGAGAAATTTTTGCGTCGACCTTTGGTGGCCCTGTCAAAGTTTTTAACAGGGGCGACAAAGGGGCACCTGGATGGGCGGGTCAATGTAACTGGTTGATATGAGGTCAGGTGCGCCGGCGGGCGGGTTAGGTGAGTGGGGCTTCAGTGGACAGCTCACCATAGCGCCGCTCGACAATCGCTCGGGCGGCCGCGTGCAGGATACGTGATTCGCAGCTCCGGTGACCGGGCGCGGGAGTGCCGGCTCACCACCGCTTCGGAGATTGCGCGCGGGAGTGGTGGCACACCACCGCTTCGGCAGCTAGGTGCTGGATTTATAATTCACCACCGCGTCGGTGACCGGATGCTGAATCGGTAATTCACCGCATCGGTGACCGGATGCAGCGAGTGACGGAAAATAATATTTTATTCTGCTTGACGAGATTTTCGTCTCT